>NZ_MAOC01000058.1 GCF_001884135.1 Bacillus nitratireducens | reverse complement strand
GGGACTGAATCGACGATTTAACTCGGCTTCTGTAGCCTTCTTTCGAAATGTATTTACTACACTTCTACAAGCTAAAATTGGAGGATCATCTACAATTTCTCATTCTCTTTCTGCTTACTTTGAGCGGATTCGCATCCTTGATTCTACAACCTTTCAAGTTCCAGATCGATTCGCAGCTACTTATCCTGGTGCCGGAGGCTGTAGTCATACAGCTGGTGTAAAAATTCAATTAGAGTATGACTTGTTGAGTGGAGAGTTTTCTGATGTGAAAATTGAACCAGGAAAACGAAGTGATCAGGCATATGGGGCGACTCGAATGGACATGACACAAAAGAATGAACTATATATTCGTGACTTAGGGTATTTTCGTTTACAAGACTTTAAATCGATCCAAGATAAGGAAGGCTATTATTTATCACGTCTTAAATTGCCAACTAAAATATATAGAAAAGAATTCGAAACAGTGGTATTTAAAACAAAACCTGCTCAATTGAGACCGGTATATATACAAATTCATTTGGAAGACATCATGAACCAATTACAACCTGGCCAAGTATATGAATTACATGATGTATATGTAGGGAGCAAAGACAAACTACCCACTCGCATTGTGGTTTATAGATGTACAGAGGAGCAAAAACAGAAACGTCTACATGATCGAGCTATTCGTGAAAAGAAAAAAGGGATTACATATACAGAGCGTACGAAACTTTTACAAGGAATTACGGTATATATGACAAACATTCCTACGGAATGGGTACCAAAAGAGAAAATCTATGATTTATATTCACTGCGTTGGCAAATTG
>NZ_MAOC01000057.1 GCF_001884135.1 Bacillus nitratireducens | reverse complement strand
ATCGGCGACTTGTCCTATATTACACCTCTATATAATAATAGTCAATATTAATCTTTCATTTTAAAAAAAAAGATGAAAAAGACTCTCATACCTCTTCTTTATTTCTCATACATATCAGTAAGATAACTGAAAGGAGTGTAGAACTTGTTCGATCCTTCTTTATTACACATCATAAGCGCCCATTCAAGAAGCCCACACTATCATAGGAAGTTTCCCATCATTCTATTTTGGAGTCAAAAAAGCGGTTGCACTTCCCTTGCTAAGTGGTTTTTTTACCAGATTGATTTATTACAACCAGCTTTAAACTATCATCCCTTCATTCATAATTACGAATATGACATATATAAAAGTACACCTGCCTACGATGTGCGACTAGGTATAGCATTACGAGATAAACAAAAAGAAACTTTTAAAATTGTTCGTAATCCTTTTAGAAGAGCAGTTAGTTCTTTCGTATCCTTAATTGCACCTCCCTATATGGAAAATCCCGAATGGAAACCCATCCGAAAGTTTTTATATCAAGATGAAAATTCTCCTAAAGGGATCTCATTTAAACAATTTCTATATTACCTATTTATTAAAGGTGCTCAAGCAGATGATATTAACCCACATTTCACACAACAATATATAGCTGGTGAAGAAGAATATGTGACCAATTATATATACTTAGAAAACTTCGATCAGGAAATGAAAGAATTAGAAAAGCGTTTCGAATTAAAAACTGCACCAATAAATGAGTTCTCAACATCATGGCATCATCAAACTCCCGCCATGATTTATAAAGGGAATTTTAGCGAAGCCGATATTACTGACCCTTTATTTCTCCGTCATCCAACTTTCGAAAGCTTTTATGATACTGAGTGCATACAACTCGTCCAAACAACATTTCAAAAAGATTTCGATACGTATAGATATAGCAAAGAATATCCATACTAATTTTAGTTTATTATCTTTGCTATATATAAAAAGATACCTCATATATATAAGGTATCTTTTTAACATTTTAATTATATAAAACATACTGTTTAACAGTCCCTACTCTCCACCTTATTACCTTTTAATAGATTACGTAATTTTTGCTTATCCGCCCATCCTACTCCGATTAAAACTAGACTTGCCCCCATTATTACCCTCCATGTCAGAGATTCATTTAATAGAACAATTGAAGCAACAATACTTATTAATGGTAATGCATTTAAATATAATCCACTTACTGATGCAGAAACTCTCTCTAGTGCTTTATTCCAAAACCAATATGCTAGAATTGTCGCCCCAATAACAAGATACATCACACTAAGTCCAGTCTTCCACGTTTCAACCTTTGGGAAACCATAATAAAAAGTTTCTACCATCGCAAATGGTAATAAAACAAACGCCCCAATAATTAAAGTTAGTGTTGTAAAAACCTTGTTTGATAGATACTGTTCCTGTTTTGGCTGTTTTAACAATACCGTATAGAAAGCAAATAAGAAAGTGCTTAATAAAATAAGGATATCTCCTATTAAAGACACCTCTTGATCGACATTATTAGATGGAATTGTAATAAGAAGTACCCCTATAACCCCTAATATAATACCTATCCAATAATTCAGCTGAATTTTCTCTTTCAAAAAGAACGCGGAAAAAAGTATTGTAACTAACGGTAACGCAGCATCTATGATACTAACATGCAATCCACTTGTTAAAGAAATGCCGTAGGATGTGAACATAAAGTATCCAGCTACACCAGTAAAAGATAACAAACTCATTCTTTTCCATGGAATATGTTTATGTACAATCGCTTTTTGTAGTTCGTTAAATGAGAAAAGCATACAAATTCCACCCGCAAAGAAAAGACGAATAAACAACAAAGTAAATGGTTGAATGGATTCTAATGCCCATTTCGTTGGCGCAATTGCCGTCCCCCATAATATAACAGCCACTAATAACATGCATATTTCCTTCATAATCCCCCACACCCATCAAAAAAATATATGTTAACTACCTTAATTATAGATTTTTTCTTATATAAAATCCTTTAAAAACACAAAAGGTTATGTGAAAAAGAGCTAGATAGCTATTTTTTTCACATAACCTTTTCATATAAGATCTAAAATATCCTTATTCATACTACAACTTAATTACCACAAAAAGGTAATTCTTACCTTCAACTACTATTTAAAAGTATTAACTTTATAACCTTTTTATCGCCTTATCATTCAATTTATGGATTTTAACATTTGGTAAATAAAAATAAACATAAAAAAACCTAAGTCGAAACGACTTAGGTTTTTGCTTGGCGACGTCCTACTCTCACAGGGACAAGGTC
>NZ_MAOC01000056.1 GCF_001884135.1 Bacillus nitratireducens | reverse complement strand
GTCTAGCATCTAAAAATAAAAATTGACGTTCACGTTGTTTGTTTCGTTCAGTTTTCAAAGAACTACTTCGTCGCCCAGAAGCGACTTTACTAATATAACATTTCGTTATATTTTCGTCAACAACTTTTTTCAATAAGTTGTTTTTCGTTTGTTTCTCTTGTTACCTTTCGTGGCAACGAATATAAATATACCAGTTTGATTATTAAAATGCAATAGTTTTTCTAATAAAATTTTCAACCTAGTAAAAAGGTATAAAAATAGCATGTTTCTTCTATATAAATATAATTTCCAAACGCATTGTCTACTCTATCAAGATCCACTCCTTTCATGTCACTCATAGTAAAATAAAAAAAGCTTTGGAGAAATCTCCAAAGCTTAGTCTTGTTTATGACGCATAGCAGGGAATAATAGTACATCGCGAATAGATGGTGCATTTGTTAATAACATAACTAAACGATCAATACCGATTCCTAATCCGCCTGTAGGAGGCATGCCGTACTCAAGAGCTTCGATATAATCATCATCCATCATGTGAGCTTCGTCATTACCTTGCTCGCGCTCTTTTAATTGAGCTTCAAAACGTTCTTTTTGATCGATTGGATCATTTAACTCAGTGAATGCATTTGCATGTTCACGTGCAACGATAAATAACTCGAAACGATCTGTGAATCTTGGATCTTGGTCATTCTTTTTCGCAAGTGGCGAAATTTCTACCGGATGACCGTAAATAAATGTTGGTTGGATTAATTTATCTTCTACTTTTTGTTCGAAGAACTCATTAATAATATGACCAACTTCCATTGTATCTTTAATTTCTACATTATGTTCTTTTGCAAGTTCACGCGCTTCTTCTACACTCATTGGATTCCAGAAATCTGCTCCAGAGTGTTGCTTAATTGCATCTACCATATGAAGACGTGTCCATTCTGGCTCTAGATTAATTTCATAATCACCATATTGGATTGTTGTTGTACCCAATACTTTTTTCGCGATATGAGCAACCATATTTTCTGTTAGTTTCATAATATCATTATAATCAGCGTACGCTTCATATAATTCAATCATCGTAAACTCAGGGTTGTGACGAGTTGATACACCCTCATTACGGAATACACGGCCGATCTCATAAACCTTTTCTAATCCGCCCACAATAAGACGTTTTAAATGAAGTTCAATTGCGATACGCATATATAATTCCATATCTAACGCATTATGGTGTGTAGTGAAAGGACGAGCAGACGCTCCACCTGCAATCGCGTGCATCATAGGCGTTTCTACTTCAAGATAACCGTTGTCATCTAAATATCTTCTCATTTCACGAATGATTTTACTACGGGTAACGAACGTTTCACGGCTTTCCATACTTGTAATTAAGTCCAAGTAACGTTGACGATAGCGTTGTTCAACATCTTTTAATCCATGATATTTATCCGGTAATGGACGAAGAGATTTCGTTAAAAGTGTAAATCCTGTTGCTTTTACTGAAAGTTCTCCAACGTTTGTTTTGAACACTTTACCTTCAATACCTACTAAGTCACCTAAATCTGCTGTCGTGAATAACTCGTACTCTTCATCTCCAACAGTATCTTTACGAACATAAATTTGAACTTGCCCCTGTAAATCTTGAATGTGCGCAAATCCCGCTTTTCCTTTACCGCGTTTTGTCATAATACGACCAGCGATGGAAACAGTGATTTCTTTCTCTTCTAATTCTTCTTTAGAGAATTCTCCATATAGACTTACTAAGTCAGTTGTTGAATTTGTGCGTTCAAATCGTTTACCGAACGGATCGATTCCTTGCTCACGTAAATTATGTAGCTTTTCACGACGAACAAGCAATTGGTCGTTTAATTCTTCGTGGTTCATGTTATCCATGATATTAATATCACTCCAGCTCTATTAATTTTTATAATATATACAGTATAGCATTTTCTACTCAACTAGAAAAACTGCCAGCAACTAACTGGCAGTTCTTCTTTCTTTCACGTAATTATAGGAAGTGTATAGAAGAATGTCAATCTTCTACATCCCCTTATTAACCAACGTAAATTGTTTGTTGTTTCGCTTCTACTTCTTCTACAAATGCACCTAATACATTCGCAAGGTCTTCACGTGTGTTGCAAGTATTGATACCATTACGTACACTCGCATTACCACGAACACCTTTTAAATACCAAGCTGCATGCTTTCTCATCTCTCTTACGGCGACATTTTCATTCTTTAAATCGATAAGACGATCTAGATGCAACATGCATACATCAATTTTCTCGCGCACTGTCGGTTCCGGCATTAACTCACCTGTCTCTAAATACTTTACCGTACGATAAATCATCCACGGATCTCCAAGAGCAGCGCGACCAATCATAACACCATCTACACCAATTTCATCAAGCATACGCTTTGCATCTTGTGGTGTTTCGACATCACCATTTCCGATAACCGGAATATTTACAGCCTGCTTTACTTGTTTAATAATATTCCAATCCGCTTTACCTTCATACATTTGCACTCGTGTACGCCCATGAACCGCTACCGCTTGTCCACCAGCACGCTCAACAGCTCTAGCATTTTCTATTGCGAAAATATGATCTTCATCCCAACCAATACGCATTTTAACCGTAACTGGCTTTTCAACAGCATCTACAACTGCCGCTACCATCTCATATATTTTATTTGGGTCTAAAAGCCACTTTGCTCCTGCATCACACTTAGTGATTTTCGGTACTGGGCACCCCATATTAATATCAATAATGTCTGCTGTCGTATATTTATCTACGTATTTCGCAGCATCCACAAGAGTCTCTTTCTCTCCACCAAAAATTTGTAAACTTAATGGCTTTTCTCTCTCATCGATATATAGCATATCTAATGTTCTTTTGTTATTAAGTAATATTGCCTTATCACTTACCATTTCGGCACAAACTAAACCTGCACCAAATTCTTTTACTGTCAAACGGAATGCAGAGTTACACACTCCCGCCATCGGTGCTAATACAACCGGATTTTTCATCTCAATATTTGCAATCTTTAACACTCGATTTACTCCTTCCTTCATAGTCACTTCGGCATTAGTTCATCTATCGAGACCTTTAATGCTTTAGCAACTTCTACTACAAAATCTTGGGAAGGCGATCGATTCCCTCTCTCAACTTCACCTAAAACAGATACAGATACTCCTAATTCTTTAGCAAAACCTTCTTGTGTATAGCCTTTTAGCTTTCGAAAAGCACGAATGCGTCTTCCCCATTTTTCTGCTTCCATACCGTTACTCCCTCTCGCCTTTTCATTTCTTCTACTTGTGAACGTGAAATGTCTTGTTTTATATCTTGATTGATTTCTAACAACGGAACGATAACAAAAGCTCTTTCGAACATCCGCGGATGCGGAACAATAAGATTCTCTGCTTCAATATTTTCTTGATTATATAGTAAAATGTCAAGGTCGATGGTCCTCGGACCCCATCTGATTTCCCTTTTTCTTCCTAAACCATTCTCTACCTTTTGCGTTACTTTCAATAATTCTTGCGGTGATAAATTGGTAGAAATTTTTATAACTAAATTTAAAAAGCAACTTTGGTCAGTATAGCCAACTGGTTCCGTTTCATATACAGACGAAACATCATCAACATGGATATAAGGGTTTTTATTTAAAAACTTAATCGCTTCAGTTAAATACGTATAACGCTCTCCAATATTTGAACCTAATGCAATGTACGCTATATTATTCATGGACGCTCTCTCGTAATTTCCACAGCTACAGCACGATAATGTCCTGGTATCGGCGGATCCGGTTTAATTACCTTAATTGTACACCGTGAAATACTCTCATATTGTTTCAATATATCTGTAGCGATATTTTCAGCGATACTCTCTACAAGCTTATACGTTCTATCTTCAACAACTTTTCTACATAGCTCAAAAAGTTCCCCGTAATTGACAGAATGCTCTAAGTCGTCACTTTCTCCTGCGCGTTTTAAATCCAACTCCACCGTTAAATCTACTTTAAATCTCTGACCTAATTTATTCTCTTCTGGGAATACACCATGATAACCGTAAAACTCCATATCATGGATATAAATTTTATCCAATTATTTTGCCCCCTTACCAATCATCGCATCCATCATCTTAGCCATACGCGCCATTTCTTTCACATCATGAACACGGATAAACTCACAGCCCTTTTCAATGCCAAGACAAACAGTAGCGCCCGTCCCTTCAAGACGTTCCTCCACTGGTAAATCTAATACATGGCCAATAAAGGACTTTCTTGAAGTACCTAATAGGACTGGATAACCCAGTACATTTAACTGTTCTAAATTACGCATCGCTTCTAAATTTTGTTCAGGCGTTTTCGCAAAACCGATACCTGGGTCTAAAATAATATTCTCATCTCGCACACCAGCATCTTTAGCAATTTTAATACTTTCATACAAATCGGCAATCATATCAGCCATTAAGTTGCGATAGTTCATATTATCTCGGTTATGCATTAAGATAATGGGTACATCATAATAGGCTGCAACTTCAGCAATCTTCGGTTCCGCCTTCGCTCCCCAAATATCATTAATAATATGGGCACCAGCTTCAATCGCTTGTTTTGCAACTTCAGCTTTATACGTAT
The DNA here is from genome assembly GCF_001884135.1 of Bacillus nitratireducens. GTDB lineage: Bacteria > Bacillota > Bacilli > Bacillales > Bacillaceae_G > Bacillus_A > Bacillus_A nitratireducens. Next base: position 43,659 of record NZ_MAOC01000056.1, on the reverse strand, counting down.
CAATAGAAATAGGTAATTTCACTTCTTTCGAAACCGCCTGAATCATCGGAACGACTCGCTTTATTTCTTCTTCTACCGAAACTTTAGCAAAACCCGGGCGGGTAGATTCACCACCAATATCAATAATATGAGCACCTTCATTTTTCATTTCTTTCGCGTGACGCACTGCAGCATCTACCTCGTTGTAACTCCCACCATCAGAAAACGAATCTGGTGTTACATTTAAAATCCCCATAATTAATGTCTTTTCATTTAAGTTCAATGTATATTCGCCGCAGCGTAAATCATAATCCCACTTCAAATTACACATCTCCTCTTCGCAATTCATTTCTGCTCCACAATTTCTCTCTCTGCACTTCATAAAGATCAATAAATCTTTTTGTAACTATTCCCACTTTGCCCGGGAAATCTTCCCCCTCTATACGATAAAGAGGAACAATTTCTTGAATAGAGTTCGTTACGAACACTTCATCCGCTGAAAGCAATTCATCTTTTGTAAAGAAACCTTCCTTTACTTCTATACCCAGCTCTTCAGCAACCTTTATAATAAATGCACGAGTGATACCGTTTAAAATCCCTGTTTCTAATGAAGGAGTATACAAATTACCTCCTTTAACAAAAAAGAGATTCGAAACAATCCCCTCTGCAACATAACCTGTTTCAGTAAGGAAAATCCCTTCCTTATTCACACCATTTCCAATTTCGCGTTTCCCTAAAATATTATTTAAATAATGATGGGACTTCAAGCGAAACGCACCCTCTGGTGTGTTTCGTACTTGTTTTAAAATAACCCCTTCTTTCTCCACTACATCTCCTGGAATTGCCAAAGGTTTTATAAAAACAATAACGGATGGTTCTTCATACACATTCGTTTGCAATCCTATTTCATCTATACCCGCCGATACATTAAAGCGCACATACGCATGCTTCAATCCATTCTTAACGAGTAAATTCTCCAAAATAAGTATTACGTCATCTTTCGTCATTGTCCATTTGATTTGCAATGTATCCAGCGCATCCATTAAACGTTCATAATGATCATCCAACAAGAAAGAATGACCATTATAAATACGAAACGTCTCAAAAACTCCAAGCCCATATAAATAACCATGATCATAAGGAGAAATTTTCGCTTCACTCGCTTCTACATACGCGCCATTTACGTAAATTAACATAACGTCACACTTGGACTATATTTACGAATAAAATTATGCAACAACTCTTTCCCATGAGAAGTCATAATAGATTCTGGATGGAATTGTACACCTTCAATCGGCAACGTTTTATGACGAAGCGCCATAATCTCTCCCTCTTCCGTCCAAGATGTGATCTCTAAACATTCTGGTAACGTCTCTTTCTTTACAATCAGTGAATGATAACGCGTTGCAGTAAACGGATTAGGAATATCCGAGAAAATTGTCTTTCCGTCATGATGCATAGGCGACGTTTTCCCATGCATTAATCGTTCTGCACGAACAACCTCTCCACCAAACACTTGCGCAATTGATTGATGCCCAAGACAAACTCCAAAAATCGGAATCTTTCCAGCGAAGTATTGAATAACCTCCATACTAATACCCGCCTCATTAGGACTACATGGACCTGGCGAAATCATCAAAAAGTCTGGCTTCATATTCTCAATATCCGAAATAGTCACCTCATCATTACGCTTAACAACAAGCTCTTGTCCAAGTTCTCCAAGAAACTGTACTAAATTAAATGTAAAAGAATCATAATTATCAATCATCAATATCATTTCTCTCACCTAACCGTTTCTTCGCTACTTTCTTTCGCACGCCATAAAGCGATTGCCTTTTTTAACGACTCTTTATATTCATTTTTTGGATTCGAATCAATTACAATTCCAGCTCCAGCTTGTACATGTGCTTGCCCATCTTTAGCAAGCAGCGTTCTAATTACAATATTCAATTCCGTATCTCCGGAATAACCAATCCAACCAATTGAACCTGTATAAATTCCTCGGCGAACAGGCTCTAATTCTTCAATAATCTCCATCGTACGTATTTTCGGGGCACCAGTAATTGTCCCGCCAGGAAATACGGCCTTTACTAAATCGAACGCATCCTTATCTTCTTCCACTTCACCGCGCACATTAGAAACAATATGCATAACGTGCGAGTACTTTTCAATTACCATAAATTCATCTACTTCAACCGTTCCATATTTACAAATCCGGCCTAAATCGTTTCGTTCTAAATCCACAAGCATTACGTGCTCTGCTCTTTCCTTTTCGTTCTCAATTAATTCTCTTGCTAATTCTTCATCCTCTTGTTCATTCGCACCGCGGGATCTTGTACCAGCAATTGGTCTTGTACTTACTTCTGGCCCTTGTTTTTTAATTAGCAATTCAGGCGAAGCACTAACAATTTGAAAATCCCCAAGCTCCAAGTAACCCATATATGGAGATGGATTAATTTCACGAAGACTTGTATAAACTTCTAGCGGATGTGTTTGTAAAGTTCTTTCTTGCCTTGTCGACAAGTTTACTTGAAACACATCACCCGCTCCAATATATTCTTGAATACGTTCAACGGCCTTTATAAAGCCCTCTTCCGTAAAAGCAACTGTTTCATTTTTCTTTTCAGGACATTCAAACGGCATAGTCAATTTAGGCGCTTCTTTCACCCAAAGATCCTTCCATGCATTTAATCGTTCTTCTGCCTTTTCATGTTCATCTACATAATGCGTAATAATCCATAATACTTGTTCTTTTTGATCGTATACAAACACGTCATCAAATAATAAAAAGAATATATCAGGTATATTCAGATCATCCTCTGCAAGAGAAGAAAGTTTTTCGATATAACGGATACAATCATAACTAAAGTAACCAATTGCACCACCTTGAAAAGGCGGGTACTCCGGATTATAGTCCGTTTTCCATTTCTCCATATATTCTTGCATTAAATCTAATGGATTCCCTCGCTTTATTGTTTCCTTACCACTTTCCCTTATATGTAACGTCTCATTCTTCCCTTGAATTACCGCTACTGGATCCAGCCCCACAATGTTATAACGACCACCACGTCCACTTTCTAACAAAATATGTTGTGGCTTATTTTTGGAAAGAAATTTATATTGCTTAAAGAAATCTAACTGATATGGAATAGAAAGCGCTAAAGATTTTCTTCGTTGCATATCAACACCCCGTCTTCTTTTATCCCACCCTCTAAGACTAACCAACTCCAACTACATAAGTTATGTATACAGAGAATGATTATACTCAAGGGCTAGTGAAAATAAATTAATTATACTACCTCTTATTTTACATGAAGTTTTCTAGTCATTCACTCTTTTCCTTTTTCCAATCCAAAAAGAAAAAGCATCCTCTTTCAAGGATGCTTTTTCAATCGCATTCAATTATGATTCAAATTGATAAAGTGGTGTACTTAAATAACGTTCACCGTTACTCGGAATAATAACAAGTACCTTTTTCCCTTTACCTAATTTCTTCGCAACTTCTTTCGCTGCATAGATGACCGCTCCTGAAGAGATACCTACTAAAATACCTTCTTCTCGAGCAACTCTTCTTGCATATTCGAATGCTTGCTCTGTTTTCACTTGGATAATTTCATCATATACCGCTACATCCAATGTCTCTGGAACAAATCCCGCTCCAATTCCTTGGATTTTATGCGGTCCTGGTTTCCCACCAGATAATACTGGCGAATCCGCAGGTTCTACCGCATAAATTTTAATATCTTTATACGCTTCCTTCAGCACTTCACCAGCACCTGTAATTGTTCCACCTGTACCAATACCCGCGATAAACGCATCTAATTGATCACCCATCTGTTCAACAATTTCTGGACCTGTTGTTAAACGGTGGATTTCTGGATTCGCTTGATTTTGGAACTGTTGTGGTATAAAGTACCCATGTTCTTTTGCTAATTCAGTTGCCTTACGAATTGCTCCACCCATTCCTTCAGGTCCTGGAGTCAATACTAATTCGGCACCGTAAGCGCGTAATAAATTACGACGCTCAATACTCATTGTTTCTGGCATTACTAAAATTGCCTTATATCCTTTAGCAGCCGCTACCATCGCTAAGCCAATACCTGTGTTACCACTTGTCGGCTCAATGATTGTATCGCCCTCTTTTAATAATCCTTTATTTTCAGCATCTTCAATCATAGCTAACGCGATACGATCTTTAACACTGCTCCCCGGATTCATAAATTCTAATTTTAAGTATACATCTGCGCTGTCTGATTCTACGATGCGGTTCAACTTAACGATCGGCGTTTTCCCGATTAATTCTGAAACTGATTGTGCCACTCGCATTCCTGTCACTCCTAACACCGAGTATTTTTATTGGTTTTATCTATATTTAGATTTTGTCAGAAAATTCCCTGTTTGTCAATCTATTTGGGCAGCTGATTCTCCACCTAAACTTCTCTATTACAGACTCTCAATCAGGCTTGTAATATCTTCTTTAGCGAATTTATATCGTTCATTACAGAAGTGACAGTGAACTTCCGTCTCTTCTTCTTCTTCACGAATTTGCTCTAATTCTGTTTTACCTAAACTAATTAACACACTCTCAATACGTTCGCGTGAGCACGTGCAATTAAATTGAACATCCATAGTTTCTAATACTTTTACTTTATCCTCTCCAAGGACTGCATATAGTAGCTCTTCTGGAGAAAGACCTTGTTCGATCAATGTTGATACAGGAGGGATTTTTTGTAAACGATCTTCAATGAATGAAATTGTTTCTTCCTGTGCGCCCGGCATAATTTGAAGGATAAATCCACCCGCGGCCAATACGCTGTCATCCCCATTTACAAGAACACCAACACCCACAGAAGAAGGCGTCTGCTCAGAAACTGCGAAATAATACGTGAAGTCTTCCCCTAGTTCTCCTGAAACGATAGGAGATTGACCGATAAACGGCTCACGCATACCGATATCTTTAATTACCGTTACAAATCCTTCTGTACCTACCGCTTGATATACACGTAATTTCCCTTGTTCTGTCCCTTCAAAATCAACATGTGGATTCGTTACATAACCACGTACATCTCCATTTGCATGAGCATCTACTAAGATAGGACCAATCGGACCGTTACCCTCTACTTTAATCGTTAGCTTCTGCTCGCCTTTTAGCATAGCACCCATCATTGTACCCGCAGTTAAAGAACGACCAAGTGCCGCTGAAGCTGTTCTCCATGTATCGTGACGTTTTTGTGCCTCACTTACTGTGTTTGTCGTACGTACACCATACGCACGCACTTCTCCATCAAACGCTAACGCTTTTACTAAATAATCTTTCATACTTATTTATTCACCTTTCTCATATTGTAAATTTGCATTACGTTCATATAACATATACAAACCTTTTAACGTTAAAAATGGATCTACAATATCAATTACATTTGATTCCTCTGAAATTAATTTTGCTAATCCACCCGTTGCAATAACTTTCGGTTCTTGTTTAGCTTCTTCTTTCATACGCTTAACAATACCTTCCACTTGTCCAACGTACCCATAAAGAATACCTGATTGCATCGCACTTACTGTATTCTTCCCGATAACACTACTCGGTTTTGTAATTTCAATACGAGGAAGCTTTGCTGCTCTACTATATAACGCCTCTGCCGAAATCATAATTCCCGGCGTAATAACGCCACCCATATAATGCTTCTCTTCGTTAATATAACAATATGTAGTAGCCGTACCAAAATCAACAATAATAAGTGGACTTCCATATAAGTGGATTCCTGCTACTGCATTTACAATTCGGTCCGCGCCTACTTCACGTGGATTTTCATATTTAATATTCAAGCCAGTTTTTATCCCAGGCCCTACTACAAGCGGTTTAATTTTAAAATACTTTTCACACATACGCTCTAAAGCGAACATAATTGGCGGTACGACTGAAGACACAATAATACCTTTCACATCTTCAAAAGAAAGACCCTCATGCTCAAGTAACTGCTTTACAAGCATCCCATACTCATCTTCTGTTTTATGACGATCTGTTTCCATGCGCCAATGCTGACGAAGTTTCCCCTCTTCAAACACACCTAGTACCGCATTTGTGTTCCCTACATCCAATACAAAAATCATATTCTCACCACTTATCTTATTTAATCTATATTTGTGCAGTATGTATAAAACTTATAAAAACATCATATCACACATACTTATGTAATCAGTTTTTCTATACTCATCATTGTACAAAAAGATTACTCTCTATTTCAATTTTTAATAATAGTTTTATTTAAATTCTTTTGCCACTTACATTCATTCCACAAATAAAAAAGGAGTGACTATTGTCACTCCTTTATCTCTTACTTATCTTCTACGTCTGCGTCTCCATCATCTTTCTTCATGTTGATGTTTACTTTCACATCATCTGAAGATGTTGGACGCTCTGGTAATCTGCCATAATCATATAAATGATTAATTTGCTCTGCATCTAACGTTTCTACTTCAAGTAACGTTTTCGCAATAATATCTAGCTTATCACGTTTTTCAGTAAGAATTTGTTTCGCACGAGCGTAACAGTCTTTCATAATAGTTTGCATTTCCACATCGATTTCATGTGCAATTGCATCACTGTAGTTTTGCTCTGAGTGGAAGTCTCTTCCTAAGAATACCTGACCACCTTGTGAGCTACCGAATTGCATCGGTCCAAGCTTATCACTCATACCGAATTCCGTAACCATGCGTCTTGCAATGCCAGTCGCACGTTGGAAGTCGTTGTGAGCACCTGTACTTACTTCACCAAATACAATCTCCTCAGCTACTCGACCACCAAGTAAACCAGTGATTTTATCAAGTAACTCTGGTTTTGTCATGAAGTAACGATCTTCTTTCGGAAGCATTACTGCATATCCACCAGCTTGACCACGAGGGACAATTGTTACTTTATGAACGATATCCGCTTCATCAAGGACAACACCAATTACAGTATGGCCAGCTTCATGGAATGCAACGATATTACGTTCTTTTTCAGAGATAACACGACTTTTCTTAGCAGGACCTGCAATAACACGATCCGTCGCTTCATCAATGTCACTCATATCAATTTTCTTCTTATCTTGACGCGCAGCTACTAGAGCAGCTTCGTTTAATAAGTTTTCAAGATCGGCACCAGAGAATCCTGGTGTACGAGTTGCAATTGCTCTTAAGTTGACATTCTCATCAAGCGGTTTATTACGAGCGTGTACTTTAAGTACAGCTTCACGACCATTTACATCTGGACGATCTACTGTAATTTGACGGTCAAAACGACCTGGACGTAATAACGCTGGATCAAGAATATCAGGACGGTTTGTCGCAGCGATGATAATAATACCTTCGTTTGCACCGAATCCATCCATTTCAACAAGCAATTGGTTCAACGTTTGTTCACGCTCATCATGACCACCGCCAAGACCTGCGCCACGTTGACGTCCTACTGCATCAATTTCATCAATGAAAATGATACAAGGAGCATTTTTCTTTGCATTTTCAAATAGATCACGTACACGGGATGCACCGACACCGACGAACATCTCTACGAAGTCAGAACCACTAATAGAGAAGAACGGAACGCCTGCTTCACCTGCAACAGCACGTGCTAGTAAAGTTTTACCTGTACCTGGAGGTCCCACTAATAGAACACCCTTCGGAATACGGGCACCAACTTCAGCGAACTTACGAGGGTCTTTCAAGAATTCAACTACCTCAACAAGTTCTTGTTTCTCTTCATCCGCTCCAGCAACATCTCTGAAACGAATTTTTTTCTTTTCATCATTGTATAGCTTCGCCTTACTTTTCCCGAAGTTCATAACACGGCTACCGCCGCCCTGAGCTTGATTTAATAAGAAGAAGAATAAAATGAAGATAATGACAAACGGAATGATAGAAGTAAAGAATGTTACCCAAGCACTTGTTTCTTCTGCTGGTTGATACTTAACCTCGGCCCCTTGCGCTTTATCATTAATTTTCTTTTGTAATTCCTCAGTATTTGGTGCATAAGTAACAAATTGTTCTCCTTGGTTAGAAGTATTGAATTGTCCTTTTACCTCAAATACACCATTTTTTGGTTGAAGCTGCACATTGCGCACTTCACCTTTTTCAAGTTTAGTAATGAATTTATCGTAGCTAACTGATGTCGTTTTTTGCGTCGAACCATTAAAATAGCTTACGATCCCAATTACTACTAAGAATATCAGTAAATAAAAGATGGTATTACGGAAGATACGATTCATTCCTAACCTCCTCTCACGGCATAAACACTATAGTAAATCGTAACATAGAAAAACTTTCCTATACAATTGTAACGCCTGTATTTAATTAATTTGAGTAAACACTTGGTTTTAATACTCCCACATACGGAAGATTACGGTATTGCTCTTTATAATCTAATCCATACCCTACAACGAATTCATGAGGGACAGTAAATCCAACATAATCCGCTTTCAGATCAACCTTACGACCTGTTGGTTTATCTAATAATGTAACAATTTTTACAGATTTCGCTTTACGATATTTAAACAGGTCTACTAAATAGCTTAGTGTAAGACCGCTATCAATAATATCTTCAACGATTAAAATATCGCGACCTTCTACAGAAGTATCAAGATCTTTTAAGATTTTCACTTCGCCTGTTGAAACAGTAGAGTGACCGTAGCTAGATACAGCCATAAAATCCATTTCAAGATATGTATCTGTTCTCTTTAATAAATCTGCCATAAATGGCATTGCACCCTTTAGTACACCAATTGCAAGCGGTACTGTATTTTTGTAATCCTCTGCAATAACTGCACCTAATTCGAGCACCTTTTCCTGTATTTGTTCCTCAGAAATTAATACTTTTTCGATATCTTGATTCATCATTTCATTATCCTCCCGGAAGACTCCTTGCTTTTGTAGTGAATAATAATATATTTATCCTTCTTTGCTACCTCTTTCGAAATAGCAAATGCAGATCGTTTCAACAAGGGTACCCAAATAATATTTTCACTTGCGTCACAAACGATCGGCCATTCTTCTCTTTTTTCTTTCGGTACTTTCGATTCGATAAAAATAGCTTTTATCTTTTTGGTACCATCCATACCTTGTATTGACATGCGATCTCCATTTTCCCTAGAACGAATACGAAGTGGATACGATATATCATTATACTTAGCAACAAACACTGTTTCATTCATGTTACTTGGTATATCCTCGCTCACCTCTGTTACAAATTTATCTCCGTTCGGTAATGTAATTGTCCCGGGTACTGATAAATCTTGCAAAAAAGGAGAAACAATTTCTTGTTTAAATCCAAAGCTACATTCTTCGTATGTACGAATAATTTTCAAGCCACCTGGAAAATCCAATGAACCTGAAGGTTGTATCCGCTTAAAAAATTCAATCACCTTGTCAATATGTATAGAAGAAAGCGAAGATGGAATCTTATATTCATAAAGATAGTTTAATATTAGTTGAATCCCTCTCCTTTGTAAAGGCATAGACATGGATTCAAAGGCAGGAATTGATAAGCTAATTTGTTTATCGCTTTTTTTTGTAATTACTTTATTCATTTTCTCAAAAGCTAATTCCTGCAAATAAGCCTCATCCTCTTGCATCTGCACGCTAAATTTTTGGAATTTCTCATGCATTTGTGGATTTTCCTCTTTCAAATAAGGAAGGACATATTTACGTAATCGATTCCTTGTATATACTTCCTTTTTATTACTCGGATCTATACGTGGAATAACTTTTAACTTATTACAGTAATCAACAATCTCTTCCTTAGTTACTCCAAGTAACGGCCTAATTAAATATCCATTATGAAAAGGACGCTTCACTGCAATTCCTGCGTATCCTTTCGGAGTACTCCCTCGTACAAGGCGCATTAAAATTGTCTCTACTTGATCATCTCCATGGTGACCAAGAGCTACATATCTCGCATCATATTTCTTCATTATTGTTTCCAAAAATGCATATCTGCATTCTCTAGCAGCAACTTGTGCATTCATTCCATATTGCTGTTGATATTGCGACACATTAATCCTTATCGTCTCACAAATAACTCCCAGCTCTTTGCAAAGACCCTGTACAAACTGTAGGTCCTCATGAGATTCATTACCTCTAAACATATGATCCACATGTGCTACTACAATTTCGAGTTGCTTTTCTGCCCTTTTTTCTAACAAATAATATAGAAGAGCTAAAGAGTCAGGACCGCCAGAAACCCCTACAACAATTGTTGAATGTTTCTTTAATACATCATGCCGCTTTACAAAGTCATCTACTTTTCCAACAAATGCATCTTTCAACTTCGCAATCACCTTTCATTAAACAAGAACAGCAACATTAGTTACCCTGTATATAATGGTACAACTTTTACAAACATTGTGCAAAAAAAAGATGTACAAAACTCACATTTTTATCTTACATTCCTCCTGTAGATTCAACAAAGTAATTACATTACCTTTTTAATCAAAAAAACCTAGGTAAATACCTAGGTTTTTTTGATTATTTTATTGCGCCTGCATTCCCACTATCGGAATCGTAGCCCACTTCGGCATATTTTTCTTTACTTTCGCCACAACAATAGTCATATCATCATTTATATAACCATCACCAGACCTAATTACTTCTTCCATAATAATATCAGCTATTTCTTGTGGATCCTCTGTTTGTAGTTCTTTAATTTTACGTTTTATCCATAACTCATGATTCTCCACATGTTGCGCTCCCTCAAAAATGCCATCACTCATCATAATAAGAATATCACCCGTTTTTAATTGCTCACCAACCACATCAACTTCAACATCTTCAATAATTCCTATCGGCAAATTACTTGCCTCAATTTTCAAAATATTATTGCCGCGTTTAACAAAACTCGGCGTCGATCCAACCTTTAAAAACTTCGCACTCGCATCCCGTAAATCTACCATAGCCAAGTCAAGCGTGGTATACATCTCCTCTGTCGTTCTTAAAGAAAGAATTGAATTGATGGACTTAATCGCTATTTCCTCATCAATACCTGATTGAAGTATCTTTTGTAATAATTTTACCGTTTCCCTACTCTCCATATGAGCCCTTTGCCCATTTCCCATACCATCACTAATCGCAAGTGCATATTTTCCAACACTTAAATCCATCATCGCGTAGGAATCGCCTGAAACAAATCCACCACCTTTTGCAGCCGTAGCCAATCCTGTATCAAGAGAATAGGTCTTCGCTGAGCCAAATGATATTAAACTGTGACCATTTGGATAAGAGGATTTCTCTTCATGCTTAACAACGATATTTTCTTTTAAAATATCCGAGAGCATCGGCGCAACCAATTTTTCACATTCTCCATGCTCATTAGATGCAACTGGAATCAACATTTCAATATCAATACTTCCTCTGTCTAAACAATAAATATCAACATGCTCCACTTCGACACCAAAATCACGAAATGCTTGTAAAATCTGCTCCTCCTGCGCTTGATGGTTCTCTCTTTCTCGTTGTATCTCCTTAGCAAAGTCTTCCATTACTTTTGATACACCTAGTAATTGCTCGGCTACAATTCTACGATTTTCCTTCATTTGTTTTCTTAATTTCTGTCCCTCATAGAAGTGATCTAATTCACCTGCTACTAAATCCATTACTTTCTTCCCTCTCACACAATGCTTGTCCCATTCACGAACTAATTTCCGATTATGCTGCAACGTTCCTTCTTCTGTCTCATTCATTATTTGTTTCATATAATCGTACGTTTTATCAAAATTAACTACCCAACATTGATCCTTCTTAAAGCACGTTTGACATGTTTTTGCAGTAATTGTACTTAAAAATAAATCCGCTTCTGTTTCTTTATCTTCCTCTTCCACGTACCCATATACAGAAAAACTATTAGACAAAGCAGCAAATACATTAGCAAATTGATTGATTTTGTTCGCTGTAACATCGCGCATTCTTCGTAAATATTGTTGTTGATCTTGTGAGTGTTCTTGTGTACCTGGCATAAATTTAGCAATACGATCCATAACAAGTTTCGGTGTTAATAAAAAGAAAACAATTGCCACACCAGATTCAATTAAGGTTGTTACAATACTTGTTTGCTTGTCTACATATAACGTAATTAAACTTGTACCAATTAATAACCCTAAACTAACTCCTATACGCTTCCCTTCTTTCAACAATCCCCCAAGCAATCCTGAAAAGGCAAGGAGGCTAAGTTGAGACAAACTAGACACATTCGCTAAACTTAATATCAATCCAGTGACGACTCCCACCGTGGACCCTGTAGCCGCGCCAGCAATAAATGCAAATACTAATACTAAGTATCTAGTGAAAATATGTTGAATAGAAACATCATAAACGAACCAATCTGTTGTACCCGTTAAAACAGATGCTAGTAATATAATTAAACAAACAATTTCTTCTGTTTCTAACGCTTGTTGTTTCCCTTTCCTTTCCACCAATAGTGGAACACTTTGCAGAAATATCATCGTTAATACGAAACTAAGTCCTGCTTCGATCGTACTAACGAGCAAGTCATACATGGTGACGGTCTGTTGTGCAAAATATACAACAACTAAATGTGCGGTTAATGCGGAGATAAATACTTGGAATGGTACAAGTCCAACAGTTTTACGTGTAAATCGACTAAAGAAGATATTATAAATGAAGAAAGTAAAAATAGATGCAAAAGTAAAAAATAAATTATCTATCGAAACTGAAAGTGCTCCTCCCATCAGAGCTAAAAATGCGAGCGGCATTTTATCTCGCTTCATAACATAAACAGCAGCAAAAAACGGCAATGCAAAAGGTAAGATGTTCGTTAATATATATGCTCGTCCCAAAAGAAAACCAATAACAACAATTATGAATCCCCATCTAAAGAAAACTTGTTCAAATTTCATTCGCAACTTACTTGTCCACTTCATTGTTCCAAGCTGACTTTCATTCATCGCCAATGCACTTGTATTCATAGTATTCCTTCCTGCTTTAGGCATATTTTTAACACCACCTGCATAGTTTAATTACTGTAATTATAAAAGATGATTATTGGGATTTTTGTCAAAACAACAGTTTTCACTTTTATAATCGTTCGACGTTTTATTCGAAATAAGTCTACATATATACACAGTATTTAATTTATCCATTTAAAGTCGATGGAATATTCAGAAAATATAGGGTGATTTTGTAGAAGTGTTGTATGTCTTAATTTACTTAACAAAAAAAGATCATGCAATTTGCATGATCTTTTTAGATGACCCGTACGGGATTCGAACCCGTGTTACCGCCGTGAAAGGGCGGTGTCTTAACCACTTGACCAACGGGCCGTTAAATTAAATATAGCGGCGGAGGGGATCGAACCCCCGACCTCACGGGTATGAACCGTACGCTCTAGCCAGCTGAGCTACACCGCCATGTCGTCGTATTTAACGGACAATTAGTATCTTACATCAGATATGTTTTAAAGTCAACACATCTCAAAAACTTTTTTAAAATATATTCTCTCACATAAAAAAGTACCCGAGTAATTACTCTGGGTACCTCTCTATATGCTAAGAATTAAACGGACTTATTATCCGCGACGTGCGCCACGGCCACCACGTTTAGATTCTGTGTTACGCTTTAAAGAAGTTAAACGATCTTCACTATCTTTTAAAAAGCGTGCCATCTTTTGCTCAAATGTTTCTTTTGGAGCTCGGTCGTTACCGCCACCGCGGTTATCTCTGTTGAAAGAACGATTATTACGTTGTGGACGTCCAGAACGTTGTTGATCACCACCGCGTTGTTGGTATTCACCACGTGGACGATCTCCTTCTGTTTTTTCGCGTTCTTTCGCTTTTTTAATAGATAGACCAATCTTTCCATCTTTTTCAACATTAATAACTTTTACTTCTACTTGGTCGCCCACTTTTAAGTGATCGTTAATATCTTTCACATAATTATCAGCAACTTCACTAATATGAACAAGACCCGTTAAGCCTTCTGGCAGCTCCACAAAAGCGCCAAAATTTGTAATACCTGTTACTTTACCCTGTAACTTGCTGCCTACCTCGATTGACATAAAAAAAATGCTCCTCCTTAGTGGTTAAAAAGTCAAATTTTACTTTATTATATATAATCCTAAAATATAGTGTCAATAAGACATACTCTACTTAGAAACAGGAAAAATTATCTCCCCTTTTCCGGAGAAGAAATAATCCCTTCTAGCAATCTTTAAAACGTACTCTTCATCATTTAACTTTTGAACTTCGTCTTTTAGACTTTTTTCCTTTTTCGTTAATGAATCCAGTTCTTTTTTCATGTCCTTAACTTTTGCCTCTTTTGCTTTAATGGAACTGTTTTGTTGATAAAACGTTACACTAATACTCGCAATAATTGTAAAAGCAAAGACAAGAAAAACCGCTAAACGGCGATAAAGTCGCTTCCTGTTCTCATCCGTTTGTATTATATGTTCTTTAACAGGATTTGGACTCTGTTTTTCGATTGTTCTTTGTCTCAGTTCCCTCATTTCCGAGGTCCCCCTAACTTCTTTTTTATACGCTCCCATAATTGGAAGGTATGTCCCTTCAACTTTGCTATATATTGCAGGAACCCTACATGCTTCGTTATAAAAAGTTTAACACGATTAGGGAGAAGTTTCCATATGAGTGAAGCAATAAATCGAACAGGCCAGAAAAAAACTTTCCACATGAAAAGTAATATCCAAATCGCCATTTTCCATAACACACGTCCAATTGAAAGCAGTACACGAAATAAGAATAATATAAATGCAATAAATAGCTGCGCTATAATAATAACAGGTTTTATCATGAGTAGCTGTATAATTCGAACAAAAAATTGTATTGTTTGCACAAAAATATGGATGAGAAAATTTAACATCTTCATGTATAATGCTTTCAATAAACTTTGATATGCCGCAAAACCGCATAATAATGCCAAAAATACATATATACGTAATTCAGCTTCATTCACGAGCAGTAATACATAAAAAACGAATAAGGCTTGGACAATCCAAAATAGTATATCATGTATAAATACAAGCCAACGTTTACGCTCTTGGCGTTTTAAGAATCGTTGATACGTATCTAAAGATGCACCAATCCAAGCACCCATTCCAATCATTGAAAGCATTGTATACAACTGAATTGTTAGGCTCATTTAAACAACTTACTAAAGAAACCTTTAGTTTTCTCCCCTTGGTTCTCATCAATATACAGCATCTCATGAATTTTCCCTTTAATCGATACAACACCCTTTTCTACATCTAAATTCTTCATCTGTAAATTTTGACCACGAATTGTTAAAAAACCCATTACAGTCTCCAGTAAAAACTCTTCGCTATCAAAACTCTCCACTTGCTTTACACCGGTAATATCGATTACACGCCTGCCACGCATGATAATATCATGCTCTACAGAAACATTTTGTTGATTAGAAGACATAGGTGAGTAACCATTATTCACGAAAATCCCCCCATAGCTTTATACTAGCTAATAGTAATGTATGAAGGGGTGGCCCATTTTAGAACAAGCCTTCTTCCGCTTTTACTTTTTCTTCGCGAACTATACTATACATGTTCGCTGCATCTTCTTTTTTAGTCGTTTCTTTCAATTCATTTACTTTCACAGTTACTATTTTTTGACCAAAACGAATTGTTAATTCATCATCTACCTTTACATCTGAACTCGCTTTTGCCACTTGACCATTAATGGATATTCTTCCTTGATCAGATACTTCTTTTGCTAATGTTCTTCTTTTAATTAAACGTGACACTTTCAAAAACTTATCTAAACGCATATCAAGTCCCCCTATTAACGCTCTGTTTGTTTGGCCTCTTCCCATAAAACATCTAACTGTTCTAATGATAAATCTTGCATTTCTTTATTCATTTCTGCTACTTTTGCTTCCATGTATAAAAAACGACCGGTAAATTTCTCATTAGTTGAATGCAACGCTTCTTCTGGATCTATTTTATAATGACGAGCTATATTAACAAATGCAAATAATAAATCACCAAATTCACCTAGCATCTTTTCCTCATCCATGTTTACAACTTCTTGCTGGAATTCTTGCCATTCTTCTAAGGCTTTCTCTATCATCGGCTGCACATCAACCCAATCAAATCCAACCTTTCCAGCTTTCTTCTGAATTTCATAAGCACGCATTAGCTGCGGTAAGCTTTTTGGAATACCCGTTAAAACAGATTCTTTCACGAATCCCTTTTCTTGTTTTTTAATCTCTTCCCAATTCGCAATTACTTCATCAGCATTATTTACATCCGTATTCCCAAACACATGTGGGTGACGACGAACCATTTTCTCAGATAAAGTTCGGATAATATCGTCTATAGAGAACCAACCTTCATCCTCTCCAATTTGGGCATGAAGCATAACTTGTAATAATATATCACCCAGTTCTTCTACTAAATGATCATCATCCTCTTCATCAATGGCTTCTAGCACCTCATATGCTTCTTCAATTAAGTATTTCTTTAAAGATTGATGAGTTTGCTTTTTATCCCACGGGCAACCATTCGGTCCACGAAGATCAGCAATAATTGCTCTAAGCACATCAAACTGCTGATACAAGGATGCACGTTCCTTAACTGGTGGTACATATACACTCGTTAAATTATTTAATTCTGTTTCATGATCTAACATGTATAATGGCACTTTTTTTACTTGCTCAAATGAAGTTCCTGCAGCTGTTACGATATACACTTCGTAATCATCTGGCAACATCTCCATTAACGGTAGTTTCACATCTGAAGCAACAAACGCATCATACACTTGGCAAAAGATTAAATGTTGACGTAACTCTAATTGCCCTCTTTCAAATGATGTAGCATCAATTAATTGAAATCCTTCAATCGGATCAATTTTTAGGCTCGCAAACATCGGATCAAGGAAACTTTGTCCACCTTCAAGTCGCACTTCAATATTTGCTACCTCTCCTTTTTCCAAAAGTAGCTGAACTGTTCTTTCTGCTACAAGCGGATGACCAGGAACCGCATAAATAATTTCTGTACCTTTAGCTTGTTCTAACAACGTATTCGCGATTGTTTCATATACGATTTCAAATGTATCATGCGCTTCGTATACATCGTCAAAAGCTGTATATTTTATGCCTTCTTTCTCCAATTCTTCTATAACTGGGTGTTCCTTCGTTCTAACAAACATATGGTCCGCTTCTTTTATCTTTCGATATACACCCATCGTTAACTGATCTAACTCACCAGCACCTAATCCTAAAATAGTAATAATTCCACTCACAACCAGTCACCTCTATCCACTCTTCTTCAATGAACCTTCTTTTTTCTCTTGTTTCATAACGGTTCCTAATTCTTCTTTTGTAAATACACGTAATTTTAAAATTAAAAACATATATGCTAATCCGCCGATAGCTACACCTAACAGCGCTTCAAGCGTCGCAATTCCTCTATGTCCTGTATCAATTACTAATCCAGACATTCGCAACACACGCATAAAGATTATTAATACAAACCCCATACCAATGCCACTAATAACTACACCTAACATATTCCGCTTATCAATAAGCGGATCTGATACAGCTCGCATAAGTAAAACACTATTTAGCAAGGCAATTACAATAAGCGCAACTAAAGTTGCAATTGCAGCTCCCTTTACACCAAAATACGGCATTAATATATAGTTTAAAGCTAGCTTCAAACAACCTCCAAATACAACGAATATTGCTGGTTTTAATGTTTGTCCCAACCCTTGCAAAATAGAAGCAGTTGTAATTGACAATGAACTAAATAAAATAGATAAAGATAAAATCGATAACACATCTGATCCATCACTATTTTCAAACAACATAATATTTGTAGGTTGAATAATACAAGTTAATCCAATAGCAGCTGCAAATCCAATAACGAATGTTATTTTCATTGCTAACTTTACCTTTTCTTGAATAAAGGAAAAATCTCCTCTTTCTTTCGCCGCTGTAATAATAGGTATAAGTGACAATGAGAAAGAAGTTGTCACAACAGTACCCAATTGCATAAGCGGGATACTTCTATCATAAACGCCTTTTAGTACCTTTGCATTTTCAACTTGCTCCCCCGCGCGAATAAGCAAGGTATAAAAGGAAATAGAATCCGCCATTTGTATAAAAATAAGGACTAAATTACTAACACAAATCGCCAATCCCTGCCAAAAAAGGATTCTAATAATCCTTTTTTTATCTCCAACTCTCTTCCAACTTTTAAAGAAAATAGACCGGAAATCATGACGCATATAAAGTAAAAGTACGATAATCCCAATAAGCCCACCTGCAATTGAACCTAACATAGCACCCGCACCAACTGTATATAAATCAAATCCATGAGCAATAAGGAATAGTGATAAAAACACAATAATAGAAACACGAATCGTTTGTTCAATTACTTGCGAAACAGCCGTCGGCATCATATTATTGAATCCTTGAAAATATCCTCTCGCTACAGATAAAAATGGCATTAGTAGGAATGAAAACGAAATAACACGTAATAATTTATCCAAATGTATATCGCCCATAGCCGATGCAATTGTTTCGGCACCGAAGAACAATGTGAAAAAACCCACAAATCCAATTCCTAATAAAAACCAAAAAGATACACAAATAATTTCTTCTGCTTCTTTTTGTTTTCCTTGTTCTAATCTTTCTGCGACCATTTTTGAAATAATAATGGGAAACCCATAAGTAGCTAAAATTAAACAAAATCCATAAAACGGATAAATTTGTTGGTAAATATAAAAACCAATATCACCCGCTATATTTTGATATGGAATACGGTAAAAAGCGCTTAATACTTTCGTAACAAAACTTGCGATTGTTAATATAATAGCCCCACGCCAAAAGGCTTGATACTTCTTCGCTTCCATACAAGAAAACTCCTTTTTCTATTCTCACCCCTCGTATTATATCATAAAGAAAAGAACAGGCTCCCTGCCTCCACGAGTAATAATACGTTCGTGCAACATTGAAAATGTTCAACGAAAAAAGGTAGCAAAGCGCTACCTTCGTTCAATATACTTATATCTCCAAATAGTTAATTTCTCAAATAGAAATATCATAATTAGGAAAGATTGCTACTTATAGAAATTACACTTCACTACTGCTCCATTTGTTTCGCTAAAAAGCTTGCAGCTGTATTTACTGACTTATGCTCTACTTCACTTATAATGGCCTCTTTAGAGAAGATAACAACAGCTCCAATTGGATCCCCATTCGCAACAATCGGGCCAATTGTATAGGAGCTCACTTTTTCTGTTACTCCATCAATAATTGAAATTTCGCTTTCATCTGTCATAATTACAGACTTACGCTCTTCCATTGTCTTCTCGATTAAATCGCCAACACTTTTATTTAAGTATTCTTTTTTAGATATGCCTGCTACTGCGATAATAGAATCACGATCACATACAAGCACATTATGTCCTAAGCTATCGTATAAAGCTTCCGTATATTCTTTTGCAAAATTACCCAGCTCACTAATTGGAGAATATTTTTTCAAAATCACTTCTCCATCGCGATCAACAAATATTTCTAGTGGGTCTCCTTCTCGAATACGTAAAGTTCTACGAATTTCCTTCGGGATTACTACCCTGCCTAAATCATCAATTCGACGTACGATTCCAGTTGCTTTCATTCTAATGCTGCCTCACTTTCTACTGATGATCAAAAGTGGTGAATTTACCTGTTCATGTAAAAATCACCAACTGTTAAACATAGTATTTTACACATTAGTTCTTCTATGCACGTCGAATTGTATTTTTTATCTTAAATTAGGCATTTATTACTTCTTTTTTTACATCTGGTAAGCCTTTTAATAAATTTTCAGCAATTGTTAACCATTTCGATGTCTCTAATCCATTCGTTTTCATAACAATTTTCAATTGTGACCCTTCCATACCAAGACCAATCATACGACCAAAACTATTCCCTAGCATAAATAATTTCCCACCATCGATATTTTGGCTTGCTTGTTCAGAAAACAGGAACGTTACTTCAAATTTATTTTGCTTAATTAACTCAATTTGTTCTTTCATTGCTAACACTTTAATATTTGCGATTTGTAATAAATAACCAACTTCTTGTGGATAATCACCAAATCTATCTATCATCTCTTCCTGCAGCTCTTCAATATCCTCAATTGCAGAAACACCTCTAAATTGTTTATACATCATAATTTTTTGTTTACTATCTGAAATATAAGCATCCGGTAAATATGCATCTACTTCTAAATCAATTTCAACATTAACTATATTTTCAACTCCGTCTGTTCCCCTGCGCTGTTCAATTGCATCTTTTAGCATTTGAGAATATAGATCAAATCCGACAGAATCAATAAATCCATGTTGTTCTGCTCCTAACAAGTTACCTGCACCACGAATTGATAAATCTCTCATCGCAATTTTGAAACCAGATCCAAGCTCTGTAAACTCTTTAATTGCCTGCAGACGCCTCTCTGCAACTTCCGATAACACTTTATCGCGTTTGTATGCAAAGTATGCATACGCGACGCGATTAGAACGTCCAACACGACCACGAAGCTGATACAACTGTGATAATCCCATACGATCTGCATCAAATACAATTAATGTATTTACATTCGGAATATCTACACCCGTCTCAATAATTGTTGTACTTACAAGAACATCATGCTGCCCCTCTAAAAACGATAGCATAACAGACTCTAATTCACCTTCATTCATTTTCCCGTGTGCGTATGTTACACGAGCGTCTGGAACTAACATCGAAATTTCATCTGCTTTTCTTTCAATATCCTCCACACGGTTATATAAGAAGTAAATTTGACCTCCTCTTGCAAGCTCTCGCTCTATCGCTTCTCGCATTAATGCTGGATTATACTCCACTACATATGTTTGTACTGGGAACCTATTCTCTGGCGGTGTCTCAATTACAGATAAATCACGCACACCAAGCATAGACATATGAAGTGTACGTGGAATCGGAGTTGCCGTTAACGTTAAAACGTCAACATTTGCTTTCAATTGTTTAATTTTTTCTTTATGCGTAACACCGAATCTTTGTTCCTCATCAATAATAAGAAGTCCTAAATCTTTATAAGTAACATCTTTGGATAAAATACGATGTGTTCCGATTACAATATCTACCGTTCCATCTTTTAAACCCTTAATCGTTTCATTTTGTTGTTTCCGCGTACGGAATCTACTTAGCAACCCTATATTAATCGGGTAATCTTGAAAACGCTCTCGAATTGTTTCATAGTGTTGTTGTGCAAGAATGGTTGTCGGTACTAAAATCGCAACTTGTTTTTCATCCATAATTGCTTTAAATGCCGCACGAATGGCTACTTCAGTCTTTCCATACCCTACGTCACCACAAAGAAGCCTATCCATCGGACGTCCACGTTCCATATCTTTCTTAATTTCGTCAATAGAACGTAATTGATCCTCTGTCTCTTGATATGGGAAAGAAGATTCAAATTCTTGTTGTTCTGCCGTATCTGGTGTATATGCATAACCTTTTGAAGCTTCGCGCTCGGCATACAATTTAATTAGGTCATCTGCAATGTCTTGTACAGATTTTTCAACTTTCGTTTTAACCTTCTTCCAATCATTACCGCCTAATTTATAAACTTTCGGATCCTTACCTTCAGATCCTACATATTTTTGCACTTGATCAATTTGTTCAATCGGAACATATAACTTATCATTACCTTGATATTTAATATTTAAATAATCTTTATGAACACCATTAATCTCTAATGTCTCAATACCTAAAAATTTACCTATACCATGATTTACATGAACTACATAGTCTCCAACTTTTAATTCCGAATAACTTTTAATACGTTCAGCGTTAGATAACTTTTGCTTACGTTGTGATTTTTTAACCTTCTTATGAAAAAGCTCCTTTTCAGTAATAACAACAAGCTTTTGCATCGGCATTTCAAACCCTGCATGTAAATCACCCACAGCAATTTGTAACCTTCCAGGCAATAAAATATCTGTCGCCTCTACAATGTCTGCCTCAATATCATAATCACTTAAAATATGTTGTAGTTTTTTTACACGTTCATCATCTGTTCCGAGCACAACGGTCGTAAAATGCCCTTCATTCCATCTATCAATTTCAGTTTTTAACAACTGCATCTGTCCGTGGAAATCTTGCATTGTTTTACATGTCACATTCACAATATTTTGTGGATGTGTATGTGCTATATGGCGCAAGAATAACGTTAAATATACAAAACTTCTTTTTTTATGATGAAGAAACTCCTCAAATGAGTGGGAGAAAGATAAGTCCTGAATAATTGTTCCTTCACCAAGAAGTGATATATACCATTCCGCTTCTTCTGTTTCGAGATGTGATGCCGTTTCTTGAATACGGGAAATTTCATCTAAAATCACAACACCATCTTCTGGTAAATAATCTATCAGACTAGCAGGTTCTTTATAGAAAATAGATAAATATTTAAACATTTGTTCTATACTTTGCCCGTTTTTCAACATCTCAATTTCATGACTTACCGTCTCAAGTACTGTAGTCTTTAATTTATCATCGGAAAGCTTTTGCATCGTCTTAGTCAAACCTTCTTCAAGATGCTTAATTCCCAATTTCAATTCTTCCTGTGAAAATAAAAACTCTGTTGCTGGACCGAACTTAACACTTTCCTTTTTATCTTGAGAGCGCTGTTCATCCACATCAAACAATCGAATAGAATCGACTTCTGTATCGAAGAATTCAATACGAAATGGTAATTCTTCCGTTAATGGGTAAATATCTAATATTCCCCCGCGTAAACTGAACTCTCCTGGAGCTTCTACCATTGACTTACGCTCGTAGCCAATATGATGTAAAGTATGCAAAAGTGCATCTAAATCAATCTCTTGCCCTAGATTGATTTCAATTTGCCTTTGCTTCCATAATTCTTTTATTGGTAAAAATCTACGTAGTCCTGCAACTGGCGCTACAATAATCCCATTCTCTCCCGCCGCCAAGCGATTTAACACTTCAATACGCTGCGCCTTCAATTCTGGACTTGCAACACCGATTTCCGATGCTATCAATTCATTTACGGGATATAACCACACATCTTTTTCACCAAGTAAAGCCACTAAATCTTCATGTACTTTTTGTGCTTGGTATAAATTATGCGTCACAATTAGTTGCGATTTTTTTGTTTTTTTATATAAAGCTGCCATTAATAATGAACGAGAAGATGTTGCCATACCCGATATAAGTTGCTCTTTCAACCCATCTTCTAGCCCATTAATAACCGATTGTATCTCTTCATTTTTATAAAACTGCTCTAATAAACCTATCATTATCAAAACTCCTCTCAACATAAAGAGCAAGTTACTATATTTTATGCAAATATTTTGGAAAAAGAAAACAGAAAAATGCTTTGGACATGCCAAAGCGACAACATTTTATTGCAGAAATTTTTCATATTCATAATACTCAGGATAAGATGCGAGCGTTTCTTGACACGATTCACAAATCGTTTTTATATATATATTTCCATTCTCATGAAAATGAATCATATCCACTACTTCTTGCTCTGTTAGTTGAAGCAAAACGTCGCTATATACTTTTTCTACGGTAACGGAGCCTACATTACTCTCGCAATGTCTGCAGTAATAATACCCTTCCATACTAGCCTCCTAAATATCCAGTTACTACTAGTATGGGTTAAAGCAAAATAAAATATTCCAGATTATACGCTTAACTATTAAAAGTATTCATGATTTGGAGAAATGGTTTATTTAACCACTCTTCACATGCATCTGCTGTCTTTTCAATGGATTGATTGACACCAGGAAGTTCTTCAGACGTAAAACGTCCTAATACATAATCCACTACTTTCATCCCATTTTTCGGGCGATCGATTCCCATGCGGATGCGTTGAAATTCTTGTGTTCCTAAATGTGAAATTGTTGATTTCACACCATTATGTCCACCTGCACTTCCTTTCATGCGAAGGCGTAATTTACCTACAGGAATATCTAAATCATCGTACATGACGATGAAGTCCTCGACATCAATTTTATAATAATCCATGAGTGGACGGATACTTTCCCCAGATAAATTCATATATGTAAGTGGCTTTAATAAGATTACCTTTTCCCCATTAACAAAGCCTGCACCAAATAGCCCTTTGAATTTTTGTTCATTCAAAGAAATATTCCAACGCTTGGCAAGTTCATCAATCGCCATAAACCCAATATTATGCCTTGTTAATTCATATTCTCTACCTGGGTTCCCAAGTCCTACTATTAATTTCATTCTTTGTACCACTACTTTCTTTTTTCGATACGAAAAGACGTAACCAATCTTGGTTACGTCTCATTCTATCCAATTAATTGAATAATACACTTACTGATTCTTCTTCGTATACACGAATGATTGCTTCTCCGATTAATGGAGCAACTGAAAGTTCATGTACTTTATCAATTTTCTTTTCTTCTGGTAATACGATAGAGTTCGTTACAACTAACTCTTTAATATTCGAATTTTGAATACGCTCAATTGCCGGGCCAGATAATACTGGGTGTGTACAGCAAGCATATACTTCAGAAGCACCGTTCTCAACAAGAGCGTTTGCCGCTAATGTAATTGTACCAGCTGTATCAATGATGTCATCAATTAAAATTGCTGTTTTGCCTTCGATGTTACCGATAATGTTCATTACTTCCGATACATTCGGACGAGGACGACGCTTATCAATAATAGCGATTGGCGCTTTTAGGCGATCTGCCATTTTTCTAGCACGAGTTACGCCACCGTGATCAGGAGATACGATTACGATATCTTTAAGACCTTTTGTTTCAAAGTAATCTGAAAGAATCGGTACACCCATTAAGTGGTCGATTGGGATATCAAAGAATCCTTGAATTTGTGGAGCATGTAAATCTAGAGTGATTACACGAGTTGCACCTGCTGTTTCAAGCAAGTTTGCTACAAGTTTCGATGTAATTGGTTCACGAGAACGCGCTTTACGGTCTTGACGCGCATAACCATAGTAAGGAATAACAATATTAATTGTTTTTGCAGATGCACGTTTTAATGCATCAATCATAATAAGTAATTCCATGATATGTTCGTTTACTGGGAAGCTTGTAGATTGAATAATGAATACATCGCAACCACGAATACTTTCTTCAATGTTAATTTGAACTTCTCCATCACTAAAACGATCAACAGAACATTTTCCTAGTCCTACTCCAATATGCTTTGCGATTTGCTCAGCAAGTTCCTTATTAGAGTTTAAAGAGAATACTTTCAAATTAGAATTTAGATATTGAGTCGACATCTAGATTAACCCTCCACATTATGATTTTTTCTTATTCAGCAATTGATCAACATAGTCTTCTTTGTTAACTTGACGTGCACGTGCTACCGATAATGCTTTTGATGGAACATTCTCTGTAATTGTAGAGCCTGCTGCCACATAAGCACCATCTTCAACTGTTACAGGAGCAACAAGATTTGAATTACATCCAATAAATACCCCGTTACCAATCACAGTTTTAAATTTATTCTTTCCGTCGTAGTTCACCGTAATTGAACCACAACCAAGATTCACGTCTTCTCCAATTTGTGCATCCCCGATATAACTTAAGTGTGAAGCTTTACTTCTATTACCAAAAACAGTTTTTTTGATTTCTACGAAGTTTCCAACGCGCACTTCATCTCCAATAACTGAATCTGGGCGAATATGTGCAAATGGGCCAACTGATACTTCTGTACCAAGTTTGCTGTCATGTACAGTAGATTGACGAATTACCGTACGCTCTCCAATTTCACTGTCGCGAATTACTGTATGTGGTCCAATTTCACAATCAGAACCAATTACAGTGTTACCCTCAATAATTGTTCCTGGGTGAAGAACTGTATCACTGCCAATAATCGCATCAGCAGAAATGTATGTGTTACTTGGATCAATAATTGTAACACCATTTACCATGTTCTTTCGGTTAATACGGTTTTTCATAATAATTTCCGCTTGCGATAGAGCGACTCTGTCGTTAACACCTAACGTTTCATCGAAGTGCTCTGTTTGATAAGCTGATACAATATGACCTTCATTTTTTAAAATTTCAATAACGTCCGGAAGGTAATATTCGCCCTGTACATTATCATTTGAAACTTTAGAAAGTGAAGCAAATAGAGCTTTATTATCAAAACAATACGTACCCGTATTGATTTCTTTAATAGCTAATTCTTTTTCATTTGCATCCTTATGCTCAACAATCTTTTCAACATGACCATTCTCATTACGAACGATACGGCCATATCCAGCAGGCTCTTCTATGTACGCTGTTAGTACCGTTGCCATTGCTCCCGCTTCCTCGTGTTGCTGAAGCAATGCTTCCATCGTTTCAGCAGTTATTAGAGGTGTATCACCACAAATAACTAAAGTTGTTCCTTCTTCATTTGCAAGTACATTTGCAGCTTGATCGACAGCATGTGCTGTACCAAGTTGTTCTGCTTGTAATGCAAACTCACTTACGTTTCCTAGCTGTTCTTGTACCATTTCAGCACCATGTCCAACGACTGTTACAAGTTTCTGCATCCCTAATTGGGATACTTGATCGACTACATGTTGTACCATTGGTTTTCCACATACAGGATGTAGCACTTTGTATAGCTTGGACTTCATACGTGTGCCTTTACCCGCAGCTAGAATCACTGCAAATCTGTTTGACATATAGACCCTCCATCGCAACCTATTTATCCATTAACGATATTATCCTAAATCATCATATATTTCAAGAAACACATTATAACTATTAAATTTTACCATAATTCTTATACGATGTTTTACTCTTTAGTATCTTTTTTAAGAAATAAGCTATACTATTTAAAATGATTTTGAAAAAATTAGAAGTTTTTCTCTTCATTTTAATAAATTTCGAATTTTCCAAACGGTAAATATATATAAACACAAAAAAACAAACTCCTGTAAATGCTTACAGGAGTTTGCTACAAAATTATAAGACTTTCTTTCAAAAGCCCTTTTCATTCGAATTTTACGAAGCGCCTGCTTCTTCAAACTCAACCTCTTCTAACTCGCCTAAACGATGATACTCTGTTAAAACCGCATCTTGAATTTTAGAGCGTGTACCAGAATTAATTGGATGTGCAATGTCACGGAATTCTCCATCTGGAGTACGTTTACTTGGCATTGCTACAAATAATCCATTATTACCATCAATTACACGAATATCATGAACAACAAATTCATGGTCTAGAGTAATAGAGGCAATTGCTCTCATGCGGCCTTCTGTGTTTACGCGGCGTAATCTTACGTCAGTCACTTCCATCTTGTGTTCACCACCCTTTTCTAAATAAGCGATATATTTGTATAAATTCCACAAAATTTCTATTTTCCCTTTAATTTTTTAAAAATTTTTAAGATAAAAATTTTTATTGTAGTTGAATATAGAGATTAGTAGAGGTTATCGCTTACAAAGTGTTACTTAACTAGGGCGATTACTTCGATTTCAACAGAAACATCTTTCGGTAATTTTGCTACCTGTACACAAGAACGCGCTGGTTTATGAGTAGAGAAATAAGAACCATATACTTCATTAACCGCATTAAAATCATCCATATCCTTTAAGAATACTGTTGTTTTTACCACTGTATCAAATGAAGCACCAGCTTCTGCTAATACTGCTTGTAAATTTTCAAATACTTGCTCTGTTTGTACTGTTACATCCCCCGTTACAAGTTCTCCACTTGCTGTTAACGGGATTTGTCCCGAACTATAGAACATATTATTTACAATAATCCCTTGTGAATATGGTCCGATTGCTTGTGGTGCTTTGCTTGTTTGAACAACTTTCATACTTTTCACCCTTTTATTATTTATTTTTACTCTTTAAAAATAGTGTACGAAAAGCAGTTTGTCCACCTATTTTATAATTTATAAATAGAATAAAAAAAGATAAAGCTATCTGCTTTACCCTTTTTACTCAGCCTCTACAATTCCTTCTTTAAATGGCGCAAGCGAATAATTCCCCTTCTCCACTTGAATCGCTTTTTCTTTCACATCAACTTCTGACAGACGAATTAATGATACAAAGTTATTAATAAGTCTTTCTTCGATATCCGTAGATTCTACTAATACACCAATTCCAACAACGTTAGCTTTAAACTCTTCTAGCATGCTCATCATACCTTGAATGGTTCCGCCAGCTTTCATGAAATCATCAATAATTAAAACATTAGATCCTTCTGGAAGGCTACGCTTTGCTAAAGTCATCGTTTGGATTCGCTTAGAGGAACCCGATACATAGTTAATACTAACAGTGGGTCCTTCTGTTACCTTATTATCTTTTCTCGCAATTACCACCGGTACATCTAAGTAATTCGCCACTGCATAAGCAAGTGGAATTCCTTTTGTCGCTACGGTCATAACCGCATCAATTGGTTGTCTAGCAAAAACGGAAGCAAATAAACGACCCGCACCATTAATCTGGCGAGGATTACTTAAAAGATCCGTCATATATAAGTAACCGCCAGGCAAAATACGATCTGGATTTTCAAATAAGCTACAAAGCTCATTAATAATCAGATTTGCCTCTTCTTCACTTATATAGGGAATATATTTCACTCCTCCTGCTGCTCCTGGTATCGTTTGCAATGTGCCGACCCCTTGTTGTTCAAACGTTTGCTTAATAATAACTAAATCTTCACTAATGGATGATTTAGCCGATTGATACCTTTCAGCAAAAAAAGTGAGAGAAACTAGCTGACGAGGATTTTGTAGCAAGTAATAAGTCATATCGACCAATCTTGTACTTCGTCTAATTTTCATACTCTCACCTCAAATCACGAATATTCTAAACAAATCATAACGTATTATACGTCTTTATTCAAGCGTTTCTCGCTCTCCTAATAAACGTACTGCATATACTTGTTCGCAAAATCCCTTTAATCCGTTATATATACGATGCATTCGCGAATCATGGTGTACAAGACCAAATACAGTTGGGCCACTTCCACTCATTAATACAGCATCCGCACCGAATCGTTTCATCTGTGCCTTAATACGCGCAACTTCAGGATGCATCGCAAATGTCACATCTTCTAAAACGTTACCAACAGTATCACAAATTCCTTTATAGTCCCCGCCATTAATGACTTCAACCATTTTATCTACATTTGGATGTGTAACACAATTCAATTTTAAATTTCCATATACGTCTGCAGTCGATACACCAATGTGAGGCTTTGCTAAAATAACCCAACAAGAAGGTGGAGTCTTTATGTGTTCAATTTTTTCTCCTCTTCCAGTGGCGATCGCAGTTCCGCCGTATACACAAAACGATACATCTGACCCAATTTCTGCGCCAAGCTCTGCTAACTCATCGATTGTAATTCCTAAATTCCATAACTTATTAAGGCCACGTAATGTCGCTGCTGCATCACTACTTCCACCTGCTAATCCAGCGGCTACTGGAATCGTTTTTTCAATAGTAATAGATACACCTTTTTTTACATTAAACTTCTCTTTTAATAATTTCGCTGCTTGATAAGCTAAGTTGCGTTGGTCGTCTGGGACATACCGATTATGGGACAAAATTTCAATACGGTCTTCTGCTAATTCCGTTAGCTCTAAACGATCTGCTAAATCAATTGTTGTCATAATCATTTTCACTTCATGATATCCGTCTTGTCTTTTTCCCAGTACATCTAACGACAGATTAATCTTTGCTGGCGCTTTCACTAGTAGCTTCAATCTATTCACCCACTCTATGTACTCAATCTTTTATCGTTTATTTTACCATAAATTTATAGTAAGACGATGACACTTCCCTAATTATAACGAAAAGCATTCAGAATGAAACTACTTATATCAAATGATGGCACCTTTTAGCGTGCAAAAAGCCGAGGAATCTCTCCTCGGCTACCGTAGCATAGAAAGTATCTTACAACTACTGGTTTCGTTTCATTAATTGCTGTTCCGCAATTTCTATAGCACGTTTCACCATATTACCAGCATCTTTCGCACGAATTCCGCCCCATCCTTCTTTCTGAACAACATCATAAAAGCCAAGCTCTTTTGCAAGCTCTTCTTTAAATTGATTTGACATGACTCCTCTTCGTCTACTCAATGCAGAGTCCCTCCTTATTTTGCTACGGTATAATTAGTATGCAAAATAATATAGATTTTCATTTGTGGGAATATATGTAACAACTAACATGTTAATTATAAAATGCTTCATTATGAGGTTCATCGTAAAATGTTAACTCTACTGTCTCTGTTAAAACATCTGCATAACTATAAGATACACGTTGCAATGCATCTTCTTGTTGGTCTAACTGTACAACAAACACAGAACGATATGTTTCTGCAAGCACACCCGATTGCTCTACAGTTTTTCTTCTTCCACTATTCGCCTTTAACATAAGTCGCTGTCCAAGATGGTGATCTAATTCGTTTTTAATATCATCTAAACGTTTTGACATATCCCTTGCTACACCTCGCTGTAATTTAGATTGAACACTTAAAACACGACATATCTATCCCAATTATTAACCGCAATTTACAGACAATATCATTATAAAAACATCATGCGTTTGAATAGATAGAAGAAATACTATATTGTACAAGTATCATTGTATAGTCTGCACGTTCTTGAAACTTTTTATCCAAACTCATTTACATCATTTCCACATAAAAAAGCAAGATACGTATGTACCTTGCTCATTCATCATAATGTTGAAAGGGTAATCCAGTTCGTAAAATCCCTCTCGTTTCAATTCCGCCTAGTCCTTTTTCACCAGTAATTGTATTACGCACAACATCCCATACATTGACTCTTTCCATAAATGAAGTGAAACTAACTTTGCCAACTACATATACAGGATCTAGAGCATGAATATTAATTCTAGATGGCGAACTAGCAAAATTAGCACCTGCTCGAATCAGCGCCTCAAAGTGTGATTGACAAGCTCCAGCAAAAATAACGAGTTGATCTAATGATGGATATTTTTTTCGCACTTCTCGAACAGCCTGTACAAAATGTCTAGAATGTCTATATGCTGCTAAATCTCCCATGACTCCTTTTGACTTTGTATATGCATCATGTCCTGTAATAACTAGAATATCTGGACGAAAATGATCGATTAAGTCTACTACCTTTTCATGCATCTCCGTTTCCTTACAATGAATGCCTTGTACAGGAACGCCTATTTTATTATATAAATCTAAACACTTGCGCAAATACAAAGGATCTCCATCTATATGCAATACACGCCCTGGCATTTGAAAATAATTCACTTCACTTGTATATCCACCTGTTGAAGTGTGTTCATGTCTTTGTTTCATTAATACATAATCTTGTTGAAATAAACGGTACGTACGCTCCATTGTTTCTTTTTCACGCTTCACTCTTTTTTTATGTTCTCGTTGATCTATACTAATTAAATCTGCAAGCGGCGCATCCGCCACAAGTCTAATTTCTTCCCCAAACAATATCGCGATCTCGCCTTTTATTTCTATAATACGAAAAAGAATATCCCTATTATGAGAATATCGTTCCACTAATTCTCCAACATGTAAAGCCATTCTCCTACCTCCAAACTCGTTAGGCCATCTTACCTGCTTTTAAAGTATGAATTTAGGAAAGGAAAGGTGACAAAAGGGACAGCTCAAGTTGAACTGTCCCTTTCATATTCTTATGATAATTTATGAAGAACTAATGCATTACTTAATGTTGCAAATTCTTCGATAGATAGCGTTTCGCCTCTTCGCTTCGGATCAATTCCTACTTCTGTTAAAATTCGGTCTAACAACTCTTTATCTTTCGGGAAGCCATTTAAATTATTTGATAAATTATTCATTAACGTTTTACGACGCTGTGCGAAACTCGCTCGTACTACTTCAAAGAAGAATGTTTCATCTTTCACTTCTACAACTGGTTTAGGACGCTTTAGAAGACGGATAATCGCAGAATCAACATTTGGTTGTGGTACAAACACTGTACGCGGTACAGTCATAACTGTTTCTACCTCTGTATAATACTGAATGGCAATTGATAAAGAACCATACTCTTTCGTTCCAGGTTTAGCAGCTAAACGATCTCCAACTTCTTTTTGCATCATAACAACAAACCCACGAACCGGTAATTTCTCTTCAAGCAATTTAAATAAAATTGGCGTTGTAATATAGTATGGTAAGTTAGCTACTACCATTACATCTTGTCCTTCTTCGAATTGCTCACTAAACACTTCATGTACATCTGCTTTTAGTACATCTTTATTTATAACTGTAACGTTGCTATATGGAGCTAACGTCTCATCTAAAATCGGTAATAATCTCTGATCAATTTCAAAAGCCACTACTTTTTTAGCACGCTTCGCTAATTGTTCTGTTAACGCACCGATACCTGGTCCAATTTCAATTGCACCACTTTCCGAACCAATTTCCGCGTGATCAACGATACGATTTAATACATTCGTATCAATTAAAAAATTTTGTCCTAAGCTTTTTTTGAATGAAAATCCATACTTTTCAACAATGTCTTTTGTACGATTTGGCGTTGCGATATCCTTCATTTTCTTTCCTCCTGTATGACTTGTTTATAAGCTTCTGCAAACGATTCTTTTGAAACTTGAAACATTTGTAAACGTTTATGTAACTGTTTTGCGTTTGTATAACCAATCTTTAATAGCTTACCCATTCTTTCTCTGCGACTCTTTGCCATTTCTCCGCCCACTAAGCCTGCATCGACTAGATCGCTCCAACTAATTTCACTTGTATAAGCTTCCATTTCTTCATGTATATTCTCTAAAGCACGGCGAATTGACTCATTAGAAGCATGCTCAATTCCGACACCTTTTTTCCTTTTAGCAAGTGCTTCTTCCTTCGGTAAAAAAGCATGTTTACATCCAGGAACCTTATCAGAAATAATTTTTCGAATACGCTCTCCAGGATAATCCGGATCTGTGAAAATAATAACGCCTCGTTTTTGCAGCGCTAATTTAACTTGCTCAATAACATGATCACCGATTGCTGAACCGTTCGTTTCGATTGTATCCGCATCAACAGCACGTTTAATCGCAACTGTATCATCTTTACCTTCTACAACGATAATCTCTTTAATTTTCATGCTTGCCTCCACACTCGTTTCGTCTCTACTTAGTAAAACAAAAAAATGACGACTTTTCCATTATTATTTTCCTAATCGTACATTTTAAAAAGTAGAAGAGAAAAATCTTTGTTCACTATTCTTATTGTAACACTTCTATCTCCATCCTAATTTATCCGCAATATTTCTACACTTATGTTATAAGTAAATAATGGACTCTTAGCATTTCTACTGTCTCTCTTCTAAAAAATAAAAAAAGAATGGG
This sequence comes from Bacillus nitratireducens, assembly GCF_001884135.1. Classification (GTDB taxonomy): domain Bacteria; phylum Bacillota; class Bacilli; order Bacillales; family Bacillaceae_G; genus Bacillus_A; species Bacillus_A nitratireducens. The sequence goes on along the minus strand of NZ_MAOC01000056.1, from coordinate 10,335 downwards.
ACTCCCCCACTCTTTTTATTCGACACCAAATAAAGCTTTTGCATTCTTTGTTGTTATTTGTGCTACCTCGTCATAAGAAATTCCTTTTAAATTCGCAATTTCTTCTGCTACTAGTTTTACATAACTAGGTTCATTTCGTTTCCCTCGAAATGGATGTGGTGTTAAATATGGACAATCTGTCTCTATCAATAATTTTTCTAATGGAATCTCCATAGCAACTTCTTTCGGTTTCTTCGCATTTTTAAATGTAACAGGCCCACCTAATGAAATTAAAAAGTTCATATCGACACATCGCTGTGCTACTTCTACACTACCGCTAAAACAATGCATAATGCCTCCCACTTCAGCTGCATTCTCTTCCTCCAGAATATCAACAATATCTTGCGTTGCATCGCGGTTATGTATAATAATCGGCAAATTCACCTTTTTGGCTAATGCAATTTGTTTACGGAATACTTCCTTCTGTATTTCTTTTGGAGACTTATCCCAGTGATAATCTAGGCCCATTTCTCCAAGTGCAACTACTTTAGGATGAGAAGCAAGTTCTTCTAACCAAGCTAAATGTTCTTCTGTCATGTCGATTGCATCAACGGGATGCCATCCAACCGCAGCGTAAATAAAATCATAGGCTTCAGCTAGTTCAATCGCTTTTTTTATTGTTACTTCATCGAATCCAACAACAACTGTATATGTAACTCCCGCTTCTTTCATCCTTGCAATAACTTCTTGTAAATCTTCTTCAAACTGCTCTGCATTTAAATGTGAATGTGTATCAAACAACATAATACATAACTCCTTTTATATTGAAATCAATTCTATCCTAGAAAAAAATTAAGCCTTTTCTAACTTAACGATAACAATACTACAATTTTAATGCAAAAAAAGGGAATTTAAAAAGAAAAAAGATGCTTCACACATGTTACACGTGAAACATCTCTTTTCTTGTCTCAATTACTTGATTTTTGTACCATTCGGTAAATTTTGGTCGATTGTTGCTAATGACAATACGCCATTTTCTTCACCTGCTAAAATCATACCTTGTGATAATTCACCACGTAATTTTACAGGTTTTAAGTTTGTTACACAAATTACCTTTTTGCCTTTTAGATCTTCTGGTGAGTAGAATTTTGCAATTCCCGAAACAACTTGACGCTTTTCTGTTCCTAAATCAAGCTGAATTTTTAACAACTTATCTGCCTTTTTCACAGGTTCAGCCGATATTACTTCAGCTACTCGTAATTCTACTTTAAAGAAATCATCAATTGTAATTTCTTCTGCCTTCGGTTCTTCTTCTTTTTTCTCTTCTACTTTAGGAGCAGAGGCTTGCATTTTTTCTTTAATATACTCTACTTCTACTTCCATTTCCAAACGAGGGAAAATTGGGTTTCCTTTTTCTACTTTTGTTCCAGCTGGAATACAACCAATTGTAGATAGGCTTTCCCAAGATTTATGTGCCTCTTCAGTAAGTCCAAGTTGAGCAAACATCTTACTTGGTGCTACTGTTAGGAATGGCATAAGCATAATACCTGTTTGACGAAGTATCTCTGCTAAGTGCGCCATTACAGACGCAAGTTTTTCACGATCATTCTCATCCTTCGCTAATACCCACGGCTGTGTTTCATCAATATATTTATTCGTACGGCTAACTAACTGCCAAATAGAACTTAGTGCTACAGAGAACTCCATATTCTCCATTGCCTCTTCTACTTTTTTCAATGTATCCTTCGCAAATGTAACTAGCGTTTCATCGAACTCAGTTACATTCGCTTTAAATGCAGGGATTTCCCCGTTAAAGTATTTATCAATCATAGCTACTGTACGATTTAATAAGTTTCCTAAGTCATTCGCTAAATCAAAGTTAATTCGTTCAACAAATCCCTCTGGTGTGAATACGCCATCGGATCCAAATGGAACTTCGCGAAGTAAGTAGTAACGTAATGCATCTAATCCGTAACGATCAATTAGTGTAACTGGATCTACTACGTTTCCTTTTGACTTACTCATTTTTCCATCCTTCATTAAAATCCAGCCATGAGCAAAGACTTTCTTCGGAAGTGGTAAATCTAACGCCATTAAAATAATTGGCCAATAAATTGTATGGAAACGAACGATTTCTTTTCCAACTAAATGAACATCTGCTGGCCAGAATTTTTTATATTTCTCTTCATTTTCTGTTCCATATCCTAATGCAGTAATGTAATTAGACAAAGCATCTACCCATACATAAATAACGTGTTTTGGGTTCCCTGGAACACGAACTCCCCAGTCAAATGAAGTACGAGAAACAGCTAAATCTTCTAATCCTGGCTTAATAAAATTATTAATCATTTCATTTTTACGAGACTCTGGTTGAATGAAATGAGGGTTCTCTTCATAGAACTTTAATAGTCGGTCTACATATTTACCCATTCTAAAGAAATAAGACTCTTCGCGAACAAGCTCTACATCATGGCCACTATCTGGGCTTTTTCCACCAACTACTTTGTCGCCTTCCATAATTGGATCTACTAATTGATGCGCTGTATAGAATGTTTCATCTTGTACAGAATACCAACCTTCATATTCATCAAGATAAATATCACCTTGATCTATTAGCTGCTTGAAGATTTTCTCAACGACATCTTTATGACGATCTTCAGTTGTACGAATAAAATCGTCATAAGAGATATCCATCTTCTCCCAAAGTTCTTTAATCCCTGATACAATGTTGTCCACATATGCTTGTGGTGTAACATTTAGTTCTTCTGCTTTCTTTTGGATCTTCTGTCCATGCTCGTCAGTTCCTGTTAAATAATGAACATTGTATCCTTGCATACGCTTATATCGTGCCATTGCATCTCCTGCTACTGTCGTATAAGCATGTCCAATGTGTAACTTTCCACTTGGATAATAAATTGGGGTAGTAATATAAAAGGACTTATTTTCCTCTGTCATTGTTTTGGACCTCCCGGATGACCTCATATGTATTTATAAACAGTATATCAAAAACTCACATATAAAAACGAGTTAATGCTCGATATCTTTATCATCTATTACTCATATTTTTAAAAATTATACAACCCTTCCCTTAAATATATATATTTTTCAGAAAATAAAATGAAATAATTATAGTAATTACCCACATTCTATTATATATAAGAAGTAAGAAATCTATAAATCTTTTTAAAAAATATAGAATTTAAGAATTGACGGAAATGTAAATGATTGGTATCATATGTCCATAGGGTATTTTGTCGAAAAATGACGAATCAAAAAATAGACTCGTAACTTATAAACTATTTATTTAGGAGGAAAAGAATTATGAAATCTACTGGTATCGTTCGTAAAGTTGATGAATTAGGTCGTGTGGTAATTCCAATCGAATTACGCCGTACTTTAGGTATTGCAGAAAAGGATGCTCTTGAAATCTACGTTGATGACGAGAAAATCATCTTAAAAAAATATAAACCAAACATGACTTGCCAAGTAACTGGCGAAGTATCTGATGGTAACCTATCTTTAGCTGAAGGTAAAATTATCTTAAGCAAAGAAGGCGCTGAGCAAGTTTTAAACGAACTTCAAGATTATATCGAAACAGCAAAATAAGCTTCTCAATTATGAGAAGCTTATTTTTTATCGACATGATAGATTTGATATACATCCCTTTTCGACAAATCTCGATCTTTAGCGACTGTTTTAATCGCTTCTTTTGAATTCATGCCTTTTTCATTTATATAATGTTCAATATGATCATATACTGAAACAGATTCCCACCATTGTTCTTCCGGAGCAGGTTCTTCCGTTGAACCAGCTACTAAAATACAAAACTCACCACGGACTTCATTTTGCTTCGTCCACTCAATCGCTTCCTCAATTGTTCCACGAATAAATTCTTCAAATTTTTTCGTTAGCTCGCGACATAATACGATTTCCCTATTCCCTAAAACTTCTTGCATTGAGATTAAAGTATCATCTAGACGATGAGGTGCTTCATAAAACATCATTGTAGTTTGTACGTAACGAATCTTCTCTAATTCCATTCTTCTTTCCTTTTTATTTCTTTGCAAAAATCCATAGAAATAAAACTGCTTTGTTTCAAGTCCTGATGCAATTAATGCTGTAAGAGCCGCATTTGCTCCAGGAAGCGGAATAACATGATATTGTTCCGCTACAGCTTCTACAACAATATCGTAACCAGGGTCAGAAATACACGGCATACCCGCATCGCTCACAATGGCTACAGTCTTACCATCTTCTAACTTACCCAAAATTTTTCGTCCACTTACTTCTTTGTTATGCTCGTGATAACTCATAACTGGTGTTTCAATTTCAAAATAATTACAAAGCTTCTTCGTTTGTCTTGTATCTTCAGCAGCAATAATATCTGCCTCTTTTAAAATTCGGATTGCACGAAATGTCATATCCTCTAAATTTCCGATTGGAGTTGGTACTAAATATAAAACTCCCTTTTCATTTTGCTGAAAGCTTTTTTGCTGCCACATAGCGTTCTCCTTTTTGCATGTATTCTTCTTTTTGTTTCCTCGTTAACTGCTTAAAATGATATTCAGCTTGCATAGCCGTTCGTTTATCCTCATGATCCTCTACATATTTTAAAACAACCGGAAGTCTAGCACGTGTATATCTAGCACCTTTTCCATTATTATGAGTCTGAATCCGCTTTTCTATATGATTTGTATATCCAGCATAATAACTTCCATCAGAACACTCCACCACATAAAAACAATGCTTATTCGTCTCCATATAAAATTGAACGAATCTCCTCTGTATATTCGTTATTCTCTTCATATACAAAAAGAGGTGGCAAAATTTTTAAATCTGCATTTCCATCCTTAATTCCTTCAATTAACAATGTATTCGCTTCTTTACCAGCCTTAGGATAAACAAATCGCACACGTTTCGGTTCAATTTTGTATTTACGCATCAATGTAACGATATCGAGAAAACGACCTGGACGATGTACAAATGCAACTTTCCCACCCTGTTTTACCAACTGGCTACTTGCATATACAACATCTTCTAATGTACACATAATTTCGTGACGAGCTATCGCTAAATGTTCATTCATGTTTTTCTCAGAAGTTTGCGGTGTTTGAAAATAAGGAGGATTACACGTTACAACATCATATTGATGGCGCCCAAGTTTCTCCGGCATATCTTTCAAATCTCCATGGATTAAATGAATTCTTTCTTCTAAATTATTGTATTGAACGCTTCTTATTCCCATATCATATAAGCGCTCTTGAATCTCTACACCTGTAATTGTCCCTTTTGTCCTTGTACTCAATAAAAGAGGTACAACCGCATTCCCCGTACACAAATCAAGTAAATTACCTTTTTGAATTGGTACCCAAGCAAAATCTGCAAGTAACACAGCATCTAAAGAGAAATTAAATACTGATGGGCTTTGTACAATCTTCATATCTTGTGCTAATAAGTAATCTAAACGCTCATCTTCATATAAATTCATATATTGCTCCCTTTCTTACACTTAACCTACCCTATTTCATCCTCTATTAATGTAAAAATAAATTTCATTCTACTCTCATGTATAAAAAATTACCTTTCCAATTATATTGGAAAGGTAATCTCACTTTTTATTTAAAAATGACAGACAGAATAAACAATCTCCCTCTTTACGTACACTTCCATAATGTAGATTGCAAATATGAAAACCTTCCTGATACAGTCTCGCTAAGTTATCGTAGCCCTCACCGATATCTGTTTTTGGCTTCATTTCTTTGCGTTTTTGAGTTTTTTGTTTTTCCTTATTCTGCACTTCTTCAAAACGATGTCGCAAATTTTCATTTTCCATTTTTATATGTTGGTTTTCTTCCAATAATTCTGCAAGATGTTGTTTTAATTCTCCCAACTGTTTGTATAAATATCCAATTTGCTCTTCCATACTAGAAACCGATGCAAAAATATCCTTTTTCTCCACAAGCACCCACCTCATTAATCTGTGGTTTGACTCGAAACGACCCCTTTATTAATTAATTCATCTAACGTATATTCTACTATCCGTTCCTTGTCTACTAGTTCCACTTGAATTAATCTTTCTAAAATATTTAATCCGATAACACGGCCAGTACCATGCGGGGTTTGTATACGTTGATCTAAATCAGGAAGTTGTTCCTTTGCTGCCTCATATTCATCATTCTCATATTTTAAGCAACACATTAAGCGACCACATAAACCAGAGATTTTTGCAGGATTTAATGATAAATTTTGATCCTTTGCCATTTTAATGGATACAGGTTCAAAATCTCCTAAAAAAGTAGAACAACAAAGCATACGACCACATGGACCAATACCACCAAGCATTTTTGCTTCGTCACGAACACCGATCTGTCTCAGCTCAATTCTTGTCCTAAAAATTGCCGCTAAGTCTTTCACTAGTTCCCGGAAATCAATCCGACCATCCGCAGTAAAGTAAAAAATAATCTTATTACGATCGAACGTATACTCTACATCTACAAGCTTCATATCAAGATTATGTTCTCCTACCTTTTGTTGACAAACTTGATATGCTTCTTTCGCAGCATGCCTATTCTCTTCAACAAGGGTACGATCATTTTCATTTGCAATACGAATAACCTTTTTAAGCGGTAATACAACGTCGTTTTCATCAACTTGCTTTTTGGTAATAACTACTTTTCCGTATTCAATACCTCTTACCGTTTCTACAATTACGAACTCATTTTCTGAGATATCGAACTGATTTGGATCAAAGTAATATACCTTCCCGGCCTTCTTAAAGCGAACACCTACTACATCATACAAAACGGTCATCCCTCCTGCAACCGCAACACTAACTGTTCGAACACAAGCTGCGCATTTACATTAGCGTTGATTCTATTTTTTGCCTCTAATATATGAAAGAGAGCTGATACAATGCGCTTCTGAGCATAAGAAAAGGATTCAAACATCTCTTTCTGCTCATGAAAAACAAGACGATCTTCTTCTCCAAGTTGAACATATAATAAATCCTTATAAATAAGGAGCAACATATCTAAGCCTTGCTGTAATTGTTCTTTCTCTCCAAAGTGCTTCCCCCATTTTTCTTGTACAAAAAAAATAGAGGCCTTATCTTTTTCGAGCGCTTCACATAATTTTATCACTAAAGCTCTCGCTTGTGCAAACCATTCATCATTACACATTAATAAAGCTTCTTCAAAACTATTTGTAAGCTGTGCAGCCAGTGTAGATAAAGAAACTGTAATACCTTCTTCCTCTAATCTCTTAATTAAGGATTCTGTAGGTAACGGCCTAAATGTAACAACTTGACAACGAGATAAGATTGTATTTAAAATCTGATGACTTTGTTCAGTAAGTAAAATGGCTGTTGTATCACTACTTGGTTCTTCTAAAAACTTTAAGAGTGTATTCGCTGCATTTGCTGTCATACGATCTGCATGCTCAATAATATATACTTTTTTATTTGCTTCTAATCCTGTTTTTGAAAACTCTTCTTGTAAATCTTGGATTTGCTGTTTTTTAATAGATAATCCATCGGGTTTTACAATATGTAAGTTTGGGTGGTTACCTGAATCAATTCGGCGACAATTCGTACATACATGACAAGGCTCTACACCATTTCTTTGTAAGCAGAGAAAACTTTTTGCCATTTGAATTGCTGTTGCGAACTTCCCAGTCCCTTTCCCCCCCTCTAACAAGTAAGCGTGGGATATACGCTCTTTTGCAATGCTATTCATCAACATTTTGACACCGATGGGCTGTATAGCAGAAAGCTGCTCCCACGTCTTTATCATAATGCATACCTCACTTATTTCATTCTTTCCTTCTATTATAACAATTTATCTTCTACAATCTGAATAACTTCTTCTATAAGTTTTTCCATTGGTTGATCAGCATCTACTACTACAATACGATCAGAGAAGCGCTCTACAACTTGTAAATACCCTTCACGCACGCGTTTATGGAAAGCGATGTCTTCCATATCTAGTCGATTTACTTCGCGTCCTGCATCCTTTTCAATTCGTGCTAATCCAACCTCTGGCTCAATGTCTAAATAAATTGTTAAACTAGGCATACAATCTTCCGTTGCAAAACGATTAATTTCAAATACTTTATCCATACCTAAGCCTCTTGCATATCCTTGATACGCTAAAGAGCTATCTATAAAACGATCACATAGTACAAGATAGTTTTCCTCAAGTGCTGGCATAACTTTTTCCACTAAATGTTGTCTACGTGCAGCAGCATACAGAAGCGCCTCTGTACGTGCTTCCATCATCGTATATTCTTGTTTATGTAAAATTGTTCTAATATCTTCAGAAATTGCAATACCACCCGGTTCCCTGGTCGCCATTACCTTTTGTTCCTTTTGCTCAAAATATGGTAATAAACTTTTAATTAATGTTGTTTTACCCGAACCTTCTGGCCCTTCGATTGTTACAAATAATCCCTTCATCCTAAAACCTACTTTCTATATCATACACGCTCATATATTTCGTACTACCTTGAAAACGAGCCCCTGTTTTCTCTAAATGAGTAATTTGCTTTGTATGTTCTTGAGTAATTCTCTCTCCATACATGATCAATGGAATTCCAGGTGGATACGGAATCACCATTTCTGCAGCTATCATACCAACGGCTTCTTCTATAGATACTAACTTCGTTTCGTATCCCTCTAATTGTTTATACGTATACGGTAAAGGGGAAATCTCCCCTTTATAAGTATAACGAATTGATGCTGTCTTGTCTTTTACCTTATATTGCTGCAAAGCTACTCGAATTATCTCTATAGCTTTCATATACCCCTCATTTACTTGTAACGGTAATATAAATAGGACGTTATGTGGATCTGCCATTTCCGTATATATACCGACCTTTTCAAATACAGACTGTAATTCATACCCCGATAACTGACAGCGAGTTTGCACCGTAACCTTTAATTCATCTTGCAACGGATATTGTAAAATAGCTATTTGTGGGATTGATCGCAATTCTTCTTTAAATCGGCGTAAAAACTCAACAATATCATCATGACCTTTTTCCTTTATAACCGCTATTGCAAAACGGGCTATATCAAGGGATGCCATAATTGGATACGATGGGCTACTAGATTGTAGCATACTTAAATAGGAAGACACTTTTTCTTTACTCACCAAACGGCTATTTATATGTAAATAAGATCCCATTGTCATTGCAGGTAATGTTTTATGTGCGGAATGAACCACAATATCCGCACCATAAGCTAATGCTGACTTTGGGAATGGATCCCCTATACAAAAATGTGCCCCATGTGCTTCATCTACTAGAACAGGAATTTTATGTTCATGTGCGTAAGCAATACTTGCCTCTAAATCAATCCCCATACCATAGTAATTAGGATGTGTTAAAATAAGTGCTTTAGCATTCGGATACTTTGTAATTGCCTCCTTGATAGCTTCATCATGAACACCTACTGGTACGTTATGTACTTCATCAATCCATGGATTTAAAAAGACCGGATTAGCCCCTGCTAATTTCAAAGCATTAATAATTGATTTATGACAATTTCTTTGCACGAGGACAATATCATGTTCGCCGCAGCAAGACAAAATCATCGCTAAATTTCCAACTGTTGAACCATTAATTAAAAAATAACTTTTTTGCACACCATATACTTCAGCTAATAATCGCTGTGCTTCATCTATACATTCAAACGGACTATGTAAATCATCTAATCCTGTTAACTCCGTTACATCTATCGATAATATGTCCTTAAACCCTCCTGTAGCTTCCTGAGGGAAGTTTACACCATTCTTATGACCTGGAACATGAAAGGACAGTGGTTCTCTTTCTTTAAACTCTATTAACGCCTCATATAAAGGCATACGCTTTTGATTCATATCTATCTCTTCCTTACTATTCATTCTGTATCTATTATACAGATATTAAGACAAAAAAAATAATAGGCAGATGCCTATTTATAAATATGATACCTCTAACTTTCGAAGTTGTTTTAAATAATGTATATATTTTGGATCATCTGTCTCAGTATTCACCATATCTTTTTCACATTCATGACATATCAAATTATTATAAACATATATACCTTCTTCTCTTTCTGTCTCACAAACAATGCAAATTTCACTTTGTAATTTCATAACCTTCCCTCCCTGTATTTAAATAAACATATTTGATACCTCTATTTCTTAACAATTTACAGAAAAATATACATCCATCTCTTATATAATATGATTTACTCTTGGGCAACGTGTTTGTATTATCATTACTTCTTTTATGCACTGTTTAACAATACAAAAAAACACAAGTCAAAAGACTTGTGTTTTTAGTTGCTTGGCGACGTCCTACTCTCACAGGGACAAG
>NZ_MAOC01000055.1 GCF_001884135.1 Bacillus nitratireducens | reverse complement strand
AGCAACTGAGGAAGCAATAGAAGAAGTTGTGGAATTAGAGAAATCTGAGGAAGCGACAGAAGAAGTTGCAGAATTAGAAGCAGCTGAGGAAGCGACAGAAGAAGTTGTGGAATTAGAGAAATCTGAGGAAGCAGCAGAAGAAGTTGTGGAATTAGAGAAACCTGAGGAAGCGACAGAAGAAGTTGTGGAATTAGAGGAATCTGAGGAAGCGACAGAAGAAGTTGTGGAATTAGAGAAATCTGAGGAAGCGACAGAAGAAGTTGCAGAATTAGAAGAAGCTAAGGAAGCGACAGAAGAAGTTGCAGAATTAGAGGAAGCTAAGGAAGCAGCAGAAGAAGTTGTGGAATTAGAAGCAACTGAGGAAGCAATAGAAGAAGTTGTGGAATTA
>NZ_MAOC01000054.1 GCF_001884135.1 Bacillus nitratireducens | reverse complement strand
GAACGTTATGATGGTAATTTAGTTGATGGGAATTTATCAGATGAAAAGGTAGAAGAAGGGGCAATGTGTGGTAAACTTCCGCCGAAATCTGACTTCGAGAAAGCTTGGGATGAAGAGAAAAAGGATTTAAGTGACGCATGGACTGGTATTTCTACTGGTGTAGAAGATGCTGTCACAGATGCATGGGAAGGACTTAAAGCATTGGGTGATGCAGAGACGTGGGAAAACATGCGTGATGCAATTGTAAACTACGAAGAAACTCTCCCTGCAATGTGGAACACATTATCCGATTCATATATAAATAATTTCAAAAATGGAGATATGGAAAGTAGAATGCATTATGCTGCCTATGGTGTAGCATCATTATTAACAGGTTTTATCGGTGATAAGGGTCTTAGTAAAGCAGGACAAGCAGGGAAGGTAGTGACAGTCGCAAACCTAGCAAAGGGCGTTTCTAAAATTACTGATTCCGCTGGATATAGAAACGCACTACATATATTAAATAATTTTAAGTTAAACACTGGGAATCGATTTGCCTATGAAGGTGTTGGGGGAAGTACCTTAAAATCAGGTTTTGGCGATGTTTACCAAGAAGCTAGCAATAAGTTATCTCCTTATCAATATACTAAAAGTACCACAGATGGGGATGTTTTTGTTGGTAAATTGTATGGAAAAGACGTACTTCTTGAGGATGTCAAAGTTGAAGATATTACTTATACTAAGAGACCTAGAGAAGAAGCTGAACAACTAAGGAAAGCTTTTGATAGCAGGGTAAGACAAGAGTTTCTTAAATCCTTGGTAAATGACCCTGTTAAGCTTACTGAACTTAAGGAAGCGGGAATAACAGATGGCAATATAGAATTAATGAAACAAGGAAGGCCTCCAGTTGGATGGCAAGTACATCATAATCTTCCTTTAGACGATGGGGGAACAAACGCATTTGAAAATTTAACTTTAATACAAAATCATCCATATCATAAAGCTATAACTAATACACAACGTACATTAACTAGACACTTACAAGATGGAGATAGTGCAGACATAAGCTGGCCTATACCCAAATATGATATCTATCCTAAAGGGAAATAAATACACTTAGAAAGAGGTTTTTTATATGTGGAAAAATCTGATTTTAGAAATTGAAGATATACTGAAAAGTGTTAACTTTAATCTGAACACACCAGCAACAGATAGCGAAGTTCAGAAATTAAGAGAACATGCAAAAGAGAAATTTAATGTTGATTTACCGAGTGAATTTGAGGAGTTTCTTAAAAACGTAAATGGTTTAGATTTTGGTGGACTAGTTATTTATGGAGTTGACCCTTCTTTACTAGAAACAGAAAGAAACGAACCGATTTGTGGATTTATAGACACGAATGAGATTTGGTATGAAAATGAATTTCAAAAAGAGTATCTTTTCTTTGGAGATTCAAGTATTGCTTGGTTTTGTAAAAACTTATCTGACGGTACTTACTTAGAACTTGATAAACCATCTGGCACAGTGATGAAAACATATAATGATTTCAATACAATGCTTGAAGAAGCATTGAAAACAGCCCTTCTGTAATAAGGAGGTAGTAAAAATTATGTTTAACTTTTTGAAAGAGTGTGTTGTAGCTAATGAAAGTGTAAAATCTGACCAAACACCTATTTTCTATCCTTTAAAAAGTGAAGAGATAGAGGAAGCAGAAGATTTATTAAAAATGAAATTCCCTAAAGAATTGAAAAATTTTTATAAAGAAATTGGTTATGGTTTTTTAGAGGCATCAAGTAAGTTCTTTTTTAACAGATTTATGGACCCCTTTTCTGTTGTAGATTTTCGTTTGAGACAAGATATCTATGAATATAACCCTAATATAGATGGTGTAGACGATGAAGAATCATTAGTGTTTTTTGAAGTGACAGAACTTAGCTTTTTAACAATTAAATTTAAGCAAGCGAATGGATTAGGTCAATGCCCTATTTACTCTGAAGATGAGAAAATAGCGGATTCTTTAGAAGAATTTTTAATTAAAATGGGCGAAAATCCTGACTATTATATCTAATGGAAGAATCAATGAACACCTGAGTTTCAGAGTTGAACGTGTAAGTCTTTAGCAAAGTCCTAAAATAACTGACAGGAGTTAGTAACATGGATGCAAAGGTTTCAGAAATTCTAAGAATGTTAAACAATTATGAGGGAAATGAAAAAGAAATTTTTGAACAGATTCAAGCTGAAGCAATGGTGAAATATAAACAATGTGAAGAAATGATTAAGAATCGTTAATCATCTATACATTGATTTATATTTTGAGATAAAGTCGTACCAGATAGTTGATGAAATGAATAATAGTACACGAATGTCATTTAATTTTATTGACGTTTGCCCCTGTGGTTATGTAGCATATTCCTATACACATTAGTAACGTAATGTTACCAATGAATTAGGGAAAACTAAACCAATAAAGGGCGTGAAATTTAGCGTATTTATTGGACGAAAAGAAAATGTTAGAAACGTATACATATCAAGGTTTAAAGCTTTTGGTTATACAGTATCCATGTCAAAAGCAAAACCTACGAATTCTGAGTTTATCGCAATGGTTGCGGATAAGCTAAGACTTGAACATAAGGCTTCGTAAATATTGTCGTATTAATTTCA
>NZ_MAOC01000053.1 GCF_001884135.1 Bacillus nitratireducens | reverse complement strand
TTTTTATTTCGTTTGTCGCTTTCTGCGTTGTTGCTATCGGCGACTTGTCCTATATTACACCTCTATACACTAATCGTCAATACCTTTTTATAAAGTTATTCAAGTTAATATTTTTACACTCTCTAATCTAGAGAAGAACCTATAAATATTGCATTATCCGAAAAGCCTCTTCGGCTTCGCTTTAATTTCTTCTTCCAAAATATATTCAAGTTTACTTATACCCTAGACTTAATTGGTACGGAAGTTTTTCCCCAGCGAAACTAACAACCTTATTTTAATAAATACTAATACGTAATTAAAAAGTTATTACGCTCCCTAACACCTCTTTGTTTATCAGGCACTCTATTAGCAACGACGGAAGATATACGTATTCTTATAACAGACAACGATACAGAAATTTTTATATACTACTCTAGTTATAGAGTTCCCCTTATATGAAGTAATGGTTACTTACCCGTTTACTCGTAAATATATAGAAACACACTGATACATTTACTAACTATCCCTGTGTCACTAAAATAGCAGACTTATATCTCTTTCATCTTTAGCAGCATCCATTTCCATATCCCCTAGTCGTAATAACTTTTATATCCTCTTAACAAACATTATAAGATATACAAATAAACTATACCCAGGGCCCGAACCAATTAATAGCATTTCTTTTTAAACACATATACTGGATTAAAAATACGTACCTCAATTGATTGAGTGTACCTAACACGCCCAAATGGAACGTTTGTTCCGTTTGTATTTTATCACTTTTTATCACATTTAAGGATGTTTATCCTATACCTATATTTACATTTTACCGCTAGAAGAGCGAATCGAGTTACTAACAAAGCATGTAATTTTATTGTTTCTATATATATCCTCCGTTTTGAAATACATATAGAATTACAAATTCATTTATTTCTAGCTATAAACCTAAGAATACATAACAATAAGAAACCAATACATATAAAACACCTACAAAAACAAATTCTGCCACAAGGTATAATACGGCTGTACAATTATAAATCATAATCTTCTTAACACCTATAGGAGTCCCACCCGCATTTTACGCAAATATAAACTAAAAAAATTTCATTATAAAAAGAGCCTGAATTTCTACTCTAAGGAAAATCCAGCTCTTTTTTTGGGGCCACAACCAAAATTATTTAACTTACTCGCTATAACTGAACTCCCTCATAATAACCATAGCCAAAATAATTTTTACATTTAAGATTAAATGTCTATTTAATATTCCCTACTCTGCTGTACTGAAGATGAATGTATCATATCTATCACTGCATGATATAAATTTTCCGGATATTCAGCTATCCGATGACATAAATACAAGTACCACTCTTCCCCATAAGTCAAATACACCCTAGCATTATGTCCTTTGTTTTTCAAATCACTTAACATATCCGGACGAATTCCATATAGCATTTCTATTTATACATTAGATTGACTAAAATATTGACGTTGCTCCATTTCTTTAATAAGAATTTCATCATGTGTAGCTATAGATACAGGATGGTTATTTTCAACTAGTTGTTCTACGATCTGAAGATACTGTTGATTTAAGTCCGTTGACCTAGGCATAGAAATATCCGAAACTTCTTGATAAGCACCTTTTACAACTCGTATTTTCCCCGGATAATGTAGGAGTTCTTGAATATCATTGTTTGAGCGATATAAATGCGCCTGAATCGTTATCCCTACATTAGGATATTGCTCAGTTGTTTTTTTATAGATGGAAAGAATGTCTGCTGCTTTAGATGATTCTTCCATACTTATCATAAGAGTAGTCCCATGTACTTTTGCTTTCTCTGCCAACTCCATTAAATGAATATAAGATATTTCTGGATCTATAGATAATCCAATATGAGATAAATCGAGTGATACTGTTTGTTTCATAGATAGAGCACCCATATCCCCAATAAGATTCCAAAACTCATTTTTTGCTTTATAACATTCCTCTATATCTAGAGTGTTTTCCCCTATGTATTCTAGTGAAGTATGATAACCTTTTGTGATTAGTTCTTTCGCTGTCACAATCCCCTCATATCTCGTTTCTCCGGTGACACAGCGTTTCGCAGCTTGCAATAATAACGCATAGAGTTCAGTGGATTGTTGTACATAGGATTTTATATGTTCATTTCGTGCAATCGATTTAAATGCCTGAGCTACTTGGAATTCTGGTTTCGTCATCACATTCTCATCCCCTTTAGAACTATTTGATCCAACTATAGCATGCTAAAATGGTTTATATTAGTACCATTTCAACCAAACTTTTATGGTACCAATTTTGATGAAAGGAGCATTTACATGTTTTGGATACCTATTGATCGATCGTTAGATATAAGTTTAATTCGACAGGTTTATCACCAAATACGTGAACGAATATTAAACGGAGAGCTACAATCTGGAGAAAAACTACCATCAACACGGGAATTATCTTCTGAGTTAAGCGTGTCTAGGAATGTAATTTTAGAAGCTTATGATCAATTATTTTCCGAAGGTTTTTTGGTCGCTCGACAGGGAGCTGGGACATTCATTGCCGAAGGGACTTATTTAGAACAACGTAACAAATCAACTCTAATCGATTCTTTATCTTGGCGCGAAGAAACAAACAAAGACAGTAACATCATTAATTTTCGTTCAGGGATACCAGCATTAGACTTATTTCCACGTAAGGGATGGGCAAAGTTATCTCATACTATATGGAACGAAACACCTCCTTCTACGTTTGGATACGATATTCCCGAAGGGCGTCTCGAATTAAGAAAGGCTTTATCACGCTATTTACTAAAAACAAGAGGAGTTTTTTGTCATCCAGAACAATTAGTAATTACCTCCGGTGCAACTCAAGCTTTAACACTTGTTTCTAAGTTACTTTTGTCAACAGGCGACGAAGTACTAATAGAAGATCCCATCACCAATGACATTCAAACAATTTTTAAAAATTCAGGAGCCTGCCTTTATCCTATACCAGTTGATCATAATGGGATGGATACATCTTTGTTGCCTGCAAATAAAAACCCAAAATTCATCTTCACTACTCCTTCTCATCAGTTTCCTTTAGGAGGAGCGTTACCGATTCAACGACGGGTTCAATTGATTAACTACTCAAGAAAAACAAATTGTTATCTCATTGAAGATGATTATGACAGTGAGTTTCGATATGAAGGCTCACCTGTAAGTTCATTACAGGGATTGGATCCCGAGCGTGTTATATATATAGGTTCATTTAGTAAAATTTTATCACCGGCCCTTAGGATGGGATACTTAGTTCTCCCCTCACACCTTATTGAAAAATGTCGCAGGGTAAAATGGTTTTCAGATCTACATACATCTTCTTTAAATCAGCTTGTCCTTGCTAAATTTATTGCCGAAGATTATTTGGAACGGCATATTATGAAGATGAAAAAAATCTATAAAAACCGAAGAGATTTCCTTATCCAGCAATTAAAATTAGCATTCTCAAATAAGATCAATATTTTCGGTTATTCTACAGGATTACACCTGATTGTTGAATTCAATCAAGTTCAATTCAACAAAGAATTACTTGAGAAAATCCAACAACTTGGGGTTAAAGTATATCCTGTGGAAGACCACGCCATCGAAAAAGGAAAACATCATAATCGAATTATTATGGGGTATGGACATTTAACAACTGAAGAAATAAAAGAAGGTGTGAGCCGGCTACAGAGGGCAATACCTTGTATATATTCTTGTTAATAAATAGACTTTAAAACTCAAAATTAAAGAATCTAACAAATAAGGAAATTTCCCAGGGATTATAAAGAGACTAAAATATTAATTAGAGTGAGGTAACGATACAAATGAATCCATTAGCACAATCATATTGGGATACTTATTGGGGAAACAGTGACAAACCGGAATCTGTTACAGCTTGGCAATTCGGTGATTCTCCTAATTATCTCGCACAGTTAGTAATTGATGGAATAAAAACAGCAACATGCTCCGGCCATATTTTTTATGAATTAGAAAATGAACCACTACCAACAACTAACGATTATAGTATTGTACTCAATAGTCAGGATGAACCTGTAGCTATTATTAAGACAATAGAAGTAACTATAATGCCAATGAATGAAGTAACAGAAGAATTCGCTATCGCTGAAGGCGAAGGCGATCGTACTTATAGTTACTGGAGAGATACCCATATTCAGTTTTTTACAAAGGAACTAAATGAGCTTAGTCTTAGTTTTTCTGAAGATATGCTGCTCGTTTGCGAACGTTTTAAGCTTATCGATGTAAAAAACAAAGTGAAGCTATGATAAATAACGATTTTACCGGAAGTCCATGCTATATAAATACATTTATCTTTAAACAAATAAGCTTGTTATGAATGGATTTCTTGAGCCATTCATAACAAGCTTATTTCATTAAACACAAAAAAGACGAGTCATTCTGACTCGTCTTAAGCTTGCTTGGCGACGTCCTACTCTCACAGGG
>NZ_MAOC01000052.1 GCF_001884135.1 Bacillus nitratireducens | reverse complement strand
CATATTATATGGTTAAGTCCTCGATCTATTAGTATTCGTCAGCTCCACATGTCACCATGCTTCCACCTCGAACCTATCAACCTGATCATCTTTCAGGGATCTTACTAGCTTACGCTATGGGAAATCTCATCTTGAGGGGGGCTTCATGCTTAGATGCTTTCAGCACTTATCCCTTCCGCACATAGCTACCCAGCTATGCCCTTGGCAGAACAACTGGTACACCAGCGGTGCGTCCATCCCGGTCCTCTCGTACTAAGGACAGCTCCTCTCAAATTTCCTACGCCCACGACGGATAGGGACCGAACTGTCTCACGACGTTCTGAACCCAGCTCGCGTACCGCTTTAATGGGCGAACAGCCCAACCCTTGGGACCGACTACAGCCCCAGGATGCGATGAGCCGACATCGAGGTGCCAAACCTCCCCGTCGATGTGGACTCTTGGGGGAGATAAGCCTGTTATCCCCGGGGTAGCTTTTATCCGTTGAGCGATGGCCCTTCCATGCGGAACCACCGGATCACTAAGCCCGACTTTCGTCCCTGCTCGACTTGTAGGTCTCGCAGTCAAGCTCCCTTATGCCTTTGCACTCTACGAATGATTTCCAACCATTCTGAGGGAACCTTTGGGCGCCTCCGTTACACTTTAGGAGGCGACCGCCCCAGTCAAACTGCCCACCTGACACTGTCTCCCGGGTCGATAAGACCCGTAGGTTAGAATTTCAATACAGTCAGGGCGGTATCCCACCAGCGCCTCCACCGAAGCTAGCGCTCCGGTTTCAATGGCTCCCGCCTATCCTGTACAAACTGTACCAAAATTCAATATCAGGCTACAGTAAAGCTCCACGGGGTCTTTCCGTCCTGTCGCGGGTAACCTGCATCTTCACAGGTACTATAATTTCACCGAGTCTCTGGTTGAGACAGTGCCCAAATCGTTACACCTTTCGTGCGGGTCGGAACTTACCCGACAAGGAATTTCGCTACCTTAGGACCGTTATAGTTACGGCCGCCGTTTACTGGGGCTTCAGTTCAGAGCTTCGCTTACGCTAACCCCTCTCCTTAACCTTCCAGCACCGGGCAGGTGTCAGCCCCTATACTTCGCCTTACGGCTTCGCAGAGACCTGTGTTTTTGCTAAACAGTCGCTTGGGCCTATTCACTGCGGCTTTCCGTTAAGAAAGCACCCCTTCTCCCGAAGTTACGGGGTCATTTTGCCGAGTTCCTTAACCAGAGTTCTCTCGCACACCTTAGGATTCTCTCCTCGCCTACCTGTGTCGGTTTGCGGTACAGGCACCTTTTATCTCGCTAGAAGCTTTTCTTGGCAGCGGGGAATCAAAGACTTCGCTCCATAAGGAGCTTCCCCATCACAGCTCAGCCTTCACGATAAGCGGATTTGCCTACTTATCAGCCTAACTGCTTGGACGTGCACAACCAATCGCACGCTTCTTCTATCCTTCTGCGTCCCTCCATTGCTCAAACGATAAAGAGGTGGTACAGGAATATCAACCTGTTGTCCATCGCCTACGCCTGTCGGCCTCGGCTTAGGTCCTGACTAACCCTGAGCGGACGAGCCTTCCTCAGGAAACCTTAGGCATTCGGTGGACGGGATTCTCACCCGTCTTTCGCTACTCATACCGGCATTCTCACTTCTAAGCGCTCCACCAGTCCTTCCGGTCTGACTTCACTGCACTTAGAACGCTCCCCTACCACTGATACCATTGGTATCAATTCGCAGCTTCGGTGGTGTATTTAGCCCCGGTACATTTTCGGCGCAGAGTCACTCGACTAGTGAGCTATTACGCACTCTTTAAATGGTGGCTGCTTCTAAGCCAACATCCTAGTTGTCTAAGCAACTCCACATCCTTTTCCACTTAATACACACTTTGGGACCTTAGCTGGCGATCTGGGCTGTTTCCCTCTTGACTACGGATCTTATCACTCGCAGTCTGACTCCTAAGGATAAGTCATTGGCATTCGGAGTTTGACTGAATTCGGTAATCCGATGAGGACCCCTAGTTCAATCAGTGCTCTACCTCCAAGACTCTTACACTTAAGGCTAGCCCTAAAGCTATTTCGGGGAGAACCAGCTATCTCCAGGTTCGATTGGAATTTCTCCGCTACCCACACCTCATCCCCGCACTTTTCAACGTGCGTGGGTTCGGGCCTCCATTCAGTGTTACCTGAACTTCACCCTGGACATGGGTAGATCACCTGGTTTCGGGTCTACGACCACGTACTAAACGCCCTATTCAGACTCGCTTTCGCTGCGGCTCCGTCTCTTCAACTTAACCTCGCACGGGATCGTAACTCGCCGGTTCATTCTACAAAAGGCACGCCATCACCCATTAACGGGCTCTGACTATTTGTAGGCACACGGTTTCAGGATCTCTTTCACTCCCCTTCCGGGGTGCTTTTCACCTTTCCCTCACGGTACTGGTTCACTATCGATCACTAGGGAGTATTTAGCCTTGGGAGATGGTCCTCCCAGATTCCGACGGAATTTCACGTGTTCCGCCGTACTCAGGATACATTCAAGAGAGAACGAAGTTTCGACTACGGGGTTGTTACCCTCTGTGACGGACCTTTCCAGGTCGCTTCGTCTACCTCGTTCCTTTGTAACTCCGTATAGAATGTCCTACAACCCCAAGAGGCAAGCCTCTTGGTTTGGGCTAGATTCCGTTTCGCTCGCCGCTACTCAGGAAATCGCATTTGCTTTCTCTTCCTCCAGGTACTTAGATGTTTCAGTTCCCTGGGTCTGTCTTCCATACCCTATGTATTCAGGTAAGGATACCATACCATTACGTATAGTGGGTTTCCCCATTCGGAAATCTTCGGATCAAAGCTTACTTACAGCTCCCCGAAGCATATCGGCGTTAGTCCCGTCCTTCATCGACTCCTAGTGTCAAGGCATCCACCGTGCGCCCTTTCTAACTTAACCAAACTAAAATTAAAAAAATATGAGCTACACTGTTATCTAGTTTTCAAAGAACATACATTTAAACTTGAGAGATAGTTCTCTCAAAACTGAACGAAACGAAACAAGTCAACGTTTATTGATGAACTGCGTTCATCAATTCTCCATAGAAAGGAGGTGATCCAGCCGCACCTTCCGATACGGCTACCTTGTTACG
>NZ_MAOC01000051.1 GCF_001884135.1 Bacillus nitratireducens | reverse complement strand
CCGATAATGGATAACAATCAACCGCCGAATATGATGCCGATAATGGATAACAACCAAATGCCGAATATAATGCCGATAATGGATAACAATCAAATGCCAAACATGATGCCGATAATGGATAACAATCAACCGCCGAATATGATGCCATATCAAATGCCGTATCAACAGCCAATGATGCCACCATATCCGCAGTATCAGCAACAAAATCCATACAATCAAATGCCGTATCAACAAATGGCGCCGCAATATACTTCTATGCCAAATCCGAATATGATGCCAATGGATAATAATATGCCGCCACTCGTGCAAGGTGAAGAAGATTGTGGATGCGGAGGAGAAAATAGGTTATATAGTCCACAACCAGGTGGACCGCAATATGCTAATCCATTATATTATCAACCAACTCAGCCAGCATATGCACCACAGCCAGGAACGATGTATTATCAACCAGATCCACCAAATGTATTTGGAGAGCCAGTTTCGGAAGAAGAGGACGAAGAGGAAGTTTAAAAAAAGGTGGGGTTATTTCCCGCCTTTTTTTGCATTCATGTTAATTAAAAAAATAAAGTTTTTTTCATCAAGTGTTAGAAAATTCCTAGTGAAATATTAACAGTGTAAAAAACTACTCTGTTACTCATCATAAGAGGGAGCTTTTCAGAAGAGAAGCTCATTCTAACAGAGGGGGTTTTTGTATTGAATACGAAAGTAAAAGTTATCGCTGCTTCTTTGTTAGTTACCAGTGCATTAGCTGCATGTGGTACACCAAAAAATAATAATGCCATGGATGGACGTAACTACAATTACGAGCGTACATCTTATAATGATACACACCAGTATCGTGATAATGTAGCGCGTAACGATCGCTATACAGATTATGTAACATATAGAAACGGTCGTAACGATACAGGATACAACTATTACCGTGATGTAAATTACAACGGGCAAATTGCTAATCCGCATCCAACTCGTAATATTACAATGAACAATTCATACATTAACAATGATGGTAAAACTGCGGAGAAAATTACGAATCGTGTGAAACGTATGAATAACGTAGACCGAGTTTCTACAGTTGTATATGGAAACGATGTAGCGATTGCGGTAAAACCACGTAATACAACGACGAATGAAACAGCGATGGCAAACGAAATTCGTCAAGCTGTTGCGAATGAAGTTGGAAATAGAAACGTATATGTTTCTGTAAGAAATGACATGTTTACTCGTGTCGATGCAATGAGTACGCGTTTACGTAACGGCACAGTTACAAACGATTTTAATCGTGACATAACAAATATGTTCCGAGACATTCGTTACGGTTTAACTGGTACTATGCGATAGCAAAATCAAAGAGGAAGGGCTAGCCCTTCCTCTTTATTTATCATCATCTTGTAAACGACGTTTTTTTATGAAATAACTAACGGAATAAGAAGTTAAAAAGCATATGAAGAAAATACTACCTGTAAGGATAGCTTCAAACAGAGGTCTTCCTGGACTGAAAATGATATAAATAATAGCTATAATAATTCCAACAATAAGAGAACGTAAAACAATTTTGTAATAAGGAGTTAACTTTATATCCTTTTCACTTTCTTCTACATCGATTGAAACGCTTAACTGTAAATAAGCAATTAAAATACTCGTAAGCATAAATAATAACCATAATGGAGATTTTGTAATTTGATCCATTCCTTCAGTGAATCCGATATACCCTAAAATTCCAATTATACCGAGTGATTGAAAAAGAAAGGCAATACGTATGTTTTTTAACGTTTGCAGAATGAGTCGTTCATCCTTAATTTTTTTCACAATATCCATCTCCTGTTAATTATGATTTCGCTGTTATATTAATTGTAACATATATATTACATTTATCAATTTATAATTTACATATAATTCATTTGGATGAAAGAGGAAATATAATATTTTTATAAACATGTTGCGCTTCTATCTTATTAATGTTATATTAGCAAAGCGATGAGCTAATTTACGTAAGACGAGAGATATGCTTAAGTGCTAAACACGCGAATGTGGTCGCCTGGTTTCTCGCCGTAAACGCATCAAGACGCCTGCTTTGCAGGCGTCTTTCATTTTATATAAAAGTAAATGATACATGCAGATGAGGGATAAACCCTTGTCTGCATTTTTTATTTTCCCTAGAAATTTAATACTAGTGTTTATATGGATAAAACCCCCATTTCCGGAAAAGCTACAAATGAAAGTATGATTTTGCCTAGAAGAGGTGAACGGAAATGAAATGGATACTAATTGCATTGCAAGCTTTCGTTATGATGTTTTGCTTAGCTTATGGATCCGATGTGAGGGCAGAAGTAGTAGAAAAAGAACCTCAAGTTACAATTTTATTAGAGCGCATGTATGTTGACGGAGAAGTAAGTGAGGAAATACTGACAGAAAAAGTAGCGGATTTAGAAAAGTTTTTGCAGCAATATAAGGAATGGCAACTTGTTGATCGTGATGATGTGCAAATCGTATTACAAAAGAAAGTTGATGATATTTCTCCTTTACTGAAAACGAGCGGGTATTTTGGTGTTTCAGAGGAAGGGATATTACAAATTTTCAAAGGGGTACCGAAAAGTGATAACGCGATCCACTCCTTCTTTCAAATTGATATGAAAAAGCTTGAGAGTTATGAGCGTGCGAAATTGAAACGTGGTATTCGCATAAAATCAAAAGAAGGTTTTGTGAAGACAATCGAAAAAATGAAGCAGTATGCAGTGCAAAATAATAAGAAAAGCAGCTCATGATGAGCTGCTTTTTCTTATTTATTTTTAGCTAAAATTTCTTTTGCAATTTCATCAACTAGCATGTCTTTTCCGATTGGATTGAATGCTTTCGTATTGAAGACTTCATTTGATACTTCGTATACGTGATTGCTTTTTACGGCTTTATTGTCTTTCCAAACGGCACTGTTTTTATAGTCCTCGTACACTTTATCAGCTTCACCGCCGAAGTTTACGATAAACATTTGGTCAGGCTGGAATGCAACAAGACCTTCTAGTGATACTTGTGCCATCGTTTGTTTTAAATCTGTACCTTTTGTTGCTGGAAGCTTTAAATCATTAAAGATGATGTCACCGTATCCAAAGCTACCGTATACACGGAAGTTTTGAGGTGTAACTGCGACGAACATAAAGTTTTCATCTTTTGTTTTTTCTTTAATTTTTTTTGATAAAGAGTCTGCTTTTTTATCGTAATCTGCAATCCATTTGTCAGCTTTCTTCTCTTCGTCAAATAGTTTACCTACTTCTTTAAACTTACCACGCCAGTCTTCTAGATTTGTTTCTAGAACAACTGTCGGTGCCACTTTTTCTAGTTGATCATAAATTTTCAATTGACGATTGTTTAAAATAATTAAGTCTGGTTTTAAAGCTGTAACAGCCTCTAGGTCAACTTTAGGCGCCCAGTACCAGCCGACTGCTTTTACTCCGTCTAGCTTTTCTGTTAAGTGATTTTGGATTTTATCTTTATATGTGTTTGCTGTACCAACAGGCTTATGTCCAAGGATTAATAATTCCTCTGTTGATCCAGATAAGTCAACAATTCTCTTTGGATTAACTGGAATTGTTGCTTCCCCTTTAGCATGTTTTACAACTTTCGTTTTCGGTTGTTCTTTTGCTTTTGACTCTTCTTTTTGAGAAGAACAGCCAACGATAGAAAGAACAACTAGCATAATAGTAAATAAAATAAATAGCTTACGTTTCATCCCGATGTAACCCCTTTAATTAGTATTGATAATCATTATCGACTTCTGTATATTAAGGTGCTTTATCCTTTCTGTCAATGGAAAATAACAGAAGTTTCAAATAGAGAACATTTGTTGGGGCAGTCTCGCTTTTCTATTGTTAAATATGTTAAAATGGAATACATGATTTGAGAGGGAGAGATTGTATTTTGTTTGAATATGTTACAGGTTACGTGGAGTATGTAGGACCGGAATATGTCGTAATTGACCATAATGGAATTGGTTATCAAATTTTCACACCAAATCCGTATGTATTTCAAAGAAGTAAGCAAGAAATCCGTGTCTATACATATCATTATGTGAGAGAAGATATTATGGCACTTTACGGGTTTAAAACACGTGAAGAGCGTTTATTATTTACAAAGTTGTTAGGTGTGTCTGGCATTGGGCCAAAAGGAGCTCTTGCAATTTTAGCTTCTGGTCAAACCGGACAGGTCGTTCAAGCGATTGAACATGAAGATGAGAAGTTCTTAGTGAAGTTCCCGGGCGTTGGAAAGAAAACAGCGCGCCAAATGATTTTAGATTTAAAAGGAAAACTAGCAGATGTCGTGCCAGATGCATTTGTTGATCTGTTCTCGGATGTCGAAAGTTTTGATCAGAAGAAGGGTTCATCAGTGGAACTTGACGAAGCACTGGAAGCATTGCGTGCACTTGGTTATGCAGAACGAGAAGTTTCTCGCGTTGTACCAGAGTTATTAAAAGAATCATTAACGACGGATCAATATATTAAAAAGGCACTTAGTCTTTTACTAAACGGTAAGAGGTGAGTATAATGGACGAACGTCTCCTTTCAGGGGAATCTGGATACGAAGATGCGGATTTAGAGTATTCATTACGGCCACAGACGCTCCGTCAGTATATTGGCCAAGATAAAGCGAAACATAATTTAGAAGTGTTTATTGAAGCGGCGAAAATGCGTGAAGAAACGTTAGATCACGTACTTTTATATGGCCCACCTGGACTTGGTAAAACGACGCTTGCGAATATTATTGCCAATGAAATGGGTGTTAACATTCGAACGACGTCAGGTCCCGCAATTGAAAGACCAGGAGATTTAGCAGCTGTATTAACAGCGCTTCAGCCTGGAGATGTATTATTTATTGATGAAATTCATCGTTTGCATAGATCTATTGAAGAAGTGCTATACCCGGCGATGGAAGATTTTTGCCTTGATATCGTGATTGGAAAAGGACCATCAGCGCGCTCTGTACGATTAGACTTACCTCCATTTACGCTAGTTGGGGCAACGACGCGTGCAGGTGCATTATCAGCACCACTTCGTGACCGTTTCGGTGTACTTTCACGATTAGAGTATTATACAGTAGATCAGCTTTCTGCGATTGTCGAACGTACAGCAGAAGTGTTTGAAGTTGAAATAGATTCGTTAGCTGCACTAGAAATTGCAAGACGTGCTCGTGGTACACCTCGTATAGCGAATCGTTTATTACGACGTGTACGGGACTTCGCACAAGTTCGCAGCGACGGAACAATTGCAATGGAAATTACACAAATGGCGTTAGAACTACTACAAGTAGATAAATTAGGTCTTGATCATATTGACCATAAATTATTACTTGGTATTATTGAAAAGTTCCGCGGTGGTCCAGTTGGACTAGAAACAGTTTCGGCGACGATTGGGGAAGAATCTCATACGATTGAAGATGTGTATGAGCCATATTTATTACAAATTGGCTTTTTACAACGAACTCCAAGAGGCCGTATTGTAACTCCGCTTGCATATGAACATTTCGGAATGGAGATGCCAAAAGCATGACGGAGATGCCAAAGCTGCTTATTACAGCTGGTATTTTACTCATTGTTGTTGGTCTAGCTTGGAAGTTCATTGGAAGACTTCCAGGCGATATTTTTGTGAAAAAAGGTAACGTTACCTTTTATTTTCCTATCATTACATGTATTGTGTTAAGTATTGTATTATCTTTTATTATGTATATAATAAATCGATTTAAATAAGAAATAGGTGGATATAGTTATGGATATTAATCTGTTTGATTTTCATTTACCAGAAGAACTTATTGCACAAGTCCCATTAGAGGATCGTGAAACATCAAGATTAATGGTGTTAGATCGTGAAACCGGTGATATTGAGCATAAACATTTTACAGACATTCTTTCTTACTTACATGAGGGGGATTGCTTAGTTTTAAATGAAACGAAAGTTATGCCTGCTCGTTTGCATGGTGTGAAGGAAGATACAGGTGCACACATTGAAGTACTTCTTCTAAAACAAGAAGAAGGCGATACGTGGGAAACGCTTGTTAAGCCAGCGAAACGTGTAAAAGAAGGAACCGTGATCTCTTTTGGCGAAGGGAAATTAAAAGCAACTTGCACAGGAACTGCAGATCAAGGTGGACGTCAGCTTGAATTTTCATATGACGGCATCTTCTATGAAATTTTAGATGAACTTGGGGAAATGCCACTTCCTCCATATATTAAAGAGACGCTAGAAGATCGCGATCGCTACCAAACAGTATATGCGAAAGAAATTGGTTCAGCAGCAGCGCCGACTGCGGGACTTCACTTTACAGAAGAGTTACTTGAGAAGTTAAAGCAAAAGGGTGTTCAATTAGCTTTCATTACACTTCACGTAGGGCTTGGAACATTTAGACCAGTTTCTGCAGATACGATTGAAGAGCACCATATGCACGCAGAATATTACCATATGTCTGAAGAGACGGCTGTGTTATTAAATCGTGTGAAAGAGAATGGTGGACGTATTATTACAGTAGGTACGACATCAACTCGTACGTTAGAAACAATTGCGACAGATCATGATGGTAAGCTTTGCGCTGCTTCTGGATGGACAGATATTTTTATGTACCCAGGTTATGAATTTAAAGCAATTGATGGTTTAATTACAAACTTCCATTTGCCAAAATCAACATTAATTATGCTTGTAAGTGCATTTTCAAATAGAGATAATGTACTTCATGCTTACAATGAAGCAGTAAAAGAAAAATATCGTTTCTTTAGTTTCGGTGATGCGATGTTCGTTGCATCTCACTCTAAAATGAGAAACAAATAAAAGGAGTAAATTATGACAGCAATTCGTTATGAATTTATTAAAACTTGTAAACAAACGGGTGCGCGTTTAGGTCGTGTACATACGCCACACGGTTCATTTGATACACCAACATTTATGCCAGTTGGTACACTTGCAACAGTTAAAACGATGTCACCAGAAGAATTAAAGGCAATGGATTCGGGCATTATCTTAAGTAATACGTATCACTTATGGTTACGTCCAGGTCATGAAATTGTACGCGAAGCAGGCGGTTTGCATAAATTTATGAACTGGGATCGTGCAATTTTAACAGATTCTGGTGGTTTCCAAGTATTTAGTTTAAGTGACTTCCGCCGTATCGAAGAGGAAGGTGTTCACTTCCGTAACCACTTAAACGGAGATAAATTATTCTTATCACCAGAAAAAGCGATGGAAATCCAAAATGCATTAGGTTCAGATATCATGATGGCATTTGATGAGTGTCCACCATTCCCAGCTACTTTTGAATATATGAAGAAATCTGTAGAGCGTACAAGCCGCTGGGCAGAGCGTTGCTTAAAAGCACATGAACGTCCACAAGATCAAGGTTTATTCGGTATTGTACAGGGTGGAGAGTTTGAAGAGCTTCGTCGTCAAAGTGCGAAAGATCTTGTTTCAATGGACTTCCCTGGATATGCTATAGGCGGTCTATCTGTTGGTGAACCGAAAGATATTATGAACCGTGTTCTTGAGTTTACAACACCACTTCTTCCGGATAATAAACCACGTTACTTAATGGGAGTAGGTTCTCCTGACTCGTTAATTGATGGTGCAATTCGCGGTGTTGATATGTTTGACTGTGTACTTCCAACTCGTATCGCTCGAAATGGTACATGTATGACAAGTGAAGGTCGTTTAGTTGTAAAAAATGCGAAATTCGCTAGAGACTTCGGTCCGCTTGATCCGAACTGTGATTGCTACACATGTAAAAATTACTCTCGTGCGTATATTCGTCACTTAATGAAATGTGATGAAACGTTCGGAATTCGTTTAACGTCTTATCACAACCTTCATTTTCTGTTAAACTTAATGGAGCAGGTGAGACAAGCTATTCGTGAAGACCGTCTTGGCGATTTCCGCGAAGAGTTCTTTGAACAGTATGGCTTTAATAAACCGAATGCTAAAAACTTCTAATACATAATTTAAAAGGAGGAACAAAAGATGAATCCAGGTATGATGAATATCATTATGATCGTTGCGATGTTTGCGATTTTCTATTTCTTATTAATTCGCCCGCAACAAAAGCGTCAAAAAGCAGTTGCTCAAATGCAAAACGAGTTGTCAAAAGGTGATGCTATCATAACGATTGGTGGCTTACACGGTACAATTGAATCAGTAGATGAAACGAAAATCGTTGTTAAATCTGGTGGTTCACACTTAACTTTCGATCGCAATGCGATTCGTGAAGTTGTGAAAAACTAATGATGAAGGCCCTGCATGAAATATGCAGGGCCTTTTTTAGTTATTTTGTTTTGACATATTTACACCGAAAATACCACCGAGTGTACTCGCACCCATTAATGCTAATTGGTAGAGTAACTGTGAGTTCGATAAAGTTTGAGAGAAGCCTAAATAGTTAACTAGAAAAACAAGTATGGCGAATGTAAGTCCTGTTGTGAAACCTACTAGCCAACCTTTCCCTTGCGCCTTTTTTCCAGCAATAAACCCAGACATAAGCATAGATAGAAGAGCTAGTATCAAAATAGTGACGGTTAATGTCCCTTCATTCATATTCGTAAACTTTAACAATAGAGCTATAACCATGCTAGTAATAGATGCGAGGACAAGTAGGGCAATAATACCGAAGCCGATTGCAGTTGATAATTTTTTCGTTCCATCCATTTATGAATTCCCCCTTTTTAATACAAGCATATTTTCATTTTGATCAAGTTAGACTAGTTTCTTTTTTGTAGGGAAGTCTATAAATAAAAAAGGAGATGTAGAAATGGAATGGGTATCAATAATTGGCCGGACGATGCTTTTGTATATCATTATCTTAATTATTTTTCGTCTTATGGGGAAACGTGAAATTGGAGAACTAAGTGTATTAGATTTAGTCGTATTCATTATGCTCGGTGAAATGGCTGTAGTAGCAATTGAAAATACGGATAAATCACTTTGGCATCAATTAGTTCCGATGACTTTTCTTATGTGCATACAAATTATTTTGTCAGTCATTTCTTTAAAGTTTCAACGATTTCGGCATTTAATAGAAGGAGAGCCAGCTATTCTTATAAATGCGGGAAAGATTGATGAAAAAAAGATGCGGAAACAGCGCTATAACATAGATGATTTAATGATGCAATTAAGGGAGCAAGGAGTTGGAGATGTGCGGGATGTGGAGTACGCTATTTTGGAACCATCAGGGAAGTTGTCTATTTTTCAAAAACAAAAAAGTAAAAAGAGTAAAAATGATACGCCTATTTTTACTCTCCCGTTAATTATTGATGGAGAAATTCAATTCAATCATTTGCAAATGATTGAACATACAGACGAATGGCTCATTGGAAAATTAAAAAACTTAGGTTATAACGATATAGCACAAATTTTATACTGCAGCTTTCAAAATGGCCAATTTTTTGTGGATTTGAAAGGAAACTAGAGGCTTACCGTATTAAATAGTAAGCCTATTTACTTCAAAAATGAAAGTTTCCGAATGATAGGGAGGCGACTCAACTCTTCTTTTCGAATGAGTTTGAAAGCAAAGAGGAGGAAAATATAAACGATTGTTGTTAAAGTGATTTCCCATAATGTTTGTACGCCAAGTGAATGAGAGAAAATAATATACTTATGAAGGTAAAAACCGAAGGCACCTGCAATACCGATGGCAAGTCCTCCGAAAATATAGTCTTTTGCATAAATGGTAAATTTAATTTTCTTTAAAACAGTAGCATAGTGAAGGAATGTTACGGTCACTATATTTGCTGCAATAGCAAGGGCAACTCCCATCATTTGAAACTCTGGCTTTGAAGCTAGTACAAAAATAACGATTAATTTCACGATAGCGCCAATAAATGTGTTCATCATTGCAGCTCTTGCTAAGTTTAAAGCTTGCAACACAGATGTAAGTGGGCTTTGAAAATAATGAAATAAAAAGCAAGGTGCAAGAAGTTGGATGAATGCTGTTGCACTGTCCGATCCATACATAAGCGTTAAGACGGGTGAAGCAAATACATATAAAATAACGACTGACCATCCACCAGTAATTAAGGAAATTCGAAGGGCTTGTTGTAAACGGTGTTCCACTAATTTGTGCTGTCTCTTTGCCATTGCTTCACTAATGGAAGGGACGAGTGCTGTAGAAAGAGCGTATGTAATAAAGGCAGGTAGTGATAGAAGCGGGAAGGCGTAACCGTTCAATATACCGTATTGCTGTGTTGCGACAGAAGCGGCAACCCCGGCAATTGCTAGGCTTTGCATAACAACGATAGGTTCAAAGAAATAAGAAACGGAACCGATTAAACGGCTTCCTGTAGTTGGAAGTGCGATATCCATAAGAGAATAAAATGTATTTTTGCTCTCCTTTACCGTAGTGAAAAAACCAGAGCGTATAGATAAATGTTTTTCGCGCTGGAATAAAGTAAGTAAAAATAATAAAGATGCAACTTCGCCAAGAACGGCTGATAGCATTGCGCCAGCTGCAGCATATTCTACGCCGTAAGGTAAAAATAACCGAATGCATACAGCGATAATTGTAATGCGGACAACTTGTTCTATGACTTGAGCATAAGCGCTAGGTTTCATATTTTGTTTCCCTTGGAAATAACCGCGTAAAACAGAAGAAACAGCAATAACAGGAACGACAGGTAAAATGGCCATTAATGGATAGTACGTTCTTTCATCGGTTAATAATGTTTTTGCTAAAATAGGTGTAAGGAGCATAATCCCAATTGTTAAAATGATGCTAATAAAGGAAGTGACAGCTAGTGATACGGTTAATATTTTTTTTATTTTTTGTTTATCGTTCACCGCTTCCGCTTCTGCTACAAATTTTGCGATTGCAACGGGAAGACCTATTTGTGTTAATGTAATTGCTAAAATGAAGGTGGGAACAGCCATCATATAAAGGCCAACGCCTTCTTCGCCTAAAATACGTGCCATTACAATGCGGTTAATAAATCCAAGGATTTTTGTAATAAAGCCAGCTATCATTAAAATAAATGCACCTTTTAAAAAGCTTTGTCTTGTCATACTCTTCTCCTACCTTCTCAAAATCAATGGAATGATTTACAATAATTTATATGCACGTATGAGACAAGAATGACAAGCATTTAAGAGAGTAAAGTGTGAATGGTACTCTTGAAAGAAGTTATTACTGTCCATTAGAGCGGGATTAAAAGCGACTTTTCGTGCTGAAATCAGAAGGAGATGTTTATATATGTTGGATAAAGAGGCTTTGGTAGAATCATACCGCGGACAGTTACAAGTCGTTTTAGAAAGTAAAGTAGAAGAGTTTCACTTGTTTGGTTATGACCGAGTGACAGATAATGATATTTGGAAGTTTCTCAAGGTGAAAAAGTGGAAGAAGATAGACAGTGATGTTAGGTTATATGAATTAGTGAATGATGTATTAAGAGTAAGTACTAATGAATATATGACTTATCTAACTGTTGAAGCATATCAAGCGCCACTTTGGTCGTTTGACGAATATGAAAATAAATAACTGACTGCAATTGGTTTGTTCTTCCTTTTGCAGTATAATGATAGGTATTGATAAAGAGGAAATAATTATGTCTAAGATTATATATAAAGGAGGTAGTGAAGAGGAAAAATAAATAATGAAAGTGTAGGTATGGTGACAAGATTACCTACACAGCTAGTGATGAACTAGCAAAAATACAGGTATTTTATAGAAAGGAAGTCTACTAACTAGGCGTATGCACACGTGCAAAAGTGAATCGTAAGAGATTTATTGAAAGTGTTAGTAGCAGAAAGAGGGTACATATGGCAAAGCGTGGTACGAGAATTGCCGCCTTTTTCCTCATCGTTTTATTAATTGGTGGAGTAATTGGTGCGGCAGGAAAAGACATAGCAAAAGGAATTAGTCTAGGACTAGACCTTCGCGGTGGTTTTGAAATTCTGTATGAAGTAAAACCAGCCAAAAAAGGTGATAAAATCGATCGTAATGCACTTGTAAGTACAGTAGGTGCTCTTGAAAATCGTGTCAATGTTCTTGGTGTAAGTGAGCCGAACATTCAAATCGAAGGGGAAGATCGAATTCGTGTACAGCTTGCTGGTGTACAAGATCAGCAAAAAGCACGTGAAATGTTATCAACACAAGCGAAACTAACATTCCGTGATGTGGATGACAACCTTCTTATGGACGGAACGGATTTAAAAGGCGGCGGAGCAAAGCAAACATTTGATGAGCAAGGCCGTGCGAGCGTAGGTCTTACACTAAAAAGCGCTGACAAATTCCGTGAAGTAACTGAAAAAATTTCAAAAATGCCACCACCAACGAATTTAATGGTAATTTGGCTTGATTTTGAAGAAGGAAAAGATTCGTATAAAGCAGAGTCTGCAAAACCGAATCCGAAGTTCTTATCAGCGGCAACAGTAAACCAAGTATTTAACCAAGCTGAAGTATCTATCGTAGGTGGAAACTTTACAGTGGAAAGCGCGAAAGAACTTTCATCTTTATTAAATGCAGGTGCACTTCCTGTTGATTTAAAAGAAATGTATTCAACATCTGTTGGAGCGAAATTTGGACAACAAGCATTAGAGCAAACGATTTTCGCTAGTGCGATTGGTATTGCTATAATCTTCTTATTTATGCTTGTATTCTACCGTTTACCGGGAATTGTAGCGGTTGTTATGTTAGGTTTATACATTTTCGTTACATTGCTTGTCTTTAACTGGATGCATGCGGTTCTTACGTTGCCAGGTATTGCAGCGTTAGTGCTCGGGGTAGGTATCGCAGTTGATGCGAATATTATTACGTACGAGAGACTGAAAGAAGAGCTGAAAATTGGTAAGTCCATGATGTCGGCATTTCGTGCTGGTAACCATCGTTCATTAGCAACAATTTTAGATGCGAACATTACAACACTTGCAGCAGCTGGTGTGTTATTCGTTTATGGTAATAGCTCTGTAAAAGGATTCGCAACAAGTTTAATCGTAAGTATTTTAGTTGGTTTCGTTACGAACGTATTCGGTACTCGTTTCTTACTAAGTTTACTTGTAAAGAGCCGTTACTTCGATAAAAAACCATCTTACTTTGGTGTTAAGGAAAAGGATATTATTCCATTAACAAAAGGTGTGGTACATCCACCGACAAGATTTGATCGTATTAATTTCGTAAATATCGGTCATAAATTCCTTATCTTTTCGATGGTAGTTGTAATTGCAGGTGCAATTATACTACCAATTTTCAAACTGAATCTTGGGATTGACTTTGCGAGTGGTACACGTATCGACTTGCAATCTAAACAAGCACTTACTGTGTCAGATGTTCATAAAGATTTGAAAGAATTGAAAATTGATGTGAAGGAAGAAGATATCGTACCGACTGGGGACGACAATAAAGGTTTCGCCGTCCGTACATTAGGAGTTTTATCAAAAGATGAAATTGCGAAAGCAAAAACATTCTTCCAAGATAAATATGGTACAGAGCCAAACGTAAGTACAGTTTCACCAACAATCGGTAAAGAAATCGCACGAAATGCATTTATCGCAGTATTAATTGCTTCGGTAGTCATTATCTTATACGTAAGTATTCGATTCCGATTTACGTATGCATTATCTGCAGTACTTGCATTACTACATGACGCATTCGTTATGATTGTTATGTTTAGTCTTTTCCAGATAGAAGTAGACTTAACGTTTATCGCTGCGGTATTAACAATCATCGGTTATTCTATCAACGACTCAATTGTTACCTTTGATAGAAACCGTGAATTATACAAACAGAAAAAACGAGTTCGCGACATAAAAGACCTAGAAGAAATCGTAAATGCAAGTATTCGTCAAACGCTTGGTCGTTCGATTAACACCGTATTAACAGTGTTATTCCCGGTAATTGCGTTACTTATCTTCGGTAGCGAGTCACTACGTAACTTCTCGTTTGCGTTACTTGTTGGACTAGTTGTAGGTACGTACTCTTCTGTTTTCGTTGCCTCTCAAATTTGGTTAATGCTTGAAAACCGTCGTTTGAAAAAGGGGAAAAACAAGAAGAAGGTTGAGAAAGTAGAATCTGAACCGCAAGTATAAAAAAGATGATGTCTCTTTATGAGGCATCTCTTTTTTCGTTTGTGGATACAATAAGATAGCAACTTTTGAAAGAATAAAATGGAAGAAAGTGGTGAAGTTATCGCTGTTTTTGCTACAATAAAAAGATAGGTTAAGAAAAGAAGGGATTTTAATTATGGAAAAAGATGAACGTTTTAAACAGGCCGAGTTTGGTGCTATTGTCGGGATCGTTGGTAATATTATATTAGCGATTATAAAAGCGGTAATTGGTTATATTGGAAACAGTAAAGCACTATTGGCGGATGCAGTGCATTCTGGGTCAGATGTAATTGGCTCGCTAGCTGTACTTTTTGGATTACGAGCAGCGAAGCAGCCGCCTGATGAAGATCATCCGTACGGTCATGGCAAAGCGGAATCGATTTCAGCGATTATTGTTGCGGTATTATTATTTATTGTTGGACTAGAGATAGCGATTTCGTCTATAAAAGCTTTTTCACAAGAACTAGAACCGCCGAAGGGAATTACGATCTTTGCTGTTATTTTTTCTATTGTCGTGAAAGAAGGAATGTTTCAATATAAATTCCGATTAGGGAAAAGGATAAATAGTGATGCAATTATTGCAAATGCATATGAGCACCGTTCGGATGTATTTTCTTCAATTGCAGCTTTAATCGGTATTTGTGCGGCGATTATTGGTGGTAAGTTCGGTTTAGATTGGCTTGTATATGCCGATCCAATTGCAGGATTATTTGTTTCACTTCTTGTTGCAAAAATGGCGTGGAGTATTGGGGCAGAAGCGATTCATGCAACGCTTGATCATGTTCTTCATGAGGAGGATATTATTCCATTTAGAGAAGCGGTTCTTCAAGTGGAAGGTGTGAAAAAAATAGGCTCTTTATATGCGAGGGAACATGGTCATTACGTTATTGTTGATATTAAAGTTTCTGTAGATCCATACATTACTGTAGAAGAAGGGCACCGGATTGGAAAGCATGTGAAAGAAACGCTTATGAAACAAGATAACGTACAAAATGTGTTTGTACATATAAATCCGTATTCTCCAAATTAAATAGCATTAATATTTTAGTATATGGATATTGCATCGTAGCTTGCATCATATTGTCACCCCTTAATCTGTCTTGTATAATGGATAGGTTAAGGGGTGATTTCGTGTTACAACCGAAGACGCGTTGGAAAGAAAAAGAATATAGTGAAGAGCGAGTGAGTGAATTAGCAAGTAAATTGCAATTATCACCTCTTGTTGTTTCGTTATTCCTCGGTAGAGGATTAGATACAGAAGATAAGATTTTAGATTTTTTAAATACAGAAAATCAAGAATTTCACGATCCATTTTTATTAGAAGGAATGGATAGAACGGTAGAACGTGTAAATAAGGCGATTCAAAATGGAGAGCAAATATTAATATTTGGTGATTACGATGCGGATGGAGTAAGTAGTACGACTGTCTTATATCTTGCGCTTCAAGAATTAGGTGCAGATGTAGAATTTTATATTCCAAACCGTTTTACAGAAGGGTATGGACCAAACGAAGAAGCGTTTCGTTGGGCGCATAGCGCTGGGTTCTCACTAATTATTACCGTAGATACTGGTATTGCAGCGGTACATGAAGCGAAGGTAGCGAAGGACCTTGGAATAGATCTTATTATTACAGATCACCATGAGCCACCGCCAGAATTACCAGAAGCACTTGCAATTATTCATCCGAAATTAGAAGGCGGTGTATATCCGTTTCACTATTTAGCTGGTGTAGGTGTTGCGTTTAAAGTTGCACATGCACTACTAGGCCGTGTACCAGAACATTTATTAGAAATTGCAGTAATTGGTACAGTAGCCGATTTAGTGTCACTTCATGGTGAGAATAGATTGCTAGTGAAGCGCGGTTTAAAGCATATGCGCATGACGAAAAATATCGGACTAAAGGCGCTATTTAAAGTTGCTAACGTTTCGCAAAGTGAAATTACAGAAGAGAGTATTGGCTTCTCACTCGCACCGCGTATTAATGCAGTTGGACGTTTAGAAGATGCTACGCCGGCTGTACATCTTTTATTATCAGATGATCCAGAAGAAGCGAAAGAGCTAGCTGAAGAAATTGATGAGCTGAACAAACTGCGAAAAGATATTGTAAAGCAAATTACAGAAGAAGCTATCGCTGAAGTGGAAAATAATTTCCCGCCAGAAGACAATAAAGTACTAGTACTGGCAAAAGAAGGCTGGAATCCAGGTGTAATTGGAATTGTCGCATCTAAATTAGTTGAACGTTTTTATCGTCCAACGATTGTATTATGCATTGATCCTATAAAAGAAACGGCAAAGGGTTCAGCGCGTAGTATTGCAGGGTTTGATTTATTTGCCAACTTGTCTGATTGTAGAGAGTTATTGCCACACTTCGGAGGGCATCCGATGGCAGCGGGAATGACGCTACATATGAATGATGTAGATGAATTACGCCGCCGCTTAAATGAACAAGCAGAGGTAATTTTAACAGAAGAAGATTTTATTCCAATTACAGCAGTTGATGCTTTTTGTAAGGTGGAGGATGTAACTCTTGCTGCAATTGAGGATATGCAAAAGTTAGCGCCATTTGGTGTTGGAAATCCAAAACCACGTATTGCAGTGAAGGATGCAGAGCTAGAAAGTATTCGTGCAATCGGATCAGATGGCTCTCATTTGAAAATGGCTCTTCGCGATGGGCAAGCGACACTGGATACAATCGGATTTGGTTTTGGTGCCTATGCGAAAGAAATTTCTCCAGTTGCAAAGGTATCTGTAATAGGGGAAGCATCTATCAATGAATGGAATAATTTTAAGAAGCCACAATTAATGGTACAAGATATTGCTGTAGAGGCGTGGCAGTTATTTGATTGGCGTAGTATGCGTAATGTAGAAACGAATGTAGCAGAACTTCCTATAGAAAAAATAACAATGGTGTATTTTTCTGAAGAGGTATTGAATAAATTTTCTTTAGAAGACTATAAAGAGCATATCGTGCATGCATCAGATGTAACGCATTTGGATGATCAATATATTGTGTTACTCGATTTACCGAAAGGAACAGATGAATTGCGCGATTTATTTAAAGTCGGGTTCCCATCTCGAATTTATACGCTATTTTATCAAGAGAATAACCATTTATTTAGTACAGTCCCAACGCGGGAACACTTTAAATGGTACTACTCTTTCTTGAACCAAAAAGCACCATTTTCTTTAAAACAATATGGGGAACAACTATGTCGTCATAAAGGTTGGTCAAAAGACACAGTAAATTTCATGACACAGGTGTTTTTTGAGTTAGAATTTGTTACAATAAAAGACGGTGTCATTTTTATGGCTGAACAAAAACAAAAGCGTGATTTAATTGAATCGAACACATATCGTGAGAAAATGAACCACTTACAATTAGAAAAAGAATTGGTTTATAGCACATATCAGCAACTATATACGTGGTTTGAAACGATTCGTAATCATAAAGAAGTAGAACAGTTAGGGTAAAGGATTTGTATTTACAAACCTTTAAATCTGAGGAGGATTCAGAAATATGGATTTCAAGCAACATATCGCAATTGTACCGGATTATCCAAAAGAAGGTATTGTGTTTAAAGATATTACACCTTTAATGAACGACGGCAAAGCATACAAAGCAG
This sequence comes from Bacillus nitratireducens, assembly GCF_001884135.1. Lineage (GTDB taxonomy): Bacteria > Bacillota > Bacilli > Bacillales > Bacillaceae_G > Bacillus_A > Bacillus_A nitratireducens. Next base: position 205,450 of record NZ_MAOC01000051.1, on the reverse strand, counting down.
CAACGGACGCAATCGTTGAGTATGCGAAAAAAAGAGATATTGACGTTGTAGTAGGACCAGAAGCACGTGGCTTTATTATCGGTTGCCCAGTTTCTTATGCATTAGAAGTAGGTTTTGCACCAGTTCGTAAATTAGGAAAATTACCACGTGAAGTAATTACAGTTGACTACGGCAAAGAATATGGTACAGATGTTTTAACAATCCATAAAGATGCAATTAAACCAGGTCAACGCGTATTAATTACAGATGATCTATTAGCTACAGGCGGAACAATTGAAGCGACAATTAAGCTAGTTGAAGAACTTGGCGGAGTTGTAGCAGGAATTGCATTCTTAGTAGAGCTTACTTACTTAGATGGTCGTAAAATGTTAGATGGTTACGATGTATTAGTATTAGAAAAATACTAATCACTATATAGGTAAAACTACGGTGATAAAAAGTACCCGTGAATCTCTTGGAGAGGAGCGGGTACTTTTGTATAATTGAACAAAAAAATAAGGTGAAATGTCAGTAAAATCTTTTCCTTTTCACAATTCACAATCATTGGGTTATAATGATAGAATATAATTTATTCTATTTAATAAATACAAAGTCAATTTTCAATAAAAGGTGATTCGATGGCAAATGAGCAAGTACTAACAGCTGAACAGGTACTCGAGAAAGCAAGTCAATATTTAGCGGATGAAGATATTGAGCTAGTGGCACGTGCTTATGAATATGCACGCGATGCACATAGCGAACAATATAGAAAATCGGGTGAACCATATATTATTCACCCAATTCAAGTTGCAGGTATTTTAGTTGATTTACACATGGATCCAGCTACAGTATCGGCAGGTTTCTTGCATGATGTAGTGGAAGATACAGAGATTACATTAGAAGATATTGAACGAGAATTTAATAAAGAAATCGCTATGCTTGTCGATGGTGTTACGAAGCTCGGAAAGATTAAATATAAATCTCATGAGCAGCAACAAGCAGAAAACCATCGCAAAATGTTTATCGCAATGGCTCAAGATATTCGAGTTATTTTAATTAAACTAGCTGATCGTCTTCATAACATGCGTACATTGAAACATTTGCCTCAAGAGAAGCAGCGTCGCATTGCGAATGAAACGTTAGAAATCTTTGCACCTTTAGCACATAGACTCGGAATTAGTACTATTAAATGGGAGTTAGAGGATACGTCACTTCGCTATTTAAATCCGCAACAATATTATCGTATTGTAAATTTAATGAAGCGTAAACGTGCAGAGCGTGAAGAATATTTAGATGAAGTAATGACTGGTATTCGTGAGAAATTAAAAGAAGTTTCAATTCAACCTGAGATTTCTGGAAGACCAAAACATATTTACAGTATTTATCGTAAAATGGCATTGCAAAATAAACAGTTCAATGAAATTTACGATTTACTAGCTGTACGTGTCGTTGTAAATAGTATTAAAGATTGTTACGCGGTGCTTGGAATTATTCATACGTGCTGGAAGCCAATGCCAGGTCGTTTCAAAGATTATATTGCAATGCCGAAAGCGAATTTATATCAATCTCTTCATACGACTGTAATTGGACCAAAAGGTGACCCGCTAGAAGTGCAAATTCGTACGAAAGAAATGCATGAGATTGCAGAATTCGGAATCGCGGCACACTGGGCGTATAAAGAAGGAAAAACAGCAGAAACAACAGGTACATTAGAGAAGAAACTAACTTGGTTCCGTCAAATATTAGAATGGCAAAATGAAGCTTCTAATGCAGAAGAATTTATGGAGTCATTAAAAATTGATTTATTCTCTGACATGGTATTCGTCTTTACACCAAAAGGCGATGTAATGGAATTACCACTTGGTTCTGTTCCAATTGATTTTTCGTATCGTGTCCATTCGGAAATTGGAAACAAGACAATTGGTGCAAAAGTAAATGGGAAAATGGTGACGCTTGATTATAAGTTGAAAACTGGTGACATCATTGAAATTTTAACATCGAAACATTCGTATGGTCCAAGTCAAGATTGGGTAAAGCTTGCTCAAACATCTCATGCGAAAAATAAAATACGTCAATTCTTTAAGAAACAACGTAGAGATGAAAATATTGAAAAAGGCCGTGAACTTGTTGAAAAAGAAGTGCGTGGCTTAGAGTATGAGATGAAAGAAGTATTAGCGCTTGATAATTTAAAACGTGTTGCTGAGAAGTTTAACTTTGCAAATGAAGAAGATATGTTTGCAGCAGTTGGTTATAACGGAATTACAGCAGCGCAAATTGTTACGCGACTAACGGACAAGTTCCGTAAACAACGTGAAGAAGAAGACATCGTTGAAGTTAAAGAAGTTCGTAAACCGATGAAAATTCGAAAATGGGATTCTGGTGTAAAGGTAAGCGGTGCTGATAATTTACTAATTCGTTTATCAAAATGCTGTAACCCAGTTCCGGGTGATGATATCGTTGGGTATATTACGAAAGGCCGAGGTGTATCGATTCATCGTCGTGATTGTGTCAATGTGCATACGGAAGAAGCTGTAGAGCGTTTATTAGAAGTAGAGTGGGAAGGTAGCCCTGAAAAAGAAATTGAATACAATGTTGATATTGAAATTTCAGGCTATGATCGCCGTGGTTTATTGAATGAAGTATTGCAAGCTGTTACAGAAACGAAAACGTATATCTCAGCTGTTTCTGGTAGAAGTGATCGTAATAAGATGGCGACGATTAACATGTCGATTTCTATTCGAAACTTACAGCACTTGAAAAAAGTAGTAGAGCGCATTAAACGTGTTCCAGAAATTTATGCAGTACGACGCATGATGCATTAATAGGGAGTGTAGAAAAGATGAGAGTTGTTTTACAACGATCAAAAGAAGCGTCTGTCACAGTAGACGGTGAGATCGTAGGACAAATTCCGTTCGGTTTAACATTACTAGTTGGCATTACGCATGAAGATACAGAAAAAGATGCAACTTACATTGCAGAAAAAATTGCAAACTTACGTATTTTTGAAGATGAGAGCGGAAAGATGAACCATTCTGTACTTGATGTAGAAGGACAAGTTCTATCAATTTCGCAATTCACATTATACGGAGATTGCCGTAAGGGAAGACGTCCAAACTTTATGGGTGCTGCGAAACCTGACTATGCAGAGCGTTTATATGATTTCTTTAATGAGGAAGTTCGTAAGCAAGGATTGCATGTAGAAACAGGGAAGTTCGGAGCAATGATGGACGTTTCTTTAATCAATGATGGTCCGGTGACCTTAATTGTGGATAGTAAATAGTGTTGTTAAAAAAGAGAGGGTTATATGACCCTCTCTTTTTTATACATTATTGTATGTTTTGTTCATTTATCATAGGATTAATTTGAGGGGGAATAAAAGATAAAGAAGGTGTAGCATGCTACAAGCGTTTAATATAGCATTACGTTTTATGCTTGAGTTATGTGTTCTTGGAATTGTTGGATACTGGGGATTTCGGGTAGGAACAATAACGGTTATAAAAGTTACACTTGCGATTATTCTTCCGGTTATTGTTGCTATCATATGGGCTTTATTTGGAGCGCAACACGCAGAATGGGAAGTACAAGGCATATTACATGTATTGTTAGAAATTATCGTGTTTGGAGTAGGTGTTGCAGCATTGTATCATTTGAAACATTATATGCTGGCGAGTGGACTGGCTATTATTATTGTTGTGAATCGAATGTTAATGTTTATTTGGAATCAATAGCTGTTTTCAGTTATGTATAACTCTTTCATCAATATGGAACAATAACAAGTAAAACATCCATATTGAATGTGAGGGATATACGTATGCGTATGAATGAAAAAGGGCATTCTGTTACAAATGGTGCAAATCAACTGTTTAACGTGAATTTTCATGATTTTATTTCAAAAGAGCAAAACAATACTTCAATGGAGCTTGCTTCAGAGTTCGGAATTTCACTGCAAGATGTAAAGCGCCTAAAGAAGCAAATTGAGCGCTCTTAGAGCACTTGACAATCCTACTCAACAAACGTATAGTAATTTTATATTTACATATGAATATAGCCGTTGATAGAGAAGAGTAAATGAGATACACATGGAAAGAGAAGAAATGTCCTAGGCTGAAAACATTTCTACATGATGACTGATTGAATGACACTCTGTAGGTTTCAACTTGAAAGGCTTATACGCTTAGTAGAGATGAACGCATATTTAAGCGTTATTAAAAAAGTGGAAGCATACGTGCTTCAATTAGGGTGGCACCACGGGTATAATACTCTCGTCCCTACTGTTCAAACAGTAGAGGCGGGAGTTTTTTTATTTTTATTAAGATTAAAACAATTTGAGGAGGAACTGAATATGTCTATTCAAATCCCACGCGGAACGCAAGATATTCTTCCAGGTAGTGTAGAGTTATGGCAGTATATCGAAGGGCAAGCGCGCGAAATTTGCCGTCGTTACAATTATAAAGAAATTCGTACACCAATTTTTGAACACACAGAGCTATTTTTACGTGGTGTTGGTGATACGACAGATATCGTACAAAAAGAAATGTACTCATTCCAAGACCGTGGAGAGCGTAGTTTAACATTACGTCCAGAAGGTACTGCACCTGTTGTACGTTCTTACGTTGAAAACAAAATGTTCGGTGATGCAACACAACCAACGAAATTATACTATATCGGTCAAATGTTCCGTTATGAAAGACCACAAGCAGGTCGCTATCGTCAATTCGTACAATTCGGTATTGAAGCAATCGGTAGTAACGATCCTGCAATTGATGCAGAAGTAATTGCACTTGCTGTAGAGTTTTACCGTGGCATGGGCTTAAAAAATATTAAAGTTGTATTAAACAGCTTAGGTGATGCAGCGAGCCGTCAAGCGCACCGCGACGCATTAATTGCACACTTTGAGCCGCGCATCGGAGAATTCTGCTCTGATTGCCAATCTCGCTTAGAAAAAAATCCTCTTCGTATTTTAGACTGTAAGAAGGACCGTAATCATGAACTAATGAGTACCGCACCATCTATTACAGAATACTTAAACGAAGATTCAGCAGTATACTACGACAAAGTTCAAGAACTATTAACGATGATGGATGTTCCGTTTGAAAAAGATCCGAACTTAGTACGTGGTTTAGACTACTACCAACATACTGTTTTTGAAATTATGAGTGAGGCAGAAGGTTTTGGTGCTATTACTACATTAAGCGGTGGTGGCCGTTATAACGGACTTGTACAAGAAATCGGTGGACCAGAAATGCCAGGTATCGGTTTTGCGATGAGTATTGAACGTTTAATTATGGCGCTAAAAGCCGAAAATATTGAATTACCAATTGAACATAGTATCGATTGTTACGTTGTAGCTCTTGGTGAAAAAGCGAAAGACCATGCTGCAAAAATTGCGTTTGATCTTCGTAAAGCTGGATTGTCAGTTGAAAAAGATTATTTAGATCGCAAAATGAAAGCACAATTCAAATCAGCGGATCGTTTAAATGCGAAATACGTAGCTGTATTAGGGGAAGATGAGCTAGATAAAGGCATCATTAACTTGAAAGATATGGCAACAGGCGGACAAGAAGAAGTAGCGTTAGATGTATTCGCTTCATACGTAGCAGAGAAATTAGTATAGGGGGAACTTACAGTGGCTGAAAGAACACATGCATGTGGAAAAGTAACGGTAGAAGCTGTTGGACAAACAGTTCAATTAAAAGGTTGGGTACAAAAACGTCGTGACTTAGGTGGATTAATCTTTATCGACTTACGTGACCGTACAGGTATCGTACAAGTTGTATTTAACCCAGAAACATCAAAAGAAGCGCTAGAAGTAGCAGAAACAATTCGTAGCGAATACGTATTACACGTAGAAGGTACAGTTGTTGAACGTGGTGAAGGTGCAATTAATGACAATATGGCGACTGGTCGTATTGAAGTACAAGCAACGAAAGTAAACGTATTAAATGCAGCGAAAACAACGCCAATTATTATTTCTGATGACACAGATGCATCAGAAGATGTGCGTTTAAAATATCGTTACTTAGACTTACGTCGTCCTGTAATGTTCAACACATTTAAAATGCGTCACGACGTAACAAAAACAATTCGTAACTTCTTAGATACAGAAGAATTCTTAGAAGTTGAAACACCAATTTTAACGAAGAGCACACCAGAAGGAGCTCGTGACTATTTAGTACCAAGTCGTGTGCATGATGGTGAATTCTATGCATTACCGCAGTCTCCACAGTTATTTAAACAGCTTCTTATGGTCGGCGGATTTGAGCGTTACTATCAAGTAGCACGTTGTTTCCGTGACGAAGATTTACGTGCGGATCGTCAACCAGAATTTACACAAATCGATATCGAGGCATCATTCTTAACACAAGATGAAATTTTAGAAATGATGGAGCGTATGATGACGAAAGTCATGAAAGATGCGAAAGGTGTAGAAGTTAGTGCACCATTCCCTCGTATGAAATATGCTGATGCAATGGCTCGCTACGGTTCTGATAAGCCAGATACACGCTTTGAAATGGAACTAACAGACCTATCTGAATTTGCAGCAGGTTGTGGTTTCAAAGTATTTACAAGTGCTGTAGAAAACGGCGGACAAGTAAAAGCAATTAATGCAAAAGGTGCTGCGAGCAAATACTCTCGTAAAGACATCGATGCATTAACTGAATTTGTAAAAGTATATGGTGCAAAAGGTTTAGCTTGGCTGAAAGTTGAAGAAGACGGCCTAAAAGGACCGATTGCGAAGTTCTTCGGTGAAGAAGATGCAAAAGCGTTAATGAATACATTAGAAGCTACTGCTGGCGATTTATTACTATTCGTAGCGGATAAGAAGAGCGTTGTTGCAGATAGCTTAGGTGCACTTCGTTTACGCCTAGGTAAAGAGCTTGAGTTAATTGACGAAAGTAAATTTAACTTCCTATGGGTAACTGATTGGCCGCTTCTTGAGTACGATGAAGATGCAGATCGTTACTTCGCAGCTCACCACCCATTCACAATGCCGTTCCGTGAAGATGTTGAGCTATTAGAAACAGCACCAGAAAAAGCACGCGCACAAGCATATGACCTTGTATTAAACGGTTATGAGCTTGGTGGTGGATCACTTCGTATTTACGAGCGTGACGTACAAGAAAAAATGTTCAAAGCACTTGGATTCTCACAAGAAGAAGCGCAAGAGCAATTCGGATTCTTATTAGAAGCATTCGAATACGGTACACCACCACACGGCGGAATTGCATTAGGTTTAGACCGTCTTGTTATGTTACTTGCAGGTCGTACGAACCTTCGTGATACAATTGCATTCCCGAAAACAGCAAGCGCAAGTTGCTTATTAACAGAAGCGCCAAGCCCAGTTGCAGAAGCTCAGCTTGAAGAGCTAAGCTTAAAATTGAGCTTGAAAGAAGAGAAGTAAGAATAGAGTCTAGATGGTTATACTATAGCCGTCTAGGCTTTTTTTTGAGGGGAAGTTTAAAAAGTCCGGTTCAGATAACTGTCGCATCTCATCGTTACGTACGCTAGTCCGGTGCTCGAGTAGTACTCCTACACTGCGCTCCTCCTAGCATACGTGCCTCGATCTGCTCGGTTCTCTGAATCCTCCTTTTTAAACGTGTATTGAAGGGAAGTTTAAAAAGTCCGGTTCAGATAACTGTCGCATCTCATCGCTGCTTCGCCAGTCCGGTGCTCGAGTAGTAAAAGCTACACCGCGATCCTCCTGGCTTCAGCGCCTCGATTTGCTCGGCCCTCTGAATCCTCCTTTTTAAACAAATATGTAAGAAAAAAGTCTGGTTCAGCTAGTGGTCTTATGTTTATTTTTTCTCTTTGAATATGTATTTTTAGGAATTCTATAACTTTTTCTATACAAATAGTCGGAAAAACGCTAGAATACATGGTAGACCATTTTTGTAATAGGAGTGTAGAGCTGAATGTTACATCAATTTTCACGTAATGAATTAGCCTTTGGAAAAGAAGGCCTTGAAATATTAAAAAATAGTACAGTCGGTATTTTAGGAATTGGCGGCGTAGGATCATTTTCGGCAGAAGCGTTAGCACGTTCTGGCGTAGGACGTCTTGTATTAGTTGACAAAGATGTTGTAGATATTACAAACGTAAACCGTCAAATTCACGCGTTAGTATCTACTGTAGGACGTTCAAAAGTAGAATTAATGAAAGAGCGTATTGCAGACATTAATCCAGAGTGTGAAGTAATTGGACTAGAAATGTTTTATACTGATGAAACATATGAAGAGTTTTTCAAACATGGATTGGATTTCGTAGTAGATGCATCTGATACGATTACGTTCAAAATTCATTTAATTAAACAATGTTTACGTCGCAAAATTAAAATTATCTCATGTATGGGTGCAGCAAATAAAATGGACCCAACTCGTTTCCGTATTGCGGACATCTCTAAAACACATACAGATCCAATTGCGAAAGTAATTCGTACGAAGCTTCGTAAAGATGGTATTAAAAAAGGTGTAAAAGTTGTCTTCTCTGACGAAAACCCAATCGTAATTCGTGAAGAAGTACGTAAAGAAATCGTACCAGACGAAAATGCAAAAATTCGTAAAGCGAAATTACCACCTTCATCAAATGCATTCGTACCATCTGTGGCAGGCCTAATTATGGCAAGTCACGTTGTACGTGAACGTATTAAAAACGTAGAAGTGAAGCGTGTAGGGCAAGAATAAAAAGAAAGCATATATCCGTCTTGGGTATATGCTTTTTCTATTTTATTTTAAAGGATTGCTGCTATTTGCAATACTAATAATTCAAATGTAAGTAAACCTAATAAAGAATAATCGTATTTGTCCGACTTATAGGCGGAAGTCTTTTTTAAAATGTGAAATGTAAAAATCCCTAACGTTAGGACGAGAACACCGAGTGTTATTTTGAATACTATTAATGAAATAGCAACCATCTCCCTTCAAGTGTATATATTTATAGTAACATTTAAGTGAAAAATATCCAATTTTCTCCAAGAGGCTTATTGTTGTCAATCGAAAAAAACAGGGATGTCACTTAGTCAAAAAAGTGATACCCCTGTTTTTTAATTCTCTGCAGAATATATAATATCTAAATTTCCATTTTGATCGGTTTTGAAAATCGGAGCAATTTGCTCCTCCTGCTCTTCAACTGAAACGAGTTTTCGAGCGCGATCCATAATTCTAACAAGCATGGCGTAATCTTCTTCGATTGCTTGTTGCTTTTTTGTGAGTACAGCTAATTTTGTTTCAAGTTCATCGTTTGTTTTTTGCAGGGAAGTGAGCTGAGCTTGTAATACGTCATTTTCGGTTTGTAACTTTGCGAGTGAAGGATTATTGTGCTCTAAGTTTTGCAAAAATGAGATGATTTTTTGTATTGTAAGACCTTGTTTACTTGGCGTAATATCTTCTGAAAACTCGGCATCGATTACGAGTTGTTTCGTTTTCGTGAAATGATCTTTTTCTATTTTAGCTTCAGAACGTTTTAATTCTTTACGTTGTTTTTTCGCAAGTTGCACCGCATCTTCGTAATTTGGCCTTACTTCAGCGTTCCATCTAAATCCACAAGCTGCGGAAGTCCGGTTTAATGTATCGCCAACTTCATCGAACGCTTTTATTTGTGTACTTCCGCCGCGAATATGTCGTAAAACAGTTTCTGCTAAAAGGAGATCGTCTTCTTTTGTCCATGCATCTTGACGTGTTTTCATAAGCGAAGCCTCCATAATGGTGACGTTTTCGTTTATGTTACCCTTTATTTTTCGTTTTATTCGAAATTTGTAATCTTTCATACACAGTAGAAAGTGCTTGCTCAAATTTCCCTGTCGTTTTCGGTTTATAGTATTGCTTGTTTTTTATTTTATCAGGTAAGTATTGTTGTTGTACCCAGCCATTTGGATGGTCATGTGGATATAAGTATCCAATGCCTCTTCCAAGTGATTCTGCGCCTTTGTAATGACTATCTTTTAAATGACTTGGAATATCACCTGTTTGTCCGTTACGTAAATCGTGTAATGCGGCATCAAGTGCTTTATAAGCTGAATTTGATTTCGGTGATAGGCAAAGTTCAATAACAGCATTTGCAAGTGGTATGCGTGCTTCTGGGAATCCAACTCGTTCAGCTGACTCAATCGCTGCAAGGGTGCGCGGTCCAGCTTGCGGGCTAGCAAGTCCAACATCTTCATATGCCATAATAAGAAGGCGTCTACCGATACTTTGTAAATCACCTGCTTCAATAAGGCGTGCTAAATAATGAAGTGCTGCGTTTACATCACTTCCACGCACAGATTTTTGAAATGCTGATAATACGTCATAATGAGCATCTCCACCTTTGTCGTGAACGAAGCTCTTTTTTTGTAAGCATTCTTCTGCGATTTCAAGTGTAATTTCCGCGGCTTTGTCGTCAGTTGTAAAGCTAGATAAAACAGCTAGTTCAAGTGCATTATAAGCTGAACGCATATCTCCGCCTGACGCATTTGCAAAGTGATGCAGTGCTTCATTCGTGACAGTTACATCATATTCCCCAAGCCCCTTTTCTTTATCTTCAAGAGCTCGTTTTAAACCAATTAAAATATCATCTTCTGTTAATGCATGTAATTCGAAGATTTGACATCTGCTTCGGATAGCAGAATTAATAGCATGGAACGGATTGCTTGTCGTTGCACCAATTAAAGTAAGAAGCCCGCTTTCTAAATGGGGTAATAGAAAGTCTTGCTTCGCTTTATCTAGTCTATGGACTTCATCTAAAATTAAAACGAGGTGTCGATGCATCTTCGCTTCTTGTACGACAACTTCCATATCTTTTTTATTATGCGTAACAGCGTTTAAGAGGCGAAACGGGGTTCCAGTACTTCCTGCAATTGCGCTAGCAATTGATGTTTTACCTGTGCCTGGAGGACCGTATAAAATCATAGATTGAAAATGGTTTGCTTGGACCATTCGCCATAAAATTTTCCCTTCACCAACTAAATGTTGTTGTCCGATAATTTCTTGAATATTTGTAGGGCGCATTCGATGTGCGAGTGGTTGTTTCATTTAGACCGTCTCCCTTAATATATAATCTCATTCTATCGTATCATTTTTTTTAATGGAATTTGAAATAGGATGCTGTTTTGTGGGAAAAATGAATATGAATATTTTCATTTTTCTTTCAATTGTAATAATTTCCGAGTTTTTCAATGTGATTTTATGTTATCATTTTGATACACAAGTTGAAATTTCTTATAATACTATATTATGCTATAATTTCATAGGATTTTAAATTGTGTTCTTTTATGAATAAAGATATAACCAATAGAAGTGAAAATTTGAAATGAGGTGCAAATAGATGAAGATTTCAACGAAAGGCCGCTATGGCTTAACAATTATGATCGACCTTGCAAAAAAGTTTGGTGAAGGCCCAATTTCATTAAAGTCAATCGCGCAGGCACATGACTTATCTGAACATTACTTAGAGCAATTAATTTCACCACTTCGTAACGCTCGTCTTGTAAAGAGTACGCGCGGGGCATATGGCGGGTATGTATTATCTGATCAGCCAGTCAACATTACAGCTGGAGATGTAATCCGTGTACTAGAGGGTCCAATTAGTGTTGTAGAAATGATAGAAGAAGAAGAACCAGCACAACGCCAATTATGGATGCGTGTTCGTGATGCGGTGCAAGAAGTATTAGATAGTACAACTTTAGAAGATTTAGTACGTTATGAGGAAGAAAATCACGGGGGCTATATGTTTTACATTTAATTCCTTGTGAAACGATTTGGAAAGAAGGAGATTTAATGGAACGCATTTACTTAGATCATGCTGCGACATCTCCGACTCACCCAGAAGTGGTCGAAAAGATGATTCCATATATGACAGAAACATTCGGAAACCCGTCTAGTATTCACTTTTATGGGCGTCAAACGCGCCATGCAGTAGATGAGGCGAGACGTGTGTGTGCACGTAGCATTCATGCGAATCCGAATGAAATTATATTTACGAGCGGTGGTACAGAAGCTGATAATTTAGCGCTTATAGGTGTAGCACGTGCAAACCGTCATAAAGGTAACCACATTATAACGACGCAAATTGAACACCATGCGATTTTGCATACGTGTGAATTGTTAGAGCGTGAAGGGTTTGAAGTGACATATTTACCTGTAGATGAAACAGGACGTGTTCACGTTTCTGACATACAAAAGGCATTAACAGATGAGACAATTCTCGTATCTGTTATGTTTGGGAATAATGAAGTAGGGACAATGCAACCAATTGCGGAAATAGGTAAGCTGTTAAAAGAACATCAAGCTTATTTTCATACAGATGCAGTACAAGCTTACGGTTTAGTAGAAATTGATGTGAAAGAGTTTGGCATTGATTTACTATCAATTTCAGCTCATAAAATTAACGGACCAAAAGGTGTCGGGTTCCTATATGCTGGTGCAAATGTGAAATTTGAACCGTTATTAATAGGTGGAGAGCAAGAAAGAAAACGCCGTGCTGGTACTGAAAATGTACCTAGTATCGTTGGACTGCAGCAAGCAATTTTGCTAGCTGCAAAAAATCGTGAGCAAAAAAATGCCCAATATGAAGAGTTTAAAGATATAATGGTATCTGTCTTCAAAAATGAAGGCATTACTTTCGAGGTAAACGGAAACTTGGAATATCGCTTACCACATGTGTTGAATATAAGTTTTACAGGAATGAATATTGAACCGTTTCTTGTGAACTTAGACTTAGCTGGCATTGCAGTATCAAGTGGTTCTGCTTGTACAGCTGGTTCGATTGATCCATCACATGTATTAGTAGCGATGTTCGGAAAAGACTCCGATCAAATACGTTCATCCGTACGCTTTAGTTTCGGACTTGGAAATACGAAAGAGCAAATTGAAAAAGCGGCGTACGAAACAGTGAAAATCGTGAAGCGATTAACACAAAATTAGCATGGGAGGTGACATGATGAACAAACTACCTCACGAAACACGCGTTGTCATCGGGATGTCCGGTGGCGTCGATTCATCTGTAGCAGCTCTTTTATTAAAAGAGCAAGGTTATGATGTGATCGGAATTTTTATGAAAAACTGGGATGATACAGATGAGAATGGTGTCTGCACAGCAACAGAAGATTACAATGATGTAATTGAAGTGTGTAACCAAATCGGTATTCCGTATTATGCAGTAAACTTTGAAAAACAATACTGGGACAAAGTATTTACGTACTTCTTAGATGAGTACCGAGCTGGTCGTACACCAAACCCAGATGTAATGTGTAACAAAGAAATTAAATTTAAAGCATTTTTAGAGCATGCAATTGCGCTTGGTGCTGATTATGTAGCGACAGGCCATTATGCACGCGTTGCTTATATGGATGGCGAATATAAAATGCTTCGCGGCGTTGATGACAATAAAGACCAAACGTATTTCTTAAATCAATTAAGCCAAGAGCAATTATCAAAAACAATGTTCCCATTAGGTGAATTAAAGAAACCACAAATTCGCGAAATGGCGACAGCAGCTGGTTTAGCGACAGCGGCGAAGAAAGATAGTACTGGTATTTGCTTCATCGGCGAGCGTAACTTTAAAGATTTCTTAAGTAACTATTTACCAGCGCAACCAGGTGTGATGCAAACATTATCTGGTGAAGTGAAAGGAAAACATGACGGTTTAATGTACTATACAATTGGACAACGTCATGGCCTTGGTATTGGTGGTAACGGTGATCCATGGTTCGCTGTTGGGAAAAACTTGAAAGAAAACATTTTATATGTTGATCAAGGATTCCATAATGAACTTCTATATGGTGATGAAGTTATCGCTACGAATGTAGGATGGGTAAGTAACAAAGCAAAAGAAACAGAATTTAAATGCACAGCGAAATTCCGTTATCGTCAAGCAGATAATAAAGTAACGGTTCAAATTGTTGATGAAAATACAGTTCGTATTCTTTGTGATGAGCCAATTCGTGCGATTACGCCAGGCCAAGCAGTTGTTTTCTATGATGGAGATGAGTGCTTAGGCGGCGCTACAATTGATGAAGTATATCATAGTGGTAAGAAATTAGATTATTTAGGATAAAACGAGAAGCCTCTGCCGATTAGCGGTTAGAGGTTTCTTTTACATAAAGCGAATTTTCGTTCGCTTGGAAAATACATTCTTTGTTATAATTTGTTGTAGAGGTGAAGGACATGTCAAACAAACTTGAAACAGGTATTCAATATATGCAAGAAGGAAACTGGGAAGAAGCAGCTAAAAATTTTACAGAAGCAATCGAAGAAAATCCGAAAGATGCGCTTGGATATATTAACTTTGCGAATTTATTAGATGTATTAGGTGATAGTGAACGAGCAATTTTATTTTATAAACGTGCATTAGAATTAGATGATAAATCTGCGGCTGCTTATTATGGCTTAGGAAATGTATATTACGGTCACGAGCAATTTGCAGAGGCAAAGGCTGTATTTGAACAAGCGATGCAAGCTGGATTACAATCAGCTGATGTAACGTTTATGTTAGGTATTACACATGTGCAGCTTGGAAATGATCGTCTTGCACTGCCATTTTTACAAAGAGCAACTGAATTAGATGAAAGTGATGTAGAAGCTGTTTTCCAATGTGGACTTTGCTTCGCACGACTAGAACATATTCAAGAGGCAAAACCTTATTTTGAAAAGGTATTAGAAATGGATGAAGAGCATGCAGATGCGTATTATAATTTAGGTGTTGCGTACGTATTTGAAGAAAATAACGAGAAGGCTCTTACTTTATTTAAGAAAGCAACTGAAATTCAGCCAGATCACTTTTTAGCTGGTAATGGTGTTCGTTTATTAGAGCAAGAAGCTGAATAAAGTGAAATTATAGTTTAATGTGCAGTTACCCCTCATCTAAAGAATGTGAAAGAGGTGGGGGATGTACTGCTCATTAAAGTGAAAAGAACTCGGGAAGGAGAGGAAAGATGGGAAATCAACATGCAATGGATTTGTTTGAGGAAGAGAAAAAATTTATAAAAGCGCAAGTTCTTCATACCATTTTCCACAACGAAGAAAACCTCTATTCCGTTGTCAGTATGAAAATCATTGAAACGAATGAAACATACGACGAAAAGAAAGTAATGATAAACGGTCATTTTCCCCGTATGCATGAAGATGAAGTGTTTACATTAACAGGTCACTTTAAAGACCACCCGAAGTATGGGAAACAATATTTAGTTGAAACGTTTAAGAAAGAATTGCCGCAAACAAAAGCAGGTATGGTGCAATATTTAGCGAGCGATTTATTTAAAGGGATTGGAAAGCGTACAGCCGAAAAAATCGTAGATCACCTTGGTGAGCATGCTATTTCTAAAATTATGGATGATCCTGATGCGTTAAATGGTGTTGTTAACAAACAAAAAGCGCAGGAAATATATGAGACAATTGTTGAACATCAAGGGTTAGAGAAAGTAATGAGCTTTTTAAATGGTTACGGTTTTGGAACGAAGCTTTCTATTAAAATCTATCAGCAATATAAGGAAATGACATTAGAAGTGATTCGTAATAATCCATATAAGCTTATTGAAGAAGTGGATGGGATTGGCTTTGGAAGAGCGGATGATATAGGGCGTGCATTAGGTATATCGGGTAATCACGACGACCGTGTACGTGCGGGCTGTTTTTATACATTAGAGAATGTTTCACTGCAACTCGGTCACGTTTATATGGGGAAAGATCAACTTGTAAGAGAAACGATGTCACTTTTAAACAATCAAGAAGGAAGAGTGACTGAGGAAGATATTGTAGGCTGCGTTGAAATGATGCAAAGTGAAGGGAAAGTCATTATAGAAGAAGAGCGAGTGTATTTAGCTTCGTTATTCTACTCTGAAAAAGGCGTTGTAAAGTCAATTCGTCGTCTTATGAATCAAGAAGAAACCCCTGAATTCCCTGAAGCAGAAGTGTTAAAAACATTAGGGGAAATTGAAGAACAGCTAAAGGTACAGTATGCACCGCTTCAGCAAGAAGCAGTTCAAACTGCACTTCATAAGCCGATGATGCTATTAACAGGTGGACCAGGAACGGGGAAAACAACAGTTATTAAAGGAATTGTTGAAATGTATGCATCACTTCACGGATTATCATTAAATCCGAATGAATATAGTGATGATAATCCATTTCCAATATTGTTAACGGCCCCAACAGGAAGAGCGGCGAAGCGCATGAGTGAATCGACAGGGCTTCCAGCTTGTACGATTCATCGTTTGCTTGGTTGGACGCCAGAAGGGTCTTTCCAGCGCAATGAAACCGATCCGGTACAAGGAAAGTTACTCATTATTGACGAGTTTTCGATGGTAGATATTTGGCTTGCAAATCAGCTATTCAAGTCACTTCCGACAAATATTCAAGTTATCGTTGTAGGTGATGAAGATCAGTTGCCATCTGTAGGACCTGGACAAGTGTTAAAAGATTTATTAAATGCAGGAGCCATCCCAACGGTAAAACTTACAGAAATTTATCGTCAGGCAGAAGGTTCGTCTGTTATTCAGCTTGCCCATGCGATAAAAGACGGAACACTTCCACCAGATTTAGCGCAAAATAAAAAAGATCGTTCATTTATCAGCTGTGCAGGGGCTCAAATTGTTGAAGTTGTAAAAAAAGTATGTGAAAACGCGAAGACGAAAGGGTTTAGCGCAAGAGATGTACAAGTGTTGGCACCTATGTACCGCGGACCAGCAGGTATTAATGTGTTAAATGAAGCTCTTCAAGAAGTGTTTAATCCGAAAAAAGAAAAAAGTAAAGAACTTGCCTACGGTGACGTTGTGTATCGAAGAGGTGATAAAGTACTTCAATTAGTCAATCAGCCGGAAAGCCAAGTATTTAATGGTGATATTGGAGAAATTGTTTCGATTTTTTATGCAAAAGAAAATGTCGAGCAACAAGATATGATTATCGTTTCATTTGATGGGATTGAAGTAACGTATACAAAGCCTGATTTGAACCAAATTACCCATGCATATTGCTGCTCGATTCATAAATCACAAGGTAGTGAATTCCCAATAGTTATTATGCCGATTGTAAAGAGCTACTACCGTATGTTACGTCGTAATTTAATTTACACGGGCATTACAAGGAGTAAGAAATTCCTTATTATTTGCGGGGAGGAAGCAGCTTTCCAGTCTGGTGTAAATCGCCTTGATGATGCAATGCGTCAAACGACTTTAGCTGGTCGATTGCAAGAATCACAAGGAGAAGTACAGATGGTAACAGTTAATGGCGAGGAAATGGACGTGGAAAACATTTCACCGTATGATTTCATGTAACGAGGTGAAATTATATAGTGAAACTTTCAAACGTATAACGTTGAAAGGCTCCAGCAATGTATAAATGAATGCGGTTTGGACATAATGGCGAATAGAATCTGGGAGACTGTAAGGAGATGAAAGCCATATGTTTATTTGTCCAAATTGCAAAGGGAAAGACATCGGAAAAATAGGTGTCAACCAATTTTATTGCTGGAATTGTTATATCGAATTATCGGTTTCAAAGGGGAAAATCCATACACATCAAGTAGAGGAAGATGGTTCATTAAGCTCTCTTGATGATTTATTTGATGAGAATGAAAGAACGATCGGATAACGAAAAGGGGGATTTACTTTGAATATACGCAATTCATTAATCGCATTAGGTGTTGGGGCTGCAGCATATCAATATGCTCGTAAGCAAGATGTATTTTCTAAACGCAATATGAAAAAAGCACGTAAGATGATTAAGTCTTATTTATAATTTTGGTAAAGTGAAAAACTCCCTTCAGGATAAGGGAGTTTTTTTATGCACTTGTATGCAAATATAAAAGTCCGATTTCTGAGAAGAGATAAGATAGACCGTAACATCCAACGCCAAGCATTCCATAATGCCATAATTGCTTCGCCCGTTCTTTTCGCGAGGAACGAATAAAGAAACCTTTCCAAATACCAAACCCAATGCAAATCCATTCAAGAATCATAAAAAGTGCTGATAATATGAGCATAAATAAAACCATAATTAGCCCTCCTGATTATATTTTGACATTTTGTATTTTCAGGGGTGGTTGTCCTTATTATGTTAAATATATGTACGTCTTTAAAAAACAGTATGGTCTGTATAAAAAGATTTTAAAACTTTTGCACATAACCTAACCTATTTATTTTCAAAATAAAGGTGGAGGAGGTTTTTCGTGTGAAGAATCTTAAAATCATTTGGATATATCGTTTAGGATTATTGTTACTCATTTTTCTTTGTTTGCTTGTCTTTTTAAAAATTAAGCCATTGTGGGCACCAATTATTTTTGTATTTAAAGTGGCAATTACACCGTTTCTTATCGCGTGTTTCATTGCATACTTATTGCATCCTTTAATTGAAAAAATCCATAAAGAAGGAATGCCTCGTACACTTGCCATTTTGCTCATTTACGTACTTTTCTTCGGCGGGATTGGCTATGGGATTTATAAAGGAACGCCAATTGTTATTAAGCAGTTGCAAGAGATTAATGAACAATTTCCGCAGTTTACAAAAATGTACGATTCTTGGATGGATGGGGTAACGGAACAAACAGCGAATTTTCCATCATTTATTCATGAAAAGGTGAAACAAATTTTTGGTGGTGTAGAAACGAAGATTCAAGCGCTTTTAAATAAAGTCATGAGCACAGCTCGTGGTGTACTGGATTCGTTACTCATTATTTTCTTAATTCCATTCATTGTATTTTACATATTAAAAGATTACGGTGAGTTTTATCATATCTTTTGGAAATTAGTCCCGAGTAAATGGCGTAGTACGGGTCAAATGCTTGCGAAAGAAATTGATAAATCACTCGGAAGTTATATTCGAGGACAGTTATTTGTTTGCTTAGTATTAGGGGGAGTATCTGTTCTTTCTTTTTGGTTTATCGGTATGAAATATCCGTTATTACTCGGCATTATTATTGGGGTAACGGATATAATCCCGTACTTTGGTCCTATTTTAGGGGCGATTCCCACGTTGATGATTGCGGCAACGGTATCAACGAGTTTACTCATTAAGGCGGGGATTACAATTGCCATTTTGCAATTTTTGGAAAGTAACATTTTATCTCCTTACATCGTTGGTAAGTCGCTTCGTATGCACCCTGTTATTATTATGCTTGCATTACTAGTTGGAGGAGAAGTAGCAGGTATTGTAGGATTGCTAATATCAGTTCCTGTTTTAGCAATCATTCGTACAGTGATTGTTCATGTGAGACCTCTTTGGAAAAGAGAAGATGTTTAAAATGAAGCCCTCTATTTAAAAAATAGAGGGCTAATAATATGATTATTTAAGGAGTTGATCTTGTATTTTTTGAACCAGAGAGCTCATATCAGTTGTTTGAATATGTTTTATTCTTTTCCATTCCGTATCATACATAAATACAATTTGATTGCTGAAAAGCCGCTTTTGCTCTTTTAGATTAGAAATTTTTGCGAAAGAGTACTCTTCAAATATTGGGTTCTTGCTTACATCTGGTCCATAAAAGAAGAGCTTTTTGTTCGTTAAGATTAACAGTCCTGGCCTTGCGACGGAACGATATATAAATATATCTAATGAACATGCCGCATAAAAAAGGATTTTTTCATCAGTTGTTAACATTTCTTTAGCTTGATTCAATAAAGTTGTCATTGTAGTCGCTCCTTTATTGTTGATAATTTAATTATAACAAATGATGTAATATTTAGAAATTTGTATAAAGTATTTTTGTGAGGAGATTCCTATTTAGTAATAAATGCATAATATATTTAAAGGCTGTTAAGAATGAATAGTAGAATAACTATGAATAATGAGCAATTGATATAATATAAATGATTATCTACATTGACAAACTTAAGAGAATTCTATTATATTTAGTCATATAATACATTAAATCAATGACGGAACAAGTACGTTACAGTCCATTTGTAGAGAGAAGCTTCCACTGGCTGAAAGGAGCTTTAAATGAAGGGTAACAGAAAGCTAATCCTGAGAGCAGCTAATCACTGCCGTCTTGCCACGTTACGGCACCATGAGGTGATGAATTGATTGTTATAATAATCAATTCATAATTAGGGTGGTATCGCGAGTTAACTCTCGTCCCTTTTATAGGGGCGGGAGTTTTTTATATTTAAGGAGGAAAATACAATGAAACAACTAACAGGCGCACAAATTCGTCAAATGTTTTTAGACTTTTTCCAAGAAAAAGGACATGCAGTAGAACCTAGTGCATCACTAGTTCCACATGAAGATCCATCTCTTCTATGGATTAACAGTGGTGTAGCAACATTAAAAAAATATTTTGATGGACGCGTAATCCCGCAAAATCCACGTATTACAAATGCTCAAAAATCAATTCGTACAAACGATATTGAAAACGTAGGGAAAACAGCTCGTCACCATACATTCTTTGAAATGTTAGGGAACTTCTCAATCGGTGATTACTTCAAAGAAGAAGCAATTACTTGGGCTTGGGAATTCTTAACGAGCGACAAATGGATTGGATTCGATAAAGAATTACTATCAGTTACAATCCATCCGGAAGATGAAGAAGCATTTACAATTTGGAATGAGAAAATGGGTGTTCCAAAAGAGCGCATCATCCGTTTAGAAGAAAACTTCTGGGATATCGGTGAAGGGCCAAGTGGGCCGAATACAGAGATTTTCTATGATCGTGGTGAAGCTTACGGTAATGACTTTAGTGACCCAGAATTATATCCAGGCGGAGAAAACGAGCGTTACTTAGAAGTATGGAACCTTGTATTCTCTCAATTTAACCATAATCCAGACGGTTCATATACACCGCTTCCTAAGAAGAACATCGATACAGGGATGGGTTTAGAGCGTATGACATCTATCGTTCAAGATGTGCCTACGAACTTTGATACAGACCTATTCATGCCGATGATTGGTGCAACAGAATCAATTTCTGGTGAGAAGTATCGTAATGGTGACTTAGAAAAAGATATGGCATTTAAAGTAATTGCTGACCATATCCGTACAGTAACATTCGCTGTTGGTGATGGAGCACTTCCTTCTAATGAAGGCCGTGGTTATGTATTACGTCGTTTATTACGTCGCGCTGTTCGTTACTCGAAAAAATTAAACATTAACCGTCCATTCATGTTTGAATTAGTACCGGTTGTTGGAGAAGTAATGAAAGACTTCTATCCAGAAGTACTTGAAAAGAAAGATTTCATTGCGAAAGTTGTGAAAAACGAAGAAGAGCGTTTCCATGAAACACTTCATGACGGTGAAGCAATTTTAGCTGAAGTTATCACAAAAGCAAAAGAAGAAAAAACAACTGTTATTTCTGGAGTAGACGCGTTCCGTCTATATGACACATACGGTTTCCCAATTGAATTAACAGAAGAATACGCAGAAGAAGCTGGTATGACAGTTGATCAAGCAGGCTTTGAAAATGAAATGGAAAAACAACGTGAGCGTGCACGTGCTGCTCGTCAAGACGTTGATTCTATGCAAGTTCAAGGCGGTGTACTTGGTGAAGTTAAAGTAGCGAGCGAGTTTGTTGGTTACGGTACAGTTGCAACAGAAAGTAACGTTGTTGCACTTGTGAAAAATGGTGAGTATACAGATAGCTTACAAGCTGGTGAAGAAGGACAGTTAATGCTTGATGTAACGCCATTCTACGCTGAGAGCGGTGGACAAATTGCTGACCGTGGTTATCTTCTTACTGACGGTGTGAAAGTTCTTGTAAAAGACGTACAAAAAGCGCCAAATGGTCAGAACTTACACAAAGTTGTTGTTGAAGAGGGTACATTAACGAAAGATGCGGCTGTAAAAGCTGTTATTGATACGAAGAACCGTAGTAGCGTTGTGAAAAACCATACAGCAACTCACTTACTGCACCAAGCATTAAAAGACGTACTTGGAATGCATGTTAACCAAGCTGGTTCTCTTGTAACTTCTGAACGTTTACGCTTTGACTTCTCTCACTTCGGCCAAGTACAAGCTGACGAATTAGAAAAAATTGAGCGTATCGTAAACGAAAAAATTTGGGAAAGTATTGATGTTGAGATTTCTCAAAAAGCAATTGAAGAAGCGAAAGAAATGGGTGCAATGGCATTATTCGGTGAAAAATACGGAGATGTTGTACGCGTTGTACAAGTTGGCGGTTACAGCTTAGAGCTTTGCGGTGGTTGTCACGTTGATAACACAGCTTCTATCGGTATTTTCAAAATTGTTGCTGAGTCTGGTATCGGTGCAGGAACTCGCCGTATTGAAGCAGTAACAGGTAAGTCTGCATACGAATTAATGAACGATCAAGTAGGTTTATTAAAAGAAGCAGCAGGTAAAATGAAAACAAATCCAAAAGATATTTTAACAAGAGTTGATGGTTTATTTGCTGAAGTAAAACAACTTCAAAAAGAAAACGAATCTCTTGCTGCGAAATTAAGCAATATCGAAGCTGGAAACTTAACTGATTCAGTAATGACAGTTGATGGCGTGAACGTATTAGCGGCAAAAGTAAATGTTGCAGATATGAACAACTTACGTACAATGATGGATGATCTAAAAAATAAATTAGAGTCTGCAGTTGTTGTATTAGCGTCTGTAAGTGATGATAAAGTAAACATTTTAGCTGGCGTAACGAAAGATTTAATTAGCCAAGGTTACCATGCAGGTAAGCTTGTGAAAGAAGTGGCTTCTCGTTGTGGTGGCGGTGGTGGTGGCCGTCCTGATATGGCTCAAGCAGGCGGTAAAAACCCAGCTCAAGTTGAGGAAGCTTTAGCGTTTGTACAAGAGTACGTTAAATCTGTTTCAAAATAAAGAGATAGTAGTGTACAATGGTAGGGAGAGGAGAAGTTCTTCTCCCTATACTTACTACTTACAAGTGAGGTGCTTGAAATGGACGGTTTTGATAAAACAATGAAGTTTAGCATTCAAGATGAAAAACAGAGTGTCCATGTAAATGATGTACTTTTAACTGTGTATGATGCACTTCAAGAAAAAGGCTATAATCCGATTAACCAAATCGTCGGTTATTTATTAAGTGGAGACCCAGCATACATACCTCGCCATAAAGATGCTCGAAGCATCATTCGCAAGCTTGAACGTGATGAGTTAATTGAAGAGCTTGTGAAGTCTTACTTGAAACATCATCGTGAGGAGTAGTTTATGCGGATATTAGGTTTAGATGTAGGTACAAAAACAGTCGGAGTTGCAATGAGCGATGAAATGGGCTGGACAGCACAAGGGCTGGAAACAATTAAGATTAACGAAGAACGAGGTCATTTTGGTTTTGACCGTATTTCTGAGTTAGTAAAACAGTATGGTGTGGACAAAATAGTAGTAGGTTTACCTAAAAATATGAATGGTACAATTGGCCCGCGTGGTGAAGCGTGCCAGCAATTTGCAGAAAACCTACGAGAGCTGTTACAATTAGACGTTGTAATGTGGGACGAGCGTTTGTCGACGATGGCAGCGGAACGTCTGCTCATTTCAGCTGATGTAAGCCGTAAGAAGCGAAAGCAAGTAATCGATAAGATGGCTGCAGTCGTAATCTTACAAGGATTTTTAGATAGTAAATAAGAGGTGACCAAAATGGAAGAAAATCAAATTACAATTGTAGACGAAAAAGGTAACGAACATTTATGTGAGATTGTTTTCACTTTTGATGCTGAAAAGTTTGGCAAAAAATCATACGTAGTCTTCTCTCCAATCGGTGAAGTAGACGAAGATGGAGACCAAATTTATGATGCAATGGCTTATGAGCAAAATGAAGAAGAGGGCGGAACTTTACTTCCAATCGAATCTGAAGAAGAGTGGGAAATGGTACAAGAAATGTTCAACACTCTTGCTGATGAGCAAGAAGCAGAATAATAGTACTGAAAAGATGGACGACATACAGTCCATCTTTTTTTATATGTAAAATGAAAGATTTTTTGTCGAAACTGTGTAAGTCTTTGTAGTATAATGAGACGGATTGTAGAAAAATAAAATATCTATCTAAAAAAGATAAATAAATTTATTGTGTTTTTATATCGTATTGTATAGAAATATGTACATACGGTCTACAATTGAATAAGGAGGAAGAGTTTTGGTAGAGAATCAAGTGAAAAAGAAGCGTAGACGCATTTTTTTATTTTCGATTATTGCATTGCTCTTAGTTTGTGGTTCAGTCTATGCATATATTTCATCGGCATTAGGACCAGTTGATAGCGAGAATAAAAAAGAGATTGAAGTAGAGATCCCAAAAGGATCATCTACAAGTAAAATTGGTGAAATTTTAGAAGAAAAAGGTGCTGTGAAAAGCGGTACAGTTTTTAGTTTTTATACAAAGGCTAAATCGAAAAGTTTACAAGCAGGTACATATTTATTAAATCCTTCGATGAATGCTAAAGATGTTATCGAACAAATGTCATCCGGTAACGTGCATCGTCCAGCTCTTTATAAAGTAACGATTAAAGAAGGGGCGCAAGTAACTGAAATTGCAGAAGTGATTGCGGCAGAATTAAAGTGGAATAAAGATGATGTTGTGCGTCAATTAAACGATAAAGCATTTATTCAAAAAATGCAGCAAAAGTATCCGAAGTTATTGACTGATAAAATTTTTGATAGCA
The DNA here is from genome assembly GCF_001884135.1 of Bacillus nitratireducens. GTDB lineage: Bacteria > Bacillota > Bacilli > Bacillales > Bacillaceae_G > Bacillus_A > Bacillus_A nitratireducens. The sequence continues at coordinate 180,948 of NZ_MAOC01000051.1, read as the reverse complement.
ATATTAAATATCCATTAGAAGGCTATCTATATCCAGCGACGTATTCTTTCTATAAAAAAGATACAACGTTAGAAGAAATCGTAATTCCAATGCTTGAGAAAACGAATGCAATTATTGTTCAAAACGAGGCAAAAATGAAAGCGAAAAACTGGGATGTTCATCAGCTTTTAACATTGTCTTCACTTATTGAAGAAGAGGCAACGGGCTTTACAGATCGTCAAAAGATCTCTAGTGTTTTCTATAATCGTTTAGCAAAAGGTATGCCACTTCAAACAGATCCGACAGTGTTATACGCGCTTGGAAAGCATAAACAACGCGTATTATATGAGGATTTAAAAGTAAACTCACCGTACAATACGTATGTTGTGAAAGGATTGCCAGTTGGGCCGATTGCAAACTCAGGGAAACATTCAGTGGAAGCGGCGTTAGAGCCTGCGCAAACAGAGTATTATTATTTCTTAGCTGCACCAAGTGGTGAAGTGTATTATGCGAAAACATTAGAAGAACATAATGCATTAAAGCAAAAATATATTACGAAAAAACAGTGAAACGGGGAGGGATAGCGAAAAAGGTCGCACATCCCTCTTTTTTGTGGTAAAATATATCGGGTTAAAAACTGGCAGAAGAATCGTTTTTAATATCAAAACGGGACGTACAAGCTAAGGGTGAAGCTGGCTTGTATTTTTATTGCATTCTATGTGTGAAAAGACAAAGATTGACGCGTCATAGAGGCACTTCTCCATGTAAATAAGGAGGACCAATTATGGAGGATGCAGTTAACGAGTACCTATTATCATTTATTGATCCAAAAGATAAATTAATTCTTGAAATGGAAGAGTATGCAACAGAAAACCATGTGCCGATTATGGATCGACTTGGAATGGAATTTATGCTGCAATTTTTACGTTTAATTGGGCCGAAAAGCATTTTAGAACTTGGAACAGCAATCGGTTATTCTAGTATTCGTATGATGGAAGCTATTCCAAATTCACGTATTGTGACAGTAGAGCGCAATCGTGAACGATATGAAAAGGCACTTGAATATATAGAACGTTCTCCAGTAACAGATCGCATTTCTGTTATTTACGGTGATGCTTTAGAAACAGGCGAACAAGTGAAAGAACATGGAACATTTGATGTTATTTTTATTGATGCAGCGAAAGGGCAATATCGTCGCTTTTTTGACTTATATGAACCGTTATTAAATCCTGGTGGCGTAATTATTTCAGATAATGTTATGTATCATGGTCTTGTAACGACAAAAGAGAAAATTGAAAATAGACGTACACGTGGTTTGATTCGTCGTATTAAGACGTACAATGAATGGCTTATGAACCATGAAGGATATGATACAACGATTTTCCCGATTGGTGATGGAGTGGCTGTAAGTAAAAAGAAAGGGTGACAAAGGTATGAAGAAACCTGAATTGTTAATAACGCCTAGAGCAGTGGCGGATATCGAACCTCTTGCAAAAGCAGGAGCAGATGCAGTAATGATCGGTGAACAAAAGTTTGGTTTACGTTTAGCAGGGGAATTTTCACGTGAAGATGTAAAACAAGCTGTTAAAATTGCACATGAAAATGGTGTGAAAGCATACGTTGCAATGAATGCGATGTTCCACAATGATAAAGTAGAAGAATTAACAGACTACGTTGCATTTTTAAATGAGATAAATGTAGATGCGATTGTTTTCGGAGATCCAGCGGTATTAATGGCTGTTCGTGAAGTTGCACCAAACATGAAGTTGCACTGGAATACAGAAACGACAGCAACAAACTGGTTTACTTGTAACTATTGGGGGCAAAGAGGGGCGAAACGCGCTGTATTAGCTCGTGAACTTAGCTTAGATGAAATTGTTGAATTAAAAGAAAATGCGGAAGTGGAACTTGAAGTGCAAATTCACGGTATGACTTGCATGTTCCAATCAAAGCGTTCATTAGTAGGAAACTACTTTGAGTATCAAGGTCGTAATCTCGACATTGAAAAGAAAAAGTATGAAGAGAATATGTTCTTGTACGATCCAGAGCGTAATAATAAATATCCAATTTATGAAGATGAAAATGGTACTCACATTATGAGTCCGAACGATATTTGTTTCATTGATGAGTTAGAGGAACTAATCGACGCTGAAGTGGATAGCTTAAAAATTGATGGTGTCCTAAAAAGTTCTGAATACATTATTGAGGTAACAAAGAAATATCGTAAAGCAATTGATTTATGTGTAGAAGATCGTGATGCGTATTATGACGTGAAAGACGATTTATATAAAGAGATAGAAGAAATGCAACCAGTAAATCGTCCATTAGATACAGGATTCTTCTTTAAAGAGACGGTTTACTAAACGAGGAGGGTGTAGGAAATGACTGTACAAGAAATTTCACGAGTGATCGATGGCAAACGCGTTATTGTGAAGAAACCTGAACTGTTAATCCCTGCGGGTAACTTAGAAAAATTAAAAGTAGCTATCCATTATGGGGCAGATGCTGTATATTTAGGTGGACAAGAATTTGGTCTTCGTTCGAATGCAGGTAACTTTACGCTGGAAGACATGGCAGAAGGCGTTGAATTTGCAAAGAAATATGGAGCGAAAATATATGTAACAACAAATATTTTTGCACATAATGAAAATATGGACGGGCTAGAGGAATATTTAAAAGGGATTGAAAAAGCTGGCGTAACGGGAATTATCGTTGCTGATCCGCTTATTATTGAGACATGTAAACGTGTAGCACCTTCTGTTGAGGTGCATTTAAGTACACAACAATCGCTATCCAACTGGAAAGCAGCACAGTATTGGAAAGAAGAAGGTTTACATCGTCTTGTATTAGCTCGTGAAGCAAGCTATGAAGAGATGAAAGAAATTAAGGACAAAGTGGATATTGAAATTGAAGCATTCGTCCATGGTGCAATGTGTATCGCATATTCAGGAAGATGTACATTAAGTAACCATATGACAGCGCGTGACTCTAACCGTGGTGGTTGTTGTCAATCTTGTCGCTGGGACTATGATTTAGTTCAAACGGTATCACAACATAAAGATGCAAAAGAGCTTCCTTTATTCCAAGAAGAAGATGCTCACTTTGCGATGAGTCCAAAAGATTTAAATTTAATTTTATCAATTCCGAAAATGATTGAAATTGGAATTGATAGCTTAAAAGTTGAAGGACGTATGAAATCTATCCATTACGTAGCGACTGTGGCAACTGTATATCGTAAAGTAATTGATGCGTATTGTGCGGATCCGGATAACTTTGAGTTTAAACAAGAGTGGTTAGATGAGCTTGATAAATGTGCAAATCGTGACACAGCTCCTGCATTCTTTGAAGGGGTTCCAGGACATCAAGAGCAAATGTTTGGAAATCATAGTAAGAAAACAACGTATGATTTTGCTGGTTTAGTGTTAGATTATAATGAAGAAACGGGCATCGTAACGCTTGAGCAACGTAATCACTTCAAACCAGGACATGAAGTGGAGTTCTTTGGACCAGAAATAGAAAACTTTACGCAGACGGTGGAGAAAATTTGGGATGAGGATGGAAACGAATTAGATGCAGCGAGACATCCGTTGCAAATCGTGAAATTCAAAGTGGATCAACCAGTGTATGTGAATAATATGATGCGCAAAAACATACTTCAATAAGAAAGAGTGGTAGTCGAATGGGGACGAATAAGCCTGTTGTAATTGGAATCGCTGGTGGTTCAGGATCAGGAAAAACAAGTGTAACGAAAGCGATTTTTGACCATTTTAAAGGTCATTCCATTTTAATCTTGGAGCAAGATTATTATTACAAAGATCAAAGCCATTTACCAATGGAAGAGCGTTTAAAAACAAATTATGATCATCCGCTTGCGTTTGATAATGATCTGTTAATTGAACATTTGCAGCAGTTGCTTGCATATGAGCAAATTGATAAGCCTGTATATGACTATACATTGCATACGCGTTCAGAAGAAATTATTCCAGTTGAGCCGAAAGATGTAATCATTTTAGAAGGAATTCTTATTTTAGAAGACCCACGTCTTTGTGAGTTAATGGACATTAAGCTATTCGTTGATACAGACGCGGATCTTCGTATTTTACGCCGCATGCAGCGTGATATTGAAGAGCGTGGTCGTACGATGGATTCAGTTATTGATCAATACGTAACTGTTGTACGTCCAATGCACAATCAATTTATTGAGCCTTCTAAGAAATTTGCGGATATTATTATCCCTGAAGGTGGACAAAACCATGTTGCAATTGATATTATGGTGACAAAAATTGCAACAATTCTTGAACAAAAAGTAAATTTGTAATAGCATAGTAAAAGATATACGATAGGAAGGGATTTTTTCCCTTCCTATCGAATACAATGAAACATGCAACCTCATCTATATATAGGTGAGGGCATATTTATATCAACTTTCCATACATATCTTCTTTATATAAAGAAGAATTGGGAATACGGGGTTGTATGTGACAACTCCGCTAGTGCAAGCGTACTAGAAACCTCCGCTACACATATAAGTGGGGGAGTTTTCATATGGAACTCCTCTTTTTTTCAGGGGATTGGTATATAAAAGGAGTGGAAAATATGGCAACAGAAAAAACATACCCAATGACGCAAGAGGGTAAGCAAAAGCTAGAGAACGAACTTGAGGATTTAAAAACGGTAAAACGTAAAGAGGTTGTAGAGCGCATTAAGATTGCACGTAGCTTCGGAGATCTTTCTGAGAACTCTGAGTACGATGCAGCAAAAGATGAGCAAGCGTTCGTAGAAGGACGTATTACACAATTAGAAAACATGATTCGTAACGCAGTTATCATCACAGATAACGGTGAAGAATCTACAGTTGTTACATTAGGTAAAACAGTAACATTTAAAGAGTTACCAGGTGGAGATGAAGAATCTTACACAATCGTAGGTAGCGCAGAAGCAGATCCATTTGAAGGAAGAATTTCTAACGATTCTCCAATCGCAAAAAGTTTATTAGGTAAGCAAATTGGTGAGAAGGTAGCAATTCAAACACCAGGTGGAGAAATGCAAGTAGAGATTATCTCTGTAAAATAACGTAAAAATCACTCGTGTAAAAACGGGTGATTTTTTTATTTGTATAAAAGATGAAACACCTCGTCTAAACTACATGAGACGAGGTGTTTTTTATGAAAATAAAACGGAGAATTACAGTTGTTTTAATTTGTTTTATGAGTGTAATGTTTTTACTACTTTGTCGCTTAATCCAAATACAGATTTTAGATACGGAATCATTTACTGACCAAAATATCAATTTAATTGAAAAAAGTGTTACGCAGCGAACGCAATCACTTACAGTAGATAATGGAAGAGGGCACTTTACAGATCGAAATGGTAAGGAAATCGGTGAAGAGAAATATCCAGTTCTAATTATTTTTCCATTTTTACAAATAAAAAATGACATGTTAGAGAAAATTTCGCATATCATTGGTTTGTCGAGACAAGAGATAAGACTGCAAATGAAAAGTAAGAATAAAGCATTTATATTACAAAGGGGGAATATCCCATTTCAATTAACGGTTGAGCAGATGGAGAAGGTAAATCAGTTAGATACTTTAGGCATTGTAGCAGCAGAAGCTCGATTGAAGCAAACGGGAGAGGTAAATCATTTAATTGGTGATGTGGGAGAGAATGAACAGGAATTTCAAAAGCGCTATGGAGAAATGAAAAAACTTTCGGAACAAACGCCAATTGGTATTTCCGGATTGCAACAATCATTTGATGAATTTTTACTTACTGATGGAGAAGCAAAAGTACTATATCAAGTGGATCGGCAAGGAGAGCCGATTTTCGGGAAGCAGGCAAAATACACTTCACCAGGAAATCCATTTTATCCAGTTACTATTCAAACAACGTTACATAAAACGTTGCAACGGCAAGCTGAACAGATTATAAATGAAAACGGAATAAAAAAAGGTGGATTAGTATTACTAGACATAAAAAATAGTGAAGTTTTAGCAATGGTAAGTAAGCCATCTTTACAGATGAATGATAGGAGCGCATACAAAGCAACACTGGAAAATCAAATGTTAACTCCTCATTTTCCTGGATCTGTTTTTAAAACAGTAGTTGCAGCGGCGGCAATTGATCAAAATTTGGTGCGATTTAACCGTGTATTTAACTGTAATACGGATTTATACGGTGAAAATCTTCCACAAGTTATGATGGGGTCATTAAACTTTAAGGAAAGCTTTGCTAGAAGCTGTAATCGAACGTTTGCTGTATTAGGTGATGAACTAATGCAAAAGGATAGGGATGTGTTAGAAACGTATTTAGGGGCCTTAGGAGCAAGTAAGAAGGTAGGGTGGAAAGGTTCGGTATTTCATACATCGGAATTTGAGCAATTACCAGAAGAAAAGAATGCTGTAATTTGGAGAAGTGAAGAAAATAAAGTTAGTAGAAAAGCCATTGCTCAAACGATGATTGGACAAAAAGATGTACGCGTGTCGCCTCTAGCTATAGCGAATATGATGGCGACAATTGCTAGAGATGGAGAGAAGTTGGAAGTGAAAGCTGTAAAAAAAATAGTGTATAAAAATGGAACCGACTTTTTTACATTTGAAAATCATGAATTAACTGGGAAACAGCTTTCTTATGAAACGGTGAAAAAGCTACAAGAATTATTAAGAGGTGTTGTAACGACGGAGAAAGGAACGGGAACAGTGTTCCGTTCGTTACCACTAAATGTTGCCGGAAAATCTGGAACGGCACAAACAGGAAAAGGAGAAAAGGTGAATCGCTGGTTTGCAGGTTATTTTCCATATGAAAATCCAAGGTATGCTTTAGTTGTAGTTGATATAGAAACAGATAGTAACAAAAATGTAGTTACACCCGTTTTTACAGAACTGGTAGAAGCAATTCATAGATTAGAAAATGAAAAGTAATCTTGCAATTATTTATGAAATGTTTTCATTTCGTGAAAATATTATTGTAAATGTTCAACCTTTCTAGATTTAATGTTACAATAGCAAGTATGAAAAACTGCATGGAGGTTTGAAGAATGGCAGGAGGATCTAGATTCCAACAGAAACAACAAAAACGTCGTCAAAACGGTGTTTTAAATATTGCAATCGCTATTGTATTAGTAGCAGTAGCTATTGTGGCATATCAATTGTTTGTTCCTGAAACAAAAGAGCAAGCGTCTTCTAGTGATAAAAAAGTAGCTCAGCAAACAACAAAAGAGAATAAAGCTGAGAAAGCTAAAGGTAAAGAAGAGACGAAGAAGAACGAGCAAGAGAAGGCAGAAGCTAAGAAGAAGGAAGAAGAGAAGCAAAAGGCTGAAGAAGAACAGAAAAAAGCTGAAGAAGAAGCGAAAGCTAACGAGAAAGTACCAGCTGAAAAAACACAGCCAAAGGCAACCGATGCTTATACGAAATCTTCTTGGAAGCCAGTAGGTACAGAGCAAGGCGCAACACCTGCGATGACGTTTAAAAAAGGTACAGCAGATTGGAATGAGATGAATCAAGCAATTTCCGCTGCAATTGACGTTCCAGTAGAGCAATTAGTTATTCATAGAATCGGAAATAACGGTAAGAATAAAGCTTACGGTAACGTACAAGATAAACAATCAGGTAAAAAATATTATGTAAATATTGATTGGGTAGACAATGAAGGCTGGAAACCAGTACTTGTTCAAACTCTAAACTAAAAAAGAGAAGCTCTTATGAGCTTCTCTTTTTTAGTTAGCGTAATTTTTTTAATTTAAAATGAACAACCGCGCTATAATATGGTCTTTTGCTTTCCGGATCCATAACCATTTGATGCGAGATGTGATGAACCTCAAGCATAAGTGCTTTATTATTATCGATTTGTTCACTAATTTTTCGTTCTAAAGAAGCTAAGTCTCCCGCTTCAAAAAACTCTACTTTATCTTCTAACATTTCAAAGGTAAATGACACGAAGACGACCCCTCTCCTATGTAATCACCTATAGTGTAACAAAGAAAAGAAGGAAATACCATGTACATTTCAATTGACATTTTTAGAAAGAGGGCATATTATACTGATAAAACCGATAAGAAAAAGGGGAATTTTTATGGGGACAGAATTTAATGGTTTATTTGATGAGTGGGCTCATACGTACGACTCATTCGTACAAGGTGAAGATATACAATATAAAGAAGTTTTCGCCCGTTATGAGGACATTTTAGAGGATGTAGTTAACAAGTCATTTGGTAACGTATTAGAATTTGGTGTTGGTACTGGCAATTTAACAAATAAATTATTACTTGCTGGTCGTACAGTTTACGGTATAGAACCGTCACGCGAAATGCGCATGATTGCTAAAGAAAAATTGCCGCAAAAGTTTTCAATTACAGAAGGTGATTTTCTTTCATTCGAAGTTCCAAATTCAATTGATACCATTGTGAGCACCTATGCATTTCATCATTTAACAGATGAAGAAAAAGACGTAGCGATTGCGAAGTATAGTCAATTGCTAAACAAAGGTGGTAAAATAGTGTTTGCTGATACAATATTTGCAGATCAAGATGCATATGATAAAACTGTTGAAACAGCAAAACAAAGAGGTTTTCATCAGTTAGCAAACGATTTGCAAACAGAATACTATACACGTATTCCTATCATGCAATCTATTTTTGAAAACAATGGCTTCCATGTAACGTTCACGAGATTAAATCATTTCGTTTGGGTAATGGAGGCAACTAAGCAATAGAAAGAGGGATTAGATTGAGAATTGCTGTAATTGGAGCAATGGAAGAAGAAGTACGTATTTTACGTGACAAACTAGAACAAGCAGAAACAGAAACTGTTGCAGGTTGTGAATTTACGAAAGGGCTATTAGCAGGACATGAAGTAATCTTGTTAAAGTCTGGTATTGGTAAAGTAAACGCAGCGATGTCAACGACGATTTTATTAGAAAGATATAAGCCTGAAAAAGTAATTAATACTGGTTCAGCTGGTGGATTCCATCACTCTTTAAATGTTGGAGATGTGGTTATTTCAACAGAAGTTCGTCACCATGACGTAGATGTAACAGCATTTAACTATGAATATGGTCAAGTGCCAGGAATGCCGCCTGGATTTAAAGCTGATGACGCATTAGTTGCATTAGCTGAGAAATGTATGCAGGCAGAAGAAAATATTCAAGTTGTAAAAGGTATGATTGCAACAGGCGATTCATTTATGAGTGATCCGAACCGCGTTGCGGCAATTCGTGATAAATTTGAAGATCTTTATGCAGTAGAAATGGAAGCAGCAGCTGTTGCACAAGTATGCCACCAATATGAAGTTCCGTTTGTTATTATTCGTGCACTTTCTGATATTGCTGGTAAAGAATCAAATGTTTCATTTGATCAATTTTTAGATCAAGCAGCTCTTCATTCTACAAACTTTATCGTAAAAGTACTAGAAGAGTTAAAGTAATGTAACAAAAAGGCAACTGTCTCATATAAAGAAAATACATACAGTTGCCTTTTCTTTATTGGCAAATAAGGGGGAGAACACGATGAATGTATATCGTGGCGTTCATGAATTGATTGGTCATACACCAATTGTAGAAATTACTCGTTTTTCACTTCCAGAAGGAGTCCGTTTATTTGCAAAGCTTGAATTTTACAACCCAGGCGGAAGCGTTAAGGATCGTTTAGGAAGAGAATTAATCGAAGATGCGTTAGAAAAGGGGCTTGTTACCCAGGGCGGAACAATTATTGAACCGACGGCTGGAAATACTGGCATTGGACTGGCACTTGCAGCGTTAGAACATGATTTACGTGTCATCGTTTGTGTACCAGAGAAATTTAGTATTGAAAAGCAAGAATTAATGAAAGCGCTAGGTGCAACGGTTGTGCATACACCGACTGAGCAAGGAATGACCGGCGCAATTGCAAAGGCAAAAGAATTAGTAAAGGAAATACCAAATTCATACTCTCCAAGTCAGTTTGCGAATGAAGCAAACCCTCGTGCTTATTTTAAAACGCTAGGACCTGAACTTTGGTCGGCACTGAATGGAGAGATTAACATATTTGTTGCAGGGGCAGGAACTGGCGGTACGTTTATGGGAACTGCATCTTATTTGAAAGAGAAAAACATTGATATTAAAACGGTTATTGTAGAACCAGAAGGCTCTATTTTAAATGGCGGTAAAGCTGGTTCACATGAAACAGAAGGAATTGGTCTTGAATTCATTCCACCATTTTTAAAAACATCTTATTTTGATGGAATTCATACGATTTCTGATCGACATGCATTTTTACGAGTGAAAGAATTGGCGCAAAAGGAAGGCCTTCTTGTTGGAAGCTCTTCAGGAGCAGCATTTCATGCGAGCTTACTTGAGGCAGAGAAAGCAACACCAGGTACAAATATTGTAACGATTTTTCCTGATAGTAGTGAGCGCTATTTAAGCAAAGACATATACAAAGGATGGGAATAGAAAATGAGAGCAAAGACAAAGTTAATTCATGGTATTCGCATAGGAGAACCTTCAACTGGATCTGTAAACGTACCGATCTATCAAACAAGTACGTACAAACAAGAAGCAGTTGGTAAGCATCAAGGATATGAATATTCACGTACAGGCAACCCAACACGTGCAGCTTTAGAAGAAATGATTGCTGTATTAGAAAACGGTCATGCTGGATTTGCATTTGGCTCAGGAATGGCTGCTATTACAGCAACTATTATGCTATTCTCAAAAGGTGACCACGTTATTTTAACAGATGATGTTTATGGCGGAACATACCGCGTGATTACAAAAATACTAAATCGTTTCGGCATTGAGCATACATTTGTAGATACAACAAACCTAGAGGAAGTTGTAGAAGCAATTCGCCCAAATACGAAAGCAATTTATGTAGAAACACCAACGAATCCATTACTAAAAATTACTGATATTAAGAAAATATCTACTCTTGCTAAAGAAAACGATTTATTAACAATTATTGATAACACATTCATGACGCCATATTGGCAGTCGCCAATTTCTTTAGGAGCAGACATTGTACTTCATAGTGCAACGAAATATTTAGGAGGTCATAGTGACGTAGTTGCAGGCCTAGTCGTTGTAAATAGCCCACAACTAGCAGAAGATCTTCATTTCGTACAAAACTCAACAGGAGGTATTCTTGGACCACAAGATAGCTTCCTACTACTTCGCGGTTTAAAAACGTTAGGGATTCGTATGGAAGAGCATGAAATAAATTCACGCGCAATTGCTGAGTTTTTAAATAACCATCCAAAAGTAAATAAAGTATATTATCCAGGTCTTGAATCACATCAAAATCACGAATTAGCAACAGAACAGGCGAATGGATTTGGTGCAATCATCTCATTTGATGTAGACAGTGAGGAAACGTTAAATAGAGTACTTGAGAAGTTACAGTATTTCACACTTGCTGAAAGTTTAGGAGCAGTAGAAAGTTTAATTTCTATCCCGTCTCAAATGACACATGCATCAATCCCAGCAGATCGCCGTAAAGAATTAGGAATTACAGATACATTAATTCGAATCTCTGTTGGTATTGAAGATGGAGAAGATTTAATTGAAGATTTGGCACAAGCACTAGCATAATAAAAATGCACTGCTAATATAGAGCAGTGCATTTTTATTATGTTAATTTGTGAAATATTTCACAAATTAGACATACACAAATGAAATGATTTCATGTATATTGAATTCATGAAATGTTATTCACGAACAAACTTGTGAAATATTTCACAAACAATGGGATTCATGTAGGACGGTAACTCTATTTTTTTTCGCTAATCGGGACTTATTATGACCTATAGGGACTTATAAAGACCGTGATAACAGAATAGGAGGAAATTTACATGGTAGTCAAAGAGAAAGTTGTAAATGAAATGCAAGAGGTAAAAGAGATGATTGATACGTTAGTAAATAACGGTCAAGAAGCTTTACAAGCATTAGAAAGTTTTACACAAGAGCAGATTGACAACATTGTTCATGAAATGGCACTAGCAGGTGTTGATCAACATATGCCGCTTGCGAAATTGGCTGTTGAAGAAACGGGCCGTGGTGTCTATGAAGACAAATGTATAAAAAATATTTTTGCCACTGAATATATTTGGCATAGTATAAAGAAAGATAAAACGGTAGGAATTATTCATGAAGATCCTCATGAAGAAGTAATAGAAATTGCAGAACCTGTCGGTGTAGTAGCTGGGGTAACGCCTGTAACGAACCCAACGTCGACAACAATGTTTAAAGCGTTAATCGCGATAAAAACGAGAAATCCAATTATTTTCGCATTTCATCCTTCTGCACAAAATTGTTCCGTTGCAGCGGCGAAAACAGTATATGATGCAGCAGTGAAGGCCGGTGCACCAAAGCATTGTATTCAATGGATTGAAAGACCTTCTGTGGAAGCAACGAAACAATTAATGAACCATGATGGTGTCGCGCTCGTTCTAGCAACTGGAGGGGCTGGTATGGTGAAATCGGCTTATTCTACTGGTAAACCAGCACTTGGTGTAGGTCCTGGTAATGTACCGTGTTATATAGAAAAATCAGCACATGTAAAACGAGCTGTTAATGATTTAATTTTATCGAAAACATTTGATAACGGTATGATTTGTGCATCGGAACAGGCAATCATTATCGATAAAGAAATTTATGATGATGTTAAAATAGAAATGATTGCAAATAATTGTTACTTTGTAACAGAGGAAGAGAGAAAGAAATTAGAAAAGCTTGTTATTAATGAAAATACATGTGCAGTAAATAGTGATATTGTTGGGAAATCAGCACAGTATATTGCTGAATTAGTAGGAATTACTGTACCTGAACATACAAAAATGCTTGTAGCTGAAATTAAAGGTATCGGGGCAGCATATCCACTATCTCGTGAGAAACTGAGCCCAGTGTTAGCTTGTGTAAAAGCAAATTCATTAGAAGAAGGATTTACATATTGCGAAGAAATGTTAGAGCTTGGTGGCCTAGGGCATTCAGCGGTTATCCATTCTACAAATAAAGAAGTACAAAAACAATTTGGGTTACGTATGAAAGCCTGTCGTCTCATTGTAAATGCACCTTCATCACAAGGTGGAATCGGTGATATATATAATGGATTTATTCCATCACTTACGCTTGGTTGTGGCTCCTACGGGAAAAACTCAGTTTCCCAAAACGTAACGGCGACTCATTTATTAAATATAAAAAGGTTGGCAAATAGAAAAAAGAATATGCAGTGGTTCAAATTACCACCCAAAATTTATTTTGAAAAACATGCGACAGCATATTTAGCAAACATGCCTAACATTTCCCGCGCATTTATTGTAACGGATCCAGGGATGGTTGAGCACGGTTATGTAGATACAGTTACACACTATTTACGTAAGCATGCAAATGATGTGAAAGTTGAAGTTTTCTTTGAAGTTGAGCCAGATCCATCAGATGAAACTGTGTTTAAAGGTGCGGAAATGATGAGAAGTTTTAAGCCAGATGTAATTATCGCACTTGGTGGTGGTTCTGCTATGGATGCAGCGAAAGGGATGTGGCTTTTCTATGAGCATCCAGAAACAACATTCTATGGCATTAAACAAAAGTTTTTAGATATAAGAAAACGTACATGTAAATATCCGGAATTAGGAAATAAAGCGCAGTTTGTTGCTATTCCAACAACATCAGGAACAGGGTCAGAAGTGACACCATTTGCGGTTATTACAGATAAGAAAAATAATATAAAGTATCCGCTCGCAGATTATGAATTAACACCAGATGTAGCGATTGTTGATCCGCAATTTGTAATGACAGTACCACCTCATGTAACAGCAGACACTGGTATGGACGTATTAACGCATGCAATCGAGGCGTATGTGTCTGTTCTGGCAAATGACTATACAGATGGATTAGCATTAAAAGCAATTGATCTCGTCTTTAAATATTTACCAAGAGCGTATAAAGACGGAAATGACGCAGAAGCACGAGAAAAAATGCATAACGCTTCCGCAATCGCAGGAATGGCATTTGCAAATGCATTCCTAGGTATTAATCACAGTTTAGCACATAAAATTGGGCCAGAATTCCATATTCCGCATGGGCGTGCGAATGCAATTCTTATGCCGCATGTAGTTCGTTATAATGCTATTAAGCCAAGAAAACACGCATTGTTCCCAAAATATGAGCATTTTGTGGCTGATGAACGCTATGCACATATTGCGAGAATGCTCGGGCTTCCAGCAAGCTCAAAAGCGGAAGGTGTGGAATCACTCGTCCAAGCAATTATTGAGCTTGGAAAAAGCTTAAATATAAATATGAGTATTGCAGGACAAGGAGTTGCTAAAGACCAATTTGAAGAAGTTGTTGCATTATTAGCAGAAAGAGCTTTTGAAGATCAATGTACAACAGCTAATCCAAAATTACCGCTCATTTCAGAGCTGAAAGAAATCTATATGGAAGCATATAAAGGCGTATAATAGATAAAAAAGAGCCGCGAGTAAGCGGCTCTTTTTTACTTTGGAAAACATCTCCCAGATTGGTTCTATTTACTTGTCTTTAAGCTTGATAGAATGTGATAAAGTGAGGATGGGAGTGATAAGCAGATGAAAGAATTACAAGAAAAAATAGCAGATTATACCCGGTTTGCACAAGTACTTTTAGCTATAAGTACATTTTTAATGATCGGTTTATTAATTCCAAGTGGAATTAAAAGTATGGTACAGTCTTTTGTTATGATGGGAAGTATTATTGTATTTTTAGTTCTTGCTTTTTTCTTCTTTAAGCGTGTTAAAGCGATGCGTGACCAATTAGAGGAGAGCGAATATGAAGAAAATTGTTAAATAGGGCGCTACGAAAAGAAGAAATCTTTTTGTAGCGTTTTTTTGTTTTTTGTAGAAAATGTATGCGTTTCATGTTGACAATGATAATCCTTATCAATTAAAGTAGAATAGTAGTCAATGATTATCATTATCAATTAGAGGTGGAAGAATGAAAAAATCTATTACGCTGTTCACAGCGATCTTATCTATTTTTTTCTTGTTAATAGGTTGCAGTGCAAAGGAAAACGAAAAAGCATCTGCAACAAAAACAGAAAAAGGAACAGACAAAATCGAAATTACCGATCTCTCAAAAAGAAAGGTAACATTCAATAAAGTTCCTGAAAGTTTTGCAACGTTGAGTATGGGGGACTTGGATATTATTCACGCTTTAGGTGGGAAAATAGTAGGTCGTCCTGATACAAAATTAACTCTCCCAGAGGAATTAAAGAAAGCACAAGTAATCGGAAATGCACATCAACCGAATTTTGAGCAAATTGCTAGTTTAAAACCGGATGTACTTGTTGCTAATAATGGATTCCAAAAGAACATTCCAACGGTCGAAGGACAAGGAACAAAAGTAATCATTTCTTCAGCAAATTCTGTAAAAGATATTCAAAAGAGTATTGAAATGTATGGAACAGTAATGAAGAAAGAAGATAAAGCAAAAGAACTTAATCAAAAAATTAATGATCAAATGAAGCAATATGAGAAAAAGAGTGACGTTAAAGCATTGCTGGTATATGGAGCACCAGGCACTTATTTAGCAGCGTTACCAACATCTCTGTCAGGTGATATTTTAGAAAAAACGGGCGGTAAAAATATTGCAGCTGGTTTTCCAGAAATGAAAGAATATCCGCAATATGCACAGCTAAGTGTAGAACGCATTATTGAGGCGAACCCAGATGTAATTTATTTAATTACACATGGAGATCCAAATAGTGTGAAAAAAGCATTTGAAGGCGAAATGATGAAAAATGAAGCGTGGAAAAATTTAGATGCAGTCAAACAAAATCGTGTTGTTATTTTGCCGCCAGATTTATTTGGATCAAATCCTGGAACAAAAGTAACAGAAGCAATGGACTTTATGTATAAAAGTATACAAGATGTAAGGAAATGATGAGTATGGAGAGTAGTGAAGCAGTAAGAGAAAAGGAACATCCTTTTGCGAAAAAAAGATGGGTAACAGCAGTTACTTTAGTTGTATTAACGATTCTAGGTCTTTTTTATGGTCTTTTCGCAGGAAGTTTATCCTTTTCTTTAGGAGACATTCTAACAGGGATACAAGATGAAGGTTCGACAGTTCATCGAATTGTATGGGATCTTCGTATACCCAGAGTGCTCGTTGGGTTTATTGTAGGAACATGTTTAGCAGCCTCGGGAGCATTACTGCAAGGGGTTATGAGAAACCCTCTTGCAGACCCTGGCATTATCGGGGTTTCATCCGGAGCAGGTCTTGTAGCAATTGTAATTATGATTCTATTTCCTCAGCATATGGCTTTTTTACCGCTAGGAGCATTTTTAGGTGCGTTCATAACAGCGATGGTTATTTATGCTTTATCATGGCAAAAAGGGGCACCACCTTCAAGAATCGTCTTAGTAGGTGTATCAATCAATGCATTAATTGGTGCAGCAACGTCAGCATTAATGTTATTACATAGTGATAAAGTACAATCTGTGTTACCGTGGTTAGCTGGTGGCATTGGTGGTGTAAGTTGGGCGCATTTAAACATGATTATTTATTATGCAATATTCGCTATTATATTGGCTCTCTTTGGCATTAAGCATATTCGAGTATTAATGCTAGGAGATGAAATGGCAAAATTATTAGGGCATAACGTGGAGAGAAGTCGGTTTTATTTAATAGTAGTAAGTACATTGTTAGCTGGAATTGCGGTTAGTGTTTCCGGACTTATTGGATTTGTCGGTCTTGTTGTACCACATATGTTACGTTTATTAGTTGGAAATGACTATAAATATTTACTGCCATTATCATGCCTTGGCGGAGGGATATTACTTGTTTTCGCGGATGCGATAGCTCGAAGTTGGTTCGATCCAATCGAATTGCCTGTTGGTATTTTATTGTCCTTCTTGGGTGGTCCGTTCTTCTTATATTTAATTCATAGAGGAGGAAAACAACGTGATTTCCGTTAATAAAGTGTTTTACGCACATTCTGAAAGATTTCAAATGCAAAATATGAATGTACATATTAAAGCTGGAGAAATCGTTAGTTTAATCGGTCCGAATGGATCGGGGAAATCTACTTTGCTTCGTTTAATAGCAAGGCTACTTAAACAAAGCGAAGGAGATATCATTTTAGATGGGGAAAATATTCATACGATGAAGAGTGTGGATGTAGCGAAGCAATTAGCGATGTTACCACAAATGCATGATCATCAATTAGATTTAACAGTGAAAGAGTTAATACAGTTCGGAAGAGGCCCCCATAAATCATGGAGTGGTCGCTTAAATGAAGAAGATGAAGAAATTGTTGATTGGGCATTGTCTGTTACAAATCTTGCAGGGTATGAATATCGCCTTTTGCAATCTTTATCAGGAGGAGAAAGACAACGTGCTTGGATTGCGATGACGCTAGCACAACGTACAAATGTCTTATTATTAGATGAACCAACAACCTTTTTGGATATCGTTCACCAGTTGGAAGTAATGGAACTTGTGAAACGATTAAACGAGGAGTTTGGTATGACAATTATAATGGTTTTACATGACATTAACCAAGCGGCTCAATATAGTGATCGTTTACTCGTATTAAAGCGAGGGAAGCTTCAGTATGACGGTATACCAGAAGAAGTGTTATGTCATGAAATGTTCCAACATGTATTTGGCATAGAAGTAGATATTTTTCAAGGAAGCGACAAGCCATTTTTTACACCGAAACGAATTTCTAAAAAAGGAGCAGAGCGATGCAAACAGAAGAACGTATTACCACTGAATTAGTAAGAGAATTTGTTATGGCAGCTCATGGAGATCTAGAAAGGGTACAGGAGCTTTTGTTCGAATCACCTAGCTTACTTCATGCTTCTTATAATTGGGGCGGTTCAGATTGGGAAAGTGCGTTAGGAGCAGCAGCACATGTAGGTCGTAAAGACATTGCTCTTTATTTACTAGAAAAGGGTGCTCGGATGGATATTTTCGCAGCGGCTATGCTTGGAGAGTTAGAAGTCGTACAAGCTATTTTAGTGGCACAACCAGAAGCATTACGTGCATCTGGCCCACATGGTATTTCCCTTCTTCAACATGCTCGAATGGGTGGAGAAAAAGCACAGCGTGTATTTGAGTACTTAACGGTGCTCTCTTAATAACCGTTAAAGTTCTTATGTGCGGTAAACTTTTCACTTTCATATAATTGGAAAGTTTACCGCCCGTTAGAACGGGATAAGTATCTAGTATATTTGAAAATCCTACACCCCCCTCAGTTGTAGTTTTCTTTTTGCTAGTTATGATATGGATGCAGTAGACACTCTTTTGTCTACTGCTTTTTTTTGATATAATACACCTTTATAAGACTGAATTTTCTTTCTTTTACAAATTAGTTAACATTTATATAGTTTGAAATATATTGATATGTAATAAGGTTCAAAATGATGGGAGTGAGTTAAAAGTGTTCCATACAGATCGCTTACAATTTCGTAAATATACAAGGGATGATTTATCGTTTTATGCGTCTTTATGGGGGAATGAGAAGGTAATGCGCTATATTGGAAATGGGACGTTAAAAACATATATGCAATGTAAAAAAAGTTTGGAGGAGTGGGTGCTTCCGAATTATAAAAATGGTCTTGGTTTATTTGTAATGATTGAAAAGGAAACAGGGATACGAATTGGTCATGCAGGGCTTGTCAAGCAGAAGGTAGATGGAAAAGAGGAAATTGAGATTGGCTATTGGCTACTTCCTAAGTACTGGGGGAAAGGGTATGCGAAAGAGGCAGCGGCGGCATTTCGAGACTATGGTTTTCAAGCATTACAAATGAATAAATTAATTTCACTTATTAATCCGAACCACCCAGCTTCAATATTTGTAGCTAGAAAAACAGGACTTAGCTATGAAAAAACAACTGCATTTCATGGGATTGATGTCTTAGTTTATTCTATTAAGAGAGTTGGATGAAAAAGTTCAATTTTTTAAAGGTAAAATATACTTTTTGAAGAATGGTATATAAAAATAAAAGGAGGGATTACGTGTATATTTATCATAATGGACTAATTATTCGTGAAGGAACGAATGGAGTGCCAGCCTATGCAATTAAAACATTATTTGAAGATGCTGGTTGGAGTAATGATAATATCCCTTCTTGGCAAATTGAAAAATTTTCGATAGCATTTGAAAATTCAACATGGGCTTTCACAATTTGGGATGAAGAAGAGATGGTCGCGATGGTTAGAGTGATTTCTGATCAAATCATGGTTGCTAACATAGTAAATTTAGTTGTGAAGTATGAGTATAGAGGGAAAGGATTAGGTAAGAAACTGGTAGCTCTTTGTTTGCAAAAGCTTCCTCATGGTGATTGGTTTGCACATACAGCCGCTACCAATTTTGATTTTTATAGAAGTTGTGGTTTTGAAGTAAGAGAGTTATCAAGAAATGGGACATGTGCGTACTACGGGTATCAAGTAGCAAAAAAGGATGGACACCGATAAACTTATAAGGTAGTGAAGAAAAAGGATTGCTATTTTAATAATATAAACTGAATTGAGACTCATTTTATGATAAAATAAAAGAAAATTCAGTTTATTAAACGGGGGATAAAAATGAGTATAAAAGTTGGGGAAGTATTTAAATACGAAAGAAGATTTACTGAGGAAGAAGTTTTCGAATTTGCAAATATTACAGGTGATAAAGGGAGACATCATATGGAATATGATGAGAATGGACGATTAATGGTTCATGGTTTATTGACTGCTAGCATTGGAACGAAAGTAGGCGAAGAGTTACATTACATAGCAAGAGAATTAGTAAGTGAGTTTATTAGACCAGTTTTTACAGGGGATACGATTACTTGTGAATTAACTTTAACAAATATTGAGCAAATGGAAGGGTATAAAAAAGTTTCAATCGAGTCAGTTTATCGCAACCAACATGAAAAGACTGTGCTAGTTGGGACGAGTTATGGAATTATAAGGGAATGAAAAAAGAAGCCTGTTATGAGACAGGCTTCTTTTTATTTTTTAGTAAACACGTTTTCGATTTTCTGCATGGCTAGAGATAAGTAATAATGCAGTTTCTTCCCCTATATTACGAACAATATGTGGAACGCACGCATTCCAAGAGAAAGAATCACCTTCTTCTACAATTGCAATATCTTCACCATGTTGAACTTCTAGCTTTCCGCGTAATACAAGATGACACTCTTCACCTTCATGGGCGTTTGGTGAGTTTTCTTTCGGAAACCCGGCAGGAATTTCCACGAGATTTAGGCGAAGTCCACCTTGCTCCGCAACATGTTCAATTCTTTGCTCATCTTTGCCGTATACACTGTATTTCCGTTCGTCTTTTTTGACAATTTTCAATCGATCTTTTTGTTCTAACAATAAATAAGGAAGGGGAACGTTTAAAAAATTGGAGATTGTATCTAAAGTTGAGATAGACGGTGATGTTTTATTATTTTCAACCTGACTCATAAAGCCTTTAGAAAGCCCTGTTCCTTCACAAATTTGTGCAATTGTTATGCCTCTACGTTGACGAATTTCACGTATTGCAGAACCAATATTCATAAAATCAAGCTCCTTTTTGTAAACAACTATTTGTATCATAGCAAAAAAAATATATTTTTTCTCATGAAAAATGAATTGACGAATAAAAATAATTAGTGTATGTTTTGTAATGTGAATAAAAGTTTTGTATAAGAAAACTATAAAGGAGAGAAAGAAATGAATCAACATATTGGTAACTTAATTATTCGTATCGTGTTAGGGGTAACGTTCTTTATGCACGGTTTAACAAAATTCCAATCAGGAATTGACAATATTGCAGGGTGGTTTACAAGCATTGGTTTACCAGGAGGACTTGCGTACGGTGTAGCAACAGTTGAATTAGTTGGAGGTCTATTGTTAATTCTAGGTTTAGGTGTAAGATATATTGGATTATTATTTGCACTTGTTATGGTTGGAGCGATTGTAAAAGTGAAATGGTCAGCTGGTTTATTAGGAGATGGAAAAAATCCTGGCTTCGAATTAGAACTTGCATTGTTAGCAATGGGTGCGTACTTATTTGTTGCGAAAGCTGATGGTTTTGTAGATAATTTCTTAAAAGAGAAAATGTCAAAGAAGAACTAATTTAAATGGGGGTATAACAAGATGAGCTTTCAACTTCATCCCGAAACAACACTTGGGGTTGTTCATTTATATGTATCAAATTTAAAGAAATCGCTAGAGTTTTATACAGAAGTATTGCGTATGAAGGTATTGGAAGAAACAAGTACAATCGTTACGTTTGGTAATGAGGAAAATGAGCCACTTCTCATAATAGAAGAAAAGGAAGACGCTCTTCCGAAGCAAAGAGGTCGAACTGGTTTATATCACTATGCAATTTTATTACCAAACAGACAAGACTTAGCCAATATTCTTCGCCATTTTGTTGAGAGAGTGCACCCATTACATGGTGGGGCTGACCATTACTTTAGTGAAGCTCTTTATTTAGCTGATCCAGATGGAAACGGGATTGAAATTTATCATGATCGCCAAAAAGAAGTTTGGCGTGATGAGAATGGAGAGCTACCATTTGTTAGTAACCCGTTAGACGGCGAAGGATTATTGCAGCAAGGAAGTGCATGGAATGGGTTCCCGGCTGGTACTGTGATGGGGCATATTCATTTACATGTAGCTGACTTAGAAGAAGCGAAACGTTTCTACGTTGATGGTCTTGGCTTTGAAGTAACAATCCCAGCTCGCAATGGAGCGTTGTTCGTATCCGCAGGTGGTTATCATCATCATATCGGTTTAAATACGTGGCAAGGTGAAGGAATACCACCACAAATGCCAAATTCCGTTGGTTTGAAATATTTCACAATTGTACTAGCGGATGAAAAACAAAAAGAGCAAGTATGTGAAAGCTTAAAAAATATTGGCAAAATTGCTACGTACAAAGATGGAATATTACAGGCCAAGGATCCATTTGGACATTGTATATATTTCAAAATAAAAGGAGAAGCCTAAAAAAGGCTTCTCTTTTTTACTTTCTTATAATTGCTTTTTCGTTTTGTAAAAATAGTTGGTCAAATTGCTTTGCAAGGTCAAAATCTAGTTTCGTTAAACCTTTTGCATTCCAAGATGACAAAGTAATAATGACTGCTTTATACTGGATAAGGATAAATGGATGGTGATTATGTTCTTCTGATAGTTTGGCGGCTTCAGAGACAAATTCGACTCCTTTTAAGTAGTCGGAAAACATATATTTTCGTTCAATCCATTTTTCATCTTTTACCATCCATTTATCTACCTTTAATAATTCCCCTTGAACTTCTTCTTCAGTTAATCGTAGCATCATTTTTCACATCCTTTACCTGCAGTAGCGCAAGACCATTGTTAATAAGGCGTGTTACAGCTTCGTCAGTTGTGAAAGTAGAAAGTTGTTGTAATAATGCTGCTGATGTTTCGTGCCCTTTGTTATGCTCTAAAAGTAATTCTAATATTTCAAGGCGAAGCAGCCATTCTTTCGGATAAAATTTATTTAATACCTCTTGAATTGCTGCTAATTGATCAGTGTGAGCATCGTGTAAAATATTTTCATTACGAATATCCCGAACTGTTTGATACATACGTTCAAGCTCAGTCAGTACAAGAGGACCAGGAGTTTCTTGAACTTCTTCATCCATCGGGAAGAATGCGGCTGCATCTGCTGCTCCTGGGAATACCGAAGTGATCTGTGAGCCAACAGCCATATCAAATGCTCCCCACGAAGCATCAAATAATATGCGATCTTTATGAGTAACTGTGCAATCCATAAAGGAGATAAGAGCAATCTTTTTATCATTCTTTATAATGTCTGTTACTGTTCCTTTTACATGTATGCCACTTGCAAAAGTAAGTTCTACATTATTTCCAATTGTAATACCTAAAGATTGTAACTGTTCTTCTGCACAATTTTCTAATGCAATATCTCCATCTAGTAATCCGATCGGTGTCCCGAATCCATCACTATGTACAGATGTAGAATGATTTGCCAACTGTTTATTATGCATTGCTAATGCAGTTGGAGAGCTTGTTCTCATGTAAATGACTTCACCAGCATCATTTTTAATTGTTTCTGTAAAGGTACCTGTAATTTGTAATCCGCTACTTAGCTCAGTTGTAGCATGATTTTCGGAGCGGATTGCTTTTTCTAATCCTTCTGAGCCACCTGTTTTAAACGCCATCGTTGTAGAGAACTGCTCAAGTGCCTCAGTCAACTCTTCAAATGATTCACAAACAAATAGCTGTGGCTGCATTTTTGTTACATCATAAGTTGTCCCTGTACATGCTTCGATGGAAAAAGGAACTTTTTCTACAGCATCTGTTAAGCAATGTTTGCTTTCACCGACAGAAGAAAGAAGGCCAGCACCGTAAATTTTTGGATCTTCAATATTTCCAATTAATCCGTACTCCACTGTCCACCAGAAAAGACGTGAAATTTGTTCAGCTTCTGATAAACCAGAAACTAAGTTTTGTTTTTCAATTACAGCATTTTCAGCAGCTTTAACTTCATCAGGAGTAGAAGTAGGGCTTTCTTTGACAATCGTTAATGTACGAACAGCTTCAAATGCATCATGTTCTTCTTTTGTTGAGAAAGCTTTCGCACCAATTTGGCCAAAACGTTTCACATATTTTGCATATGTAGAATCAAGTAAAATCGGTGCGTGTCCTGCCGCTTCGTGTACAATATCTGGAGCTGGTGTGTACTCGATATTTTCTACTTTACGAATATCTGTTGCAATTGGTAGTAATCCGTGCCCCTGAAAATCGAAGAATGCGACGCCAGGAATAAGTCCGTCAATCGTTACGGCTCCCCAGCCGCTTGGTGCTAAACAGTCGTTCATTTCTTCTACCTTTGGAATTGCATCTATATTAATACCAGATGATTGTAGTCCATTCACATAGGCTGGATGGGCAACGTCTTTTAAGAAGCTATGATTTTGTCTCATAATGTAACGCCACACAGCGTGATTCACCGGTGTGTATTGATCATAATGTTGTGTGGATACGAATGGTTTTAAATGCGATGGGATTTCTGTTTTCTTTGTCATTTAGACATCCTCCTTGTTTTCTATAAAATTGAATATGAGTTTTGTATAGCTTATATCACCTCCCTTAAAATTGTAAGCGCTTATAAAATTTTATCATAAGATTCGGAATTATTTAACATTTGTTTCTTTGAGAAATAGAAAAAGCCCCTATCGGAACATCCGATAGGGGCGAAAAAATCGCGGTACCACCCTATTTGTAAGTGAAAATACACTTACATCTCAATTCATGATAACGGAAAAACTCCGTCTTTTCCTTCATGCATAAAAGCACTACGAAAAAGAAGCTCCAGAATTGTAATTCATACTTATATATGTGCTAATTTCCACCGACCACTAGCTCTCTGTAACAGGGATATAATATACTACTGCGATTCTTTCAATGCGTATATATGAAGTTGTATAAAAGGGAAGGACGCAAAAAAGTCCCTATCGGAAAATCCGATAGGGACGATAAAAATCGCGGTACCACCCTAATTGTAAACATAAAAATTGTTTACCACTCACTTTAAGATAACGGAAAGATCCGTCTTCCTCTTCATGCATTATGTGCACTACGGGAAAGAAGCTCCAGAATTGTAATTCACGCTTGTATATGTACTGATTTGCACCAACCATCAGTTCTCTGAGACAGGGATATAAGTCGCTACTAGTATTCCTTCAAAGCCGATATATAATTTGTTCAACTAAACTATGTTTTGTATTATAAAACTATATTTGAAAGCTTGTCAACAAAAAAATATTATTTTACTTCTAAATCAACATTTAAATTAGATGTATTTCCAGCTGCATCGGTTGCTACAATATGAATGGTATTCTTTCCTTGTTGTAATTGGTTACGATCGAAATAAATGTCGTAACTTTTCTCCCAAGGGTTCAGGAACGCACTTTCCCACACACCATTTCCGTTAATTTCATATTGTATCGTTACTGGATGTCCTGGAGCAACCCATCCGGATTCTGTCATCCAATCTAAAAGTATATCATCTACTTTCCCTCTAATTACGAGGTTTTCTTGATCTACTTCAGACGATAACTTCGGTGCAGTGCGATCGACAAATACAGCTCCTGTTTGCTTTGTTTCTCCACCAGAGTTAGAAGCAACAGCTTCGATTTGGTATAAGCCATCAGGTAGAGGAGATCCGTCAGTTTTCGTACCATTCCATTTGAAAGATTTATAACCAGGTGTTTCATTTTTCCCTTGATGTATCATGCCTTGATATGCTACACGGTCTTTCGTAATTAAATTAGCGTGAAATGTTACATCCTCAACTGGTGTAACTAAATAGTAATTGATCAGGTTGTCATCTAGTATTTTGTCATTATTTGGACTGAAAGTAGAATTAACGATTTCAAGGCCATCAATACGCTTGTATTCTTTCGGATCGATGCTAAATGTAAATGGAATACGCATTTCTTCAGTCTTCCCTTGCTCTTTTACATATAGATTTCCTGTATATATACCTTGTGGTAAGGAGCTATCAACAGTAATTGTAAAAGGTTTTTCGATGTTACTATTAGGTTTCATACTAATCGAAGAAGGGAAAGAAGTCTGGACTTTTGTTTTTGTATCTAGTAATTCAATACGAGTTGAAAAGTTTTTCTTTTTGTTAGAAAGATTTTGTAACGTAATATTTTGTGTTAACTTCACTTTACCGCTATTTGGTTTAATAAGACCGAAACTTACGTTGTTCGGTTTCACTAATGCATCTGTTTGGGCAGCTTTTGGAATGTTAATTAAACCAGATCCTTGTGCCATGACAGGATATGTATTTTCATTGACATCCTTTAATGTTTTTGCAGTGTTGGCAAGAGCAGATTTCAATTGTTCTGTCGTCCAATCAGGATGCATTTGACGTAGCAGGGCAACAGCTCCTGCTACTTGCGGCGCAGCCATACTTGTTCCGTTGTGAGATTCATAGCCACCTCTTGGTACAGTACTAGTAATTTGTACTCCAGGTGCAACAACATCAGGTTTTATGAGCCAACTTCCTTGTGACGGTCCTCTTGAACTAAAGTCACCAATAAGTTCTGTTTGCTTTGGTTGCCCAATTTTTATATTTTTCTTTCGTTTTGTAATTAAATTTTTCAACTCTTCGCCATTTGTATTGGATAGTTGCATAACTGGGAGAGCTATATCTGCACGTCCAAAATATTCGGGCATAAGATCAATTTCTTTTTCGTTAGAAATGAGTAGCACGCCGAGAGCGCCAGCTTGTTTCGCTTGTTCTGCTTTTACTAATGCGCTCGAAGTTCCTTGTAAAACAAGGGCAAACTTCCCTTTCACATCTTGTTTAGCGTAATCGCTTGAATTACCGTAGCCAACATAGACAAGCTGAGCATCGTTTCCTACTTGGAAGTCTGCTTTTGATAACGGTAATCCTTGGTAAGATTTATTGGAACCAGCTACTTGGAATGTTGGAAATGGAATAGAAACAGTGGATGCTCCAACAGAGATGACACTACTTGCGTTACCAGGAGCGTCAACAGACCAAGGTTTTGGTCCATCATTTCCATTTGAGACGACCGCAGTAACACCAAGTTTTGCTGCGCGCTCTAACGTCATTGTTACAGGTTGATCAGGTACATTCAAATCTTGACCGAGAGATAGATTTAAAACATCGGCACCATCTTGAATAGCGCGCTCAATACCTTGAATAATATCTTCGGTCGTACCAGTACCACCATCATTCATGACGCGGTAAGCGAGTATAGAAGCATTAGGAGCAACTCCCTTTATTTTTCCGTTACCAGCAATAATTCCAGCAACATGGGTACCGTGGACGTTTCCATCCATCGGATCATTATCTTCATCAACTGTATCGTAGCCACCAATATAATTTGCTTGTAAATCAGGATGGGTATAGTCTACACCTGAATCGATAATAGCAACTTTCATTCCTTTTCCATCAAGGGGTTTGCCAGTTGGATCTTTTAAATTCCATGCTTCAGGTGCACCAATTGTCGGTCCGCCGATATTTGGTGCTTCTTCGTTAGTAGCGCTTTTTGATGTCTCATGTAATTTATATGTTAGGTTCGGATAAATTGCTTTTACTTCAGGTAAAGAAGCTAAAGCAGCAATTTGATCTCCTGGGATAGAAATAGAAAACCCAGAAAATAATGTACTATATGTTTCTTTTATCGTTGCCTTCGGTGCTTTTTCTTTAATTTTTTTTGTTGTATCCTCTTGTGCCTTTTTTAGTTGTGCATGGTATGATTGCACATTGCTATTTTTTAGGTCCGGAGCATGCTGAATGTTACTTTGTGAAGCGAGTGGAGCATGTTGCAATTCTACAATGACTGAAATTTCTTTTGATGTTTTTGTTTCAACATTTTGCGCGATTTTATTTTCGCCCCATTGTTCAATATTCGCTTTTAACTGTGGACTAAATTGCTTCTCTTGTTGCAGTGACTCAGCATGGGCGCTTAAAGCTCCAAAACTCGAAAAGACGAGCGCCATACTTAATAGTGTAGATGTAGTTTTTTTCATTGAAACTCCCCCTGATAAAAAGTGCCAATATTCCGAAAAGTCATCTTACATTTTTATCATTAAATACAAAGACGAATGTTGGCTAAACTATATTTTCGACATAATTCATACCAATCCTCTTTGAATTGAAAATTTCTTGGGAAATTTTTGGGGATTATGTCGAATGGGTAAAATTTGTATATAGTAAGCGGAATATGAGGAATGCTAAAGATGGAAAATGGGGGTGCTATATGAAAAGGTTTATAGTAAGTGTAATCATGATCTTGTGCCTTTTTTTCTGTTCCAGTTCGATTAAAGGCGCAGAAAATAATGAAGTGAAAGTTGCCTTTATTCGTAATCATAATCTATGGATTAAAGTCGGTGAGAAAGAAAAACAAATTACAAAAGGAGAGTACATAACAGGGCCGAAATGGTCACATAATGGAGAATGGCTTGCATATGCAAAAGGAAAGAAGCGAAATCATTTTGAACTGTATCGGCTGAAAGATGGAAAGAAAGTTACACCATCTCAATCAGAAGCATCGAATTATCAATGGTCACCAACAGAGAATATAATTGCATTTATATTTACAGGTACATTAAATACATTTGATGCAGAAAAAAAGATTGCCGATTTTGAAAATGTAGCCAATGGTGTAGGGGATTATGCTTGGTACCCAGACGGACAGAGGTTTTTTGTTTCCTCTGAAGCGTACTTGCTTCCAACAGGATGGACAGGTGCTCAGTTATATGAAATACAAAAGGATGCAAATATGAATCCGCACAAAATGAAACATATATATGCATTACCAAATGAGCACGATGATTTTTTAGCGTTAGTCGCAAGTGGATTTAAGTGGTCACCAGACCAAAAATGGATCTCATTTTTAGCGGTGCCAACAGCTTCGTGGTCAGCTGATAGTAATACACTGTGTTTAATACGAGCAGATGGCAGTCGTTTTGAAAATATAGATCAAATGTTGTTAAACACACAATGGTTCAAATGGGCGCCATCAAAAAATATATTAGCCTATATTGAAGGAAGCGGGAGAGTTGCATTAGAGAATAAACATTTAAAAGTAAAAGAACTGCCGGCATTACAGCAGAACACATTTACTCCAAAAGGATATGTTGATTGGGATTTCACATGGAAGAACGATAATGTAATTATCATTTCAAGGGTAAAGGAAGCAGATTTATCTTTACCTCTAGAAAAAAGACCACTGCCATCTTTATATGAGATAAATAGTATAAATGATGAACAACATCAAATTACAAAGCCACCTAATAGCCAAGGTGATTATAATCCTATTTTTATTAAGAAGAGTAACCAATTAATGTGGATCCGTTCGAATCGTAAGAAAGCTGATGCATGGCTTGCTCATAGCAATGGGAAATATGAAAAGAAGTGGATTGAAAATATAGATGTGCCAGAGTGGTATTATGAGAAATGGAATTGGGAAGATGTCCTTTCGGTTAAAGATGAGTAAAAAACCTGCCTAAAATATAATTTTTAGGCAGGTTTTTGAATGTTATTTATGTGTTTTATTTGGCTTTTTTTTCGCAGGGTTTCCGTTCCCTTGGCGCTTTCTATTTTGTTCATCTTTTGCTTGTTTTTCATGTAATGTATCTAAAAAGTCATTTGAGTTACTCATTTTTATATCTCTCCTTTTTTCATTGCGTCCTAATTACTATAACCATTTAGGAGGATAATCATGAGATAAAAGTTAAGCGCTTAGTTTTCTTCGGTAGTATAAGTAAAATAGTCCATACGTAATGAATAACATGAGTAAAATTTGTAACTCTACATTTTCTTTAAAAATAGTTGCGACAGGATCTGGTAAATAAGGTGATGTATCGCTCGTTCCTAAACCTAACCATTTGTTTAAGAGGTTCATGATACAAAATATGAAAACACCGGACCAGCTTGCGATAATTGCTTTTTGCTTAATTTTCGTTTTACGTTCATCATCTGTAATCCAAGGATTAGCAGTCTTATCACTAATAAAAAAGCCATTTATGTATCCCCATATGATTATTCCGATAAAGATGATAATCCATTTCATATTTGTATTCCTCCCCTTGTTGTAAAAAGTTTTTTACATATATAATTGTAATGTTTTCCAAATGTTGATGTCAAATACTTTTTACATTCTGCTTTTTAAAATAACAGGAGTAAAGAAAAAAATAGGGAAGAGATATGTGAGACCATTTTCTAGTGAGAGGAAGAGGAGAATGAAACTTGTCTTTGTTCGGCATGGTGAAGGCGAGCATACGAAAGATTTACCATTAAGTTTACAAGCGGTGAATCCGTCATTGACGGGTGTGGGAAAGAAGCAGGCAAAATTGCTTCAGTGCGATGTACCATTACAAGAAAAGGATATATTAATCGTTAGTCCTACACTTCGAACTTTACAAACTGCGACAATATGGAGTGCGGAAGTTGCTTGTCAAAAAATTGTTCATCCATATATATCCCCGCGTATTTTTCCTTATCGGGAATCCGCCAAAACATTGCCATGCGATCAATTGTTAGATCGAAAGATAATAAAAAATTTATTTCCGCATTTTTTGTTAGAAAAAAGTACAAATGAATTGTTATGGAATGAGGGGGTCAATATCACCTCGGAGAAGGAATTTCAGCAAATAGTAGATGAATTTCTGCACTGGTGCTATCAGTTAAAAGCAGAAAAAATTTGTATCGTTTCACATGATGGAACAATTACAGCGTATAGGCAATATTTACAGAAAGTCGCTTTAACTAGAGCTGATTTTTTACAAGAAACGGGTATATATGAAATGGACTTATAGGAGGGGGGATTTGTAATGGAAGAGTTAGGGAGAAATGTGTACGACTTAAATGAGCAGAGGGTATACTTTGGCGTAGCGAAAATTAAGTAATATGCAGAATTGCATATTATACATATTGTAAACGATTGGTGTAAGTTTGGGGAGCTGAAGCTAGTAGAATCGATTTTGCATAATGATGCAAAATCGTATGTTAGATCGATAGATTATGTAGGTGGAAATTTAGCACTTATGTTTACAATACGCTTATTTTACAGGCTTATTAACCATAACAAAACGTTATGAGAAGCTGTTCGAGAAGCGAGATTAATCGATGAGGAGACATGTACATTTCGAGTATATAAGCAACATGAAACGCATTTGTTCTATATTCGAATGAATGCGTTTCACATTTAACTCACATTTTTTTTACATTTTCTTCAATGAAAATGATTATCACTTGTGGTATGATATGTTCAAGTTTTTACGGGTAATAAAAGTTACTATATAAACGTTAGTATTTAATGTTTTTATGTATGTCACAAATTATTCATAATTAACATTTCAAAAGTAAGTAACTAATGTTATTATATTATCTGTAACTGACTTAATTACAACTTTAGGAGGAAGATATGATTATTCAATTTTTAAGAGAAAACAAAGCAGTTTCTTTTGTATTAGCGATAGTTCGAGTGTATCTTGGTTACACATGGGTAATGGCTGGAATCGGTAAACTACAAGGAAAAGGATTCGATGCAACTGGTTATTTACAAGGTGCAATTGAAAAATCTAAAGGAGCACAACCAGCTGTTCAATCTTGGTGGGCATCATTTTTACAAGATTTTGCAATTCCAAACGTTGATTTATTTAATACACTTGTGACGTGGGGAGAAATTTTAGTCGGAATTGGTTTAATTGTAGGCTGTTTAACAAAAACAGCGGTCTTTTTCGGCCTTCTAATGAACTTTTCCTATATGTTTAGTGGGTCAATTGGTGTGAACCCTGAAATGGTTATTTTATCGATGTTCGTTCTTGTTTCTGGTATGAATGCTGGGAAAATTGGAGTTGATGGCTTCATTATTCCAAAAGTACTAGGATCAAAAACTCAAAAACGCCAAAAGCAAGCTGCTTAATATATGAAAACGGGTATCTCAACATGAGATACCCGTTTATTTTTCAGCACTTATAGGATTTTTCTCGAAGAAATCTTTTACATACCCTACAAATTCTTGTGGCTCTTGACGAAATGGTGCGTGATAACCTTTTTCGATAATATGGAAAGTACTATTTTTTAAGAATTGATGATAAGTTTCTCCCTCTTTCCAAGAAACGCTACTATCATTTCTTCCCCATATAATTAAAGTTGGTTGTTTAATTTCATTTGCATTGATTTGAAGACGTCTAGGCCATAATTTCATTTTATTATAGTGCTCTTCATCATTACGCTTGAATTTAACTTTGCTCTCATCATAATCTGCAATAGAAGAAACGGTACTTAAATCAGTCGACAACTTTGGTTTTTGTGAACCTTGTTTATTAACGAGCGTATGAGGGCCGCCTGTAGCATCAGTTAAAATAAGGTGGGTAACCGCTTCAGGGTATAAATATGTTAAATTAAGAGAAATTTCTCCCCCCATCGAATGTCCCAGTATTGCGAATGATTCATATCCTAGTTTTTTCATTAGCTTATAATACAAATTTGCATGAGTTGGGAAAGAATAATAAAAATCCATCGGCTTAGAGGAACGTCCGAATCCTAAAGCATCAACAGAAATAATCGTATGATCTTTTGCTAAATCGGAGTAAATTTTTTGAAAACCATCGGATGATCCTCCAAATCCATGGATCATAAGTAAAGGTGGTTTTTTATCACCAATCTTTTTAAAGTAAATCGTTTGACCATCTATCTCTACCATTTTTTCCTCGGTAGCTAGTTTCGCTGTAAGTGTATTTTTAACTTGTTTTACTTGTTCTACTGGCTTTTCTGCTGCACTACATCCTACTAATAGTGTAAGAGTAAGACAACCTACCATAAAATAGCTAAATCGCTTCAATTAGGTGTCCCCTTTCTAACATAACGCTGCATCTATCATAGCAAATAGCATATTACGATTTCCAGGAAGTTGATCCCCATTTTTTATCATAAGAGGTGAAAGAAGTGTTTCATGGAAATTTGCTGTTTGAAGAAATTGGCGAAAAATAAATTGTGAATGGGGAACATCAATGCGTATCGTCCCATTCCAGGATTTACAAATCATTTCTAATAATTGAATAGCGTCTTTTTCTTTTTTTGAAATAAGTGGAGTGATACATAGTACATCTCCTTTTTGTATGCATAAAGCAAAAGCATCTATTTGATTATCCCGCTCTATTTTAAAGGAGTAAGTTGCTCTCGATAGTAGTGATAAATAAAGCTTAGAACGATCTGCACCAGTCGCAGTTTGATCAAGAGAAATTAGAGATTGAGCATCAGTCTGCTGAATTTGTTTTATGGGAACAAAATTTGTATTTTTGTAAGTCGCTTGTTTTTCGAAACGATGAATGGTTGTTATTGATTGAAATCCATAAGATTCATATAAGGGTTCGCCAGCTTTTGTTGCAATGAGCGTAATAGGGAGCGATGGGTGAATTACTTTTAAGCTATTGTTTAACAAAATACGGCCAATTCCTTTTCTTTGAAAATCAGGATGCACGATTAACATACCGATAGAAGAAAATCCAGGGGCAAATGAAAAGACCCCGCCCGCTGCAATAAGTTTATTCTCATGCACATAGCCAAAAACTGTGCCAATGGAAAGGTACATATGGAATTGCTCTTTCATAAAACTCGCATGCTGTAACCACCCAACTGATTCGCAAAGAGAGAGTAAGGATGGAATGAAAGATTCGTCTAGTTTTACTGTTTTCATAAAGTTCACCATATTTCTATTTAAATTAGAAAAAATAAGAATAATATTACGAAATGTAAAATAATAGGTTCGTATTAAAAGAAATCCAACATGTTTATATTTATCTTTGTAAAGGGGAGTATGCTTGATATGAAAAGACAAACTTATACAAATTATAACTGAAATTTACATAAGTTAACAAAAAATTTACATATAACTCATTTTCTCTTAACAGTCTTCTATTAAATTTAATAGTGGGAAATGAATAACCTAATTAGGGGGACAAGACAGTGAAAAAGTTTGTAAAAAAAGCATGGCCATTTGCAGTTGTGGCGTCGTTAGCAGTTACTTCGGTAGCAACATGGAATTTTACGCGTTCTAGTGAGGTTAATGCAGATGAGAACGGAAACAATGCAAAAATTAAAAATGTCATTGTATTAATTGGGGACGGTATGGGGCCTTCATATATGACAGCTCATCGTTATATGAAAGATAATCCAAAAACATTTGAAATGGAATCTACAGAATTCGATAAGCATCTTGTAGGAACACAAAAAACATATCCAGAAGATGAACATGAAAATATTACAGACTCTGCATCGGCAGCTACTGCGATGTCAGCAGGTATAAAAACATATAATGCAGCTATTGCAGTAGATAATGATAAAGCTGAAGTGAAAACAGTGCTTGAGCAAGCGAAAGAAAAAGGGAAGTCAACGGGACTCGTTGCAACTTCTGAAATTACGCATGCAACACCAGCTGCATTCGGTGCACATGATATTAGTCGTAAAAATATGGACGCAATTGCAAATGATTACTTTGATGAGAAAATTAAAGGTAAGCATAAAATAGATGTGATGCTTGGCGGTGGCGTAAATAACTTTGTTAGAAAAGACCGCAATCTTACAGAAGAATTTAAGAAGTCTGGTTATAGTTATGTAACAGATCGTAATCAATTATTAAATGATAAAAGTGATCAAGTTCTTGGTTTATTTGCACCAGGTGGTTTAGACAAAATGATTGACCGTACTGATAAAACACCTTCATTAGAAGAGATGACAAATACAGCAATTGAACGCTTGAACAAAAATAAAAATGGTTTCTTCTTAATGGTCGAAGGTAGTCAAATTGATTGGGCTGGACATGATAATGATATTGTCGGTGCAATGAGTGAAATGGAAGACTTCGAAAAAGCGTTTAAAGCAGCAATTGAGTTTGCAAAAAAAGATAAGAACACATTAGTTGTTGCAACTGCAGACCATGCTACTGGCGGATTATCTTTAGGTGCGAATGGTGAGTATAACTTTAAAGTAGATCCGATTAAAGCTGCGAAACGTACGCCAGACTTTATGGCAAATGAGATTGTAAAAGGTGCAAATGTAGAAGAAACATTGAAAAAGTATATTGATCTACAATTAACACCAGAAGAAATTAAAGCTGTAAATGATATCGCTCCATCAAAAGATGTAACAAAGATTGATAATGCAATTGAAGATATCTTCAATAAGCGTTCAGTTACAGGTTGGACAACAGGTGGACATACAGGTGAAGATGTGAACGTATATGCATTCGGACCAGGTAAATACTTATTCTCTGGCGTTCAAGAGAATACAAATATAGCGAAACGTGTCTTTGACATTGTTGGCGGCGGCGATCCAAATAAAGGAAGACGCTAATTATAAACTAAAGTGAGGCGAAATGCCTCACTTTTCTTTTTAGGAGATGGAAAGATGAGAATTTTTTTAGGGAAATTAAGATTCCTTCTAGTATTCGTATTATTGCTAGTTGGATGTCAATCTCAAGGGAATAATATAGAACAAAAATCTGCTAAAAAAACTGAGGAAAAGGTACATATAACGAAAGAAGAAGAGAAATCCATTCAAGATGTTATTGAGGCATTTGTACGGACGACGAATGAAAAAAATCTTGCTGAACATATGGAGTTGTTTTCAAAGAAGATGCCTAGTGCTGAAGACTTAAGAACACAAAAAGAAGCAGCTTTTCAAAAAGGGAGTAAGAAAATTGAATTGGAACATATGAATATGAAAGTTCTTAAGGAGGGGCTTGTTATTGTTGAAACGGAGGAAAAAGAAGTAGATGGAGGAGTTACTCTTCAGAAAAGAGTACAGTACGCACTTGGAAAAGAAGAAGAAGGGTGGAAGATTGAAGAGGTTCGTACGATAGAGAAGAAATAAAGTGAAACTTTAATCAGTGGGGGAATTGTCCATACCCCACTGATTATTAGCCTTCACCAATCGGGATAAAAAAGGTTCTCATAAAAGAGAACCTTTTTATAGTGGTAATAAAATTTGATTTGAACATGCTTCAATGTCATCAATATCTTGACGGATTGTTGCCATCTTATTATCAAGATCTTCAGCTTTCATAGCAGCATCGTGTAGTTCATCCCTCAAATAGTCAGGTATGTTTCCTTCATATTTGTAGTAAAGTTTATGTTCTAAACTTGCCCAAAAGTCCATGGCAAGAGTACGTAATTGAATTTCTGCAAAGACATCTTTCGTACCAGAATTTAGTGACAATGGATATTTTATTATCATGTGTAAACTTTTATAGCCATTTCCTTTTGGATTAGCAATATAATCTTTTACTTCTACAATTTCCATATCTCCACGATTTTCAATAACTTCTTTTAAATGGTAAATATCTTCTACAAAGCAACATGTAATACGGATGCCAATAATATCTTGTAATTGTGTTTGAGCATTTTCAACTGTTGGTGATAAGTTTTTACGCTCAAGCTTCCTAATGATACTTTCGGGTTGTTTAAGTCTTGTTTTTATATGTTCAAACGGGTTGTAGTCTTCTAAAAATTGAGCTTCCCGGTTCATAATTTCAAATTTAGTTTTTAACTCTTCTAAAGCGAATGTATAAGGTAATACAAAAGCTTTCCAGTAGTTAACTGTTGATTGGTTATATTCCATTTCTATACACACCTTTTCTTATTTACAAGTGAAGTTGTTATTATACTAAACACCAAATCATGTAGGCGCAAGCAGCAAATGATGAGATCATAAAGCGATATTTAGTTTTCATCTTTTCAACTCCTTTCAAATGAAATTTTATATATTAATAAACGCAGTTGTTAGTAAGTTCACTATGTACAATTCCTATAGTAATAGATTCATGTGAAATTCGTATGAACTAATTGTTTCAGTTTTTTGTCTTTTTTTTGTAAATAAAAATTATTGCTACAATTTGTAATGCATTGGAAAAGTCATTCAAGGTATGAAAGATTTATTTCGTTCGACAAAAAGCTAAGGATTCCATATTTATATCGTACAGACACAAACAACCTCACGCCCACATACACATAATAAAGACCACTATTTTGGCGGAGGTGAAAGGTTTGAGTCTATTCGCCGCAATTGGATATATGGTTCGAGAAGTGTTTGTCTTTGTTTCTTATGTGAAGAACAATGCGTTTCCGCAGCCGTTATCATCAGACGATGAGAGAAAGTACTTAGAGTTAATGGAGCAAGGTGATGCTCAAGCGAGAAATCTTTTAATTGAACATAATTTACGGCTTGTAGCTCATATCGTTAAGAAATTTGAAAACACCGGTGAAGATGCAGAAGATTTAATTTCAATTGGTACAATTGGGCTCATTAAAGCGATCGAGAGTTATTCTGCAGGGAAAGGAACTAAGCTTGCGACGTATGCAGCACGCTGTATCGAAAATGAAATTTTGATGCATTTACGTGTGCTGAAGAAGACGAAAAAAGATGTTTCACTTCATGATCCAATCGGGCAAGATAAAGAGGGCAATGAAATATCGCTTATTGATATATTAAAGTCAGAATCTGAAGATGTAATTGATATGATTCAGCTTAGTATGGAGTTAGAAAAGATTAAAGAGTATATCGATATTTTAGACGAACGAGAGAAAGAAGTAATTGTGAAGCGTTTTGGACTAGGGCTTGATAAAGAGAAAACACAGAGGGAGATTGCGAAGGCACTCGGTATTTCAAGAAGCTACGTATCGCGAATTGAAAAGCGTGCTTTAATGAAAATGTTCCATGAATTTGTGCGGGCTGAGAAAGAGAAGAAAGCGAAAGAATAGAGTATAGGAAAGGCAACCGTATTTCAAAAGCGGCTGTCTTTTCTTCTGTAAAAAGGAAAGAAAACGAGCTGCTCTAAGAAGAAATACATGTTCACTGTTGAAAATGGCGGGTTCTATCTGTAATATTAGAAGGTGCTAAACAATTTAAGAATAAAAATTATACTTAGTTTTTCTTCATGTATAACGAGACGGCTCCATGCTATATATGGGAATAAGAACCAATTCTACATATGATATAGAGAGAAAAGAAGGAGAAACTTAAGTTATAGACTGGTTAGGAGGTTTCGTAATTTGCGACGTACATTATATCGACTTATGATTGAACTTACAAATGGTCGTTTTACTTCTTATATATTACGTAAATTTGCACAATCTCGTTTGAGCTCTATCATTATTCCATCGTATGCGAAAGTTTTTCAAATTAATCAAGATGAGATGGAAAAGGGTTTAAAGGAATATCAAACATTGCATGATTTATTTACGCGTAGGTTAAAAGAAGGAAAGCGTAGTATTGATGCAGATGCATCGAGTATCGTTAGTCCTGTTGATGGTGTTTTTGCTGATCAAGGTCCTATTGAGGATACAAAAACATTTGATATAAAAGGAAAGCGTTATTCAATTGTGGATATGCTAGGTAATGAAGAGCGTGCAAAGCGATATGCAGGCGGTACATACATGGTAATTTATTTGAGTCCAAGTCATTATCATCGTATTCATAGTCCGCTCTCTGGCTCTGTCACTGAAAGATTTGTACTTGGCAGAAAATCATATCCGGTAAATGCAGCGGGTATGGAGTATGGGAAAGAACCATTGTCAAAAAATTATCGCTCTGTTACAGAAGTAAATAGTGAAGGTGAACATATGGCGCTTGTAAAAGTAGGTGCCATGTTTGTTAATAGTATTGAGCTCCTTCATGAAAGAAGTACTGTTCAAAAAGGTGAAGAGATGGCATACTTTACATTTGGTTCAACAGTTGTTTTATTATTTGAAAAAGATATGATTGAAGTAGTGCAGGAATTGACAAGTGGACAAGAGTTGCGTCTGGGCGAAAAAATTGCAACACGATTATCTCATAAGTAAAGAAAAGATTTTATAATATACTTATGAAGCTCTAATTAAGAAATATGGACAAAGATGCTTAATGAAGAAATCCCCTAGATGGGAGTACTTGTTTATTCGAGAGCCATCGCAGGATGGCTCTTTTTACAGGTCAATCAGCAATCTATATGTACTCAAGAAGATCTGACGAGCTTGTCCTCTAACGAGCGCCGAATAATTTCTTGTTTTATAAGTAAAATGAAGTCGGGATTTAATTTTAGTTCTTTTGCTTTATAATAAGACTCAGTGAGTAACTCAGTAGATAACTGTTCCATATGTTTTGTTTTCAAGGTGAGTCACCTCCTAATAATATAAGGATTGATTCGTTGTTGCATTTAATGTACCAAAAAAATATGACAGTCACAAACAAGAGGTTATCCACATACCTCAGTGGATAAAATGTGTATAGATTGTTAGTAAATTCCAAATTAACTGAAAAATTAATGTGGAAAGTGTGTACAAGTTTATCCACAGGTTATCTATCGAAAAATGTTGTCGAAAAATTTTATGAAAAATCCTCAAAGAGGTGAAAGAAATTGAAGTTATTTTTACCAAATGAATATGTGAAAAATGTATATCATGTTCAACCAGAAGATTTGAAAAAGCGTGGAATTAAAGGAGTTATCACTGATTTAGATAACACTTTAATTGAATGGGATCGTCCAAACGCAACACCACAGCTTGAAGAGTGGTTTTTGAAAATGAAAGAAAATGATATTCAAGTAACGGTCGTTTCAAATAATAACGAGCAACGCGTTAAAGACTTCGCTGACCCATTAGGTATTCCGTTTATTCATAGTGCACGTAAACCGTTTGTTCGTGCCTTTAAGCGCGCAATAAACGAGATGCACTTACAACCAGATGAAGTTGTAGTAATTGGAGATCAGTTACTAACGGATGTGCTCGGTGGGAATCGTGTGGGACTTCATACAATTTTAGTTGTACCAGTAGCGCAAACAGACGGATTGGTAACACGCTTTAATCGAAAAATTGAACGAAGAATTATGAGAAACATGAAGAAAAAAGGCTTAATTAATTGGGAGGAATAAAGTTTGACTGAAACAATTAAATGTATTGGTTGCGGTGTAGAAATTCAAACAGAAAATAAAAATGAAGTAGGATACGCTCCTGCATCATCTTTAGAAAAAGAACAAGTAATTTGCCAACGCTGTTTTCGTTTGAAACATTATAACGAAATTCAAGATGTATCTTTAACAGATGATGATTTCCTTCGTATTTTGAACGGAATTGGACAATCGGACGCACTAGTGGTCAAGATCGTAGATATTTTCGATTTCAATGGTAGCTGGTTACCGGGCTTACATCGTTTTGTAGGGAATAATAAAGTATTACTTGTTGGGAATAAGGCTGACTTAATTCCAAAGTCAGTTAAACATGATAAAGTAAAACATTGGATGCGCTATAGTGCAAAGCAACTTGGTTTAAAACCAGAAGATGTCTTTTTGATCAGTGCAGCTAAAGGGCAAGGAATCACTGAACTTGCGGATGCAATTGAGTATTACCGCGAAGGTAAAGATGTTTATGTTGTTGGATGTACGAATGTTGGTAAATCAACATTTATTAATCGTATGATTAAAGAGTTTAGTGATGAGACTGAGAATGTAATTACAACATCACATTTCCCAGGAACAACACTTGATTTAATTGATATTCCATTAGACGAAGAATCTTCTTTATTTGATACGCCAGGTATTATTAATCATCATCAAATGGCACATTATGTTGGGAAACAAAGCTTAAAGCTTATTACACCGACTACAGAAATTAAGCCAATGGTATTCCAATTAAATGAAGAGCAAACATTATTCTTTGGTGGATTAGCACGATTTGATTATGTAAGTGGGGGCCGTCGTGCATTCACTTGTCATTTCTCAAACCGTTTAACAATCCATCGTACAAAGCTTGAAAAGGCTGATGAATTGTACGAAAGACACGCTGGAGAATTATTGAATCCACCGACACCAGAAGAATTAGAAAATATGCCTGAGTTTGTGAAATATGAATTTAATATTCGTGAGCCGAAAACGGACGTTGTATTCTCTGGGTTGGGCTGGGTTACTGTAAATGAATCAGGAGCGAAAATTGTTGCTCATGTACCAAAAGGAGTAAGTGTTTCATTACGTAAATCTTTAATTTAATATGGAGAGGGATTTATGAAACAATTATATGGTGTAATCGGAAATCCAATTGGACATTCATTATCACCTGTTATGCATAACGATGCATTTGAACACTTGAATATGGATGCCCACTATCACGCGTTTCTTGTAGAAGAAGCGGCGTTAGGGGAAGCAGTAAAAGGTTTAAAAGCATTAGGAATTTCAGGGTTTAATGTAACAACTCCGCACAAAGTTGCAATTATGGAGTATCTAGATGAAGTTGCCCCGCTAGCAGAGCAAATCGGTGCAGTAAATACGGTCGTTCATCGAGATGGAAAATTGATTGGGTATAATACGGATGGAATTGGTTTTGTTCGTGCCTTACAGTCAATTAGTAAAGAGCCGCTTCAAGAGAAACGTATTTTATTGCTCGGTGCAGGCGGTGCTAGTCGAGCTATTTATTTCTCACTTGCAGATGTAGGTGTGAAAGCAATTGATATTGCTAATCGTACGAGAGATAAGGCGGAGAATCTTGTCGCTGGATGTTTGGCAAATGTTAATTCACATGCTCTATCGCTAGAACACGCAGCAAAAGCTCAAGGGGAATATGATATTATCATTCAAACAACAACGATAGGTATGCATCCACATGTTGAGCATACGCCGCTCGAAATTCGTTCATTGAAAAAAGGAGCGATTGTTTCTGATATTATTTATAATCCATTTGAGACGAAAATTTTAGGCGGTGCGAAAGAGCAAGGGGCAATAATTCAAAATGGAATCGATATGTTCGTTTATCAAGGAGCACTTGCGTTTGAAATGTGGACAGGGTGTGTGCCGAATATTGATAGAATGAAACAATTAGTAATGAGAGAGCTTGGAGGCTAATTATATGTTAACAGGAAAACAAAAAAGATTTTTACGTGCAAAGGCACATCATTTAACACCGATTTTTCAAGTTGGAAAAGGCGGCGTAAATGAAAATATGGTGAAACAAATTGGAGAAGCATTAGAAGTTCGTGAACTATTTAAAGTGAGCGTATTACAAAACTGTGAATTTGATCGTCGTGAAGTTGCAGAAGAGCTTGCACAAGGTGCGCGAGCTGAAATCGTTCAAGTAATCGGAAGCACAATTGTTTTATATAAAGAATCTAGAGAAAATAAGCAAATTAAGCTTCCACGATAAAAGGTATACGTGAGTTATTTCGTAGTGGACGCTTGATATGTAGAAAGTGAAA
This sequence comes from Bacillus nitratireducens, assembly GCF_001884135.1. Taxonomy (GTDB): domain Bacteria; phylum Bacillota; class Bacilli; order Bacillales; family Bacillaceae_G; genus Bacillus_A; species Bacillus_A nitratireducens. Next base: position 139,286 of record NZ_MAOC01000051.1, on the reverse strand, counting down.
CCAATTGAACTTTTATTAACAGTAGACTCTCTTCGAAAATTTATGGGGAGAGTTGCTGTATGTAAAAGGAAGGAGCGTTTCTTTTGAGAAAAATTGGCATTATTGGTGGCACGTTTGATCCACCTCATAATGGGCATTTGTTAATTGCAAATGAAGTGTATCATGCTTTAGGGTTGGAAGAGGTATGGTTTTTACCGAATCAAATTCCACCGCACAAGCAAGGACGTAACATTACGAGTATGAAAAGTCGATTAAACATGCTGCAAATAGCGACTGAGGAAGAAGCATACTTTTCAATTTGTTTAGAAGAGCTAGACAGAGAAGGCCCATCTTATACGTACGACACTATGGTACAATTAACGGAAAAGTATCCGGATGTGCAGTTTCACTTTATTATTGGCGGAGACATGGTTGAGTATTTGCCGAAGTGGTATAACATTGAAAAGTTACTTAAGCTTGTGACTTTCGTTGGAGTTGCAAGACCAGGTTATACATTACATACGCCTTATGATATCGTGAAAGTGGAAATTCCGGAGTTTGCAGTTTCTTCTTCTTTGTTACGTGAGAGATATATGACGAAGAAAACGTGCAAATATTTACTCCCCGAAAAAGTACAGGTATATATCGAGAGGAATGGGTTGTATGAATCGTGAGGAAGCACTTAGCATTGTCAAACAACAAATGCATGAAAAACGTTATATACACACGGTTGGTGTAATGGAAACAGCGATTGAACTTGCTAGGTTATATGATGTAGATGAAAAAAAGGCAGAGATGGCTGCTATATTTCACGATTATGCAAAATGTAGAGCGATTCCAGAAATGGAAGAGATTATCAAGAGAGAAGATTTGCCGAAGGATCTACTGCACTATAACAAAGAGTTATGGCATGCACCTGTTGGGGCATACTTAGTAGAAAAAGAAGTAGGCATTACTGATCCTGAAATTCTACAAGCTATTACATATCATACAAGTGGTCATGAAAAAATGACAATGTTAGATAAAGTTATTTATGTAGCAGATTACATTGAACCAGGACGTAAGTTTCCTGGTGTGGAAGAAGCGAGGAAACTCGCATATAAAGATATAAATCAAGCTTTACTGTTTGCTTTAAAGCGGACAATTCAATTTTTAATGGAAAAAGATCAAACGATTTATCCATTAACATTCCAAACATACAATGCAGTTATCAAGGAGGAAATTAATAAATGAAAGATAAAGAGTTATTAGTATTAGCGGCAAAAGCAGCTGATGATAAGAGAGCAGAAGATATGGTTGTACTAAATATGCAAGGTATTTCACCGATTGCAGACTATTTTATTATTTGTCACGGAAATTCAGACAAGCAAGTGCAAGCAATTGCACGTGAAATTAAAGCGAAGGCACATGAGTTCGAAATTAACGTACAACGTATGGAAGGCTTTGATGAAGCGCGTTGGGTTTTAGTAGACCTTGGTGATGTGGTTGCTCATGTATTCCATAAAGACGAGCGTAATCACTATAATTTAGAGCGTCTATGGGGCGATGTGCCGCGTGAAGATATTGCAGATGAGCTAGATCAATGAAATACGAACAATTTGCTTTGCTGTATGACGAACTGATGAATGATGTCCCTTATGATAAATGGGTGGAATTCACAGAGGAAAGTTTGCAACAGGCATCTATGAAAGAGGCAAAAATTCTTGACGTAGCATGTGGAACTGGTAACGTAACACTTCCGCTTGTGCGAAAAGGTTATGATTTGATTGGTGTAGATCTTTCGGAAGAAATGTTAACTGTCGCACAGCAAAAATTGGGGGGAGAAGGTTACTTTATTCCTTTTTACCAACAAGACATGAGAGAACTTGATGTTCCTGGTGAATTCGATTGTGTGACAATCTTTTGTGACTCATTAAATTATGTATTGCAAGAAGATGGAGTACAAGAAACATTTAGAAGAGTTTTCCACCATTTACGTCAAGATGGCTTGTTTTTATTCGATGTACATTCTTTATATAAAATACATCATGTATTTCAAAATGAAACGTACACAGTGAATGGCGAAGAAATATCACTTATTTGGAACTGCTTCCCTGGAGAAGAATCAAATAGTGTGGAACATGATTTAACATTCTTTGTTCAAGATCCAGAAGAAGAAGTGTATCATCGTTTTGACGAATGTCACGTGCAACGTGCATATCAGGTTGAAGAGCTAACGAAATGGCTTGAAGAAGCTGGTTTTACAGTGCTTCGCGTGACTGGTGACTTTGAGCGACTTGAAGTTACAGAACAAACAGAGCGTATTTTCTTCATGGCGAAGAAAAATAGATAAAACAAAAGCAACCGAGAAGGTTGCTTTTGTTTTGTAAAAAAGATGTAATTTTAGTTCTAGAATAATGAGAAGGTGATATGTGTAAAGTGTAAAAATGCTAGTTTTAGTGAAAATGTAGCATGAAAAAGATAAGTATTAATTAAAGGATTTGGAATGACGATGGCGTATTTATTATGTGTGTTTATTGAATTGCTGCTCAACGCACTTTAAATCTTCATCAAATTTCTCATGTGTCCGTTCGATTAATTTATGAAACATATCCCCAACGTGCTCTTCTAAAATGCGAATACCTTCTCCTGTAACACCGCCTTTAACGCATACCTTTTCTTGTAAAGTAGGTAATGTAAAAATTTCTTTTTCAAGTAATTTCCCCATTCCAATGACCATTTCACTTACTAAAGTAGTGGCTTCTTCATGTGTAATATTCGTTTTATCTACAGCAGCGTTAATAAAACATTGTAATAAATAACTAAAAAAAGCAGGGCCACAGCTTGCTATATCAGATGAAACGCGCGTTATATCTTCGTCTATAACAAGGGGAGTAGAAATTTTTTTGAATAGATGATGTAGTTTTTGTTTCCATTCTTCAGAGCAGTTATTTCCAAATGTAAATAGTGATGCGCCAGATAAAGCACGGTTTGTAATACTTGGAATAATTCGTGCGATATGGCAAGGTATAAGCGTTTCTAATTGTGATGGAGATATTGGGCTTGTAATAGAAACTAAGCACTTTTCATCTGAAAAATGTTCAGCGTATTTTTGTAGGATAGGGTATATGTCTATCGGTTTTACGCAAATGAAAATAAGCTGGGAGTGTTCGATTACTTCTTGGATTGTTTTGGCTATATGAACAGAAGGGTATTTTTCCTTTATATGATATGCTTTGGCAGGCGTCCGATTAATAATAGTAAGGCACGAAGGTTTGACAGCACGGGTTTCTAAAAATGCATCGATTAGTATATTCCCCATGTTCCCTGTCCCTATAATTCCTATGTTCAATGTTTCATCCCTCCTTCGTAACGGCTTTCTCCTAAACAATATGAATGATGTTATGAATTTATGATTAGAGGTGTAAAATGATGTGGGATTTTCCGAAAAAATGGTTGGGATTAGTGGTTATTATTGGAACTGTAATTTTTCTTTTTTTCTGGAAAACGAACCAGCATGCAGAGCAAACAATTATGACAACAGATGTTCAAGTGAAAGATGTGGAGAAGAAAAGGAAACCGAAAGAATTGGGCACAAAGGAGCAGAAAAGAACAATTGTAATTGATGTAAAAGGAGCTGTTTTTAAAGAGGGTGTGTATGAAATGAAGGAAGGGGAGCGGGTGAAGGATGCGGTTGAAAAAGCAGGTGGTTTTTTACCGGATGCAGAGATAAAGAAAGTGAATTTGGCACAAGTTGTACAAGATCAAATGCTTCTTTATATTCCTAACAAAAATGAACCAGTGCAAGAGGGGGCTGCTTCTTCAAAGAAAGAGGGGAAAGTACAAATAAATACAGCTTCTAAAGAACAACTTGAAAAAATAACAGGTATTGGTTCCCGGAAAGCGGAAAGTATTTTGAAATATCGAGAAGAACACGGACCGTTTCAGAAAATAGAAGATTTATTGGAGATTGACGGGATTGGAACGAAGTCACTTGAGAAAATAAAAGATCAAATAATTATTCCGTAAAAGATTGACGAAGTTTTTCTTTTTTCGCTACACTACAAGTAGACAAAAAAGTAGGTGAAGATATGGAACGAATTTCATGGGATCAATATTTTATGACGCAAAGCCATTTATTATCTTTGCGTAGTACATGCACAAGGCTTGCGGTAGGAGCGACAATCGTTCGTGATAAACGAATTATTGCTGGCGGATATAACGGTTCAATTAAAGGTGGTGTGCATTGTATAGACGATGGTTGCTATGTCATTGACAATCATTGTGTTCGTACAATTCATGCTGAAATGAATGCTTTATTGCAATGTGCGAAGTTTGGTGTGAAAACAGAGGAATCGGAAATATACGTTACGCATTTCCCTTGTTTGCAATGTTGCAAGGCGATTATTCAAAGTGGTATTACAGCAGTTTATTATGCACAGGATTATAAAAACCATCCGTATGCCATAGAGTTGTTTGAACAAGCAAATGTGACAGTGAAACACGTTCCGCTAGAATACGATATTGCCTCGCTAGAGGAGCAAGAGCGTCATTTGCAGTTAAAAGAACTATTCTCATCTTTCGAAAAAAATAGTTTGTCAATGGAAGAATTACAGCATGTATTCACGAAAGCAAAAATGATGCTATAAGGAGTGGATATGAGTTGCAGGGACAATGGGGCTATGTTGCAATCTCGTTTATAATGGGGATTGCAATTACCTTTTCCTCGTCGTATTTGTTGACTGCTTGTTGTTTCGTTAGTTATGTTTTATTTTATTTGTATCGTACCTCTCATATAACCTTCATCATTTGTATGTTAGCGTGTTTTAGTGGCGCTATGTATACCACGTATGTTCAAAGTCAAAATAAGCCTCTAGGAGAGTCCTACGAAGTTACACGAGGTGTTATACAAAATACACCTTTTATTAATGGGGATCGCCTTTCTTTTCAAATTAAAGATCAAAATGAGAATATAGTGCAATTGAACTATAAAATTCAATCTGCATCAGGAAAGGAGCAATTGCGCCAATTATTTGCAGGAATAGCATGTACATTTAAAGGGGAGAAGCAAGAACCGCAAACTGCCAGGAATTTTCATGCTTTTGATTATCGTGATTATTTATACCAGCAAAAAATACATTTTATATTCAATGTGAGCGATATTTCTGAATGCCATAAAACATCGTTGTCTCTCGTGCAGTGGATTTTCTTTTTTAGGCAACAAGCAATCTCGAAAGTTACAGAAATATTTCCGGGACAGTCAGGTGCTTTTATGAACGCATTATTATTTGGAGATCGACAACAAATGTCGTTTGAAGTAGAAGAACAATATCAACAATTTGGTCTTATACATTTGTTGGCAATTTCAGGTTCGCATATCGTATTGCTGATAGTTATAATGTATTTTGTTTTACTAAGAAGTGGTGTAACGAAGGAGAGAGCAACAGTATGTCTTATAGTTTGTATTCCTCTGTATATGATCATAGCAGGTGCATCACCGTCTGTCGTAAGGGCTTCTATAACAGGAGTATTGTTGCTAGTAGCTTTCATATGTTCTGTTCGCTTATCTAGCTTAGATGCATTAAGTATAACGGCTATATGTATGCTTATATACGATCCGTATCTTATTTTCAATATTGGATTCCAGTTTTCATTTGTAGGTAGCTTTGCCTTACTGTTATCTGCTCCGATATTACTAGCGCGTAGTAACGGAGCAATCCGAAATACGATTTATATTTCTGTTGTTTCACAGCTCGTTAGCACCCCGATTTTGCTATATCATTTTGGTTATTTTTCTCCTTATAGTATTTTCCTCAATCTTTTGTATGTTCCGTTTCTATCTATTCTTGTATTACCCTGTAGCATTGTTATCCTTCTATGTATGCCGATCATTCCATTTCTTGCGAAAGGAATTGCATATGTATTATCGATATGTTTAACAGTTTCTAATAACTTTTTAAGCTACTGTGAAAATTTCCCGTTTATCCGCCTTACTTTCGGTCAAACACCCTTAATTCTTGTGATTATATATTGTTTTAGCATTATTAGCATATTGGTGTTTTGGGAAAAGAGAATATCCCAAAGGATTTTTTTCATGGTTGTAGGCGTATTTCTTTTTATTTGTACGTGTCATTATGTATCACCATATTTTCGCGAAAGTGGGAGTATTACATTTCTTGATGTTGGACAGGGAGATGCGATATTAATTCGTCTCCCGTACGATAAAGGGGTTTATCTTATTGATACAGGTGGAGCGCTTCATATCAAGAAGGAGGCATGGCAAGAAAAAAAGCATGAATTTTCTGTTGGGCATGATATTCTGATTCCTTTTTTACAAAAGGAAGGTATTAAAACAATTGATAAATTAATTGTAACGCATGGAGATGCGGATCATATAGGTGCTGCACAGGATTTATTATCATCTATTACTATAAAAGAAGTTGTATTTGGGAGAAAGGACCAAGATGCTGTATTAGAAAAAGCGTTAAAGAAACAAGCGTTAGCAAAGGGAGTGAAGGTAAGTGTAGTAGGAGAGAGTGAGAGCTGGAGAGTAAATGAAGCAGAATTTTTTGTATTAGCTCCAAAAGGAAAAGAAAAAGGAGAAAATGATTCTTCGGTTGTAATATGGGCGAAATTAGGAGGGTTAACATGGTTATTCACGGGTGACTTAGAAGAAGAAGGTGAACGGCTTGTAGTATCAACATATCCGGAGTTGCGGGCTGACATTTTGAAGGTTGCGCATCATGGGAGTAAAACGTCATCTACCGAACCTTTTTTGAGCCTTGTACAGCCGGGTGTAGCGATTATTTCAGTTGGAGAGCGCAATAGGTATGGGCACCCGCATAAGGAAGTTATAGAAGGTTTTAAGAAGGATGGTATTGAAATATGGCGCACGGATAAGCAAGGTGCTATTTCTTATGTTTTTAAAGGGGAAAAAGGAACCTTTCGCAGTAAAATCACATATGATGAAACACATAATAGATAAAAAAGAAGACTGCCATTAAGCGGCAGCCTTTAAGAACCGATAAATTTAATAACAGTTGCAATGATGAAAAGTGTTGCGAAAAAACCAAATGAGACGATAAATCCTACCCCTGAATCAATAGCGTCATTGCGTTTACTTTGAACGTTTTGTTCAAAATTATTCATTTAGAATCCCTCCCCAACATTCCACTTTAGTATAAAATATTGTCAGAAAAAAATCTACAATTTATATATGAAGAGAAATCGAGTATTTTTCCTACTTTGAGCTCGTTAAGTAACGTGATTTTTTCGTTTCCAATCATGTTAACAGTTGGCACTTATACTTGGATTTTTATTGTGAATAATAAAGGGAAGGTGATTACCGCACACCAATAAGAAACCCGGGACTTATTGCGTGGCGTTTTATATAAATAAAGGGACGGGTTATAAAGCCTGTTCCTTTGTACTTGTAAAACAAAAGCTAGGGCATTAGTATAAATATATATTGCCAAGTTAGGGAGTAGGAAAAAGTATGAGTGATATACATAAGAAAATTAAAAAGAAACAGTTTGCTCCGTTGTATTTACTGTATGGAACGGAAGCGTATTTTATAAATGAAACGATAAAACTGATTACAACGGAAGCACTTGAAGAGGAAGATCGAGAGTTTAATGTTGTGACATATGATTTAGAAGAAGCGTATTTAGAAGACGTGGTTGAGGATGCACGTACCCTTCCATTCTTTGGAGATCGTAAAGTTATATTAATAAAATCACCATTATTTTTAACGGCACAAAAAGAAAAATTAGAACAAAATATAAAAATTTTAGAAGAATATATCGGAGAACCTTCTCCTTTTTCTATTCTTGTTTTCGTTGCGCCTTATGAAAAATTAGATGAACGAAAAAAAATTACGAAACTATTAAAGAAAACAGCGGATGTAGTAGAAGCGAATGCGATGCAAGTGCAAGATGTTCAGAAGTGGGTTGTTTCTCGTGCGGAAGAGGCACATGTATATATTGATAACCCGGCTGTTAGTTTGTTATTAGAGCTTGTGGGAAGTAATGTCACAATGTTAGCGAAGGAAATGGACAAGCTAACGTTATACGTCGGTATGGGCGGGGAAATTACATCGAAACTTGTGACGGAACTTGTACCAAAATCCGTTGAGCAAAATGTGTTTGCTTTGACAGAAAAAGTGGTAAAAAAAGATATCGCAGGTGCGATGCAAATTTTGGATGGATTATTCACACAGCAGGAAGAACCAATTAAGTTACTCGCATTATTAGTAAGTCAATTCCGTTTGCTGAATCAAGTAAAGGAGTTACAACAACGCGGTTATGGACAAAATCAAATTGCTTCCCATATTGGTGTACATCCGTATCGTGTAAAGTTGGCGATGAATCAAACGAAATTTTTCTCTTTTGAAGAATTAAAAAGAGTTATTTTAGAATTAGCGGAAGCTGATTACAGTATGAAGACTGGAAAAATGGATAAGAAACTTGTGCTCGAGTTTTTCTTAATGCGGTTAAATCATCTGTAATGATACGAAAAAGTTCATGTACTTGTTACGTGAGCTTTTTTTGTATATAAAAAAACGATCCGAATGGATCGTTTTTTAAACGCCTTACGCGTTTACTTGTTTCGCTAAGCGAGATTTTTGACGAGCTGCAGCGTTTTGGTGGATAAGACCTTTACGAGCTGCTTTGTCAAGTTTTTTAGAAGCAGTTTTGAAAGCTTCTTTAGCATTTTCAAGATCGTTATTAGTAACTAAAGCTTCTACAGTTTTAACAGCAGAACGCATGTCAGACTTGATAGAAGCGTTATGTGCACGACGCTCTTCGCTAAGTTTAGCGCGTTTGATAGCAGATTTGATGTTTGCCATACTTTTCACCTCCCTGGTGCAATCGAATGACTCGATTCTTACATAGAACAAGTGATATTCTATCAAACGGTGAAGAGAATTGCAATAGTATATCAATGAAATTTCACGTAAAGGAAAGAATGACCTAATATAACTTGGGGAAATCTAACGATATTTACTATGAATTACGGAGGAGATACGATGAAAGAACCATTAGATTTAAGTAAATATAGTGTTAGAACTGACCTGGCTGTGGAGGCGCATCAAATGCTGCAAGAGCGCCAAGAAGAACAAAAAGGGATACAAGGAGTTATTGTAAAAGAGAGGGAAGAAGAGGGAGTTACAATTACAAAAGTAACTATTGATGAAATTGCATCTGAATCGATGGGGAAAAAACCTGGAAATTATTTAACTCTTGAAGTGCAAGGTATACGTCAACAAGATACGGAACTTCAACAAAAAGTAGAGCGTATTTTTGCGAAGGAATTTTCTTATTTCCTCGAGGATGTTGGAGTTTCAAAAGAAGCAAGTTGTTTAATTGTTGGTCTTGGGAATTGGAATGTAACGCCAGATGCGCTCGGACCGATCGTTGTAGAAAACGTACTGGTAACGAGACATTTATTTCAATTACAGCCTGAAAGTGTAGAAGAAGGATTTAGACCTGTTAGTGCAATCCGGCCAGGAGTAATGGGAATTACAGGAATTGAAACGAGCGATGTGATTTATGGAATCATTGAGAAAACAAAGCCAGACTTTGTAATTGCAATTGATGCATTAGCCGCCCGTTCTATTGAACGAGTAAATAGCACGATACAAATTTCTGATACAGGAATTCATCCTGGATCAGGTGTTGGGAATAAACGTAAGGAACTAAGTAAAGAAACATTAGGGATTCCTGTTATTGCGATTGGTGTTCCAACTGTAGTAGACGCAGTTTCTATTACGAGTGATACAATCGATTTTATTTTGAAGCACTTTGGAAGAGAGATGAAAGAGGGACATAAGCCGTCACGGTCTTTATTACCAGCGGGATTTTCATTTGGAGAAAAGAAAAAGTTAACAGAAGAAGATATGCCGGATGAAAAGAGCCGAAATATGTTTTTAGGTGCTGTCGGTACGTTGGAGGATGAAGAGAAGAGGAAATTAATTTATGAAGTGTTATCTCCTCTCGGTCATAATTTAATGGTGACCCCAAAAGAAGTAGATGCTTTTATAGAGGATATGGCAAATGTAATAGCAAGTGGTTTAAATGCAGCGTTGCATCATCAAATTGATCAGGATAATACAGGGGCATATACACATTGATGGATAGAGATGACAATAGTTGGAGTCGATTTGCGCTCTTGTGTATGTGCGGTACAGTCGTATGTTTACTTATGATGATAGCAGGAGTAGGACTTGCTAATCATGGTTTGAAAAGTATGAAGGGATACCGTCAGTTGTCATATGAACAAATTGCTCATATGACAGGAACAGAAGGTGCAGGAGTTGAATCGGAAATTTTGGGCGAGGCATTTTCAGCTGTTGAAAAACAAAAACAGTTAGAAAACTTAAGGAGTTTCAATGTCGTAGAAGGTATTGGTATGGCGATAGCAAGTGTTACTTACGATATAACTAAGTTCGGAACGGATATAGTTGTTGGGAAGCTAAAAGGGATTTTTAGTTAAGGAGAGTGGGAAGGACGGTTGTCTGTTAGATTTGAAAGACAACCGTTTTTAAATTTGAAAAAAGTTTGTCTCTTATGGTTTGTTCGCATAAGATATAGATAGAATGATTTGTCTTGTAAGCAGCACGAGTTTTCATTGAATCTTTGCTGCTCTATTGATATAATCAGTGCTAGTGTATATTGGCGAGACTATTAGGAGTTGAGAACATAGATGAATAAAGAAGAAAGAGCAAAAAGACAGTCCAAAATTCGTAACTTCTCCATCATTGCTCACATTGACCACGGGAAATCAACGTTGGCAGACCGTATTTTGGAGAAAACAAACGCGTTAACACAGCGTGAAATGAAGGCGCAATTACTTGACTCTATGGAGTTAGAGCGTGAGCGCGGTATTACAATTAAATTAAATGCAGTACAATTAACGTATAAAGCGAAAGACGGTGAAGAGTATATTCTTCACTTGATCGATACACCAGGACACGTCGACTTTACGTACGAAGTATCTCGTAGTTTAGCGGCTTGTGAAGGTGCAATTCTTGTTGTGGATGCAGCGCAAGGTATTGAAGCGCAAACGTTAGCAAACGTATATTTAGCGCTTGATAACAATTTAGAAATTTTACCAGTTATTAATAAAATCGACTTACCAAGTGCGGACCCAGAACGTGTACGTCAAGAGGTAGAAGATGTAATTGGTTTAGATGCATCAGAAGCAGTACTTGCTTCAGCAAAAGCTGGAATTGGTATTGAAGAAATTTTAGAACAAATCGTTGAAAAAGTACCAGCTCCAACAGGTGATTCAGAAGGGCCGTTACAATGTATGATTTTCGACTCTTTATATGATCCGTATCGTGGTGTAATTGCTTATATCCGTGTTGTAAATGGAACGGTAAAAGTTGGCGATAAAGTACGTATGATGGCAACTGGAAAAGAATTTGAAGTAACAGAAGTAGGCGTGTTTACACCGAAAACAACGCAACGTGACGAGTTAACAGTAGGTGATGTAGGTTTCTTAGCAGCATCTATTAAAAACGTTGGTGATACACGCGTTGGTGATACGATTACACATGCGAAACGTCCAGCTGCAGAGGCGTTAGCGGGATATCGTAAGCTAAACCCAATGGTATTCTGTGGTTTATATCCGATTGATTCTGCTCGTTATAACGACCTACGTGATGCATTAGAAAAACTAGAATTGAATGATTCTGCTCTTGAGTTTGAACCAGAAACATCTCAAGCGCTAGGATTTGGTTTCCGTTGTGGTTTCTTAGGACTTCTTCACATGGAAATTATTCAAGAACGTATTGAACGTGAATTTAAGATTGACTTAATTACAACAGCGCCAAGCGTTATTTATAAAGTTTATTTAACAAACGGTGAAGATGTTATTGTTGATAATCCATCTAATATGCCAGATCCACAGTCTATCGATCGTGTAGAAGAGCCATTTGTGAAGGCTGCAATTATGGTTCCTAATGACTATGTTGGAGCTGTAATGGAAATTTGCCAAGGTAAACGTGGAACGTTTATTGATATGCAATATTTAGATGAAACACGTGTTACATTGACATATGATATCCCGTTATCAGAAATCGTATATGATTTCTTCGATCAATTGAAATCAAATACGAAAGGATATGCATCATTTGACTACGAGTTAATTGGTTATAAACCATCTAAACTTGTGAAAATGGATATTCTTTTAAATAATGAACAAGTGGATGCTTTATCATTCATCGTGCACCGTGATTCAGCGTATGACCGTGGTAAAGTAATTGTAGAGAAATTAAAAGAATTAATTCCAAGACAACAGTTTGAAGTGCCAATTCAGGCGACTATCGGAAACAAAGTTGTAGCGCGTTCTACAATTAAGGCGATGCGTAAAAACGTACTTGCAAAATGTTACGGTGGTGACATTTCTCGTAAGCGTAAACTTCTTGATAAGCAAAAAGAAGGTAAAAAACGTATGAAGTCTGTTGGTTCTGTAGAAGTACCACAAGAGGCATTCATGGCTGTACTGAAAATGGATGACAACTAATAATTAAAATAAAAAAGGAGTCGTTTATGCGGCTTCTTTTTTTCTGTATAATTACTTTTTAGACATCTTAGCTTCTCTCATTTACAATGATGAGAGAGCTTTTTAGTGATTGATCTAGAGTTAGGAGACTATTAATGTCCGAAAATATTCGAAAAGATATTCAAGATAAAATAGAAAAAGGGAATTTTAATTGTGAAAAGGAATTGACACTTTCTATTATTAGTGGGAAGTGGAAAGTTGTGATATTGTGGCACTTAGGTGTGGAAGGTCCACATCGTTTTAGTGAATTGCAACGACTGTTCCCGAGTATTTCTCATAAAGTGTTGTCGAATCAATTAAAAGAATTAATGGAGGACGGGATTGTTGATCGAACAGTATATCCGGAAATTCCTCCGCGTGTTGAGTACTATATGACAGAACTAGGTATGTCACTTTTACCAATCGTTGAAATGATGTATGATTGGGGAAAAATGCGAATGGAACAAATTCGTAATACATTAGAGAAGTAGAGAATCCTCCGGAGCGCGGAGGTTTTCTTTTTAGAAAGGTAGGAGTTATATTTGGTACAAGCTGCATATATTCATATTCCATTTTGTCAGCATATTTGTCACTATTGTGATTTTAATAAAGTGTTTATTGAACGCCAGCCGGTCGATCAATACTTAGAGTATCTAGAGAAAGAAATAATAAACACGGTTCAAAAAGTACCGTTTGATAGTATGAAAACGATTTTTGTTGGTGGAGGAACGCCGACAGCATTAAATATGGAACAGACAAAAAAACTACTCGATATCATTAACCGTCGTTTGCGTCCATTTGCGCCGAATTGTGAATTAACGTTTGAAGCGAATCCAGGCGACTTACCGAAAGAGAAGTTAAACTTATTGTTAGAAGGTGGAGTAAACCGAATTAGTTTTGGTGTGCAAACGTTTCGTGATGAGCTACTTGAGAAGATTGGGCGTAAGCATACGAGGGAAGATGCATTTTTAGCAATTAGAGAAGCGCAGGAAGTGGGCTTTAAAAATATAAATGTAGATATTATTTATGCTTTGCCAGGACAGACGATAGAAGATGTAAAAGAAACATTAGACATTGCCTTTACGCTTGGTGTACAACATTTTTCAGCATATTCATTAATTGTGGAACCGAAGACTGTATTTTATAACTTAATGAATAAAGGGAAGTTGAGACTTCCAGGTGAAGACCATGAAGCGAAAATGTATGAAATGGTAATGGATGAAATGGAGAAACATGGCTATAAACAGTATGAAATTAGTAATTTCTCAAAAGGTGATAATGAAAGTAGACATAATCTCACATACTGGAATAATGAAGAGTATTATGGATTTGGAGCTGGCGCGCATAGTTATGTAAATGGAGAACGTATCCAAAATGTAGGGCCGCTCAAGCAATATTTCAATAAAATTGATGAAACCGGATTTCCATATTTAGACGTTCACGTAGTGACGGAGAAAGAAAAAATGGAAGAAGAGTTGTTCTTAGGGCTTCGAAAAACAAAAGGTGTTTCCAAGATAGAGTTCCAAAAGAAATTTAATATGGAGATGGATCAAGTTTTCGCGAAGCAGTTACAAAGCAATCAAGAACAAGGATTGCTTGAAGAGAGAGATGGATATGTGCGTTTAACACGAAAAGGAAAATTATTGGGGAATGAAGTGTTCCAGTCATTTTTGATTGACTAATTAAATGTTCCATAAACGTGAAAAAGTTTCATTATTTCGTGACGTTTCCGTTGACAATTGAATGTCAATTTTGGTAAGTTATTAATAGATTTAGCACTCAAAGACAAAGAGTGCTAACAGAGGTGATGATGAGATGCTTACGGAACGTCAGCTCTTAATTTTACAAACAATTATTGATGACTTTATTGGATCAGCGCAGCCCGTTGGGTCTAGAACGTTGGCTAAAAAAGAGGAAATTACATTTAGTTCAGCTACTATTCGAAATGAAATGGCTGATTTAGAAGAATTAGGTTTTATTGAAAAAACGCATAGTTCTTCTGGACGTGTTCCTTCTGAGAAAGGATACCGATTTTATGTAGACCATCTTTTAGCACCACAAAACTTACCGAACGATGAGATTGTACAAATTAAAGATTTGTTTGCTGAAAGAATTTTTGAAGCAGAAAAAGTTGCACAGCAATCTGCTCAAATTTTATCAGAGCTTACGAACTATACGGCTATTGTTCTTGGGCCTAAGTTAAGCACAAATAAACTTAAAAACGTGCAAATTGTACCGCTTGATCGTCAAACAGCAGTCGCTATTATTGTAACGGATACAGGGCATGTACAAAGTAAAACGATTACCGTTCCGGAATCTGTTGATTTATCAGATTTAGAAAAAATGGTTAATATTTTAAATGAAAAGCTATCGGGTGTACCTATGTTGGAACTTCATAATAAGATCTTTAAAGAGATTGTTACAGTATTGCGTGGGTATGTTCATAATTACGATAGTGCAATAAAAATGTTAGATGGTACATTTCAAGTTCCTTTATCGGAAAAGATATACTTTGGAGGAAAAGCAAATATGCTTTCGCAACCAGAGTTCCATGACATTCAAAAAGTAAGGTCCTTGCTGACGATGATTGATAACGAAGCTGAGTTTTATGATATTTTGCGTCATAAACAAGTTGGTATTCAAGTGAAAATTGGTAGGGAAAATTCTTCAATAGCTATGGAAGATTGTAGTTTAATTTCTGCAACATATTCGATTGGAGAAGAGCAACTAGGAACAATTGCGATTTTAGGTCCGACGAGAATGCAATACTCTCGTGTAATTAGTTTGTTGCAGTTATTTACAAGACAATTTACAGACGGACTTAAAAAGTAAATGAGAGTAATACATTCGCTCAAGTGATGAAATTTTCATTGCTGTGTGTAATATATAATGCTTAGGTAATCATGTTATACATGATACCTAATACCTTTTAAGGAGGTGAAAATTGTGGAAGAGCGTAACGAACAAGTGGTAGAAGAAGTAAAAGAAGCGCAAGTTGAAGAAGCTGTCACGCCAGAAAACAGTGAAGAAACTGTAGAAGAAAAAAGTGAGGCTGCTCTTTTACAAGAAAAAGTAGACGAGTTACAAGCGAAACTAACGGAAACGGAAGGTCGCACATTACGTCTACAAGCTGATTTTGAAAATCATAAGCGCCGTGTCCAAATGGATAAACAGGCTGCTGAAAAATATAGAGCTCAAAGTTTAGTTTCAGATATTTTGCCAGCTCTTGATAATTTTGAAAGAGCGATGCAAGTGGAAACAATTGATGAGCAAACGAAATCCTTGTTACAAGGTATGGAAATGGTGCATCGTCAATTACTAGAAGCGTTGACTAAAGAAGGTGTTGAAGTGATTGAATCTGTTGGTAAACAGTTTGATCCTAATGAGCACCAAGCTATTATGCAAGTGGAAGACAGTGAATTTGAATCAAACGCGGTTGTGGAGGAATTCCAAAAAGGTTATAAACTAAAAGACCGTGTGATTCGCCCATCAATGGTAAAAGTAAATCAATAATTTACATAAAAGTAGGAGGAATCGCCATGAGTAAAATTATCGGTATTGACTTAGGTACAACGAACTCTTGTGTAGCTGTTATGGAAGGTGGAGAACCAAAGGTTATCCCAAATCCAGAAGGAAACCGTACAACACCTTCTGTTGTAGCTTTCAAAAATGAAGAGCGTCAAGTTGGGGAAGTTGCGAAACGTCAAGCAATTACAAACCCAAATACAATCATGTCTGTTAAACGTCATATGGGTACAGACTACAAAGTAGAAGTTGAAGGTAAAGATTATACACCTCAAGAAATTTCTGCAATCATTTTACAAAACTTAAAAGCTTCTGCTGAAGCGTACTTAGGTGAAACAGTAACGAAAGCTGTTATTACAGTACCTGCATACTTCAACGATGCAGAACGCCAAGCAACAAAAGATGCTGGTCGTATCGCTGGTTTAGAAGTTGAGCGTATCATTAACGAACCAACAGCAGCAGCACTTGCTTACGGTTTAGAAAAACAAGATGAAGAACAAAAAATTCTAGTATATGACTTAGGTGGCGGTACATTTGATGTATCTATCCTTGAGTTAGCAGACGGAACATTCGAAGTTATTTCAACTGCTGGTGACAACCGTCTTGGTGGAGACGACTTTGACCAAGTTGTTATCGATCATTTAGTAGCTGAATTCAAAAAAGAAAATAACATTGATTTAAGCCAAGATAAAATGGCACTTCAACGTCTGAAAGATGCAGCTGAAAAAGCTAAGAAAGACCTTTCAGGTGTAACACAAACACAAATTTCATTACCATTCATTAGTGCTGGAGCTGCTGGTCCATTACATTTAGAATTAACATTAACAAGAGCGAAATTCGAAGAGCTTTCAGCAGGTCTTGTTGAAAGAACGTTAGAGCCAACTCGTCGTGCATTAAAAGACGCTGGTTTTGCTCCAAGCGAATTAGATAAAGTTATCCTTGTTGGTGGTTCTACACGTATCCCAGCTGTACAAGAAGCAATTAAACGTGAAACTGGTAAAGAGCCATATAAAGGTGTAAACCCAGATGAAGTTGTAGCATTAGGTGCTGCAGTTCAAGGTGGCGTACTAACTGGTGATGTAGAAGGCGTTCTATTATTAGACGTAACTCCACTTTCTTTAGGTATCGAAACTATGGGTGGTGTGTTCACGAAACTAATCGAGCGTAACACTACAATTCCAACAAGTAAGTCACAAGTATTCTCAACAGCTGCTGATAACCAACCAGCAGTAGACATTCACGTACTACAAGGTGAGCGTCCAATGTCAGCTGACAACAAAACATTAGGTCGTTTCCAATTAACAGACCTTCCGCCAGCACCACGTGGTATTCCACAAATCGAAGTAACATTCGATATTGATGCGAACGGTATCGTTAACGTACGTGCAAAAGACTTAGGAACAAGCAAAGAGCAAACTATTACAATCCAATCTTCTTCAGGTCTTTCTGATGACGAAGTAGATCGTATGGTACAAGAAGCAGAAGCAAATGCTGACGCTGACCAAAAACGTAAGGAAGAAGTGGAACTTCGCAACGAAGCTGACCAACTTGTATTCCAAACGGATAAAGTTGTAAAAGATTTAGAAGGTAAAGTGGATGCGGCTGAAGTTGCAAAAGCAACAGAAGCGAAGGAAGCATTACAAGCTGCGATCGAGAAGAACGAGCTTGAGGAAATCCGTGCGAAAAAAGACGCTTTACAAGAAATCGTACAACAATTAACTGTTAAATTATACGAGCAAGCTCAAGCAGCTGCAGGGCAAGCAGAAGGTGCACAAGGAGCACAAGACGCTGGCGCGAAGAAAGACAATGTAGTAGACGCTGAGTTTGAAGAAGTAAAAGAAGATAAGTAATATAAATAAGTAAGATGACAAAAAGTCAAAGTCAAGCGTGCCTTGGCTTTGGCTTTTTTCATGAATGAGAAGAAAAGTGTGAGGTTCTTAAGTTTTTTACTTTGCATACTGTAAGTGAGGAAACTTTGTTGCAAAGCACTTTCTTTCGGTGTTAAAATTACGTTTATGTGAAAGATTCGGGGGTTGCAAATTTATGAGTAAACGAGACTATTACGAGGTCCTTGGACTTAGCAAGGGCGCTTCTAAAGATGAAATAAAAAAAGCCTATCGTCGTTTGGCTAAAAAGTACCATCCAGACGTAAGTAAAGAAGAAAATGCAATTGAAAAGTTTAAAGAAGTACAAGAAGCATACGAAGTATTAAGTGACGATCAAAAACGCGCACAGTATGATCAATTTGGTCACGCTGGTCCGAATCAAGGTTTCGGTGGAGGAGACTTCGGCGGTGGCTTCGGTTTCGAAGATATCTTTAGTTCATTCTTTGGCGGTGGTGGCGGCAGACGTCGTGATCCAAATGCTCCGCGTCAGGGTGCTGATTTACAATATCAAGTTACTTTAGAGTTTGAAGAAGCTATTTTTGGTAAAGAATTAAACGTTGAGATTCCAGTGGAAGACCCATGTGATACTTGTAAAGGTAGCGGGGCAAAGCCAGGAACTTCAAAAGAAACATGCAAACACTGTTCAGGATCAGGTCAAGTAAGTGTAGAACAAAATACACCGTTTGGTCGTATTGTTAACCGTCAAGCTTGTGGTCATTGTTCAGGAACTGGTCAAATGATTAAAGAGAAATGTACGACGTGTCACGGTTCTGGTAAAGTTCGTAAACGTAAAAAAATTAATGTTAAAATTCCAGCGGGTATCGATAATGGTCAACAAATTCGTGTATCTGGAAAAGGTGAAGCAGGCGTAAATGGTGGGCCGGCAGGAGATTTATATGTTGTTGTTCATGTAAGAAACCATGAATTCTTTGAGCGTGAAGGAGATCACATTATTTGCGAAATGCCATTAACATTTGCGCAAATGGCACTTGGTGCGGAAGTAGAAGTTCCTACTGTTCATGGCAAAGTGAAGCTGAAAATTCCAGCAGGAACACAAACAGGAACAGAATTCCGCTTAAAAGGAAAAGGTGCTCCGAACGTACGTGGATATGGTCAAGGAGATCAATATGTAGTCGTTCGTGTTGTTGTGCCGACGAAATTAACTTCACACCAAAAAGATTTATTGCGTGAATTTGCAGGGCAAGAAGAGCAAGATGATAGTTTGTTTGGAAAGCTTAAACGTGCTTTCAAAGGGGAATAATGGAAATAAAAAATGGAGTTGGTAAATTGTGAAATGGTCAGAAATTAGTATTCATACAACAGTAGAAGCAGTAGAAGCTGTCTCTCATATTTTACATGAAGCTGGTGCTAGTGGAGTTGCGATTGAGGATCCAGCGGAATTGACGAAAGAGCGCGAGCAACAATATGGTGAAATTTATGCATTGAATCCAGATGAATACCCGGCAGAGGGTGTATTAATAAAAGCATATTTCCCGCAAACGGATTCTTTACAGGAAACAATTGCAGGTGTAAAATCATCTATTGATGTGCTTCCATCTTACGACATCGAAATTGGTACTGGAGATATTACCATTAACGAAGTCAATGAAGAAGATTGGGCTACTGCTTGGAAAAAATATTACCATCCAGTACAAATTTCTGATACATTCACAATCGTACCGACGTGGGAAGAATATACACCATCTTCTCCAGAAGAAAAAATTATTGAATTAGATCCAGGTATGGCGTTTGGAACAGGAACTCATCCAACAACAACGATGTGTATTCGTGCTTTAGAAAAAACAGTTCAACCAGGTGATACTGTCATTGATGTTGGAACAGGTTCTGGTGTGCTTAGTATTGCAGCGGCAAAATTAGGTGCATCTTCTGTTCAAGCATATGATTTAGATCCAGTTGCAGTGGAAAGCGCAGAAATGAATGTGCGTTTAAATAAAACAGATGACGTTGTGTCTGTTGGACAAAATAGTCTATTAGAAGGTATTGAAGGTCCTGTTGATTTAATCGTAGCGAATTTATTAGCAGAAATTATTCTTCTATTCCCTGAAGATGCAGCAAGAGTTGTGAAGTCAGGCGGATTATTTATTACATCTGGTATTATTGCAGCGAAGGAAAAAGTGATTTCTGAGGCGCTAGAAAAAGCTGGATTTACAATTGAAGAAGTGTTACGAATGGAAGATTGGGTAGCAATTATTGCACGAAATGCGTAATATAGATTTTAGTTTATAATGAAAAGGGGAGTCTCTCACTATAAGGTGAGGGACTTGCCGTTTGTTATATGAAAAATGATAACGTTTCGTTCTTTTCGTAAGTGTTGACTTACGAAAGGAACGAAACTCTACTAAGGTGATTATATGCAACGTTATTTTGTAGAAGAAAAACATGTAAGTGAAACAAAGATTCGTATCGTAGGTGATGATGTACATCATATCGGAAGAGTGATGCGTATGTCAGCTGGTGACCACATTTATTGTTGTGTAAATGGTAAAACAGCAGAATGTTCGATTGCTGAAATTACCAGTGAATTTGTAGATACCGCTATTGTAGAATGGGTAGAGGCGTCGAGTGAACTTCCTGTGTTCGTGACGATTGCGAGTGGACTGCCGAAAGGAGACAAGCTTGAGTTAATTTTTCAAAAGGGAACTGAGCTTGGGGCAGCTGCATTTTTACCATTTCAAGCATCTCGATCTATTGTAAAATGGGATGCGAAAAAAGCTGATAAAAAAGTTGAGCGTTTAAAAAAAATTGTGAAAGAAGCTGCGGAACAATCGCATAGAAGCGAAATTCCAGAAGTACATGCTCCCGCATCGTTTAAGCAATTGCTTGCAATGAGTAACGAGTATGATGTATGTCTTGTTGCGTATGAAGAGGAAGCAAAGCAAGGTGAGAAATCTAATTTTGCAAAAGCTTTGGCGACGATTAAACCAGGTCAGAAGCTACTGATTGTATTTGGGCCAGAAGGCGGTTTAGCGGAGGAAGAGATTACTGCGCTTCGTGAACATAAATTTGTACCATGTAGTTTAGGACCGAGAATTTTAAGAACAGAAACGGCTCCGCTTTATGCGTTAAGTGCCGCTTCTTATCATTTTGAATTGATGGGGTGATAATCAATGGCAACTGTTGCGTTCCACACGTTAGGTTGTAAAGTGAACCACTATGAAACAGAAGCGATTTGGCAATTGTTTAAACAAGGTGGTTATGAAAGAACTGAATATGAAAAGAAATCCGATGTATATGTTATTAACACATGTACAGTAACAAATACTGGAGATAAGAAAAGCCGTCAAGTCATTAGACGTGCTGTACGTCAAAATCCAGATGCAGTAATATGTGTAACTGGATGTTATGCACAAACATCTCCAGCAGAAATCATGGCAATTCCAGGTGTAGATATTGTTGTTGGTACGCAGGATCGTGAGAAGATGTTAGGATACATCGAAGAATTCCGTAAAGAGCGCCAACCGATTAATGCTGTCCGCAACATTATGAAAACACGTGTATACGAAGAACTTGATGTGCCGTATTTCACGGATCGTACACGTGCATCTTTAAAAATACAAGAGGGTTGCAATAACTTCTGTACATTCTGTATAATTCCTTGGGCGCGTGGTTTAATGCGTTCTCGTGATGGGAAAGAAGTTATTAAACAAGCGCAGCAATTAGTAGATGCAGGTTATAAAGAAATCGTATTAACAGGTATTCATACAGGTGGATACGGTGAAGATATTAAAGATTATAACTTAGCTGGATTACTTCGTGATATGGAGGCGGAAGTAGGCGGATTAAAACGTCTTCGTATTTCTTCTATTGAAGCGAGTCAAATTTCGGATGAAGTAATTGAAGTATTAGATAAGTCAGAAGTAGTTGTACGCCACTTGCACATTCCGTTGCAATCAGGATCTAATACTGTGTTAAAACGTATGCGCCGTAAGTATACGATGGAATTCTTCCAAGAGCGTTTAGATCGTTTGAAAGAGGCGTTACCAGGCCTTGCGATTACATCAGACGTAATTGTTGGATTCCCAGGTGAAACAGAAGAAGAATTCATGGAAACATACAATTTCATTAAAGAGAATCGCTTCTCTGAGCTACACGTGTTCCCTTATTCAAAACGTACAGGAACACCTGCAGCGCGTATGGAAGATCAAGTTCCTGAAGATGTGAAGAACGATCGTGTTCACCGTCTAATTGAACTATCTAACCAATTAGCGAAAGAGTATGCGTCTCAGTTTGAAGGCGAAGTACTTGAAATCATTCCAGAAGAGCAATTTAAAGAGGGCGACCGTGAAGGGTTATATGTAGGTTATACAGATAACTACTTAAAAATTGTATTTGAAGGATCAGAAGACTTAATTGGTAAGCTGGTGAAAGTGAAAATTACGAAAGCTGGTTATCCATATAACGAAGCGCAGTTTGTTCGTGTTCTTGAAGATGATGTAAAAAAAGAATCGGCAAGCGCATAATAAAAAGCATGCAACCGAAAATGGTTTGCATGCTTTTTTCTTTCGTGGAGAAGTTAAGTATTGAAATGGAGTACCCGTTAAATAAGTGGTTATTTAGCAAATTTTGTATGGGGAAGTTTTCGTGATAAAAATATATTTTTTTTTAGTTGGGAGCGATAACGGCTGTTTACATAGATTTTTGGAAAAGGAAGAGCATCTATTCTTCTTTTATTCTGCCAAATAGTTGACCTGAAGTGATAAAATGTATTATAATCGTAAAAGACATGCTGAAGAAGTGTTTCTTTTTGCATGCTGAAGTTAGTATGTAAGTGTGATGTTTCGGAGGGAGGGAAAGAGAATGTCAAAAACAGTCGTTCGTAAAAACGAGTCTTTGGAGGATGCACTTCGCCGTTTTAAAAGATCGGTTTCTAAAACTGGTACACTTGCTGAAGCAAGAAAGCGCGAGTTTTATGAAAAGCCAAGTGTAAAACGTAAGAAGAAATCTGAAGCGGCAAGAAAGCGTAAGTTCTAAGAGAGGGTGTAAGTGATGAGTCTTCTCGGTCGTTTAAACGATGATATGAAACAAGCGATGAAGAATAAACAAAAAGAAAAATTAACCGTTATTCGTATGGTTAAGGCTGCTTTACAAAATGAAGGTATTAAACTGCAACATACTCTTACTGAAGAAGAGGAATTAACAGTTTTAGCTCGTGAAGTAAAACAGTATAAGGACTCCCTCCTTGAATTTAAAAAAGCTGGTCGTGAAGACCTTGTTGATAAACTGCAAAGTGAAATTCAGATTTTAAGCGCATATTTGCCGGAGCAATTAACAGAAGAAGAACTAGCGGATATAATTAAGCAAGTTATTTCTGAAGTTGGTGCTACATCTAAAGCAGATATGGGTAAGGTGATGACTGCTGTTATGCCGAAAGTAAAAGGTAAAACAGACGGATCACTTGTGAATAAGCTGGTTATCCAGCTATTAGCATAAAAAAGCGTCTCATTTCGTATGAGACGTTTTTTTATGCTTTTTTCAGTTTGGACGTGATATTACAAGCTCTTTTTTCATACATATGGGATGAGAGGGGGTCTTTTGAGATGAAAAAATTAGAACAAATGAAGAATTGGTTGACGAAGCAAATAGACCTGCCAGTGGATGTGCTAATGGATCTACCTCGGATTACGCTTGTTGGGCAAGTGCATATCTATATAGAAAATCATCGAGGCTTATTAGTATTTTCAGATAAAGAAGTAAGGTTGTTATTAAAACAAGGTCAACTATTAATTAAGGGGCAATCCTTTGTTATTAAAACAATCCTCCCGGAAGAACTTTTGCTTGAAGGGATTATCGAACAAGTGATGTTTTTAGAAAATGAAAAGAAAGAGGAGTGAGGGAAACTTCCGTTTGTGAAGTTTTTCTTCTTTATTTTAGTGATCTGACCTTAATATTCACTTTATCCCGCATTCACTGCGCGTGAAAGCTCGATGGGTGTGCGTTAATAATCAGTGGGTATGGACAAAACCTCCACTTATTAAACTTTCATCTTATGCATATGCCCGATTAGTGAGGAGAAAAACCTCACCGATTAAAGCTTCGATTAGTACGAGCTATTTGATGCTTAAAGTGAAAAGTGTTGTATCTACTTTTAGAAAGGTAGTGAAGGTAGTCGATGAAAAATAAATGGTTTATAAAATGGCTTGGGTATGTAAAAGTGCGAATTGAAGGTAGAGGAGCGGAACGCTTCGTTAACGAATGTGTACGTAGGAAATTATTAGTTTGGGATGTAAAGAAGATAGCGGATGAAACGTTAGTTTTTTGCATGTTATTACGAGATGTGAAAAAGATAAAACCAATTTATAGAAAGAATGAATGTAAATTATATTTTATTGGACGTTACGGTTTTCCATTTTGGAATAAGCGTTTAATTAAGAATAGTGGATTTTTAATTGGGTTTTTAATATTTTTTTTCGGAATGATTGCATTATCAAATATGGTTTGGAAAATTGAAATTACAGGAGCAAAACCTGAAACGGAATATATATTGATGAAAGAATTGGACAAAATGGGTATTAAAAAAGGGAAATTACAGTTTCAAATGCCTAGTGTAGAAGATGTTCAGCGGCATTTAACGGACAATATTAATGCGATTACTTGGGCGGGGTTAGAAATAAGAGGGACAACATATCATTTTAAGATTGTTGAAAAAAATGAACCGAAAAAAGAAAGTGAACAACAGCCACAAAACTTAGTAGCAAAAAAAGAAGGGATTATTACAAAAACATTTGTGGAAGTTGGGAAGCCTGTTGTTATGAAAAATGACCATGTAGAAAAGGGGCAACTTCTCGTCTCGGGGATGTATGGTAATGAGGAGGATCCGACAATTGTTTCGGCTAAAGGGATTGTATATGGAGAAACGTGGTACAAATCTGAGGTGGATGTTCCGTTAAAGACGCAATTTCAAGTGTATACTGGTAATTCATACAATGAATATTTTCTTAAATTTGGGAGTGCTAAAATAAAAATATGGGGATTTCAACAGGATGAGTATAAACGCTCTCGTACTGAAAGTGTAAAACATGATGTGAAATTATTTGGATTCACATTACCAGTTGCATATGAAAAAGATATTGTACGAGAAGAGGAAGAAGCGAACCGAGAATATACCGAAAAACAAGCAATGAAAGTAGCGAAAGAGATGGCAGAAAAAGAACTGAAGAAAAAATTGGATGAACATGCTATGATTGTAAGTGATAAGATTTTGAGTAAAGAGATTGAGGCGGATCACTTAAAGGTCACGTTACATTACACAGTGATTGAAAATATTGCAGAGCCGCAACCAATATCTGAATCCGATATTCAAGGAGACTGAGTGATGGCAGAACAATTAGTAGAAATGAACCAACAATTGGAAAATCCCAACGAGGCAATCGCTCTATTTGGGGTAAATGATGCTCATTTAAAAGTAATTGAACGAGAACTTAGTGTATCGATTATAACTAGAGGAGAGTCTGTTCGTGTATCTGGGGCAGATGAAGCTGTAGTGCTCGTAGAAAAAATCTTACAACAGCTACTTGTTGTTATCCGTAAAGGTGTATCAATTTCGGAAAGAGATGTTGCGTATGCAATTCAGCTTGGGAAACAAGGGAAAATTGCTCAATTCGAAGAGTTATATGAAGAGGAAATTTTTAAAACAGCAAAAGGTAAATCCATTCGTGTGAAAACGATGGGACAAAGAAGATATATTCATGCAATGAAAAAGAATGATGTTGTATTTGGGATAGGACCTGCTGGGACAGGGAAGACATATTTAGCTGTAGTAATGGCTGTGAGAGCTTTAAAGCAAGGGTATGTGAAGAAAATTATTTTAACAAGACCTGCTGTAGAGGCTGGAGAGAGTTTAGGCTTTTTACCAGGTGATTTGAAAGAAAAAGTAGATCCGTATTTACGTCCGTTGTATGATGCGTTGCACGATATTCTTGGGCAAGAATACACACAGCGTATGATGGAACGTGGTGTAATTGAAATTGCACCTCTTGCTTATATGAGAGGACGTACTCTTGATGATTCATTTGTTATATTAGATGAGGCACAGAATACAACTGGTGCTCAAATAAAAATGTTTTTAACACGATTAGGTTTTAGTTCTAAAATGGTTATTACGGGAGATCCCTCACAGGTAGATTTGCCAAAAGGGGTAAAATCAGGTCTTTCTATTGCTGCTAATATTTTATCTGGTGTATCAGGTCTTTCGTTCATAACACTGGAACAAACAGACGTTGTGAGACACCCATTAGTGCAACGTATTATTGAGGCATATGATAAAATGGAATGATCCTATTTGTCAGGGTCATTTCTTTTTGTATGATAAGGTTGGCGAATGACATATTTTTTACTATCATTAAAGACGAGGGAAATAAACTATAGGTGACGGTCTATAAAAATATGGTCTTAAAAAGTATCGTTGCCTAGAAGAAATGAAAGCTATAAATAGTTTCACTTTATTTCTGGAGAGGAGAAGGTATTGAAATCATGTCAAGATCTCAAGAAATTTTTAAGTGGTTTCGTAATATACAACATTCGAAAAAACTAAGTTGGGTTTCTTACGTATTATTAGGAGCAGTACTGTTTTTTGCACTTATGAATAATGTAAAGCCAGAGCAATTAGATGTTAAAGAGCTCGAAATTGCTAAAAAAACAATTCACTCTCCTATTAAAATTGAAGATAAAGCCGCAACGGCGAAAAAGAAAAACGAAGCCGCTCAAAAGGTTGAGGATAAATATACATATAAAAGCGAATATAAGCAAAATAAAGTGGATATTGTAACTTCCGTCTTTGATGCGGTAAGTGAAGTAGAGGCAGAGGCTAAATCGACTGGCCCAGACGAGTATAGAAAAATTTCTGATGTGGACAAATTGGACAAGTTAAAGAAGAAATTACCAACAGATTTAGCGAAAAGCTTAACAGATTCGATTTTGTTGAAATTTATTAATGCTGATTCAAGTCAATTGTCATTGGCAAAGGATGCGGCTGTAACAGCAGTTAATAAAATTATGAGGGAACACATCAAGATGGATCAAGAAGAAGCTGCAAGAGAACAATTCGTTACTGAAATGAGTAGCGTAAGTATAAGCAGTGATTTAAAAGATGCGGTGAATACACTAGGGAAGTATGCGGTTACAGCGAACTATTTTTATGATTCAGCTGCGACGAAAGATAGTAAAAAAATAGCGGAAGATTCAGTTGCATCAGTTTTTATCCTTCAAGGGCAAGTTCTTGTGAAAGAAGGCGATACGATTTCACGAGAAGCATATGAGCAGTTGAAATTAGCAGGATTGTTAGAGAAGGGCAATACCTTCCAACCTTATGTTGGTCTAGCGGTACTCATTTGTGTGTTATTGTACTTTATGCATAAGCAGTTTGAAGTGTTTTTACAGCGGAAAAGAGAAGATAGGCCGTATGTCTTAGCTTATATTACAATTTTGTCTATCACGATTGTTTTAATGAAAATCATTAGTTTGTTTCAAAAGCTTGAATATGCAGGAATCGCGTATGTTGTTCCAGTTGCGATGGGAACAATACTTGTAAAATTAATGATTGGTGATCGATTTGTATTTTTAACGAGTATGATCTTTTCTGTATGCGGAAGTATTATGTTTAATGAAGGTGTAACGAGTACACTGAATTATAGTGTGGGGATTTATGTTTTATTAAGTTCATTATCAGTTAGTATTTTCTTGAGAGAAAAAAATCGTCGTACGATGATTTTACAAGCTGGTATACTCGTTTCTGTATTAAATGTAGTCGTATTAGCGGCTTTGCTATTATTACGTAACGGGAATTTTTCACCTCTTGAAATTGGGGTGCAATTATTAATGGCTGCTGTTTCGGGTATTATCTCTTCTGTTCTAGCTATGGGGATTTTACCGTATTTAGAAAGTGGTCTTGGGATTGTATCAAGTATGAAATTGATGGAACTTTCAAGTCCGAATCACCCGCTTTTACGCAAAATTTTATTAGAAGCACCAGGTACCTATCACCATAGTGTAATGGTAGCTAATCTCTCAGAAGCTGCTTGTGAAGCAGTTGGAGCAAATGGAGTATTAGCGCGTGTAGGGGCGTATTATCATGATGTAGGGAAAACTGTACAACCACAGTTTTTTATTGAAAACCAAATGGGTATTGAAAACCCGCATGATAGATTAGACCCTGTAACGAGCAAAGATATTATAATTGCTCATGTAACCGATGGGGTGAGAATGTTAGAAGAACACCATATACCTCAAGAAATTATCGATATTGCTGGACAGCATCATGGTACAACGCTACTTAAATATTTTTATTATAATGCGATTAAAGAAGATAAAGAGAAATATACGGAGGAAATGTTCCGCTATCCAGGATCAAAAGCAACTTCTAAAGAGTCGGCGATCGTTGGTATTGCTGATAGTGTGGAAGCGGCGGTACGTTCGATGAACCATCCAACACCAGATCAGATTAATAATTTAGTGCAAAGTATTATTAAAGATCGCCTGCAAGATGGTCAATTTAGTGAATGTGATTTGACATTTAAGGAACTACAAATCGTTGGAAAAACGTTATGTGAAACGTTAAATGGTATTTTCCATTCCCGTATTACATATCCGGAACCGCCGGAAGAAAAGGAGAAAGAATGAGTTTATTAATTGATTTTATTGATGAAACAGAAGAAGTGAAAGACGAATATATAAGTTTGATTCGAGGTTTAGTAGAGAAAGCAGCCCAAATGGAGGACATAGAAGAAGGCGCAGAATTATCGGTTACATTTGTAGATAATGAACGTATTCGTGAAATAAACCGTGATTACCGAGATAAGGATCAGCCTACGGATGTTATTTCTTTTGCTATGGAAGAAATGGGAGAAGGAGAAATGGAAATTATCGGTGCGGAGATGCCACGTATGTTAGGGGATCTTATTATTTCTATTCCAAGAGCGAAAGAGCAAGCTGAGGAATATGGACACTCTTTTGATCGTGAACTTGGGTTTTTAGCGTTACATGGCTTTTTACATTTGCTTGGTTATGATCACATGACAGAAGAAGATGAAAAAGAAATGTTTGGAAGACAAAAAGAAATTTTAGAGGCATTTGGATTAGGGCGATGAAAAAAGGAAAACTTATAAATAGTTTTGGATATGCTATAGCTGGTATATACTTTTGTCTTCGTCATGAACGAAATATGAAAATTCATTATTTAGCCGCAGTCATTGTCATATGCTGCGGCTTTTATTTCCATATTACAAAAATAGAATGGATTGTATTACTTATTGTGATTGGAATTGTAATGAGTTTGGAGATGGTGAATACGGCTATTGAAAAAACAGTAGATTTAGCAACCACCGATATTCATCCGTTTGCGAAAAACGCAAAGGATGTTGCAGCGGGATCAGTTTTATTATTTACGATTATAGCTGTTGTAATTGGTGCTATTATCTTCTTACCGTATATGGTATAGTTGCATTCCAAAGCTTTTATTAAGCTTTGGGAGCGCCGTGAGGGCCTTTAATAGAAGAATGTATCTATTCACAGCTGTGAACGGAAAGGATGCGGGAATATGAATAGCAAACAATTAATTCAAGAAGCAATCGAAGCGCGTAAACAAGCGTACGTACCATATTCTAAATTTCAAGTAGGTGCAGCTTTACTAACTCAGGATGGAAAAATATATCGTGGATGTAATGTTGAAAATGCATCATATGGTTTATGTAACTGTGCAGAAAGAACAGCTTTATTTAAGGCGATTTCTGAAGGTGATAAAGGGTTTGTAGCTATTGCAGTTGTAGCGGATACAAAGCGTCCGGTACCTCCTTGTGGAGCATGCCGACAAGTTATGATAGAATTATGTAAACAGGATACGAAAGTATACCTATCAAATTTACATGGTGACGTTCAAGAGACTACAGTTGGAGAATTGTTACCAGGAGCATTTTTAGCGGAGGATTTACATGAATAGAAAAGGTTATAAATCAGGTTTTGTCTCTATTATTGGCAGACCGAATGTTGGAAAATCTACATTTTTAAATCGTATTATCGGCCAAAAAATTGCCATTATGAGTGACAAGCCACAAACAACTCGTAATAAAATTCAAGGCGTATATACAGAAAATGATTCACAAGTAATTTTCATTGATACACCAGGAATACATAAACCTAAACATAAACTAGGCGATTTCATGGTGAAGATGGCTCAAACGACATTAAAAGAAGTTGATATTGTTCTGTTTATGGTCAATGCAGTTGAAGGATTTGGTCGTGGTGAGGAATTCATTATTGAGAAATTAAAAGAAACGAAACAACCAGTATTTTTGGTAATTAATAAAATTGACCAACTTCATCCAGAGCAATTATTAGAGTTAATTGATCAATACCGTAAACTATATGAGTTTGCAGAGATTGTACCAATTTCTGCATTAGACGGTAATAATGTGGACGCTTTAATTGGAACAATTAAAAAGTATTTACCAGAAGGACCGCAATACTACCCAGATAATCAAGTAACGGATCATCCAGAGCGATTTATTATTTCAGAACTTATTCGTGAAAAAGTATTACATTTAACACGTGAAGAAGTGCCGCACTCTGTAGCGGTTGTTATTGATGCGATTCAAAAACGTGAGGGTGGAGCGGTTTATATAAACGCAACGATTGTTGTTGAACGTGCATCACAAAAAGGAATTATTATAGGTAAGCAAGGGAAGATGTTAAAAGAAGTCGGTAAGCGAGCTCGTTTTGACATTGAAGCACTACTTGGTTCTAAAGTATTTTTAGAAGTATGGGTAAAAGTGCAAAAGGATTGGCGTAATAAGATGTCGCAGCTTCGTGACCTTGGTTTCCGTGAAGACGAGTATTAATATGGAGTAAAGTTGTAATCAGTGGATGGTTCATTCATCCACTGATTATTGGTTTTTATGAACCTTGATAAATTAGGAAAAATTTTTCTCACATGAAAATGAACAAAATGGGTCAATTTAATAACAACAAAGGAAATTGGTTTATAGGCTACGCTTATTGAGAAAGGTGGATTCTTATGCTAGATTTTACCTGGAAGTTTTTCTCCAAAACAGGAAGCATTGAAACGTATTTGCTTTTGAAAGAAATGGAAAAAGACGTAAACGATGAGATGGATCAACATGAAGAGGAGTTAGCTCATTTAGACTCTCCAATTTCTTGACCCGTTTTGTTCAAACCTTGGATGGTGACGAACATGTTTCAAAAAGTTGAGGGCATTGTTATCCGTACGACAGATTACGGAGAAACGAACAAGATTGTTACAATATTCTCACGGGAATTTGGTAAGGTAAGTGCAATGGCAAGAGGGGCGAAAAAACCGAAGAGTCGGTTAGCAGCTGTTTCGCAACTTATGACACATGGTCATTTTCTTATTCAAATAGGATCTGGACTTGGAACTTTGCAACAAGGCGAGATTATTTCATCTATGAAAGAAATTCGTGAGGATATATTTTTAACTGCTTATGCATCATTTATTATTGAATTAACTGATAAAGCAACAGAAGATAAGAAGAATAATCCGTATTTATTTGAAATGTTATATCAAACGTTGCATTATATGTGTGAGGGTGTTGACCCTGAAGTATTATCATTAATTTATCAAACGAAAATGCTTCCGGTATTAGGGATGCGCCCGTACTTTGATACATGTGCTATTTGTCATCAAGAAACAGATTTTGTCGCCTTCTCTGTTCGGGAAGGCGGTTTTCTGTGCTCGCGTCATGCAGAGCAAGATCAGTATCGTATTCCGGTGGGAGAGGCTGTTCATAAATTATTACGTCTCTTTTTTCACTTCGATCTACACCGGCTCGGTAATGTATCGGTGAAGGACAGTACAAAAAAACAAATGCGCACAGTATTGAATACATATTATGATGAATATTGTGGGATTTATTTGAAATCAAGGCGTTTCTTAGAACAACTTGATAAATTTCAAATATAATTAGGGCCGTATACGGTCCTTTTTACATACTTTCTTTTTCGAATAGCATATTTAGTATATAATATTTAAGAGATAGTATAACTTTTTTCGTTGTGCATTAAAGGTGGTGATTATCATAGAGCTGAATAAACGGCAAGAACATATCATTCAGATTGTAAAAGATCACGGTCCTATTACAGGGGAGTCAATTGCTGCGCAATTGGGTTTAACACGTGCAACGCTAAGACCAGACTTAGCAATTTTAACGATGGCTGGTTATTTAGAAGCGCGTCCACGCGTAGGTTATTTTTATACGGGTAAAACTGGGGGACAGCTATTATCTGAAGCTGTTAAAAAAATTAAAGTGCAAGATTATCAATCTAGACCTGCTGTAATTGATAAAAATGTATCAGTATACGATGCAATCTGTACTATGTTTCTAGAGGATGTTGGTACATTGTTTGTTGTAGATCAAGCTATTTTATTGGTTGGCGTTGTATCTCGTAAAGATTTATTAAGAGCTAGCTTAGGGAAGCAGGATTTAACCTCACTTCCGGTTAATATTATCATGACAAGGATGCCAAACATTGCGATGTGTCGCAGGGAGGATTCTTTATATGATATTGCGATGGAATTAATAGAAAGACAGATTGATGCAATGCCAGTTGTAAAGGACACGAAACAAGGTCTAGAAGTGATTGGGCGAATTACAAAAACAAATATTACACGTGCGTTTGTAAATTTAGTAAATAACGAATAAGTGTAATTTGTTTAAAGTGAGGTAATGTAATGGATAATAAAATCGTATATGTCGTATCTGACTCTGTAGGAGAAACGGCTGATTTGGTTGTTAGAGCGGCAATGGGACAGTTCCCATTCGCTCCTGATATTAGACGTGTACCTTATGTAGAAGATACAGGGACATTAAAAGAAGTGATTTCAATTGCCAAGAGCAATAAGGCGCTTATTTGTTTTACGTTAGTAAAGCCTGATATGCGTCAATATTTATTGACAGAGGCGGCAAAAGAAGGGGTAGAGGCATACGATATTATCGGACCTCTTATCGATCAAATTGAAGAAATTACAGGGCAAGTACCAAGGTATGAGCCAGGTGTCGTTCGAAGATTAGATGAAGAGTACTTTAAAAAGATTGAAGCGATTGAATTTGCGGTTAAGTATGATGATGGTAGAGATGCACGTGGTATTTTAAAAGCCGATATCGTGTTGATTGGAATTTCACGTACATCAAAAACACCACTTTCACAATATTTAGCGCATAACAAACGCTTGAAAGTTGCCAATGTACCACTTGTACCAGAAGTGGATCCGCCTGAGGAATTATATAAAGTGGCAAAAGAGAAATGTTTCGGTTTGAAAATTACACCGGATAAGTTAAATCATATTCGAAAAGAACGATTAAAATCACTTGGATTAAGTGATGGAGCAACATATGCGAATATTAATCGTATTAAAGAAGAAATCGTTCATTTTGAGAATGTAGTGAGTAAAATAAATTGTCAAGTGATTGATGTATCAAATAAGGCGATTGAAGAAACAGCTAATATTATTGTGAATGCAGTGCAAAACCAAAAAATGTTTTAGCACATTTACCACAGGTGAATGTGCTTTTTTCGCTCGTGAGAAGTAGGACAATAACTGTCGATTTAGTAATAGAATACAGTGTAATGGTTATACTTATATTCTTCTGTTTTTTTATTATGTTGAAGGAACGATTTAGTTATCTTTAAATGTAAAATGAAAATTAAAGGGATATGTAGCGTAGTTGAAGAAAATATATTATAATAAAAAATTGTGATAAAAACCTATATTTTACGTTTAGACTTTAATTTTTCAGAATAAACTAGGGATAGGATTTGCGAAAAAGACATGTATTTACGTTAAATCGACAAAATCTAAACAAGAAAACGCACATTATGGAAGGATTCACAGAAGGGATGTAGAATACAGAAATATGCAAAACATCAGTGAGACATTAGTTGATGCAGATGCATATCCTGTGAAGGATGAAATTGTGGGCGTTAGAACAAAAATTTATGTCGAAATTTTGTTTGTCGTATCGTAGGCTCATCGTTTAAGGAAACAGCAAGATAATTGGGTCTATGTAGATTTTAAGTAAGATGAAGTCGGTTTTTATATTTATCAACATGCAAAAGCTACAGATTTCGTGATCACATAGGATATGTGGCTTGCTAGTCTTCTTTTGAAAAAGGAGTACATGTATTGTCTCCACGAAGTACATTTGTAAAAGATGAGCAAATGGATACAATTTTATATAGTAGGTATGTATTTGTGAAGTTACGCAAGAAAGGGGCTTATACAAAAGGCCCAAAATAGTTTACACAACGTGATCGACAGCACTTTCTAATAAATTTAGAAAAAATATTGTCGAATTATAAAGGAATCTTGTAATTAATATCGAATACAAACTACGACACGGAGATGGAGTTATGGGGAACAGAATTCCCGAAGAAGTTGTTGAACAGATTCGGACGTCATCCGATATTGTAGAAGTGATAGGTGAGTATGTTCAACTTAGAAAGCAGGGGCGTAACTATTTCGGCCTTTGTCCATTTCATGGTGAGAATTCCCCTTCATTCTCTGTTTCATCTGATAAGCAAATTTTTCATTGCTTCGGATGTGGAGAAGGTGGAAATGTCTTTTCTTTTCTTATGAAAATGGAAGGACTTGCTTTCACGGAGGCTGTTCAAAAGCTGGGTGAAAGAAATGGAATTGCAGTTGCAGAATATACATCAGGGCAAGGACAACAAGAAAACATATCTGATGACACTGTCATCATGCAACAGGCTCATGAACTTTTGAAGAAGTATTATCACCATTTATTAGTAAATACAGAAGAAGGAAATGAAGCACTTTCGTATTTATTAAAACGTGGTATTACAAAAGAAATGATTGAGAAGTTTGAAATTGGTTATGCATCACCAGCTTGGGATGCAGCGACAAAAATTTTGCAAAAAAGAGGTTTTTCGCTATCTAGTATGGAACAAGCCGGCCTTCTTATAAGAAGCGAGAAGGATGGTAGTCATTATGACCGATTCCGTGGAAGGGTTATGTTTCCAATTTACACTTTACAAGGTAAGGTGATAGCGTTTAGTGGAAGGGCGCTAGGAGATGATACTCCGAAATATTTAAATAGCCCCGAAACACCAATTTTTCATAAAAGTAAGTTGTTGTATAACTTCCACCAAGCAAGGCCGTATATTAGAAAACGTGGGCAGGTTGTCCTTTTTGAAGGATATGCCGATGTACTAGCCGCGGTAAAAAGTGGTGTGGAAGAAGCTGTTGCGACAATGGGAACAGCTTTAACTGAAGAACAAGCGAAACTTCTGCGACGTAACGTTGAAACTGTTGTTCTTTGCTATGATGGTGATAAAGCAGGGCGAGAAGCGACGATGAAAGCAGGGCAGTTGTTATTGCAAGTTGGTTGCCAAGTGAAAGTCACACCCTTGCCAGATAAGCTTGATCCTGATGAATATGTGCAACAATATGGGACAACTGCTTTTGAAAATCTTGTGAAATCAAGTATAAGTTTTGTTGGTTTCAAAATAAATTATTTGCGTTTAGGGAAAAATTTGCAAGATGAGTCTGGCAAAGAAGAATATGTAAAAAGTGTTTTAAAAGAGTTATCATTGCTACAGGATGCGATGCAGGCTGAATCATATTTAAAGTCATTATCGCAAGAATTTTCGTATTCAATGGAAACACTTTTGAATCAATTGCACCAATATCGCAAAGAACAAAAGGTACAGCAAAAACAAATAAAGCAGGTTTCTAAGCCATCTCAAATTGTTCAAACGAAACCGAAGTTAACAGGTTTTGAAAGGGCAGAAAGAGAAATTATTTACCATATGTTGCAAAGTGCAGAAGTGGCTGTTCGTATGGAACCCCATATAGAAGATTTTCATACACAAGAACATAAAGGGATTTTATATGAACTATACGCATATTATGAAAAGGGAAATGAACCTTCAGTCGGAACATTTTTAAGTTGGCTCTCTGATGAAAAGTTGAAAAATATTATCACTGATATTTCGACGGATGAATTTATTAATCCAGAATACACAGAAGAAGTGTTGCAAGGTCATTTGGAGACGCTCAAACGTCATCAGGAAAAACTTGAAAAGATGGAAATCATCTTTAAAGTAAAACAAATGGAAAAAACAGATCCTGTAGAGGCTGCTAAATATTATGTGGCATATTTACAAAATCAAAAAGCAAGGAAATAGCTTTTTTGATAAAATTTTAGTATAATGAATGTTTGTATCTCGCGTAAGGAGGGGAACAGATGGCTGACAAACCAGCTCGTTCTAAACAAATTGAAACTGAAATGACCCTTGAGCAAGTGAAAGAACAACTCACTGAGCTCGGAAAAAAACGTGGCGTTCTTACATATGAAGAGATTGCAGAACGCATGAATGGATTTGAAATTGAATCCGATCAAATGGATGAATACTATGAATATTTAGGTGAACAAGGGATTGACTTAGTTGGTGACAATGACAACGACGAAGGTCCTAATAATCGCCAAATTACAAAAACGGAAGAAGAATTTGACCTTAATGATTTAAGTGTGCCGCCAGGTGTGAAAATCAATGACCCTGTTCGTATGTACTTAAAAGAAATTGGTCGTGTAGACTTACTATCTGCTGAAGAAGAAATTCGACTTGCGACACGTATTGAAGAAGGCGATGAAGAAGCAAAACGCCGTCTTGCGGAAGCAAACTTACGTCTTGTAGTAAGTATTGCAAAGCGCTACGTGGGCCGTGGTATGCTTTTCTTAGACTTAATCCAAGAAGGAAATATGGGTCTAATTAAGGCAGTTGAAAAGTTCGACTACCGTAAAGGTTTTAAATTTAGTACGTATGCAACTTGGTGGATTCGCCAAGCTATTAC
Source organism: Bacillus nitratireducens (assembly GCF_001884135.1). Lineage (GTDB taxonomy): Bacteria > Bacillota > Bacilli > Bacillales > Bacillaceae_G > Bacillus_A > Bacillus_A nitratireducens. The sequence continues at coordinate 102,512 of NZ_MAOC01000051.1, read as the reverse complement.
ACGTGCGATTGCAGACCAAGCGCGAACAATTCGTATTCCAGTTCATATGGTTGAAACAATTAATAAGTTAATCCGTGTACAACGTCAATTATTACAAGATTTAGGACGCGAACCATCACCTGAAGAGATTGGTGAAGAAATGGATCTTGCTCCAGAAAAAGTACGCGAAATTTTAAAAATTGCACAGGAGCCAGTTTCTCTTGAAACACCAATTGGTGAAGAAGATGACTCCCATTTAGGTGACTTTATTGAAGACCAAGAAGCAACATCGCCTGCGGACCATGCAGCGTATGAGTTGCTAAAAGAACAATTAGAAGATGTGTTAGATACACTAACAGATCGTGAAGAAAATGTTCTGCGTCTTCGTTTTGGTTTAGATGATGGACGAACTCGTACGCTTGAAGAAGTTGGGAAAGTATTCGGCGTAACGAGAGAACGTATTCGTCAAATTGAAGCGAAAGCACTTCGCAAATTAAGACATCCAAGCCGTAGTAAGCGTCTTAAGGATTTCTTAGAATAGGCTACCTTTAAGTTTACTTCACTTTTGTGAAGTAAACTTTTTTATTTTGTTAATTTTTGTTAAAATTTAGCTATCGGCAACGATTACAATTTCTTGTAATTTATTTTACAGAATTGTCTTTTGATTTGCAAATGCTCATTTTTCGATTTTTCGATTTATTTTGTTTATTATATACAAAATAATATGTAGAAAAGTAAAAAATATGATGAGAAACGTTAGTAATTATCGAAATAATATGCGATATAATAGTGAAAATCAATAAACTGAATTTATGGAATATTTTTAACAAATATTAGTTTACTCTTTTCTGATAGAACGTTTTCAAGTACAATAAAAATGACTGAATCATCTAACTATTTAGGGGTATAGAGGGGGGAGAAGAGATATGAAACGTAATCCGTTGATTCCGTTCGCTCTTATTGCAGCATTAGGTATTATCGTTATGTTTGTATTTTCATTTCAGGGGCTAAATAAATCTAAAGAGTTAGCTGATGCAAAAAATGGTGGGAAACCAGCGCAAACAGCATCAAAGCCAGAGGATATTGTAAAGCAAAGCTGTACGAGCTGTCACGGTGATCAGTTACAAGGAGCAGTGGGACCTAATTTACAAAAAATTGGTGGGAAACTTTCAAAAGATGAAATTAAAGAAATTCTTTCAAAAGGAAAAGGGAATATGCCGCCAAATATAGTTCCAGCTGATCAAGCGGCAAAAGTAGCTGATTGGTTATCGAAGAAAAAATAAAGTGAAACTTTAATCAGTGGGGGTTCATCCCCCATTGATTATTAGCCTTCACCAATCGGGCGTTTACGGGCAGTTGGTCTCCCACCTAGCTTCTTTGTTCTAGCCGAGTTTTGAGGTGGGAGTCTTACTGTCCGCAAATAGCGGGGTAAAGTATAGAAAAACAAGCCTTTTGCTTTTGTGCAAAAGGCTTGTTTTTCTATACTTTCTAAAATACGATTAGTAATAGAGAATGGAAGTGTTGTTATGGACTTGCAACAACCACTATAAATTCATTATCATGGAGACAGACTGACAAGAGAAGGAGTAATGGAAATACATGAATGAAGTAAAGCTTTCAAAACGATTAGAAGAAGTTGTGCGGGAGATTCCAGTAGGATCCACAGTAGCTGATATTGGATCGGATCATGCGTATTTACCGTGTTATACAATTATAAATAATATTGCTACAAAAGCAGTTGCAGGAGAAGTTGTAGATGGACCATTTCGATCTGCGCAAGCAACTGTAGCTGAAAGTGGCCTGCGAGATAAGGTAGACGTTCGTAAAGGGAATGGATTAGAAGTAATTACACCAGGGGAAGTAGATGTGATTACAGTTGCTGGTATGGGTGGAGCATTAATTCGTGACATTTTAGAAAGTGGTAAAGAAAAATTAGAAGGTGTAACACGTTTAATTTTACAGCCGAACATTGCAGCACATCACATTCGTGAATGGTTTATTGAAAATGGCTGGGAGCTTATCCATGAAAAAATCGTAAAAGAAGACGGGAAAATTTACGAGATTTTAGTTGGGGAACGAGGAAATATTGCAGCACCTTATTCGGATAATAAACAAGCTGAATTGTTTATGGGTCCATTTTTAATAAAAGAAAAAAGTGAAGCTTTTGTTGAAAAGTGGGAAGGAGAATTGAAAAACTTCCAAAATATTTTAAAACAGTTAGAGCGTGCGGCAGAATCTGAAGAAACACAGGCGAAGCGTGCAGAAGTAGACGCGAAAATGAAAATGATAGGGGAGGTTTTATCATGAGTAAAATTCCGAATGGTCATGAAATTATTTCTTTATTTGAAAGTATGTATCCGAAGCATTTAGCGATGGAAGGGGATAAGATCGGCCTGCAGATTGGGGCACTTAATAAACCTGTGCAGCACGTACTAATCGCGTTAGATGTAACGGAGGAAGTTGTGGACGAGGCGATCCAATTAGGGGCGAATATCATTATAGCGCACCATCCTTTAATCTTTAGTCCATTAAAAGCGATTCATACAGATAAGGCGTACGGAAGAATTATTGAGGCGTGTATTAAAAATGATATTGCGATTTATGCAGCACATACAAATGTAGATATTGCTAAGGGCGGGGTAAATGATTTACTTGCTGATGCGTTAGGGTTACAAAATACAGAAGTATTAGTTCCTACATATGCAGAAGAAATGAAAAAAATTGTTGTATTTGTTCCGGTAACTCATGCAGAAGAAGTTCGCAAAGCTCTTGGAGATGCGGATGCAGGTCATATCGGTAGTTACAGCCACTGTACGTTCGGTAGTGAAGGGGTGGGTACGTTTATCCCTCAAGAAGGTACAAACCCTTATATCGGTGAAACTGGACAGTTAGAACGTGTGGACGAGGTGCGTATCGAAACGATTATTCCAGCTTCATTACAAAGAAAAGTTATTAAATCGATGTTGGCAGCCCATCCATACGAAGAAGTGGCGTATGATGTATATCCTCTTGATAATAAAGGTGAAACATTAGGCCTTGGTAAAATAGGGTATTTACAAGAAGAAATGACGCTTGAGCAGTTCGCTTTACACGTGAAACAATCATTACATGTAAAGGGTGCGCGAGTTGTCGGGAAGTTAGATGATACAGTGCGTAAAGTAGCTGTACTTGGTGGTGACGGTAATAAATATATAAACCAAGCGAAATTTAAAGGGGCAGATGTATATGTAACAGGTGACATGTATTACCATGTTGCTCATGATGCGATGATGCTTGGTTTAAATATAGTTGATCCAGGACATAACGTTGAAAAAGTAATGAAGCAAGGTGTGCAAAAGCAATTACAAGAAAAAGTGGATGCAAAGAAATTCAATGTACACATTCATGCTTCGCAGTTACATACAGATCCGTTTACATTTGTATAAGAAAAATAAAAACCGTTGCTCATATAGGCAACGGTTTTTATTATTGTTCTTTTTTCACTTTTACACGAGGTAAGATTTTTTGAAGTGGTACTTTTCGAATTCTTTCCCACGTAGCCGGATTCATTGGGTCATATTGATCCAAGAAAGCGATAACCTCTTTTGTAATTGGTGTTGGAGTAGAAGCACCTGCTGTAACAGCTACGTTTTCTACACCTTGTAGCCACTCTAATTGAATTTCACTTACATCCGCAACACGATAAGCTTTCGTACCAGCAATTTCTTGTGATACTTGCGCTAAGCGATTCGAATTGTTACTTTTTGGATCACCAACAACGATTGTTAAATCTGCAACATCCGCTTGTTTAGCTACCGCTTCTTGGCGAACTTGAGTTGCTAAACAAATTTCCTTATGGAATTCTGCTGTTGGGAATTTTTTCTGAATGTCCTCCATTAAATGTTGAACGTCCCATTGACTCATTGTTGTTTGATTCGTAACTAAAATTTTATCCGTTGGGATTTCTAATGTTTCTAAATCATCAGCTCTTTCGATAAGATGAACGATATCAGGTGCAATACCAACCGCGCCTTCTGGTTCTGGATGGTTTTTTTTGCCGATATAAATGACATGGTATCCTTCAGCTTTTTTTGCTTCAATAAGGTCATGTGTTTTTGTAACATCTGGACAAGTTGCATCGATTGTCGTTAAACCTTTTTCTTTTGCACGTTGTTTAACTTCAGGAGAAACACCGTGAGCAGTAAAAATAACAGTACCAGAATCAATTTGATCTAAAATATCTAAGCGACTTGGTCCGTCTAACGTAATGATTCCATCTTCTTCAAAAGCGTCTGTAACATGTTTATTGTGAACAATCATACCTAAAATATAAATAGGTCTCGGTAATGATTTATCTAATGCAGCGTTACGTGCAATTACCATTGCATCGACAACACCGTAGCAATAACCACGAGGGGAAATTTTAACAATTTTCATATGAGTAATCCTCTCCTTCTAAACAAGAGATACTTTTGTGCATAGTCTTTTACATTATAAAGGAGGAGGGGATAGAAAACAAAGGATTGTTACACATATAGTTTTGGTTTTGTTGCTGATTGTTGAACGGGTTCTTTCGGAACCTCTTTTTCTATTACCGGTTCAAGCACTATTTTTTTTCGTTTTCGTTTCCTTTTTGGAGGTGGAGGAGGTGGAGTTGCTACCTCAACCTGTTCTGTTGCATCTTCAGTTTGATTTTCTTCCGTACTTTTTCCAGAGGTGAGGATTTTAACAATGCTTGGTAGACTACGCATAATGGGACCGTACTGTTCGACAACAGGACCGACAGATTGCACGACTTGAGATACTTTTTCGATATTATTTATCATATTAGTTGGGTTCGAAATTAAATTTGAAAAAAAACTACCGATGCCACTGCTAGATGCCGCTGCAGTTGTAGCTGACGCAGTACCACGTGTATCATTTGATTCATACATTTGAGGTGGTATCATCTGCTCTGGATATTGCTGCATGTATGGTTGATATTGTTGTGTATATTGTTGTTGGTATGGTTGTTGCTGTTGATATTGGGGCGGCGGTTGTTGGTACATCATCGGTGGCCCTTCCATTTGTCGATAAGGAGGGACCATTTGCATGAAAGGTTCGGTTGGATCGTGTTTTTTAAAGAGTTTAGCAAGGAAACCTTTCTTTTTTTGAGCCATCGGTGGTAGTTGTGGAATCGGATATGGTGTGTAAGATTGTTGTCCTCGATTCGGATACATTTGTCTTATAGGGGATTTCGGAAACATGTGGGAAATCCTCCTTTCTTCAGTTAGGTATATACACATACAATATGCAATGAAAGGGAAGAAGGTTAGTTTTTGAAGTAAAAACCTAAACTAAAGATGGATTTTACTTGTAGATTTCGATATAATGTAGACTTGACTGATTTGTGCGCGCAGTAGAAATTTTAGAAAGAAGGTGTAACTTATGACACTACAAACTTTTACACAGTATGATTTTAAACCATTTTTAATAGATGCAGTTCGTGAACTACGCTTTTCAGAGCCGACAGGAATTCAACAGAAAATTTTCCCGGTTGTGAAAAAAGGTGTGAGTGTAATTGGACAATCCCAAACAGGTTCTGGGAAAACACATGCATACTTACTTCCTACATTAAACAGAATTGATGCAAGTCGTGAAGAAGTACAACTTGTTATTACAGCGCCTACTCGTGAGTTAGCACAACAAATTTACGAAGAAATCGTGAAATTAACAAAGTTCTGTGCAGAAGATCAAATGATTACAGCACGTTGTTTAATTGGTGGAACTGATAAACAACGATCAATTGAAAAGTTGAAAAAACAACCTCATATTGTAGTTGGAACACCAGGACGTATTAAAGACTTAGTAGAAGAAAAAGCGTTATTTGTTTATAAAGCAAATACTATTATTGTCGATGAAGCAGACTTAATGCTTGATATGGGATTCATTCAAGATGTAGATAAAATTGCAGGACGTATGCCTAAAAACTTACAAATGCTAGTTTTCTCTGCAACAATTCCTCAAAAATTAAAACCGTTTTTGAAGAAATATATGGAGAATCCAGAGCATATTCATATTAATCCGAAACAAGTTGCAGCAGGAAATATTGAGCATTATCTTGTGCCTTCAAGACACCGTAATAAAATTGAATTAGTGAAAAATATGCTACTTCAATTTAAACCGTACCTAGCAATTGTGTTTACAAACACAAAGAAGAAGGCTGATGAAGTAGCCGATGGATTAGCAGAACGTGGGTTAAAAGTAGGGCGTATACACGGTGATTTATCACCACGTGATCGTAAAAAAATGATGAAACAAGTTCGTGATTTAGAGTTCCAATATATTGTTGCAACAGATTTAGCAGCACGCGGTATTGATATTGAAGGAATTAGTCATGTTATTAACTATGAACTTCCATCAGATTTAGATTTCTTCGTTCACCGTGTTGGAAGAACTGCACGTGCGGGTCATTCAGGTATTGCAGTGACAATTTATGATCCAGCAAATGAAGAAGCGTTAGATAGTTTGGAAAAACAACGTCATATCGAGTTTAAGCATGTAGATTTACGCGGAGATGAGTGGGCGGATTTAGGTGACCGTCGTCGTCGTAAGAGCCGTAAAAAACCAAATGATGGACTAGATGTTATGGCAACAAAAGTTGTTAAAAAGCCGAAGAAAGTAAAACCAAACTATAAACGAAAACTTGCAACAGAACGTGATAAAGTGAAGAGAAAATATAGCAATAAAAAAAGATAAGGGATTTTCCCTTATCTTTTTTTATCCCGCTATTTGTGAGAGCATATAATCAGTAAGGATAGAAAAATATTGATTAAAGTTTTGCCTAATCCAGTTAAGTTAAATATAGAGTATAGCTTGTTTAAATAGTCATATAAATTTGCGTAGTGCCTTTTTTGAGAACAAACAATTCACTACATTTTTCTACAAATTATGCTATCATTATATCTATTGTATATTGAAGAGGTGATTGTATGTTAAAGATTGGATCTCATGTTTCAATGAGTGGTAAGAAGATGTTATTAGCAGCAAGTGAAGAGGCTGTTTCGTACGGTGCAACAACGTTCATGATTTATACAGGTGCACCGCAAAATACACGAAGAAAACCAATTGAAGAATTGAATATAGAAGCAGGAAGAAAACATATGGAACTGAACGGTATTGAAGAAATTATCGTCCATGCTCCCTATATTATTAATGTTGGGAATACGACGAAACCTGAGACGTTTCAATTAGGTGTTGACTTCCTTCGTATGGAAATTGAAAGAACGGCAGCATTAGGTGTGGCGAGACAAATTGTTCTTCACCCAGGAGCTCACGTTGGTGCAGGAGCAGATGCTGGTATTCAACAAATTATTAAAGGGCTTAATGAAGTAATAACGCCAGAACAAACGGTTAACATTGCGCTAGAAACGATGGCAGGAAAGGGAACGGAATGCGGTCGTAGCTTCGAAGAAATTGCGAAAATTATTGATGGCGTAAAATATAATGAAAAGTTATCTGTATGTTTTGATACGTGTCATACGCACGATGCAGGTTATGACATTGTAAATGATTTTGACGGTGTATTAAACGAATTTGATAAGATTGTTGGTATTGATCGTTTGCAAGTACTTCATATTAATGATAGTAAAAATGTACGCGGCGCAGGAAAGGACCGTCATGAAAATATCGGTTTTGGTCATATCGGTTATAAAGCGTTGCATCATATTGTGCATCATCCGCAGTTAATGCACGTACCAAAAATTCTTGAAACGCCGTATGTAGGTGAAGATAAAAAAGACAAGAAGCCACCATATAAATTAGAAATCGAAATGCTGAAGAATGGTACTTTTGATGAAGGGATTCTTGAAAAAATTAAAGCACAATAAGGAGGGGATTTTCCCCTCCTTATTTTAATAGTTGCTGAAATAAAGTATTTACTTGTTGGGCGGTGGCAGGAGAAGTTACCTTTGCGATTTGTTTTAAGAGATCTAGTCGCTCGTTATTATCGTAAATGTTAATATTTTTTCCTTTCATAAGTAAAACAATTTGATCAGCTTGTGCGGTTGTAATTGGAACTTCATATTCTTTGCTATATTTTAATAGCTCTTTTGTAGAAATATGGTTTAATTTTTTATTAACAATTTGTTTGATGAGGTTCATCGTGTTGTCCTCCTTCACACGTTCTACTATCGAAATATATGTGCACATAGCTTGTATATATTCTTATAGAGTTTCGTTTTTTCCATGAGAAAAAGAAGCTTATGCTATAATATAAGAACAAAACTATAGATAAAGAGTATAAGGAGGACTTATGGAAAAAAAGCAACATCGAAAAGAAAGTGTTATTCATCTTATATATCGCTTAGTTATGATTATCTTTGGAGCAGCGTGTGCGGCGGTAGCGATTGAACTATTTTTAATGCCAAATAAAATTATTGATGGTGGAATTATTGGTATTTCTCTTATATTAGATTATCTTACTCCTAATATTTGGTGGTTAAGTTTTTCTACTTTAGTTGTTATCCTTAACATTCCGTTTATGTACTCGGGTTATAAACAAATTGGAAAAACATTCATGTTATCTTCTGCGTTCGGAATCGTTGCTTTAGCATTTATTGAATCGACGTTGCACGCTGTCCCGCCATTTACAACTGAGCCGATTTTAGCGACAGTGTTTGGCGGTCTTATTTTAGGTCTTGGTGTAGGGCTCGTTATTCGTCACGGTGGATCAATGGACGGAACAGAAATTATGGGTATTTTATTAACGAAGAAATTACCTTTCTCTGTTGGCGAGTTTGTAATGTTTGTGAACTTATTTATTTTTGCGTGGGCAGCATTTGTGTTTGGCGTTGAACAGGCGATGTATTCTGTTATGACGTACTATATCGCATTTAAAACTATTGATACAGTAATTCAAGGATTAGACGAAACGAAAGCAGTTTTAATAGTGTCAGATCAATATGAAGAAGTATCAAATGCAATTTTACACCGCCTTGGCCGTGGAACAACAAAACTTGTTGCTAAAGGTGGCTATACAGATAAAGAAAAAGAAGTTATTTATGCAGTTGTAACGCGTCTTGAAGTGACGAAGTTAAAGTCGATTGTGCATGAAATTGATGAAAATGCCTTTGTTACGATTATGAGTACGCAGGAGACGAATGGCGGTAAGTTTAAATCAGCGATTCACTAAAAAATTAATTACAATATCTTTCGAAAGCAGAGAAATTTTCTCTGCTTTTTGTTATAATAGTAAGGTTTCTGGAAATAAGGAATATATTTTGGGCAGATTGGTTTACAACTATAATAAGCTGTACTATAATTCAAATAGAGATAAATCGGAATCATTCTGAATTAAAATAGGTGATGTGTAATGAATAATATATTAGAAATAGAAGGACTTACGTTTCGGTATGAAGATCGAAATGTGTTAGAAGATATTAATTTGCAAGTTCCGAAGGGAGCTTTTTTAGGTTTAGTTGGACCAAATGGTTCAGGGAAATCGACTTTACTTAAATGTTTATTGGGTGTTTTAAAGCCGAAGCAAGGAAGTATTAGATTGTTTGGCATTGATAGTAAAAAGTTTAAAGAGTGGAATAAAGTTGGTTATGTATCTCAAAAGGCAAATAGCTTTAACTCAGGTTTCCCGGCGACTGTTTTTGAAGTTGTTTCAATGGGACTTGTTTCCAAAAAAGGTCTTTTTCGCTTCTTTACGAAAGACGATAAGGCGAAAGTAGAAAAAGCGATTGCTGATGTAGGGATGAGTGAGTTCCAAGGTCGCAACATTGGAGAGCTTTCTGGTGGACAACAACAACGTGTATTTATTGCTCGTGCACTTGTAAGTGATCCGGAATTACTTATTTTGGACGAACCTACTGTTGGGATTGATGTGAAAAATGTGGAAAGCTTCTATGAGATACTAGAGGATTTAAACAAAAGGCTAGGGATCACGTTAATTCTTGTTACGCACGATATGGGTGCTGTAACAGAAAAAGTGACGCATGTTGCATGTTTAAATCAGCATCTACATTTCCATGGGAATGTAGAGAAATTCCGAGAGTTAGAAGATGCCGAAATGTCGATTTTATATGGACATCATGTTCATCGCTTAGAACATGAACATGGGCATCACGGGAGGATATAATGATACAGGATTTTTTACAATATGATTTTTTACGTAATTCTTTATACGCTGGTGTTTTAATAGGGCTTGTCGCACCACTTATCGGCGTGTTCGTTGTAATTCGTCGTATGTCGCTTATTGCGGATGCATTAAGTCATGTGACGTTGTCGGGAATTGCAGCAAGTTTATTACTTGAAAAGACAATCTTTACTGGTGGGTTTTTAAACCCTTTATATATGGGAATGTTTTTTTCAATCGGTGGAGCATTGCTAATTGAAAAATTACGTACTGTATATAAGCATTATCAAGAGTTAGCAATTCCGATTATACTTTCAGCAGGGATGGGGATTGGAGTTATCTTCATTTCACTTGCTAATGGATTCAATACGGATTTATTTAGTTATTTATTTGGTAGTGTAAGTGCTGTAACAAGTGCGGATTTAATTATTATTGGGATAGTAGCAATTGTAGTTATTATAACGATTGTTTTATTATACAAAGAGTTGTTTTTACTATCATTTGATGAGGAATACGCTGTATCAACCGGTTTGAGTGCAAAGTGGATTCACTTTATTTTCATTATATTAGTTGCTCTTGTAATTGCGGTATCAATGCGGGTTGTAGGTGTTCTTCTCGTATCATCTTTAATGACGTTACCAGTTGCAGCAAGTATTCGTATTGCAAAAGGATTTAAACAAACAATTTTCTTTTCCATTTTATTTGGTGAAATTGCAGTAATTGGTGGAATGTTTGCTTCGTATCAACTTGATCTAGCACCAGGTGGTACAATTGTTATGATAGCGGTTCTTATTTTAATCGGTGCGATTTTATGGAAGAAGAAAAAAACTGCATAAAGTAGGGATAGGTATGAATCTAACAGAAGCTTTACGCCTAATGAAGGAAAAAGGATATAAACATACGGGGAAAAGGGAAGAGATGCTAAGGTTATTCGCGGCACATAATCGTTATTTAACTGCGAAAGACGTTTTAGAACATATGAAGGATGATTATCCAGGACTTAGTTTCGATACGATTTATCGTAACTTAACGGTATTCGCTGAAATTGGAGTTTTAGAGCAAACGGAATTAAATGGTGAAAAACATTTTCGTTTTACATGCTCTATTATGGCACATCATCATCATTTTATTTGTTTAGATTGTGGTGGTACGAAAGAAATCACTTCTTGCCCAATGGATTTTATGAATAAAGATTTTAACGGTTATGAAGTAACCGGTCATAAGTTTGAAATATATGGCCGTTGTCCAAAATGTGCAAAATAAGAACTCGTCGGTTACATAACTGACGAGCTTTTTTACGTAAAAAAGAAGGTTGCCCACAAATATTGTGGCAACCTTCTTTTTATTGTTCTTGTGTTTCTTTTTCTCGTTCAGCAGCCATTTCAGCGGCAATTACATCGATTTCTTTTTTCAGTTCTTCCACCATTATTTCTTCTGGTACTTTACGAACAACTTGCCCTTTACGGAATAATAAACCTTCTCCACGTGCACCGGCAATACCGATATCAGCTTCACGAGCTTCACCAGGACCGTTTACAGCGCAACCAAGTACTGCAACTTTAATTGGTACTTTTAGTGTAGAGATGTATTCTTCCACCTCGTTAGCGATGCTAATTAAATCAATTTCAATACGACCACAAGTTGGACAAGAAATAAGTGTTGCTGCATTAGATGCAAGACCGAATGACTTTAATAGTTCACGTGCAACCTTTACTTCTTCCACTGGATCAGCACTTAAAGAAATACGTAGTGTATTTCCGATACCTTTATTTAAAATTGCTCCAAGACCAGCAGCACTTTTTACAGTTCCAGCAAACAAAGTTCCTGATTCTGTAATACCTAAATGTAATGGATAATCAAAAGCACGAGCGGCTTTTTCATATGCTTCAATTGCTAAGTTAACATCAGAGGCTTTCATTGATACGATAATATCGTGGAAATCTAAGTCCTCTAAAATTTTAATATGGTGCAGTGCGCTCTCGACCATACCATCAGCAGTTGGGTATCCATATTTTTCTAAAATATGACGTTCTAATGAACCTGCATTTACGCCGATACGGATTGGAATGCCGCGCTCTTTCGCTGCGTTTACAACAGCTTCTACTTTATGGCGACGTCCAATATTACCTGGATTGATACGTACTTTATCAATGCCGCCTTCGATTGCTTTTAAAGCAAGGCGATAATCAAAATGAATATCAGCAACAAGTGGAATGTTGATTTGTTTTTTAATATCAGCAATAGCATTTGCTGCGCGCTCGTCTGGAACAGCAACACGAACGACTTGACAGCCTGCTTCTTCTAAACGTTTAATTTCAGCAACTGTAGCCTCAACATCATGTGTTTTTGTTGTTGTCATACTTTGTATAATTAATTCATTGTTACCGCCAATTGTTAAATTACCGACTTTAACTGGACGTGTTTTTGTACGATGAGTCATTTCATTCACGAATAGATCGCTCTCCTTATAAAAGAAGTTTCTTATTTTAGTCCCTTACATCAATGATAGTATGTGTGAGAAAGGGCTATAGAAACCAAAGTACTCGGTTTCACTTTTACTATTGTATCAGCGCCTTTATGTAATTGACAAGGATTAAGTGATGGCTTATTGATATAACGGGAATTTATAAGACTTTCCAACTTGGATTTTTGTAGCAGATGCATTTTTATTTAATTGTTTAAAATCATCAATTACTTTTTCAATAGAAGGAATTTTTTTCTTATTGATCGCTTCTGTAATAGAAAGGACTGTATCACCAGTTTTTACTTCAATTGCTTTATAAGCTGTATCCGTTTCTTTTTCTGTTTCTTTCTCTTTATTCTGCTTTGTATCTGTATTTTCTTTTTTTATCGTTTCGGCAGCTGTTGTTTTTTTGTATGAACTTAACATCGGTAAAGTACCGATTTTAATGTCGTAATAAAATATATAACCGAGGACAAGCACGAATAAGAGTACACCTAATCTCTTCATATCCTTCACTCCTTTGCTAGGAATATATGCTTGTCCAAAAAAAAAATGCCTATTTAGGCATTTTTTTTATAGTTCTTGTTTATCTTTTGGTTTTGGAACTTCTTTAATTGTTAAGTATAGAACGATTAAAACAACTGCAATGTAAATGAATGTTGCACCAGGTACGTTTATTTTGAATAAATCCATAATCATAAAGAAGATTGTTGGAATTGTGTAGCTGTAAGCAGTTAATGTCCAAACTTGTTTATAAGATAATTTGCGTTGACCGCTCATCGCAGAACCGATGAAGGCAAGCAAGGTAACTCCTACAAAGGTAATAAATAATTGGAACAAGTACAATAGGAACCCAATAACGAATAGTAAGATCGGATAAATACTGTCAAATAAAGAAATGAAATCTTGTAAATCTTTCTTCTCAAGAGATGCGCCTAGTAAGTCATTATAGGAGTATGTTTGTGTTTGACCATTCCCCATGGAGACTACTTTATCTTTTAAAACAAATAAACCTGTTTTATTTTGATATTTTTCTAAGTCTGTTGAATTTGGATCAAATACGAAAAGGGCATTTCCGTCTTCTTTTTCGATAGGTTGATTAATATCAGCTTGTAGCTCGCCGTTTTCGATTTTAAAATCAGGTAAATCTTTTTCGATTACTTTATTTACCATGTTAACACCATCTTGGATGACGCTACCGTACAAGAAAGTTCTTGGAATAGTAGTGATTAGGCAAAGAAGCATAATATACAAAATGGTTTTACCGATTTTTTGAAAACGGAAAAGCGCCATATCTTTAGGCGAATATACGCTTTTTGCTAGCTGTTTAAAAATGGACATAGATTCACTTCCTTTATGTATGTATAAAATCATTGTAACGTACGAATCTAGAGAAGCTCAAGATATATTATATTTACATATAGTAGAAGGGACTAAATTTCTTCTTATTAATTTACTTCTTTTAGTAGAGAAAAATACAATTGACACTTTTCTTTTGTATATGGTAAATTTATCTTACATTTTTCAAACGATATATTCGATGGGAATTTAGTTTTTTTAATGTTACATACATAATTGTGGACCCTTAGCTCAGCTGGTTAGAGCAGACGGCTCATAACCGTCCGGTCGTAGGTTCGAGTCCTACAGGGTCCATATCCATTTCATATGTTTATTATGTCAGCAGGAAGCTTCCTTGTAGAAGGAAGCTTTTTTTACGGAATATATGAGCATTTTAATTGAAAAGAAGTGGGAATTTTGCTACTTTAATGATAGCAAGACAAAGCGATTTATTTGTTTGCACCCTATGGCAATTAGGGTAGAATGAAGTTGTAGGTCACATATGTAGTGACAATACATAAACCGGGAGGAATATAACAATGGCAAAACACGAATTACCAAATTTACCTTATGCGTATGATGCTTTAGAACCTCACTTTGATAAAGAAACAATGAACATCCATCATACGAAACATCACAACACGTATATTACAAACTTAAACGCTGCTTTAGAAGGTCATGCAGAATTAGCTGACAAAAGCGTTGAAGAATTAGTTGCAAACTTAAACGAAGTACCTGAAGCAATCCGTACAGCAGTACGTAACAATGGTGGCGGACATGCTAACCATACATTCTTCTGGACAATCCTATCTCCAAACGGCGGAGGACAACCAGTAGGCGAACTTGCAACTGCGATTGAAGCGAAATTCGGTAGCTTCGATGCATTCAAAGAAGAATTCGCAAAAGCTGGCGCAACTCGCTTCGGTTCTGGTTGGGCTTGGTTAGTAGTAAACAATGGTGAGTTAGAAGTAACAAGCACTCCAAACCAAGATTCTCCTCTAACTGAAGGTAAAACTCCAGTTATCGGTTTAGATGTTTGGGAGCATGCTTACTACTTAAATTACCAAAACCGTCGTCCTGACTACATCGGTGCATTCTGGAACGTTGTAGATTGGAACGTTGCTGAAAAACTTTACCAAGAAGCAAAATAATTAAAGTTAATACAGCTAGAAAAAAGCTAGGAGTTTTCTCCTAGCTTTTTTCTATGCTCTCCTTTTACATAATTGAGCTTGTCTTTGGAAGACTAGAACATGAAGTAAAGGAGAGTTGTGTATGAAGTGGAAACATGTAATTGGTGATGTTGAAGTGAATCGGGACTTAGTATTATTGCTCGTTATAGGAGGTTTATACACGCTCGCAATTTCTTTATCGAATACGTTTGTAAACATTTATTTATGGAAGCAAACACAAAATTATGTAAATTTGGGCTTGTATAATTTGGCCAGCGTTGTATTGCAACCTCTAACATTTCTTGTGGGCGGGAAATTAGCGAAACGTATTGATCGCTCGATTTTATTGCGAATAGGTGTAGGCACGTTAGCTGTTTTTTTTATCGTCGTTTTAGTAGCGGGAAAAAGTGCATCTCACTATATTTTACTAATGGGAGCCCTTTTAGGAGTTGGTTATGGTTTTTATTGGCTCGCTTTTAACTTGTTGACATTTGAGATTACAGAACCAGAAACAAGAGATTTTTTTAACGGTTTTCTCGGACTTCTTACATCGTTCTCTGGAATGATTGGACCGATAGCTGCAGGATATACAATTTCACGTATGGAAAAATGGAGCGGTTATACTGTCGTTTTCTTCCTCTCGTTAATGCTATTTGCGGTTGCTGTCGTTCTAAGCTTTTTTCTATCGAAGAGAGAATGTGAAGGGCGCTATGAAATTGTGCAAGTATTGAAAGAGCGGCAAGTTGATAAAAACTGGGGAAGAATTACGCGCGCTCATTTCTTCCAAGGTTTGAGAGAGGGAACGTTTATTTTCGTTATTTCGGTATACGTCTATTTAGCATCTGGTAGCGAGTTAGCACTAGGGAAATATAGTTTAGTGAATTCTGCAGTATCATTTGTATGCTATTATTTAGTTGCTCGTATGTTAAAGAAAGAATGGCGAAAAAAAGCAATTTTACTTGGTGGTATTATTTTATACGCGGTTGTATTTTTAGTTATTTTTAATGTTACATATACGAAATTACTTATTTATGCAGCATGTATTGCGGTCGCATATCCTATTTTACTCGTTCCGTATGGCTCCATGACATACGATGTAATTGGTAGAGCAAAACAGGCGAGAGAATGGCGTGTAGAATATATAGTGGTCAGGGAATTATGGTTAAATGCTGGAAGAATTTGTTCCATTTTAAGTTTTTTATGTGCTGTCATATTTTTTCCGCCTGAAAAAAGTTTACCTTTCTTACTATGTATTTTAGGAGCTGGACATTTTCTTATTTATTTTGCAGTTAAAAATGTCAAATATGATGAGGGGAATGTGAACAAAACCAGTGTTGTAGCGCAAGGAAGCACGCAGAATCAAACTGAACCAGAAGGTTAACTTATCGTATGTTTTATGCTAGAATAGAAAAAGATGTAAGACAGCAGTGAGGGCACCTGTATGAAGGTGTCCCTTTCACATTACATAGCTGTTGGTAGAGGGGGTTTGTATGAGCAAGAAGCAGAAACAACAAAAGAAAAAGACCCACGTTCCCTTTCGGTTAAACGTGTTGTTTTTTTGCGTGTTTTTAATGTTCTCCGCGGTTATTGTAAGGCTTGGATACGTACAAATTGTTCGTGGTGAGGAATATAAAAATGAAGTTGAGAAGAAAGAAAATTCAACGATAAGTAATCCTGTACCGCGTGGGAAAATATTTGATCGTAATGGAGAAGCGGTCGTAGATAATGAGCCTGTTCGTACAATTACATTTACAAAAATGAAGGGATCAACTGCAGCAGATCGCTTAGAAACGGCGAAAAAGCTAGCAGATTTAATTGAAGTCCCAACAGATAAGTTAACGGATCGCGATAAAAAAGATTATTGGCTTGCTTTACATAAAGAAGAAGCAGAAGCGAAAATCACAAAAAAAGATCGTGAAGAGTTTAAAGTGAATAAAATTGACGATAAAGAACTAGATGAACGTCAACGAAATCGTGTAACAGAAGAAGAGATTAATCAACTTTCAGCAAAAGATTTAGAAATATTGGCGATTAAAAGTAAGATGGAAAGCGGATATGCAATGACGCCGCAAATCGTTAAAAAAGGTGCAACAGAAGAAGAATACGCGATTATTAGTGAAAATTTAGCGAAATTACCAGGCGTAGATACAAATGTTGACTGGGAGCGAAAATATAAATATGACGATATGTTCCGAAGTGTACTTGGTGGTGTAACTTCTTCTGATGAAGGGTTGCCGAGAGAACGACTAGATTACTACCTTGTTCGTGATTATAATCGTAACGATCGCGTAGGGAAAAGTTACCTTGAGCAACAATATGAAGATAGTCTACACGGCACAAAAGCTGAAGTTAGAAATGTTACAGATAAAGAGGGTAATATTTTAGAAACTATTAATGTGTCACAAGGACAACGAGGTAACGACCTGAATTTAACAATCGATATGGAATTACAAAAGCGCGTAGAAGAAATACTTACAAAAAACTTAATGAGATTTAAAGGGAGCGAACCTCTTTTAGACCGTGCATTCGTTGTAATGATGAACCCGAAAAATGGTGAAGTTTTATCTATGGCAGGGAAACAATTAGTGAATAAAGACGGCGAAACGAAAGTAGAGGATTTTGCATTAGGAACGATGACAAGTTCTTATCCGATGGGTTCAACTGTAAAAGGTGCGACAGTACTTACTGGGTATCAAACTGGCGCGATTCAACCTGGAGCTGTACAGTTAGATGAACCGATTAAATTAAAAGGGACACCTACGAAGTCATCTTGGAAACAGATGGGGTATATTAATGACCTTACAGCGTTAAAACAGTCTTCAAACGTTTATATGTTTAAAACAGCGATGAATATCGCTGGGGTTCCATATGTACGAGGCGGTACGTTAGATATTCCGAAAAGTGCGTTCGATACTATGCGTTACTATTTTGGTCAGTTTGGACTTGGTGTAAAAACAGGAATTGATTTGCCAAATGAAACTGCTGGTCAAATAGGTAAAGGAAATCAACCAGGTTTCTTATTAGATTTATCAATCGGGCAGTATGATACGTATACACCGCTTCAATTAGCGCAATATATTTCGACGATTGCAAATGGTGGATATCGTATGCAACCTCAAGTTGTAAAGGAAATTCGTCAGCCATCGGCGAAGCCAGAGGAAGTTGGAAAAGTTGTTCAATCGATTGAACCGAAAGTATTAAACCGTGTTGATATGCCTGAATCACAAATTAAACGTGTTCAAGAAGGATTTAGACAAGTGTTTAACGATACAGGTGGTACAGCTACAAAATACTTTGCAGGTGCACCATATAAAGCAGCTGGGAAGACAGGTACAGCTCAAACTGTATATGGCGGAGATAAAGAGATTGGTAGAAATGCAAAAGGTGAGCGTGTTGAAACATATAACTTAACATTAGTAGGTTATGCGCCACTTGAAGATCCAGAAGTAGCATTTTCTGTTGTTGTCCCATGGGTACATGATGATAAAACAGGAATTAATGGATATATCAGTCGTGAAATTATGGACGCTTACTATGATTTGAAAAAACAAGCATTAACTGGTGAAGCTCCAAAAGATGAAAAAGAGAAAAAAAGTAATACACAAGATGATGAATAAAAAAGTTGTAAAAAAAGCACACTATCTGAAAAGATAGTGTGCTTTTTTTTATGCTTTATGCATATGGTTTAGTAAATGTGGACAAGCGTAAACTGTTGAAAAAACATGTAGTTTCAAAAAAGATGAATACAACAAGATTGGTGCATACGCTTTAAATTTGTGTTATGTGCTAGGAGATAGCAGTTTATGGATGATTAGAAAATTTACTGCATCTAAAGTGCAAAAATGAAAAACAAATTGCTGTATACATTTGTTTTTGTGGAACTTTACAAAACTTTTACAAACAATTAAAACCGAATTAATAGTTTAGCAGTATTCTTATATCTGTAATCCTGTTATTTCCGGTTACTTCTAGGAGGAAGAACACGTGAAATGGATGAGTGTATCGATTAAGGTTTTGACATTATCGGCATGTATTCTTTGTTATAACATGTCTACTGCATTCGCTACAAATGAAATGGGAGAAGTGAGAGTTGATGGATCCTCAACGGTTTTTCCTATTATAGAGGCAGTAGCAGAGGAATATACAAAGGCTCATCCAAACGTGAAAATTTCTATTAGTATTTCTGGAACAGGAGGAGGGTTTAATCGTTTCAGTAAAGGAGAAGTAGATATAAACAATGCTTCGAGAGTGATGAAGCGTGTAGAAGAAAATGCAATGAAGAAAAACTCCATTCAATTTACGCCATTTGAGGTTGCTTATGATGGTCTTACGATTGTTGTGAATCGTCAAAATACGTGGGTAAACAATATAACGATAGACGAGTTACGTCTACTATGGGGTGAAGATGGAAGTTCAAAACGATGGTCGCAAATTCATTCATCATGGCCACGTGAACAAATTAAATTTTATGCGCCAGGCGTAGACTCTGGTACTTATGATTATTTTCAAAATATTGTCTTACAAAATAGTCGCCTTGTAAAAACGGTCTCTTTGTCTGAAGACGATCAAGTGATTATGCAAGGGGTAATGAATGATAAAAATGCCATTGCTTTTGTAGGATATGCTTATTATATGGCTAACCGAGATAAGGTGAAAGCAATCAAGGTGAATGGTGTATTTCCAACGAAAGAGACCATTCAGTCAGGTGCGTATAAGCCTTTAGCTAGACCGCTATTTACTTATGTAAATGATGCATCTATCCGAAATAAAATGAATGTAGCAAATTATGTTGAGTTTATGATTAAACATGTTGGCAACCTCGCTGAAGAGGTCGGATATGTAAAATTGCCAAAAAAAAAATACAATGAACAGCTGCGAATGTTAACAGAAATAAAAAGGTAATGTCAGGGTGGAAAGGGGTTTTCATCTTTGGCTCATAATGACAAAAGTCAAATTACATTTTCTGTACAACATTTGATTGAGAGAAATACAAATAGAAGAAAAAAAGCGCAGCGAATCAATCGAATAGTTCCGTTATTACTAAAAATAATTGCTAGCGTGTCTATAGTGACGACACTTGGAATTATTTTTACGTTGGCTAATGAAACAATCATGTTTTTTCAAAAAATATCATTATACTCCTTTTTGACGGAGCAAGAATGGTTACCTTTTTTTGAAGATCCTAAATTCGGTATATTACCACTTATATGTGGAACAATTCTTGTAACAGCAATTGCTATGGTTGTAGCAATTCCAATCGGTTTAGGGTGTGCCATATTTTTGAGCGAATATGCTTCAAATGGTGCCCGGAAAATATTAAAACCGTTGTTAGAGCTACTAGCAGGTATCCCAACAATTGTATATGGTTTTTTCGCATTAACAATTGTTACGCCACTTTTACAACGGGTCATACCAGATTTGCAGTTTTTTAATGCTATTAGCCCAGGCATTGTGATTGGATTTATGATGGTACCTACGGTTGCCTCTCTTTCTGAAGATGCAATGAGAGCTGTAGCGAAAGGAATTAAAGAAGCTTCACTAGGGCTAGGGGCAACTCGTTTTGAGATGGTAAAACAAATAGTATTTCCATCAGCTTTTACGGGCATTATGGCAGCGATTATATTGGCAGCTTCTCGGGCGATTGGTGAAACAATGATTGTTGTTATTGCAGCCGGATCAACACCTAATGTATCGATAGATCCGACTCATTCCATTCAAACATTAACAGCTTATATTGTACAAGTGAGTTTAGGGGATGCTCCGCATGGAACGCTTACTTATTACAGCATGTATGCTGTAGGTGCGACTTTATTCATGTTTACTTTTATTATGAACATCATTTCGCAGTATATTATGCGCCGTTTTAGGAGGGGGACATAATATGCGAATGTTAAACCATAAAAAAGTACAAGAAAATATGGCATCACGTTTTTTAAAAGATAGAATTTACAAATCATTATTTTATATAGCAATTTTGTTTTCAATCGTAATTTTGTTTATTTTGTTGTTTCAAATTTTTGAAAAAGGTATGAGTTATCTTTCAATAGATTTTTTTACAAACTTCGCTTCACGTAATCCGAAAGAAGCTGGGATTGTTGCTGCTTTGTCAGGAACAATATTATTTATGAGTATTGTTATACCGGTCTCCTTTATATTTGGAGTCGGAACAGCTCTTTATTTAGAGCATTATGCGAAAGAGTCTGTTTTTAAAAAGTTAATAGAATTGAATAATCAAACATTAGCAGGGGTACCTTCCGTTGTGTTTGGTTTACTCGGGTTAACTATTTTCGTATACGCTCTCCATTTGGGAGAGAGCATAATCGCAGCGGCACTGACGATGAGTTTACTCGTCTTACCAACGGTTGTTGTGGCTAGCCAAGAAGCGATTCGATCTGTACCAAGTTCTTTATTAGAAGCTTCTTACGGATTAGGTGCTACGAAATGGCAAACGATGTATCAAATTGTACTGCCAGTAGCTTTGCCAGGGATTTTAACGGGATGTACGTTAGCGGTATCGAGAGCGATTGGAGAAGCAGCGCCGTTGTTAGTTATTGGGGCACTTGCATTTGCAAATTATGTTCCGTTTAGTATGTTCGATAGATTTACGGTTTTACCAATTCAAATTTTTAATTGGATGAGTAGACCACAAGAAGAATTTCAGTATGTAGCAGCAGCTGGGATGATTGTTTTGCTAGGATTGTTGCTCTTTATAAATATATTTGTCTTATGGTTACGAAATCGAAAATAAGTTGGAAGTGGATGAAAGGGGAATTCAAATGGTAGCAACAGTAGTAAATGTACAGGTGAAAAATGAGAAGAAGATTGAGACAGCACCAAAAAAAGTAGTGTTTGATACGAAAAATTTAAATTTATGGTACGGAGAAGACCATGCTTTAAAAGATATCAACTTAAGTATTCATGAGAATGAAGTAACAGCGATTATCGGTCCAAGTGGTTGCGGGAAATCAACATACTTAAAAACGCTAAATCGTATGGTAGAGTTAGTACCTATCGTTCGAACTACTGGAGTTATCGAATATAGAGAACGAAATATATTCGATAAATCATATCCGGTTGAAGAATTACGTACGCATGTGGGTATGGTGTTCCAAAAGCCAAATCCATTCCCGAAATCTATTTATGAAAATGTAGCATATGGACCGAAAATTCATGGTGTTCGTGACAAAAAAACACTTGATGAAATCGTTGAAAAAAGCTTGCGCGGAGCAGCCATTTGGGATGAGTTAAAAGATCGTTTGCACGATAATGCATATGGTTTATCTGGTGGGCAGCAACAACGTCTATGTATTGCACGCTGCTTAGCGATTGAGCCAGACGTAATTTTAATGGATGAACCAACATCAGCGTTAGATCCAATTTCAACATTAAAAGTAGAAGAACTAATTCAGGAGTTAAAGAAAGATTTTAGTATTGTTATTGTAACGCACAATATGCAACAAGCAGCACGTATTTCAGATAAAACTGCCTTCTTCTTAAGTGGAGAAGTTGTGGAATATACAGATACAAATAAATTATTTACAACACCTGCAGACAAGCGAACAGAAGACTACATTACAGGACGATTTGGTTGATATCGTTGTAAGGCTAAGAGTAAATGCCCTCTTAATAGAGGGCATTTCTCACTTTCACCTCATTTTAAATAGGGGGAGTAATATTTCTCTTTTCTCAAGGCTTAATAAACGTACAAGAGGCTGGGGAGGGGATTTATCCCGCATTAACGGGCAGTAAAACTCCCACCTCAAAATTCGGATGAAGCAAAGAAGTTAGGTGGGAGTCGGGCTGCCCGTAAACGCCCGATTGGTGAGGGCTGATAATCAGTGGGGATGAACAAAACCCCCCACTGATTAAAGTTTCACTTTATATATAATGCACATAATATTGAGGGGGAAGAAGCAATGGTAAGAGAACAGTTTCAATGTGATTTAAAAACGTTACAGCAAAAGGTAGTTGAACTTGGTGAATTAGCAAGGGAAGCTCTATTGATTGCTATGGAAGGACTTCACAAAAGAGATGTAGAGAAAGCGTTAGAGGTCATTGATGGTGATTATCGTATGGATAATTTAGAAGAAGAAATAAATGATCTTGCGCTTATGCTTATTACAAAGCAGCAGCCTGTAGCAAGTGATTTACGAAGAATTTTCATTTCAATTAAAACAGCGACAGATTTAGAACGTATTGCAGACCACGCTGTTAATATTGCGAAATCAACAATTCGCCTTGGAGAAAAAGAAGTGGTTGTTAGCTTGCAGAATCTTGATGAAATGTTTGAGATTGCTCATGAAATGTTAAATTTAGCATTAGAAGCATACGAGCAAGAAAATTTAGCTTTTGCTAGACAAATTGCTGAAATGGATGATTCAGTTGATGAAATTTATGGAAAGGCGATTCGTGAATTTATTTCCTCTATCCCTGGACAACCAGAAGCGATTACACAAATTACACAACTATCCTTTGTTGCAAGATATATTGAGCGTGTAGCAGACCATGTTACAAATATTGCTGAGAATGTATTTTATTTAGTAAAAGGAAAGCATTATTTATTGAATGAGTAGGAAAAGAGTAGGTGATGAGAAGTCACCTGCTTTTTTTAGTCAAAACATGACAAAAAAAGCTCGTTGTTTCCTTTAGTTTATGATGATAAGATGTATCATAATTAATGGAAAAATAAGTACATATGTGTTAATTACATCTTATTAAATATTTTGCTAAGTTAATGGTAAGCGCTTTCTTTTTTGCTAGGATTAAAAGGTACATTTATTTATCCTGCTATTTGTGGGCAGTTAATGCGGGATAAATGATATACATGTGGTATACGGAGTTCTTGAACATTATATAAGTGGAGGCTGAAGTATATGAAGGGGGTTATTTTAGCTGGAGGAAAGGGAAGACGCCTTAGACCATTAACATGTAATACTCCAAAACCGATGTTACCATTGTTAGAAAAGCCAGTTCTTGAATATAATATTGAATTATTACGTCAGCATGGCATTCGTGAAATTGCAATTACCGTTCAATATATGAGTACAGCTATTAAGCAGCACTTTGGTGATGGTAGTAAATGGGGAGTTAACTTGTATTATTTTGAAGACTCTCCCCCACTTGGAACCGCAGGGAGTATTAAGCAGGCGGAAAGTTTTTTAGATGAAACATTTGTTGTTATTAGTGGGGATGCATTAACTGATTTTCAATTATCAGAAGGAATTGCATTTCATGAACAGAAGAAGAGAATGGTAACGATGTTTGTGAAAGAAGTAGAAAATCCACTCTCATTTGGGTTAGTTGTAACGAATAAAGAACAAGAAATTATACGATATATAGAAAAACCGAGTTGGAATGAGGTAGTTTCTAATGTTGTGAATACAGGTATTTATATAATGGAGCCGGAAATTTTTTCTTACATACCATCCATGGAATTTTTTGATTTCAGTCATGATGTATTTCCATTATTGGCAAATAAAAATGCGTTATTTGCATATTTATCAGAAGACTATTGGCTAGATATTGGTACATTTGATCAATATCGGCAAGCTCAATTCGATTTGTTGACGAAAAAATTGAAGGTGCCTATTCCATATACAGAAGTATTACCAATGGTGTGGATGGGAGAAGGCGTAACGATAGGAAAAGGGACGAAAATTCATGGTCCTTCTTTTATTGGAGAAGGCGCAATAATTGGTGCGGGGGCTGTAATTGAACCGTACTCTATTATAGGGAAAAATAGTATGGTTTCAAGTTATTCTCATCTTCAAAAAAGCATCGTTTTTGCAAACGCCCGTATCGGAAAATATTGTGAGTTGCTAGAAACAACAATTGGAGAGCATACAATGGTTGAAGATGATGTTACACTTTTTCAAAAAAGTATCGTAGCGGACCATTGCCATATAGGGAAAAGTACAGTAATTAAGCAAAAAGGAAAACTATGGCCATATAAGGTGATAGATAGTCATTCAATAGTAGGCTCTGCTGGTGTTCAAGAGAGTGAAAAGGGGGCAGGATGGTTACAAAAAAGCCGGATTGTAGGAAGAGGCAATGTTGAGATTACCCCTCAATTTATTGTGAAAGCCGCAATGGCTTATGGTTCTCTTTTTGTAAAAGGAGAGAGTATATTAATCGGAAGTCAAGAAAATATAGAAACAACGTCCTATAAAAACTTATTCCTCCATGCTATTCATGGTATTGGGATTCATACGATGGAATGTAAAGAAATGAACGAGTCACTTTTTCAGTATGCCATTCATAATTTGAACTGTGCAGGTGGGGTTTTTATTCAAGTGGAAAGTGATAGAGGGATTGTTATAAAGATGTATGGCAGGGATGGAATGTTATCGTATAAGCAGCAAAAAACGATCGAACAACTATATATGTCTGAGTCGTTTCGTTACGTATGTGAGAAAGAAATGGGACGAAGTAAGCAGGTTCATGTTTCTTTAAATAATTATATAGAAGCAGTATTAGAACACATTGATATAGAGAAAATACAAAAACAGAAGTTTCATCTTCTTATTAATAAGAGAAATGATATGTTACAACAGTTACTTATTCTCTTTCTGCAAAGGCTTGGGTGCACAGTTACATGGATTTATGCGGGGGGACAAAAAGATCATGTGAAAGCTTTGATGAAATCGAGTAAAGCGAATATGGCGCTTATGTTTTCTGAACAAGGAAATCAATTCGATTTATATGATAATCATAGTAATATTTACCAAGGAACTGATTTTGAAGAAGTAGATATTCCTGATTTATTATTCGAATCAGCAGGTAAAATTTACCCAATGTCTTTGAAATTGGGCGGTTGTTACCTTCTATTTTATATGCATGATGAAAAAAAGTCTTTTCAAATAAGATGGAAGCGAGATATTTTATATCGAATAGGAAAATTATTTGAGTTAATAGCACTGCAGGAAAAAACATTTCTCAGCATATTAGAGCAATCACCTCCGCTCTATTTACTTTGCGATGAAGTTGTGTGTTCGTGGAAGGAAAAAGGGAAAGTAATGCGGAAATTATTGGCTGACATGGAAAGAAAAGAAGACGGGATATTAGAAGGAGTACAGTTCAAATATACAGAAAAAGAGTGGTCTTATATCGTTTCTGACGCAAAACAACCAAAATTTTTAGTGTATTCACATGCTAGAAACCCAGTAATAGCAAGGGAAAACATGAAAAATCTTATAGAAAAAATTAGACAATATCAAAAGGTGTAGAATTTTTATTTTAAAAGTGGTATTATGGTATAGTCTGATTTAAGTTATTAGTACTGGAGGGAAATAAGAATGCGTGTGAATATTACTCTAGCATGTACAGAATGCGGAGATCGTAACTATATCTCAAAGAAAAATAAACGTAACAACGCTGAGCGTATCGAGCTTAAAAAGTATTGCAAGCGTGACAAGAAGTCTACGTTACACCGTGAAACAAAGTAAGCAGTAGGAATATTTTCCTACTGTTTCTTTTTTTTATGCGATTCCTATGTAAAAGTGATACACTATCCTCGTAGAGTAAAGTGTCACTGTAAGGGGGAAAAGTGTGTGAAAGAAGAGAAAATACGTTTACGTAAACAAATAATAGAACGCATGAATTCTTTATCTGAAGAACAGTATACAACTTTATCGGAACAAATTGCAGTTTCGTTGTATGGACAAAAAGAGTGGATTGAAGCTAAAACAATTGGAATCACTCTCTCGATGGAACATGAAGTGAATACATATCCTATTATCGAAAAAGCTTGGGAAGAAGGAAAGAAAATTGTTGTTCCAAAGTGTAATAAAGGGACAAGAACGATGTCTTTCCGAAAAATTAGTAATTTTGATCAATTAGAAACAGTATATATGGATTTACGTGAACCGATTCCAGCGTTTACGGAAGAAGTGAATGCGTGTGAAATTGATCTTCTTATCGTGCCAGGAGTAGCCTATACGCGGCGAGGGGAACGGATTGGATATGGCGGTGGCTACTATGATCGTTATCTCGTGCATTATAAAGGGAAAACGCTATCATTAGCTTATGATTTTCAAATGGTAAAACATATTCCTGTTGAACCATTTGATAAAAATGTAGAAAAAATTATTACAGAAAAAGGAACAATGGTTATAAATGGGCTTGTATAGACAAATAAAAATTGACGAGACTTTTTCTTCTTGATTATAATAAAATATGTGAACGTTTTCTTATTATAGTTTTTTATAGTAAGTAAGCATTGAGGGTGATGAAATGATATCCATTTATGATATTCAACAATTGCTAAAGAAATTTGGTACGATTATTTATACGGGTGATCGAATTGCAGATTTACAATTAATGCAAGATGAATTGCGTGAATTAAATCAATCACAGTTAATCGATCCACAAGACTATCAAACAGCTTTATTTTTATTGAAGCAAGAAATTCAAAAAGAGCTAAATAAGAATTAGATAAAGGTAGGTAAGCAACATGGAAGAGAAATGGTTAGTTGGGGTTGACCTTGGTGGTACAACGATTAAATTAGCATTTATTAATGTGTACGGTGAAATTTTACATAAGTGGGAAATCCCTACGAATACAAATGAGCAAGGAAAACATATTACACTTGATGTAGCGAAAGCTATTGATAAAAAGTTAGAAGAGTTAGGTGAATTAAAAAGTAAGTTAATTGGTGTTGGTATGGGAGCTCCTGGTCCTGTACATGTGGCATCTGGAATGATTTATGAAGCGGTTAATTTAGGATGGAAAAACTATCCGTTAAAAGATTTATTAGAAGTAGAAACAGGATTACCTGTTGTGATTGATAATGATGCAAACTTAGCGGCGCTTGGTGAAATGTGGAAAGGTGCTGGCGAAGGAGCAAAAGATTTAATCTGTATGACACTTGGCACTGGTGTTGGTGGCGGTGTAATCGCCAATGGTGAGATTGTACACGGTATAAGTGGAGCTGCTGGCGAGATTGGACATATTACAGTAGTTACAGAGAATGCTTTCCCGTGTAATTGCGGGAAGTCTGGTTGCTTAGAAACAGTAACATCTGCAACGGGTATTGTGCGTGTTGCCATGCAAAAAATTCAAGAGACTGATAAAGAGAGCATGTTGCGTTCTATGTTAGCAGAAGAAGGGCTTATTACATCAAAAGATGTGTTTGAAGCGCATGGACAAGGTGATGAACTAGCAGGCGAAGTAGTAGAAAAAGTAGCTTCTTATTTAGGATTAGCTGTAGCGAACCTGTCTAGCACGTTGAATCCAGAGAAAATTGTTATTGGTGGAGGCGTGTCTAAAGCTGGAGATGCACTTTTAGAGCCAGTTCAACGCTATTTCGAACAATATGCTTTCTCACGCGCTGTAAAGAGCACGAAGTTAGCCATTGCGACACTTGGTAATGACGCAGGTGTTATCGGAGGAGCTTGGCTTGTAAAAAAGCACAAATACGAAGCGAAGATGATATAAGTTGTGAAATATGAGAAGAGGAAGGGGGCACCCCTTCCTCTTTTTATGCAAAATCTTGATGAAGAATTCCATGTAAATGAATTAAGCTGCTGGAGGGTACCCATTATATAGAACAGTCATGATTGTAAACCATCCGAAAACGAGTACGGTTGCAATTGCAAAACCGCCCGCGAAAAAGTTCTTTTCGCGAAGTGTTCTAAGCGTAGCAAATACAGCTAACAGAGTGACTAGCGCAAAAATAATAACAAGGCCCATACAATATCCTCCTCTGTCTTCTCATTTCTTACGATGAGTTTTTGGAATATTTACTCTTTTATATTGTACATGTTTTAAAAATGAATGTCGAGATAGCATCCTTTCTTTTCCTAAGAGAAAGAAATGTTGTATCATTGAAAGTAAGTTCAATAACTGGAGGAGATTTTTATATGAAATGGACACAAATGCCTTTAGGCCCATTACAAACAAATGCTTATATTTTAACGAATAATCAAAATGAGTGTATTATTTTTGATCCTGGTCATGAAGGAGAGAAACTTGTTACATATTTACAAGAAGCGCAGTTAAAGCCCCTTGCGGTTTTATTAACACATGCTCACTTTGATCATATTGGTGCTGTTGATGCCGTGAGAGATGCTTTTCGTATTCCGGTATATGTACATAAAGAAGAAGCGGATTGGTTAGGAGATGCAACTGTGAATGGATCACAAATTTTTATGATGAACCGCAGTATTACAGCGAAACCAGCAGATCAAATTATTGATGCAGAAGGTACATTAACAATCGGTTCTTTTAACTTTGAAATTTTTGAGACACCAGGACATTCTCCAGGAAGTATTTCTTATTATTGTAAAGAGGCGAATGCCGTATTTTCTGGTGATGTATTATTCCAAATGAGTATTGGAAGAACAGATTTGCCTGGCGGAAGCTTTGCTGAATTAATCGGAAGTATTGAAGAGAAATTATTTGTATTACCAGATGAAACAGCGGTGCTATGTGGGCATGGTCCAGAGACAAGCATTGGATTTGAAAAAGAAAATAATCCGTTTTTACAATAAGGAGTCATTATGGGGATGGAGCTCATTTTAAGGGAATGGATGGGGAAAGAAAAGGATTATTCAATTTCATACAGTACGTATATGAACCTCGTATTATATGCAGAGGGACATGGATATTATATGAGAGAACGTGAAAAAATTGGGAGGCAAGGAGATTTTTTTACGAGTAGTAATGTATCTTCTGTCTTTGCGAAGACTTTTGCTAAGTTTTTCATTCGGCTTGTTGAAAATGGAGAAGTTTCTTCAAATATTTGTGAGGTTGGTGGGGGAACAGGAAGGTTTGCCTATGATGTTTTACAAGAATGGAAACAATTATCTCCGGAAACCTTTAGTAGTTTAAACTATTCAATTGTTGAAGTGAGCCCTTTTCATAGAAGATTACAGCAGGAGAGTCTTTGCTCATTTGATAATGTATCGTATTATACATCGTATATTGAAATGGGAGAGTCTTTCGAAGGAATTATTTTTTCGAATGAGCTATTTGATGCGTTTCCTGTTGAAGTAGTTGAGAAAAGAAATGGAATTTTGTATGAAGTACGTATCACGTATACAGAGGAAGGGGACCTTGCTGAAGTATTTAGGCCAGTAGAGAAAAGAATTGGTCGATACTTATTGAAATATAATATTCATATTGCAGAGGGGCAGCGATTTGAGGTACCTATTGCAATGGAAGAGTATATAGAAGAGATTGCAGAATGGTTCCAGCGAGGTATATGTATTACAGTTGATTATGGTTATACAAAAGAAGAATGGATGCATCCTGCACATCATGAAGGAAGTTTAAGAGGATATTATAAGCATAAGCTAATTCGTAACCCTCTTGCATATCCAGGAGAAATGGATTTAACTACCCATGTTCATTGGGATGAGTTGAAGATGATTTTCGAGTTACAAGGGATTCATACGATATGGCACAGGAAGCAATCAGAGTTTTTGTTAGCGGCAGGAATATTAGAACATCTTACGAGTCATCAAGATACGAATCCTTTTTCTGAAACTCAAAAACGAAATCGAGCAGTTCGTTCTATGATTTTGAACGGAGGCTTAGGAAGTGCCTTTGATATTGTTATGCACACGAAAGATATGAAGAATTTACATTTGAATCGATATTTAACAACATGAAAAAACAAGACACAGTATATTTCTGTGTCTTGTTTTTTCATACGACTTATGTAGTATTATATATTTCCTCTCATGATATATATTTATATTAAAGATATGAGATGAAAAATATAGAATACGTTCTTTTTCTCTGTCTATTAGTCCCTAACCTAATAATACACGAACGAGTTGAATAATTGTTTCGTTTTCTACTTTGTAGTAAATTTCTAATCCTTTTCTTTCACTAGAAACGATTTTAGCACTTTTTAACTTTGCTAAATGCTGTGAAATTGTAGATTGTGGCATGTTTAAGCCAGTGTACATTGTAGAAACATTGCTTGGGCCACGTTCAATTAATCCTTTTACAATACATAAGCGAACAGGATGAGCAAGCACTTTCAATAATTCTGCATTGCTTTCATATAGTTCTATTTCTTTTTGAAAGGTTTCTAACATGTTCTTTTCCACCTCCGTGTGAGCTGTTATACCATACCATACTATACATACCAAAAAATTAAAGAAAAGAAAACAGTTGTTGCAGAAAAAAAGTCCTAAAGTAAAGAAATTGTAAGAAAAGAGACCCTGATGTAAATAAAATAGATAAATTTGTACGGTTTTGTAAAATGACACTTTTGGGTGAAAATTTTGATGCGTTTTAAAAATTGAAAGATATAGATATATTTGTAACACAATTTTATCATGATTTTCTTATTCTTTCAAATGAATATACGAAATTTTTAAAATAATATGACAAAGGAATTGTAATGATATATATAGAATATAGAACAGGTTAAAAGAAGCTGACTATAATCAGCTTCCTTATGGTGATGATTAAATATTTGAGTCATTTATTCTAGAGCTCATCTTTTATCAACTTTAAAAATCTATGGTTCCATATATTCTCATAAAAATCAATTGTCTCTTTTGCCGACATAAATGGATTATGTAACGTAGAGGTTGTTTTCTGTACCATGAAGTTTTCGTATCCTAGTCCGTGGGCAAATTTAATCGTAGCATCCATGCAGAATTCTGTTTGGGCACCACAGAATTCAATACGATGTACGGATAATTGATCTAAAATCTCTTTTAAGTTTGTTTTATAAAATGAATTTGCATGTGTTTTTCTTACAAAAAAATCTTGTTCTTGAACATCTAGATCAGCATGAATAGCCCAAAGTTCTTTTTCAGGTACTAAATCATCATCGCAATGTTGAACAAAAATGATTGGTTTATTTGATTTTCTGTATGAAGAAATTCTTTTATTTACTTTTGAAAGTAAGCTTTGTAAGTCAAATAAGTGTTCTTCGCTATAACATACTCCATTTTGTAAATCGATAACGATTAAAACATCTGCACAAGTATCCATTATTTTTTGCCCCTTTTTTTACTTCTTAATATATCAATTAATTTATTACTTGGAAATAGATGGTGCTCTATCGTTTTTTTATGAACTATACGAAAAGTAAGAAATATACTCAAAAACATAAAAAGAAGATATGAAAACTTAATTTCATATCTTCTTTTCTCTCTATGCATTTACAGGTTCTTCTACATAAGAAAGGGCATTTTCAAAATCGGATATTAGATCGTTAACATTTTCAAGACCGACAGATAAACGAAGCAATGAATTAGAAATGCCTCTTTCGTCACGTGCCTCCTGTGATAAAGCGGCATGTGACATTTTTGCTGGATAGGAAAGAATAGATTCAACAGCCCCTAGACTAACCGCAAAAACGGGTAGTTTAACTTTCGATAAAAATTGGCGGAGTGCGTCTTCTGATTGTAAAGTGAAAGATAGGACAGCTCCGGCTGATGTAGCTTGAGATTGTTGAATATCATAACCAAGATGTGATTGTAAGCCAGGATAATAGACATTTTGGACTTTAGCATGCTCTTGTAAATAATGTGCAATTTTATTGGCGTTAGCAGCGGAGTGCTCGAGACGTACATGCAATGTTTTTAAACCGCGAAGTACGAGAGAACAATCTTGAGGTCCTAAAATAGCGCCAAATGCATTTTGTAAAAATCCAAGTTTTTGAGCGAGTTCGGCATCTTTTACAACCGCTAATCCGGCAGTAACATCACTATGACCAGCAATAAACTTTGTGGCACTATGAAGAACGACATCGGCGCCAAGATCAAGTGGCTTCTGGAATAGTGGTGTCAAAAATGTATTATCAACAAAAGTAAGAGCACCAATAGATTTTGCAAGATTAGAAACAGCACGAATATCTGTCACTTTTAAAAGTGGGTTAGAAGGTGTTTCTACATAAAAGAGCTTCGTATTTGGTTTAATGTTTTCTTTTACTTTTTCTACATTTGTCATATCTACAAATGTATGTGAAACACCGTAACGAGAGAGTACTTCAGTTATAATTCGATAAGTGCCTCCGTATACGTCTTCTGAAATGAGTACGTGATCACCTTGTGAAAGAAGGAGAAATGCAGTGGAAATCGCTGCAATTCCTGATGCAAATGCGAATCCTTTTGTTCCGCCCTCTAATAAAGCAATGATATCTTCAAGAGCTTCACGAGTTGGATTACCCGATCGGCTATAGTCGTATTTCCCAAAAGTATCTACGTCAAACTGGTGAAATGTTGATGTGTTATAAATGGGAACGTTAACAGCTCCTGTTTGCGAGTCATGTTTATATTGGTTGTGTAGTAGGAGTGTATCGATAGAATAACTCATATTCTTACACCTTCTTTTACAAGTTTAATGGCTTGCTTTAAGTCTTGAATTAAATCGTTACTATTTTCAATGCCGACGGAGAATCGAAGAAGACGATTACATACACCGTTTGCCGTTCTGATTTCTTCTGGAATATCAGCATGCGTTTGCGTTGCTGGATAAGTCATTAAACTCTCTACACCACCAAGACTTTCAGCAAATGTGATTAAGGATAAAGATTGTAAGAATGGATTAATCCATGTTTCATCTTGAAGGCGAAACGAAATCATGCCGCCTCTTCCTGGATAAAATACATCTGTCACACCATCTTCATCATTTAAATAAGCAACAATTGCTTTCGCATTTTCTTCATGTTGTTTCATGCGAAGCGCTAAAGTTTTCATGCCACGAATTAATAGCCATGAGTCAAATGGGCTTAAGACAGCACCGGAGGCATTATGATAATGAGCGATTTCCTCACAAAGTTCCTTTCCTTTTGCAACGACAAGTCCGCTTAATACATCATTATGCCCACCTAAATATTTCGTTGCACTATGAAGTACGATGTCAGCACCTTCTGTTAATGGCTGCTGTATATAAGGCGTGTAGAATGTGTTATCTACGATAAGAAGTAGTCCGTGTCTTTTCGCTACAGTTGCGACAGCGGCAATATCAGTAACTTGCATTAATGGATTAGTCGGAGTTTCTATGAAAATAGCCTTCGTTTCATTTGTGATAGCTTGCTCAATTTGTTTAATAGATTGTGTATTTACGTATCTACATCGAACATTCCACTTTTTTTCATGTTCGGAAAATAAGCGATACGTTCCCCCGTATAAATCTTCGGATACAATAAGTTCATCTCCAGAACGGAATAATGAAAGGACGAGGAGAACAGCTGCCATACCTGAACTACAGGCATAACCTTGTTCGCCATATTCTAAGTCTGCGATTGCCTGTTCTAAAAGACCACGAGTTGGATTTCCAGTTCGTGAATAGTCAAAGCCGGTAGATTTACCAAGTCCTTCGTGACGATAAGCGGTTGAGAAATAAACGGGTAGATTAACAGTTCCTGTTGTAGTTTCGCTACGATTTCCGATTTGTGCTAGTTTTGTTTCGATAGTTGACATGTAAAAATTCCTCCTTTTTAAATTGAATCAGTAGTTGAATATAAAATAAAAAAAGCCTTCTAAGAAGAAGGCTTTCGGATTGAATAGAGTCTTCTTCTCATCTGTCAAATCTTTCACAATTTGCTGGAATTAGCACCTTATTAACAAATGTTAATGGTTGCTGAGGCGTCATAGGGCCAGTCCCTCTACCTCTCTAGATAAGAATGTTCGTATGAAATTTTTATTATGTTTTTAACTTTACAACAAAAGTTAATTGAATTGCAACTTTATTTTAAATAATTTTTATTTTTCCGCAAGTGTCATTGACTTTTATATTTGTGCATGCTAAATTTATAAAAAATTAACAAACATTGTTAAAAGGGGAACGTATTTCCTTTTAGCTACATAAATAAAATAATAAAGACAACTCTTATTGAGAGCGGTGGAGGGAAAGGCCCTGTGAAACCCGGCAACCTTCAAACGAAATGTTTGAAACGGTGCTAATACCTGCAAAACGAATGTTTTGCATAATAAGAGGCGGAACAATTATGTCCCCCTCTTCAAAGTGAAGAGGGGGTTTTTATATTGATAGAAATGAGGGAGATTCGTGAAATTACTAGATTTATTATCAAAAGGAATTGTAATAGGTGATGGTGCGGTTGGAACGTTATTACATTCACATGGTTTGCAAAGTAGTTTTGAAGAATTGAATTTGTCTGATCCAGACTTAATTATATCGATTCATAAACAATATGTAGCTGCTGGTGCAGATGTGATTCAAACAAATACGTATGGAGCAAATGAGGCGAAATTACGTATGTATGGCTTAGAAAATCAAGTTGTTCAAATTAATAAAGCGGCAGTGAAGATTGCGAAAGCATCTGTTACAGAAAGAAATGCAATTTTAGGAACAATCGGTGGTATGAAACATATTGGAGCTGTTACAACGACTGATATGGAAAGGGAGTTTATGCTACTTGAACAGGCAGGTGCTTTACTAGAAGAACAGGTTGATGGATTACTATTAGAAACTTTTTACGATGAATTTGAATTACTTCATGCCGTTAAAGTATTGCGTAAGCAAACAAATATTCCGATTGTTGCTCAATTAGCGTTACATGAAGCAGGTACGACTCAAAATGGAAATGATGTCAATGAAATATTAAAGCAGCTTATAGATTACGGTGCAAATGTTGTTGGATTGAACTGTCAACTAGGACCACTTCATATGACGGAAGCTTTTAAAATGATATCGATTCCGCAGAATGGCTACTTGTCAGCATATCCAAATGCAGGTCTCCCGAATTATGTGGAGGGACGTTACGTATATGAGGGAAGTCCGGCTTATTTCGAAGCGATGACACTGAAATTTATTGAGCAAGGTATTCGGTTATTGGGTGGTTGTTGTGGTACTACTCCAGAACATATTGAAAGTATGAAGCGTGCTACTCTAAATGTTACGCCTGTAATAGAAAAGGACACGATTCAAAGACCAAAAGTAGTTCATACACACGAGAAACGTTCGAAATCTCACGTCACTCTAGCAGAAAAAGCAAAGAAACAAACGACAGTTGTAGTGGAACTAGACCCACCGAAAACATTAGACACGCAGCGTTTTTTTGAAGGGGCAAGAGCACTGAAAAGAGCTGGGGCAGACGCTATTACTCTAGCAGATAATTCATTAGCATCGCCTCGCGTTTCTAATATGGCAATGGGTGCATTATTAACGAAGCATGATATTCCGGTATTGACTCATTTAACGTGTAGAGACCATAACGTCATTGGGCTACAATCTCATTTATTAGGTTTATCGGCGTTAGGGATGGAGGAAGTGCTAGCTTTAACTGGTGATCCAGCGCGCGTTGGTGATTTTCCGGGAGCAACTTCTGTATATGATCTGTCCTCTATAGAGTTAATTAAAATGATTAAAGAAATGAACGATGGACGTTCCATTTTAGGGAAATCCATTGGACCGGCAACAAGATTTTCTGTAGGCGGCGCATTTAATCCCCACGTAAGGCATTTAAAAGCAGCGGTAAAGCGAATGGAACGAAAAATAGATGCTGGGGCTGAATATTTCTTAACACAGCCGATATATGATGTTGCTTTAATAGAAGAAGTATATGAAGCAACAAAACATTTGGAACAACCTATTTTTATTGGAATTATGCCATTAGTAAGTAAGCGGAATGCAGACTTTCTCCATTTTGAGGTGCCGGGTATTACCCTTCCTGAAGAAATAAGGGAGAGAATGGATGGACACGAAACGAAAGAGGCAGCTATTGAGGAAGGGATTCGTATTTCACAAGAGTTGATCGATGCGGCGATGAAATATTTTAACGGTATCTATCTAATTACACCATTTCTAAAATATGAAATTACAGAACATCTTGTTAAATATGTGAGAGAAAAGCAAGAAGTGAAAGAAGGTATTAATTGATGAAGTGTATAGAAGAAAAATTAAAAAATAACATTTTAATATTAGATGGTGCAATGGGGACAATGATACAACAAGAGGACTTAACTGCGGAAGATTTCGGAGGAGAAGATTACGAGGGGTGTAATGAATATTTAGTAGAAACAAGGCCGGATGTTATTTTAAAGATTCATAAAGCTTATATTGAAGCTGGAGCTGACATCATTGAAACAAATACATTTGGGGCGACAAATATCGTATTAAGTGATTATGAGCTGTCTCATTTAGATGAAGAACTAAATGAAAAGGCAGCACTATTGGCGAAGCAAGCTGTTAAAGAAAGCGGGAAGGAAGTATATGTTGCAGGTGCGATGGGGCCGACAACGAAAGCAATTAGTGTTACAGGAGGAGTTACATTTGAGGAACTGATTGAGGCCTATACAAGGCAGGCGAGAGGGTTATTGAAAGGTGAAATTGATGTATTACTTGTGGAGACGAGTCAAGATATGCGTAATGTGAAAGCTGCTTATATTGGAATTCAAGCAGCTTTTGATGAACTAAATAAAACGGTTCCTATTATGATTTCTGGAACGATTGAACCGATGGGAACGACTTTAGCGGGGCAAACGATAGAGGCCTTTTATTTATCGATAGAGCATATGAAGCCGTTATCGGTTGGATTAAACTGTGCGACTGGTCCAGAGTTTATGAGAGACCATATTCGTTCCTTATCTGATTTATCGGAGTGTTATATTTCTTGTTATCCAAATGCAGGTCTTCCTGATGAAGATGGACATTATCATGAATCTCCATCTTCTCTCGCTGAAAAAGTGAAGCGATTTGCTGAAGAAGGATGGATTAATATTATCGGTGGTTGTTGCGGCACAACACCAGAACATATAAGAGCAATGAAATCCGCGTTAGCATCTCTTAAGCCGCGTGAGCAACATGAACGAGAAGGGCATGGAGTTAGTGGATTAGAGGCGTTGCAATATGATGACTCTATGAGACCGTTATTTGTTGGAGAAAGGACGAACGTAATTGGATCACGCAAGTTTAAAAGATTAATAGCAGAAGGAAAATTTGAAGAGGCAGCTGAAGTGGCAAGAGCGCAAGTGAAGAAGAATGCTCATATTATTGACATTTGTATGGCAGACCCTGACCGTGATGAAATAGAAGATATGGAAAGATTCTTGGCAGAAGTTACGAAAGTATTAAAAGTACCGATTATGATTGATTCAACAGATGAAAATGTTATGGCAAGAGCTCTAACTTATATTCAAGGAAAAGGTGTTATCAATTCTATTAATTTAGAAGATGGAGAAGAACGTTTTGAAAAAGTGACACCTCTTCTTCGGAAATACGGTGCCGCTATAGTTGTAGGAACAATTGATGAAGACGGTATGGCAGTTAGTGCAGAACGAAAGATAGAAATTGCGAAAAGAAGCTATGAGTTACTAACGAAGAAGTATGGCATACGTCCATCTGATATTATTTTTGATGCGCTTGTGTTTCCTGTAGGGACAGGTGATGAAGAATATATAGGTTCAGCGGCAGCGACTATAGAAGGAATTCGTCTTATTAAAGAAGCGTTACCAGAATGTTTAACGATTTTAGGTGTAAGTAATATATCATTTGGTTTACCGCCCGCGGGCCGTGAAGTATTAAATTCCGTCTTTTTATATCATGCAACGAAAGCGGGATTAGATTATGCGATTGTTAATACGGAAAAATTAGAACGCTATGCGTCAATTCCAGAGGAAGAAAAACGTCTTGCAGATGCATTGTTATTTGAAACGACGAAAGAGACGTTAGAAGAATTTACAAACTTTTACCGTGTTGCCAAAAAGAAAGATGTCGTTGTACAAGAAACACTAACGCTTGATGAACGACTAGCAAATTATATTGTAGAAGGTACGAAACAAGGGTTACACGAGGATTTAAGTCTTGCGCTTACAGAAGGAAGAAAACCTCTTGATATTATTAATGGCCCACTTATGACAGGAATGGACGAGGTGGGACGATTATTTAATAATAATGAGCTTATCGTTGCTGAAGTATTGCAAAGTGCCGAAAGTATGAAAGCTTCCGTAAGCTATTTAGAGCCACATATGGAGTCTAGTGATAGCGCAAAAAAAGGGAAAGTATTATTAGCGACTGTAAAAGGTGACGTACATGATATTGGGAAAAATCTCGTTGAAATTATTTTATCAAATAACGGATATGAAATTATTAATTTAGGGATTAATGTTCGTTCGGATCGAATTGTTCAAGAAGTACAAGAGAAGAAGCCTGATATTATTGGTCTTTCAGGCTTGCTAGTAAAATCAGCCCAACAAATGGTAACAACTGCTGAAGATCTAAAAGCGGCAAATATTGATATTCCAATCGTTGTCGGTGGTGCAGCGCTAACGAGAAAGTTTACAGATAATCGTATTTCTCCATCATATAAAGGGCTCGTATGCTATGCGAGTGATGCGATGACGGGGCTTGATATTATTAATAAGCTTCAAAAAGAAGAAGAGCGTGAGAAGATGA
The DNA here is from genome assembly GCF_001884135.1 of Bacillus nitratireducens. Lineage (GTDB taxonomy): Bacteria > Bacillota > Bacilli > Bacillales > Bacillaceae_G > Bacillus_A > Bacillus_A nitratireducens. Next base: position 63,138 of record NZ_MAOC01000051.1, on the reverse strand, counting down.
AACAGGATAAAAAAGAACGTCATCTTCATATCGTTAAAAAAGAGGAAAAACCAGTGGAAATTCCAGCAGTAATTGAGCCATTACCGAAGGCGGAGGTTATGATACCTGATTCAACAAAACGAATTGTATTGCGCGATATTCCAGTTGCACATCTCGCACCGTTTTTAAATAGACAAATGCTGCTTGGGCATCATCTTGGATTAAAAGGAAATGTAAAAAAACTCCTGCAAGAAGGAGATAGAAGAGCGCACGAATTAAATGATTTAATCGATGAATTATTACAAGAGGGACAATCTTGGTTACGCCCGAAAGCAGTGTATCAGTTTTTCCCAGCACAAAGCGACGGACAAAACATTGTAATATATGATCCAGAAGATCATACGCGTATTATAGAGCGTTTCACATTCCCTAGACAAGGAAAGGCTCCATACCGTACTTTAGGTGATTATTTACGTCCGATTGGGGATGAAATGGATTATGTTGCTTTCTTATCTGTTACTGTTGGGGAAGGAGTTCGGGACATTGCTGAAGAGTGGAAGGCGAAGGGTGATTATTTACGCAGTCATGCCATTCAATCGTTAGCGCTTGAATTAGCAGAAGGACTTGCTGAAAAAACACATATGCTCATTCGTGATCGTTGGGGCATTCCAGACTCACCTGAACTGACGATGGAAGAACGTTTCCGCACGAAATATAGAGGAATACGTGTTTCCTTTGGTTATCCAGCTTGTCCAGAACTTGCTGACCAAGAAAAATTGTTCCGTTTAATTCAGCCGGAAGAAATAGGTATTTCATTAACAGAAGGATTTATGATGGAGCCAGAAGCGTCTGTAACGGCTATGGTATTTTCTCACCCTGAGGCAAGGTATTTTAGTGTACTATAGTGTAGAAGGGGGAGACGTATGAACAAAATAGTCTTTACAGGTGGCGGTTCGGCAGGACATGTAACACCTAATTTAGCAATTATTCCACATTTACAGGAAAAAAACTGGGACATTTCTTATATCGGTTCTCATCAAGGGATTGAAAAAACGATTATAGAAAAGGAAGGGATTCCGTACTATAGTATTGCAAGTGGGAAGCTACGTCGTTATTTTGATTTAAAAAATATAAAAGACCCTTTTCTCGTAATGAAAGGGGTTATGGATGCGTACTTAACAATTCGTAAACTAAAGCCGGATGTTATTTTTTCAAAAGGTGGTTTCGTATCTGTACCAGTCGTAATTGGAGGATGGCTAAATAGGGTGCCAGTTTTGCTACATGAATCTGATATGACACCTGGACTAGCAAATAAAATTGCGCTCCGTTTTGCCTCGAAAATATTTGTTACATTTGAAGAAGCTGCGAAGCACTTACCGAAAGAGAAAGTAGTATATACAGGATCACCAGTACGTGAAGAAGTACTAAGAGGAAATCTTGAAAAAGGTTTAAAGTTTCTAGGATTTTCCCGTAAGAAGTCAGTTATTACTGTTATGGGAGGAAGTTTAGGAGCAAAGAAAATTAATGAAACTGTTCGATCGGCACTTCCAGATCTTCTGAAAAATTATCAAATTGTGCATCTTTGCGGAAAAGGAAATCTTGATGAATCCTTACAAAATAAAGAAGGATATAGACAATTTGAATATGTACATGGGGAGTTGCCAGACATATTAGCGGCAACAGATTTTGTTATTTCGCGTGCGGGCTCCAATGCGATTTTTGAGTTTTTAACATTGCAAAAGCCAATGGTTTTAATTCCGTTATCGAAATTTGCAAGCCGTGGAGATCAAATTTTAAATGCGGAATCCTTTGAAAGACAAGGGTATGCATCGGTATTATATGAAGAGGATGTAACGGTGAACTCGCTTATAAAGCATATAGAGGAGCTATCTCATAATAATGAGACGTATAAAACAGCATTAAAAAAATATAATGGAAAAGAAGCAATTAAAACTATCATTCAACATATTTCAGAGGCATGATTATATAATCATGCCTTTTTTACTAGGATGAAAGATTCCAAGAATTGATATTTTTATGTTACAATAAAGTGAAACTTTAATCAGTGGGGGAGGGGTTAATCCCCCACTGATTATTAGCCCTCACCAATCGGGCTTTTACGGGCAGTTAATCCCCACCTAACTTCTTTGTTTTCGCTGAATTTTGAAGTGGGGGTCTTACTGCCCGTTAATGCGGGGTAACAAATGGTTAGTAGGGAAATTCCAATTGATTAAGCGTGAAAATACGAATGGATTAGGAGTGACTGTGTTGGAGCTAAGTCTCTATGAAAATACTGCACTTATTATATGCTTTGTGTTGTACGTTGGTAGTGTTATTGTTTATATTTCACGGAAATTTTCACAAGAACGAGAGCTTGAAAAATCAGAGATAACAGCTGAACTAGAAATGTTAGCTGATGAAAGTTATAAAAAACAAAAAATAAAAGAAGACCATGAAACACCCCATCATTTAAACGCAAATAAGTTCTAAAGATGGGGATTTTTTTTGCAGTCTTCCTTAATTATTTCTACAACCATTAACGCTAAAAAGGAGTTTCCCCATACGTATTTAAAGGGTGGACATAAATGAAATTTTATATTGCCTCGGGATTTCAAAATAAACATATTGTTCGTTTTGTATCAAGCCAGTTAAAAGAAGCAGGATGGTACCATACATATGATTGGACCAAAAATGAAAGAGCAGTTAATCAAGAACAATTAAGAGAAATTGGTCAAGCAGAAAAGAACGCTATTAAAGAAGCGGATGTATTTTTACTTATATTAGATGGCGGAAATGGAAGTCATACAGAGCTTGGAATGGCGATTGCGCTAGAGAAAAAGGTATATATGTATCATGAAGGAAACAAGCTCCAAACAACGTTTTACCATTTGCCAGAGATTAATATTTTTGAAGGAGATGCAGCTGAGTTTGCATCTTATGTTATAAATAATATGGAATAATAGTAATTACCTAAAGGTTATAAAAGTGATCTTTTGGGTACAGTGATGATAAGAAAAGGTCATAAAGGAGTTATGTTATATGAAATTAGAAAATGGATGGGAAACAAGTTTTTTAGAAGTTGTACAAAACAGTGAATTTAAGAAAGATGCACTTCTTAGCCAATTGCTTTTTGCGGATGGTGAAGAAGTAGAAGAGCTTGTTGATGATTACGGTTACGAAGAGATTATTGAACGCGAACATGATGATGAGTTAGCAGGAATTTTAGGAGAAGAACTATTTAGTGAGATGGAGCGAAACGTATTCTTATCTCCACAGTCAGAAGAAAAACTTATTTCATTCGTAAATGGATTAGGTTTTCATGTGTTAGATTGGATTGTGCTTCTTGAAACAGAATTTGGCATTGATAGCGCAAATTTCACATCGGATGCAGTGAAAATGTTAGAAAAGCGTTTTAGACAATTCCCGTACATAGAAGATAAAACGATCTTTGATATGACTTTTGGAGAGGTAATGGATGTATTACAATCTGTTACAGGATTACAACTGAAAGAAAAAATGAACATATAAAGAAAAAGAACGTGAGGATATCACGTTCTTTTTTTTACATAATAATAATTTTATCATCTAGCTTTGTTTGTCCAGTAAGAAGTGCATTTAAATACTCTACTTTTCGTATGCAAGCTTGTATATGTCTTTCAACCTCTTGTAACTCTGCTTGGTGATGCGTTTCAATTGGATGAATTTGTACGTTAAATTTTTCGAATTGACTACTATATGTTATTTTTGCATAGCCGCTCATAATATCGGTTTCGTTATGAAATAAGAATTGCTTCGTTTCTTCACAGAATGATACATCCTGAAAGCCATATACTTTTAATGCTTCAATTACTTTTTTAATCATGTTTGTATTCATTTTTTAACCCTCTTTACGAAGTTCTACTTTTATATTATAACATAAAAAATTACACAGAAAGCGCTTCCAAGTGTATTTTATTATAAACTTTACGTTTCAATCATAAAAATGAAACAAAGAAAAAATAATTGTAAAGAAGGAAGGACTCTTTTATTGTTTCGTCATATATATAGAGAAATAGTGCAATGAAAGGAAATTTTTCGAGGTGGAGATTGTATTTCCAATTTGAGCGCAGTAAAAGAGGTGAGAATCTTGAACTTTGATATTGTAGGACAAAAAGCATATATAAAAGACGGACCGTATCGGAACCGAATTGGAACTGTAAAGAAAAACGAAAAACAATTAGAATCCCACTTTGCTATTGTAATTGGAGAACAAAGTGTTGCTGTAGAGCTAAAGGATATCGTGCTAGTTGGAGTAGACGTAGGACAATTTCATACATGGTGCGAGCAAAATGGTTATTTGTGAAAGGGACGGGCTGTGACATAATGAAATATATTTGAGAAAAGAGAATATGTTATTGTATTCTCTTTTTCTATGTTTAAGGAGATGGAAATGAAGTATAAAGAACGAGATTTCACATTGGAATTGAAAGAGAAAATTCAATGTATGGAAAAGGAAATAGAGCGAATATCACTTAAACTTTTTGAAGAGTATTCATATTTATACATAGAGAAAAACATGGAACTATCTATGGAACTTGTTAAAGATAAAGAGCATCCTTTTGAGGTGGGTTATTATTCATCAGCTGCCATAGCTATATTAGATGAAGAAAAAGAGATGATTGGATTTCACAATATACCAATTTGGAAATGCGAAAGAATTTTTTTAGGAATGCCAATTCAATCAAACATTTTGGGGAGTAAGAAAGTAGGGGAACTTGTTGATGAATCTTGTTATGAGATTGAGGAGGAGTTAAAAGAGCAACTAGAAGAGTTTTAGTAGAAGTATAAAAACCTGAAAAGATATATAATTTATTTATAATTACCTTTTCTAATATATAGGTGGTGTTTTACCATGGCTGAAGTAATCGGTAGAGCTGTATACATAGTGTTTGAAACAATATGTTATGCCTTATGTTTAAAAGACAAAGAGGAAGATGAAAAGAACTAAAAAAGGACGCTAACATTTTTGTTAGCGTCCTTTTTTATTATGAAGCAATCTCACCAGTTTTTACATCATCTTGATTGTACGTATCGTGATCTAATTCTCCAAGCCATTTACTAGAAATAAGACCTGCTGTCATAGAACCACTTACGTTAAGAGCTGTACGACCCATATCGATTAATGGCTCAACTGAGATAACTAGAGCGACAATGCCGATTGGTAAGTTCATTGTAGATAATACGATTAATGCTGCGAATGTTGCACCGCCACCAACGCCGGCAACACCGAATGAGCTAATAGCAACGACAGCGATTAAAGTTAAAATAAATTGTGGTTGTAACGGATCAATTCCTACAGTTGGAGCGACCATCATAGCAAGCATTGCTGGGTAAATACCTGCGCAACCGTTTTGACCGATAGATACTCCAAAGGATGCAGCGAAGTTAGCAATTCCTTCAGAAATACCAAGTTTTTCTTTTTGTGCTTCAATATTTAATGGCATTGCACCAGCACTAGAGCGAGATGTGAATGCAAATGTTAATACCGGGAACACTTTTTTCAAATATTGAATTGGATTTAAACCAGATAGTGCGATTAATAATAAGTGAATGATAAACATTACGATAAGTGCTACGTAAGACGCTAACACGAAGTTACCAAGTTTTAAAATAGCATTTATATCGCTACCAGCGACTGTTTTTGCCATAAGAGCTAACACGCCGTATGGAGTAAGACGTAAAATTAATGTTACCATACGCATTACAATTGCATATACAGCATCAAGCATTTTCTTAAATAGCTCTGCTTGTTCTGGATATTTTCGTTTTACACCTATAAAGGCGATACCGATAAATGCTGCAAATATTACAACAGAAATTGTTGATGTTGGGCGAGCACCTGTTAAATCAAGAAACGGATTTGTAGGTAACAGTTCTAATAATTTGTCTGGAATTGTTGTCTTTTCAATAGAAGTAAATCTTTCTTCTACTAATTTCAGACGAGCAGATTCTGCATCACCTTGTTGTAATCCTGTTGCTGATACATCAAATCCTGCGCTTGCAGCGATACCGACAGCTGCAGCAATTCCTGTAGTAAGAATTAAAATTCCAATAATAAGACCACTGATTTTACCAAGGTTTTTCGTTAATTGTAATTTTGTAAATGCTGAAATAATAGATACTAAAATAAGTGGCATAACAATCATTTGAAGCAATTTCACATAACCGTTACCGATTAAGCCAAACCAAGTATTTGATTCAATAATTACTTTAGAAGTTGGCTCATAAATAAATTGTAATATAAGACCGAATATAATTCCGACTCCTAAAGCAGTAAATACACGTTTATTAAAAGATACATGCTTACGTTGCATATAATATAATACGCCAACTAAGATGAGCATGACTGCAACGTTAATTCCGACAAGCAGTGTATTCATGATAATTCCCCCTAATTCCAATCTGTTATATAGAATATAAGGTAATAAAACCTATAAGTCAACTAGGGAATTGCGGAATTAAAAAAAAGATGGCAAAATGCCACCTTTTAATGTCCAGCCCCAGGGACAAGTAAGAACGTCGTGTAGTATGTAAATCCTATGAAGAAAACAGTTAAATATGCCCCGAATACGTATATATACATACGCTCTGTTAATTTTAAATAGCTTAAAAGTACGAAGAAACCTGTTTGTCCTAAAAATAGTAGTGCAGCCTGTTGCATATCCCCTACGTAAAACATAACCGAGAAAATTCCAGTCCAAAAGCCGAGAACGCGAAACATGCGCTCCATGCCATCTCCCTCCTTTTCTAAAAAAAGTAAAACCTCTCTTCATTATAGTTTATTTTTCTAACTATTGTAAATATTCATTCATATAAAAGAAAGAAGCCAATTATAATATTGACTTCTTCTTAGTTGAAAAACTAAATTTGAACCTTATAGTTACAAGATTTGCATCCATCTAGTAGACTATCGTTCCGTGTTAATTCCACGTTCGGGAATAGGATTTCAAAAATCCCCTTCATCATATCTCCGTGCATATTACAAATTTCAGTCGGATGATGCGCAGCAACTTCTTTAAATGGGCAATTGTGTACATCATAGAAAATTTTTGTACCATCCGTACTTATTTCAAAAGCAGGAGATAAACCAGCTGTTGAGAATGCTTCTTTTGCGATTTGCATTTTTTGTTCTATCGTCAATGCTTCTGCACTTACATTTAAGCGATGCATATGTTGTTGCATTAATTCTTTGCCGAATTGTTTCCCTGTTTCATATAGCGCTTTTTCACCAGCGCTACCTAAGCTTAGCAGTGAATTAAATGCTATCTGTGCTAATAATTGATAATCGCGAAATGGGAATTGTAACTGGATGACATCTTGAGACAAGACGTATAGTCTGCTTGGTCTGCCGCCTTTCCCAGTTTTTTTTGTTTCTGATTTTAGCATATTAACATCTTCTAATTTAGATAAATGTAAACGAGCTACGTTTGGATGAATGTCAAACTCATCTGCGATTTCTTGTACAGTTACGTAACTATGCTTTTGAGAAATATATTTATAAATGTAATAACGAGTAGGGTCAGATAACACACCTGTAATTTTTAAAGCTTGTTCCATTAGGATCTCCACCTTTATCACTTTATCCAAGATATTAACATTATAATACAGATAAACTTTTATATAGGTAATTTCAGACAATAATTCGGAAATTGTTCATAATTTCACAAACATATTTTCCCTTTTTCTCTTAGTGAAAATAAAAAATTGCTAATTTTTGTTTTGCAGTTTTTCATGATATATACATGGTGAGGAGGGAAATTTGATGAATAGTGTCGAGCTTTTTGCAAATATGATTATGAAAGAAGCTTGTGGGGTGCAAGCATCGGACTTACATATTGTGCCCAGGCAGAAGGATATGGCGATTCAATTACGTATAGGAAAAGATTTAATTATGAAACGGTGTATTGAAAAGGAATTTGGAGAAAAGCTTGTTTCGCACTTTAAATTTTTAGCATCAATGGATATAGGAGAGAGGAGAAAACCTCAAAATGGTTCGTTGTACTTACAAATTGATGGACAAGAAGTGTATTTACGCCTTTCAACACTTCCAACAGTATATCAAGAAAGTCTCGTTATTCGCCTCCATTTACAAGCATCTTCTCAGCCGTTGTCTCACCTTTCGTTATTTCCAAGTTCAGCGGAAAAATTACTCTCTTTTTTAAAGCATTCACATGGGTTACTCGTATTTACTGGGCCGACTGGTTCTGGAAAAACAACAACAATGTATGCGTTATTAGAAGTAGCTAGAAAATGGCAAACACGTCGCATCATTACACTGGAAGATCCAGTTGAGCAAAGAAAAGACGGTTTATTACAAATTCAAATAAATGAAAAAGCTGGTATCACATATAAAACGGGATTAAAGGCTATTTTGCGTCATGATCCAGATATTATTTTAGTTGGCGAAATTCGTGATGAAGAAACAGCAAAAGTAGCTGTAAGGGCCAGTTTGACGGGACATTTAGTAATGACAACCTTGCATACAAATGATGCGAAAGGAGCGATACTACGATTTATGGATTATGGTATTACAAGGCAAGAAATTGAACAATCATTATTAGCAGTAGCTGCTCAGCGGCTCGTCGAATTAAAATGTCCATTTTGCAGAGGGAAGTGTTCAACTGTATGTAAATCAATGAGGCAAGTGAGACAGGCAAGTATTTATGAACTGTTATATGGATATGAATTAAAACAAGCGATTAAAGAAGCAAGTGGAGAAAATGTTACGTATCACTATGAAACGTTGGAATCGTCGGTTCGAAAAGGGTATGCTTTAGGATTTTTGGAAGAAGATGTATATGTTTAAGAGGAAATGGGGTTTAAGTGATCAAGCATTATTATGGAAAAGATTAAGTGATTTATTAGATAAAGGTTACTCACTTTTGCAGGCGTTAGAATTTTTGCAGTTGCAACTACCATTAGGGAAGAAATTACAGCTACAGCGTATGATCGAGGGATTGAAGAATGGACAAAGTTTGCACGCTTCTTTTCACCAATTAATGTTTCACCCTGAGGTGTTAAGCTATTTGTTTTATGCAGAGCGACATGGTGACATTTCTTTTGCTTTGCAACAAGGGAGTGTACTTCTTTACAAGAAGGATAAATATAGGAAAGATATGATGAAAGTAATGCGATATCCTATGTTTTTATCATTCTTTTTAATGATTATGCTCTCTGTTTTTAACCTCATTTTATTGCCTCAGTTTGAAATGATGTATAGTTCTTTACATTCTACAGCACCACCACTTACGGAGCAAATTTTAGTTGTAATTAAATTATTACCCTACTTCATTTATAGCATTTTTCTTATCGTTATAATGGGCTTTAGTTTATATATTTTTTATTTCCGAAAACTTCCGCCTACTCAAAAGGTAAAGATTATGATCCGTATTCCCCTTATGAAAACATTTCTTATTTTAAATCATTCGCATTACTTTTCAGCTCAATTAAGTGGTTTATTACACGGTGGATTGTCAGTACACGAAGCATTAACAATAATGATGAAGCAAAAGTATCATCCGTTCTTTCAGTATGAAGCAGCCCGAATTGAGCGGCAATTAATTGCAGGAGAACCGTTACAATCTATTATTGATAAAAGCGGTTGTTACGAGAAAGAACTTTCTTATATCATTACGCATGGACAAGCAAATGGTAATTTAGCAAATGAGCTTGGTGATTACAGTGAGCTCATTATTGAAAAGGTAGAACAAAAAATTAAACGTATGTTATTTGTGATTCAACCTATTTTATTTACATGTCTTGGGCTTATAGTCATTCTTATGTATTTAGCGATGATTATGCCGATGTTTCAAATGATGAATTCTATTTAGGGGGCATTTACATGCAGAATGAAGAAGGTTTTACTCTTTTAGAAATGTTGTTAGTTATGGTTGTTATAACTGTATTATTACTATTAATTATTCCAAATGTAGTTAAGCAGCGATCCTCGGTGCAGGAAAAAGGGTGTGAAGCCTACGTGAAATCTGTAGAAGCACAAATACAGGCATATCAACTCGAAAATAATAAAATACCTACAATCGAGGAATTAAAAACTAAAAAATATATTGCTGTTGATGAATGTCCGAAAGGTAAACCAATCCATATTTCTGATGATGGATCAGTATCAGCAGGGAAATCGTGAAGCAAAAAGGTTTTACTCTTTTAGAGATGCTACTTGTCTTATTTGCTATTTCTGTACTGAGTGTTGTTACGCATTTTAACGTTACTTCATTACATGAAAAACAAAGAGTTGAGCAGTTTTTAAAACAGTTTTCAAATGATATTTTGTATATGCAGCAGTTGGCAATTAAGCGTCAAAAACATTATACGTTACGCTGGTTTAAAGGGAAACAGATGTATTATATTTCGGAATCAGAGACGGATTTTTTAATTGTTAAGAGAGAATACAATAAAGATATCCAATTTGATTTGCATACCTTTCCAAATCCAATGACGTATAATCCGAGCGGAAATATTAATAGAGGTGGTACGATTTTACTTTCCTATCAAGGGTATAAATATGAGATTGTATTTCAGCTTGGAAGAGGGAGATTTACGTATCGTGAAGTGTCAAAAAGGATCAGTAATGGTTGAAATGGTTGTAGCGTTAAGTTTAATAATGATGGCGGTATCGTTATTACTCCCGCAAACATTATTAATTATGCAGGAAAGAAAAAATATAAAAATGAGCTATAAAGCATTAATATTATTAAAAAAAGAAGCGGCCTTGTTTAAGTATGAGGATGAGGAAAAGCGAGAAAAAGAGCAAGTCATAAAAGGGATTGTATATTACACATATTGGAGAGGAGATGAAGTTTGTGCGGTGTGGAAAGATATGAGAGGAAAAGCGATGGAGCAATGCCTTTATGCAGAGAAAAGATAAAAAGGAAGCGGGATTTACCTTAATAGAAATGATTGCATGTTTTTTACTTTTATCAATGTTCTTTTTACTTTTACCGCGTCTTCATATTATGGGGATAGAAAATACACATTCAAAAGGATTAAATGACTGGGAGTGGGATGTGTTTTTAGGACAAATGCAATTAGAATTTCGTGAAGTAATAAGTGGGAGGAAGATAGAACGAGAAAATGATTGGAATATTTTGCGTTTCCAACTTCGTAATGATGATGAGGTGACGTATGAAAAAGTGAATAGTAATTTAATAAGAAAAGTAAATATGCGCGGAAGGGAAGTTATATTACAAAGGATTGAAGCGATTTCGTATAAATTAACACCTCAGTTGCTATATATACGTGTGAAAGATATAGGTGGTGAAATATATGAAGGCGTGGTTGTACGCTATAGTGAAATTGAGATAGAAACATGAGAAAACAAGATGGATTTGCAATGCCAGGAACAATTATTTTTCTTATTTTATTAATTTCTTTTTTGATGTGCGAAACGAATATGTTACTTTTGGATAAAAAATTTTATTCTGAAATAGAACGGAATTTTTTCATGGAGGAACTTATTGATCGAGCTATTTCAGATATAAAAAGAGACTTACAGCAAAAAGAAAAAGAGGATATTTTTTTGTTTCAGTATGAAAGAGGAGAAGTGAGTGGAAAGTACGTCTTTGAAAATGATGTTATTATCATTTCGTTGCAATGTGTTACAAAGCAGAGAGTTTTCTATACAGTGAGCTTTCGCTATAGGAAAAGGGATAATAAAATATTTGATTGGGTAGAAGGATAGTGTGTAAAATACGCGGGAGAGAACCACTAATTCCTATTGTGGAGTGATTTAATTTCTTTGAGGAAAGGGATAAAATGATAGTTAAAAGTTTAAATTTTCTCAAAAAAGAGAAAGGTAGAAAGAATATGATATATTCATGCTATCCAATCATTTTTTTCTAGGGAGATAAGGAAATGACAAATAACAATCAAATAGGTGAAAATAAGGAACAAACTATTTTTGACCATAAAGGAAATACGATTATGACAGAGGATAGGGAAATACAAATTATTTCAAAATTCGAAGAACCTCTTATTGTCGTATTAGCAAATGTATTAAGTGATGAAGAGTGTGACGAATTAATTGAATTGTCTAAAAATAAGATGAAACGTTCTAAAGTTGGTTCATCACGTGATGTAAATGATATTCGAACAAGTAGTGGTGCATTTTTGGAAGAGAATGAAATAACTTCGAAGATTGAAAAACGAATTTCATCTATCACGAATGTTCCTGTAGCGCATGGAGAAGGATTGCACATTTTAAACTATGAAGTAGATCAAGAATATAAAGCGCACTATGATTATTTTGCGGAACATAGTAGATCAGCTGCTAATAATCGTATAAGTACTCTTGTGATGTACTTAAATGATGTAGAAGAAGGCGGAGAAACATTCTTTCCGAAATTAAATCTTTCTGTACACCCTAGAAAGGGAATGGCAGTATACTTTGAGTACTTTTATCAAGATCAATCACTAAATGAGCTTACGTTACATGGAGGGGCACCTGTTACGAAGGGCGAGAAATGGATTGCAACGCAGTGGGTGAGAAGAGGTACTTATAAGTAAAAGTGATCAGCTTGTTTGATTGCAAGAAAATAGCGAGTATGTTACGTTTTGTTCTTCATAGCATAAGAAGAACAAAACGTTTTTTTATTAAATAAAGCAACAACTTTCGTTATAATAACAAATAATAACGGATGATTGAGAGGAACGAAAATGAAATCTATATACATAACTGGCTATATGGGAGCCGGGAAAACAACAATTGGAAAAGTGTTAAGTAAAGAACTTCATATGGATGTTGTAGATACAGACCAAAAAATTGAAGAGAAGCAAGAGAAGGCAATTCGTGATATTTTTGCCGAAGAAGGCGAAATGGCTTTTCGGGAATATGAAAGTGAAATGTTACGTTCACTACCGGTTCAGAATGTAATTATTACAACTGGTGGAGGGATTATTGAACGAGCGGAAAATCGAAAGTGGATGAAGGAAAATGGAACTGTCGTGTATTTATATTGTGATCCACATGTAATTGCAGAAAGGCTTCGTGAAGATACGACACGGCCACTATTTCAGAAGAAAGATATAGATGCATTTGTAACGAAATTCGAATCGCGTCGAGCTTATTATGAAGAGGCACACATTCATATCGATACGACAAGTAAGTCGGTAAAGCAAATCATGAATGAATTAAAGGAAAAGATTAATGAATAAAAAAGTGGACATACTAATCAAGTAGAGGTGATGATAATATGTCTACTAATGATTATGTACGCTTTGTGACACAGCAATTTGTGTCGTATATGGATGCTCCCAAAGAGGATCGAAAACAAAAGAAAGAACAACGCCGTGCTGAAAAAGAGCCATTTATGAATAAGTGGTTTGGTGTTATGCCACTTAGTGCTGCTTTGTTTTATCGAAATGTAAAAAATAAAAGAAAAAAATCAAGTTAATCATTCTTCGTTCACTTGTGAGGCGTATAGCCAATAAAAATCCCCTAGTATAACAAGATGCTAGGGGATTTTTTGTTTATCCCGCATTAACGGGCAGTAAGGGAAGGACAAAACCCCCACTGATTAAAGTTTAACTTTATTGCACAGATTCTTTTTCTTCAGTAACGGCATGTATTTTATTGTTTACCCATACAAATCCAATTCCAATACAAATAGAAATGCCCCACCCAACAGCGGTCATAATCGCTCTCATTTCACCATATCCATCTACACCGAAAACAGAGATGAAATAGATTTTTAAGAAACTTTTTAATATAAATTGAAGACCGAAAAATAGTGTTAAATATTGCAGTGCTGGATATATACGGCTATCTCGGTAAAGCTCACGACTTTTATCGCGGTCATGACCTTGCAATGCAGCAATGTCTGCTGCGAAATATAACATAAGTGGTTTTTTTATAAAAATTGTACATATGACGATAATACCGAGTACGATGTGATAATACGCATCGTTCCACAACATTCGTTCAGCTGATCCAGATAATAAATCTACTGTTGTATTAGAAATGAGTGTAATTAAAATAAAGAACCCTGTTACGTTAAACTGTTTTTCTTTCTTAAAGGTATACAGTGTATAAATAATCCCCGGAACAGAGGAAAGTAACATCGCGTAATAAGGATCGATATAAGGTTTTGCAAATTTCCAAATGAGGAATGGTATTACGAGATAAAAGACAAGATCTAATATAGCTTTTTTATTTTGATTCATATAAATCCTCCTTAAGTCATACATATATTTTATAATATAATTTCTGAAAATTGTATAAGGTTTAATGGAAAAAAGAAAAGTAGATGATTAGTAGATTAAAAAAATTGTCCCTAGCGTAGTAAGTTTTTTTAGTATATAATAAAGGAAACGCTTTCATTTTTTTATTTTGTTCACAAAATGGACGGAAAATCACATATTTACTATCGATATGTTGCTTTATAATGAAACTAATTAAATATACATGCATACAATATTGTGAAATAAATAACATAAATAATCTATATAAATGTAAACGTTACCAAAGAGAGAGGTGGAGACAATGAGTAAATTTTTCTTCAATCATAATCCAGCAACAGTAGAGGATGGTAGGCTTGTTAAGTATGCTGAAATTATTTATGGAGAAGGTGGCCGTTCTGTATTAGAAAATTTAATGGTGAAGGCATCTATCAGATTGCGTGATCGTTATCCGAATAAATCTGACGAGCAGATCTCGAACCTCGTAAATAAAGGCATCCATGATATGTTTCAAAAATATGTGAGTGAGTAAGAGTAGCCAATGGCTGCTCTTATTTTTTTGTATAAGGATTGCGCCTCTAGCTGAAAATAAGGGTGTATTTTGAAAGACTTAAAAAGGAGTGGAAAAGATGAGCAATGGAATTGGACGTTCAAAAGAAAATCTGCCGACTGATGCAAATCATGTAAGTGCGAAGGATCGCGCATATCAAAAACGTATGACAGAGAAAAAACAACGAGAGCGTAATGACGATAGAGAATAGGATGGTAAAACATCTTAAAAAAAGCTCCTTCTACAGTTGAAGGAGCTTTTTTTAAGATAGAAAATGATTTGCGGTAATATAAAAGAGGCCGCCGTTTATAATTTGCATTGTAATGCGTGGTTCGTATTGTTCTTGTAATGCTTGCTTTTCAATTTCATAGCTTTCTGGAAGCTCATCGCTATCTTCGTAAAATCGATTTAAAAGGTCTAAATCGTGATTCCAACGCACTCTTGCTTCTTTTGCCCACGTATGGTCATCTTCTGCGATTATATGTTTTAAAGCGTCCTCTATACGTTGTAAACCACTTTGTGGCTTAATGATAGGGGAAAGCGTAAAACAAAAATCAGGTATTTTTGGGGTGACTTTTATCTCTGTTAAAGTGTCATGGAAGTTTGCGATCATTGTTCCAGAAATAAGGTGAATACCGATGGAATGAAGGATGTCTTTTTTTCGATCGCATTGATAAGATACTTTTATATTTACACCAAGCCAAGGGTGGAGCGGAGTATGTGTTGCCCCGTTATGTTTCACGTCCTCGTATAACCGTATGTATGAGCCTAGTTCTTTTGTCGTTTCAAAGATTTGATGCAAACGTGGTGAACCGTAATGAATAAGTTCACCATCGTTTTCTTCGTTTTCCGGATTTGTAATAAGAGTAAGGCGCATCGGATTCGGAACGCCTCCTGTTTTTTCAAGATAGTGCCAATAGAAAGGGCGATTCATTAATAGCTTATCCATTTCAATTGTTAACTGCACGTCTAATAGGTGAGGGGAATGTTCTAAAATTTCGCAGTTATTCGCCTCAAAAAAGTTATATAAGTAATTATGAATTTCATTTTGCTGCATAGCCCTGCACCTCTGCTTCATTGCGCTTCGCAAAATCGATAATAGATGTTAAATTTTCCATTTTGATTCGAATTTCTCCTTCGCTTTTTGACTGTGCAAAAATTTCTTGAATATGCGCATCGATATTTTTCATGTTGATTCTCGTTAAAATTTCATCAAGTTCGCCGATTACCCGTTCAAATAAATTAATTTTTTCATACAGCAGTTTTAAAATATGCTCTTCAACAGTATGCTTGGTTGCTAAGTTATAAATATGAACATCATTTTTTTGTCCAAGACGATGAATACGCCCAATTCTTTGTTCGAGTCTCATTGGATTCCACGGTAAGTCATAATTAATCATATGGCTACAAAACTGTAAGTTAATTCCTTCACCGCCAGCTTCGGTCGCGATTAACACTTGAGCACGATTTTGGAAAAGTTCCTTCATCCAATCTTTCTTTCCTCGTTTAAATCCACCACGAAATGGAACAGAGGAAATTCCATGTTGTTGTAAGAACCATTGTAAATACATTTGCGACGCTCTATATTCAGTGAAAATGATGACTTTATCGTCAATTTCTTTTATAAGCTCTAGAGCTTTATTTGCTTTTGAGTTGAAAGGAATATGATTAATTTTGTCCATTAACACATCGATATGTGGTTCCTTTATGTAGTGCTCATTTTCTTTCTGTCTTTTTTCTACATGTTTTTTTAATGAATAGTAAACAGCTTCGCGACTACTACATGCTTCCCGTTTTAAAGTTAAAGATGAGAAAGCAGACGTGAAGGCATCTTGTCCTCGCCAATTTTCAATCGCGTTATATAACGCTTGTTCTTCTTCATTAAACTCAACAAAAATTGTACGTACATGCCTTTTGGGCCAATCAATTCCAGTATTATGACGTCGATTTCGGACCATTACTTTGTTGATGAGAGTTTTTAAATCTTCATCAGATTCAGCCGAACGATTTTTTGAAGCATAATATTCTTCAAAATTAGATTGGTTGCCTAAATGACCTGGTTTTAATAAAGAAACGAGGTTAAAGATTTCATCGATTTTATTTTGAACAGGAGTAGCGGTTAGTAATAAACAAAACTTCTTTTTTAATCGTTGTGCAAATTCATAGTTTTTTGTTTTATTATTTTTTAGTTTATGTGCTTCATCAATAATAATAAGGTCATATTCTAAGTTTAAAACGATATCGCGATGCGGCGATCGTTTCGCAGTATCGATTGATGAAACGATGACATCAGCTTGTTCCCAAGAATAACTTTTCTTTTGAGCGACCGCAGGAATAAAAAATTTTGTGTTTAGTTCATATGCCCACTGAGATACGAGCGAAGCTGGAACTAGAATGAGTACCTTTTTTACAAGTCCCCGCACCATATATTCTTTTAAAATAAGACCAGCTTCGATTGTTTTTCCAAGTCCAACTTCATCTGCCAAAATCGCTTTACCATTCATTTGTTCAATAACATTTTGAGCGACTTCTAATTGATGCGGAAGTGGCGTGAAATGTGATAAGTGTTTTGGTGCTTGTAATCCATCAAAAGTAGGGACGAGTAATGATTTTTCAGTTTTATAAGCTAATTGATATAAATCCCAATTTGTCCAAGGGCCATCTTCATCAATTCTTTTTAAAAAATTATTTTGCCACGTTCGATCTACGGAAATATCGACATTCATTCAGACGCTCCCACCTTTTATAAACTAAAGTGATTATTAAAAAAATCTTTATTATAAGCCTTGTTATAAGGCATTATCACAATTACTAAAAATTAAAGAATAAGCAATGATAAAGTGAAACTTTAATCAGTGGGGAGGGTTCATCCCCACTGATTATTAGTTGAACGAATCGGGCATTTACGGGCAGTTATCTCCCACCTAACTTCCTCGCATTCGCTGAATTTTGAGGAGGGAGTCTTACTGCCAGTTAATGCGGGATAAAGTGATAAATCTCAAAAGTTGTATTTAATAAGAATAAGAATAAAAAATTCTAAATTATTTTTTATGCTAGAATATTGATGAAATATAGCGAATGATGTTAGGATAATGGTGTGAAATGTGTGGAATCTTTCGTATTTTATCCAAGAAAGTACTTTTTTATTTACGCTTTCATAAAAAAATATAGTGAGATTCCGTATATCCTATCTTTTCAGAATGAAAATGTTTAGATATGGGAAGCAACTTTTATTGATTTGTCAGAGCATAAGGGGGAAAGAGCATGATTACATTACAACGTACACCGTTATTTGATGTATACGCGAAGTATGGTGGGAAAACAATCGACTTTGGTGGTTGGGAATTACCAGTTCAATTTTCAAGCATTAAAGAAGAACACGAAGCTGTACGTACAGCGGCAGGTTTGTTCGATGTGTCTCATATGGGAGAAGTTGAGGTAAAAGGTGTAGATAGTTTAGCATTTTTACAACGTGTTGTTACAAATGACGTATCTACCTTAAAGGTAGGAGGCGCACAATATACAGCTATGTGCTACGAAAATGGTGGTACAGTAGATGATTTATTAATCTACAAACGTGGTGAAGAAGACTATTTATTAGTAATCAATGCATCCAATATCGAGAAAGATTACGAATGGTTAGCAAGTCATGTAATTGGCGATGCGAAAGTAGTCAATGTTTCTAGTGAAGTTGCGCAGCTTGCAATTCAAGGACCAAAAGCAGAAGGCATTTTACAAAAAGTTGTGTCAGAAGATTTGAAAGAAATTAAGTTCTTTAAATTTAAAAACGATATTCTTGTAGATGGAATTCCTGCACTTGTATCTCGTACAGGTTACACAGGTGAAGACGGATTTGAAATTTACTGTAAGAGTGAAGATGCTGCAAAACTTTGGGAGAAACTTCTTGAAGTTGGAGCAGAAGAGGGCTTAAAAGCATGTGGTTTAGGTGCTCGTGATACACTTCGCTTTGAAGCAACACTTCCGTTATACGGACAAGAATTATCAAAAGATATTACACCGATTGAAGCAGGAATTGGCTTTGCGGTAAAACCAAACAAAGAAGCAGACTTCTTTGGAAAAGAAACGTTAAAAGAGCAAAAAGAAAACGGTGCATCTCGTAAATTAGTCGGCATCGAAGTAATCGAACGCGGTATTCCTCGTACGCATTACCCTGTATTTGTAGGAGAAGAAAAAATCGGGGAAGTAACGAGTGGTACACAATCTCCAACGTTAAAGAAAAGCATTGGTTTAGCACTAATTGATGTAAAATACGCAGCAGTTGATACAGAAGTAGAAATTGAAATTCGTAATAAACGCGTCAAAGCAGTAGTTGTTCCAACACCATTTTATAAACGTTCTAAGTAACGGGGAGAGGGGTAGATTTCATGTTGCATCGTTATCTTCCAATGACAGAAGAAGACAAAAAAGAAATGTTACAAACGATCGGCGTTCAAACGATCGACGAATTATTCTCTGATATTCCAGAGAGTGTTCGTTTTAAAGGGGATTTAAAAATTAAAGAAGCAAAATCAGAGCCAGAGCTTTTAAAAGAGCTATCTCAAATGGCTAGTAAAAATGCTAATTTAAAAGAATACGCTTCTTTCTTAGGAGCAGGCGTATACGATCATTACGCTCCAGTAATTGTTGATCATGTTATTTCTCGTTCAGAGTTTTACACAGCTTACACACCATACCAACCTGAAATTTCACAAGGGGAATTACAAGCTATTTTTGAATTTCAAACAATGATTTGTGAATTAACAGGAATGGATGTAGCAAACTCTTCTATGTACGATGGAGGTACAGCTTTAGCTGAAGCGGCAATGCTAGCAGCTGGCCATACTCGTAAAAAGAAAATTCTTGTATCTAGTGCAGTTCATCCAGAATCAAGAGCAGTACTTGAAACGTATGCAAAAGGTCAACATCTTGAAGTTGTTGAAATTAATCATAAAGATGGTGTAACAGATTTAGACGTATTACAAAGTGAAGTAGATGATACAGTTGCTTGTGTAATCGTTCAATATCCCAACTTCTTCGGACAAGTTGAGAAATTAGCTGATATTGAAAAAATCGTTCATCAACAAAAATCATTATTTATCGTTTCTTCAAATCCATTATCATTAGGCGCATTAACACCACCAGGAAAATTTGGTGCTGATGTTGTAATCGGTGATGCACAACCATTTGGTATTCCAACGCAGTTTGGTGGACCACACTGTGGTTACTTTGCAACAACGAAAGCATTTATGCGTAAAATTCCAGGACGTCTTGTTGGACAAACTGTAGATTCAGATGGTAAACGTGGGTTTGTATTAACGTTACAAGCGCGTGAACAGCATATTCGCCGTGACAAAGCGACGTCTAACATTTGTTCAAACCAAGCGTTAAATGCATTAGCAGCATCAGTTGCAATGACGGCACTTGGTAAACAAGGTGTGAAAGAAATGGCACGTCAAAACATTTCTAAAGCACAATATGCAAAACGTCAATTTGAAGCGAAAGGCTTCACTGTAACATTTGCTGGACCATTCTTCAATGAGTTCGTTGTAGATTGCAAGCGTCCAGTGAAAGAAGTAAACGATGTATTATTACAAAAGAATATTATCGGTGGTTACGACCTAGGCCGTGATTATAAAGAGCATGAAAATCATATGCTTTTAGCAGTAACTGAGCTTCGTACAAAAGAGGAAATTGACACACTTGTAAACGAAATGGGGGCTATCCAATGAAGAACCAAGACCAAGCACTTATTTTTGAAGTGACTAAAGAAGGACGCGTAGGATATAGCTTACCCAAATTAGATGTAGAAGAAGTGAAACTAGAAGATGTATTTGAGAGCGATTATATCCGAGTAGAAGATGCAGAGCTACCAGAAGTATCTGAACTTGACATTATGCGCCACTATACAGCACTTTCAAACCGTAACCACGGCGTTGATTCTGGATTCTATCCACTTGGATCTTGTACGATGAAGTATAATCCGAAAATTAATGAAAACGTAGCTCGTTTCGCAGGATTTGCAAATATTCATCCACTTCAAGATGAAAAGACAGTGCAAGGTGCAATGGAATTAATGTACGACTTACAAGAGCATTTAATCGAAATTACAGGTATGGATACTGTTACATTACAACCAGCAGCTGGTGCACACGGAGAATGGACAGGTTTAATGTTAATTCGTGCATACCATGAAGCAAATGGTGACTTTAACCGTACGAAAGTAATTGTTCCTGACTCTGCTCACGGAACGAACCCAGCATCTGCAACTGTAGCTGGTTTTGAAACAATTACAGTAAAATCAAATGAACATGGTCTTGTTGACTTAGAAGACTTAAAACGTGTTGTAAATGAAGAAACAGCGGCACTTATGTTAACAAATCCAAATACATTAGGCCTATTCGAAGAAAACATTTTAGAAATGGCAGAAATCGTCCATAACGCAGGCGGTAAATTATACTATGATGGTGCAAATTTAAATGCGGTATTAAGCCAAGCACGCCCAGGAGATATGGGATTTGACGTTGTGCATTTAAACCTTCATAAAACATTTACAGGTCCTCACGGCGGCGGTGGTCCAGGTTCTGGTCCAGTAGGTGTGAAAGCTGATTTAATTCCGTACTTACCAAAACCGATTTTGGAGAAAACGGAAAATGGCTATCACTTCAACTATGATCGTCCAGAAGCAATTGGGCGTGTGAAACCATTCTATGGTAACTTCGGAATTAACGTTCGTGCATACACATATATTCGTTCTATGGGTCCAGATGGCTTGCGTGCAGTAACTGAGTATGCTGTATTAAATGCGAACTACATGATGAGAAGATTAGCACCATTCTATGATCTTCCGTTCGATAGACATTGTAAGCATGAATTTGTATTATCAGGTCGTCGTCAAAAGAAACTTGGTGTACGTACGTTAGATATTGCAAAACGTCTGCTTGATTTCGGTTACCATCCACCAACAATTTACTTCCCATTAAATGTGGAAGAATGTATTATGATTGAGCCAACAGAAACAGAATCAAAAGAAACGTTAGATGGTTTCATTGATAAGATGATTCAAATCGCTAAAGAAGTAGAAGAAAATCCAGAAGTTGTACAAGAAGCACCGCATACTACAGTCATTAAACGTTTAGACGAAACGATGGCTGCACGTAAACCTATTTTACGTTATGAAAAGCTAGCTCCTGTACAAGTTTGATTAGAATAAAAAAGAACTCGCTATATGCGGGTTCTTTTTTTTATGCAGGTAGGATGAAAAAAGTGTTAAAAATTATTATTTTTTGTTTCATATTGCTGTAAAGAAGCAGTTTTATAGGTGATTTTGTTGAAAAAGTAGGTTTGATAAAAGTATTTATTTTTGTTAGAATTTTATTGAAATTAAGAAGATGTGATGAGGCAAAAATTACTCATTTTTATGTATATGTGAAAAAACGAGCAATATGGGGGTGGAAGTGTGGGATATCGATGTTATAGAATGGTATACCATTTAGAAAATGGAGAAACGATTAAGGATATAAAAGAATTTTGTTACCGAGACCAAGGGAAAGTGCTAGAAAGAGTAGCTCATCGTGTAATGGACAATAGAGAGGTGACAGCGATTGATAAACAGGGAACGATCATTTCAATAGCGTGTGAGGACATTGTAAAGGTAGAACTTGATTACATAACAGAAAGTTAACCTTGAGTCATATCGAATTATTCGATAAAATATACTGTTGAATGGTGAAGAGAGCAGAGAGGAGTTTATCATGGGTAGTACAAGACACTTTTATATGTTTATTTTAGCGTTTGTTCTTGTTGTGGCGTTAACAATTTATTTAATTGTTGATAGCAGCTGGTACAATACAGTTCATCCGGCATTCCTTTTATTTATGTATGTAGGAATTGCGGTTGTTAGTTTCGGAATGAGAGACGAAATGTTAGATCGCTTTGAAAAGTGATACATATACGAAAGACCAACAGGAAAATGTTGGTCTTTTTTTCTTGCCAAAAATAGGATGTTCTGTATATACTGTGTATATAAGGTATATACAGTATATACACACTGGAGGAAAACATGAATATTATTATTTCGAATTCTTCCCAAGACCCTATTTATGTGCAAATAAGGAAACAATTAAGCCAGCTTATTTTAAATGGTGGTTTAAAGGGTGGAGATCAATTACCGTCTATTCGTAGCTTAGCGAAGGAATTACAAATTAGTGTAATTACAACGAAGCGTGCGTACGAGGAGCTTGAAAAAGAAGGATATATAGAAACTGTTGCTGGGAAGGGGACTTATGTTTCACGTAAAAATAATGAACTATTAAAAGAACAGCGGCTACGTCTATTGGAAAGTAAAGCGGAAGAGATTGTGAATGAAAGTAAAGTGTTGCAGCTTTCACTTGAAGATTTACAACAGATGATTGCGTGTTTATACAAGGGGGAATAAGAGATGTTAGAGCTGAAAGATGTTTGTAAAAGGTATCAAGATTTTGCAGTGAAGAATATAAGTTTCACATTACCACGAGGATATATTATGGGATTTGTCGGACCGAATGGAGCCGGGAAAAGTACGACGATCAAAATGATTATGAATCTAATTAGAAAAGATAGTGGCGATATAAAAATTTTTGGCAAAGACAATAAGAAAGCCGAAAAGGAAATAAAACAAAATATCGGTTTTGTATATGATGAAAATCATTATTACGAAGATTTAACGTGTGAGCAAATGAAGCGTATTATTGCACCGTTATATAAAAAATGGGACGAAAATCAATATCAATCGTATATGCAAAGATTACAAGTTCCAAAGTCTAAAAAAATTAAAGAGTTATCAAAAGGGATGAAAATGAAATTTGCGATTGCCATCGCACTTTCACACCACGCGGAGTTTATCATTATGGATGAACCGACAGCAGGATTAGATCCGGTCGTTCGAAGTGAACTACTTGATATGTTGCAAGAAATTGTAATGGAAGATGAAGTATCTGTATTATTCTCAACGCACATTACAACAGATTTAGAGCGCATCGCGGATTATATTACGTTCATCAATGATGGAGAAATTATATTTACTGGTGAGAAAGATGAATTAATGGAGAACTACGTAATTGTAAAAGGAAGTAATGATTTATTAGATAGAGAAGGAAAAGAATTACTTGTTGGATTACGAAAAAATAAATTTGGTTTCGAAGGTTTAGCAAAGGATAAACAAGCAATTATCGATTGGTTTGGAAATGAGGTTGTACTAGAAAAACCAACATTAGACGATATTATCGTTTACACCGCGAAAGGGAGAGGTGCCTATGCGTCAGCTCATATATAAAGATTTGTTCTTTTTTCGAGTAACGTGGTTAGTGAATCTTGTTGTGCCCTTTGTATTATTTATAGTAGATCCAAGTGGTGAATTGTTATTTTCGATGAGTTGTCTATTTATAACACTTTCATCCGTTATGACGTTAGTCCTTATGGATGAAAGGAATAAAAGTGACATTATAATAAATAGTTTACCGGTAAGTCGAAAGGATATCATAATTGCTAGATATATTTCCTGTGCAATATCCATTGTAGGTAGCATGCTTTCTACAATGTTAGTTGTTTTTCTTATAAGAGGCATTGTGGTCATTGGTGACATCGGTGCATATCATCCTAATCTATACATTGAAATTCCATGGTATGAAGTAATAAATGGAGTTGTTTACGCCGTATTTTTGGTTGTCACGTTTTTCCCTAGTTATTATGGTACAAAATCGAAGGTAGTAAGAAGTATAGTATCAGCAGCATCAATAGGAGTGGGGGGAATCCTTTGGATATTTATTAGTGATGGGCTGAATGAAACAACAACTTCATTCATTGAGTGGATTATGAATCCTCTGCATATTGGTGTATTTATAATTGGATTCGTTACATTAGTTAGTATGTATATCGCCTCTATGTTTCTTACAATTAAAATTTATGGAGCACGTGATTTGTAGAGAGGAGAATTCATATGCAACAGTTGATTTTAAAGGAGTTTTTCTTACATAAGAAGATGTTTCCTTTATATTTTTTAATACCTATTTTCTCTGTTTTTAGGAATCCCGTCCAACCAATGGGGATTGCAATAGGATTATTTATAACATGTAGTACGATTATATATATTTCTTTTTATCATGAAGAGAAAAGTAAAACAGAAAAAGTATTAGTGAGTTTGCCTATAACGAGAAAAGAGATAGTTATAGCTAAATATATTTCAAGCTCATTATTTATTATGGCTGGTTTGAGTACAACTTTTATAGTCGTAATATTAGGAAATATTTTATTGAACAGAGACATAGCTATTCCTGGATATGCAATATTTTCAGCAATAGTAGCAACTTTGATCTATTGTGTTGTAACGATACCTGCTAATTACATTGGAGGATATAAAGCTACTTCTGTTTTGAATGTTATTATGGTTTTGCCTTTAACGGGTATGATTGGCCTTATGTGCAATGTTTTTGGTGATAAAATAATTATGTTAAAAGTACTTCAATCTGAAGATGCTACACTAGCAATGGGTGTTCTTGGTATCGGATTGTTAGTAAGTGTATTCATATCAATGTTACTCTCAATGAAAATGTTTCAGGAGGCAGAGTTATAGAAGTGACATTTTCATATTAGGAGGTGTAATAAATGATAAAGAAACTAATTTTAAAAGATATGATGTTGCAAAGAAAGTTAGGGTTAGCTTATCTTAATCGTACTCCCAATCGAATTTTCAGTAGGATATAGCAGTGCAAAACAAATTGCTCCGTTCGCTAGACTTGCATTGGGGTATTTAAGTGGAGTGATTGTAAGTAACGTGTGGTTAGATGTAGAGAATGTTTGGAGCACGAGTCTAGTCGTAAATGTTTGCTTTATAGTAGGACTTTTTCTTTTATATATTATATCAATGTTACTCTCAATTAACTTGTATAATGAGCGTGATTTGTAAGAGAGAGGAGAATAGTGTTGAAACAACTAATTTTAAAAGATTTCATCGTCCAATGGAAATTCTTAATGTGGTACATACTATATCCAATTCTCTTTTATATGGCCTTAAAAGATACGGGAAATGTATTCGTAATTATGTCGGTCATTTTTACAGTTATGGCGACGATAAAAACGTTTGAAGCTGATGGTAAAAATGAGAGTGAAGTCATATTAAATAGTTTGCCAATATCGAAAAAACAAATTGTATTTGCAAAGTATATAGTAGCAATTATTATTCTTTTTATAAGTGTAACGGTCGGTTGTTTCGCGATGGGAATGAAGAATGGAGTTAATGTAGTTGAATTTATTGAAACGACAGTGGTTACTAGTATTAGTTTTATTTTAGTATATTTAAGCTTTGCATTGCCGTTATCGTTTTGGCTAGCATATAAAAAAATGGTTTTTATTACGATATTAATACTCATAGCACCGATTGTTATTTTCGAGATGATCTTTCAAATCAACCTGGAACAAATTCATCTATACAATAGTTTATTGTTTATTAGTTCAATATGCATGTTCATAGCATCTGTCTTCGTTTCAGTAAAATTATATGAGAAGAGAGAATTTTAAAAGGTGCCTCATAAAAGGCACCTTCTTCAATAACGGCAATATGAGAGCAAAAGTTTATAAAAAGAAACACTATTAGGCACATCTTTCGGAGTATGTAAGATAAAGCTGAAAACGATGATGAGAGTGAGAAAGAGGAAAAATAAAAATAGGATCTGCTTATGTATAGAATTTTGCATATTATTCACTCCTTTTTTAGGTAGTATGTCCAAAAGAAAGGAGGGTATGAAAAATTTTAGGAGGGAGAATGATGAACAAAAGAAAATGGTTATATAGAATAGGAGTACTTTTATTTTCAATCGGTCTCATATTAGTGAGTTTTTACTCAGATATCCCATCACCATTTCCTAATTTGCAAAAAGGGATTGGTATGAGTGTTGTCATAGCTGGTTTGCTTTGTCTTATCACATCAAATTTCTATAGAAAATCTGAATAGACATAAAAAAGGACAGTTACTCTTTTTCAGAAGTACTGTCCTTTTTAAATAACTTATTCCATAGTTTGGCAATACTCCATATAATCACGATTGCAATGGAGGCAATAATTGACCAAACGATAGATGCAATTTCAAGTGCCATGTTAGGAAGAAATGTAAGAATGGATATTACTCTATGAAACAACCATTCTATTATATGAAAACTTATTTGTAATAGAATGACGATCCCGAGTGTAATCCATGCTAATATTTGTTTTCCTTTTTCTTTCCACATGACAGTCACCTCACGTTAGCTTAATAGTTTTAAGCCAACAGCACCGCATAGAATGCAGCTTAAGAAGGCAAGACGACGCCAATCCGCTGATTCGCGGAAAATAAGAATACCTAGAAGTGCACTTCCGGCAGTTCCGATTCCAGTCCAAATTGCGTAAGCAGTTCCCATCGGTAATGTGTCCATCGCAAGAGATAAGAAGAAGAAGCTTACGCCGAAGTTAGCGATTAAAATAACTTTTGGTGCCCAGCCTTTCTTTTCAGTGGCTACTTTCATAAAGAGTACACCAATAATTTCACAAATACCAGCTAGAATTAAAAATACCCAAGCCATTTTATGCGGCCTCCTTCGCTTCTTTTTCTTCTGTTACTCGTTTTAAACCAATTACTCCGAAGAAGATTAAACCGATTAATAATACTTTTACAATAGAGAAAGGTTCTCCAAAGATGAAAATCTCTGTAAGAACGATTCCACCAGCTCCAATTCCTGTAAAGACTGCGTATACAGTGCCGACAGGTAAATCTTTATAAGCTCTAAATAATAAGACGAAACTAATTGTAATTAATAGAGCAACACCAGCCCATTCAAGTGGTGCCTCCGCTTTTTTAAGTCCAATCACCCAAAAGATTTCAATAATACCAGCTATGATTACATAAATCCATGCCATATGTTATTTCTCCTTCCTACCAGTCGTTAGGTAAAGGGCTTAAAAACGACGCATTGCAAAGGAGCAATCCGTCAGTTTGAAAGTCCGCGCCAAAACACTTTCCAAGAAGCGTCTAAACGTGTCTCAAAACGATTTAAACCTGCGTATAGTAGTTCAACCATAAGACCGTCAAGTAAGCATAGAAAAGCCTCTAAGGCATCTTTTACTTCAATGTTATGCAGCTCATCTTGCTCGCTTGCCCTTTTAAATACAGGGAATAAAAGTTTTCCAACGTTCTCAATGTGTACATTTGCTTTATCAATAATTTGTTCGCGAAATGCATCAGGCGGAAAATAAGAAGTTCGTAACCAAAACATTGATTCTTCACTTTCACCAAATCGTTTTGCATAGCCTTTTAACAGACTTACGAGGAGTTCTTCTGTAGATGACGTTGAAAATTTTTCAATATCATCTGTGAAGCTCTGTACATCTTTTTGAAGAGCAGCCTCTAAACATGTAAAGTACAACTCTTCTTTTCCTTTAAAGTGTGCGTAAATCGATGGTTTTTTAATCCCGACTTCTTGAGCAATATTTGCTAATGAAGTTCCTTCATAGCCGTAGCGTGCGAAATGAGAAAGTGCTACAGCTTTAATGCGGTTTGCTGTCATTTTCATCCCCTACCTACCGTTCGTTAGGTTAATTATATGAGATGGAAAATATAAAGTCAATAGGTGAAGAGTTGAAAAAAAGAGCGCTATAGTTAACGCTCCTTTTTAGACTGTTTCTCGCTCAATTAAATGGAATGAAAGTTCTTCTGCGCTGCCGATAATTTGCTCACTTTGAATTTGTTTATGGAATAAAGAAAAAGCATGTGAGCCCATTGTGAGCCCAGGATGTTCAATAGTTGTAATTTCTAATGCTTTTGAAATTTCATGGTTATCAAATCCGAGGATAGCGAGGTCTTCAGGTATGCGAATGCCATGTTTTCGCGCCTCTGTTAATAAACCAGCTGCAACTTGATCGTTCGCTGTAAAAATAGCGGTTGGACGATTTTTCATGTTTAAAATACGATGAAGTATTTTTGCCCCGTCCTGCATCGTATAACATTGATGAAAAATCCAATCAGGGTGTACTGTTTTTCCTTCGTGACGAAGAGTATCGGCGAAAGCTTTTTTACGCTCGATTGAATTAACGCTTGTTTCTCTTGCTAAACAAATGCCGATTTTTTCATGGCCCTTACGAAGTAAATAGGAAGTACCAAGGCGGAATCCTTCATAATGATCTACAAAGACAGATGAAATGAGCGGATGTTTCGTTTTTTCACATGAAATAATGGGGGCAAATTTTGCGAACGGTTCAATTTGTTCCCATGAACTAGTTCGAGAGCAAATAATCATACCGTCGAATTGTTTCATTTTCATCATTTCAAGAACACGAATTTCTTCAATGCTATCGTAATTCGTTTGGCATAAATTAATATGATATCCAGATGCTAATGCTTCGTTTCCGATCCCTTCAATAATGGTACTGAAGTATGGAACATTAATGAAAGGGAGCATAACCCCGATTGTATATGTTTTTCCCTTTATTAAGTGAATAGCATTAATATTTTTTGCATAGTTCAATTCTTCAACTGCATCTAGAACACGCTTACGTTTTTCTTCTTTTACGTAAGGGTGATTATTAAGGACGCGGGAAACAGTTGCTATGGATACACCAGCAGTTTTTGCAATCTGTTTTATATTGGCCATATGTATCACCTCTTTACTTAATTATAAAGGGAAAATAATAAGAATGAAAAAATCTTGACCTGAAAAGCTTTTCACAATCTATGTTATAAGTATGACTTCTGTTATTCGCGTAACCTTTTTATTTGGGCGTAAGAATAGCGAGGTCTTTTTTGTATGTCTGCAAAGAAGTTTTGTCAAAATGTGTGAGAATAACGTGGAAAGTTTTCGGAGGAGGCGTTTCATAACGAAGCGAATAGAAGAGAGTATAAACGCTTCGCTCGTTAAGAGAGCGGTATGAAAGGGCGGAAACAAATTGAAAAAAGGAATCATTTGTTTCGTGTTTTCTAGTGTAATACTTAGCTCATGTTCATTTCAACAAACGATGCAAGAAGAAAAAACATTTGTAGGAACAACAGGAGGGGCTAAGGACCGTGTTACTGATCCGATTCCCCTAAAGGAACTTCCAAAATATTTTCCAGAGAAGTTTAAAGTTCCAACGTTTTTACCTTATGACATTACGAGTGATGTGAAGGGAGAGGTAAGAACGATGGGAAAGAAGAATACTGTCTTAACGATTAAATATAAGCAACAAGAGAAAGGAAGGCACGATTATATAGAATTAACAGTGGCCAACTTTTCTTACAGTTTTCCATACCTCGTAGAAGAGAATCGATTTCAAGAACAAATGAAATTGAATAATGGAGCACCTGCTTATTTTAAAAATAAGGATGATTACGAGCGAGGGGACGAATTTGCTACGCTTATATGGAAAGAGAAGGGGATTGAATATCAGCTATTATATCGTAATGTAGACGAGAAAGATGGAGATGTGATTAAACAAAATCTACTGTACATTGCGAACAATATGGAATGAAAAAACTAGCTGAATTATACAGCTAGTTTTTGTATGTTATTTCTTTTTAATTTTGCCTGACCAAGATTTAAATCCACCTTTTAATTGGTAGAAATCTTTGTATCCTTGCTTTTTTAAGTATTGAGCTGCACGGCCTGTACGGAATCCGCTTTGGCAGTATAAATAAACAGGTTGATCTTGGCGAAGTTCTTTGTGGCGAAGGCGAATTTGTGATAACGGAATGTTACGTGCACCTAAAATGTGCCCTGCGCTATATTCGTCTGCTTCGCGAATATCGATAAGCTGTGCTTTACGGTAGCCAGCGCGAAATTCTTCTTCTGTAAGAGTTTTAATTAATTTTTTCTGATAGAAATACATCCATACAGTGTAACCGATGAACGCTACGATTACGGCTAATAAAATAATCCAACTTGTTGACACGGTTCTATCGCTCCCTTTTTTCTAATCCTACTTTCAATATTATAATGCCCATATGTATTTATGCAACAGATTCATTCGCATATATGAAGAAATTTCGTATTCTTTCACAAATTTTGTCGAATTTGGTAGACTAGAGAATGTGAAAAATAATTGGTTATATGAGGTGCAGGATGGGAAAAGAAAAATGGTGTTATATTAACTCTGGTCAATGTTCACCAGCATTTAATATGGCGTTAGATGAATGCTTATTAAATTGGCAAAGTGAAAAGAAAATGCCGCCAACAATTCGTTTTTATGAATGGGAAGTGCCGACACTAACAGTCGGGTATTTTCAGCGTGTCGAAAAAGACATTAATATGGATGTAGTTAACGAAAAGGAATATGGTTTCGTTCGTCGTCAAACAGGCGGCAGGGGTGTATTACATGATAAAGAATTAACGTACAGTGTTATTGTGTCTGAAGATCATCCAAATATGCCAAAAACAGTTACAGAAGCGTATCGCGTGATTTCGCAAGGGTTATTAGACGGTTTTAAGGCATTAGGATTAGAAGCATATTATGCGGTTCCCAAAACAGAAGCGGATCGTGAAAATTTGAAAAACCCACGTTCAGGTGTATGTTTTGATGCACCATCTTGGTATGAGATTGTAGTGGAAGGAAGAAAAATCGCAGGCAGTGCTCAAACACGTCAAAAAGGTGTTATTTTACAGCACGGTTCTATTCCGTTAGAAATAGATTTAGATGAGTTATACGATCTATTTTTATTCCCGAATGAACGTGTAAAAGAGCGTATGAAAAATATGTTTTCTTCTAAAGCGGTAGCGATTAATGAATTAACAGATCGTACATTTACGATTGAACAGTTAATTAAAGCATTTGAAACTGGATTTGAAAAAGGATTAGATATAGAGCTTGTGCCGTATGAACTAACAGAAGAACAGCTTCATGAAGTTCAAACATTAGCAAAAGAGAAGTATGAAAGTAACGAATGGAATTATAAAAAATAAGGAGATGGCGACCGCCATCTCCTTATTTTTATAGTAAATTAAGTACTTTTTCTACTTTGATTCCTTTATCTTGTAAAGAACGAAGGCGATTTACAACGTCCATAATTTCTTTGTCGAATGTAACGCTAATACCTTGGCTTTGTAGCTCTTCTTTTAATCCTTCAATAGAATCATCTATGTCGATGCCAAGCTCGTAATCTTGACAAACTTCAATTGTCTTTTTCACAAGTTTAACATAATTTTCTTGTAGTTTTGTATTTGTTTCAGTCAAAGCAGGTTGCTTTGGTTTTGCAGGAGTAACCGGTGCTGTCTCTTGCTTTTTAACTGGAGTAGGTACTGTTTTTTTCACAGGTGCTGGAGTAGATAGTTCTACAGCTGCCTCAACACTTACTGGCTTCGGTGTTGGTACCGGAGTAGGTTTAGGTGCAGTAGCAGGTGTTTCTACTCGCGTAACAGGCTTTGGAGCAGGTGTAACTGCTTTTGGAGCTTCTACAACTACTTCTTTTTTCGGAGTAGCTTCTACAACTGTTTCTTCTTGCTCAGCAGCTTCTTTATTTTCTTTGCTCCACATAACGCGTTCAACTTCTAGAGAAACATTGTTTTTGTTCATCGCTGTTAATGTAACTTTACCAACTTCAGCGTTCCCAGTGAAATCAACAATTTTATAAATAACACTCTTGTTCCAATCCACGTTTCCGCTCAAAAATAATTCTTCGTTACATTTCGGCGTTAAGCCCTCGATTTTAATTTCTGCGTTTACACCGTTTTCACTATATACCATAATTAGCGAAGCATTTACATCTTCGTCTGCTAACATTAGTTCACGTACCATTTTGCCGGTGCGTACTTGCGTTTTCTTCTTAACTGACATCTAATTTCTCCTCTCAAAAATTCAGTAATAATAAAAAAATCGTATAACGAAAAATAATTGCTCACGAAGATTTATGATACCGATAATAAAAGCATCACGTCAACAATTAACTTTAATTATTTTGCATTTTTCTTATTTTCTTTATGAAATTTTTCAATTTGTAAAATTAGACAGAAGAAAAACAGCCTTTTGAAAGGCTGTTAAAATTTAGATGTTTTATATAAAAATTTGTATAGAATATAAAAAGAAAGTGTCACAAGAGTACCTTGCCAAATAGATAAATTATAAAATAAGTACGGTTGTGTTTTAAAAAATACGTTTGAAAAAACTGATAAGACAAAAGGTATAAATACTGATAATAAGAGAAGTGCTTGTTGTTTCCAGGAAACTAGTATTGTAAAAGAAAAACGTCTAAATAACGAAAAAGTTATGAAAGCACCAATTGTTAAAACGATAGCAGATAATATTGTTCCAGGAATACTAAATGGAATTCCTGAAGTGTTTGTATCTGAAAATAGTTTTTGCATAAGAGTAGTGAATGTATCGTATCCAATTTGAATAGCTAATAATAAACTAACTGCAAATCCAATAACGGCAGCTTGTTGGAGAGAATTTTGATGTTCTGAAGAATTAATCAATTCATCGCAGTAAGTTTTTAAATCTTCTCCGAAAATATCATGTGCATTTTTACCATCTTCTTGCGCTTCTAAAAGATGATCCAATATTTCTAAAAGCAATTCTTCCATTTGCTTTTGCGGAACGCTAGTAAAACGTAAATAAATAAGCATATCTCCATAGGCAGCTTCGTTTTCAGCTGTTAATAACTTTCTTTTTTCATTGTTTAACTTAACCATTTCTTTTTCGGTCATAACCTCATTACTCCTTTTTAAATTCTAAGTATTCTTTTTTGAAGAAAAGTTTATATAGTGCATAGCAAGAGATGGCTAGTAAAGTGCCGATCCAAGGTGAGATTTGTAATGTAGCATAGGGCTGTTTAATAAATAAAAAGGAAATACCGATTAATAGTATCCATAGGCTATGGCGTATTAAAAAACTTCCTATATGCCTCAAAATAGTTGTTTTATTTTTAAATAAATCAGTGTTAATAAAATCGAAAACAAAACGTATCATAAGATGTACGGACAAGATAAATGCGAGCAGATAAATGAAATCAATGTGTACAAATTTAAAACGTGCCTCATTTGAAAATAAGGGGAATACAAATGCAATTACGGACGAAATAGTAAAGTATATTGCTAGCAGGTAACAAGTTATAAATGAAGGGATTGATAATTGTTCCCATAAACTTTGCTTCGGTAGGGCAGTAATTAGCTCGTCACAGTACGCCTGTAAGTCGTCGCCAAAAATATCGTAAGCACTTTTTTCTTCTTGCTGGGCTTCAATAAGGTGATCTAGAATTTCAATTAGCAGTTCTTCTGTGTGGTATTCTGGTACTTTAGCTAAGCGGATGTATATTAACATGTCACTATAGGCGGTTTCATTTTCTGTAGTTAATAATTTGCGCTTTTGGTTATTTAATTCGATTAAATCTTTCGCCTTCATCCTCATCACTCCCCTTGTAATAAGTTGTTTACGGTCGTTGAAACCATTCCCCAGCTTTTTTTAAATTCTTCAAGCTGTTCTAATCCTTTATCGGTTACGTGATAATATTTACGCTTTGGACCGAGTGAGGAGGCTTTTAATGTCCCTTCAATCAATTTTTCTTTTTGCATACGTAACAATAACGGATATATGCTTCCTTCGCTTACGAATGTAAAGCCGTGTTTATTTAATTTTGTACTCAGTTCATATCCGTACACTTCTTCTTGTGAAATGATGTATAGGATGCAACCTTCTAGTACACCTTTTAACATTTGGCTGTGCATGATTTCACCACCTTTTACTCAGGTAACTTGCGTTGCAAGGTAGCTGTTATCCAAATTATAACATTCAGTAACTTGCAACGCAAGTTACTGAAGTGGAAAACTTTAATCTGTGTTAATTTTACTTTGTTTCCCATACTAACGAGAGGAGGGAAGCATATGAAACCATTTATGCCAAAAATCGTTTACTTTGAACCGAGGGCACTCGAATATCCGCTCGGAAAAGAGCTTTATGAGAGGTTTACGAAGATGGGATTAGAAATTCGTGAAACGACATCACACAATCAAATTAGAAATTTGCCAGGCGAAAATGAATTGCAAAAGTATCGTAATGCAAAAGCGACACTAGTCGTTGGGGTGAGGAAGACATTAAAGTTTGATACATCAAAGCCATCAGCTGAATATGCAATCCCACTTGCAACAGGGTGTATGGGACATTGTCATTATTGTTATTTGCAAACGACACTTGGTAGTAAACCTTACGTAAGGGTGTATGTGAATCTAGATGAAATATTTGAGAAGGCAAAGCAATATATGGATGAAAGGGCCCCTGAAGTAACAAGATTTGAAGCGGCGTGTACATCAGACATCGTCGGAATTGATCATTTAACACATGCATTAAAGCGGGCGATAGAGTTTATCGGAGAAAGTGAACATGGACGTTTACGCTTCGTTACAAAATATTCGCACGTTGATCATTTATTAGATGCAAAGCATAATGGGAAAACGCGTTTTCGATTTAGTATTAATTCACGTTATGTGATTAAAAATTTTGAACCAGGGACATCGCCATTTGAAGAGCGAATTGAGGCTGCTCGTAAAGTAGCGGGGGCTGGTTATCCTCTTGGCTTTATTGTTGCGCCAATTTATATGCATGAAGGGTGGGAAGAAGGATACCGTGAATTGTTTGAGCGATTGTACAATGCGTTGAAAGATATGGTGATACCAAACTTAACATTTGAATTAATTCAACACCGCTTTACGAAACCGGCAAAAAAGGTCATTCAAGAGCGTTATCCAAATACGAAACTTGAAATGGATGAAGAGAAGCGTAAATATAAATGGGGACGATACGGGATTGGGAAATATGTATATCAAAAGGATGATGCAGAAGTGCTGGAGGTAACAATAAGAAGTTATATACATGAGTATTTTCCTGATGCAGAAATTCAATATTTTACATAAGGGGAATCTGTATGCGAATATAGATTCTTTTTTTGTTTTATATATTTAGGCTCGTTTCTACCTTGTCACGTTATTCTTTCTGGTGTATCATTTTATTGATTGCTTCGTACGGAATAAGCAAAATGAAATTGGATGGAGGAAACCGATGCCTACCCCTAGTATGGAAGATTATATTGAACAAATTTATTTGTTGATTGATGAAAAGGGTTATGCCCGTGTATCTGATATTGCTGAAGCGCTTAGTGTACATCCATCCTCTGTAACAAAAATGGTACAAAAATTAGACAAAGACGAATATCTAATTTATGAAAAATATAGAGGGCTTGTATTAACATCAAAAGGTAAAAAAATCGGAGAACGTCTCGTATATCGTCACGAATTGTTAGAACAGTTCATGCGCATTATCGGTGTGGATGAAAGCAAAATTTATAATGATGTAGAAGGAATTGAACATCATTTAAGTTGGGAATCAATTGACCGTATCGGTGATTTAGTACAATACTTTGAACAAGATGAAGTTCGAGTAGAAACACTTCGTGGTGTTCAAAAAGCAAATGAAGAGAAAAGTAATTAAGGGGAACGTGTGGCGTTTCCTTTTTTATTTCAATCGAAAAGGACGGGAGAATAATGAAAGCGATTATTTTTGATTTTGATGGATTAATTGTGGACACAGAAACAATATGGTTTCACTCTTTCAGAGATGCTGTTCGTGAATACGGAAGCGAGTTACCTTTAGAGGAATTTGCAAAATGTATTGGAACGACAGATGAAGTGCTTTATGCATATTTAAAAGAGCAATTAAAAGAAAAGTTTAATGAGCATACATTAAAGGAAAAAGTAACAACTTTACATAAAGAAAAAATGAAAATACCGAAAGCACGTGACGGTGTAAAAGAATATTTAGAAGAAGCGAAAGAACTTGGATTAAAAATCGCATTAGCCTCTAGCTCATCTAGAGAGTGGGTCGTTCGTTTTTTAGAAGAGCTACAGATTAGAGAGTATTTTGAAGTGATTAAAACGAGAGAAGATGTAGAGAAGGTAAAACCAGATCCAGCTCTTTATAAAGTTGCGATAGAAGAATTAGGAGTTGAACCATCGGAAGCTGTTGTATTTGAAGATTCATTAAATGGATTGAAAGCAGCAATTGCAGCAGGATTAAAATGTGTCGTCGTACCTAATGATGTGACAAGAAATTTACAATTTGAAAACCATCACCTTCGTATCGAAAGTATGAAAGAAAAAAGTTTGAAAGAAGTACTTCAACATATAAAGTGAAACTTTAATCAGTCGGGGCTGTTCTCATCCCCACTGATTATTTGCCTATACTAATTGAGATAAAAAAAAGACCGTATTTCCTAAAAGGAAGCACGGTCTTTCTTTTTGTTTTTTTTACCTTCAATGACAGTTAAATGAGATTGTTTTCTTTTTCTTTTCAACGATGGAGAATTACCCTTTTTCCCCTTGTCATCAGAAGCATTTCGTTTCAAGAAAGAATTGCTTAGGGGTGCTACATTTTGTTTCCCGTGTTTGCGGTTCGAGTGTTTCGCTGCACGCTTATATGAGCTTTGCGAATTTGCAGAACCACTAGAGTTTGTAAACATTTTGTAGAGTAAGTAAAAGATACCGACGACAGCTAACATGATACCAATGTTTTTCAATACTCCCATTGGATCTGTAATAACAGATGAAACAAGGCCGAATATTGCTAATCCGATAATAAGCACAAATATAGCGAATGTAAACGAACGACCGTTCATAAGGGACACCTCCTAAAAACATATATTAAAATTAGTATATTAACGATGAGGAAAGGAGTTGAACACCATTTTTAAATAATTATTGTTTGTTTTCTAAACGTAATAATTCTTCAAACGATGCGATTGCAACTTCAGCTTGATCATCTGTTGGTTCTTTCGTTGTTAATAGTTGCAGCCATAATCCTGGATATCCAAGTACTCGCAAAACAGGGACATCTCGTAATCGATTGGTAAATTGTAATACTTCAAAAGAAATGCCGAGAACAACTGGAATTAATAAAATTCGGTTTACTACCCTTGCCCAAAGTGGATCTGTAGGAACTAGGAAATAAACAAACATTCCAATAATGACTGTAAATATTATAAAGCTACTGCCACAGCGATAATGGAGGCGAGTTTGCTTTTGAACGTTGTCTACAGTTAGTGGAAGATTATTCTCATAAGCATTAATTACTTTATGCTCTGCACCGTGGTACTGAAACACCCTCTTAATAAGTGGGGTTAAAGAAATAAAGTATATATAGCTCAATAATAACATGAGCTTAATGACACTTTCGACAATGATTTGCCCTGTATGAGATGGGAAAATCGGTCTTGTTAGTTCAGCTAATAGTGCAGGAACTGCTGTGAAAATTACTTTACCGAATATGAACGATAAAACGCCAACTGCTGCAACTCCTAATACCATCGTTAATTTTGATTGTTCTTCTTTTTTATTTGCAATTTGTTCATCTTCTTCTGGGTGGACATCAAATCGTTCTGAAGCAAAGTTTAAATGCTTCGCTCCATTCGCACTTGCGTCCACGATAGCGGCAATACCTCGTATAAATGGAATCTTTTTTAGGATAGATAATGCTTTATTACGAACGCGTGGTAATCGATAAAATTCAATCGATTTATCTTTACGACGAACCGCTGTAACAGTATATTCTCTACCGCCAAACATAACTCCTTCTATGACTGCTTGCCCGCCATATATTTGTTTTGACTCTTCTGCCATGTTAACACCAACCTGTATTTGTTTCTCTCTTATGTAGAAAAAGAGGTAATTGTCATACTTGGTCCTGCCATTTTGAAATGAGACAATCACCGAGTTTCCTTTATTTTATCGACAAATACAAGCAGATGACAAGGGGAAATGTTACGAGAGTAGGACATTTCTTATTCTTTTTATAGACAAATTTCGCAGAATTTAAACATGCTTCAAAATAGTTTCGGGCATACTATTGAGCGGAGGTGTCAATGTGAATCAAGAACAATCAACGATAAGGAACTTTGTACAAATTGGTTTATTTGGTGGCTTATTTTGGGGAAGTATATGGTATTTCCTTCATATATTCTCGTTTACAGAAGCTGGACCTAATTATTTCCTTTTACCGTTTGCATTTGGAGATTGGAAAGAAGGGGTTTGGGGAAATGTGCTAGGCATCGTTTGTATGGGACTTCTTTCAATTTTAGTGGCCTTGCTCTATAAAGCTCTTTTTAAAAAGTTTGAAGGTGTATTACCTGGTATACTATACGGTTTATTTTGGTGGGCATTATTATTTTTGGGAATGGGGATAATGGCACCAGTTATTAAAAGTGCACTTCATTTACCGAAAGAAACAATCATAACAACAGCATGTATCTTTATATTATATGGTGTCTTTATTTCATACTCTGTTGCATTCGAAGCGAACAATACAAATAGAGGAGAAGGGCTCGAGAAGACAAACTATTCAAACAAGTGATTCGTATGTTAAAATGTCGTATAGACATTCTTTAATATTAAGGAGTTTTAAGAAAATGAAAAAGTTACTCCTCGTAAATGGTCCTAACCTAAATCGCCTTGGTGTCAGAGAGGTAAATGTATATGGAGAAGGAACGTTAGCGACGCTTGAAACAGATATGAAACAAGAAGCAGAGAAAATGGGAGTGGAGTTAGAATGTTTTCAATCGAATCATGAAGGAGCTATTATTGATATTATTCATGAGGCTGATGACATATATGAAGGAATCATTCTAAATCCAGGTGCATTTACGCATTATAGCTATGCGATTCGGGATGCTATCGCAAGTGTTTCGATTCCAGTTATTGAAGTACATATTTCTAACATTCACCAGCGTGAATCGTTCCGTCACGAATCTGTGACGGCGGCTGTTTGTGCAGGACAAATTGTTGGATTTGGTTTTTATGGCTATAAGTTAGCGTTATTTGCATTAATGGAGAAATTGAGGGAGGCATAAAGTAATGGGAAAGATCGAGAGATTAAGAAGCGCATTTGCTGAGGCTGGCATTGACGGTATCGTATTAACGAATGAACATAGTCGTAGATATATGGCGAATTTCACAGGAACAGCTGGTGTTGTACTAATTTCAAAAGAACGTGCTCTATTTATTACAGATTTCCGTTATGTAGAGCAAGCTAGTAAGCAAGCGGTTGGATATGAAATTGTACAGCATGCAGGATTAATTCTTGATGAAGTTGCGAAACAAGTTAAAGAACTTGGAATTCAAAAACTAGGATTTGAACAAGATACTCTTACATATAGCTCTTACGTAACGCATAATGAAGCGATCGATGCTGAATTTATCCCAACTTCTGGGCTTGTAGAAAAGTTACGCTTGATAAAGACTGATTCAGAGATTAAGATATTAAAGGAAGCTGCACAGATTGCAGATGCTGCCTTTGAGCATATTCTATCATTCATTCGCCCGGGAGTATCTGAAATTGAAGTGTCAAATGAACTTGAATTTTTCATGAGAAAACAAGGAGCAACATCTTCTTCTTTTGATATTATCGTTGCTTCAGGTCTTCGTTCGGCATTACCGCACGGCGTGGCATCTGAAAAAGTGATAGAAGCAGGAGATTTCGTTACATTAGACTTCGGTGCTTATTACAAAGGATATTGCTCTGATATTACTCGTACAATTGCAGTCGGTGAACCATCTGATAAATTAAAAGAAATTTATAATGTCGTTTTAGAAGCACAACTACGTGGTGTAAACGGTATTAAAGCTGGTTTAACAGGCCGTGAAGCGGATGCGTTAACGCGTGATTACATAACGGAAAAAGGATATGGTGAATACTTCGGACACTCTACTGGTCATGGAATCGGTCTTGAAATCCATGAAGCACCAGGTTTAGCGTTCCGTTCTGATACAGTACTTGAACCAGGTATGGCTGTAACAGTAGAACCAGGTATTTATATTCCAGGTATTGGCGGCGTACGTATTGAAGATGATATCATTGTAACAAGTGAAGGTAATGAAGTAATTACGAAATCACCAAAAGAACTTATTATTTTGTAATACACAGGAGGATTTTTTTACATGATTTCAGTAAACGATTTTCGTACAGGTTTAACAATCTCAGTGGACAATGCCCTTTGGCAAGTAATGGATTTCCAACATGTAAAGCCAGGTAAAGGCGCTGCATTCGTTCGCTCTAAACTACGTAACCTTCGCACAGGATCTGTTCAAGAGAAAACATTCCGTGCAGGTGAAAAAGTAGAAAAAGCACACATCGAAAACCGTCGTATGCAATACTTATACGCGAGTGGTGAGTCTCACGTATTTATGGATAACGGAACTTATGAGCAAATCGAACTTGGTGAAAACCAAATTGAGCGCGAATTAAAATTCCTAAAAGAAAACATGGAAGTATCTATTATGACATACCAAGATGAAGTACTTGGTGTTGAACTTCCGAATACTGTTGAATTAAAAGTGTCAGAGACAGAACCTGGTATTAAAGGTGACACAGCTTCTAACGTAACAAAACCAGCTACATTAGAAACTGGTCTTGTTGTACAAGTACCAATCTTCATTAACGAAGGCGAATTGCTTATCATCAACACTGGTGAAGGTAAATACGTTTCTCGTGCATAGTAGAAAAGCACTCGTGATTATCACGAGTGCTTTTTTTTATAGAAAGTAGGGTAGAGAGTAAATGGCAGTTATAACAAAACTAACTGTGACGAGTGAAAGGGTACCCATAATATATGGAGTCAAAACAATTTGAAACGGGCGTATTTCACCAGTTTCAACACCGGTAAAAGTTTTATTCATTGCATGATCCATATTGTTATTTCTAAAGTTACTCATAATAATTAACCATGTAATTGCAAATATTGCTAAGCTACTAAGGAAAAAGCTCTCCATAAATGACCAACCAACGAATTTTGAAAAAAGATAAATAATAGCTAATTCTACTACAATTGTTAAACTAATTTTTAATGCTTTCATATTTTCCCCCCTCATTTTGTACGTCCAGCCAATTTAAAAAATTCTTGCGTGATACGACATGTAGTGAGCAAGGTGACTTTACTTCTTTCTCCAGTGCAGCATGTTCGCCTGGAAACTTGTTTTCCACATGTAATGAAATATAAGGTAGTTTCTCCTGCGCCTTTAAAGAGCGAATGTTAGTCGTTTTAGCACCAGCGAATACGTATGTGAGTTGTAAGTCTAAGAAAGCGACTTTAAAGATTTCTTTTTTAGCGGCCTCATTATATCCTTTTCCCCAGTATGGATAGCCGAGCCAACTGCCAATGTGAGATTGCTTTTTCTCATAATTAATATGTTTAAGCGTGGTGAGGCCAATTATTTCATTTTCTTCATTTACAATCACTCTTGATAAGGAGTGCTTTTTTCGTTCCTCTTCAATTGCAAAAAGAATGAATGCTTTTGTATCTTACACTGATTCTACTTTTAGCCCTAATGCATTTTTTACATGTGGATTGCTTGATAGCTCGAAAATCACATTTGCATAGCGAAAATCGAGTGGTAATAAAGTAACGTGCTGCATCGGCCATACTCCTTTTCTATTAAATATATCATAAAAAATAAGAATATTCAGATTTAAAAAAGGTCGGAATAGGAAAATTATGTTTTTACTTCTGAAATAGACAACCTCTGCATATGGTTGTACAAATATATTCTTTTTTAGAATAAGGAACTAGTAACCGTTATGGGAGAAGGTGAGAGAATGAAACAGTGGCTAGCGGCAATGGAAACATCCGTACTTGTGATGGGGTTACTTCGGTTGTTTTCAGGTAGCGCGGAAATATTCGCCGCTTTGCTTATGCTTTATGTGAATGATGCGAAGAAAGCATTGTTTATAAATGGTATGTTGGCGTTTGTTGGACCGACCGTATTAATTTTAACAATGACAATTGGCATAGCGAGTGTAGCAAGTGAAATTTCTTTCTTGAAACTCTTTTTTCTAGCGCTTGGAATTGGCTGCATTTTTATCGCGTTGTTGAAATAGTAAGTCGAGTATAGTGGGGAGAAGCTTATGAAAGAAGTATTAGAGGTATTACCGAAAACGATGAAACAGTTAGTTGAAGGTTGTAAGCAATACGATGCTCTAGAAGAAATTCGCGTTCGAATTGGAAGGCCGCTAGAGTGTATCGCGCATGGAGAAGTGTTTTTTTATGACTATATCGCTACAGCGGAAGATGCACTCTACTTATTGAATAAATTAAGTCAATTTTCGATTTATACGATGGAAGAGGAATTGAAACGTGGATATGTGACACTACGAGGAGGACATAGAATTGGTCTAGCCGGAAAAGTCATTACAGAAAAAAGTGCGGTGAAAATGATTAGGGATGTCTCTTCTTTTAATATTCGTATTGCCCGTCAAAAAATAGGGATTGCTGAGCCGCTTCTGCCATATCTTTATGAATCACGATGGTTAAACACGATGGTAATTGGCCCACCGCAAACGGGGAAAACAACACTTTTAAGAGATGTAGCACGCTGTATGAGTCAAGGTGTGAGTGCTTCGAAAATTCCTTCATGTAAAGTGGGAATTGTTGATGAACGATCAGAAATTGCGGGCTGTGTGAAAGGGATCCCGCAATATGATTTTGGCACGCGAGTAGATGTATTAGATGCTTGTCCAAAAGCTGAAGGAATGATGATGATGATTCGTTCTATGAGTCCAGACATATTAATCGTAGATGAAATTGGACGTAAAGAAGATAGTGAAGCGATTATGGAGGCGGTGCATGCTGGCGTTCAGCTTTTTATAAGTGCACACGGATTTTCTTATGATGATGTTGTGAAACGTCCATCGTTACGGGCGGTGCTGGAACTTGGTGTATTTGATAGGTTTGTGGAATTGTCAAAAGCGAGAGGACCAGGAACGGTTATGCAAGTGAAAGACAGAGATGGAAAACCAGTATTAGCTCATAGAAAGGCTCAAGGCGTATGGTGAAAATATTTGGTGCGGTATTAATAGTTGCAGTTAGCACTTTTTTCGGATTTTCGTACGCTAAGCGGTATAGTGAGAGACCGCGGCAACTTAGGTTATTGAAGGCGGCATTACAATCATTAGAAGCTGAAATTATGTATGGGCACACACCTTTATCTGAAGCTGCAGAGAGATTAGTTAAGCAAATGCCCAAGCCATTAAATTGGATATTTCAAAGCTTTTCGAGACGTCTAGAAAGCGGGGAACAAACAGTTAGAGAAGCTTGGATTGATAGCTTGAAGGAGAACTGGTCATTAACAGCGTTTAAACAAACTGAGTATGAGATTTTGCAACAATTTGGTGAAACACTCGGACAACATGATCGTGAATCACAACAAAAACATATTCGCTTATGTATTACTCATTTGGAAAGAGAGGAAGGGGAAGCAAAAGCATTACAACTACAATACGAAAAAATGATAAAGAGT
The DNA here is from genome assembly GCF_001884135.1 of Bacillus nitratireducens. GTDB lineage: Bacteria > Bacillota > Bacilli > Bacillales > Bacillaceae_G > Bacillus_A > Bacillus_A nitratireducens. The sequence continues at coordinate 19,086 of NZ_MAOC01000051.1, read as the reverse complement.
TTAGGGGTACTAGCAGGGCTACTTATCGTAATTTTACTGCTATAGGGGGGAGAAAGGCGATGTCTATTGATGTTGGATTAATATTTCAAATCGCCGGAATCGGCATTGTTTTAGCTTTCATTCATACCGTACTAAAAGAATTAAAGCGTGAGGATATTGCAAATTGGGTTATCCTTGTCGGTTTCGTCGTCATTTTATTTCATGTTGCATTTTTAATTAATACTCTGTTCGACAAGATTAAAAGTGTCTTTCTCTTCCAATAAAGGAGGCGGTTCGAATCGAAATTATACAAATTGTCGGATTAGGCCTCGTTGCTACATTTTTAGCTGCTGTTTTGAACCAGCATAAATCTAGTATTACATCGTTATTTATTGTGTTCATTGGTAGCATGATGTTTCTTCTGTTAATTGATCAAATCCACTCTATTCTACAAATGATTGAGAGAGTGGCGAGTGAAGCGAAAGTAAGTAACGTATATGTAGAAACGTTATTGAAAATTATTGGGATTGCTTATATCGCTGAGTTTGGAGCGCAAATAACAAAAGATGCTGGTCAAAGCGCGATCGCTTCGAAAATTGAATTAGCTGGAAAAATCTTAATTCTCGTTATGGCGATTCCTATTTTGACGGTTGTAATTGAAACCATTCTCGGATTTTTACCTACGGGATAAGGGGGAGTGAATGTTGAGAAAGTTCGGAGCTAAGCTGCTATTTGCTTGCTTCCTTTTCTTTTCTTTACCGATTGTTGTACAAGCTTCTCCTATAGAAACAAACGTCATGGATCAACAATTGGATAAGCTCGGAATTGAAGATGTGAAGCAATTTTGGGACGGGCTTGTTACAAAATATGGAGGTTATTTACCAGAGAGTCAAAAAGGAAGCTTTATGGAGTTTGTAAAGGGAGAGAAAGAATTCTCCATTAAAGAGTGGATGCTAGGGTTATTAAAATATTTATTTCACGAGCTCGTTGCAAATGGTAAATTACTTGGAACGCTCATTATGCTCACAATTTTTAGTGCATTGTTACAATCACTGCAATCTGCTTTTTCGAAGAGTAGCGTAAGTAAAATTGCTGATGCAGTCGTATACATGGTACTTATTATTTTCGCCTTAAATAGTTTTTATGTTGTTATGACATATGCAAGAGAGACGATACAAACAATGGTAGATTTCATACTAGCATTATTACCAATTTTACTTGCACTCATAGCGACTGGTGGCGGTGTCGTGTCTGTAGCATTTTTCCATCCAATCATCATTTTCTTAATGAATACGAGTGGGCTTCTTATGAATTATATCGTTCTACCACTTTTATTACTTGCAACTATATTAAGTATTGTAAGTACGATGAGTGATCAATATAAAGTTACGAAATTGTCCAAGCTTTTGCAAAACGTTAGCGTTGGGATTATGGGTATCTTTTTGACGGTTTTTTTAGGGGTATTATCTGTACAGGGAACCGCTTCAGCCGTTGCTGATGGCATAGCTGTGAAAACTGCTAAATTTGTAACAGGAAACTTCATTCCTGTAGTAGGAAGGATGTTTACTGAGGCAGCGGACACCGTTATTAGTGCATCTGGATTATTAAAAAACACAGTCGGGATTATCGGGCTCGTCATTCTGTGCCTAATTGTCGCTTTTCCAGCGATTCAAATATTTTGTATCGCATTTATTTATAAATTCGCAGCAGCAGTATTGCAACCAGTTGGCGGAGGAGCAATTATTCAATGTTTAGATATTATCGGACGAAGTATCATTTACGTATTTGCTTGTTTAGCTATCGTGTCGTTTATGTTCTTTTTAAGTATCACGATTATTATTGCTGCGGGGAACATTACGCTCATGATGCGATAGGAGGTGAAGAGTATGCAATTTGTTACAGAGTGGATTAGAAATATTATCGTTTTTTTACTCTTAGCGACAATGCTTCATCTTATTCTTCCGAATTCAAATTTACAAAAGTACGTTAAATTCGTTGTAAGTCTATTGTTAGTTGTATTAATTTTAACGCCTCTATTTAAGTTGTTACAAACAGATGTAAATGAAGTTATCGCAAATTTCAATGAAGAAAAGTACGTAGCAGATGGATCAGTAAAAAATTCGATAGATTCGAAGAAAAAAGAAATACAAGCTCTAACACGTGCATATAGTTTAGAAGAGATGGCTACCAAAATGAAAAAAGACGTAGGAAAAGATTTTGAGAAAAAGTATGGTATGACAGTCTCTGAAATACAAATAGTCGCAGTGAAACATGCAGAAGAAGTAAAGTCAGCGAAAGATATTCAATCTGTTGTTGTGACGTTGAAAGAAAAAGAGCGTAGTAAAAATGATGCAATCGAAACAGTAAAGTCAATTGAAATTAATACGAAAGAACCACCAAAAAAATTAGAAGAAACGAATGTAGAAATGGAAAATTTCTTTTCAAGCAGGTGGCAACTAGAGGATAAACAAATCCAAGTTCAGATGGAAGGGAGGACAGGTAGCGTAAATGGACAATAAAGATAAAAATTCGAGGTTCTCATTTTTTCGAAACTTATTGAATGGGGATGAAAAAGAAAGTAATGAGAAGGGGAAAAAAGTAACACCTAAGTTTTTGCTTGTCCTACTCATACTTGGGATTGCGCTTATGTTTTCTAGTAATTTCTTTGCACCTAAAAAAGAAGAAGTGCCTGTGTTTAAAGAAAAGACAAGTCAAAACCAAGATAAAGATGTACCAACTTTCGGACAAAAAAACAATGATAATATGTCAAATGTAGAAAAATATGAAAAAGCGTATGAACAGGAATTGAAAGCTTCTTTAGAAGAGATAGCTGGAGTAAAAGACGTAACTATTAAAGTGAACTTAGATTCATCTGAAGAAAAAATACTCGAGAAAAATACAGTGAAACGCTCGCAAACAACAGGTGAAACTGATAAAGCAGGCGGTAAAAGGGAAGTAGAGGACGAGTCTCTTGATGAAAAGACCGTCATTATACGTGAAGGTGATAAAGAAACTCCAATTGTTTTGCGAACAGAGAAACCGAAAGTACGAGGTGTTCTTGTCGTAGCAAAGGGAGTGGATAATATACAAATAAAAGCAATGGTAAAAGAAGCTGTGACGCGATTGTTAGATGTACCATCTCATCGCGTTTCAGTATCACCGAAAAATTGATAGGGAGGAAATAAAGTGTTAAAAAAACAAACGGTTTGGCTATTAACGATGTTAAGTTTAGTGGTTGTACTATCTGTTTATTACGTAACAACTCCTGAAAAAATGAATACAGCAGCACCGGCAACGGGTGAAAAGATGGGGCAAGAAAAGCAAGGTGCTGATAAAGCAGTTACAAAAGAAACAACGAAAGAAACTACAAATAAAGAGGCAACAAAAGAAAGTACAAGCAAGGAAACTACAAATAAAGAAACAGACAAAAAAGAGAATGACAAAAAGGAAACAAGTAAAAAAGAGGCTAGCGTAACAGTTCAATCAAGCGATGAGAATTTCACGGCGCTACGTATGCAAATGGAAGATCAGCGTAGTGTAGAGAAAGAAAAGCTACAAAATGTAATGAAATCATCAAAATCTTCAGCAGAAGAAAAGAGTAAAGCGAAAGATAATCTTGATGCAATCACTACAATGGAAACGAAGCAACAATTACTTGAGACAGTGATTAAATCTCAAGGCGGATATAAAGATGCTCTTGTAAGAGCTGATGGAACAGACATTAAAGTAACGGTTAAATCAGCAAAACATTCACAAAAAGAAGCGAATAAAATTATTCAGCTTGTAAGAAGTGAAGGTGGTCCAAAAGATGTAGGTGTGAAATTTGATCCATCAGTAAAATAAATTGAAATTATAATAGGTGTTGCTGCTTCAAATGAGATAAAAGAATAATAGAAAAAGCTATCGATTTCGATAGCTTTTTTCTATTTCATCTTTGTTGTTGTATTTAGTCTTTTCAATTGGAAACGGGGAAATACGCTGTGAGTAAAAGATTAATGGTTCATGATAATGGTGATTACTTTTTCCAGATTTGACGTGGATGAAGAGGACCAATGCCCAAATCACTACGGCAGGCAAGAATAGAATGAGCCATATCATATGTCCACACCTCACTACAATAAATTTTATACACTTTGAACATACTATTCTTATATGAAGGAAGAATGAACGGCACGTAAACAAAAAAATAATATTTGGTAAAAATATGTTTTTTATCTTAGAAAAAAGAAGAGTAGTTAGGGAATTACGTGTTTACAATGTGAAGTTAAAAATGTTTTTTGGGGAAGTGGTCTTGCCAATTTCGTGTGAAACTTGGTATTATTACTAGGTAATAATTTTTTAGTGGAATAATATTTTTACAGGAGTTTCGATTTATTACAAAGAAATATAAATTGGAATGTTTAAAAAATTTATCGTAAGATGGGAATAGTAAATATTTCTATTAGTAAATGAAATAAATTTTCTAATAGAATACATCGTATTTTTACAGTCAATCTAGTTTTAGTGATGAGAATCTGTAAAAACGGGACAAACAAGAGTATGGGAGTGGATTTTACATGTTTAAAATTCAAGAAGTTCGTGAATTAATTAAATTAATTGATAGCTCTAATATTGATGAATTTGAATACAAAAAAGACGGTACAACAATTAAAATGAAAAAACGTGGTAATGAAGTAGTTACTGTGCAAGCACCTGTAACGAAACAAGTCATGCAACCAGTAGCACCTGTTGAAGTAGAAACAACAGTAGCGGCGGCACAAGTAGAAGTGCCAAAACAAGAAGAGAAGACAGCTGTTCAAAATGAAAACCTGCATAAAATCACATCACCGATGGTAGGAACATTTTATTCCTCTTCTTCGCCAGATACACCTCAATATGTAAGTGTTGGGGACAAAGTATCGAAAGATTCTATCGTATGTATTGTTGAAGCTATGAAATTATTTAACGAAATTGACGCAGATGTAGAGGGCGAAATTGTTGAAATTCTTGTTAATAACGGACAGCTTGTTGAGTATGGACAACCGCTATTTCTTGTAAAAGCGTAATAAGGGAGTCTTTGTGATGATAAAAAAAGTATTAATAGCCAATCGTGGGGAAATTGCTGTACGAATTATTCGTGCTTGTAAAGAAATGGATATTGAAACAGTTGCAATTTATTCAGAAGCAGACAAAGAGTCACTTCATGTACAAATTGCAGATGAAGCGTATTGTGTTGGACCAACGATTTCGAAAGAAAGCTATTTAAATTTGACGAACATTATTAGTGTTGCGAAATTAACAGGTTGTGATGCAATTCATCCAGGATATGGATTTTTAGCAGAGAATGCGGATTTTGCAGAATTATGCCGTGAGTGTAACTTGATTTTTATCGGTCCAAGCCCAGAAGCTATTTCAAAGATGGGCACAAAAGACGTTGCACGTGATACAATGAAAGAAGCAGGGGTTCCGATTGTACCAGGTTCACAAGGGATTATTAAAAATACCGAAGAAGCGATCGAGCTTGCTAATCAAATTGGATATCCAGTTATTATTAAAGCGACTGCAGGTGGCGGCGGAAAAGGTATTCGTGTTGCGCGCCATGAAGAAGAGCTTGTAAAAGGAATTCGAATTACACAGCAAGAAGCTAGTACCGCTTTTGGGAACCCTGGTGTATACTTAGAAAAGTACGTTGAAGATTTCCGCCATGTTGAGATTCAAATAATGGCAGATACACATGGAAATGCCATTCATTTAGGAGAGCGTGATTGTACAATTCAGCGCCGTTTGCAAAAACTATTAGAAGAAAGTCCATCACCTGCACTTGATGAAAATGTTCGCAAGCAGATGGGTGACGCAGCAGTTAAAGCAGCGGTAGCGGTTGATTATACAGGTGCTGGTACGGTTGAGTTTATTTATGAATATAAAACGAAAACCTTTTATTTCATGGAGATGAATACGAGAATTCAAGTTGAGCATCCAGTTACAGAAATGGTAACAGGGATGGATTTAATTAAAGAACAAATTCGTGTTGCTTCTGGAGAAAAGTTATCGTTACAGCAAGAAGAAGTACAATTTAATGGTTGGGCAATTGAATGTCGAATTAATGCGGAAAACCCTGCCAAAAAATTTATGCCATCTCCAGGTAAAGTAGAAATGTACTTGCCACCAGGCGGATTTGGTATTCGCGTCGATTCAGCTGTATATCCGGGATATTCAATTCCACCTTTCTATGATTCGATGGTTGCTAAATTAATTGTTCACGGAAAAACACGTGAAGAGGCAATTGCAAAAATGAAGCGAGCACTCAGTGAGTTTGTCATTGAAGGCGTACATACAACAATCCCGTTCCATTTGCAATTGTTAGATCATCCTGATTTTGTAAAAGGTGAGTTTAACACGAAATTTTTGGAAGAGCATGAACTTGTGACGCAGTGATACATTAAAGGAGGTTTTTTTCATGGCTGAACATATGTTAGATATGGGTCAAGATACAACTCTTGGAAAAGTAGAAATTGCACCAGAAGTAATCGAAGTAATTGCAGGTATTGCAGCTGCTGAAGTAGAAGGTGTAGCGGCAATGCGTGGTAATTTTGCTACAGATGTTGTTGAGAAGTTAGGTAAGAAAAATCACGGTAAAGGTGTAAAGGTTGAGCTAGCAAACGAAGATATTATTGTTGACCTTTATGTTGTTATGTATTTTGGTGTAGCAATTCCAGTTGTTGCACAAAAAATTCAAGACAATATACGCCAGGCACTCTTTACAATGACAGGACTTGAGCCAAAAGAAGTGAATGTTCACATCGTTGGCGTAACATTCGAAACACAAAAAACAGAAATCGAACCAGTGTAAGAGTGAAAAAGGTGCCTAGTAACATAGGCACCTTTTTTATCGTTTCATTTCTTCACAAATTAAAAACCTCTAAATTATTATACTATTTCAAAAAATAAGAAATATAAAAGGGAATGTTTCATTTTTCCAAAAAACGTACATTGTGATAAGATATGGAACTTGAAGTTAATCTTTTTATTATTTTTCAGCCTTGTACCCCGTGTGTGAAACGATAAATTGTGTTATTATCATTGTATTATAAGGTTGGAAAATCAATGAAAACTACAAGAGTAAGTGAATTGACGGCTTATAAATTATAATAATATAACAAAGCATAAGGAAAGACTTGAAGTATAAAGGAGAGTTACAATGAAACGTAGGACGGCTAGAGAAAGAGCTATGCAAGCATTATACCAAATGGATATTACAGGTGAATTAGAACCAAAAGTAGCGGTGGAAAATACGCTAGATGAAGGTGAAGAAACAAATGAGTTTCTAGAATCACTTGTTGTAGGATTTGTAGACAACAAAGAAGAGATTGACGCAGCAATTCGTCAAAATTTAAAGAAGTGGAAGCTTGAGCGTATTAGTATTGTTGATCGCAGTATTTTACGTGTAGCTGTGTATGAAATGAAATACATGGAAGAAATTCCACACAATGTAACAATTAACGAAGCGATTGAAATTGCAAAAACATTTGGGGATGAAGAATCTCGTCGTTTTATTAACGGCGTTTTATCTAATATAAAAGATACACTGTAATTTCTTTAAGGGGGAATCTTAAAATGGTAGCAGTAATCATCAAAGGAAATGAAGTTGCGGAGAAAAAACGAGCACAATTAAAAGAAGAAGTTGTGAAGTTAAAAGAGCAAGGGATTGTACCAGGATTAGCAGTTATTTTAGTTGGAGAAGACCCAGCATCGCGTTCTTATGTAAAAGGAAAAGAAAAAGGCTGTGAGCAAGTAGGAATTTATTCAGAGCTAATTGAACTTCCTGAAACGATTACTGAGGAGCGTTTGCTTGCTGAAATCGATCGCTTAAATGGAGACGACCGTATTAATGGCATATTAGTACAATTACCTTTACCAAAACATATTGAAGAAAAAGCTATCATTGAAAGAATTTCACCTGAAAAGGATGTAGATGGATTTCACCCAATCAGCGTAGGACGTATGATGACGGGACAAGATACATTCCTTCCATGTACACCGCACGGTATTGTGGAATTAGTAAAAGAAACAAATCTTGATGTTTCTGGAAAACATGTTGTTGTAATCGGAAGAAGTAATATTGTTGGTAAACCGGTGGGACAACTGTTTTTAAATGAAAATGCAACTGTCACATATTGTCATTCAAAGACGCAAAATATTAAAGAATTATCGAAGTTAGCTGATATTTTAATCGTAGCTGTTGGAAGAGCGAAAATGGTAACAGCTGATTATATTAAAGAAGGTGCAGTTGTAATTGATGTTGGTGTTAACCGTTTAGAGACAGGAAAACTTTGTGGTGATGTTGATTTTGACAACGTATTAGATGTTGCGGGATACATTACGCCTGTACCAAAAGGAGTCGGCCCAATGACTATTACAATGCTTCTTCACAACACTGTTGAGTCTGCAAAGCGTGCAGGTGTTGTTTGTCAATAAGTTGAATCGGCTATGAGGAGAGAGCAATGGAGAAACAATATTTAACCGTTACAGCATTAACACGCTATATTAAAACAAAAATAGAGTATGATCCGCATTTGCAGTCTGTTTGGTTAAAAGGAGAAATTTCCAACTTTAAATATCATAGCCGTGGTCATATGTATTTTACATTGAAAGATGAAAATGCAAGAATTGCAGCGGTTATGTTTGCGGGTCATAATCGTAATATTAAATTCAAACCGGAAAATGGAATGAAAGTACTTGTAAAAGGAAAGATTTCTGTTTACGAGGCGAGTGGGTCTTATCAAATTTATATTCAAGACATGCAGCCTGACGGGATTGGAAACTTGCATTTAGCTTATGAGCAGTTAAAAGTTCGTTTAGAGGAAGAGGGCTTGTTTTCTCAAGTTTATAAAAAAACAATTCCTCCGTACGCTAAAACAATTGGTGTAATCACGTCACCAACAGGAGCAGCAATTCGTGATATTATTACAACAATTAAACGTCGTTACCCAATTGGGAATGTTATTGTGTTTCCGGTACTTGTACAAGGGGAGTCAGCAGCTCCCTCGATTGTACAAGCGATTCGTACAGCGAATGAAATGGAAGAGATAGATGTACTAATTGTTGGTCGCGGAGGAGGCTCTATTGAAGAATTATGGGCCTTTAATGAGGAAGTAGTTGCAAGAGCAATTTTTACAAGTGAGATTCCAATTATTTCGGCTGTAGGTCATGAAACAGATTTTACAATCGCAGATTTTGTTGCGGATTTACGTGCACCAACACCGACTGCAGCAGCTGAGCTGGCGGTACCTAATGTTCTAGAGTTACAAGAAAAGGTATTACAAAGAACTCTGAGATTGCAAAGAGCAATGAGAGAGAGAGTACATAAAAAAGAAGAAAAACTGCAAGTGTTACAAAAATCTTATGCGTTCCGTTATCCAAGGCAAGTGTATGAACAAAAAGAAGAGCAGCTAGACAGGGCTCTTGAACAACTTGTTTTAGCGAAAGAGCGTTATATAGATAAAAAAGTAAATCAATTAAAGCAACTTTCATTTTATTTAGAAAAGCACCACCCATCTCAAAAAATCATGCAAACAAAGGTAGCGATTGAAACGTTGCAAAAGCAATTGCAACGTGAAATGCAAACCTTACTTCAGATGAAGGAGTTTGCATTTGTGAGAGCTGCTCAAAAGCTTGAAGCACTAAGTCCACTCAAAGTAATGATGAGAGGGTATGGGCTTGTATATGATGAAGAGAAGCAAGTATTAAAAAGTGTGAAAGATGTTAGCCTTGGAGATGCTGTTTCAGTTCAATTACAAGATGGAATACTAGATTGTAGCGTATCAAGCATAGAGGAGCGTGAATTGAATAGTGGAAAATAAGTTAAGTTTTGAAGAAGCAATTTCGCAACTTGAGCATCTCGTTTCTAAGCTTGAACAAGGTGATGTACCTTTAGAAGAAGCGATTTCTTACTTTAAAGAAGGTATGGAATTATCTAAGCTTTGTGATGAGAAATTGAAAGATGTACAAGAACAAATGGCAGTTATCCTTGGGGAAGATGGAGAGCTTAAACCGTTTACTGCTTTAGGAGATGAAGCATAGTGACACATTTAGCTTTTGATGCTTTTTTGAAAGAGAGTAAAACTTTCGTAGAAGAAAAGCTTGTAAGCTATGCAAATGAATTACAATGTCCAAATGTGCTGCGTGAAGCGATGGCATATTCTTTGGAAGCGGGTGGGAAACGTCTCCGCCCGTTACTTTTATTTGCAACGTTACAAGCATTTGGGAAAGAAAAAAATCTTGGAGTGGGTGCAGCTTGTGCCCTTGAAATGATTCATACATATTCGTTAATTCATGATGATTTACCTTGTATGGATGATGATGATCTAAGACGAGGAAAGCCTACAAATCATAAAGTATTTGGTGAAGCAATGGCAGTTTTAGCAGGTGATGGTTTATTGACATATGCTTTTCAAGTTATTATGACATATGAGCAAAAAGAAATCTCTGCTGAAAAGAAAGTAAGACTTGTACTTGAGCTTGCGAAAGCAGCAGGACCTGAAGGAATGGTTGCTGGACAAGTGGCAGATATGGAAGCTGAAGGAAAACGACTTACAATTAATGAATTAGAGTACATCCATAAGCATAAAACAGGTAAACTGCTTGAGTTTGCTGTACTTGCAGGAGCGATACTTTCTGATGCTACAGAAGAGCAAGAAGAGAAGTTACTTGCATTTGCGAAATATATCGGTCTAGCTTTCCAAATTAGAGATGATATTTTGGATGTAGAAGGAACAGAAGAAGAGATTGGAAAACCGATTGGTAGTGATGCTTCCAACGAAAAGAGCACATATACGACGTTATTTACTGTAGATAGAGCAAAATCTATTTTAGAGGAGACAATTGCAAAAGCAAAAGATTCTATTAGCTCCTTGCAATTACAAGATGAATATTTACTATCTATTTGTGATTTAATCGCAAAACGTAATAACTAATATAACAGCGTTTTCATTTGTTGAGTCATTCATCATTTTATGATATAAATGTAGGAAAAGGTTTTTCTTTTCTTGTTATTGGCAAAAATATATGTAGATTACATTGCCGTTATCACTTCGTGTTAGCGGCTATTTTTTTCATCGCATAAAGAAATATGATGTATAATATGATAAGTGAAAAAAATGGAAGTGTTTTCTGAAAGCAGGACAAGATAAAAAGAATAGAAAGAGAATTTCTTGTGTTGTGTAAATGTTTCTTATAATATTTGACATGTTGACAGATTATGAAATGAAAGTGAGTGATCCATGTGGATCTAACGCAAATTCAAAACCCTAGTTTTTTGAAAGATATGTCTATTAGTGAACTAGAGGGATTGAGTGAGGATATTCGTAAGTTTTTAATTGAAGAGCTCTCTCAAACAGGTGGACATATTGCACCTAATTTAGGTGTAGTAGAACTCACAATTGCTCTGCATAAATTATTTGATAGTCCGAAAGATAAGTTTTTATGGGATGTAGGACATCAATCCTATGTACATAAAATTTTAACAGGGCGTGCGAAAGAATTCGGCACATTAAGGCAATACCAGGGTCTATGTGGTTTCCCAAAACGCTGTGAGAGTGAGCATGATGTATGGGAAACTGGTCATAGCTCGACGTCATTATCTGCTGCAATGGGAATGGCTCTAGCGCGGGATTTAAAGAAAACGGAAGAATACGTTATACCAATTATTGGCGATGGTGCATTAACAGGCGGAATGGCTTTAGAGGCATTAAACCATATTGGTCATGAAAAAACGGACATGATTGTTATTTTGAATGACAATGAAATGTCAATTGCACCAAACGTCGGTGCGCTTCATAATGTACTTGGTCGTTTACGTACCGCAGGGAAGTACCATTGGGTAAAAGATGAATTAGAGTATATATTGAAGAAAATCCCAGCAGTTGGCGGGAAAGTTGCTGCGACAGCAGAAAAAATAAAGGATAGTCTAAAATATTTACTAGTATCAGGCGTCTTTTTTGAAGAATTAGGCTTTACATATTTAGGTCCGGTCGATGGGCATGATTATGAAAAGTTATTCGAAACGTTGCAATATGCAAAGAAAACAAAAGGCCCAGTACTTGTTCATGTAATTACGAAAAAAGGAAAAGGTTATAAACCAGCTGAGAGTGACGTTATTGGAACTTGGCATGGGACAGGACCGTATAAGATCGAGTCAGGTGACTTCGTTAAACCGAAGGAAGTTGCACCAGCATGGAGTGCTGTTGTTAGTGATACTGTACTTAAGCTAGCAAGAACGGATGAACGTATCGTTGCGATTACGCCTGCAATGCCTGTTGGATCGAAACTTGAGAAATTCCAAAAAGAATTTCCAGATCGCATGATTGATGTAGGTATTGCGGAACAGCATGCTACAACAATGGCGGCTGGTATGGCAACACAAGGGATGAAGCCATTCTTAGCAATTTATTCAACATTTTTACAAAGAGCATATGACCAAGTTGTTCATGATATTTGTCGTCAAAATTTAAATGTTTTCATTGGAATAGATCGCTCTGGATTAGTAGGAGCAGACGGTGAAACGCATCAAGGGGTATTTGACATCGCGTTTTTACGTCACTTGCCGAATATGGTGCTTATGATGCCGAAAGATGAAAATGAAGGTCAACATTTAGTCTATACGGCGATGCAATATGAAGATGGACCGATTGCTTTGCGTTATGCGCGCGGTAATGGACTTGGTGTTCATATGGATGAAGAATTAAAGGCGATTCCAATTGGTTCATGGGAAACGTTAAAAGAAGGTAAACAAGCGGCTATTTTAACGTTTGGTACGACAATACCAATGGCAATGGAAGCAGCTGAGCGTCTTGAAAAGGCTGGAGTTTCAGTCAAAGTAGTGAATGCTCGCTTTATTAAACCAATGGATGAAGCATATTTACATGAGCTTTTAGGAAAAAATATACCGATTTTAACGATTGAAGAAGCTTGTTTAATCGGAGGTTTTGGAACAGGAGTAGTTGAATTTGCATCTGAAAATGGATACCATAGTGCATTAATTGAAAGAATGGGTATTCCAGACCGTTTCATAGAGCACGGTAGTGTAACAAAATTATTAGAAGAAATTGGTTTAACGACAGATGCTGTTGTAGACCGTATTCATACAATGATTCCATCAAAACAAAAAAGGGCGTAACAAATGAGCGTAAAAAAAGAAAGAGTAGATGTACTATTAGTAGAGCGAGGACTTATAGAAACGCGCGAGAAGGCTAAACGTGCTGTTATGGCAGGGCTCGTATATGCGAATGAAATGAGGCTCGATAAGCCAGGAGAGAAAATCTCACAAGATACAGAGATTACGGTGAAAGGGCAAGTTATGCCATATGTAAGCCGTGGTGGTTATAAACTTGAAAAGGCATTAGAGACATTTCAACTTGATTTACAAGATAAAGTTATGATAGATATTGGTTCATCAACTGGTGGCTTTACAGATTGTGCGCTTCAAAATGGAGCGAAGTTATCTTATGCATTAGATGTAGGATATAATCAACTTGCGTGGAAATTGCGTCAAGATGAGCGTGTTGTTGTGATGGAACGAACGAACTTCCGTTACGTGACACCGGCAGACTTAGAGCGTGGTTTACCTCAGTTTGCAAGTATCGATGTTTCATTTATATCATTAAGGCTAATATTGCCGGTTTTAAAAACAATGCTTATGTCAAATGGTGACGTAGCTGCATTAATTAAACCACAGTTTGAGGCTGGACGAGAACAAGTTGGGAAAAAAGGCATTGTTCGTGATAGAAAAGTACATGAAGCTGTCGTGGAAATGATTGTCGATTTTGCTCTGAAGGAAGGCTATGATGTCGAAGGTTTAACATTCTCACCAATTACGGGCGGGGATGGTAATATTGAATTTTTAATCCATCTAAAATGGCATGGAGAGCGTGAGAATGGCGAAAATCATTCGCCGGTTTCAATTGAGCAAGTTGTTACAGAAGCGCATGAAGTTCTAAAACAAAAAGGGAAAGGGGAATAACATATGTTGTTCCTCTTTTTGTTGTAATTGTATAATGATTGTAAAAACAATTGTGTACAAGAAACGAATTATACGTTAACATAAATAAGTGAAGTATACCAATGTTTAAACTATGGTAAGAGATAGTGTGAGGTGCAAATGTATGAATAAAGGTCAGCGCCATATTAAAATCAGGGAAATTATTGCAAACAAAGAAATTGAAACACAAGATGAACTAGTTGATATTTTACGTAATGTGGGGTTTAATGTAACGCAAGCAACAGTATCGCGCGATATTAAAGAACTGCACTTAGTTAAGGTGCCATTACATGATGGACGCTATAAATATAGCTTACCAGCAGATCAACGATTTAACCCGTTGCAAAAATTAAAACGAAATCTAGTGGATTCATTTGTAAAATTAGACACTGCAGGACATATGCTTGTGCTAAAAACATTGCCTGGTAACGCTCATTCACTTGGGGCACTTATTGATCATTTAGAGTGGGATGAGATTATCGGAACCATTTGTGGTGATGATACTTGCTTAATTATTTGCCGTACACCTGAAGATACAGGTGTTGTCTCTGATCGTTTCTTAAATATGCTGTAACAAAAAAATCTTGTTTACTTTCCTCTGTAAAGTGGAAAGTAAACAAGATATTTTTATTGGTTAAAAATATAAATTATTAAATGCAATATAATATTTTCTTTAAATAAAGTTAGAAAATAGGTGGATTGACCCGTAAAACGAATGTTTGGTACAATGGAGCGGGTTAGATGAGTAATTTATACATATTATAGTATAACTATTTGAATGAAGAGTACTTAAAAAAAGCCCTTAGTAGGGGATTAGTTTATAACGAGGTGAATGGGGCATTGTTATCGGAATTATCGATCAGAAACTTTGCTATTATTGAGGCATTAAATATTTCTTTTCAAAAAGGTTTAACCGTTTTAAGTGGTGAAACAGGAGCCGGAAAATCGATTATTATTGATGCGATTAGTTTGCTTGTTGGCGGCCGTGGTTCAGCGGAGTTTGTTCGATATGGAACAGAAAAGGCTGAAATAGAGGGTTTATTTTATGTAGAAGATGATAAGCATCCATGTATCGCAAAGGCAGAAGAATTAGATATAGAAATAGAAGATGGCATGATTATTTTGAAACGTGATATCGCTGCGAACGGAAAAAGTGTATGCCGTGTAAATGGGAAGCTTGTTACACTTAGTATATTAAAAGAGATTGGAAAAACGCTTGTTGATATACATGGACAGCATGAAACGCAAGATTTAATGAATGAAGAGCGTCATATGTTTATGCTAGATCATTTTGATGGAGATCGTATTGTTAAACAATTAGACATATATCAGAACGTATACGGAGACTATGAAAGATTAAAAAAACAGCTGAAATCTTTAAGTGAAAATGAACAACAAATGGCTCATCGTCTAGATTTAATTCAATTCCAACATGAAGAAATTCGTAAGGCAGATTTAAAAATGGATGAAGAATATGAATTGACTGAGGAACGCTTGAAAATATCCAATTTTGAAAAGATTTATAAAGCGTTAGGGGATGCGTATCGTTCGTTGAGTGGGGACAGCCAAGGGCTAGATCATGTAAGGAATGCAATGAGCCAAATGGAGAGTATTACGCATTTAGATGAGGCGTATCAAGAAAACCATGATTCAATTGCAAATAGCTATTACTTATTAGAAGAAGTTGCATATCAGCTTAGAGAAAAGTTAGATATGATGGAATATGATCCGAAACGTTTAGATGAAATTGAAACACGGTTGAATGAAATCCGTATGTTAAAGAGAAAGTATGGAAATACTGTAGAAGAGATTTTAGCGTATGCTGATAAAATTGAACAAGAAATTTTTACAATTGAAAATAAAGACGTACATATTGAAACGACGAGAAAGCAGCTAAAGGAATTAGAAGGTGTTATCTTAAAAGAAGCAACGTTGTTAAGTGATATGCGTCATGAACTGGCAGACCATCTTACAAACGCTATTCATCAAGAATTAAAAGAATTATATATGGAAAAAACGAAATTTGAAGTGAGAATAATGAAGAGGGAAGGAAATGCAGAAGAACCTCTTGTAGAAGGAACACCGGTGAAACTTACGGCGGATGGCTACGATCACGTGGAGTTTTATATTTCAACGAACCCTGGTGAACCGTTAAAACCGCTTTCAAAGGTTGCTTCTGGCGGAGAGTTATCTCGTATTATTTTGGCTTTAAAAAGTATTTTTTCTAAGCATCAAGGTGTTGCTTCAGTTATTTTTGATGAAGTGGATACAGGTGTGAGTGGCCGGGTTGCACAGGCTATTGCGGAAAAAATCTATCGTGTATCGGTAAACTCGCAAGTACTTTGTATTACGCACTTACCTCAGGTAGCTTCAATGGCGGACTCGCATTTATTTATTAGAAAACAAGTGGCGAATGATCGGACGATTACATCTGTTACGGTGCTAAGTACGGATGAAAAAGTAACAGAAATTGCTCGGATGATTTCTGGTGTAGAAATTACAGATTTAACGACAGAACATGCGAAAGAGTTACTTACGCAAGCACATCATTTCAAACAGACAGCAGAGGCTATCCAGTAATGGATAGCTTTTTTTCTCAAATGATGATTTCTTAATTCTTCCGGTTATAAATAAAGCACTGCAAGGAGAGATTAAAAAGTGAAGCCAAGAGGCTGAATGTGGGGTAGGAGCGAGGAGAGTGAACAAATTGAAATTAGAAAGATTTCGAAAAATAATAGGTCTTTGTCTCCTTGTTTCTTTAGTTTTTATTGGATGTTTTAAACCGCTTCGAACGTTTATTTCATCCCCGAAGCAACTTGTTGTTTTTGAAGGACAACAATCAGAAATAGCATCATTACCAGTTTTTAAGGCTTCATCTACAAATCGTAATGTATTTACAGTAAGTTCAAATGAACAAGACCTTATGGTGAATTCTCATCAAAATGGTGAAGCTGATATGGTGTTTCAACTCGCTGGTTTTCCAGTGAAAAAAGTAAATGTAAAAGTATTAAAAGATTTTAAAGTTATCCCTGGTGGACAATCGATTGGTGTGAAATTGAACACAAAAGGTGTACTTGTTGTAGGCCATCATTTAATTCAAACTGAAAAGGGTAAAGTATCTCCTGGTGAAACAGCTGGTGTACAGATTGGAGATATGATTACTGCAATTAATGGGAAAACAATTGAAAGAATGAGTGATGTAGCGCCATTTATTCATAATAGTGGAGAAACAGGTGAACCGCTTAATCTTGTTTTGCTAAGAGATGGAAAATACATTCGCACTAAGTTAACACCACAAAAAGACAACGGGGAATCGTCTTATCGTATTGGTTTATATATTCGTGACTCGGCAGCTGGAATTGGAACAATGACATTTGTTCATCCGGATTCCATGAAATACGGGGCACTTGGTCATGTCATTTCTGATAATGATACAAAAAAGCCAATTCAAGTAGAAGATGGACAAATTATGCGCTCGACCGTAACCTCTATTGAAAGAGGAAGTCACGGGAATCCAGGAGAAAAATTAGCAAGATTTTCACCGGATCGTGAAGTGATTGGTAATATTACAATAAATAGCCCGTATGGCATTTTTGGAAAATTAAATACAAATATGACAAACGGCATAATGGATAAAGCAATGCCTATCGCATTATCCCATCAAGTAAAAGAAGGGCCAGCGAAAATATTAACAGTTATTGATCAAGATAAAGTTGAAGCGTTTGATATTGAAGTTGTTAGTACGGTACCACAAAAGTTCCCAGCTACAAAAGGTATGGTTATAAAAGTGACAGACAAACGTTTACTAGCAAAAACGGGTGGCATTGTACAAGGGATGAGTGGAAGTCCGATTGTACAAAATGGAAAAGTAATTGGTGCAGTTACACATGTATTTGTAAATGATCCAACGTCAGGATACGGTGTTCATATTGAATGGATGTTACATGAGGCTGGAATTAATATTTATGATCAAGAGAAAAAAGCGAGCTAATGCATATTAGCTCGCTTTTCTATTGAAAAATTCGTTGAAATTTTGTAAAAGCTCCGCAAGAGCTGTTTTTTGTTGTAAAATATAAGAAAAGGGTTGAACGTTTCGTTGTAATTCTATGATGGAATGTGTTGCGAAAGAAAGTAAATGGGCGATAAATATATTTTTTTGTGTTTTTATCGGAAAGTAAGAAACTTTAAAAGGGAATTTTCACACAATTGTCGAACAATTCATGTAGCCTAGAAGCTTACACATGTCGGAAGAATCGATTCGGTAAGGGAGGAAAAACTGTGGAGAAAATTAAAGTATGTCTTGTGGATGATAATAAAGAATTGGTATCAATGCTAGAGAGCTATGTTGCTGCTCAGGATGATATGGAAGTGATCGGAACTGCTTACAATGGTCAAGAATGTTTAAACTTATTGACAGACAAGCAGCCTGATGTACTCGTTTTAGACATTATTATGCCACATTTAGATGGTCTAGCTGTGCTAGAGAAAATGCGACATATTGAAAGGTTAAGACAACCTAGCGTTATTATGTTGACAGCATTTGGACAAGAAGATGTGACGAAAAAAGCGGTTGATTTAGGTGCATCATATTTCATATTAAAACCATTTGATATGGAGAATTTAACAAGTCATATTCGTCAAGTGAGTGGTAAGGCAAATGCTACCATTAAACGTCCATTACCATCTTTCCGATCAGCGACAACGATCGATGGAAAACCGAAAAACTTAGATGCGAGTATTACAAGTATCATTCATGAAATTGGTGTACCCGCTCATATTAAAGGGTACATGTACTTACGAGAAGCAATCTCTATGGTGTACAATGATATCGAATTACTAGGATCTATTACGAAAGTATTATATCCAGATATCGCAAAGAAATATAATACAACAGCAAGTCGTGTCGAGCGCGCAATCCGTCACGCAATTGAAGTGGCTTGGAGCCGTGGGAATATTGATTCTATTTCGTCCTTATTTGGTTATACAGTATCCATGTCAAAAGCAAAACCTACGAATTCCGAGTTCATCGCAATGGTTGCGGATAAGCTAAGACTTGAACATAAGGCTTCGTAAATATTGTCGTATTAATTTCA
>NZ_MAOC01000050.1 GCF_001884135.1 Bacillus nitratireducens | reverse complement strand
TGATGACCACCAACCGGCTCACGCCCGAGCAGCAAGCCGCTCGAAACGCCATGGCCACCAACAACGTCCATGTGTCATTCGGACAAGGGCAGCACGGTGGCTGGGGATTCGGGATGGCGGTGCGAACCTACCGTGGCGACTACGCACCCATCGGCCAGTTCGGTTGGGATGGCGGAAGCGGCACCACGACCTACGCCGACCCGGACAACCAGCTCACAGGAATCCTGCTTACCC
This sequence comes from Bacillus nitratireducens, assembly GCF_001884135.1. Lineage (GTDB taxonomy): Bacteria > Bacillota > Bacilli > Bacillales > Bacillaceae_G > Bacillus_A > Bacillus_A nitratireducens. The sequence goes on along the minus strand of NZ_MAOC01000050.1, from coordinate 19,062 downwards.
AGGTCGGGCTGTCAGCCCCGAATTCGGCACAACTTATCCACGATTTCTGGACGATGGTCTACCAGGCAATCGAAGATTGACACCGATCTCTCGGTTCGTCGTTTGTTAAAAATGGCCAGTGAATCTTATTGACTTTTTTGGGACAGAATCAGGATATTACGCGGAGTTCGGGGAGTACAGCACCAACAAAATGCGCATTTCGTACGGAAAGCAAATTGCAACCTAAAAAGTCGATTCCTGAACGCTAAGGAACCGACTTTTTTAGGTTGCATTTCACAATTCTTGTTTCTTTAATGCTTTTTTGATATTGTTCGATTTGGAAAAAAGTATGTCTGTGACTCGTTTTTACATATATCTTGGCTGAACTCCATCATTTTAAGAAATCAGTTATTGATTTTACTGCTTTTTTATGAGTTTTTCCCGTAATGGTTTTAAATTATCTAAATTTGTTTTTTGCTTTAGCTTGATACAGATGGAACACTCATACTAAATGTTTGCCATAATTTATGTTTGTATGAATCCCTACCTAAGAATAATAGGTAGGGCATAATAGCCAAAGGCTAAATCGAGCAAGGCACTTGCTTCTTGGCGCAGTAACAGATCCTTTGGACGGAAAATGAATGATCCGTCAGCGTTAATCGAAGTATCAGGGTCTACGATTCCTTGAGAGGCAAGTACTTGAATAGATTGGACTGCCCAGTCATCCGCGGCATCAAGTAATTTAACTTTTTTAGCTTGGTCAGGTTGAATCTGCTTCAAATTTTGAATCATGGTTGCTGCCATCTGTCGGGTAATCGGAGCTGTACGGTCATATCCAGGAATACCTATTATTAATTTCTCCTTCGCCTCTTTTGACTCGTCTGGAAAAGCACTCCACCCATGTGCACGCAACAAGGAATCAGCAAATTCTCCTTGTGTCATATTGCTCATTGGATCGAATAAATTGCCTGTTTTAGCATCCATGATGTTTAAAGCATGAAGATTATCGATATGGCTTCTATAGTTACTCTTTTGAGGGACATCCGCAAAGAACGGTCTGTTGTTAATTTTTTGTGCATCAGCCATAAAATCTAGGCTTTTAGGAGAGCTGTAGTGAAAATATGTGATGTCTCCAGCTGCATTATTTTTGAAAGCAACCTTATTGCCTTCCGAATCCTCAAATAACAACGGATGAATCATTTTGAGAACTTGTTTTCCGGATAATCCTCCTTCCATGACCAAATTGCCATTTTCATAGGTAAAGTGGGTGCGAATTGCAGCGAAACGCGTGTTTTGGAATAAGCCCAAGTATTTATGAGCGTCTTTTTCCTCTAACGGGAGATAACTTGTTTTAGTCCCATTCTTAGCAGGGAAATAGTGATCCATGAGAGCTTCATACATGTCTATACTCATCGTTGAATCATTATTGTAAGACATGAAGAATGCAGTTTTTTGTTCAGGAACTAAAATCATAAGTGATTGATGTCCCGGCATACTTCCTCCTTTTATTACAACGTGTTGCCCATTAGCCAAGTCATTGAAAGGCGTTTCGAATCCAATTGTTGCAACAGGAATCGTCTTATCATCAAAAACTTGATAGGCATGCATCATATCCATGCTCTTTTTACTTACAATTTCTTTGTCTTTAAACTTTCCTTTCTGTAGTTGCATAATCATGTATTTTGACATGTCTTCTGCAGTAGATAAAATACCCCCTTGTGGTGCATCCGTTAAACCACTCCCACTTGTTGGAATTGGATCGCCAGTGGGCCCATAATGTGTAGCCATTCTCTTGAGAAGATCAGGCGTAATGCTCATACTTGTAGATTTCATATTTAATGGTTTAAAAATATTCTTTTCCATATACTGAGAAAAAGGCGTGTTTGTAACATTTTCCACAGCAAACCCTGCGAGTGCAAATGCAACGTTGTCATACGTATAAGATTCTCCTGGCGGCCGTACCACCGTTGGCATTTGTTTAGAGAAAAACTCCTTCATCGGTATACTGTGATTAATGTATTCAGGTCCGGTTATCGTGGTGATATCAGGTAAATCTACTCCGCTGGTATAAGTAAGCATATTAAACAAGGTAAGGGGTTTTCCTGTTTTATTAGGTATTTTCAATCCACCGAGATATTGTTGTACATCCTGATCTAGTTTAAGATTTCCTTTATCAACTTGCTGCATCACAGCTAAGGCAGTAAAAGTTTTTGAGACTGAAGCAATTTGAAAAACCGTGTCCTTAGTGACGGGAATTTTCTTCTCTTTATCAGCATACCCATACCCTTTATTGACGACGACCTTTCCATCATGAACGACGACAAAACTAGAACCGTTTACATTGTACTTCTTCATTTTTTCCTCAAATAACGAATCAGCAAAAGATTCTACTTCTTTTTTATTATTGGGTGCTCTCGTCTTTTGGATATCGATCGTGGCTGCCGATGATTTTGATTTTCCAGCTTCTAATGATTGCTGGGAACAAGCAGAAATCATACTTGTAGAAGTGAGCAGAATTACAACTATCCCCAGTTTGTTAATTACTTTTTTCATTTTTGTACACTCCTTTATTAGTTTGAAATTTTTTGTTGGCACAACGAGTTAGCGGCTCGTTAGCGTATGAACAGAGTGTAGCAAGCGGCGAGTCATAGTCGATAGTGAACTTTTGTCATATTTATAAAGAACAACAAAAATTTAGTGGGATACGGCTGTATTAATAGCTATGTCATAGAAACCATGACATTTTGACACTACCGTATGTGACAGAAAAACACTTAGAATCAAAGAGCAGCTTTTAACGCATTAACAATAAATGAGGAGGAGAGATTTTCATTGTGTATGATAAAAATATAAAGAGGCGTGAAAGGGGAAACAGGTATGACCTATTTATGAAAAACAAATCAGTAACAAGAGTGTTTCAAGGAAAAAAAGTAATTTCTTGGGTTAACATACATATGGAAAAAGAGGGACTTACTTAGGACAGAATGGCGTTTGTAAAAATAATAATTATGAATATGATTACGAATTCAATTTTGACCTTTTGTCATTGGTGGAGATGGTAGCTGTGTGGTTAATACGAAACAGCAAGCAACTAACTATACAATATAAATAGAGAAGAGGAATACCTTATGAAAACGCGTAGCCAAATTACATTTGCAAGTCTTGCCCTTTTAATAGCTGGAAGTTCCCTGTTATACACAACGCCAACCTCAATTGTAAAAGCAGAGCCTACTCAAAGTGTATCTAGTTCGTTACAAACAAGTACTCAACGAGATCGTACTGCCGTCAAGCAAGCAATACGGGATACATTGCAACTTGGATTCCCGGGGATACTTGCTAAAACTTCTGAGGGTGGAAAAACGTGGGGTTATGCCGCTGGGGTAGCGGATCTTAGCACCAAGAAACCAATGAAAACAGATTTTCGCTTTCGCATTGGTAGTGTGACAAAGACGTTCATCGCGACGGTTTTACTTCAATTAGCTGGAGAGAACCGCCTGAATCTAGACGACTCCATTGAAAAATGGTTACCTGGTATCATTCAAGGAAATGGATATGATGCTAAACAGATTACTATCCGTCAGATGTTGAACCATACAAGTGGTATCGCTGAATACTCAAGATCAAAAGAAGCTGATTTTACGCATACAAAAAGATTGTATACCGCTGAAGAGCTAGTGAAGATTGGACTTTTGATGCCTCCAGACTTTGCCCCAGGAAAGGGCTGGTCTTATTCAAACACAGGATACGTATTACTAGGTATCCTTATTGAAAAAGTAACCGGAAACAGTTATGCGGAAGAGATTGAAAATAGGATTATTGAACCACTTGAATTGTCGAATACATTCCTACCTGGCAATTCAAGCGTTATTCCAGGCACCAAGCATGCCCGTGGATATGAAGGATATGACGGAGCAAGTGAGCTAAAAGACGTTACTTATTTTAATCCAAGTATAGGTAGCTCTGCTGGAGAGATGATTTCTACTGCTGGCGACTTAAACAAATTCTTTTCTTACTTGCTCAGTGGCAAATTAATGAAAGAACGGCAGCTAAAACAAATGCTTACTACAGTTCCTACAGGAAGAGCTGAAATCGGGAGATACGGTCTTGGAATCTATGAAACTAAGCTTCCAAGCGGTGTCCAGATATGGGGACATACAGGGGACATTCCAGGATTTAGTACTTTTGCTGGAGGTACACTTGGCGGTAAGCATACGTTGGCCGTCAGTTTGAACAGTATGCGTAGCGCTAATAGTCCTGATCCTTATAAAAATATTTTACTTGCTGAATTTAGCAAGTAGGTAAAAAGGATAACCGGATAAATTTTGTCATAGTTTTTATAGTTAAAAATATACCTTTCTGGTTCAAAAAAACACCTTACTCTAAAAGAATTTTTTGGGGTAAAGCAAGTTCTTAATTTGATGGACATGTGGCGGTACCCTATCGCTATCAAGTTAATAAAAAGAAATGCCCCCTAAAATGAAAAAACACGCTATTCTTTCTGTAGAATCATAGGAAAGGATGGTGTTTTTTATGTCTGTTTCTGTGTCTGACGAATTATAACTATTTGCTCAAGAGATTCAAAGTTTTTTATCTTCAAATACCTTACGGGATCCTGCTAGAGATGTTGGTTTTGTACAACGAACCAGTAAGTATCAGGCAAAAGATTCTATTTCTTTTTTATTATTAGGTCCTTTCGTCATTTGGATATTAGTCGTGGATGCCGACGGTTTTGATGTTCCTGCTTCTAACGATTGTTGGGAACACGCAAAAATCATGGTTGAAGAAGAAAGAAGAATTGCAACGATCCCCAGTTTGTTAATTGCTTGTTTCATTTTTGTACGCCCCTTTATTTGATTGGAATTTTTTTGTTAGTGCAACGAGTTAGCGGATCGTTAGCGTATGAACAGAGTGTAGCAAGCGGCGAGTCATAGTCGATAGTGAACTTTTGTCATAATTATAAAGAACAACAAAAATTGAGTGGGATACGGCTGTATTGATAGCTATGTCATAGAAACCATGACATTTTGACACTACCGTATGTGACAGAAAAATACTTAGAATCAAAAAGTAGCTATTAACGCATTAGCAATGAATGAGGAGGAGAGATTTTAATGACAAAAGCATCAGCTCAAAAAACTTTGCAAGATTTCTATTTCTTGTTATTTACCTTTGTATCCGGATTCTTTTACTTTTGTTTCTATCTGGTCAGCATTACATTTGCATTAGTAATGACGATTATCTTTTTGGGTATTCCCTTGTTGGTTTGGGTGCTACAAACAACTCACACGTTTGTTCAATATGAACGCATTCAGACGAAGGTTTATACGGATATATCGATAGAGTTATTCGAATCAAGGAAAAAAGAGGAGGGAGATAAATGGATTAAAGCGAGAGATACAATCCTTAATAATAGCAACTGGAGGGCTATTTTTTGGCTCATGCAGAAATTTTTTATCGGAATAATGAGTCTTATATGTGCTATCTTACTGTATGTAACGCCGCTAGTATTTATCGTTACACCCTTACTTTTTAGATATTTTAATATATACTTATTGGGAATTGCTATGAATTCATGGACGAAAGCTTTTTTTGTCATGATTATTGGATGCATTCTCATCTGGATACGTATATGTATTGGAAACTGTTTAGTTCGAATAATTGGAATCTATACACGTACAATGTTTAAAGCTATAAGGGAGTGATAATTTGTTTAAGACTTTGAAAATATGGTTCTGGTATGATTGGGCCTTACTTTGTATACGTTTTATTATTTGGCTATCATTGATATCAATGACTATCCAACAACAAGATCATTTGACAGTACCACTTTGGATCATAATTCTTTGGGAAGTCGTTTCATTTTCAGTACCTTGGATTTGTTTAATGTTCAGTTATCGCTATTATTTGTTTACTGAAATAATATTATTTGGCGGAGTGTGTTTCTATTTAACTTTATTATTTCCGTCAGCGTATCTTGCTTTTTTAATGCCAACTTTTATGATTGCGGCAAATAGCGCTCATAAATCTTACCGCTGGTCGGGTCCTATCACAATTATTTTGTTCCCGTTGCTCATTGCGATATTTTCCAAAGTAACAGATTTATGGGTAATCATCCTACAAATTGGTTTAGCCTTTGCTATGGGTTCTTTTTTTCGTTTACTGGTTATTAATTACCGTCAAAGTGAAACTATTCGGAAACAGAAACATGTATTGGAACAATACATATCCCAAGTCGAGCGAATAACATTACTTGAGGAACGTGATAGGCTCTCAAAAGACTTACACGATACGATGGGGCATTCCTATACCTCAATTATGATGGGGATGGAAACATTACGTACGGAATTAAAGTCTAAAGAAGGCGAGCAACAGCTCGATTCATTATTACAATTAGCCCGTAACAGCATGGAAGAAGTAAGACTGTATTTGCATCAAATGGATTTATCACAAGAATCGCTTCCCTTAGCTGTCACATTACAACAATTGACAGAGGAATTTAAGAAACATGCAAAAGTAAATGTACGTACTCGAATAATAGGGGAAGAGTGTATGGTCTCCAAGCAATCAAAAATGACACTATATCGAAGCTTGCAGGAATCACTAACAAATGCTGTTCGCCATGGGCATTCTACAGAAATTATTGTGTCACTTCACTTTGAACCACAACAAATAAGATTGGATGTACAGGATAATGGCTGTGGGGTAGAGGAGTGGAAGGATGGCTTTGGATTAACTGCAATGAAGGAGCGTGTGAGTCAGTCACAAGGAAGAGTTGTTGTTTACTCCCAAAAAGGGGAAGGGACGTTAATTTCATGTGTATTACCGAAACAAGTACAACCGTCTAATGAACAAATCCGCCTGTGTATTGTCGATGATCATTCTTTTATTCGAGAAAGTCTTCATACAATTTTGGATGTACAGGAGGATTTACAAGTAGTGGGAATGGCTGAAGATGGAGAACGGGCTGTGGAATTGTGTGAAAGACTAAAACCAGATGTTGTATTAATGGATTTAGAGATGCCCAATCTGGATGGAATTCATGCGACTAAAATGATTAAGGAAAAATGGCCGCACATTCGTGTACTCATTCTGTCTACCTTTCAGGATACAGAAAAGGCAAAGGAAATCATACGAAATGGTGCAGATGGATATTTGTTGAAATCCATAGATTCGCGTGAATTAACTGAATCAATTCGTTTAGTCTATCGGGGAGGCGCGATGATTAACCATGACTTGTTTAATAGAATGTGGGAAGAAAATGAAGAAACAGAATCATTTCAATCAAAATCAGATTGCAAAGAGTTTGGTTTAACGAAACGCGAACTAGAGGTTCTGAAACTATTATCACAAGGCAGCCGTTATAAAACAATAGCTTCGAAGCTATACTTGTCAAACGGAACAGTAAGAAACTACGCCTCTAATCTCTATGAGAAGCTAGGAGTCAAAAATCGAGATGAAGCCGTGCAAAAGGCAAAAGATACAGGATTACTTTTATAATTCACAAAACATAATGATCACAAATAAAAAAGTTCTTTAACAAATTATCAAGACATAAATTTAGAAAAACAAAAGAACATAAGCTGTTTGACATATTATACATTACTAATACGTCAAACAGCCTTTTTATTATGATTTGTTCTTTAACTAAAGCCCGTATGAGTGAAATAATCTAATCTACGCTTTTGAACTTCGATACCACGCTACTGCTTTTCGTTCAATCTCCAATACTAGCTGTTCCTTTCCTTTAATGTTCATGTGGCGGATTCGCATTACTGGTTGTGCCCTTTATCTTATTAATCATAGTTGGAGCTAGCTGCAGCGAATTTAGTTGCTAAAAAGGGCACTCATAAGAGTGTCTTTTTTATACTTCTTAATTTTTGTATATTTTGGAATTACTGGACGTTTACGGAGAGATTTTATTCGTGCACAAATAATTTTAAGAGTGTGCCAGGAAATCTTTGATTTATCAAGAAAAATTAAATTTAAAATGCATTATATACAGAAGCCACCTGAGGAGAGGAATGTTAGATTACAAAACGTACCATATATTGACACTCCCACAACAGACCATATAGGTTCGTGGGCTACGGTACTGTGACCATACCGTACAGATTGTTGGTTCTCAAATGTTTTTACGTCTTTTGCATGACGACTTAATACATTTTACGGAGTAGAAGAATTTGCTCCCCCAACCTCATGTGTATTCTGTTTTCAGAGAACAGTCGTTTTAGAGTCTTTTACATGACTAGGAATAAAGAATACCATGTTTTGCTATGCAAAAACGATACTTGCATCCCACGTCTAAAGACGGACTAAAGTCCTGCGTGGGCTTTCCCTTATTGTAAATTCTGTAATGAGCAACAAAAGATTTCTGCTACGGTAAACACTTTAGAAGATTATCGAGTTAAGGACATATCTAAAAACTAAATTTATTGTTAGTGAGCAGTTAGCTTTTGCTAGCTGCTTTTTTGTATATATTGTAATCGATTGTTCATTTTACTGCTTTTTTGATGTTTCATATACAGATTATATAGACTTACAAAGCTCTGTAAGTCTTTTGTAATATTTACGAGAGACTTTTTTAACAGTTATGAGAGAGAAATGAAAGATTTGTTATATATGATGAAATTAATCTTACTAGTAGGTGTTCTAACTCACTTAGAAATCAAGGAGGAAAAATAACAATGAAAAAATTAAAGCCAGCACTTAGTGTATTAGGTAGTGTATCGATGGCACTGACTTTAGCATCTCCTGCTTTAGCAGATGTAAAACAGCCGAATCCAGGAAGTACAGTTGAAATATTCAAAGAGAATGCAAATGCAAAAAAAGAAGATAAGAATTTTACGCTCGGATCTGATGGGGAAATAGGTTCGCTTATTACACAAAACATTGAAATGGCAAACAACGATTGGGACAAAGATGGTATTTCTAACGACTTAGAGATTAATGGATATAAAATTGAATTCAATTCACAAACTGGGAAAAATGAAGCGAAAGCATGGGATCCCGAGAAGGATAAAGGGAAACCAAAATTTATATCGAATCCTATGAATGCAAATACAGATGGTGATCCTTTTACTGATATGTATGAGGTAGAGAATTATAACAATGATTCTGATACTAATTTCAATCCGATAGTTGCCAATATGCCAAATTTACAAATTGGTGTCAAACGAATTGAAGTAATTCCTATTGCAACCATTACGGATAATAATGGCGGATCAGTTAGCAGAGGATGGGAAAAAAGCGTATCTACACAACATTCATTTAATGTGGGTCTAAGTGGTTCAGGTGGTGTAGAAGGCTCAGCAGCCGGTCCTGTTCCTTCTGGAAGTGTTTCAGCAAACGTGGGATACGGATATTCAAAAACAACTACTGAAACGGAGAGTTATACAAATAATTTTGATTGGTCTACCGCAACAACTGTGGATACAGCGAACGCAGCAAAAGTACGGGTACATCTGGAATATAAGAATGTAGGCACAGCATCCGCTGAAAATGTTTCGCCTCATTTTAATATTCGTTTAGGAAACAAAATTATTAATACTGTAAAGGCAACACAAGATCGATATAAGGCAAACTATTTAAGTACAGAAAAAGGTGGAAGGAATAAAACAGAAGTAGTAATTGACAGTTTAGAGGGACAAGCAGATGCGAATATTGTCTTATCATTGGATGAATTGAAAGCTGTTGAACAAGGGGAAATTCTTTCGATTGAAGTTTTACCTACAAGTACAATGGATTTATCCATCGAAAAAGGTGAAGAAGTTATGCATTTGGGGGATTCAGGGAGATATGAATCTAGAGTAAATGCAGCTACAGAACAATTAGAAACAGATATGGGGAATATACCAAAGTTTAGGGTGTATACTCCTAAAGACAAATCCCTTGCTGATAAGCCGGTTTTATCCTATAACGAAGTTTTTCAACATATTAATATAGATACGAATAAAGTAAAGCATATTGTAAACAAGGCAAAAAGTAATAATCAAGTATCAGTGGTTTCAGATAATACTGGAACTGATGCATTGAACGTTTTAAAAGCGGGGCAGGGGGATCGCGGTTATTTACATAAAGACTCTGTACACGGTGCTTTTGCAAAACTACAGCAACCAACATTAGTAGAGGGTAGTTATGATCCTGTTACACAAAAGATTCGGGCCTCAATCTTACCTGGTTTATTTGGTGTGAGCAAAGAAATTCCTACTACTTATAGCAAGAAATGGAATGCTCCTTCACAAACAGTAACACTATTTAAACGTGAGAATGGATATACATATGAATCTAGAGAAAATATACACCCTATTAAATCTGAAATTGCAGCGCACAGAAAAGTTACATTTGAAATTAATGACGCACACAATCTAACGCCTACACAAAAGATTGATGCAGAGATTAAAGCTAATAAAGAATTCGAAGATTATGTAGTAGATAATTCAGGTGAATTTGTTACAGAAGGAGTTCCTTATACTGTAGCTTCATATGGAAATACAACTTATTGGGGAAGTCATCACGCCGGGAATAAATGGGAGTATCTTTGGGCTGAGAAATCTAGCGATGAAAAAGTGAATGTAATTATTGAAAGAGTAGGTCAACCTAAGCCTGGAAAACCAATTAAAAAGGATGAAGAGGTATTAATTAAATTCCAAAGTCCTATTTATTCAGATTATGCATATTTAAAACTTCAAGATAGTTATATCCATTTAGATCAAAAACAGAACGCAAGTACTTTTAAATTTAATCATGCATATCCAAAGAACTTTACTGGACACCATAAGCAATGGAACATACTATCTAATGGTAACAAGTTAAAGGTGGGATATTTAATCGATTATATGAAGTATGGTAATGGAGAGAATGGAACTGATACTATAGCATGGAACCTATCAAGAGCTCAGTAATAGGTAACAGTTCTGTTGCTAAGTTTGAAAAAAGAACCGGTAATGAACTGAATCCGAAAAGTTAGATACAAAAATTTAGGCTACTAATAGGGAATGAGTTCGATATTGAATCGGACTCATTCCTTTTAATTTATATGATTTAGATACTACTATTTTAAATGCTTATCTAGTCATATAACTAATCAAATGTTAAGATTACTATCTGAATTACATAAACATTATTCTGAATTTTCGTTCGTTTAGAGGCCGAAATCTGGAATTCTGATTTATTGATGCGATCAGTTTTTACATCTTTACCTATAAAGGTATATTTATAGAATTACAGAAAAAAAGAGAGGATAGTATATGAAGAAAAGAATTTTAATCGTAGAAGATGAAGCAAATATTCGAGAAGTATGCAAACGGTATTTAGAAAGAGAAGAATATGAAGTATATACCGCTGTAAATGGCAAAGAAGGTTGGGATTTATTTCTTACGCATCAACCAGATTTAATTATATTAGATTTGATGATGCCGAAAAAAGATGGATGGGAATTATGCGAGGAAATTCGTCAACAATCAAATGTCCCTATTATTATGTTAACTGCTAAGGGAGAGGAAAGGGATCGAATTTTAGGCTTAACAATGGGGGCAGATGATTATTTAACAAAGCCATTTTCTCCTCGTGAATTAGTATTAAGGATTCAAATTATACTCAGAAGAGGAAATCAGGTACCGATACAAGCAAAAGAATCTCTATTGGAAGTGATAGAATTTCCAGATTTAAAAATATATCCAAAGACAAGATATGTACTTGTTTGTGATAAGGAAGTGGAGTTAACGGTGAAAGAGTTTGAGGTACTTTATCTCATGGCAAAGCATCCAAAACAAGTATTTTCTCGCTCGCAGCTTCTTGAACTAATTTGGGATTTTGGGCATGAAGGGGCATCAAATACAGTTACCGTGCTAGTGAGTCGTTTACGTGAAAAGCTCGAGAAGCATACAATAAAGAATCGCTGGATTCATACGGTTTGGGGTATAGGATATCGCTTTGAGCCAAATGGAGGAAATGAAGCATGAGATTACGTATTCAATTGTTACTCATGAATTTATTAAGTACCAGTATTATGGTAATTGCTATATGGTATAGTGAGACGAAAATGTTACTTGAACCGGAACAAACGCGTTTATTAACAGTAATTGCATTTGTGGCATTTATTATTTCAACGTTTATTTATTGGTTAATGACACGTCCTATCATGAGATCAATACAAAATTTAATTAAATTGACGAAACAATTTAGTGATAGACACTTTGAAACGATGTATATAATTGGGCAAGAACCACGGGAGTTTAAAGAATTAGCAACTGCCTTTCAACAGATGGCAAAAAAATTAGAAGAAGGGTTTACTAAATTAGAGGAACAGGAAAAATCCCGTAAGGAGCTAATTACCAATATCTCACACGATTTACGAACTCCTATGGCTAGCATGCAATTGATGATAGAAGCATTACAAGATAACCTGATTGAAGATCCTGAAATGAGAAAGCAATACTTAGCGACGATATTAAAAGAAATAGAAAGATTAAGTGGATTAATTAACGACTTATTTGATCTTTCAAAGTTAGAGTTTGAGCAAGTAGATTTTCACCCAAGTTTCACACATTTAGATAAAGTCCTATTAGATGTATTAGAGTCACATTCTGTCTTATTAGGAGACAAACAAATCCATGTGCAATTGGATGTTCCAGATACATTACCTCGACTTTTGATTATGCCTTGTAAAATAGAAAGGGTCATAGGTAATTTATTACATAATGCAATTCGATATTCTCCTGTCTCTGGAACAATTGAATTGACTGTAGAGGAAAATAAAAAAACTCAACAGGTCCAATTCACTTTGCGAGATGAAGGGATGGGAATTTCTCCAAATGATCAATTACGCGTATTTGAACGTTTTTTTAGAACAGATAGATCAAGAAGTTCGCAATCTGGAGGATCCGGTCTTGGATTAGCTATTGCAAAATCATTGATTGAAATGCACAAAGGGGAAATTGGTGTGAGGAATCGTGCAGATGGTAAGCAGGGAAGTGAATTTTGGTTTACTCTTCCCATCATATCAGAAAAAAATAAGACGGCTGAAAGACTTTTGTAACATTTACGTTAGAAAAATGAAAGACCTTCTTGTTAACATACTACTACAAAGTATGTTACAGGAGGTTTTTTACTTTATGAAAAGAAAATATGTTTGGTTTATAGGTGGTTTGATAATTGTATTGGGGATTTTATGGTCATTGTTCAGGCCAGAGAAATTATTTATTGATAAGCACGTCAATGAAGCATTGCCACAAACAGAGGTACAATCAACTGAAGTAAAGAAACAAAGTGATCGAGTAATAAGTGAAGGGCAGTTTCAAAACGGTGTCCATGAAACAACTGGAACGGCAAAAATTTATCAATTAGCAGATGGAAAACGTGTTTTACGACTTTCTGATTTTGCAACATCTAATGGGCCAGATGTACGAGTTGTATTAGTTCCTACAAATCGTTTGAAAAATAATGAAGACGTGAAAAACTATCAGTATATTGAATTAGGAAAATTAAAGGGAAATAAAGGAGACCAAAACTACGAAATTCCTGAAGGGATAGATGTAAGTGTATATGGTTCGGTTTCTGTTTGGTGTAAGAGATTTAATGAAAACTTTGGTGCGGTTTATTTTAATAATTAATCAAAGGAAAGATTCATATGGAATATGGTGGTAGTTGCGGCGGAGGTTGTGGATTTGGTGGCGGATTTGCCTTACTGGTTGTGATCTTTAAATTATTAATTATAGTTGGAGCTAGCTGCAGCAGATTTAGTTGCTAAAAAGGGCACTCATAGGAGTGTCTTTTTTACATTTCTCAATTTTTGTATATTTTGGAGTGACTGGACGTTTACGGAGAGATTATATTCGTGCACAAATAATGTTATGAGTATGCCAGGAAATCTTTGATTTATCAAGAAAAATTAAATTTAAAATGAATTGTTTATAGAGGCCACTTGAGGGGAGGAATGTTAAATTACAAAACGTGTCATATAGTAAGGGAGAGGTTTTAGTAAAAGTTGAATGATACGATGGTCACTATATTTTTAAGTAGGAAGGAAAGAGCATGAAATTTCTATCTCGTTTTGGCCGACATTTCCACCGTTTACAGTGGAAACTGACTTTATTTTATGTATTAACAACCATTGGCGTACTATTGACGCTTGAAGTGATGGGATTTCTTATATCACTTAGTCTAGTGAAATATAATGCGGACCGAATGTTTGAACAACAGATAAGTATACAAGCCCAAAATATACCTTCTAACTTTAACGGACCATTTATTAATCAAAGTCAACTGAAGAAAGCGTTAGATGATTGGCCTATTGAAGTAGGAACTGAATTCGATGGATTTTCTGCGGTCATTGATTCTAATCGGAATTTACTTGCAAGTGCTGGAGAGGATGTACCGCAGTTTATTGATTATAAAGCAGAATTTCCTGCGAAAGTTTCTCGGTATATATATACAGCGTTGTCACTGAAACCATCTGAAGCGCGTAAATTTAAAATATATAGTTACTATAAGGATGAGATTTTATATATTGTTGCTCCATTAGCAAATGAGAAGGATGTTCGTGGGGTATTAGTGGTTAAAGCAGAAAACATACATTTTTCTCTCAGTAATTTTTGGGAGGCTACTTTTCAGTTTTTTGGATTTAGTATGTTGGCTTTCCTTATAGGTGCAGCAATTGTTGGTATTACTTTTGGAATTATTACGTCTCGAAGTCTCGTTCGTCGTATCCGAAAAATATTATATTCCACAGATCAATGGAGTCATGGAGACTTCACAACATTTGTGCAAGATTCTTCGAAGGATGAATTGGGGCAGTTGGCACGTAAGCTGAATCAGATGGCGAAACAACTACGTACTTTGTTTAAAGTCCGTCAAGATTTAGCAACACTAGAGGAACGCAATCGATTAGCTCGTGAGCTACACGATAGTATTAAGCAGCAACTATTTGCTACCTCGATCTGGCTGAACACTAGCAAATCCCTTATCGGAAAAGACGAAGACAAAGCTAAAGAGCATTTGTTAAAAGCAGAGAATGTGTTACATCAAACCCAGCATGAGTTAAGTGCATTGATTCAGGAATTACGTCCTGTTGCACTTGAGGGGAAGGATTTAGTATTTGCATTAAAGGATTATGCGGCGAGGTGGCAAGAACAAACTAGTATCATAGTTAATTTGGAGATAAGTGGACAGCGACAAGTATCCCCCATTATTGAGGAGACGTTCTTTCGCATCACACAGGAGGCACTGAATAATGTTGCACGCCACAGTCAGGCAAATAGGGTAATGATTCATCTAGATTGTGAAGAAGTTGTAACTCTCTCTATTCATGATAATGGTTGCGGGTTTGATATTCAAAGACTGGATCGACAAGGAATAGGTTTGTCATCTATGCGTGAACGGATTCATACGTTAAAGGGGTATATTGATATCCAAAGTGAGATGGAGAAAGGTGTGAAAATTACTGTTCAGTGTAAGCAATCAGACACTCAAGAAGGTAACAAGCCGAATGTCAATTTTAATTCAGAAGAGGTGATAGATAATGGGGAAGGAAGATCTGATTTCGATTTTAATTGTTGATGATCATGCGATTGTAAGACAAGGATTGAATGCTCTATTCACAATTCAACCTGATTTTCATGTAATTGGAGAAGCAGAAGATGGTGAAAAGGCTACAGCTCTAGCTACTGAACTTGTGCCAGATATCGTACTAATGGATTTAGTGATGCCAGGTATCAATGGTGTAGAGGCGATTCGAAGAGTTAAGCAAGTTAGTCCTCGTTCTCAAGTGATTGTGTTGACTTCGTATCATGAGGATGAATACATTTTTCCAGCATTACGTGCAGGTGCAATATCATATGTACTTAAAGACATTGAGCCTAATCAATTGGTTGAAACTGTAAGGAGAGGCGTACAGGGCGAATCCATTATGCATCCAAGGGTTGCTGCACGGGTTGTTAATGAGATTCGTGCTACGAGACAGGCATCTCCCAATCCGTTTTCTGAGCTAAGTGAACGAGAATTAGAAGTATTAAGGTTGATTGCTAGAGGGCTTACGAATGCTGAAATTGCTGAAGGGCTTTTCATTAGTGAAAAGACAGTTAAAGGCCATGTTAGTAACATTCTAAGTAAGCTGCATATGCTTGATCGTACGAAAGCAGCTGTTTTTGCTTGGGAACAAGGGTTTATGCGTCCGGATCAGGAAAAAAATTATTAATATAGATTAGAAGATTTTTTATGCCAATTCCATTCTGCGGAATTGGTATTTTTATTTTTCAATATTTCCAGGTTGTTACCTTACAAATGCAATTATAGAATTTTTTCACTAAACGGACCTCTAGAACTGTTAATAAACAGTTCTGTGGATTCGTTTCAAATTAGCTTTCTTATCATAATATGAACTTATTCATCAATATACACTGGGGAGTTGAAGGATATGGTTTTTAAGTTAAATCATATACGACGGTCGAAAGATCAATATTCACAAGGTACATTGAAAGACAGGGCGAAAAAGTGGAATTTTTTTCTATCAAACTGGTATCGTTGGATACCCTATATAACTGCAGTTTGGTCCATTTCTTACGGATTTCTGGGAGCTTATTGGGCTTTAGGGGGCGCAGGATTCCCTTTTGGTGAGAATGATTCCAGAGGGTTTATAATGGGATCATTTTTAGCAAACATACAATCAGAAATGGGAGGAGTAACAATTGCTTGCATCGGGTGGCTTGGATCAATCATTGCATTGGCTACAATCCGAATATGGGGAGAAATAATTCCGCGTGCAATCCTGCTCATTTTCGCATGGATAATGTCTATCACCTTAGTATTTGTGATTCCCGATGTACGGGTATTACAGAATTTCGCCTATTCATTCATGCTACATTTTCAACTCATCGATTGGCCTGTCATAAATCAACTTTTATGTATGGCAGGAGGATTTTTATGGGGAGCCACAGCATTGGCTTATCAGCGGCGGAGCCGAGGAGCATGTGTGGTTTGTGGGCGAAAAAAAGATACTCAAGATATATCAATTGTTAGAAATAAAATTGGGAAATATGCGACGTATATTGCTATTGTTATGGCACTTCCGTATGCGATTGTCCGTTTAGCGTGGGCTGCAGGGCTTCCATTGGGGATGAGTAATAAAGCAGCAATGACAATTAGTAACCAGTCACTTACAGAACGTATGATAGAGGCTGTTCTAGGAGGATTACCTATATGCGGTGCTATTCTGACATTGGGACTTATCCAAAAATGGGGAGAAAACTTTCCTCATTGGCTCTATTATTTGGGTGGAAAACGTGTTCCTATCTGGTTCGCGGTGATACCAGCAACATGTGCATCTGTTCTCCTCATTCTTGCAGGATTAAAAATAAGTCCGTTTATCGTTTCAAAAATATTGGACGGTTCCATCGATACTGGAAATTGGGGAGAATTAGGGCCTTCACTATTTTGGCTACCATGGGGAATAGCATTAGGGCTAGCGACCATGTCTTACTGTCAAAGGAGGCGGGGGCAGTGTAAATATTGTAGAAGGTTCTAGCATTATCACTTTCTAAAAAAGGAGTTGTTCTTTCGCGATGTCAAATACTGAGAAGAAAAGCGAAAACGGAATTCATATTTTTAGATGGTTATCATTATGGCCCAAATGGATTGGTTATACGGCGGTTGTTTGGTCGTTGATGTATTTGATATTAGGTCAGTATTGGGCATTGGGAGGAAAGGGGTTTCCATTTGGAATAGGGGATCCACAACCTGAATACTCAATGCTAGCTGGTTTGAGGCCTGAGACTGGTGCACCTATAATGGTTGGCTTTAGCTTAATGGGGGTCATTGTAGCTGGCATGATGATTCGTGGCTGGGGCAAGGGCCTGTTACGAATAGTATTACTCATATTTGTGTATATGTTAGTAGCGATTCTATTATTTGCAGTTATTGACTACCGTGTTTTGGCGTCTGCAGCATATGGATTTATCTTTTTGATTGGAGCGCCATTTGATTTTCCGCATGGAGTTAAATTTTTTGAACAGATGATGTATTGGACGATTATAAATCAGTATATAAGTATGCTAGGAGCTTTTCTATGGAGTGCGACTGCCTTAGTCTATCAACGTCAAACACGAAATGCTTGTTCGTATTGTGGCCGAAATAGTAATCACTCAATATGGACATCAAAATCCTCAGCAACATCTTGGGGGAAATGGTGCACATACGTTGCCATAATAATTCCTATCTGTTATTCCATAACAAGATGGTGTTGGGCTCTAGGCATTCCACTGGGAACTACCAAAGAATTACTTGATTCTTTTGAGCGTGATTCACCTGGAATTTGGTTAATGGGCGCGTCCTTAGCTACCGTAGCTCTCGGAGGAGCAATTCTTACGCTGGGACTTATTCAGCCCTGGGGAGAAATTTTCCCGCGTTGGTTTCCGTTTATTGCTGGTAGGCGTGTACCTCTTTCATTAGCGATTATTCCTGCTTCACTGGTTTCTATAATGGTTACTTCAGCTGGTTTGATGTACATCCGGGGGTTTATCAATAAAGGGGGCCTAGATCATAGGGGATGGGCATTGGAAGGTCCAGAGTTATTATGGCCCATTTGGGGAGTGGCTCTGTTTGGCGCTACGATTGCTTACTATTATCGGAGGCGTGGTATGTGTAAATATTGCAAACAGGTTATAAAGTGAAAATTTATTTAGTGCGGAAGCGTACTGCCCGCGAATAGCAGGATAAATAATGTGTTACAGGAAAACAAAACTCTTTTATAACTTAATTTTGAAGGAACAGATACTCTTTTCTTTTTATCGGCTCGTGAAGAAGTATGAAAATCAGAATTTATAATATAAAAGTCAGCTTAAAGCAATTGCAATAAGTACTTTGAATTGTAATCTTAAGTAAATAAAAAAAGAGAAGAACTCACCAATGTCCTTCTCTCTTTTTATATGTAATTAGGGTTTCCATAACTACAGATATGAATAGAGTAAATTAATGGATGAATAATTTACTCTTAAAATTATAACAGACCCAATAAAGATTTTTATATGTAATATTGCATAAGGAGGGTTAATCGTTAAACTACAATAATTTATGTCATTGAACTACCCCCGT
>NZ_MAOC01000049.1 GCF_001884135.1 Bacillus nitratireducens | reverse complement strand
TAGAAGAGGGGGATTCCTAAGTAAAGAGTTCTATCGAACTCTAATTTATTAGGCTATCTCCACAGTCCCTGCGGTTAGAAGCCTTATCGCTTCATTCTTTAGATTGATACTTGCGTTAATATCCCTATCATGGTGTGTAAGGCAAGAAGGGCAGTCCCATTTACGTAGGTTTAGATTTTTAACGTCTTTGTTTTGATATCCACAACAAGAACATAATTGGCTTGAAGCAAATGTTTTCAATACAACAATGACTTGTTTGCCGTACCATTTTGCTTTGTATTCCAACATAGTTCGAAACTGAGACCATGATACCTCACTAATTGCTTTTGATAACTTATGATTCTTTAACATATTTGATACTTGCAAATCCTCTATACCGATAACATCGTGGTTTTTGATGATTTCAGTCGAGATTTTGTCCAAGTAATCTTTTCTAGCATTCTTCATGTATTCATGAATTCTAGCTACTTTTACTCGTTGTTTATTCCAGCGAGAAGATCCTTTCATTCTTCTAGAAAGAACACGCTGTGCTTTTGCCAACTTCTCTTCTAATGATCGAAAAAACTTCGGATTTTTATAGGTAGTTCCATCTGACAAAATGGCGAAATCTTTTAGTCCCACATCCATTCCAATGTAAGAGTTTGTTTTCGGAAGTTCTTGCACTTCTGTTTCAACTAACAATGACATAAAGTATCTGCCAGAAGGATTCCGTCTAACTGTAGCATTTAAAATACGTCCTGTTACTTCACGACTTTTGGCAAATCGAACAAGACCTAGTTTTGGCAATTTTATTTTGTTCCCTACAACGGTAATGTTTTCATTTGTTTGTTTTGTGGTATAAGATTGTACGTTGTTCTTCTTAGATTTGAAACGCGGGGCATTGTTTTGTTTTTTGAAAAGGCGTGTATAAGCATCCGCAAGGTTGCGAACAGACGACTGAATCGCGATACTATCCACTTCTTTTAGCCAAACAAACTCTTTCTTCATGGCAGGGAGTTTGGCAGAGCATGTACCATATGTCAAACCTTTCCCTGTTTCTTTGTATGCATTATCCCATAGAGATAGGAAATGATTGAATACAAAACGAGAACAGCCAATCGTTTTATTGATTAGGGTTGCTTGTGCTTTATTTGGATAGATACGAAATTTATATGCTTTATTAATCATCATTCATTTCACCTCCATTTCGATATGTGTCTATTATACAACAAACGTACATTCGATAGGTAGTGAAGTAACAGTTTATGTATGTCGAACAATTAAGATGGCTTCCTTCCATCCCTTGTCCGAAGCCAATTCATCTCCCACTTACTCACTTCGCGTTCCTTGAGGAAGGAGTCTTCTTGGCTAAAATGATAAAATTAAGATCATTTGTAAAAAATGTTAAATTTATAATTACACATAAAAAAAGAATTCCTTAAGATTCTGGACTTCTTTTTCTTGTTTAAAGGTTGCTCACACAAATGATCTGCACATCAATTCATCTTTGATATACAGATCATTTGTATGAAAAGTTATTCCTAATAATTGCGTAATAATGAACTTACATTACTGCTTTTAAAAGTTCTGCTACGAATGGTAGAACTCCACTTACAAATTTCAAAATTACGATTTCCATTTTCATGTTATTTCTTCCTCTACTTATGTGTTAAGATGTGATGCAGCTTTAAGCTTTCATGGTGGTAAGCAATTATGTTGATATCAATACACTCCTATATGCAATATTGCATCTTAGAACCAACTTTTATACTGTTATAATGATAGAGAAAAATTCTACAGCATTTTTCGAAATACTAAACAACAATTGAAAACGAAATTTCTCGTAAATAAAAAAGGAAGAGAATTATAAAAATTCTCTTCTTTTTTTATTTCCTCATAGATTTAGTGGTATAGGAGATATGTCCGGAATACATTTTAACTACATAATAATTCCCATCATCCAAATAAAAGGAATCAAAATTACTACCACATTTAATATTATCCCGATTTTCGCTCCGATATTTTTATCTACTTGATGGGAAAAAATAGCTAGGATAAATCCAATTGGACAAAGAAATACAGGTAAAATTATAGAGACTCCAAAAAATTCAATTATAATAATTTTGTATGTGACATTAACAATGGATAAAATCAATAAAACCGGTATTATAATCGATATAATTGTGCCTATTCTATTTTTTTAATCATAATAACCTCTTTTTGCCTAAATAAAATATATTGCTCCGTAGATTATAGGGGAAAAAACACTGTCATTAAGCTAGTGTTTTTTTCCTTCTTGATAAGAAGCTTATAAATAATAAATTATTGCTGGTAAGATAAATACAAATAATACATAGTTATATATTTTCGCTGTGCCATTCATTATTTTTACTACATTACTTATAAAATCCAATTGTACAAAGATTGAATATCACCATTGTGGATCCTTTAAAAATAATTGAATATCATTAATATATAAATGTTATATTTTA
>NZ_MAOC01000048.1 GCF_001884135.1 Bacillus nitratireducens | reverse complement strand
CTCCAGAGGGGTTAAGTAATGCTGAGCTAAATACCAGTGATAGTGTTAAAAACCTTATTAATAATAGTGGGTATTCAGTAGATGAATTTGTTGAGTTGTTACATCCAGATAGGGTGTTAAATGCTAATGAAAAGACAGTAGTTGATAATATAAGAAATGAAATTGGAGTACCTGATGTTGGTACAAAGATGAAAAAAGTAATCCCGCAAAGTGATATATATAAGTATTTATATGACGAAAACTATACAGGTGTAAGAGGATTTACTGCAGTTGATGAGCATAGTGCAAATTTAAAAACACTGTTTGAAAATTATGAAGGAGCTAGGCTTGACTATGATGGAACGATGTTTAAAGTAGATCATGGAGGAAATGGTGTATCAACACCAATTGGTGCACCAGATAGGTTTTATGGGGCTATTGAATATATAGAAAATGATCCATCAAAGTTGACGATTCCAAGGTGGGAAGCTAATG
>NZ_MAOC01000047.1 GCF_001884135.1 Bacillus nitratireducens | reverse complement strand
TTGCCAAAGCTAATGAATCAACTTCTTTTAACCACTCAAATTCTGCTTTATATTTCGCGGGAGTTGGAAGCTTTTGTTTCTTTAGTTGTTCCTTATCATCTTTGTATTTTTCGTACGCTTCTTTTCGTTCAGCTAACATTCTGTTATACACGAAACGTACACAACCGAAGGTTTTACGCATAAGATATGCTTGTTCTTCTGTTGGATACAA
>NZ_MAOC01000046.1 GCF_001884135.1 Bacillus nitratireducens | reverse complement strand
CTTGCTGCACTGGCTTTTCTTCCACTTGTGGTTCTACTACCACTTGCTGCACTGGCTTTTCTTCCACTCGTTCACTGGCAGTTGATTGCATTACGTTCGTTCTTGCCGCATGTCTTTCCATTAATTTCTTTCTGTCTTGCTTTAACATGACAACATTAAATGGGACATGACGTTTTTTCTCACGTTTCGGTTCTTCTATTTGTAAAGCAGGCTGTTCTTCAGCAACTTGCTTCTTTTCTTCCGCTTCTTCAATTAAAACGTTCGCAAAGTTTTGAACATCTTTCTTTGTTTGCTCATCCGTTTCTGAAATTGGTACGAATACTTCACTTTCTTCCTTGAACGTAATTGTTTCTTGTTGAGAAATCACTGGTTGCCCTGCAACTGGTGTATTTTCCACTAAATCTGTATTCATTGTTTCTTCAATTACTGTTTCTTGAGAAATTGGTTCTTCTTCCTTAGTACCCTCTAACTTCGCAACTTCTTCTGCTGCTTCCTCAGATTTCTCTAATTCCACAACTTCTTCTGTCGCTTCCTTAGCTTCTTCTAATTCCACAACTTCTTCTGTCGCTTCCTCAGATTTCTCTAATTCCACAACTTCTTCTATTGCTTCCTCAGTTGCT
>NZ_MAOC01000045.1 GCF_001884135.1 Bacillus nitratireducens | reverse complement strand
TTATGGGGCTATTGAATATATAGAAAATGATCCATCAAAGTTGACGATTCCAAGGTGGGAAGCTAATGCCGATAATTATCCATTTACTGCAAGAGGGTTTACAGGAAGTAAGAATATTGCATTACCAGAATTTTCATATGAAAGGGGTTATGCAAGAGCTTTCCAAGATGGAGATATATTGAATATTATAGATTCAGAAACTGGCAATGTAGCAACAAAATTTGAATTTAATAAAAAAATCGGATGGGTTATGACTGACTAGGAAGGAAGTATAATAAAGTATGAGTGACTACGCTATTTATAAAAATAATTTGTATAGAATAGATGTATCGGATAATAACCTAGAGCTTATAAGTAATTCAAATGAATCCATAAAATATGGATTTAAAGAATTAAAATTTGAACAAGGATTCGTTTCAAAAGTAATATATATAAAAGAGGTTGATATTAATGAAGTAGAGATGGCTTATAAATTGAAATACAAAGTAATATATAAGGAAAAAGAATTTGTTCCATGGGCAATAGGTAAGTTTATACTAGAAATAAATAAAATTACGCTAGGTACAAGTGATGAAAAAGAAGCTAGAAATTATGGATTTGAAAAGATGGAACAATTTGTTTTTAAAAAAGAGGTTCCAATAGAGGAAGTAGATGCTTTAATAGAAATTAAGGATCCTATTTTGAAATTTCAAAATATGGATGAAAAGGTCACTAGAATCGAACAAAAGGATATAAGAAGTTATTTAAAGAACCTTTTAGAATAGATTATATTTAATTATATTGTATTAAAAGGAGAAAAAATGAAAATGAGTAGTGTATCTATACAAGAAAAAATAAATGAATTAAATAGAATAGAAAAAAGCTCAGAGCATTATTTAAATAAATATAATGAAATTTTAAGATCTATAGTCAGTTTAAAAGAAATATACACTGTAGTTAGTAGAAATACAACAGATGAAGAAGTTAAAGATAATAAAGGGAAAATATTCTTTGGATTAAATAATAACATGCCTACAATGTGGCTTTTTTCAGAAGAAAAAATAGCAAAGGAATATGCAGAGTATTACCAATTTAAGAGAAATGACATATATTTAGTAAAAAAAGTTGAATTCCAAGAGTTACTAATAAGTTCTTATTATGCAATGTTCTCTGGTATATACCAAGTCATTATTGATGAAGGAAGAGATTTCATAATCTGCAACATATATGATTTGGTAAATGAATGTTTTGTAAAACAAGGTCAACCTCCAGTATTAGCTAAAAGTGAATATGCAATTATGAATGTATTAAATAGTGTAAGATTCTGCGATGATAAGTTGT
This sequence comes from Bacillus nitratireducens, assembly GCF_001884135.1. Classification (GTDB taxonomy): domain Bacteria; phylum Bacillota; class Bacilli; order Bacillales; family Bacillaceae_G; genus Bacillus_A; species Bacillus_A nitratireducens. The sequence continues at coordinate 8,872 of NZ_MAOC01000045.1, read as the reverse complement.
GGATTGTTCCAAGTAAGGATACAATAGGTGAAGAAATAATACTAAATAAATTTGTCCCAGTGGTAGAAAAAGATTATATTAAAGTTTTTATTAGTGAAAAAGATTGCAAAAAGTATTCTAAAGAGCAAGGAAATACAAATGAAATTGCAATAGATATGAATATGAGTAGCTTGCAAAATATAATAAAAGTAACTATTGATAATAATATAAAAAATGTGAGGTTTTTAATTAATGATAGTGAAGTTAAGATGAGTACTACTAAATTATACAATATATTACAACGAATGCACGGAGCAGAGTAGTAGATAAAATTAAAGGTAATTTTAAGTTAATGAAATTAAAAAGTTTTAAAATATTCTGCCATTTAAATGATTTTTGCTCTAAATGAAAGATGTAATGAAAAGAAAAAATAATTATATATTATAGCTAAGAATAGAACCAATGTTTCTAATGGAAGAAGCATTGGTTCTATTTTTATGTGAAAGAAATTGAGATGAGTAATAACAATGTGTTTGAATGTAGCAAGAAAAATAGATACGATATATACCAACATAAAAAATAACTGCAGAAAATCTAGATCCCAAGCTGCGGCCAGTAGTAGCTTAGGATGTACCTGTAGAACATAACTAGTGGCTTGAGCAGAAAACGGCAGCGTTTTTTGATGGGTTGAATTTGAAGAGTGGTGCTAAATATACTCATAGTATGATAGAGAATCCTGGGCCTTTAGCTGAAATGAGGGGAAATCCAGTATCAAACTTTCTAGCAGGCAAATATAATGTGAAAATTTTGGATGAAGATACAACTTTATATCGTTCAGGCAAAAAAGGAGGATTAACAATTCTGGGAGAAGAACAAAATGCGCTTGGATAGTGGTTTACAAGAGAACTAGCAGAATCAGTTGCAAAAGTACGGATAGATTCTACGATTAAAGCTCAATGGATAGATCCTAAAACAGGTGTACTGACAGGTACTTCGCCAATAGAATCAACATACGCAATAAAAATTCCTAAAGGAACTACAATATATGAACGGCCGGTTGGATATCAAGGAGTTCATTACCTTGGTGTAGAAAATTGTAATCAAATTTTTATTTCGGAACCATGGAAGATTAATGGGGTAGAGCCTTTAAGTGAAACACCAATAAAATAGGAGGTATGATAGTGAGTTCAAGTAAGCTAGTAATAGATAAATTAGAAAAACTTTTTAGTGAATTGGGTGTAATATTAGAGGGAAATAAGAAAGGTGATATAGATTATCAGATATCTGAAGTTAGATATGTAATTAATATTTTAAATGAATGCCAAAATAATAATTATATAGACTTTGATGATGTTATAAATGAAATAAAATTAACTTATAGTAATCTATATCCACCAAGAGGAGGATTATCTGATTTCTTTATATGGAAGGCAGATTTTAATGAACGCGTTAGAGCTAATGAGCCTTTAGGGAGAATTGGGGATGAATTGGGGGAAATGTTAAAGTAATTAATTGTAAAGGAATAGAAAATAATTGGTTCTGTTGCAAAGTTTTTTAACAGAGAAAAAGTTGGTAGGATTGCAGATGGATTTTATGCAATCGTTAGTAATTGTTGTAATTCATTATACGTCGAAAAAACGAAGTTTGGTTGTTGCAAACTTCGTTTTCGTTTATATAGAGCATGAACGGTTTCAATACCTTTCAAGGTACGTGAAGCATGACGAAGGCTTTGAATCCTGTAGATTTGGCAAAACGTCTTTTTACATGTCTATGGTCTTGTTCAATGAGATTGTTCAAATGTTTGACTGTACAATGAGTTGTACGTCTATAAAAACCTTGTTTTTTTAATCAATGTAATCTCTTCTTCCTGCAAGAATTAGTTTTTTATGTTATTAGAAGTGGGTTCTTCTAAGTTTATCAGATACCTTATATGTAAATAAAATCCCAGGAAATCATAGTTCCTAGGATTTTTTATCAATTTGGTTAAGAAGCATAGCATGATTTAGCTTAAATCTTTAAGTAGATTATTTTCCCATGGAACAACACTCAATAGAGTTTTTTTATAATTAAACAAGTGCAATACGTAATTAATATTATACTTATCTTTATTTATGAATTCTATATCATTTGCGTTAAAGTGGCTGCCGATACGAAAGGCGTTAAAATACTCGTGCCAATCTGAATAAGAATGTTGTGAAAGTCGTGCAGCCTGTATCATAAAGTTCTTTGCTTCCTGTTTTGATAAATAACCGAGTCTTCTACCGACCCGACATAAACAGATACACCATGCATAATCAAACGCTGCAATTCCGGAATCCGTCAAAATATGTAATCCGTAATTAGCAATATAAAGTTTTTCATAGTCAGGATGGTCTTTCGATAATTGCTTTCGCGCTGCCTCGGAAAGAGGATTCAATTGATGGCGTATACGATTAAATTCCTGCCGTGTTCCTTCTTCTAAAAACCAAATGATTTTCTCTTTTAACTCCGTCGAATTTTCGATCTTCCATGTCCATAACACGTTCTTCAAAAAACGTTTCCCAATAAAGCGGTCTCTGATAAGGGTGAATTCATATCGGGTAAAGTAGTTTGTAAGATAAAAACAATTCAAACAAACGGAAGACAGACAGCGGAAATATAGTTCGAGCTGTTTCTCTCGTTTTCTTTTATATAAGACAGGCATTCTGTCTCCTCCTTATGCTAATGTTTTAAGCCTAACGAATTTCCATGCTTCCCAACTAAGTGGAAGTAGGAGAAGTAATGCATATTTAGATGGTAATGGGGTTAAAACAATAAGAATCATAAAGATCAAATAAACCCAGGTGCGGCTAATAAATATAAATAAAAGGTATAGCGCATATTGGATAATAAACTTCATATTTATTTCTTGTTTCTGTCTCTTCTCTGGAATTTCAGTGTGAATTCGAATACTGTATGAGCGAAATTCTACGCGCTCCGGATAACGCTTTACCACATCTAGCCCCCTAGTGGCTACAGTTTCTATATCACCTGATTCGAACGAATACTTCACTAATAAGAACTGTGCGCCCATATGCTCCGGCTCAATCGAAAGTAGATGCTCACAGTCCTTGATAGCATCCGCAAACTGCCCGCGGTCATAGTAAATCTGAGCGCGATACATTAAAGCATCCAGGTCATCTGGGCAAATGACAAGTATGTCATTGAATGATTGTAACGCACGTTCTTTATTTTCGATGCGCAAATAATAAATGCCCTGCATGCGTAAAAGTTCCGGATCTTCTTGATAAAGCTCGTATGCAAAATCGAGTGCACTTTTTGCTGTTTCTAAGTTATTATTCATAAGTGTGAGCTGGACTTCTTCACGTAAATGAAAATACGCTTCAAAATCTAAATCATCACTTTTCTTGAAAATATCATAACGCATTTCCTTCTCGCCACTCATTCTCTCTAGCAAAAATTGTACCGTTTCTTCACCGTATTCAAACTCTAACTCCTCTTTTTGCTCACTAAAGCGAAATACATTGTCGAGAAGTTCCCAAATCGAGCGGGGGAAATGGTAATGATATTGTAAAAATTCTATTAATCTATCTTGAATCACTGCCGCATGTTCTACGTCCCATATCACATCGGAACTTAATAAGTCTTCCCAATTTTTCGGCTCGATTCGTGCAAAGTAATCGTTATACAGCGTCTCGATTTTTTCCGTAAATGCGTGAACGGGATGTTCTGAAACGAGAGTAGCGGTAAGTTCAGCATCACCATCCATCCATGTAGGAGAAACAGGATGGATATAGGAATTTCCTTCGTTTTCATCTGTTTTTTCTAGTTGAGAGGGAGGTGCGGTCTTCATTTGTTTTGCGCTTTTTATCGCTTTATCAAATGCTTCTCTCAGTCTCTGATATCCTTCAGGATCTTCTTCGGGATGATAAATCTTTAGAAGTTTTGCATAAGCCTTTTTAATAGCTGCAATATTATCGGTAGGGTCAATTTCTAACGTTTCCCAAATGCTCATGAATGACAGACCCACCTTTCAATATTCTCTAAATGCTCTTTTAATATATGAGCAGCTTCTTTCACTTTTTTATCATTTTGCGTTGTGAGCGCATTTTCAAATTGCTGTAACAAGATAGCGACTTTCTGGCGTTCGTCACCGAGTAATTCTTCATAGAGCCGTTCGCCTTTTGCGAGCAGCAATCGGTTTTCGGACCGGTCTCGTGGATGAATTTTAATTTCTTTCAATTCTAGTAGTCTAGCTTCAATTTCTTTTTCTGTAAGATTTCCGGCATTTTGTTGGATAATTGCTCTTTTTTTCTCTCCAGTCGTTGTACTTATTACCTCGACTTCGAGAATGCCATTTATGTCATATGTATAACGAATGTCAATCGCCTCTTGTCCAGCAGGAGCAGGAGGGACTTTAATTTTAAGTTCGCCAAGTTTTAAGTTATTTTTAACCAAGCGGTTTTCTCCTTGATAAACATCGACAAGTATGGAGTGTTGTCTATCATTGACAGTATAAAGTCGTTCCACTCGACTTACAGGAATTGGTGTATTTCGTTCAATAATCGGGAAGAAGTATCCGGATTCTTGTTGTCCATTTCCGAACGCTTGAACAACACTAGTTCCTAACGTATATGGACAAACATCCGTTAAGATAACCTCTTCTAGTGCTTTGTTTCGTTCTTTTAAAGCAACTTGAATCGCAGCACCTAAAGCAACCGTTTCATCAGGATTAATATTCGCATGAGGCATGCGTCCGAACATTTTAGAAATGACGGATTTGATAAGCGGCATCCTTGTCGCCCCGCCAATTAGAATGACAGCATCTAAATCCTTAGGGTTTAGCGACGCATCGCGAAGTGCGCGTTCAATCGGATAGCGAAGCCGTAAGAGAAGCGGGGTTACTAATTTTTCAAATTCACTTCTGTTAATGCGAGTTTCATACGTCTCATTATGAATAACGACTTTCATAATCGCGGCAGGCTCATTACATAATGTAAGTTTGCAACGTTCTGCTTGTGCATAAATTAAAGATAGCGTTTTTGAGTCAAGGGAATCGGAATCGAGTTGGTGTGACTCTAAAAAAAAGGACATGAGACTGTTTGTGAAGTCTTCGCCTCCAAGATAATTATCGCCGGCAATCGATTTAACATCCATCACTCCTTCAAATAATTCCAAAATGGATACGTCAAATGTTCCACCGCCTAAATCAAATACAAGAAATTTTGTCTCTGCCGCTTCCTGATACAGTCCGTAAGCGATAGCAGCTGCCGTTGGCTCACTAATGAGACGTTCAACTTTTAATCCAGCAATTTCAGCAGCTCGTTTTGTCGCTTTGCGCTGAGCATCGTTGAAATAAGCAGGTACGCTAATGACAGCACCAGTAACCGCTTCGTTTAAATAAGCTTCTGCATCTTGTTTTAAAGATTGGATGATAAAAGATGAAAGTTCTTCTGAAGAAAATGTATACATACCTAACTCGTATTTTTTCTCTGTTCCTATAAATCGCTTAAACGTTGATGCTGTAACGTTCGGATGGGTAATCAGCCGTTCTTTGGCGATGCGTCCGACTAAAACTTCACCGCTCTCGTCAACGCTGATGACAGATGGCGTAAGATATTCGCCAAGTGCATTGGGGATAAGGGCTGCACCATGATCCGTCCAATAGGCTACTAAACTATTCGTTGTTCCTAGGTCAATTCCAATCGTTACCATAATAATCTCCTCTCGTTTTTTATCCATCATACTATATATCATTATAATAATATATAGTATGGTGGATAAAAATGGAATCATAGGGTTTTATTCCTTGAAGGAAATGGAGAGAAACAGATAGTTTAGTAGTGTTGAGTTTGTTATAAGCAAAGAGGTATAATTTTATCAGAATGTTTTTACAAACATGGTGAAATTTTATGTAAAGGGTGGTAAAGAGGTCAGATGATAATTGGAATTATATGTTTGATTTTAGGAATAGCGTTAATTTGGATGAGTGGAGGGGGACTTTTATTATTGGTGCCTGGCATTTTGTTTACAGTGGCGGGCGGTGTTATATGTGTGATTTTTAGACGGTTAGAAAAAGAAAGAAGAAGATTAAGTAAGAATGGTTAGAAGTTACATATTGTATAGTTTGTACTTACATGATTAGGCGGAAGCATCGAGTCTAAAATATCTCTTATATTTTATAAATTATAAAAAAGAACCCTAAACCTCTTGTTTTAGGGTTCTAATCATGAAAGAATCGTTATTCTATATGACTAGTTAACAAATAGACAATATATCTATTTTGTCGCTTTTCGTCCTTCTAATATTCAGTATAGAGATAAACTGAAAAGGCAATGAGTACGAGAATGAATAGGATATTGCTAAACATGGAAACGTCCGCATTGTTTGCAATTCCTAGGAAGCTTTGGCGCATTGCGGAATGGTCCATCATTGCTGCTGTATAGGTAATACAGATTGACATCGCGACATTGAGTGTTAAATTATAAAACTCGATTGCTGTTCCTGTTTTTTCTTTCTCGATTGTACAAATGCAAGAATCAAGTAATGGTGCATACATGAATGCAAATGAACTAGAGAATAGAACCATAGATATGACGAATACAATGGCAATTACCAATGTCCATTGTATATTTGGAGGAATTTAGATTTATAAAAGAAATTAAATAAGTAGGAGGTTTAGAATGAATATTAGTGAGTTAAAAACTAGATTGAATGAATTAGGAATAGAAGAACATGAATACAACTTAGGTGATAAATCTATTGGTGAATTGGAATTAGGTATATTAAAAGAAGAAAAAGTATGGAAAATATATCAATCATTAGAGAGAGGTAGAATGAATATTATAGATACTTTTGAAAATGAAAATGATGCTTGTGAATTGATATTAAAATATTTGATAATGCGAAAGAATCGAAGAGAGAGAAGAAAATAATGTTTTTCTCCTAAAAAATACCTAGCATTAACCATAAAGCGATAAAATCAATTTATGGTTAATGCTAGGTATTTTTTGTTCTGAATTAAAACAATCAACTTGTACGACCGATGAATTACATGCTTACTTAAATAATATTGACAGTAAGTTAGCAGAAGAAGTGGAGAAAACAGGGAAATGGCCAGAAGAAGTACAAATTCCAAAGAATTCTGATGTCTTAAGGGCTGATGGACACATTGATTGGGGGCAAGTACCAAACGGTGGCTATGTTGTAAATAAAGATGGGAAAGTCATGAAGGATGAGTATACACCAAAAATAGGTGAAGTTATTGACCGATATGGACCGTCAAATGGTACGTATACATCACCTGTGGTAAATGGAAAACCTTATAGTTACGGCGAGAGAGCTCTTCCGTATTTGGAAGATGTGAGCAAATACTATCAATATGAGGTTGTAAGTGATTTCTCGGATATAAAAACCTATATTGATAACTGTAGTGACCCTACACTAAAAGCACAGGTAGATGCTGCTATTCAAAAGTACTATTGTGGTGATTATAGCAAATTAAAAGCACAAATTGGAGAGATAGCCCCAGGTTTTGGGACCATAAAAGGGGGAACACAAATACAACTTCCTTTAACAGTCGAACAATTAGAAGGATTGAAATTATTGAAACAAATAAAATAAGGAGGATAATTTTAATATGACAAGAGATGAGGCAAAACGAATCCTATCAGAAGAAGGACTAAAATATTATAACTGGTTTCATGAAAAAGATGTGGATCCGGATAAGGTTCTAATTTATAAAGAGGATAATAAGTGGCTTGTTTGTGCAACTGATGAGAGATCGAGTATTGTAGAAACCTCAATTGCTTATTATGGTAATGAAGAAGAGGCATTAGATGATTTTATTAAACGAGTAAGATTGGAAAAGATATTAAAGCCATGAAGATAAAAGGTTGAATTAATTATTTTTAAATATAGTTAAAAAGCAGTAACCCGAAATTAATTTCAGGTTACTACTTTTTAAGTTAGTCCTCAAAGTCATCAAGGTTATAAGTTTTTTCTCAATAACTTTCCCATCATCATTTAGCTTGACTTTCGTTCATACTTCTTGATTGTAAGGATTAGGATGTTTGTTCCCATCAAGTATTTCTCCAAATTCATCGTAACAGAAGTAATCATTATATCGATTTTACAATCTTTTTGAGCTTCTGATCTGAGACGGCTTTTTTAATCGAAAGTATATTTTTCACTGTCCGTTTTGAAGAGTTAATATGTACTCTCGAAAATGTTTTTTTAAAAATCCCCCCACTCTTCTTGGGTTAATCCCGCCTCATATTTATCCCATTCTAAATTTAATATCAAGTCCATGAACTTTCGGTAGCTGGCATTGGGAATGTGGGAGAAAGAAAAACACTTGGAGAAGTATTTTCTGCTGTTAAGAGTGGAACTAAGGGGACGGATGATATTGGAACACCGCCTCGATACGGGAAAAGAAGAATCTTAAAGGAATTATATGATGAATTAAGAGATGGAACGCCTATTGCAAAGTTACGAGAAAAAGTTAACGAGGGCATTGAGGATAAAATAGGAACGCCTGACCCTGCTTTACCTGGTAAGTATATTACAGGTAGACTTCAAGCTAATCATATCGTATCAATGAAAAATATGGCGAAGACTTTGAAATCCTGCGGATTTGGAAAAACGTCGCTTGATATGTCTATGATCCTGTTCGATGAGATTATTCAAATGCTTGATTGTGCAATGAATGGTATGCTTATAAAAGCCTTGCTCTCTCAATTTATTGAACGTGCAAAGTAACGTGGGAGCCTTGCCTGTTGTGAGAACCGTTGCTTCTCCAAATGTTTTTACTAGTCTTTTCATAAAGGCATAAGCCGCTTGATGATCTCGTTTTTTGCGAAGCTGAATATCCAATGTGTGTCCATCTTTATCAATTGATTGATAGAGATAACGC
>NZ_MAOC01000044.1 GCF_001884135.1 Bacillus nitratireducens | reverse complement strand
ATCCAGGTGCCAAGACAGCTGCACAGATTTGTTTTTCTTTTTCCAAATCTGATAAATGAGATTTCCATATTCATGAACCCATCGCATGATGGTAGTGGGATCGACCGATACACCACGTTCTTTCAAAATTTCAGATACATCTCGATAACTTAAAGAAAACGATGATAGTAGCCGACGGCTACCAAAATAATATCTTGTTTAAACTGTTTTCCTTTAAAATATCCCATTTATGATTCTCCTCATTCTGTTTTGCAAAAGTTTAGCTTACTTTTAAAAACTTTGCAACAGAACCATAAAAGTTCTACTGAAATTGAGTTAATTCCAACAGATTTCCATGCTAATATACCACATATAGGCTCAGCATCAGATTAAAGAGGAGGAAAATAAAATGAACAAAATAATAAAGCAAGTATTAAATGAAATAATTGATTCGGAAATGGTAGTATCAAAAAAAGAAGATGCATATAAGTCAATCGAAACAATTGAACGAATATATGGTATAGATTTACCATTAGACTACAAAGAGTTTTTGCTTGAATATGGAGGGTGTTTTATTAAGGATAATAGAATGTACCAGCCAATTAAAGTTACCCCTGTAACTCCCAAGAATGGTTTTGACTCGATAGGTGGCTTTTATGGTATTACTAGTGATGCCTATGAAATTGAATCAATCATTCAAACTTATAAGGATATTTTAGGAAGTAGTGTAATGCCTATTGCAGATGCAGACGGGGGAGATTTAATATGTATAGGCTTAAAAGATAAATACAGGGGTAAAATTTATTATTGGTATCATGAAGGTGAAACAATAAACGAAGATGGAAAAGAATATTATTATCTTATAGCAAACTCTTTTGAAGAATTTATTTTAAAATTTTCAATTCATGAAAGAAAAAATGTAAATTTAGATGACATCGAACTCTTTTTAGACGAAGATTTATTAAAAGATTAAATAATACCCAACGGTGAAAAGCAGCAGGTATTAGAAGAAAAGTAAATACAATCAAACCAGGGGGCGCATTTCATGTTTAATTTACAAGAAGATATGTATGAACAATTGAAAGAGAAAAAAGGGGAAGTCACTGTATTTTTAAAAAATGGCGTTCCAGTACGTGGACAGATTCTTGCAACAGATAAATTTGCCATTCTAATGATGGTTCATGGTAAGCAACAGCTAGTCTATAAACAAGTCATTTCTACAATTGCTATGTAATACATACTGGATTTATGTAAACATTTCCTTATATTATATTATTACCATATAAACTATAATATAAGTAATTCTTTTTATTATTTATATTTTGTTATTTCCTGTTGCAGAATCCTTATTATAAGGATTCCTTTTTTGTATCAAGAATCTACAAAAAAGAGATAAGATCGGAGAGTATGATCTTATCTTTGGCGTACCACCACACTGCCATCAACTTAAGAATTTTATAAGGCCCCAAAACAAAAGAATGTACATTTTCCCCTGAAGATGTCAATTTTTTCGTTTTGGGGTATTTGCTTTTCTTAGCTTGATGGTGATAGTGATGGAGTGACAACTTTGTAATCTTCTTGTAAGGAAAATAGATATTTAGAATCTTCCGTTTATTATAGAGTGAAGGAGTACAAGGTTAATTTTACCCCGCATTAACGGGCAGTAAGACCCACACGGATTAAAGCTTCACTTTATTGTTGGTTTTTTGTCATTGGTAGAGATGATAGCTGTGTGGTTAGTATGAAGCAGCAAACAAACAACCAGCGATACAATATGAATAGAGGAGAGGAATGCCTTATGAAAACACGTAGTCAAATTACATTTGCAAGTCTGGCTCTTTTAATAACGGGAAGTTCCCTGCTATACACATCGCCAACCTCAATTGTAAAAGCAGAGCCCACCCAAAATGTATCTAGTTTGTCACATACAAGCACTCAACGAGATCGTAATTCCGTCAAGCAAGCAATGCGGGATACATTGCAACTTGGATTTCCGGGGATACTTGCTAAAACTTCTGAGGGTGGAAAAACGTGGGGTTATGCCGCTGGGGTAGCGGATCTGAGAACCAAGAAACCAATGAAAACAGATTTTCGCTTTCGCATTGGGAGTGTGACGAAGACGTTCACCGCAACAGTTGTACTTCAATTAGTTGGAGAGAACCGCCTGAATCTAGACGACTCCATCGAAAAATGGTTGCCTGGTGTCATTCAAGGAAACGGATATGATGGTAACCAGATTACTATCCGGCAGATATTGAACCATACAAGTGGTATCGCTGACTACTTAAATTCAAAAGACGTTGATCTGATGAATACAAAAAAAACATATACCGCTGAAGAAATAGTGAAGATTGGGCTTTCTCTGCCTCCAGACTTCGTCCCTGGAAAGGGCTGGTCTTATTCAAACACAGGATACGTATTACTGGGTATCCTTATTGAAAAAGTAACCGGAAACAGCTATGCGGAAGAGATTGAAAATCGGATTATTGAACCGCTTGAGTTGTCGAATACATTCCTACCTGGCAATTCAAGCGTTATTCCAGGCACTAAGCATGCCCGTGGATATGTCCAACCAGACGGAGCAAGTGAGTTAAAAGACGTTACTTATTATAACCCAAGTATAGCTAGCTCGGCTGGAGAGATGATTTCTACTGCGGACGACTTAAACAAATTCTTTTCTTCCTTGCTCGGTGGCAAATTACTGAAGGAACAGCAACTAAAACAAATGCTTACTACAGTTCCTACAGGATTTGATGAAATCAGCGGATATGGTCTTGGAATCTATGAAACTAAGCTTCCAAACGGTGTCTCGATATGGGGACACACAGGTAGCATTCCAGGGTTTGTTACTCTTGTTGGAGGTACACTTGGGGGCAAGCATACGTTGACCATCAATTTTAACAGTACGGATAGAGCTAACAGTCCTGATCCTTTTAAAAATATTTTACTTGCTGAATTTAGCAAGTGAGCAAAAAGGAAAACAGGATAAATTTTGTCATAGTTTTTATAGGTATCACGCAATAACTTGAAAACTTACAAATTTATGCTATTTAAAAATATATGAACTTAAAGCACTTGATTGTCATTTATGGCAACAAGTGCTTTTTTCATAGATATATTAAGACTCGATAAACAAATAAAATATAAATTGTATATATGGATTGATAAATGAAATGAAATAAGTCGTGAATATTATATAAAAGATAAGACTTACTTAGGTAATATAGATAAAGAGTTATACAAGAAGTTAGACAAAGGCTCTAAAATAGAAGTACTAGAATATAAAGGAAAGACAATCATGTATGATAGTTACGATGTAAAGTAAGGGGGATTATATTGAAAAAGAAACGGTTTAGAATTGGTTGTATTGTAGTGTTTCTAGTGTGTACGTTCCTACTCATAGGGGTAGGAACGTACAACGAGATACAAGTCAGACAACATGGTAAGTCAAGTATAGCGGAAGTCGTAGACATGAAAGAGTACACACCTAGAGGGGTTAAGACTTATGAAATCAAGTACAAAGTAGATGGTGAAACGCACACAGGTAGCGTAAGTAAGAAAGTATACAAACGTTTAGACATTGGTTCTCGCATTGAGGTTGTTGAGTACAAAGGAAAGACTATGCTATTTGAAAGTTACGGTTCAAAGTAAGGGGTATGAATAGTGAATCATAGACGTAAGAAAAAGAAGAATCCAATACACGTAGAAAAAGTACCAAATAGGGTAGAACGCATAGGAAAAGAAGAGATACCGAAAGAGGAGCAGAGTAACAAGTTTGTTGACATTCTCCTTGGTATTCTTCTTTTCCCACTTATTATATGGGCAGTATTAGAAGGTTCTAGGGGAAAGTTAAGTAAAAAGGCAACTCTTGTGGTTATAAGTGTTATTGTTTTCATCTTAGTTGGGGTAGTTATAATAGGAAACAAATAAAGGGGTATGTTATGAGTGAAAAGAAATTCATAAACTTAGAGAAAGATCCAGAGTATGTAGACGACTATGTTGTATTTAAGAGTACAAAGTTTGGAAAAACCTACTACTTAGATTCACCTGTGAAAGAGTATACAGAGTATGAACTTGAAGAGTATATCATGAAACTTGAAGCATACAAGAAAAAGAGAAGGAAGAAGGCTTGGATGTATGTAGGTATTTTCGTCTTATTCTGTTTGGTCTTGTCAGTTATAGAGGGGTATCAAAACGATGAATTAGTTAAAAACGGCAAAGTAAAAGAGGTTATGGTTCTTGGGAAACACATTGAAGAAGAGTATATCATACTGAAACACCCTACTTTAGAGTTGTTTGACAATAACAAAATGAAAAAGATATGGGTGAAACAGGAACTTTACGATAAGGTATATCCGACTGACAAGGTACGAATCATTGAGTACAAAGGTGAAGTTAAGTTAGACCCTAGATATGAGGATAAAGACTTAGTCATACAGAAGTATAAGTTTGGGAGGTAATTGTAATATGGTTGAGTAAGGGGCATTTTATCGGCCTGCTATGGACCATGTAAATGTACCTCCCATGAAGGATTTCCCTTTGATTCATATAAGATACCGTCACGTTCCCGTTTGGACTTGCAACATAAGATACGATTTCGTTAGGAATATATATGCTTTATTCTCTTTTGTTTTATTTTTGCACCAGAACTCTTTAACGAATTCCTCGAAAGAATTCTCCTTCCTCAAGCGCGTGAAGGGCGTAGCCCGGCGGTAGGTGGGAGATGAATTTCGGTTTGGCGTAGCCAAAAGGCTTTGCTTTTTATTTTGCCTCTGATATAATCAGTCTTATAAAGTATAAAGGTTGGTATATCAATGAAATTAGATAGCAATAATCATTCAGTGTTCTTGTTGTATTATCATCTTGTGTTGGTCGTAAAATACAGAAGAAATGTGTT
>NZ_MAOC01000043.1 GCF_001884135.1 Bacillus nitratireducens | reverse complement strand
GTTTCGTTCAGTTTTCAAAGAACTACTTGGTCGCTCATTTGCGACTTCCTTATGTTAACATCTTCGTTAGTTAATGTCAACTAAGTTTTTTATTTTGTTTGCCGCGTTCTGCGTTATTGCATCGGCGACTTGTTCTATATTACACCTCTATACTCTAATCGTCAACACCTTTTTGTTTTTTATTTTACCAATCATAAAAGGCATTGAAACTTCCGAATTTCTAATCCATCCCTAGAGATTATTAAACTTGTGTAGTCACTTTAATAATCTGCAGTTTATACTCATTTATTTACTTACTACTAATACCTTTCTAAAGAATGAATATCAAGCCAAACAAATATATATTAAAGGTAGCATTTTTTACTTCGAGTACATTCCAGCTATATTCACAATTATCTCCTCCCACTTCTCTCTAGGAATTATAAATAAACCTCACATTTACTAAAAATCTAATTAACTTAGGAGGCGTTATGAAATGCATGTTAATAAGAAAATCATTTATGTATCCCATGATGCCCATTTCCACGGAGCACAGCTGCTTTCTTTACATACTATTAAAGCTCTTAAAGAAAACTTTCATTACTCCGTCGCAATCATTTCTATTGGAACGGGCATTTTAATCCACGACTTTCAAAAGTATGGTCCTGTTTATTGCCTAGAAGAAGACTACCAAACGGAAGAAAAGGCCGAATTATTAATAAAGGAGTTATTATCACAAGACTATACCATCGCCATATGTAGTACCGTCATAAGTGGTGATATAGTTGCATTACTAGCTAAACACAATATAAAAGTTATTTCATTAATACATGAATTGCCGCATTTAATACAACAGTACTCTGCCGAGGGAAAAGCTAGAAACATTGCTGCGTTTGCTTACAAAATCGTCTTCCCTTCACAGTACGTATATGAAAAATTCCGTACAATCACCCAATTAGATCATCAAAAATGCCATATTATCCCTCAAGGTGTATTTAACCACAATCCTTATAAGCACAATATTGCAGAAGCTAGAAATGAATTACGCAAAAAACACAATTTACCTCTAGATAGTAAAATCATTTTGGGCGTAGGTTTCGCCGATCATCGAAAAGGGATAGATTTATTCTCACTTATTGCTTACTCAGTAAGAAAGGTTAATACGGATATTCATTTTATCTGGGTAGGGAGAACAGATGTTCACTTCATGAATACTCTATCACCAAGATATAAAGCAAATTTCACATTAGTTGATCCCACTCCAGATATCGGTTTATATAACGCCGGAGCTGATTTATATTTATTAACTTCAAGAGAAGATCCTTTTCCCAACGTTGTTTTAGAAGCATTAGATACAAAAGTCCCTGTTATAGGGTTTAAAAATGCTGGAGGTTTTGAAGATGTTGTTACGGAACAAACTGGCGCCTTAGTAGACTTTTTAAATTTACCGAAGATGCTGGAAAGAATATATGAATTTATTGGAGATGAAGATTTACGATTACAAAAAGGTAGCTTCGGCCAAGAACTTATCGAAAAAGATTTCAACTTTCTTCATTACATTTATCAATTATTAAACCTGCTTGAGCATAATTATAAAAAAATAAGTGTAATTGTACCGAACTATAATTACGAAAATTACTTACCTGACCGAGTTAAATCAATATTAAACCAAACCTATCCCCTTTACGAACTAATTTTCCTAGACGATGCCTCCACTGACGATAGCGTATCAACATTTGAAAAACTGCTCTCAAATGAAAATAAGACCCACCTAAAAGTCCAGCAAATTATTAATGATAAAAACTCTGGTTCTGTATTTAAACAATGGATAAAAGGCGTCTCTGCAGCAACCGGTGATTATATTTGGATTGCAGAGGCCGATGACTTATGTGATCAGACATTTTTAGAAGAAGTAATACAAGGGTTTCATATAAATGGTGATGTTACCTTAAGCTACACACAATCAAAACAAATAGATGAACAAGGGAATATTTTAGCCCATCATTATTTAGATTACACAAATGATATTGATAAAGAAAAATGGAAAAGTTCTTATTTTCGAAAAGGGACAGATGAAATACAAGATACGTTACTTATCAAAAACACCATACCTAATGTCTCAAGTGTAGTTTTTAAAAACATAGATATAAAAACAACAGAAAAACAATTAGAAAAGTTTAAAGTGGCTGGTGATTGGTTTTTCTATGTTTCTATTCTTAAAGAGGGGAATATTTATTTCAATCCAAAACCCCTAAACTATCATAGACGACATACAAATAGCGTAACGAAAACCGAAGATCCATATTCTCATTACAGTGAAGTTGTACAAATGCAGAATTTCATTAAAGAAACCTTTACTATCGACGACATTTCAAAAAAGAAAATGTACACATATAGAAAGTACCTTAAAGCATATTTGAAGATTTAACTATATACTTTCCTCACCATCAGTATCTCTTGTAAGATACTACTATGATTTAGGGGGAATACTCTTTGAAAAAATTTATAGAGGAAAATAAAGATTTAATTTCTCAAATCGCAAACACCTACAATGTAAATGCAAACGTCCATCCTGAGGATCACATTTTTCAATTCCTTGTCACTAATCCCGTCTTCCCTTCTAAAAAGGAAGCGATAGATTATTATTTTAAAGATGGAAAAAACTCAGCAGAAATACTCTTAGACTTAATTACTTCTTTTTACACTCCTATAGACAATCCAATTAAATTATTAGAATTTGCTTCCGGATACGGCTGCGTAACAAGGCATTTAATAAATATACAAACAGACTTACGTCTAACTGCATGTGATATACACGAAGAAGCTATTACTTTTATTGAAAGTACATTAAATACTTCTTCTATATTATCTCATCCTGAACCCGAACAAGTAAAACTGGCCTCTTCTACGTATGATATTGTTTTTTGTCTATCCTTTTTTTCTCATATGCCTGATACGACTTGGTTTCGTTGGCTTCAAATATTGTATAACGCTGTTTCACCCGGCGGCTTATTCATTTTCACAACTCACGGATATCAAAGTAAAAAGTACTTCGGCTTTCCAAATTTAAATAAACAGGGGTATTGGTTTCTCCCCTCTAGTGAACAATTTGATTTAGATGTTAATCAATACGGACAAACGATAGTTAGTCCCTCTTACGTATGTGACAAAATTAAATTATTACCCCATAACCCTGTTATCAAAAAATTCAATGAAGGTTTTTGGTGGGAACATCAAGACCTTTGGGTAATACAAAAAGAAATAAAATAATAAACCATGCCCTACTTATATACAAGTGGGGCATGGTTTATTATTTTTCACTATATAAGAACTCTTCAATCCATAGCTTATTTAATCTAATTCCACTTTTGAAATCTATTTTAGGTTCCCAATTACATTCTTGTCTTACCCTATCTATATTCAAAATAATTTTTTGAACATTCTCTTGTTTTTGTTTATAACAGATAAAATCCACTTTTCTTTCTGTTAATTTCTCCAATTCTACTATAATTCGTTTTAAAGAGAGACCTTTGCCGCTTCCTATGTTATATACGCAAGATTTCAATCGATTAAATTGCGATAGTTGTATCGTGATTTCAACTAAATCATCGATATAAATATAATCTCGAATAATCTCTTGTGGATTCCCGTATATATTAATCCTTTCATTATTGAGATGCTGATACAAAAAACAATTTATTGCCCCAACTTTCTTTAAAGGATTTTGATATTTTCCATATGGATTAGAATATCTACATACAACATAGTCTATTCCATATTTCCTCTTATAAAAATACAAATAATTCTCAAGCGACACTTTTGTTATCCCATATGGAGAAAGTGGTTTTAATGGATGTTTCTCATCAATAGGTAAATATTCAGGTTCACCATAAACCGTTCCTCCAGAAGACGCTAATACAATTTTTTTAATCTGAAAATCTTTAACACTTTCCATGAAATTAAGAAAAAAAAAGCTACTGTTAATATCTCCAAAAACATCTTCAATTGAAGTTGCTACATTAGACGTTGCAGCTAAATAAATAATGATATCCACATTCACTAAAGCTTTATATATATCTTCAACATTTTCTAAATCACCTCTAATAAATTCAACTTCACTTATAATATTTTGAGGAAAATTATTTATATGTCTGGAAAATACTTTTACATTTTGACCCTGTTTTAATAAACCTAATGCGAGGTTAATACCAATGAAACTATTTCCACCTACTATTAAATAATTATTCTTCCTCATAATATCCTCTCTAGTAATAAAATTTTTACTCGTCACACCTAGAAATACAAATAAATGAACTTGGTCACTTCTATTATTCATCCTCTTATAATTGTATGCTCCTTATAAATTTTCATTATCTTTATTTTATATTTTCATTTTAGAATCGCTATCTTATCTAAGATGACCGCAAAAACACTCATAATATTTACTCATTCCCATGAATATATTGGATTAATAAAAACTTCCTTCCCCATATTCTCACTCGTTTATTCTATTTAAAGAACCCTCTCCGTGAATAAAACTTTCAAAAAGGAGTACTAAATTTATGAAGAATGTAAATCAAGAGCTTTTAAATCATGTAATGCTACATAAAAATCGAATTCCACATTTCCATAAAGACTTTCCACTTATACTATTCTGGAGTCATAGAAGCGGATGTACCACATTAGCTAATTGGTTCTTTTTTCAAATTGGATTATTTCCTGAAGCAAAGAAATACAATGACTTTATTCATTACTATGAGTTCTGGGTGTATAAAAACAATACAAATTACATACCTGAGTTACAAAATGGTCTTCTAGAAGCAAAAAAAGATGTTTATAAACTTGTGCGAAACCCCTATACAAGGGCTGTCAGCTCCTTTTTATTGCTTGTTGACAATCCATATGCTAGCCCTCAATGGGAAAGTATCCGGCATTATTTTTATAATGACAAATATAGTAACCATGGAATATCATTTAAACAATTTTTATATTACGTTCAAGCATTTGGTTCCAGTTCCCTAGCAATAGATATGCATTTTAGTCAGCAATACGTACCAGGTGAAGAAAACTTCATCCAATGTGCTATTCCTTTAGAAGATTTTAATACACAAATCACCAAGATAGAACACACGTACGACTTAACTAAATCAAATTTAGCGCTTCTTACAAATTCAGATCATCATCGCGCTCATAAGATGCTTTATACGGGAAGCTATGCAGAACTTAGCATTACAGATGCATCCTTCCCCCGCTTTCCAACATATGAAAGCTTTTATGATAAAGAAACCATGGATTTAGTTACAGAAATATATGCACAGGACTTTGAAATGTATCCGTACACAAAAGGGATATTTTAAGTCTATACATTCTTCAATGAATAAAAGCGAATGTATCGCATAGCATAAAGTGAAACTTTAATTAGCGTGGGGTCCTCCCCCGCTAATTATTCCATTCTACCAATCTTACTTTTATGGGTCCACTCTCTTTGATTTCGCTGATTGTTGACGTGTGTGTCATATGCATTTAACACAGGAGTGATGTCATGTGGAAGGTAATTTGAAACACAATAATGGATACTGCGTTATTTGTGAGAAGGAAACTACATTTATAGAGCATAATGATTGGCTTAGAGATCATTACTTATGTTCTACATGCCACTCTATACCGAGGCAACGAGCTTTAATCCATGTTTTAAATACATTTTTTCCAAAATGGGGTTCCTATAATATCCACGAATCCTCTCCTGGGGGAATTACAACTCAGCTACTAATACAAAACTGCAAAAACTATACATATTCTCAATACTTTAAAAACTATCCTCTAGGCCAATACTTTCAAGGAATTAGATGTGAGAACTTAGAAGACATGACCTTCCAAAATGAATCTTTTGATTTATTCATTACTCAAGATGTTTTTGAACATATTATGACACCAAACAAGGCCTTTAAAGAAATAGAACGAGTATTAAAGCCTGGTGGTGCTCATGTATTTACTGTCCCTTGGTATCATACACTCACAAAGACTTTGCAAAGAGCGAGAGTGAATAAAGAAGTGATTGAGTATATTGAAGAGCCCATTTATCATGGAAACCCTATCGATGAGAATGGATCTTTAGTAACATTTGATTGGGGGGCAAGATATGATTGAATATATTTATACACATGCAAATATGTATACTATTGTTTATTTACAAAAGGATAGATCCCTAGGATTAGATGCTGAATTTTTGCATGTTTTTATTAGTACAAAAAGCTCGTAAATCATTTTTATCATTATGTAATTCGGAGGTTTAACAAATGAATAACTTTAAGTTAGGAAGTGATTTTGATAACCTTGTTAGTCCATTATCTGATGTTGAACTTCTAAATCTATTTATACAAAGTTGCTCACAAACAACTATAAATGGCGTCCGCGTACCTATGTTCCCTCCTGAAGAAATTCAAAAACAATTTGTAGGTGCTTCCTATGAACACGCCCTATATGAAGCATATTTGTTTTATAGCCATATAAAAACATACGCTCAAAATTTAGGTGTTCCCTTGAATAAAGAAAGTAAAGTTTTAGACTTTGGTTGCGGATGGGGAAGAATTATACGTTTCTTATTTAAAGATGTCTCTGATCAAAATCTACTCGGCATTGATGTGGATCCTGCAATGATCACTCTTTGTAATGAAACATTAGGAAGGGGTATCTATAAAACAGCAAGTCCACAACCTCCTGTAGAATTTATTCACGACAATTCATTAGACATCATATTCGCTTATTCTGTATTCTCACATTTATCCGAAGAAACTGCAGAAAATTGGATAAAAGAATTTTCAAGAATACTTCGTCCAGGCGGAATTTTTATCGCAACAACACAGGCACGATATTTTCTCGATTTTTGTCAACAATTTAAAGAACAGCCTGAATTAATTCAAACAGGATGGCATAAAACTTTATCTCAAGCTTTTCCAAATATACATCGCGCTATCTCAGATTATGAGAGCGGTAATTTTGTCCACAGTCCTACTGGTGCAGGAGATGTTAGAAATAGCAGCTTTTACGGAGAAACTGTTATACCTATGGCTTATATTAAAAAACATTATGAGAAGTATCTAAAGTTGCGGGATTTTTTTGATGATGTAAACCGACTACCACAGGCTTTATTTGTTCTCCAGAAAGAGTAACTTCTTTTGCTCATCATAATACACTAAATTTCATGATGAACGACACTTTTTATTTCAGCCATATATATCAAAGCATCTTAGGCTCTCATATTAAGCAAACTGTAAAACCAAATCCAATACGTAGTATAAAAAGAACAGTAAGCAAATAACAAATCTCTTGTTTTAAACTTACTCCACAAAATCAAAAGTGACTTCCCACCACTTGAACTCCGAAGAACATAAGGGGGATATAACTTGAAAATAATCGCTTTTTACTTACCACAATTCCATCAAATAAAAGAAAATGATCGATGGTGGGGTAAAGGTTTTACTGAATGGACAAATACTAAAAATGCACAACCTTTATTTTCAGGACATTATCAACCTAGGGAACCTTATCAAGATTTTTATTATGACTTAACCACCCCATCCGTAAGAAAATGGCAAGCAAAAATCGCTAAAGCATACGGCATATATGGTTTTTGTTATTATCACTACTGGTTTAAAGGTAAAAGGCTATTAGAAACACCTTTTAATGAGGTACTAAAGACTAGCGAACCAGATTTTCCATTTTGCCTTTCTTGGGCAAATGAACCATGGACAAAAACTTGGGATGGTCTTGATAAACATATATTAATGCCTCAAGATTATGGAGATGTATCGGATTGGAAAGAGCACTTTGAATATTTATTACAAGCATTCCAAGATAAAAGATATATTCGTATAGATGGTAAGCCTCTATTCATTATTTATCGCCCAGGACATATTCCTGATTGTGAAAAGATGCTTAATTATTGGAATACACTAGCGCAAGAAAATGGTTTAAAAGGTATATTTTTTGTAGAAACACTAAACAGCTTTCCAATTCCACATATAAATGGATTCGGCGCTAGCATTCAATTTGAACCTTTTTATACAATTGCCCATGATAGCTCTTCAGACATAAATAAAACAATATATGAGTCTGGTATGCAATTAAATGCTTGGGACTACGATAAAGTATGGATGTATATATTAAAACGATCTCCCTCAAAGAAAAAAACATTCCCTGGAGCTTTTGTTGATTGGGATAATACAGCTCGCCGCAAAGATTTAAACAGTAGTATTTTCATCGGTTCTACTCCTGAGAAGTTCACAATATATTTAAGTAAGCAAATTCATCGTGCATACTCCCTTTATAATAGCGAGTTTTTATTTATTAATGCCTGGAATGAATGGGCAGAAGGTACTTACTTAGAACCCGATAAAAAATATGGGTTCGCTTATTTAGAAGGAGTTAAAAAGGCAATTAATCGAGGCATGAAAGCATACAAAAAAGACGAGTCATTCTGACTCGTCTTAAGCTTGCTTGGCGACGTCCTACTCTCACAGGGACAA
>NZ_MAOC01000042.1 GCF_001884135.1 Bacillus nitratireducens | reverse complement strand
AAACATTCCTACGGAATGGGTACCAAAAGAGAAAATCTATGATTTATATTCACTGCGTTGGCAAATTGAGCTGTTATTTAAAATATGGAAATCTTGGTTTCGAATTCATCGTTGTAAATCTATTAAACAAGAGCGATTAGAATGCCACCTTTATGGACAACTCATTAGTATCCTATTATGTTCTTCTACTATGTTTAAAATGAGAGAACTCCTGTTACGTAAGAAACAGAAAGAACTAAGTGAATATAAAGCGATGTACATAATTAAAGATTATTTCTTACTTTTTCATCAAGCACTACATAAAAACACCCAAGAATTATCAAAGATTCTCCTTCGTCTGTTTAACCTCCTACAGCGAAACGGACGAAAATCTCACAGATATGAGAAAAAAACAGTCTTTGATATTTTAGGTGTTGTGTATGAGTATACCACTTCTGCCCATCAGGTAGCATAGCGAAAAATTTGAAACCCGTCAGGGTTTATTTGATGTGCCTACTTTTATGCTATCTATAAAAGA
>NZ_MAOC01000041.1 GCF_001884135.1 Bacillus nitratireducens | reverse complement strand
CTAATCGGTCTAACATTTCACGATAGAACTTAGGATAATTGGCTTTCTCATCCTCAGAACTAACGTATAATCCACTCATCGCAAAGTCTAACCCAACAACTGTTTCTACTTCTTTTTGTACAATCTCTTTTTCGTATTCAGTCAAGATGGATACATAGTATTTACCAGTAGGTGTCATAGAAATCGTACATGACTTGATCATATAATCGTGTGGTATTTCTCTATGTTGTTTGATACGTACCATTTTCAGTTTTGGCAATTTGATATGACCATTAAGCAACATAATATTTCCGTTTACTACATTCGTTGTATAAGACTTTCTGTCTTTTTTACTTTTGAATGTTGGGAAGTCATTTTGACCACTAAAGAAATTCTTATAGGCAGTTTGCAAGTTTAGTTGAGCATTTGCCAAAGCTAATGAATCAACTTCTTTTAACCACTCAAATTCTGCTTTATATTTCGCGGGAGTTGGA
>NZ_MAOC01000040.1 GCF_001884135.1 Bacillus nitratireducens | reverse complement strand
GACGTTTCACGTTGTTTGTTTCGTTTAGTTTTCAAAGTTCAACATCGCGTTTCAGCGACTTTTATAATATATCATAGTATATTGTTTTCGTCAACAAGTTTTTTAAGATAATTTGTATCTCTCATTTGCTGACTCTGCCTATTATATAGACTTCTCTATTACTATGCAAGTATTATTATAAAAAAATAAGAGGGGGAAAAATCCCCCTCTTATTCTTCAGAAGAAACCTCTTCATTAGATTCCTCTTCTTCATCTTTTTGTGCTTTTGCTACTGTCGCTACCTCTTGTTCATCCTCTAAACGGATTAGACGGACACCTTGCGTATTACGTCCCATTTGAGAGATTTGATCAACTGGCATACGAATAATAATGCCTGCCGCTGTAATTAGCATGATGTCTTCTTCACCTGTTACAGACTTAACTGCTACTAATTTACCGTTCTTATCTGTAATGTTACAAGTCTTCAGACCTTTACCACCACGACTTTGCAGACGGTACTCATCAATCGGTGTACGCTTTCCGTAACCATTTTTCGTTACAATTAGAACATTTACATCCTCTTCAACAATTTCCATGCCTACAACTTGATCTTCATCACCTAATGTAATTGCTTTTACACCAGCCGCATTACGTCCCATAGAACGCACATCTTGCTCATTGAAACGAATTAACATACCGTTGCTTGTTCCAACGATAATATCCTTATCACCAGATGTTAAGCGTACAGAGATTAATTCATCCTCTTCACGAAGAGAAATCGCAATTAAGCCATTCGTACGTATATTTGCAAATGATGAAAGTGGTGTTCTTTTAGAGATACCTTGTTTTGTTGTAAAGAATAAGAACTGATCATCACCAAATTCACGAATTGGAATAATGGCGTTAATCCACTCCCCTTTATCTACACCTAATAGGTTAATAATCGGTATACCTTTTGCTGTACGGCTATACTCTGGGATTTCATATCCTTTCGTACGGTATACTTTACCCTTATTAGTGAAGAATAAAATATGATCATGTGTAGAAGTAGTCAATAGATGCTCTACGAAATCATCATCATTCGTTCCCATTCCTTGCACACCACGCCCGCCACGGTTCTGCGTTTTGTACGTAGAAGCTGGTAACCTCTTAATATAACCGTTATGAGTTAACGTAATTGCAATGTTTTGCTCTGGAATCAAATCTTCATCTTCAATAAATTCCATACCGCCAATTGTAATTTCCGTTCGTCTCTTATCATTGAAGCGCTCTTTTACTTCCGTTAATTCTTCACGAATAATCTCAAGAACTTTCTCTTCATCTGCTAAGATTGCTTTTAATTCAGCGATTAACTTCATTAACTCTTGATATTCTTGCTCAATTTTTTCACGTTCTAATCCTGTTAAACGTTGCAGACGCATATCTAAAATTGCTTGTGCTTGTTTCTCACTTAAACCGAAACGTTCCATTAAGCCTTGCTTTGCAATATCTGCTGTTTTCGAACCACGGATTAACGTAATAACTTCATCAAGATGATCTAGGGCAATTCGTAATCCTTCTAAAATATGAGCACGTGCCTCTGCTTTTTCTAATTCATAAGCAGTACGTCGACGAATTACTACCTTCTGATGCTCCAAGTAATGATATAAATTTTGTTTTAAATTCAATACTTGTGGCTCTCCATTTACAAGAGACAACATATTAATACCGAAACTTGTTTGAAGTGCTGTATGTTTATATAGATTATTTAATAGTACATTGGCATTGGCATCACGACGTACTTCCATAACAATACGCATACCGTTTCGATCTGACTCATCACGTAAATCCGTAATACCTTCAATTTTCTTATCACGAACTAATTCTGCAATTTTTTCAATTAATCGCGCCTTATTAACTTGATAAGGCAGTTCAGTTACGAGAATAGATTGTTTACCATTTGACTTCTCTTCAATTTCAACTTTAGCTCGAAGCATAATAGAGCCTCTACCTGTTTCATATGCTCTTCGAATCCCACTTCGTCCCAAAATTAAACCTGCTGTTGGAAAATCTGGTCCTGGAATAAACTCCATTAATTCCGCAATAGTAATGTCAGGATTATGGCTTAGTGCCAATACGCCATCAATTACTTCACCAAGTTGATGCGGCGGAATGTTTGTTGCCATACCAACTGCAATACCCGTCGTACCATTCACTAATAGATTAGGGAAACGCGCTGGCAATACAATAGGCTCTCTTTCAGAACCATCATAGTTATCTTGATAATCAATCGTATTTTTTGAAATATCACGTATTAATTCCATAGAAATCTTAGACATTCTTGCTTCTGTATAACGCATTGCTGCTGCCGAATCACCATCAACAGAACCAAAGTTACCATGTCCATCAACAAGCATATAACGTTGACTAAAATCTTGCGCCATACGTACCATCGTCTCGTAAACAGCTGAATCACCGTGAGGGTGATACTTACCGATTACTTCACCGACAATACGCGCTGATTTCTTATACGCTTTATCAGCTGTAATTCCTAAATCATTCATCGCATATAAAACCCTACGATGCACAGGTTTTAATCCATCACGAACATCTGGTAATGCACGAGATACGATAACACTCATTGCGTAATCTAAAAATGAGGTACGCATTTCATGACTAATATTAATTTCTCGAATTCGTGCTTGTTGTTGATTGTCTGACATCAACGAGCACCTCCTCTTACATTTCCGTTACACATACATTGATTTATATGTAGAAGACAGGAATACTTAGATTCCTGTCATTACTCATTTAAATATCAAGGTTTTTCACGTATTTTGCATTTTCTTGGATAAAGTTACGACGTGGCTCTACTTTATCTCCCATTAAAATTTCAAATGTTTCATCTGCCTCAATTGCATCTTGAAGAGAAACTTGAAGTAATGAACGTACTTCCGGGTCCATTGTCGTCTCCCATAACTGAGTTGGATTCATTTCCCCTAGACCTTTATAACGCTGAATTCCAGGCTTAGGTTGAGCTGGTAATTCCGCTAAGATTCTTTCAAGTTCCTTATCATTGTAAGCATATTGAATTTTCTTACCTTGTTGTACTTTAAACAAAGGCGGCTGTGCGATATATATATATCCACACTCAATTATTTGACGCATATAACGATAGAAGAACGTTAATAATAGGGTACGAATATGTGCACCATCAACATCGGCATCGGTCATAATAATAACTTTATGATAGCGTGCTTTTTCAATATCGAAGTCTCCGCCGATATTTGTACCGATCGCCGTAATAATTGTACGAACTTCATCATTTGATAAAATCTTATCTAAGCGTGCCTTTTCAACATTAATAATTTTACCCTTCAGCGGTAAAATTGCTTGGAAATGACGATCGCGTCCTTGTTTTGCAGATCCACCCGCAGAGTCACCCTCTACGATATAAATTTCACTAATCGCTGGATCTTTAGAAGAACAGTCTGCCAATTTCCCTGGTAAACTTGAAACTTCTAAAGCGCTCTTTCGGCGAGTTAACTCACGAGCCTTTTTAGCTGCTACACGTGCACGCGCTGCCATAGTTCCTTTATCTATAATCTTACGTGCAACATTGGGATTTTCCAGTAAGAACTTTTCAAATGCCTCTGAGAATACTGACTCTGTAATTGTTCTTGCTTCACTATTTCCAAGTTTCGTCTTCGTTTGTCCTTCAAATTGTGGATTTGGATGTTTAATTGATACGATTGCCGTTAGACCTTCACGAACATCTTCACCAGTTAAATTACTATCCGCATCTTTTAAAATATTATTTTTACGACCATAATCGTTGATTACACGTGTTAGGGCAGTTTTAAATCCTACCTCATGTGTACCACCTTCATACGTATGAATATTATTTGTAAATGAGTAAATATGATTTGTATATCCTTCGTTATATTGAAGCGCAACTTCAACCTGAATACCATCTTTTGAACCTTCTACATATACAGGTTCTTCATGAATTGGTTGTTTTGAACGATTTAAATGTTCAACATATGATTTAATTCCACCTTCATAGTGAAACTCTTTCTTTTGCTTATGTTCACGCTTATCTTCAATTGTTAATTTAATATTACGATTTAAAAATGCCAACTCACGCATACGAGTCGCTAACGTATCAAATTCATATTCTGTCGTCTCTTTAAAAATCTCTGGGTCCGGCTTAAAGCGAGTTATTGTTCCAGTTTTATCTGTATCACCAATGACTTTTAAATCCGCAACTGGGATACCTCTTTCATACTTTTGGTAATGAATTTTTCCATCACGATGTACAAATACTTCTAGTTCTGTTGATAAGGCATTTACAACAGATGCACCAACACCATGCAAACCACCAGAAACCTTATAACCGCCACCGCCAAATTTACCTCCGGCGTGAAGGACAGTCATGATAACTTCTACTGCAGGACGTCCCATTTTTTCTTGTATACCAACTGGAATACCACGTCCATTATCCGTTACAAGAATACTATTATCTTCTTCAATACTAACGTTGATTTCATCGCAATACCCCGCTAAGGCTTCATCGATACTATTATCGACAATCTCCCATACAAGGTGGTGAAGTCCTTTTCCACTTGTAGTACCAATGTACATACCCGGACGTTTCCGAACTGCCTCTAGTCCTTCAAGTACCTGTATCTGACTTTCATCATATGCATTTTCTTGCATTTGCTTTTGTTCCATTGACACAAAGATCACCTACTTTTCCATTTAAACAGGGATTATGCCCTGTCCATTTCACAATCTACCGTGCCGTTCATTACATGAATTGTTTTCGCTTCTTTTAATGTTTCGTGTTCAATTCCGTCGACACTCGTCGTTGTCACAAATGTTTGCACTTTTCCTTGAATTGTATTTAACAGATGTGATTGACGATAATCATCCAATTCTGATAATACATCATCCAATAAAAGAATAGGATATTCCTTAACTTCTGAGTAAATCAATTCAATTTCAGCTAATTTTAGGGACAGTGCGGTCGTTCGTTGTTGTCCTTGTGAACCAAAGACTTGAACATTTTTACTATTAACGAAGAATTGTAAATCATCACGATGAGGACCAATTAAAGTTGTACCACGGAAAATTTCACGTTGTTTCACAGATTGAAAACTTTCATAGTATACTTCTTTTATTTTCGACAAATCCATTGATTCTGATACATCTAAGCTTGGTTTATAGACGATTTCTAATTCCTCTAATCCTCTGCTAATCCCGCGATGTATCGGCGCAGCCCATTCTTGTAGTAAATGCAAAAACTCAAAACGTTTTCGCAATATTTTTGCACCATGCTCAATGAGTTGAAGTGTAAATACATCCAACATCGTTTCCTCATTTTTACTATTCCCTTGCATCTTTTTAAGCAAGTGATTTCGTTGCGTGAGCACTTTTTGATATTGGCTTAGTTCGTACAAATAAACGGGCGCTATTTGTCCTAGTTCCATATCTAAAAAGCGTCTTCTTACTTGAGGGCTTCCTTTTACAAGATTTAAATCTTCTGGGGCAAACATCACAACGTTCATTTCACCAATATATTGGCTTAACTTTTGTTGTTCAAGTTGATTTAGCTTTGCCTTTTTACCTTTTTTGGAAATATTTAATTCTAAAGACAAAGAACTATTTCTTTTTTGTAATCTACCTTTGATTTGACCGTAATCCTCATCCCATCGAATAAGTTCACGATCATTAGAGGTTCTATGAGATTTTGCCATCGCTAATACGTAAATGGCCTCCATCAAATTTGTTTTCCCTTGTGCATTTTCACCAATAATTACATTGACCTTGTCCTCAAAGGAAAGCTCTAACTTTTCATAATTACGATAGTTTTTTAATTGTATTTCTGTAATAAACAAAGGGATCCCCCTTTATGCCTGAACTTGGAAAGTTCCACTTCCCGGAATTTCAATAATATCATTCGCATATAACTTGCGACCTCTTCTATTCTCAAGCTCTTGATTCACGTACACTTCATATTCTTGTAAGAACCATTTCACAGCTCCGCCCGTATCAATTACATCGGCTAGCTTTAAAAATTGTCCTAGTGTAATGTATTCTGTTGAAATTTTAATACTTTTCATAAAAATCTCTCACTTTCTGAAAGTGTTCATTCTTTCATTGTACTAAATAAACTAGCATTAGGAAAGCAATACCCTAAAATCAAATAAGGGTCACTAGTACCTTTAAACTAGCAACCCTCAACCCTTACTTAGTAAGTACGTACCGGTAAAATTAATTGGATGATGGAATCATCATTTACTGTACGAATCAAAAACGGCCTCATCGCCCCAGTAAAGCTAATTTTAATTTCTGTACTATCTAAAGCTTTTAATGCGTCCATCATATATTTTGCACTAAAAGATATTTTTAATTCTTCTCCATCTACGTTTTCACATTGAACTTCTTCTACTACTTTTCCGATTTCTGGTGAATTTGAAGAAATCTCAAGCATTTGTTGTTCTAATGTCGATAATTTAACAACATTGTTACGACCATCTCTTGCTAATAGCGAAGCACGATCAATTGCTTGTAAAAATTCTTTTGTATTCACAAAAATGTCTGTCTTACTCTCGGCTGGAATTAAACGTGTTGTATCTGGATAGTTACCTTCTAACAATCTCGAGAAGAATAATAAATGTTTTGTACGGAATAATACTTGATACTCCGTAATAACGATATCTACCATTTCTTCAGATTCATCTAGAATTTTACTTAATTCATTTAAGCTCTTACCAGGAATAACGACATTGGCTTGAAATTCATCAGCAATATTATACCCTTCAATTTTTGCTTTACGAAGTGCTAGTCTGTGACTATCTGTTGCAATACAAGTTAACTCGCTGTTATATACTTTCCAGTTTACACCTGTCAAGATCGGTCTTGTTTCAGAAGTTGAAACTGCAAATACCGTTTGCCTAATCATATGTTTAAGTAAATCTGTTGGAATCTTAAATACATGATGTTCTTCAATCTGAGGTAGTAACGGATATTCAGCTGAATCTAAACCATTTAAATTAAACTCTGATTTTCCAGATTTTATTTTTGTCATAAAATGATTTTCCACAGAAATTTTAACAATTTCTTTAGGTAATTTTTTTACGATCTCACTAAAATATTTTGCTTGTAAAACAATACTTCCTGATTGTTCAATTTCAACAACCTCTTTTCCAGCATCTTCGACTGGGATAAATGATTCGATAGAGATATCTGCATCGCTACCTGTTAAAGTAACCCCTTCTTCAGTTGCTACAACTTTAATTCCTGTAAGAATTGGAATTGTTGTACGAGAAGAAACTGCCTTCATTACATCTTGTACACCTCTTACAAGATAGTCTTTTTGTATTGTAAAACGCATAACGAAAAACCTCCGGTAAGTATAAGATTTTATTTATTTAATAAAGATAAAAAAGTAGTAGTAATAGTAATAGGGCTTGTGGATATGTGGATAACCCCGTTTAAAGATGTAAAAACAGTCTATCTACATGTGGATAGACTGTGCGTAAAACAAGGTAAGTTATTCACACTATTCAGCTACTACTACTTTAAAATATCATTAATTTCTTCGACATGTTTTTGTAATTGAGTATCCGTTTTTAATAGCTTCGAAATTTTTTCGTGAGCATGGATTACTGTTGTATGATCGCGACCACCAAATTCTTCACCTATTTTTGGTAAAGATGAGTCCGTAAGTTCGCGTGATAAATACATTGCAATTTGACGAGGGAATGCAACGGATTTTGTACGTTTTTTTGCTTTGAAATCTTCTAATTTTACTTGATAGACGCCCCCAACAGCCTTTTGAATATCAGAGATAGAAATAATTCTAGGTATAGAGTTTGGAATAATACCTTTAAGTGCTTCAGCTGCTAAATCAGCATTAATATCTTTATTAATTAAAGATGAATAAGCTACAACGCGAATAAGTGCACCTTCTAACTCACGAATGTTAGAATCAATTTGATTTGCAATATAAAGCATAACCTCATTTGGTATATCAAGGCCTTCTGCTTTTGCTTTTTTACGTAAAATTGCAATTCTAGTTTCTAAATCTGGTGGCGTAATATCCGTAATTAAGCCCCATTCAAAGCGAGAACGAAGGCGATCTTCTAAAGTTGGGATTTCTTTTGGTGGTCTATCACTTGAAATCACAATTTGTTTACTTTCTTCATGTAACGCATTAAATGTATGGAAGAACTCTTCCTGTGTTTGTTCTTTTCCAGCAAGAAATTGAATATCATCTATCAATAAGACATCTACATTACGATATTTATTACGAAAATCGACAGCTTTATTATCACGAATTGAGTTAATGAATTCATTTGTGAATTTTTCAGATGATAAATATACAACTTTTGCATTCGGGTTGTGTTCAATTACATAATGCCCAATTGCGTGCATTAAATGTGTTTTTCCAAGTCCAACGCCCCCATAAATAAAGAGCGGATTATAAGCTTTAGCTGGAGCTTCAGCTACAGCTAAAGAAGCAGCGTGTGCAAAACGATTACCAGAGCCAATAACAAATGTATCAAATGTATATTTTGGATTTAGCATGCTCTGTGGTAAATGAGTAGAATCATCTTGTACTCGATTTTTTTTAATAGGAGGAAGATCTATATCCTCTTCCGCCTGACTTTGGGGAATAATAAAACGAATAGCTAGTTTTGCCCCTGTTAAATCATAAAGTGTTTCCGAAATGAGTTCTGAATAATGGGATTCTAGCCAGTCACGAGCAAATTCATTTGGAGCTGTAATAGTTAATACATCTTTTTTCAAGTTATGAGCGGTTGTTGATTTTAACCACGTTTCATAACTTGGCTTACTTACCTTTTTTTCTAAGTCTTTCAAGGCACTATTCCATAAATCAGAGATATTTTCCAAAGGTGTCCCTCCTTTACAAAGATGGTAAAAGAATAAGGTTGCGCAACAATTGTACAACCCGTAAATATTTTAAATGCATATTTATACGAAACGTATTTTAAAATATAAAAACGTTGTTTGTATCCGAGATAGAGTTTTCGACAAAAAAACAAATGTGGACAACTATTTACCCACATGTGGTTTAAACTGTCCACATGTTATACACAAATTGTGGATAAAATAAAGATGTGGAAAACTTATTCAAAGTGAAAACACAACTATAATATCAAAAAAAAGTAGCTATAGCAATGAATTTAAGAAAGTTATCCACAAAATCAATACCTTGTGGAATAAACTTGTCCACAACACGATATACTGTGTAAAAGTAAAAAAAGAGTTTGTGGATACAAAAAAAGAGAAAATATATTTATCCACAAGGAAATATAGGGGCTGTGAAAAAGTCTGTGAATAGGTTCAAAATGAATATTTGATGAAAATTTCAAGAACCATTGACATTTTCCTAGTTGATTAACTATAATTTATTAGACTGTCTTTAACAGATATTCCTCAGGGAGGTGTCATATAATGAAAAGAACTTACCAACCAAATAAACGTAAGCGCAGCAAAGTACATGGTTTCCGCAGCCGTATGAGCACAGCGAACGGACGTAAAGTGCTAGCAGCTCGTCGTCGTAAAGGAAGAAAAGTATTATCTGCGTAGACCACTGATCGTTCAGTGGTCTTTTTTTCTAATAATAATGAATTTCCGCTGATGAAATACAGGAGTGTCAATTGATATGAAGAAAAAAAATCGTATAAAAAAGAATGATGAATTTCAGGCTGTTTTCCAAAAAGGACAGTCGAATGCTAATCGTCAGTTTGTTGTATACCAGTTAAATAAAGAAAAACAGCCATACTTTCGCATCGGTCTTTCTGTTAGTAAGAAAATAGGAAATGCAGTAGTTCGTAATCGAATCAAGCGTATGATTCGCCAAGCGATTATGGAATTAAAAGATGAGATAGATTCTGGAAAAGATTTTGTTATAATAGCAAGGAAGCCTTGTGCAGAGATGACATATGAAGAGTTAAAGAAAAGCTTAATTCATGTCTTTAAACGCTCTGGTATGAAAAGAATAAAAAAGTAGCGTAAGGAAATGAATTACACTATATACATACCGAAACAAGGAGGAGCAGGCTTTGAAAAAGAAAATAGGTTTAATAGCCATGGTTGTTGTGTTAATGGCAATTGCTACTGGTTGTAGTGAAACAAATCAGCCGATTACACCGAAAAGTACTGGGATTTGGAATGAATATTTCGTATACCCGCTTTCTCAGTTAATCACGTATTTTGCAAACTTATTTGGTAGTAATTACGGCTTAGCAATCGTGGTTACAACTCTTATTATTCGTTTTGCATTATTACCATTAATGATCAAACAAACGAAGAGTACGAAGGCAATGCAAGCGTTACAACCAGAAATGTTAAAATTAAAAGAGAAATATAGCTCAAAAGATCAAGCAACGCAGCAAAAATTACAACAAGAAATGATGCAGTTATATCAAAAAAATGGGGTAAATCCATTAGCAGGATGTTTACCAATTTTTGTTCAGATGCCTATTTTATTCGCGTTTTATCATGCGATTATGAGAACATCAGAAATTAGTAAGCATACATTCTTATGGTTTGATTTAGGACAGGCAGATCCTTACTATATCCTTCCAATTGTTGCGGCTATTACGACTTTTATTCAGCAAAAACTTGCAATGGCAGGAACGGCTGGACAAAACCCGCAAATGGCAATGATGATTTGGCTTATGCCAATCATGATTTTAGTCTTTGCAATTAACTTCCCAGCAGCACTATCACTATACTGGGTAGTTGGTAACATCTTTGGTATTGCTCAAATGTATTTGATCAAAGGGCCTGAAATTAAGGCTAGTAAGGCAGGAGGATCAAGCAAGTGAGTATAATTACTGCTAAAGGACAAACAGTCGAGCTGGCAGTACAAGATGCTTTAAGACAATTAAATGTTTCGAAAGATCGAGTAGATATAAAGATTATTGATGAGGGTAAGAGGGGATTCCTAGGTTTATTTGGGAATCGCCCCGCTATAGTAGAAGTTGTAGTGAAGAAAGATCCCATCCAAGAGTGTGAAGAATATTTAAAAAATGTTATTCGCAATATGGGTGTGGAAGTTGAGATTAGAAAAGTTGTAAAAGGACGCGAAGTGGAATTTACAATTTCTGGTGAAAACGTAGGTGTTTTGATTGGTAAAAGAGGAAACACCTTGAATTCTTTACAGTATTTAACAAAACTTGTGGCAAATCGTAATACGAAGCAATATATTGGCATCACACTAGATGCTGAAAATTATCGTAGTAAAAGAAAAAGTACGTTAGAATTGCTTTCTTATCGATTAGCAAAACAAGCAGTAAGTACGAAAAAAAGAGTTATGTTGGAACCTATGCCATCTTTTGAACGAAAGATTATTCATCAAGCATTATCTAATCATCAAAATATCATTACAACTTCTGAAGGAAAAGAACCACATCGATATGTTGTAATATCTTCCAAGTGACCGGTTACTCAATTGAGTGCCGGTTTTTTTGAGGCGAAAATAAATGTGGATAACTAAAAAAACACTAAACTTATCCACTGTTAATAAGTTTAGTGTTTTTTACATGAGGACATAATAAAATGAGTTATTATTCTTTTGCAGATAGGTTCGTTATGGTATCCTAATAATTTAGTGACGTAAAAAAATCATGTTGAAATAGAGATAAATAAGCAAGTGAGGTGAAAGGACATGGAATTTGATACAATTGCCGCAATTTCCACAGCTCTTGGGGAAGGTGCAATTGCCATTGTTCGAGTAAGTGGGGATGATGCGATTGAGAAAGTCGATCGCATTTTTAAAGGGAAAGATTTAACACAGGTTGATTCTCATACAATTCATTATGGTCATATTGTCGATTTAGATACAAATCAAGTAATTGAAGAAGTTATGGTATCGATTATGCGTGCACCTAGGACTTTTACGCGTGAAAATATAGTAGAAATCAACTGTCATGGTGGACTTGTTTCGGTAAATAAAGTATTACAGCTTATTTTAGCACAAGGAGTACGTTTGGCAGAGCCTGGTGAATTTACGAAACGTGCTTTTTTAAATGGGCGTATTGATTTATCACAAGCGGAAGCTGTTATGGATTTAATCCGTGCAAAAACAGATCGTGCTATGAACGTGGCGATCAACCAAATGGAAGGGCGATTATCTAAATTAATTGGCCGCCTGCGTCAAGATATATTGGAAACGTTAGCCCATGTTGAGGTAAATATAGATTACCCAGAATATGATGATGTAGAAGAGATGACGCATAATATTTTAATTGAGAAAGCTACACATGTTCGTGCTGAAATTGCGAAAATATTAGAGACATCGAAGCAAGGAAAGATTTTACGTGAAGGTATTGCTACGGCAATCATCGGTAGACCTAACGTTGGGAAATCATCGCTATTAAATAGTCTCGTTCAGGAGAAAAAAGCGATCGTAACTGATATTGCAGGAACAACGAGAGATGTTATTGAAGAGTACGTTAATGTGCGTGGTGTACCACTTAAACTTATAGATACAGCAGGTATTCGTGAAACAGAAGATGTTGTTGAACGAATTGGTGTAGAGCGTTCAAAAGAAATGATGAGCCAGGCCGATTTAGTGTTAGTTGTAGTCAATTATAGTGAAGCTTTAACGAATGAAGATGAAGAACTATTCCGTGCCGTACAAGGAAAAGACTTCATTATTATTGTCAATAAGACAGATTTACCGCAAGAGATTGATATGGAACGTGTTACAGAGCTAGCTGCAGGAAATCGTGTTATTACGACGTCTTTAATTGAGGAGCAGGGAATTGATGAGCTTGAAAAGGCGATAGCTGATTTATTCTTTGAAGGAGCAATTGATTCTGCAGATATGACATATGTTTCTAACACGAGACATATTGGATTATTAACACAAGCAGGAACGACAATTGGAGATGCAATTGAAGCCATAGAAAATGGTGTTCCAATCGATATGGTACAAATTGATTTAACAAGAACATGGGAAATACTTGGTGAAATTACTGGTGATACCGTCCATGAAAGCTTAATTGACCAGTTATTCTCTCAGTTTTGTTTAGGAAAATAATAAAGCGAAGCAACGTTTTAGAAAGATAGAGATTATTAGGAGGAATAAACAATGGGATACAATGCCGGTTCATACGATGTCATAGTAATCGGTGCAGGTCATGCAGGATGCGAAGCTGGTCTTGCGGCAGCACGAATGGGCTCAAAAACCTTAATGTTAACAATTAACTTAGATATGGTAGCATTCATGCCATGTAACCCTTCTGTTGGTGGACCAGCAAAAGGGATTGTTGTTCGTGAAATTGATGCATTAGGCGGAGAAATGGGACGCAATATTGATAAGACACATATTCAAATGCGTATGTTAAATACGGGTAAAGGACCAGCTGTACGTGCGCTTCGTGCACAAGCTGATAAATTCTCTTACCAACATGAATTAAAGAAAACAATTGAAGAAACACCAAACTTAACGTTGTTCCAGGGAATGGTAGAGCGTTTAATCGTTGAAGATGGTGTATGTAAAGGGGTAATTACACAAGCTGGTGCTGAATACACGGCAAAAACAGTTGTAATTACAACTGGAACATTTTTACGCGGTGAGATTATTATGGGTGATTTAAAATATTCAAGCGGTCCAAATAATCAGCAACCATCTATTACTTTATCCGAACATTTAGAGGAACTTGGTTTTGATCTTGTTAGGTTTAAAACAGGTACGCCTCCGCGTGTAAATAGTAATACGATTGATTACAGTAAAACAGAAATTCAGCCAGGTGATGACAAGCCACGAGCTTTCTCTTTTGAAACGACAAAGTTTATTATGGATCAAATTCCATGTTGGTTGACGTATACAAGTACAGAAACACATCGTTTAATAGATGAAAACTTACATCGCTCAGCTATGTATTCTGGTATGATTAAAGGAACAGGACCTAGATATTGTCCTTCAATTGAAGACAAGGTAGTTAGATTTAATGATAAGCCACGTCATCAAATTTTCTTAGAGCCAGAAGGACGTAATACACAAGAGGTATATGTTCAAGGTTTATCGACAAGTTTACCAGAAGATGTGCAACGTGACATGCTTAGAACAATCCCTGGTCTAGAAAATGTTGAAATGATGCGTACAGGTTATGCAATTGAATATGATGCAATTGTGCCAACACAACTATGGCCAACACTTGAAACAAAAAAGATTAAAAATCTATATACAGCAGGACAAATTAACGGAACTTCTGGTTACGAAGAAGCAGCAGGACAAGGGCTTATGGCTGGGATTAATGCAGCGTGTCGTTCTTTAGGTAAAAAAGAAGTTATTTTAGGCCGTGCTGATGCTTATATTGGTGTCTTAATTGATGACCTTGTAACGAAAGGTACAAATGAACCATATCGTTTATTAACGTCTCGTGCAGAATATCGCCTATTATTACGCCACGATAATGCTGATCTTCGTTTAACTGAAGTTGGTCGTGAAATTGGCTTAATTAAAGAAGATCGCTATGAGCGATTTACAAATAAAAAGTTACAAATTGAACAGGAAAAGGAACGTTTAGGGAGCATTATTATTAAACCACGTCCTGAAGTTCAAGAATTAATTCGTAGTATTGGTGGAAGTGAATTGAAAGATGGAATACGTGCAAGTGACTTATTACGTCGTCCAGAGGTGACATATGAGCATATTCATCTTTTAGTACCAAGTGAAGTAGCATTAAGTGATGAAATTACGGAACAAGTTGAAATTCAGACTAAGTACGAAGGATACATTGAAAAATCTTTACAGCAAGTAGATCGTATGAAGAAAATGGAAAACAAAAAAATCCCTGTGGATATTGATTATGATGCGATTTCTAGCCTTGCCTCAGAAGCGAGACAGAAATTGAAAGATGTTCGTCCACTTTCAATGGGGCAGGCTTCACGTATTTCTGGCGTAAATCCAGCTGATGTTTCCATTTTGCTTGTGTATATTGAACAAGGAAAAATTGCACGAGTATCGAACCAATAAATAGTAAGGAGATATTGCTAGATGAACATAGAACAATTTCAATCTATGCTAGAAGAGAAGGGTATCACCCTCTCTTCTAGACAATTAGAGCAGTTCAAAATCTACTTTGAAACGTTAGTAGAGTGGAATGAAAAAATGAATTTAACAGCTATTACGGAGAAGGAAGAAGTATACTTAAAACACTTTTTTGATTCTATTACAGCTGCTTTTTATTATGATTTTTCGAAACCATTCTCTATTTGTGATGTTGGCGCAGGAGCTGGATTCCCAAGTATCCCGTTGAAAATCTGTTTCCCACATTTAAAAGTAACAATTGTAGATTCATTACAAAAACGTATTAATTTCTTAAATCACTTAGCGCAAAAATTAGAGTTAAGTGATGTTGCATTTTGTCATGATCGTGCTGAAACATTTGGGAAAAAAGAAGGTGTACGTGAATCATACGATATTGTGATGGCACGTGCAGTTGCACGTCTTTCTGTATTAAGTGAGCTATGTTTACCACTTGTAAAAGTTGGAGGAACATTTATTGCAATGAAAGGTGCTGCAGCAAACGAAGAAATTGAAAATGGCAAGTATGCTTTAGAGGTACTAGGCGGGGAATTAAAAGAAATGTCTACGTTCCAATTACCATTTGAGGAAAGTGAACGTAATATTTTATTAATCGAGAAAAAGCGCAAGACACCAAAGAAATATCCACGCAAACCGGGAACACCCAATAAATTACCTATTGAAAAATAAATCTTATTAGACGTAAGATTGAATTATATAAATGAAAACGTAAATGTTTCATAGGAAACATTTTATGGAGAATAGTCAATAGGCCTAAAAGGTGGTGGAATATGTATGAAAAATACGTTTTCTCGTTTATTTGGCTTTGGAGATAAAGAGAGCGAATTCGAATTACAAGAGGAAAGCCATGAAGAAATAGATAAAAAGGTATATGAGGAAATACAAGAAATCCCGATAGTAAATATTACCCCTAACCGTTATCAACCACGAACAGTTTTCGATGATGCACGAATCGATGAACTAGCATTAACGATTCGTACTCATGGGCTTATCCAGCCGATTGTCGTGAGGCAATATGAGGATGATAAGTATGAGATTATTGCTGGAGAAAGACGTTTCCGCGCAGCAACGAAGCTAGGGTGGGAAAAGGTTCCTGCGATTATAAAGAACTTAAATGATACAGAGACAGCTTCTGTAGCGCTAATTGAAAATTTGCAACGTGAGGAATTAACAGCAATCGAGGAAGCTGTGGCATATCAAAAGCTGATTGAGTTACATAATTTAACACAAGAAGCACTGGCACAACGACTTGGAAAAGGGCAATCCACAATCGCAAATAAGTTGCGATTGTTAAAGTTGCCTGAAGAAGTAAAAAGTGCATTATTAGAAAAAAGTATTACAGAGCGTCACGCTCGTGCTCTCATTCCTTTAAAAAATGAGGAATTACAACTGAAGGTTTTACAAGAAATTGTGGAAAAACAACTGAATGTAAAGCAAACAGAAGAACGAATTGCAAAATTATTAGAGGAAGCAAAACCGAAGCGTAAAGCGAAGCAAAAAGCAGTAAGTAGAGATACGAGAATTGCTATGAATACAATTAGGCAGTCATTAGAAATGGTTGCTAATAGTGGTTTAAATGTTAATTCTGAGGAAGAAGAATTTGATGAGTACTATCAAATTACGATTAAAATTCCGAAGAAAAAATAATAATGGCGTGTTAGAGACCTTATCCTAGTGGAGAGGTCTCTTTTACTATATTTTCTTGTTAATGAAGAAGGAGTTTAGAAATAAATTTTGAAGTTTAATAAGGACGTAAAAGAAAAGCTTTTATTTCATGTTACAATAAACGTAATTGTTACTAGAATAAGATAGAAAGGTTGAAAGTAGGTGACATCATGGGAAAAATCATTGCTATTGCTAATCAAAAAGGCGGTGTTGGAAAAACAACAACATCTGTTAATTTAGGGGCTGGATTGGCGCAAGTAGGTAAAAAAGTCCTTCTCGTAGACATTGATGCTCAAGGAAATGCCACGACTGGTGTGGGAATTGAAAAATCCGAATTAGATCAATGTATTTATAATGTTCTGGTGGAAGATGCAGATGTTCAAGGAGTTATACGGAAAACCGCAACTGAAAACTTAGATGTTCTACCCGCTACAATTCAATTGGCCGGTGCTGAAATTGAATTGGTACCGACTATTTCCCGGGAAGTACGTTTGCAAAGGGCATTACAGCCAGTTCGTGATGAATATGATTATATTATTATCGACTGTCCCCCATCCTTAGGGTTATTAACGATTAATGCATTAACAGCAGCGGATTCAGTTATTATTCCTGTTCAGTGTGAATATTACGCACTAGAAGGATTAAGTCAGCTATTAAATACGGTTCGACTTGTGCAAAAACATTTAAATAAAAATTTAGCAATCCAAGGTGTATTGTTAACGATGTTGGATGCCCGTACAAATTTAGGGATTCAAGTTATAGATGAAGTGAAAAAATACTTTAGGGATAAAGTATACCGTTCGATTATTCCTCGAAATGTGCGCTTAAGTGAGGCGCCAAGTCATGGGAAACCGATTATGCAGTATGACGCTAAATCAAGAGGAGCAGAAGTATATATAGATTTAGCAGAGGAAGTGATTGCAGGTGGCTAAAGGATTAGGAAGAGGAATTAATGTGTTTTTTCCTGATTTGGATGTGAAGGAAGAAGAAACAATTCAGGAGATTATAGTAACTGAATTAAGGCCGAACCCATATCAACCACGTAAGCATTTCAATAAAGAAGCAATTCAGGAATTAGCGGCTTCTATTAAAGAACATGGCATATTGCAACCATTAATCGCTAGAAAGAGTATTAAGGGATATGAAATTGTTGCAGGTGAAAGAAGATATCGTGCTGCTAAAGAGGCTGGACTTGAAAAGGTTCCTGCTGTTGTAAGGCAATTAAACGAGCAGCAAATGATGGAATTTGCTTTGCTTGAAAACTTACAACGAGAAGATTTAAATCCTATGGAAGAGGCAATGGCATATCAGATGTTAATGAGTGAGCTAAATGTAACGCAAGAACAATTAGCGAAACGTCTTGGTAAAAGCAGACCTTACATTGCAAATTATACTCGGTTATTAAGCCTCCCTTCGTTCGTACAAGATATGATTGCAAATGGTCAACTTTCAATGGCTCACGGTAGAACCTTACTTACGATAAAAGATGAAGAACAGCTGAAGTCTTTGTTGAAACGAATCGAAAAAGAAGGATTAAATGTTCGCCAATTAGAAAAAATTGTCCAGGAGATTAATCAAAGCGTTTCACGTGAAACAAAACAGATAAAAAAAGATCGAAATATATTCTTCGTAGAGCGCGAGACGTTCTTAAGAGAAAAGTTTGGTACAGATGTAAAAATTAAAGAAACAAAAAAAGAAAAAGGTAAAATTGAAATTGAATTTTTCAATAAAGAAGATTTAAATCGTATTTTAGAATTATTATCACAGAAAAACTAAAAAGCAAACCATCTTATTATTTAGAGATGGTTTGCTTTTTTTAACGCAGATAATTTTTGATCCGTTTCTTTTATACTTTGTGCAATTACATCAGCCATTTTCATGACTAAACTTAATCTTGTATTTTGAAGAACAAAAAACTCCATAAAACCATTTAGATTGACGATGCCGTGTATATGCAAATCACCAACTGCAGGTAATTTCTTATTCATCGCAGCTCCAGGTTTACTAGGTCCCTTTCCAGTAGTGATTGAACCGATACTTTGAGATTTTCCTAAGCATGCATCAACAGCAATTATAAAAGAAGTAGGATTTTCTTTCTGTATATTCTGAATTTTCTCTTCTAAATTTAACGCATGTATTGGTTCATCTAGTGTGCCGAATACTTGGAAGTTTTTAATTTCTACTTGTTCTAGTTTAGTGCCAACTAATGGGCCGAGTGCATCACCGGTGGAACGATCTGTTCCGATACAAACGAGAATGAGTGGTATGTTAGTTTTAATGGGAATATGGGAAAGTAAAAAGTTACTGATTGTCTCGGAGGCTTCTAAGTCTTGGTGCATAACATTTTGAGTTTCTTTTTCGAAAAAAGGTAAGCGAAAACTTCCAATATTCATGAAGCACCCATCCTTTTAATAAATTTTCAAAATATGTTATACGTTGAGTAAAATGGAAAACTATAAGTGCGTACTTTTTGCAAAATGTGAGTGAAAACGGAAATAATAGTACTAGTATATATATATTCGCTCCATTTTATACCTGGATAGAAGTTAACAAATGGAATTAAAGTCATAAAATTTTTTCAGAAATCAGAGAGACTTCTGATACAATGAGAAGGATAACTAAAAAGAAATTTTAGCTGGAGAGGTAGAGGTACATGGATTTAGCGTTGAAATGGTTTGAGTCCATTGATTGGACGAATATAGGTGTAAAATCACTAAAAATAGTCGTTATTTTAATACTTGGTGCAATCATTGTGCGAGTTGCAAGGGCAGTTGTACGAAATGCGTTTCGCATGGGAAGTCGTTCGCCAATTCAAATTTCAGAACGTCGTACAGTTACAGTAG
This sequence comes from Bacillus nitratireducens, assembly GCF_001884135.1. Classification (GTDB taxonomy): domain Bacteria; phylum Bacillota; class Bacilli; order Bacillales; family Bacillaceae_G; genus Bacillus_A; species Bacillus_A nitratireducens. Next base: position 10,064 of record NZ_MAOC01000040.1, on the reverse strand, counting down.
CGAAGTTACTTGAAAATATTGTGGCATACGTTGTTATATTTATTATGTTGATTGCGATTTTAGGCGTGTTCAATATTAATGCATCAGGTCTATTAGCTGGTGCCGGGGTTATTGGTTTAGCAGTCGGATTTGGTGCTCAAAGTTTAGTGAAAGATGTCATTACAGGACTATTTATTTTGCTAGAAGATCAGTTTTCAGTTGGTGACTATGTAAGAATTGGTCAGTTTGAGGGAGTTGTTTTAGAAATTGGACTTCGTACAACGAAACTAAAGAGCTGGACAGGGGAAATTCATACTTTACCAAACGGAAGTATTATTCAAGTTACTAATTTTTCGGTTAGTAATAGTGTAGCATTCGTTGATGTATCTATTTCGTATGAGGCTGACATAGCAAAAGCAGAGCAAGTAATTGAAGAGTTATTAGTAGAATTACCTGCAAAGTACGAGAAGATGGTAACAACGCCTCAATTGTTAGGTGTACAAACATTAGCTGCATCAGAAGTTATATTACGTGTTATTGCTGAAGTGGAGCCGATGCAACATGCAGTTATTGCAAGAGCTCTTCGTAAAGAGATTAAAACTCGTCTGGATTTACATGGAATTGAAATTCCATATCCACGTATGGTTTTATATAATCGTGAAGAATTGGTTAGTGGAAAAGCAATTTAGTATGGAGAGGGGTTTGGAGAGTGGAGCAAAAGCAATATAACTTGTACGATGTTGTGGAAATGAAGAAGGCCCATCCATGTGGTGTAAATCGCTGGAAGATTATTCGTATGGGAATGGATATCCGCATTAAGTGCGAGGGATGTGACCATTCGGTAATGATTCCTCGAAGAGAGTTTGATCGTAAGGTAAAAAAAATACTTGTGAAGCATGAAGAATAGAGAGAAAGTAACAGTTGCAGTGGGTAGCTGTTACTTTTTTTCGTTTGGAGGAAACTTGTCATTTTTTTCGTTACTATCTATAATGATGAAAGATTGAGACATAGGAGTGAAAAATATGGGATTAACGGCTGGGATTGTTGGATTACCTAACGTAGGAAAGTCCACTTTATTTAATGCAATTACACAAGCAGGAGCAGAATCTGCGAACTATCCATTCTGTACAATTGACCCAAACGTAGGGATCGTAGAAGTACCAGATGAGCGTTTAAATAAATTAACGGAATTAGTAGAACCGAAAAAAACTGTTCCGACTGTATTCGAATTTACTGATATTGCAGGTATCGTAAAAGGTGCAAGTAAAGGTGAAGGATTAGGAAATAAATTCTTATCTCACATTCGCCAAGTAGATGCAATTTGCCAAGTTGTTCGTTGTTTTGAAGATGAAAATATTACACACGTTTCAGGGAAAGTAGATCCAATTGATGATATTGAAACAATCAACTTAGAACTAATCTTAGCGGATTTAGAATCAGTTGATAAACGTATCGAGCGTGTTGCGAAATTAGCAAGACAAAAAGATAAAGAAGCAGTATATGAGCAGGAAATTTTAGTGCGTTTAAAAGAAGCTTTCGAAGAGGGAAAACCAGCTCGTACTGTTGAATTTACAGAAGAGCAAATGAAGATTGTTAAAGGCCTTCATTTACTTACAACGAAAGAAATGCTATACGTAGCAAACGTAAGTGAAGATGATATTATGGATCCTTCTGAAAATAAATATGTACAAATGGTAAAAGAATTTGCTGCAAATGAAAATTCTCAAGTTATCGTTGTATGTGCAAAAATCGAAGAAGAAATCGCTGAGTTAGACGAAGAAGAGAAAAAAGTATTCCTGGAAGAATTAGGTATTGAAGAATCTGGTTTAGATCAGTTAATTCGTGCTGCATATGATTTATTAGGACTTGCTACTTACTTCACAGCTGGTGTGCAGGAAGTGCGTGCATGGACGTTTAAACAAGGTATGAAAGCACCACAATGTGCTGGCGTAATTCATACAGACTTTGAGCGTGGATTTATTCGCGCGGAAACAGTTTCTTATGATGATTTAATGACAAACGGTTCTATGACAGCTGCAAAAGAAGCTGGAAAAGTACGTTTAGAAGGAAAAGAGTATATCGTAAAAGACGGAGATGTTATGCACTTCCGCTTTAACGTTTAATTTAATATTTCCTAGGAAAAATAAAGATATGAACTTGGCAAATATATTATGTGTTTGCCAAGTTTTTTACGTATTGGTGAGTTGATTCATATAACTTACTATGATATAATCTAAACTCGTGAGTAATTACTATAAATTAATTGCTCCTTGCCCATTATGGGCCGTTTAGACCAAAAGGAGGTGAAAGTGTAATGAGAAAGTACGAAATTATGTACATCATTCGTCCTGGCGTTGAAGAAGAAGCTCAAAAAGCTTTAGTTGAACGTTTTGCAGGTGTTTTAACAAACAATGGTGCAGAAATCATTAACACGAAAGAGTGGGGTAAGCGTCGTTTAGCTTACGAAATCAACGACTTACGTGAAGGTTTCTACATGATCTTAAACGTGAACTCTAACTCAGAGGCGATTAACGAATTCGACCGTTTAGCTAAGATCAACGAAGATATCCTTCGTCATATCGTTGTTAAAGAAGAAGAAAAATAATTGATATATAAGGGAGAGTGGTTCGATTGATGAATCGTGTTATCCTCGTTGGTCGTTTAACTAAGGACCCTGACTTACGTTACACGCCCAATGGTGTTGCAGTAGCTACTTTTACGTTAGCTGTGAATCGCGCATTTGCGAATCAACAAGGTGAGCGTGAAGCTGACTTTATTAATTGTGTAATATGGCGTAAACAAGCAGAAAACGTGGCAAATTATTTGAAAAAAGGTAGCTTAGCAGGCGTAGACGGACGTCTTCAAACTCGTAATTACGATGGACAAGATGGTAAACGTGTATATGTAACAGAAGTTCTTGCGGAGAGCGTACAATTTTTAGAGCCGCGTAATGGCGGTGGGGAGCAACGTGGTTCATTCAATCAGCAACCATCAGGAGCTGGTTTCGGTAACCAAAGCTCTAACCCATTTGGTCAATCTAGTAATTCAGGTAACCAAGGTAATCAAGGTAACTCTGGATTTACGAAGAATGACGATCCATTTTCGAATGTTGGTCAACCGATTGACATTTCGGACGACGATTTACCATTTTAATGGTATGAATCGGCTATTTTTAACAAAGAATGGAGGGAATAGACATGGCAGGACGCAAAGGTGGACGTGCGAAGCGTCGTAAGGTGTGTTTCTTCACATCTAACGGCATCACTCGCATTGACTATAAAGATGTTGATTTATTAAAACGTTTCGTTTCTGAGCGTGGTAAAATTTTACCTCGTCGTGTAACAGGAACAAGCGCAAAATACCAACGCAAACTTACAGTTGCAATTAAACGTGCTCGTCAAATGGCACTTTTACCATATGTTGGTGAATAATAGCGTATGAAATGCACAGTAGAGTCGGACTCTACTGTGCATTTTGCTATGCTTTTCTTTTTGAAAGAGAGGTTAGATGATGAAAAGCACGAAATTTATTACTGAGGGTGCAGCGTTATTGGCAATATATGCAATTTTATTGCTTATATCTATGTATGTTCCGATTTTGGGGACAGTTGCAATATTTGCGTTGCCGTTACCATTTATATTATTAACAGTAAGACATAAACTATCTAATGTGCTCGTAATTTTTGTAGGGGCGCTTTTTGTTACAGTTATCGTGAGTCAACCGATTAGTCTCATAAAGACAGTGATGTTTGGGTTAATAGGTGTTGTATTAGGATATATGTATAAAAAAGGGAAAAAACCAGTGGAGATATTGATAGCTGGAACACTTGCATATTTAATTGGTATGATGCTCATTTATGTGGGAAGTATAAAGTTTTTTAACATAGATTTAATGAAGCAAATGCAAAATATGTTTAGTGAAAGCATGGCGCAAAGCGAAAAAATAGCAAATGCGGCTGGTATGCCAGTTAGTAAAGAACAAAAAGAATTATTTGCACAAATGAATGATATATTACAAACCTTATTTCCAAGTATACTTGTGCTAGTTTCTGTATGTTTTTCTTGGATTACAGTGATAATATCAAGTAGTGTTTTGAGAAAGTTAAAGTACGACGCGGCACCTTGGCCGAAATTTAAAGATATACAATTGCCAAAGAGTATTGTCTGGTATTACGTCATATTTATTTTGTTATCAACTTTCATGAAAGTTGAACCAACATCATATTTACATATGGTATTTTCTAACCTATATGTAATCTTTGCTTTGCTGCTTGTATTGCAAGGATTAACGTTTATCACCTTTTTAGCACACAAAAAAGGTTTTACAAAAGGCGTCCCTATTATTAGTTTTATTGTATGTATGTTTATTCCAATGCTGTTTCCTCTTGTGACAATCTTAGGTATAATTGATTTAGGGATTTCATTGCGTTCTAAAATGCAATGAAAAACAAAGGGATAAAATAGCATTTCTATGCTATTTTAAGGTGTTTAATCTGTTTAACTAACTAGAAATTTAGTTGGTTTTACGTTATAGGAGTTGTATACATGCCTGAATTTTATAAGAAACAGTGGTTTTTATATCCTGTTTACGTATTGGCATTTTTTGTGTTGGTGCTAATCTCGATTCTTTGTTATTTTCACTTAATTATGGGGATAGCCGCTTTTTTTATTTTTAGCATCGTTTTCCTTTTAGTTATACGATTTGAACTTACTTTTCAAAGGAACTTTGAAAAATATACGACAGATATGATTACTAGGGTAAAAAAGGTGAGTAACGAAGCATTCAATCAGATGCCAATTGGTATATTGTTATACAATAAGGATTATGGGATTGATTGGGCAAATCCTTACTTGTCTTCATGTTTAGGACAACACGCATTAGCTGGGTGGCATCTGTACGATGTATCAGAAACATTACTCCTTTTTATTAAGGGAGAGACTTCTGATGATATAGTATCATTAAATAATCGAAAGTTTCGTGTGTTTGTAAGGAAAGAAGAAAAACTAATTTATTTTTTTGATGTAACTGAGCAAACAGAGATTGAAAAAATGTATGAGGATCAGCGTACGGTTTTAGCTGTTATTTATTTAGACAATTATGATGAAGTTACACAAGGATTAGATGATCAATTACGTACGAATATAACAAGCCTTGTCACGTCGCGTCTAAATGAATGGGCTGTTAAGTATGGTGCATATTTGAAACGTGCATCTTCAGAAAGATTCTTCGTTGTACTAAATGAAAGTATTTTAGCACAAATGGAGAAAGGGAAATTTAGTATTTTGGATCAAGTGCGTGAAGAAACATCCAAAAGGAATATACCACTTACATTAAGTGTTGGTGTTGGCTCAGGTGATTTACCTTTATCGGAGCTTGGAGCGATGGCTCAATCTGGTTTAGACCTTGCGTTAGGACGAGGAGGAGACCAAGTAGCTATTAAACAAGCAACGGGTAAAGTTAAGTTTTACGGTGGTAAGACGAATCCGGTTGAAAAGCGTACCCGTGTACGTGCTAGAGTTATTTCGCATGCGTTAAAGGATTTAGTATTAGAAAGCAGTAATGTCATTATAATGGGGCATAGAGCTCCTGATATGGATGCGATTGGTGCAGCGATTGGTATTTTAAAGGTAGCTCAATTAAACGAGCGCAAAGGATATATTGTATTAGACGAAAATGATTCGGATAAAGGAATCAAACGTTTGATGGATAAAGTGAAACAAAATGAAGAGTTATGGTCACACTTTATTACACCAGGGCAAGCGATGGAATTTGCAAATGATGATTCATTACTTGTTGTTGTTGACACGCATAAACCTTCGATGGTGATGGAGGAAAAACTGTTACATAAGATTGAAAATGTAGTGGTTATTGACCATCATCGCCGCGGGGAAGATTTCATTGAAGATCCATTGCTTGTTTATATGGAACCGTATGCTTCTTCAACAGCAGAGCTTGTTACAGAATTACTTGAGTATCAACCGAAAAATTTAAAGATGACAATGTTAGAAGCAACGGCATTGTTAGCTGGTATTATTGTTGATACGAGAAGTTTTACATTCCGTACAGGCGCTCGCACATTTGATGCAGCTTCTTATTTACGCTCGCATGGTGCAGACACTGTACTTGTACAAGAACTTTTAAAAGAAGACATGAATCAGTATTTACGAGTTGCAAAAGCCATTAAAAATGCGTACATTTATAAAAATGGAATTGCGATTGCTAAAGTTGATAGTGATGATTATTATGATCAGGTGCTTATTGCGCAATCAGCGGATACGTTATTGACGATGACAGGTATCATTGCATCATTTGTTATTGCGAAACGTGGAGAGAATTTCATTGGAATTAGCGGTCGGTCTTTAGGTGAATTGAATGTACAGCTAATCATGGAGAATTTAGGAGGTGGCGGGCATTTGACAAATGCAGCCACACAAATGAAAAATGTTACAGTAGATGAAGCTGAGGAGAAGCTTCAATTTGTTATTGATGACTATTTACAGGGAGGCACACAATCATGAAAGTAATTTTTCTAAAAGACGTAAAAGGTAAAGGGAAAAAAGGAGAAATAAAAAACGTACCAGACGGTTATGCAAATAATTTCTTATTAAAACAAGGATTAGCTGCGGAAGCAACAAACAGCAGTATGAAAACTTTAGAAGCTCAAAAACGTAAAGAAGAAAAAGATGCAGCAGCAGAAGTTGAGAATGCAAAAGAGCTGAAAGAAACATTAGAGAAATTAACTGTAGAAGTAAAGGCGAAATCTGGAGAAGGTGGCCGTTTATTTGGTTCTATCACAAGCAAACAAATTGTAGATGTAATGCAAAAATCACACAAGATTAAACTTGATAAGCGCAAATTTGAAATGGACGATGCAATCCGTGCATTAGGTTATACAAATGTCACTGTGAAATTGCATCCGCAAGTAACAGCAACAGTAAAAGTTCATGTTAGTGAACAATAAAAATAAATTAAGCAAGGAGGATTGCGCATGAGTGATGTAATGGCTGATCGTACCCCTCCGCATAATATAGAAGCTGAGCAGGCTGTTTTAGGTGCCATATTGATTGATCAAGATGCGTTAACGTCAGCATCGGAGTTATTGGTACCTGACTCATTCTATCGAACGAAACATCAAAAGATTTTTGAAGTCATGCTTGGGTTGTCTGATAAGGGAGAACCAATTGACTTAGTAATAATGACATCAGCGATGGCTGATCAAGGATTACTAGAAGAAGTTGGTGGGGTTTCTTACCTAGCAGAGTTAGCAGAAGTTGTTCCAACAGCTGCAAACGTAGAATATTATGCACGCATCATCGCTGAAAAGGCGCTTTTACGTCGTTTAATTCGAACGGCGACTCATATTGTATCGGATGGATATGAGAGAGAAGATGATGTGGACGGCCTTTTAAATGAGGCTGAGAAAAAAATATTAGAAGTATCGCATCAAACGAATGCAAAAGCATTCCAAAACATTAAAGATGTTCTTGTAGATGCTTATGATAAAATCGAACTTTTGCATAATCAAAAAGGTGAAGTTACGGGAATACCAACTGGATTTACTGAATTAGATAAGATGACCGCAGGTTTCCAACGAAATGATTTAATCATCGTGGCGGCGCGTCCATCGGTAGGGAAAACTGCATTTTCATTAAATATCGCACAAAACGTAGCGACAAAAACGGATGAAAATGTAGCGATCTTCAGTCTAGAGATGGGCTCGGATCAGCTTGTTATGCGTATGCTTTGTGCAGAAGGAAATATTGATGCACAAAGACTTCGTACCGGTTCATTAACTTCTGATGATTGGGCAAAATTAACAATGGCGATGGGGAGCCTTTCTAATGCTGGTATATATATTGATGATACACCAGGGATTAAGGTAAATGAGATTCGAGCAAAATGTCGTAGATTAAAGCAGGAACAAGGTCTTGGGATGGTTTTAATTGACTATTTACAGCTTATTCAGGGAAGTGGGAAGTCGGGCGAGAACCGTCAGCAGGAAGTATCTGAGATTTCGCGTACATTAAAAGGGATTGCGCGTGAATTACAAGTGCCTGTTATTGCCCTTTCACAGTTATCCCGTGGCGTTGAATCTCGTCAAGATAAACGCCCTATGATGTCTGATATTCGTGAATCGGGGAGTATTGAGCAGGATGCTGATATTGTAGCATTCTTGTATCGTGAAGATTACTATGACCGTGAAACGGAAAATAAAAATACGATTGAAATTATTATTGCAAAGCAGCGTAATGGTCCCGTAGGTTCAGTAGAGCTTGCATTTGTTAAGGAATTTAATAAATTCGTCAACTTAGAACGACGCTTTGAAGATGGGGCATAAAGGCAGTATAAAAAAGAAACACATTTCTTATAATAAGATGTGTTTCTTTTTTTATATAGGAAAGATAAGGCTTTCATAATGTGAAAATATAATTCTTACGAACGAAAATGAATTTTAATAAAAAAATGTTCGCTTTTTGGTTGACTTCTTTTTCGGTTTTGGTACAATTATATTGTTTGAATAGATCGTTTGAAAATCGCGGAGGTGCTTTAATAATGTCTTCAGTAGTAGTTGTAGGAACACAATGGGGCGACGAAGGAAAAGGTAAAATCACTGATTTTCTTTCTGAGCATGCGGAAGTAGTTGCAAGATATCAAGGTGGAAATAACGCGGGACATACAATTGTTTTCGGCGGAGTTAAATATAAATTACACTTAATTCCATCTGGTATTTTCTATAAAGAGAAAATTTGTGTAATCGGAAACGGCTTAGTAGTCGATCCGAAAGCATTGCTTGAAGAGTTAAAATACTTACACGATCGTGGTGTAAGTACTGATAATTTACGTGTAAGTAACCGTGCGCACGTTATTTTACCTTATCACTTAAAACAAGATGAGTTAGAAGAAGCTAGTAAAGGTGATAACAAAATCGGTACAACGAAAAAAGGTATCGGTCCTGCATATATGGATAAAGCTGCTCGTATCGGTATCCGTATGGCTGATCTTTTAGACCGTGAAGCATTTAAAGAGAAGCTTGAGCGCAATTTAGTAGAAAAAAATCGTTTGTTTGAAAAAATGTACGATACAGAAGGTTTCAGCGTAGAAGAAATCTTTGAAGAGTACTTCGAATACGGACAACAAATCGCACAATATGTATGCGACACATCTGTTGTATTAAATGATGCACTAGATAACAATCACCGTGTATTATTTGAAGGTGCACAAGGTGTTATGCTTGATATCGACCACGGTACGTACCCGTTCGTTACATCTTCTAACCCGATTGCTGGTGGTGTAACAGTTGGAACTGGAGTTGGTCCTGCGAAAGTTACTCGCGTTGTAGGTGTATGTAAAGCATATACAAGTCGTGTAGGTGATGGTCCATTCCCTACTGAGCTTCATGATGAAATTGGTCACCAAATTCGTGAAGTTGGTCGTGAGTATGGAACGACAACTGGTCGTCCACGCCGCGTAGGTTGGTTCGATAGCGTTGTTGTAAGACATGCACGTCGTGTTAGTGGTTTAACGGATTTATCATTAAATTCTATCGACGTTCTAACAGGTATTCCAACTCTTAAAATTTGTGTTGCTTACAAATACAATGGAGAAGTTATCGATGAAGTTCCAGCAAACTTAAACATCTTAGCGAAATGTGAGCCTGTATATGAAGAGCTTCCAGGTTGGGAAGAAGATATTACTGGTGTAAAATCATTAGACGAACTTCCTGAAAATGCAAGAAAATACGTAGAGCGTGTTTCTGAATTAACAGGAATCCAATTATCTATGTTCTCAGTTGGACCAGATCGTAATCAAACAAATATCGTTCGTAATGTATACGAAGCTTAATTGATATAAGAAATTGATTTTTGTAAGAAAAAACTCATGCTCTCATGAGTTTTTTCTTATCTTTTATAAAAAAATAAAAAAAGGTATTGCAAAAACAAAAGATAATATGCTATGATATGTCTTGTCGTCACGAAAATATGACGTTGGTGAGTATGAGCCATTAGCTCAGTTGGTAGAGCATCTGACTTTTAATCAGAGGGTCGAAGGTTCGAATCCTTCATGGCTCACCATTTTATTTTTCG
>NZ_MAOC01000039.1 GCF_001884135.1 Bacillus nitratireducens | reverse complement strand
GTAGCTCAGTCGGTAGAGCAGAGGACTGAAAATCCTCGTGTCGGCGGTTCGATTCCGTCCCGAGCCACTCTCAGGATATTAAGTGGGCCCACTTAATATCCTTTTTATTTTGTCCAGTTTTACAAAAGTGGGTAGTTATTTTACAATAGAATGAGGAGCCTCTAGCAGTTGAAGCTAGAGGTTTTTCTATAGATCGTATAGGATTCCGTGAAAAAGTGGATCATACATGAGTCTATGAGAATAGAGGAGAAAATACTTAAACAAAGGGTGCGGTCATATAGGGACATACTATATAAACGTCAATGTGTTTAGGGATTATTGACCATATTTTTATAAGGAGGAAATAGACGATGATGGGAAAGAAAATTTTAGTAGTTGATGATGAAAAACCGATTGCAGATATTTTGAAGTTCAACCTAGAAAAAGAAGGTTTTGAAATTGTAATGGCGCATGATGGTGATGAGGCGATTGAAAAAGCAAATGAAGAACAGCCAGATATGGTTTTATTAGATATTATGTTACCGGGAAAAGACGGCTTAGAGGTATGTCGTGAAATACGTAAAAGCTCAGAAATGCCAATTATTATGCTTACAGCAAAAGACTCTGAAATTGATAAAGTATTAGGACTTGAGCTTGGGGCGGATGATTATGTAACAAAGCCATTTAGTACGAGGGAGTTACTTGCTCGTGTGAAAGCAAATTTACGTCGCCATCAGCAGGGTGGTGCTGCAGAGAAAGAAGAAAATACTGAAATGGTTATTGGACCAATCGTTATCAATTCGAATGCTTATAGTGTAACGAAGCGTGAAGAAAGCATTGAGCTTACACATCGTGAATTTGAATTACTACATTATTTAGCGAAGCATTTAGGTCAAGTTATGACTCGTGAACATTTATTACAAACAGTTTGGGGTTATGATTATTTTGGGGATGTACGTACGGTAGATGTAACAGTACGTCGTTTGCGCGAAAAAATTGAAGATAATCCAAGTCATCCTACTTTAATTGTAACTAGACGCGGGGTAGGGTATTACTTGCGTGACCCAGAACAGGAATAGTATATGAAGAAAGTTGGTTTTTTTCAATCTATTCATTTAAAATTTGTGCTCATATATATGCTGTTAATATTAATAGCAATGCAAGTAATTGGTGTATATTTCGTTAGGGAATTAGAAAAAAGCCTTGTAAAAGGTTTTCAAGATTCCTTAACGCAGCAAACGAATTTACTTTCTTATAACTTGAAGCAAGAGTTTGTAAAAGAACGTCCTAAAGCAGATTCAGTAGATAAAGCTATTAATGATTCGATTCAAAAATTTGCATCGGATCGTAAGAGAGATATTCAAGAAATAAGCGTAATTGATTCTACTAAAAAATTAATGGCAATTTCAGACGCGTCTAAGCAAAATAAAGTAGGACGAACGTCAGCAGACACAGCTGTACAACGGGTAATGGTACAAAAAAAACCAGAGTCAAAGGTTGAGAAAGACGTGAAAACAGGTCATCGGGTTCAAGTGATGATTACTCCTATTCTAAAAGAGCAAGAAGGAGAGGTACTTGGCGTCATTCGTATTGTTGCATCTATGGAAGATGTGTATAAACAAATGAAAGATATAAACCAAATTTTCGCGACGGGGACAGTAATTGCTTTACTAGTAACAGCTGTACTTGGGATTTTGTTGGCTCAAACAATTACAAGACCAATTTCAGATATGCGGAGACAAGCAATTGAAATGGCAAAAGGGAATTATTCGAGAAAAGTAAAAGTGCATAGCCATGATGAAATTGGACAACTAGCATTATCTTTCAATAATTTATCAAAAAAATTACAACAAGCCCGCTCTTCAACAGAGAGTGAAAGGCGCAAACTATCATCTGTTTTATCACATATGACAGATGGAGTAATTGCTACTGATCGAAAAGGTGACATCATTTTATTAAATGATCCTGCGGAAAAAATGTTAAATGTTTCGCGTGAAACGGCACTAGATCAATCTGTATTAGAAGTGTTAGGGATACAAGAAGAATTTACACTGGATCATTTATATGAAGAACCTGATTCAGTTTTATTAGATTTTAGTACGAGGAATGAACCATATATTTTACGTGCTAGTTTCTCTGTCATTCAAAAAGAAACAGGGAAGGCAAATGGTTTAATTGCTGTATTATATGATGTAACGGAGCAGGAGCGTATAGAGCAAGAGCGTCGTGAGTTTGTTGCAAACGTATCTCATGAGCTGAGAACACCGTTAACAACAATGCGCAGTTACTTAGAAGCACTTACGGATGGCGCATGGCAAGATCCAAATATCGCACCGCAATTTTTAACGGTTACACAAGAAGAAACAGAAAGAATGATTAGACTTGTAAATGCGTTGTTACAACTATCTAAACTAGATAGTACAGAACATCGCTTAATGAAGGAATGGGTCGACTTTACTGATTTCTTTAATAACGTTATCGATCGCTTTGAAATGTCTAAAGAGCAAAATGTAAGCTTCAAACGATCTTTCTCTAAAAAATCTCGATTTATTGATATGGATACAGACAAAATTACACAAGTGTTATATAACATTATTTCCAATGCATTAAAATATTCGCCAGAAGGTGGCACAGTAACATATCGCCTGCGTGACCGTGGTGAGTTATTAGAAATTAGTGTGAGTGATCAAGGAATGGGTATCCCGAAGGAAAATGTAGATAAAATATTTGAACGTTTTTACCGTGTAGATAAAGCTCGCTCAAGACAAATGGGTGGTACAGGTCTTGGATTAGCCATTGCGAAAGAAATGATTGAGGCACACGGCGGCTCAATTTGGGCGAAAAGTGAGGAAGGAAAAGGAACAACTATTTATTTCACACTGCCAATGGCAACTGATGAAGAGGACGATTGGGAATGAGTATGGAAAACTTTAAAACAATAGTTTTAATTAATTTAGTTGTTATTAGCCTATTTCTTACTTTTAACTTATGGACATATGTTCCCGATTCTACTTCGATACAAAATGCAAAATTTGTTCAAGGTAATGAAGAGATAAATCCAATAAAACTTTCGGAGGTTGTTCGCCCATCCTCTGTTATCGTTCATAAAGAGAAAAATCATTATGTGAGTGAAAACAAGAGTAATGTGGATTTAATTTATAGAATTCTTGAAAATGGAGAGTTACATGATTTAAAGGAAATAACAGGGACAGTTCCTAAAGGTGATTTTCTTTCGTATGTACATGGAGAGGAAAAAATCGAATTTGTTTTTCCTACAAACATTCCACTGGGTACGATTAAAAGTATGTTTAATTTTAAAGATAAAAACATAGAAGGTAATAGGAGTTTCAATCGTATTATAATTGATCCTTCTCGAAGTAAGGACCAAGAAATTAAAATTAGTTTTGTTTCCTATGATACTTATCCTTATCGTAAAATATATGAAGCAAAATTGAGTGGTGTTTACGTAAAGGATGTTATAAATGCTCAAAATCAACTTATAACAGTAGCGAGACCGTATTTTGAATATCAAATAAGTGATAGAAAAAAACTTTACTTACCAGATGGAATTACGGAATTAAGTGAGGTAGAGTATTTTGGATCTAAGTTAGATGAGGATACATTTAAAAATGCATTATTTAGTGATCCACGTTATTTAAGCCCTATTTCTGAGAAATCAAAGAAAACATTTACAGATGGTATACGTTCTATGGAAATTGATCAGTCAAATGCAATGTTGAAATACAAAAACTCCGCTGTACATAGTGATGAATCTATGGATAATGCAGCACTTTTACAAAAAAGTTTTGACTTTGTAAGTGGGCATAGTGGTGCGTTAAAACTCTATCGTTTTGATTATATTAATAAAGGGAAAACGTCCTTCCGTTTTTATGAGGAGGGGTTGCCTGTATTTAATAGCGATGGAATGGCGGAATTAAAGCAAGCATGGGGTTCAGGTGAAATCATGCAGTATGAAAGATCCTTTTTTGATCCAAGTTTCAAATTACCTAGTAAACAACTAACAACTTCTCTTGCATCGGGTCGTACAGTGATGACATCATTAGAGAATAATCCGCAAATTGATAAAAATTCAATTCAGGATGTTGGAATTGGTTATAAGTTATCATTGGAAGATTCCATTAACGAAGGAAAAAACATTATTTTAAAGCCAATATGGTATGTAAAATGTGAAGAAAATGGTAAGCAAAAAATATTTGAATGGAGTGAGGGGGGACTAAATGGATTGGGATCGAATTAAAACCATATTTATTGTGACCTTTTTTGTTTTAGATCTCTTTCTTATCTTTCAGTTCATTCAAAAGCAAGATAGTAATCAATTGGAACTTGTGACAGAAACAAAAATTGATCAACAATTAAAAGAGTCTAAAATTACTATGGGGAGTTTTCCTAAAGAGCCGAAAAAAGAGTCGTTTATTATGGCGAAAAATAAAAGCTTTAAGGAAGAAGATGTGCAGTCTTTAAAAAATCAAACGGTGCATCTGCAAGAAGAATATAAGATAGAAAGTAAGTTGAAAGAACCATTTTTAAATGCAAAATCATTATCAAAGGACAAGTATAATGATTTCTTAAAAAACTACGTGCTTGATGGGCAGAAATACGAGTTTGGGGCAATGAAAGATTCAAAAATTTATTTCTTTCAAAAGTATAAGGATAAGCCGATTTTCTACAACAATCATGCAATGATTGTTGTAGATTTGAATGAAAAAAATGAGCTTGTTTCGTATACACAAACAATGTTAACGGATTTGAAGGAAATGGGCGAAAGTGAAAAAACGAAAGAACAAGAAATTATCACTGCTCAAACAGCTTTAGAAAATATATATGTAAAAAATAAAATTGCAGAAAATACGCACGTGAAAGAGGCGCAGATTGGATATGCGACTCTAGCTGAATCTTCTTCTAATATACAAGTGCTTGCTCCAACGTGGAACTTAAAGACAGAGCAGAAAAAGGACTATTTTGTGAATGCAATTGAAGGACAAGTTATGGAATTAGGGGAAACTCAAGTGCCGGAAGAACATAATGGAGTGAGAAAGAATGAGTATGCACTTTAGTGTACTTGCAAGTGGAAGTACAGGGAATATGCTATATGTAGGAACAGATGAAAAAAAATTGCTCGTTGATGCAGGTTTAAGTGGTAAAGCTACAGAGGCCTTATTTAAGCAAGCTGAACTGAATATAAATGACATATCAGGTATTCTTGTAACACATGAGCATAGTGACCACATTAAAGGATTAGGTGTATTGGCGCGTAAATATGATTTACCTGTTTATGCGAACGAGAAAACATGGAATACAATGGAACATTTAATAGGTAATATCCCAACTGATCAAAAATTCATTTTCTCAGTAGGAGACGTGAAAACATTTGGAGATATTGAAGTTGAATCATTTGGTGTTTCTCATGATGCGGCAGAACCGATGTTTTATGCTTTTCATAACAATAATAGAAAGTTAGCTCTTATTACAGATACGGGCTACGTAAGTGACCGTATGAAAGGTGTTATTAAGGGAGCGAATGCTTTCGTATTTGAAAGCAATCATGATGTGGAAATGCTTCGTATGGGACGATATCCATGGAGTATTAAACGACGCATATTAAGTGATGTAGGTCACGTTTGTAATGAGGATGCTGCATTAGCGATGGCGGATGTTATTACAGACGAGACAAAACACATTTATTTAGCGCATTTAAGCTTAGATAATAACATGAAAGAATTAGCGCGTATGTCTGTATCACAAGTATTAGAAGAAAAAGGTTTTGGGGTTGGAGAATCCTTTGAAATACATGATACAGATCCAAAAATGCCTACGAAAATTCAATACGTATAATTCTTCATTTTAGTAAACAATAAGGGTGAATATAGTTGTTTTCAGGAAGATAGGTGAACAAATATGTCCTTTATTGATGAAGAAAAATATCGTATTAAACGTGCAGGGAAAAAGAAACATAAAGGTATTGTTATTTCTAGTATAGCGGGAACAATTGTAGGGGCTTCATTATTTGCATTTGGAGCGCCTTTATTTTCAAATCATGAAGGTAAGCTTCCGCAAGTTGAAGCAAGTGAAAAGAATATGGCTGAAGCTCAAAGCGGAAATGTGTCTGTTAAACAAGTTAGCTTTGTAGACGCTGTTGATCGTGCTTCAGAGGCTGTTGTTGGTGTTATTAACATTCAACGAGACGATTTTTCAGAGGCTGATTCGGAAGCTGGTACAGGTTCTGGTGTGATTTATAAGAAAACAGATGGACATGCGTATATTGTAACGAATAACCACGTTGTTGCTGGGGCGAATCGTATTGAAGTGAGCTTAAGTGACGGTAAGAAAATTCCAGGTAAAGTATTAGGAACCGATGTAGTCACAGACTTGGCGGTACTAGAAATAGATGCGAAGCATGTGAAGAAAGTGATTGAAATTGGCGACTCTAATACCGTTCGTAGAGGAGAACCAGTTATTGCGATTGGAAATCCACTTGGGCTACAATTTTCCGGAACTGTCACACAAGGTATTATTTCGGCTAATGAGCGTATTGTTCCTGTAGATTTAGATCAAGATGGGCATTACGATTGGCAAGTAGAAGTATTGCAAACAGATGCGGCAATTAATCCAGGTAATAGTGGTGGAGCGCTTGTAAATGTATCTGGACAATTAATAGGTATTAACTCAATGAAAATTGCAGCAAAAGAAGTAGAAGGAATTGGACTAGCTATTCCAGTTACGAGAGCTGTTCCTATTATGAATGAACTAGAAAAGTACGGTAAAGTAAGAAGACCTTACGTTGGGATTGAACTAAGATCATTAAATGAGATTCCGAGTTACTATTGGTCAAAAACGTTACAATTACCAGGTAACATAACAGAAGGAGTCTGTGTTTTAGATGTGAAAAGTCCTTCTCCAGGTACGGATGCGGGTCTTAGAGAACATGATGTTATTGTGGCGGTAGATGGAAAAGCGGTGCACGATATTATTGGGTTCCGCACGGCCTTATATAATAAAAAAATTAATGATAAAATGACTCTTACGTTTTATCGTGGTACAAAAAGAGCGACAACAACGGTGAAATTAGGCATTCAAAAGTATTAAAAACAGGAGGGCCTACCTCCTGTTTTCTATTGTAGAAAAGTGAGGTGAAGAATATGAATTTACCTTGTTGTTTAGAACATGTTGAATTAGCATTAGACATCATTGTGGATGAGTGTGAAGTTGCACCGGTTATTAACAATGTGGATAACTCTGAAGAAGAGAAAAAAACATGTGAATTTTGTCAAAATGAGGCGACATATGTTGTATCGAACACAGATTCTCACACAATATGTGGGTAACGTTTGTGGATATGTGGATAAGTGCTGTGGATAACGTGTTTGTAAGGTGGGGAATAGATGTGAATATCTCGATTATTTCAATCGGAAAATTAAAAGAAAAATACTTAAAACAAGGTATAGCAGAATACTTAAAACGATTATCTTCTTACGCAAAAGTAGAAGTAATTGAATTGCCAGATGAAAAGGCACCAGAAAATTTAAGTGAAGCAGAAATGTTAATTGTAAAAGAAAAAGAAGGCATACGTATACTGGATAAAATTTCTGATGATACGCACGTTATTGCGTTAGCAATAGAAGGAAAACAAAAATCATCAGAAGAATTTGCGGTAAGTCTAGATCGCCTTGCTACATATGGAAAGAGTAAAGTAACGTTTGTAATTGGTGGATCACTTGGACTTAGCTCAGAAGTAATGAAGCGTTCAAACGAATCTCTGTCTTTCTCAAAGATGACATTACCACATCAATTAATGCGATTAGTATTGCTTGAGCAAGTGTATAGAGCATTTCGTATTAATCGCGGTGAACCGTATCATAAATAAATTTTTCATTTGTATATAAAGAATAAAAAAGACCATTGGACAAAAATCACCGATGGTCTTTTAAACATTAATAGATGGTATGTAGATTTCCTAAAATAAGTATGTTTCTATTTCTAAAAAAATATGCTGTAATATGAAGAGGAAAAAAGTATAAGTAGTCAGAGAAGTGAGGAATTAAAGGTGAAGAAGTTTAAGAAGTTTTACTTGGAGATTACAAGTGTATGTAATCTTGCGTGCAGCTTTTGTCCGCCGACGGAAAGACAGAAGCAATTCATTTCTGTAGAGGATTTTGCTAAAAGATTAGACCAAATTAAACCTCACACAGACTACATTTATTTGCACGTGAAAGGTGAGCCGTTGCTCCATCCGAAAATAGATCAACTATTAGATTTAAGCCATGAAAAAGGGTTTAAAGTTAATATTACAACGAACGGAACGTTAATTAATAAGAGAAGGCATAGACTGTTAAATAAGCCTGCGTTAAGACAAATGAATTTTTCACTGCACAGTTTTGATGGACACCCAGGATCGCAAGATAAAGAGGGTTATGTAAGAAGTATACTTTCTTTCATTAGAGAAGCAACGAGTCAATCGGATTTAATTGTTTCACTAAGATTATGGAATTTAACTCAGGATAATAAAACAAATGCTGAAATCCAGAAAAATAGGGATTTATTATCCATAATTGAAAATGAGTTTGATCTATCCTATCAAATTGAAGAGAAGCTTACACCAGGAAAAGGTATAAAAATTGCAGAACGTGTATTTATCAATCAAGATTATGAATTCCAGTGGCCGGCATTGCATGAAGAAGAGGATGATGGAAAAGGATTCTGTCATGGTCTTCGAAATCAAGCAGGTATTTTAGCGAATGGAACGGTTATTCCTTGTTGTTTAGATGGTGAGGGAATTATTAACCTCGGGAATATTAATAGTGACTCATTTTCTAACATTATAGAAGGTGAAAGAGCAACAAACATTGTCGATGGATTTTCGAAAAGAGTTGCGGTAGAAGAACTATGTAGAAAGTGCGGATACCGCAAAAGATTTGGAAAGTAAATAAAGAATAAGCCCTCATAAAGCGAGGGCTTATTTTTTATTCTTGATAAGAGCGCTCTAATTCATCAATTAAGGAACCGACGTAAGAAACAGCTTTACGGATTGCATCTGGTTTTGACATATCTACCCCGGCATGTGTCATTAATTCAAGTGGTTTCATCGTACCACCAGCGCGAAGTACATCTAACCAGCGATCAACGGCAGGTTGC
Source organism: Bacillus nitratireducens (assembly GCF_001884135.1). GTDB lineage: Bacteria > Bacillota > Bacilli > Bacillales > Bacillaceae_G > Bacillus_A > Bacillus_A nitratireducens. Next base: position 127,061 of record NZ_MAOC01000039.1, on the reverse strand, counting down.
CCTTCCTCTTTAATCATTTGAGCTACCGCAGTAGACGCAGTGAGGCCGGCGGAATAGGTGTAAGAATATAATCCCATATAATAATGAGGTTGACGCATCCATGTTAAACCAGCGCCTTCATCAATTTCTACGGAATCTCCCCAGAATGTCGAAAGGACCTTTGTTTTTATTTCAGTTAAAGTTGTAGCTGTGAGTGCTTGCCCTTCTTCTGCTAGGGTATATACTCGTCTTTGATATTCTCCCTCAAGTAGATGGGTAACGAAGTTGTGGTAATATGTGCCGAGTAGTTGCAGAATAACCCATCTGCGCATTCTCTTATCATCGGTAGTCGCTAGTAAATGCTGGGCTAATAGTAATTCATTCATCGTTGATGGTGCTTCAACAAAGTACATAGATGGACGTACATTCATAATGCGCTGATTTTTATTGGCTAAATAAAAATGACCAGCATGTCCAAATTCATGAGCTAATGTGAAGCATCCACGCATCGTATTTTGCCATGTAATTAAAATGTAAGGATGGGAACCATACGGGCTAGAGCAGAAAGCACCTGTTGATTTACCTATATTATCTGCAAGGTCTACCCATCTTTCCTTAAATCCTGTTTCGATAATCGTATTATATTCAGGTCCTAATACTTTTAAAGATTCTTGAATTAATTTACCAGCTTCATCGTATGTGATGGTTGGATTAAATTCAGAATCTAACGGTGCGTGTAAATCGCAGAAGAGCATTTGATCGAGACCTAATACTTTCTTTTTTAAATCTGCAAAGCGGCGCATATGAGGCGCTAATTCGTTATAAATAATATCTAGTTGGTTGTTATACATTTCAAGTGGAACTTTTTGAGGTTCTAAAAGCATATGGGTAACAGACTCGTACTTACGTAAACGAGAAAGTGTCACTTGTTTTTTTACTTCAGTAGCATACGTTGTTGCAACTGTATTTTTATATCGTTTCAATGTGGAAATAAATGATGAATACGCTTCTCTACGTATATATGCGCTTGGAGAAAATTCATACTTACTTTCAAATAATGCAAACGATACAGGCAAATCATTTCCTTGTTCATCTTGTATAGAAGGGAAATCCATATCGGCTAATTTAGTCATGCCGTAAATTTTGTAGGGAGAACTATGAACTTCACCGAGTGCAGCAAGAGCTTCTTCTGTTTCAGGAGAGAGCGTGTGCTGCCTTTTTTGTAGTATTTCTAGTAACGATTTACGGAAAGGCTCAAGTTTTGTTTCCTCAGTTAAATATTTTTCAATTGTTCCTTCTTCAAAAGAGAGAATTTCGTTATGAATAAAGGATAGTGCGGTATGTACTTTCGTCCCTAAAGCGGAAATTTTGGAAGAGTTCGCTTGAATAACTGGATCTGTACGATCAGCGGATTCTTTTAAATTTGCATATGTGCCGAGTTTTGTTAATTTCATTAGAAGCTCTTCTTCTAAAAGTAGGCAATTTAATAAGGTAGCGGGGCCAGTGTGTAATTGTCCTTTAAATGCATCGAGTCTTTTTATATCATTTTCTAATACATTTAGTGCAGTGTGCCATTCATCATCAGACTTATACAAATCAGAAAGATCCCATGTTAGTTCAGTAGGAACTTCCGCGCGAATAAGGCGTTTCTCAATTACATGTTTCATTTAATGTATCCCCCTTATTTTAAGTATCTAAAAATATAATACTAGAAAATTCAGTGAAATGAAAATATTTTACATTTTTATACATGAAAAAGAAGGACAAGCATAAAAAATACTTGTCCTTCGAGTTAAATTTAAAAATTAATATACTTTATCACCGTTGAAAATAGAGTTTTTCACAACTACATAATCTACAGTACGAATTGAATCTAACTTTGTTCCACCAGCGTAAGAGATAGAAGATTGAAGATCTTGTTCCATTTCGATTAAAGTATCTTCTAAAGAACCTTTATGCTCAACGAACATTTTCTTACCTTCAACGTTTTTCTTCTCGCCTTTTTGGAATTCAGAAGCTGAACCGAAGTACTCTTTATAAAGTTTGCCATCTTTTTCGATTGTTTCCCCTGGAGACTCTTCATGACCAGCGAATAGAGAACCGACCATAACCATAGTTGCTCCAAATCGAATTGATTTAGCTACATCACCATGCGTACGAATACCACCGTCAGCGATAATTGGCTTACTTGCAGCTTTTGCACACCAGCGAAGTGCAGCTAACTGCCAACCACCAGTTCCAAAGCCTGTTTTAATTTTAGTAATACAAACTTTACCAGGTCCAATACCAACTTTTGTTGCATCAGCACCAGCGTTTTCTAATTCTCTTACCGCTTCTGGAGTTCCAACGTTTCCAGCGATAACGAAGCTTTCTGGTAAATGTTTTTTAATATGTTGAATCATGTTGATCACAGCATTAGAGTGACCATGTGCGATATCGATTGTAATGTATTCAGGTGAAAGTTGCTCAGCAGCTAATTGTTGTACGAATTCGTATTCGTCTTCTTTAACACCAACGCTGATTGAAGCAATTAATCCACGTGATTGCATATCTCTAATGAATGAGATTCGTTTCTCTGGTTGGAAACGATGCATGATATAGAAGTAATTATTTTCAGCTAAATAAGTTGCGATTCTTTCATCTATAATCGTTTGCATATTTGCAGGTACGACAGGTAATTTAAATTTATGTTTTCCTAAAGTGACATTTGTATCACATTCAGATCGGCTGTTTACAATACATTTTGCAGGAATTAATTGAATGTCTTCATAGTCAAATACGTTTTCCATCATTTACACCCCTAAAATACGAATATTTTATTTTTATTGATTAAAAATGTTCGTCCATAGGATAATTTACATCATTTTTATTAAGAAGTCAAAGATTTTCTTAACATTTTTTTTGAAAGAAGCTAATATCTTTTAAAAATAACGTTAAAAACGAATTTAAATAGTTTTTATATGCATAACGTTCGTTTATAAAAAAAGTAAGGAAAGTTGCGATAATTGCATAAAATTGTATGTGTGCTTCTTATTTTGGGTGAGGGGGCTGGGGGAATACGATGAAAAGGTTAATACTAATAATAGGAATAACTTTGTTGGTTGTTGCTGGATGCGGCAATAATGATGCATTTGATAAGGCGAAGAAACAAGGAGATTTAGCACTGGAAAATAAAGAATACGATAGAGCAGTCGCATCTTTTGAATTAGCATTAAAAGAAAAGAAGGATGACCGAGAAGTAAGGCTGAAGATGAATCAAACGAATAAAATGATTGAAGCATTGCAGGAAAGTAATATAGACCGGGCAATTTCGTTATTAAGAGAAATTGAAAATGATTCTGCTAGTTCAGTTATATTAGTCAAACAAGTAAAAGAAAAACGAGAAGATTTATCTAATCAAAAAGATGAGGAAGAGAAATATAAGCAAATGCTTGCTAAAGTAGAAGAGTTGAAAAACGAGCAGAAGTTTGTGGATGTAAAAGAGCAACTGAACGTAATTATTAGGGAAACGAAAGGGAAAGAACAGTTTAAAATATATTATCAAAATGCGAATGAACAAATTACACAGATTGTGCCGAGGACAGTAGAGGTAGATAAAACAAAAGATGAGAACCGTAAGGAAGAAAAAGTAATAGAAGAGAAGCCGAAGAAAGAAAGTGTTATTACCGGTCAAAAGGCAGAATATATTACTAAACTAAATAGTATTGAGGAGAGTTTGAAGAAACTCGATTATTTATATGAGAACGGAATTACAACTGAAATGAAAGAAGGAGAAGTTAAAAGATACGATGCATGGGATCAAGCTTTAAATGAGATTTATGGTGTTTTGAAAAAGCAACTTTCTACAAGTGAAATGAACACTTTGAGAGAGAAACAGCGTGAATGGATTAAGTATCGAGATCGTAAGGCGGAAGAAGCTTGGAATGAATCTGGGCAGGGAACATTATCAGGGATAGCAACTATTTCATCGAAGGCAACTAGTACGAGGGAAAGATGTTATCAGTTAGTTGAACAGTATATGAAATGATAAAAGTTTATTTTTATAATGAAATAATATTTTTAAAAAAATTCTGAAATAGAGACCCCTTTTGTTTAGTCAGGCGAATCACGAATGATTCGCCTTTTTATGTGAGCTTTCAAGTATAATGAATAAGGTGATAATAACGTATATGATGATTCAGTGATAGGAAAAGCGAAAAAAGAAAATAATATATCATAAAAAGAGGTTAATATATGAGTAAAAAAAGTTTTGCTGATTATGCATTAAGTAAAGAAATTGTAAGAGCACTTACTGGTTTAGGCTATGAACATCCAACGGAAGTGCAAGGAGAGGTTATTCCAGTTGCCTTGCAAAAGAAAGACCTTGTCGTGAAATCACAGACTGGAAGTGGAAAAACGGCTTCATTCGGTATACCGCTTTGTGAAATGGTGGAGTGGGAAGAGAATAAGCCACAAGCTTTAGTTTTAACACCGACGAGAGAGCTTGCGGTGCAAGTGAAAGAAGATATTACGAATATAGGCCGATTCAAAAGAATTAAGGCTGCTGCAGTTTATGGTAAATCGCCATTCGCGCGTCAAAAATTAGAGTTAAAGCAAAAAACACATATTGTAGTTGGGACTCCTGGCCGTGTGTTAGATCATATTGAAAAAGGTACTCTTTCTTTAGCGTGTTTGAAGTATTTAGTTATTGATGAAGCAGACGAAATGCTGAATATGGGCTTTATCGATCAAGTAGAGGCAATTATTGACGAGTTACCTACAAAACGAATGACAATGTTATTTTCAGCAACACTTCCAGAAGATGTTGAAAAATTATCTCGTAAATATATGGATTCGCCAATGCATATTGAAATTAAGGCTGCTGGGATTACAACAGATAAAATTGAACATACACTTTTTGAGACGAGAGAAGAGGAGAAGCTTTCACTTCTTAAAGATGTAACAACGATTGAGAATCCAGATAGTTGTATTATTTTTTGCCGCACACAAGAAAATGTAGATCACGTATTTAAACAATTAGATCGCGTTAACTATCCTTGTGACAAAATACATGGTGGTATGGTACAAGAAGATCGTTTTGAAGTTATGGACGATTTTAGAAAAGGAAAGTTCCGTTATTTAGTAGCGACAGACGTAGCAGCTAGAGGAATTGATATTGATAATATTACACATGTTATTAACTATGATATTCCATTAGAAAAAGAAAGTTATGTACATCGTACGGGAAGAACGGGACGAGCTGGTAATAAAGGAAAAGCTATTACATTCATAACACCGTATGAAAATAGATTTTTAGAAGAGATTGAGGAGTACATCGGCTTTGAAATTCCAAAGGCACTTGCACCTTCAAAGGAAGAAGTTATGAAAGGGAAAGCAGTATTTGAGGAAAAGATACATGCTAAACCAATTATAAAGAAAGATAAAAATGCGGACCTAAACAAAGGAATTATGAAATTGTACTTTAATGGCGGGAAGAAAAAGAAAATCAGGGCGGTAGATTTCGTCGGTACAATTGCTAAAATTAAAGGTGTTACAGCAGGAGATATAGGCATTATTACAATCCAAGACAATGTTTCTTACGTTGAAATATTAAATGGAAAAGGACCACTTGTTTTAAAAATCATGAAAAACACAACGATTAAAGGGAAACAATTAAAGGTTCATGAAGCAATTAAATAAACAAAAAAACTATCCACTTCAAACAGGTGGATAGTTTTTTGTTTAAGATTCTTTGAGATCATCAACTAATTTTTCCGCTAAACGTCTATACATATTACTCATAGTCACGAAGGATGTTAGTAATAAAAGCTTTTCTAGCGTTGGATCTTCTAAGGAAGAAACCTCGTTTACATCCGTAACACGTTTATTTACGTCTTGTTTAAAGCTTTCCACATTGGTTTCAGTAAGAGAAAGATAATCTTTATATAGAGTATTTAATTCGAATGTATCATCGTTTATTAACGGTGCATTTATATTTTCTAAGGAGCTTTTTATATCATTAATGGAAAGGGCTCCTTTTAATTGATAAATTAAGCTGATTAAAATCATATGCTCTTTTGAGTACTTTTTATTTTTGATAGGGATGAATAATTTCCCTTTTGCGTAATTGTTAATCATTGTTTTTGTTAATACTTTTTCATCATCAGTTCTCGTTGTATCCGCATAAGTATTCTCAAATAGTTGAACGACTTGGTCTACATATAAGTCGACATTTGGGATATCCTCAAGTTTAATATTTTTTTCTAAATGTAATGATTCAAGTAATTTATTTATATTTTCCACGTAGAATCCCTCACTTTTATAACTTAGTGGAACTTAATGTTTAGTATATCTTTAAATATGGTATTACGAAACAAATGAAATGTAAATGTTGACCCGTACGAATAATGTGTATATAATTACATGTAGTTATGAAAACTACATGTAATTATATGAGGGGTGTTTATATGAATGCTTATGTAAGAGAACCGGTTAATGCATTTACTCACTTAGGGGGAGCTGTATTATCATTTATTGCATTATTAGCTATGATTGTGAAAGTTTCTGTTAAGATGCCATCTTTTGCTGCAATTACAGCTGTTATTTTATTTGGTATCGGGATGATGGTCCTTTATATGGCGTCAGCTGTGTATCATAGTGTCGTAGCCAGTGAACGTGTTATTTATTTCTTTAGGAAGCTAGATCATTCTATGATTTTTATATTAATTGCAGGTACATATGCACCCTTTTGCTTAATTACATTAAATTCGGCAAATGGTTTACTATTATTTTGTTTAGTTTATGCAACGGCAATTTGTGGTATTGTTTTTAAAATGTTTTGGTTTAATTGTCCAAGATGGTTATCGACAGCAATTTATCTTCTGATGGGTTGGTTAATTGTTCTATTCTTTGCACCGCTAGCTGAGAATTTAAGTACAGGAGGTATTATTTTCTTAGTACTTGGAGGCATTTTTTATACAATTGGTGGGTTTATTTACGGTGCGAAGCCGAAATGGTTGGAGTTTAAATATATGGGACACCATGAAATTTTTCATGTTTTTGTATTGTTAGGTAGCCTTGCTCATTTTCTAAGTGTATATTGTTACGTAATTTAATAAAAAAACGCCACGCGATGTCTGTTATGTGGCGTTTTTTTATTACCTGATTGGAATCGTGTATTGTATAAAATAATCATGGGATAAAATGTAAGTTTCTGTGTTCGCATAATAAACATTGGATAAGAAATATGTGATATACTTTGAGAAGTTTATAATGAATGAAATATGGAGGACTATAATTATGGCAATACTTGTAACAGGTGGAGCAGGATATATTGGTAGTCATACATGCGTAGAATTACTAAATAACGGTTACGAAATTATAGTAGTAGATAATCTTTCGAATAGCTCAGTAGAGTCTATAAATCGAGTGAAAGAGATTACAGGAAAACAGTTTACGTTTTATAAAGAAGATATTTTAAATCGCGAAGCACTGGATATGATTTTTGAAGAAAATACAATTGAAGCTGTTATTCACTTTGCAGGCTTTAAGGCCGTAGGAGAATCAGTAGCAATTCCGTTAACGTATTATCATAACAACATTACAAGCACATTAGTGCTATGTGAAGTGATGCAGAAGCATGATGTGAAGAAGATGATCTTCAGTTCGTCTGCAACAGTGTATGGTATCCCAGAAACATCACCAATTACGGAGGAGTTTCCATTAAGTGCAACAAATCCATATGGTCAAACGAAATTAATGATTGAACAAATTATGCGTGATGTAGCATTTGCGGATGAAGAATGGAGTATCGCATTACTTCGTTATTTCAACCCATTTGGCGCGCATGAAAGTGGACGTATTGGAGAAGATCCAAACGGAATTCCAAATAACTTAATGCCATATGTAACACAAGTAGCAGTAGGTAAGCTAAAGGAATTAAGTGTATTTGGAAATGACTATCCAACAAAAGATGGCACGGGTATCCGTGATTATATTCACGTTGTAGACTTAGCCAATGGCCATGTAAAGGCGCTTGAAAAGGTACTTGGCACTACTGGGATAGATGCATACAATCTCGGTACAGGTACTGGCTATAGTGTATTAGAAATGGTTGAAGCATTTGAAAAAGTTTCAGGCAAGGAAGTTCCTTATAAAATTACGGAACGTCGCCCTGGTGATGTTGCAGTATGTTTTGCAGATGCATCAAAAGCGAAGCGTGAATTAGGATGGGAAGCACTGCGCGGATTAGAAGAGATGTGTGCAGACTCTTGGAGATGGCAATCAAATAACAAAAATGGCTATCTAGAAGTTTAATAAATAAAAATGACCTTTTTGCGGGAACAAAAGGTCATTTTTATTTATTTACATTAAGTTTATTAGCAAATTTAGTAAAGAAAGTTCGTCGTTTTATAGGAGCGTTTGACTGACAAAATGTATTATCCTATTAATTTTTTATAGAAATAAAAAACGTAATATTGAAAAGAATTCCAATACTTGTATCATGGTCAGAGTACGTTTATAATCAAGGAATCCTATTTAATGTTCTGATAGGCTTATTTATTATTGAAAGCGTTTTAAATTCCGGCCCTTTTTAAGGTAGGAAGTCTGACTTGTTTAGATTAAAAATTATGTATGTAGTTTTAAATAGGAAGAAAAATAATAAAGGATTACTTTATATTGTGGGGAGGTTAAAAGTGTGAAAGGGAAAGACTTTCACACGAATATATATGGGTTACGTAGGATTATTACTTTCAGGTGCAGCTTTATTTTTAAATAGTCTTGTTATATTGGGCAAAGTAGAGATGAAAAGCGCAGGTGTCTTTAATTTATTTGTAGGGGCATTACAAATTATTATACCGTTTTATTTAATTATGATTTCTGATCAAAGTAATTGGACGGTATATTCATATGCAGCTACCTTTTTATTTGGTTTAACTTATTTATATGTAGGCGTTACTTTTATTAAAGGAATGGATAGTAGTGGACTAGGCTGGTTCTGTATTTGGGTAGCAATTATTGCCCTATTCTATATGGTCGTTTCATTTGTTCAATTCCACGATGTTGTTAATGCGTTAACATGGTTTATGTGGGCATTACTTTGGTATTTATTCTTTGTGTTAAATGCGCAAAAAAAGAATATCAATCAATATCTTGGCAGAATTGCATTTGTACAATCATGGGTAACATTGACGTTGCCTTCACTCTTTTATTTTATGGGAGTATGGGGAGAAGGCTTCGTATATGAACTATGGGTTTATGTATCAGTAATTTCTATTTTATATTGCTGCTATTGTATTTTTAAATATCGAGTACGTTAAAGTATCGTATGTAAGAAAGCATGGAATCTTGATAATGATTCCATGCTTTTTGTTTATATGTAGGTTTATAATTAAGGTAGTATTTTACAAAATAGGGGATGATGAAAGTGAAAAAAGTGTTGGTTCTAGGGGGAACAAGGTTTTTTGGTAAGCAGTTAGTAGAAGCGCTTTTACAAGAGGGGCACGATATAACAATTGCAACACGAGGATTTACGGAGGATTCTTTTGGGGATACGGTAAAAAGAATTGTAGTAGATAGAGAAGACGGAAAGTTATTGGAAGAGCGCTTGGAGGGTAAATGCTATGATGTTGTATACGATAATTTATGCTATAGCTCGAATGCTGCGGAAGTTATATGTAAAGTATTACGTGGTAGGGTGAAAAAATATGTTATGACATCCTCAATGGCGGTTTATGAGCCTACATTAAACTTGCAAGAAGAAGACTTTAATCCGTATACATATTCAATTACGTATGGTGATAGAGGGGACTTCACTTATGGTGAGGGGAAGAGATTGGCGGAAGCAGTGTTGTTTCAACGAGCAACATTCCCTGTCGTTGCTGTACGATTTCCCGTCGTTATTGGAGAAAATGATTTTACGAAGAGATTACAGTTTTACGTTGAAAATGTTGTGAAACAAGAGCCTATTGTCGTGGATCGTTTAGAAGGGAAATTGTCGTTCATACATGAAAAAGAAGCTGGAGAGTTTTTAGCATGGTGCGGAATGGGAAACATAGAAGGACCAATTAATGCTTGTAGCAACGGGGTAGTTTCTACTGGAGAAGTTATTCATTTCATAGAAGAAAACACGGGAATAAAAGCACTTATTCAAGAAGTAGGAGATAATATAGCACCTTATAATGAAGTGACTAATTGTACGTTACATAATGGAAAGGCTCGTGAATTAGGATTTTCATTCCGAGAATTAAATGCAGAAATAAAAAATGTTTTACAGCATTACATAGATAGATTGAAGTAATTATAAATCCCCCGGTGGCAATCCGGGGGATTTAGGAGGATTTCAACAATACTGGTTTAACATTACCAAATTTACCTGACACGCATGATGAATGGCAGGCATCATCAATATATGGATCTAGTTCACCATAGCCTTATGAAAGATTGGGTAATTGAAAAAACATGCAATTACCGATTTTCCACCCAAAAAGTTGGTTTAGGTAAAAATAATTTCCTTAAGTCAAAAATACACTTGTTTTTTTCGGAAGTCAACAATAATTCTAGAAATCTTCTGATAAATATTACGATAAAAGTAACACTTCGACTTTCGTTTGTGACTCTTATTCTTTTTGCTTATACTGTAAAGTAGTAACGTTTTGTTGAAATAGAAGGAGATTGTTTATGAGTAAAACGAAACAATTAATAGAGGAAGCGAGTAACTTTATTACTATTTGCTATAAGGAACTTAATAAAGAGCAATTAATAAAAGAGCGTATGGAAGAAATTTTAATAGAGATAGAAAAGACGGGCACATATGAGCATACATTTGAAGAGCTTGTTCATGGATCACGGATGGCATGGCGTAATAGTAATAGATGCATTGGGAGATTGTTTTGGAGTAAGATGCACATATTAGATGCGCGTGAAGTAAATGATGAAGAAGGTGTATATAATGCATTAATTCATCATATTAAATACGCGACGAATGATGGGAAAGTTAAACCGACAATTACGATTTTTAAGCAATATCAAGGTGAAGAGAATAATATACGACTTTATAATCATCAATTAATTCGATATGCAGGATACAAAACGGAAATGGGAGTAATCGGTGACTCCCACTCTGTCGCATTTACTGATTTATGCCAAGGTCTTGGGTGGCAAGGAGAAGGCACAAACTTTGATGTATTACCGCTTGTATTTTCTGTTGATGGAAAAGAACCTGTATATAAAGAAATTCCTAAAAAAGAAGTGAAAGAGGTACCAATTGAACATCCAGAATACCCAATTTCATCACTAGAAGTAAAATGGTATGGGGTACCAATGATTTCAGATATGCGTTTAGAGATTGGCGGTATTTCCTATACGGCAGCTCCGTTCAATGGATGGTATATGGGAACGGAGATTGGGGCTCGTAACTTAGCGGATCATGATCGTTATAATTTACTTCCGGCTGTTGCGGAGATGATGGAGTTAGATACATCGAGAAACGGTACGTTATGGAAAGATAAGGCGTTAATTGAATTAAACGTGGCTGTTTTACATTCCTTTAAAAAACAAGGAGTTAGTATTGTGGATCACCATACAGCTGCACAACAGTTTCAACAATTTGAGAAGCAAGAAGTAGCTTGTGGACGGGTTGTAACAGGGAATTGGGTGTGGCTCATTCCACCGTTGTCGCCAGCTACCACTCATATTTATCATAAACCGTATCCGAATGAAATTTTGAAGCCGAATTTCTTCCATAAATGATATTTAGTATAGGGTTTTTTTCTGCAAAATATAATTTTTTTTAATTACTGTTACGTAGCAAATGGAAGCCTTTACTCTCGATTATTTTTGGAAGGGGATTTTTGAACCAAGGAGTTCCTTATGTTATAATCAAATTTCTGTTTCGAAGACCTTATGGAAATATAAGGTCTTTTGTTTTGCTTTTTTATGTGATAGGAATAGAAATTTTCTTTTAAATAAAGGATTTAGCATATTTTTAGGGACAACATAAGTGTGTAGAAAATCGATGAATTATTATGCTTATATAATCATTGTGTTTTGGGTGTAAACAATAAAACATAATAAAGTTGTTTTTTTAGATTGCTGAGGAAGGAGGAAGTGTAAATGAGAATGAAGAGTCGAAAAACGGATTGGCCTGTATTTCTTATTAGTGGTGGCTTACTTTTATTATTTGTAATTGCAGTTTTTTTAAATAAAAGTTACGTAGAGGGAGTCATTAATAGCAGTTTTGCAGCTTCAATTAAATATTTTGGTGCCTTTTGGCAGGTTTTATTAATTGGTACATTTGTTGTTGCTATGTGTATGGCGTTCTCGAAATATGGGAGAGTTAAACTTGGGGGGCTAGAAAAACCTGAGATTAGTACGACAAAATGGCTCGCTATTATTATGTCTACATTACTTGCCGGAGGTGGCGTTTTTTGGGCAGCGGCAGAGCCGATGTACCACTTGATAACGGTGCCACCAATACATGAAGGTATATCTGCTGGAACGAAAGAAGCGGTAATGCCGGCTTTAGCACAAAGTTACATGCATTGGGGTTTCTTAGCTTGGACGATTTTAGGGACAATTAGTGCAGTAGTGATGATGTATGGGCATTATCATAAAGGGATGCCGTTAAAACCCCGTACACTTTTATATCCTATTTTTGGGGAGAAATTACGAAAGAGTATACTTGGAACAATGATCGATGCGTTTGCAATTATGGCGGTAGCTGCAGGGACAATTGGTCCAATCGGATTTTTAGGACTACAAGCAAGTTATGGGTTACAAGCATTGTTTAACATTCCTGATGTGTTTACTACTCAATTAGCCATTATTGTTTGTGTAGTAGCTGTTTCTACTATATCTGCGGTAACGGGAATTGATAAAGGGATTCAAATTATAAGTAATTTAAATGTTAGGTTAGCAGTTTTATTAATGGTATTCGTATTACTGTTTGGACCAGGTGGATTTATTATTGATTCATTTGTTTCTTCGTTTGGATTTTATATAAATGAATTTATTCCAATGAGCACATATCGTGGTGATACAGGTTGGTTAGGGTCGTGGACAATCTTTTTCTGGGGATGGTTTATTGGATATGGACCGATGATGGCAATTTTAGTGAGCCGTATTTCAAGAGGAAGAACAATCCGAGAAATCATCGTTGCAATTGGAATTATTGCACCTATTATTACAACGTTTTGGTTTACTATACTAGGGGGATCAGGTGTGTTTTATGAGTTAATGAATCCTGGTTCTATCTCGAACGCATTAAGTGAATCTGGTATGCCAGCAGCTATGATTGCAATTACACAACAATTGCCGCTCTCTAATATTATCGGACCAGCATTTCTTTTATTAACAATTTTATTTGTAGTGACAACAGGAGATTCAATGGCCTATTCAATTTCAATGGCAGTGACTGGAGATGGAGATCCTAGAATTAGTTTGCGAGTTTTTTGGTCGCTTATTATGGGCGCAGTTGCAGCGATTCTTTTATACATGGGTGAGGGAAGTATTAACGCCTTACAATCCTTCATTGTAGTGACAGCTGTTCCGGTATCACTTCTATTATTCCCAATGCCATGGTTAGCTCCTAAAGTTGCAGGGGAATTAGCATTGAAACAAGGTATTGTAAAAGAGCAAGATAAAACTGCTTTCTTATTCCAGAAGGCTAGTAAATCAAAATAAATAATAAACAAAATGGTTGTATGTTTTATTTTATAATAAAGCAGATTATTTTATATAAAAAGAGGAAGCATTTCATTTGAGATGCTTCCTCTTTACTATTTATTTAACTACTTTTCTTGAAGGGGCTAGTACTTGAACAATCATTTTGTACAGTTTCAATCTAGTCTAATACTTTATCTTTCGTCTCTGGGACACATAATAGCATCGTAACTAAACCGATTGGATAGATAATGAAGATGAGAGATAATGCGCTCATTAGATTACCGCCTGCAGCAAGTAATCCGATAATAACAGGTCCAAATCCAGCTAAACCACGTCCTGTACCGAAAATAAAGTTTTCTGCTGTAGAGCGAGCTTCAGCAGGATAGTTTTCAGCTAAAATTGCTCCGAATCCTCCCATCATTCCATTTGCAAAGAATCCAAGCAATGCACTTCCCCATAACAATAATGTTGAGTCTGTGAATAAGAAGAAGTAAATGAGACAGTATATAGTACCACCGACATAATAGATTGTAAAAGTTTTACGGCGACCAATTTTATCGGCTAGAATACCAAAAGTTGCAATTCCGATTAGCATGCCAATCGTAGAGATGAACATCCAACCGCTCGCTTTTGCTAATGTGTAGTTATATTTATTCGCTAAAATAGTTGGCATCCATGTGAAGATTCCATAATATCCTAAGTTCTGGATGAATGACATAATAATAAGACCAATTGTTGTTATTGTTACTTTTTTATTTGCAAATAACTTTCGAAGTGGGAACTTTTTCATTTGCTTTAGCTGTTCTGCCTCAGTAGTTGTTAAATTACCTTCAGCTTCTTTTTGTAACAATACTTTTTTGTATCGTTGTTTTTGTTCCCATATTTTCGGTTCACTTAAACTTTTGCGGACGTAAACAGCTAGTAGGGCTGGAATGAGTCCAAATAAGAAAACAGCTCTCCATCCGAAATGCGGGACGATAAATGCTGGAAGGAGTGAAGCGACTAGTACGCCAAATTGCCATCCAAGTGCAACAACGGATGTCGCCTTAGCGCGCATTTCTTTAGACCATGTTTCAGTTACGATGGCCATTCCAATCCCGAATTCACCACCAACTCCCATTCCAACTAAAAAGCGAAGAATTAATAATTGCCAATAATCCGTTGCGAAATAAATGAGTGCTGTTGCTAGTGAAAATAGTAAGATTGTGAAGGCCATCGTACGGATACGCCCAAATAAATCAGCGATAAATCCAAATAAATAAGACCCGATTAGCATTCCTATTGTGGTGGCTAATGTTAAGTTTCCACCTTCAACAGGGCTTAAATGAAATTCTTTTAAAATGTAGACGAGTACGAAAGATAAGAGCAACATGTCTAAACCTTCTGCTGCATATCCTAGCGCAGAACCAAATAATGTTTTATATCTTTTCTCTTTTGTCTCCTCTGTTGTTGATTGTACATCAGTAGTGACGTTCATCATTACTCCTCCTTATTTTCTTCTACAGTCGCTATGGAAGAATAACAAAAGGCCTTCTCACCTGATATGATGAGAAGGCCAAAAAAGCATACGTATCCCTAAAAAAGACCATACGTATAGTATATTCCGACTTCCTTCTCAACCTCACGGGGTTGGGTTAAAGGACTGTATTATATTACTTTATTTTTAGCACTCTTCTGTTAGATTGTCAAATAAAGAGGGAGTTGTTATGTGTAAAATATTTCAAAAGATATTTCATTCTTCTTGACGCACGCTTCATTATTTTCCCATAATAAAACTAACTAATATAAAAAGGAATGAATCACAGATGCTAAATTTAGTACTTATGATGATTGAACGTGTTGGACTTATTGTTATTTTAGGATTTTTACTTTCTCATATTAAAACGTTCAGGCGTCTTCTCCATAGGCAGGATGGGTATGTAGATAAGCTTAAGCTTATTTGTATTTTTTCAGTGTTTACAATTGTAAGCAATTACACAGGAATTGAAATTGCAGGGAATACAATTATGAAAGAAAATTGGCTACAGGGTGTTTCGTCATCTAGTACAATTGCGAATACACGTATTATGGGTGTTGGAATTAGTGGATTGCTTGGTGGTCCTATCGTCGGAATTGGAGTAGGATCGATTGCTGGTATTCACCGTTATATGCTTGGCGGGACGACAGCGCTAAGTTGTGCAATTTCGTCAATTTTAGCAGGAGTTATAACGGGTTATATTGGATACATTTTCAAAAAATATAATCGTACAATTACACCTAAATTTTCAGCGATTTTAAGTGTTTTTATCGTTTCTTTAGAAATGGTTATGATTCTATTAATTGTAGAGGATGGAATTAGTATTGTGAAAACAATTGCGATACCGATGATCCTTGTGAATAGTTTCGGGAGTTTTATTTTACTTTCTATGATACAAGCCATTTTACGTCAGGAAGAGAATGCAAAAGCTCTGCAAACACATAAAGTATTACGAATTGCCGATAAGACATTACCATATTTCCGCCAAGGCTTAACAGAAGAATCGTGTAAGCATGTGGCACAAATTATTCACCGCTTTACAGGAACAGATGCGGTATCCTTAACAGATACGGAGAAAATATTAGCTCATGTTGGATTAGCATCAGATCACCATATTCCTTCACATAGTTTAATAACTGGTTTATCGAAAGAAGTGTTGAACACAGGAAAAATAATGAAAGCGAAATCGCGTGAGGTTATTAATTGTCAACATGAAGGCTGCCCTTTGCAAGCGGCAGTTGTTATTCCATTAACTTCACATGGGAATACGATAGGAACATTAAAGCTTTATTTTAAAAACTCTAATCAATTAAGTCGTGTTGAAGAAGAGCTAGCGGAAGGGCTGGCGAAAATCTTCTCTACACAGCTTGAGTTAGGTGAAGCTGAGTTACAAAGTAAGTTATTGCAAGATGCTGAGATAAAAGCGCTGCAAGCACAAATCAATCCGCATTTTTTATTTAATGCAATTAATACAGTATCAGCTCTATGCCGAACGGATGTAGAGAAAGCGAGAAAATTATTATTGCAGCTTAGCGTTTATTTTCGCTGTAATTTGCAAGGGGCACGCCAATTACTTATTCCAGTAGAACAAGAGTTGAATCATGTACATGCATATTTATCGTTAGAACAAGCGAGATTTCCGAACAAGTATGAAGTGAAGATATACATTGAAGAAGCACTAAAGGTAACTTTAGTTCCACCATTTGTGCTTCAGCTATTAGTTGAAAATGCACTACGCCATGCTTTTCCAAAAAAGCAGCTAGTGTGCCAGGTTGAGGTACATGTGTTTGAAAAGGAGGGGATGGTTCACTTTGAAGTGAAGGATAATGGACAAGGGATTGAGAGTGAACGTCTAGAGCAATTAGGAAAAATGGTAGTTCCATCAAAGAAAGGGACTGGAACAGCTTTATACAATATTAATGAGCGACTTATCGGGTTGTTTGGGAAAGAGACAATGCTTCAAATTGAAAGTGAATTAGAGCAAGGGACAAAGATCCTCTTTGTAATTCCGAAAAAAGTAGGGGAGGAACAACGGAGTGTTAAAAGTATTAGTAGTTGATGATGAAATGTTAGCGCGCGATGAATTGAAATATTTATTAGAGCAAACGAAAGAAGTAGAGATAATAGGTGAGGCGGATTGTGTAGAGGATGCATTAGAAGAATTAATGAAAAACAAACCAGATATTGTTTTTCTAGATATTCAATTATCTGATGATAACGGATTTGAAATCGCAAATATATTAAAGAAGATGAAAAATCCCCCTGCAATTGTATTTGCTACTGCATACGATCAATACGCGCTGCAAGCGTTTGAGGTAGATGCGTTAGATTACATTTTAAAGCCATTTGATGAAGAACGTATCATACAGACATTAAAGAAATATAAAAAACAAAAGCAAATAAAATTAGAAACAAAGCAAGATGTAAAGAGTGTAGATGTAACGACCGAGATGCATAAATTAGCATTACCAATTGAGGAATCGATTGTACTTATTAATATTGAAGATATTGTTTATGTAGGGCTTGTAGATGGAAAAGTAGCTGTAAAAACAATGAAAGAAACATATGTAACACATGATACACTTGTGATTTTGGAAAAGAAATTACCGCAAACCATTTTTATGCGTGTTCACCGTAGTTTTATTACTAATATTAATCATATTTCTGAGGTACAGCCGTGGTTTAATTCCACTTATAACTTAATTATGAAAGAGGGGTCTAAAGTCCCGGTTAGCCGTACATATGCAAAAGAACTCAAAAAGCTGCTTCGTATTTAAGAAGCAGCTTTTTGTATTTCATCTGCCTATATTTGTAACTAATTTTGTATATTTGACGTTCTGTTATGTAAACGCTTACAGTTTTGTTTGTATCTTATACAATAAAGGTACCAAATCGAAAGAGGTGGCCAAAATGAGTACGAAAAAAGTATATAGTTTCTTATCACAAGCATTCATATTTTCAGCTATTATGTTAGTTTCTAATATTATCGCAACACATTTACCAATTCCGATGCCTTCATCGGTAATCGGGTTAGTTGTTTTATTTAGCCTATTATGTTTAAAAGTTATTAAATTGGAGCAAGTTGAATCACTCGGAACCGCTTTAACGGGGATTATCGGATTTCTTTTCGTCCCATCAGGTATTTCAGTTATTAATTCTCTTGGTGTAATGAGCCAATATTTCGTACAAATCTTAACTGTAATCGTTGTTGCAACAATTATTTTACTTGCTGTAACAGGTTTATTTGCACAATTGATTTTAGGTAAAGATGAAAAAGAAACAAAAGATACAAAAGAGTTGAAAGTTGTAAACAAAGGAAGCAAACACGGAAAAGTTGCGTAACTATTTTAGACCATACATGGTTAGGAGGTAATGAACATGACAAGCACAATGACTCCATATTTCGGAATCGTCGTTTCATTAATTGCATACGGAATCGGAACATTTTTATTCAAACACTCAAAAGGATTCTTCTTATTTACACCACTATTCGTAGCAATGGTATTAGGGATTGTATTTTTAAAGGTAGGTAACTTTACTTTTGAAGAATATAATACTGGTGGGAAGATGATTAGTTTCTTCTTAGAGCCAGCAACCATCGCCTTTGCAATTCCATTATATAAACAAGTTGATAAGTTGAAAAAATATTGGTGGCAAATTTTATCGGCTATCGTGGTTGGATCTATTTGTTCAGTGGTTGTCGTGTTCATTGTCGCAAAAGCAATTGGTTTAGATACAGCTGTTATGAACTCAATGTTACCGCAGGCAACAACAACAGCAATTGCATTACCAATATCTGAAAGTATAGGTGGTATTCCAGCAATTACATCATTTGCAGTTATTTTTAACGCAGTTATTGTATATGCATTAGGAGCTTTATTCTTAAAAACGTTTAGAGTTAAACATCCGATTGCTAAAGGTTTAGCGCTTGGGACAGCAGGGCATGCGTTAGGGGTTGCAGTAGGTATCGAAATGGGTGAAGTAGAAGCAGCTATGGCAAGTATCGCTGTGACAGTAGTTGGTGTCGTAACAGTGGTGGTTATTCCAATATCCATGCCATTTATTGGATGATAAAACTTACTTAAAAAAATATAAAAGCAAGCTATTTGTAGGACGGATTTCTACTGATAGCTTGTTTTTTATGTTACAGTAGTGGTAAGACCTATTGAAGAATAAAAGTTTCCTTAAATCTTCATTAATACTGTGCATAATGCGTTTTGAAATAGGTCATTGTATTGTAAAATAAGAAGTAACATAATATATTAGCACAATTAACGAGCGATTAGGCTGGAAGATAAATTGCTCGCAATGGCTTTAATATTAAAGGATAATTATAAGTAGAGAATAGAGAGAGATCTACTTGTTAACGTTTTACTTTATAGGACAGGAGAGAGTACTCGTCGATTATGCAAATAAAAAACCTGTTTCAAAGCAAAGGATTTCAGAGGTTAATCGTATTAGTATTACTTGCTCTCATATTGTATGGGATGCAAAGTATGTTAAATTTAATTTTAATTACGTTTATGTTGACGTATTTAATGGATCGATTCCAAAAGTTTATTTCTCGTAAATTAGATCATTTCATGCCAATTAATCGGAAAATTATTATAGCGCTTTTATATGTAATGTTAGTGGCGGGAATTGCCATTACGCTATTTAAATATTTACCGGTATTAACAATACAAATTTCACAATTGATTTATCAATTTAATGTATTTTTAAGAAATCCACCTGATAGTGAATTAATTAAGTATGCAGTTAATGCTGTTAATCATATGGAGCTTTCTAAATATGTGGGGCAAGGCGTAGACATTTTGTATAAATCTATTACGAATGTTGGGAAATTTGGCCTTCAAGTTTTACTTTCTGTAATTTTAAGCTTATTTTTCTTACTTGAAAAAGCACGTATCGTTGCTTTTACTTCGAAATTTAAAGAAAGTCGACTTGCAATTTTCTATAGCGAAATAGAGTATTTCGGAAAGAAATTTGCACGTTCATTCGGAAAAGTAATCGAAGCACAATTTTTAATCGCAATTGTTAACTGTGTTTTATCTGTTATCGCATTATGGATATTAGGATTCCCGCAATTACTAGGTTTAGCGTTAATGATTTTCTTGCTTGGTTTAATTCCAGTCGCAGGTGTTATCATTTCGTTATTCCCACTTTGTATGATTGCTTACAATATCGGCGGTATTATGTATGTCGTTTATATTTTAGTTATCGTAACAGTAATTCATGCGCTTGAGAGCTACGTGTTAAACCCGAAATTTATGTCGCAAAAAACAAATTTACCGATTTTCTACACGTTTATGGTACTAATTTTCTCTGAACACTTTTTAGGTGTATGGGGACTAATTATTGGTATTCCGATTTTCATTTTCTTATTAGATGTCTTAGATGTGACAAGTGATGAAAATGAGAAAGATATTTCTAAAAAATAAAGTAAAGAAAAAGCATCGATGTTCGATGCTTTTTCTTTTATAACATTATGTTTCTTATGCCATACTGTAAGGAGAATATAGAATAGGGGTGAAATAATGGCTGTAAATGAAAAGGTAGAGTTAGCTACATTTGCTGGAGGGTGCTTCTGGTGTATGGTTTCGCCATTTGAAGAGATGGAAGGGATTATACAGGTCGTTTCAGGTTATACAGGTGGTCATAAAGAGAATCCAACGTATAAAGAAGTGTGCGCGGAAACAACGGGACATTATGAAGCAGTACAGATTACATTTGATGCAAATAAAATGCCGTATGAGGAATTGTTAAATATATATTGGAAACAAATTGATCCGATCGATATTGGAGGCCAATTCCACGACCGCGGACAGTCTTATGAAACAGTGATTTTTTATCACGATGAAGAACAACATAGAAAAGCAGAAGCTTCAAAAGAAGAGCTCGAGAAGAGTGGGCGTTTTTCGAAGCCGATTGCTACAAAAATATTACCAGCTATTACGTTTTATCTTGCTGAAGAATATCACCAAGGATATCATAAGAAAAACACATTCCGTTATGAGTTATATCGTAAAGGTTCAGGGCGAGATGCCTTTATTAAGCAACATTGGCCAAAGGATAATGCTCATTTACAAGAAAAATTAAACGAGATGCAGTTTTATGTAACACAGGAAAATGGAACTGAACCACCTTTTCAAAATGAATATTGGAATCATAAAGAAGAAGGACTTTATGTAGATATTGTTTCAGGTGAGCCGTTGTTCACCTCTATGGATAAATTCGATAGTGGATGCGGATGGCCAAGTTTTACGAAACCAGTTATGTCAGCTAGTGTGAAAGAAAAAATGGATGTTAGTCATAATATGACGCGTACGGAAGTGAGAAGTAAAGAAGGAGATTCACATCTTGGGCATGTATTTCCAGACGGTCCAGGACCAAATGGTCTTCGTTACTGTATTAATTCAGCGGCGCTACGCTTTATTCAAAAAGAAGAGTTAGAAAAAGAAGGATATGGTGATTTTCTAATCCTTTTCGGAAATAAAAAATAACCTCGCAAGTAGCGAGGTTATTTTTTTATTTTACTTTTTTCTTTTGAAATTTGCTTAGTGCTTCGTAAACGATTGGAACAATAAGAAGTGTTAATAACGTTGAACTTGTTAATCCACCAATTACTGTTACACCAAGTCCTTTAGAAATTAAGCCGCTACCTTCAAATCCTAATGCAAGCGGGATAAGAGCACCGATTGTTGCGATTGCGGTCATTAAAATAGGACGCAGACGTGTTGCACCAGCTTCTAATAAAGCTTCACGCGTTGATAGACCTTCATTTTCCTTATGAATAACGCGGTCGATAAGTACGATAGCATTTGTTACAACGATACCGATTAACATAAGCGCACCAATCATTGCAGAGACACTTAACGTTTCACCAGAGATTAATAAGGCAACAAGAGCTCCGATAATTGTAAATGGTAGCGAGAATAAAATTGCGAATGGTGCAAGAGCACCGCCAAATGTAACGACAAGAACGAAGTATACAATGGCAATCGCAGCTAACATCGCTAAGCCAAGTTGCTTGAATGATTCTTCAATATCTTTTGAAACGCCGCCCATAGAAACATCTACGCCAGAAGGAAGATCCATTTTATCTACTTCTTTTTGAACAGAGGCAGATGCCTTTGAAACGTCATCAGATGTTAATTTCGCACTTACTTCTGCATAAACACGACCGTCGCGGTGTTTCACTGTATTCGAAGTTTCCCCTTCTTTTACAGTCATCACATCTTTTACAGCCACTTCATTACCAAGTGGTGTTGTAAGTTTTCGGTTTGTTAAGTCATCGATTGTTTCATAATTTTGTTTTTCAGCTTCTACATATACATTGACATCTTTACCGTCTTTTTTAATTGTTGTCAGAACAGGACGATCATGTTGATTAGAAAGTCCCATTCCAATTTGCGCAGCCGTTAGACCCATTTTACTTAGTTTTTCCTGGTCTGCGACTAAAGTGTATTCTGCATATGTTTTTGCAATACTAGAGTCTACATCTTTTAAGTCTTTATTTTTCTTCATGATATTTTGAATATCTTTTACGACAGGTTTAATGTCTTCCGAGTTATCTCCGTAAACGTATAGTTTAATTTCATTACTACCGCCACTCGCTCCGAAATCTTGGTTTTTCCATTCACCTTTTTCAGACATCTTTTGTAAATCTTTTACGACTTGTTCTTTCTCTTTTTCGAAGTTTTTCGTGTCGTTATCATATTGCACGAAGAACATTGCTTGATTTGATTGACCAGGACTCATTGGGTTTTCGCCACCTAATGAGAACTGAATTGTTTTGACGTCTTTATTATCTTGGAAGTGCTTCTCAGCTTTCGTTGCAATTTTTTCAACGTCTTCTAACGTTTGCCCGGGTTCAGGATTGTACGTTGTAATGATCATTTTTTCTTCTTCAGATGGTAAGAAACTTACACCGATAATCGGCACAAGTGCAAGACTACCAACTAATAGAAGGACAGCAATACTTGATGTGATGATTTTATGATTTAAAGCCCATTCAAGTATACGTTTATAACCGTTTGCTAATTTACTTGGTTTTTCTTCGTGATGTACTTCTTTTTCCCTCATGCTCTCTTTTTTAAATAAAGAGTGAGCTAGCATCGGTACGATTGTAACTGCTACTAGTAACGATGCTAATAATGCGAAGACGATAGTTAAGGCGAATGGTAAGAACATTTCACCAATCATACCCTTTACTAGTCCAAGAGGTAAGAATACAGCAATTGTTACAATGGTAGAAGACATAATTGGGATAAACATTTCTTTCGTAGCTTCACGAATTAAATCTTTCCCGCGCAGTTTCTCTTCTGATAACGACATACGTCGGTAAATATTTTCAATAACAACAATGGAATCATCGACGACGCGTCCGATAGCGACTGTCATTGCTCCGAGTGTCATAATGTTAAGCGTAATATCCATTTGTTTTATGACTAATACAGCAATCAATAAAGAAAGTGGGATGGAAACGACAGAGATCAATGTTGTTCGGATATTTCGTAAGAACAGCATAATAATAACAATCGCAAAGATAGCACCAAAAATGGCTTTGCTCAGCATTGTTTCTACTGATTTCTCAATAGGTGCACCTTGGTCGAATGTTGAAATAATCTCTAAGTCTTTATATTTTTTCTCAAGGTCTGTTACTTTATC
This sequence comes from Bacillus nitratireducens, assembly GCF_001884135.1. Classification (GTDB taxonomy): domain Bacteria; phylum Bacillota; class Bacilli; order Bacillales; family Bacillaceae_G; genus Bacillus_A; species Bacillus_A nitratireducens. The sequence continues at coordinate 103,252 of NZ_MAOC01000039.1, read as the reverse complement.
TTTCACTGCATTTACAACATCAACTGTATTCGCATCAGCAGCTTTCACAATTTGAATTCCAATGGCTTCTTTTCCATTTGTTCGAGAAATAGATTCTGCTTTTCCGACTTCTTTAATGTCAGCAATTTCGTCTAATGTAACTGTCGGAATCCCGTTCATAGCGGCTGGATTCATTTGCGGCGTTTGTGCACCAGCTCCAGCATTTTGACTACCTTGACCGCTAGGTGATGAAGGTACAGCTGGGATTTTTAGCTCTTTTAATGTTTTAATTGTTGTAATATTTCCATCTACAACAACTGATTGTTCCGTGTCTTTAAATGTATATAAGCCAAGTGGTAAAGATACATCCGATCCTTTAATCACATTTTTTACCGTATCTTCACTTAAACCTAATTCTTTCATCTTATCTTTCTTGAAGACAAGTTGTACTTCATCTACTTGTTGACCTGAAATTTGAACAGATGCAACACCATCAAGTCCTTTTAATCCTGGAACAACATTTTTTTCTACATTTCCTGTTAACGTAGCTAAAGATTCATTTTTACTTGCTACGCTTAACGAAATAACAGGAAAAGCATTAAAGTTTACTCGAGAAACTTTCGGATCTTTTACGCCTTCCGGAAGTTTCACATTCGCAAGAGATTCTTTAATTTCTGTTTCGGCCTTTTCCATATTTTTATCAAAATCATACTCTACTTGAATAGAAGATGCGTTTTGAAAAGATGATGAACTAACAACGTTTACACCGCTTAAATTTTGCAGTTGCTCTTCCATCGGTTTTGAAACTTTGTCAGCGACCTCTTCTGGTGTAGCACCAGGATAAACCGTAGTTACTGTTACAACAGGTGTTGTAATATCAGGAATTGTTTCCAGCTTCATATTGAGCCCAGAATAAATCCCAGCAATCGTAACAATAATGGTTAGTAGCCAAACCGCGAACTTGTTTTTTAACGAAAAATTGATGACTTTGTTCATGTTTGCGCTCCCTTTTTATTTTATTGACCAACTGGTCAGTCTAATACATAATATAACTGACTGATTGGTCAGTCGTCAATGAAAAGAGATGGTATAATAAAGTGAAATTATAACCAGAGGGCTTTTACGGTCACCTAAAATTCTTTGCTTCCACAGAATTTTGAAGTGGTTGTCTCACCGTCCGTAAATAGCGGGATAAAATTAAATTTATAATATGATGCGAGATTAAATTTAGGAGAGAAGATATGAAAGAAAAAGAGCGTTTAATTATAGAATCGGCTATGAAGTTATTTGCGACTAAGGGTGTGAATGCAACGCCAGTACAGGAAATTGTCACAGCCTGTGGTATATCAAAAGGGGCTTTTTATTTATATTTTAAATCGAAAGATGAGTTGTTATTAGCGACACTTCGATATTATTATGACAAAATCCAAAAGAAAATGCTGGATATTGATAGAGAATCTTTATTGCCACGTGAAAAATTTGAAAAACAATTGTGTTGCCAGTTTACTGATGTACAGAAGCATAAGGAATTTATTATTATGCACGCGAGAGAAAATGCTATTCCATTTAATAAAGAAGTAGAAGAATTTATGATGAGGATGAAATTAGAGTCTCATGCATTTTATCGAAATAGCTTACTGTCCATTTATGGCGAGAAGGTTATTCCGTATTTGCTAGATTTAGTAATTATGGTAGAAGGGATATGCCGTGGGTATTTAGAATTAATTATTTTAAATGCGCCAGAAATTGATTTGTCCTATGTCTCAGCTTTTATTTTAAATAGGATAGACAATTTAGTAGAAGGGCTTCTAGAATCTTCGGAGGAACCTGTTCTGCATGAGGAGGTACTGGGAGAATTTCTTTGTAGTTCCAATCTTATTAAGGAACAGGTAAAGGAACATTTTTTAAGTGAAATTATTGTATTTAAACGAACATTAGCCGATCAATTAGAAAATGATGAGTTACTTGTTACTTTAGATGTTTTAGAGGCTGAAATGCGGTTGCCAAATCCAAGGATTCCAGTCATTAGAGGGATGTTAGCTAATTTAAAAGGTTACGACGAACTAACAGATTTTAGGTTAAGGTTGATTGAGTATTACAATGCGCCAAATTGAAATAGGAATAAATTTGTAAGATGAAAAGGGCACCATTTGTAAGGGGCCCTTTTCATTATTTAGGTCTTTCATCTGAATTTATTAGTTTAGAAGTATCGAAATTCTTTATTTCATTAGAGAAATCAATTAGCCTTTGGTCATAATCTTTTTTATTAGTAATAGGCTCAATTGTCGCTAATTGTTTTACAATCCAATCATTTATATATCTGTAATAGTGCGTTTGATCGGACATATAATTAGAAAGATTATATGTAACTTCTTTTTGATCTTGGAAATCATAAAGTTTTACATTTTTTAGTTCTTTTAATTTATTGTATACTTCTTTTTTAAATAACATATTTTCTTCTGTATGCTTTGGGTCGTTTTTATCCATAACTACGTGATACGTTACTGGATACGGTGCATAGAAAAATGTAAACTGTACTTCCGGGTTTTGTTTTACGAGTTCAATAATATTAGAATCAAAAGATTTAAGCATTTGTTCATGATACCAACCCTCACTGATTGATTGATGAGGTGTTCCATCGACAACCTTTTTAGCTATATCTACTGAGAATTTTGGCTCGTCATCTCCAAATTTATATAGCCAATGAGGATCCTGTGGAGATTTTGTTGGATCTAATTTTAATTTCATGTTCTGTAATGCCATTTTTCGAGAGTATGGACTAAGAAAATATTGGATATCATTCAATTTATTTGTATCATACATGTAAGTTGGGAACGGTGAAGCACCTTCTGATACCCATTCAGGTTTTCCAGAGAATGAATATAAATTAAGCTCCCAAATAATATTTTTAACAGTTTTTGAATGCGTAGCTAACTGAGCTGTCATATTTTGCTCCCTGGCTGTTGAACCTGGAAGAGAGCCGTTAAAGCTTGTAGTATGAAGTAATTTATCAGCATCAGGTTCAAGGAAATTTCTGCCCATAGAAGTCCCTACAAATAAAGTATCATAATCCATATTTTTAACAATTCCAGGCATTTGATAGCGTTCAGTAGCATAAAAATAATCGTTTTTCTTAAATTTATATACGTACAATGGATCAAGCTTATAGACAATAGAGCAAACTATTCCAGATAAAATGAATAGGAATATAATAAACCAACATATAAAACGCTTATACATATTTTTCACCTACGGTTATTAGAAATTAAAGTATAAGAATGAACTTACACGATTTAAATACATTAAAGACAGTATAAACATGCTAGCTAATGCAAGAGCATAAATCGGTTTTGGACGAAAAGATTCTAATTTTTCTATAGAATTCTTCGTAAATAATACAATAGCCATTCCAATCGCTAGGTATAAGATAGTTTGGAAGTTAAATTGACTACCAGTTACTTGGAATGGGAATAAATTAGCGACTGAATAAATTAAATTATCCAATGTAGAAACACCGGTTAATGTTTCTGGGCGGAATTGGATAAGTGCTGTTTGGATGTGCAAGTAATTTACATTGAACATGCGATTTAACATAGTTAATGCATCTTCTACTGAAGTTGCTCTGAAAAATACCCACGTTACATGCACAAATCCCATTGTTAAGATCCATGCGAATACTTTAGGCATTTTTCCACCTAAGTTTTTAAATAATCGGTGTATTACAATAGCCAATCCGTGTAAAACGCCCCAAATAACAAATGTCCATCCAGCGCCATGCCAAATACCACTAATAAGGAAGATTGTAAATAAATTTACATAAGTTCGAACTTGTCCCTTACGACTGCCGCCTAATGGAATATATACATATTGAGTGAAAAATCGCCCTAATGTCATATGCCAACGTCTCCAAAAATCTTGAATACTTAAAGATTTATAAGGAGAGAAGAAGTTAGTTGGTAATGTAATATTGAATAACAGCGCGGCACCTATTGCCATATCACAATATCCACTAAAATCAAAATACAGTTGTAATGTATATGCAAGCGATGAAATCCATGCATCAGTCGTAGATAGTTGATTTACGTTGCTAAAGCCAAAATCAGCCCATTGTGCTAGTGAGTCAGCAATTACTACTTTTTTAGTAAGACCGATTCCGAATATATAAATTCCTTTTGTAACATTCTCGATATTCAACTTTCTCTTGGATTCATCCTGGAATTGAGGTAGAACCTTACTATGATGGACAATTGGTCCTGCAATAAGTTGCGGGAAAAACGTTACGAATAAGCAAAAATCAATAAAGTTAAACTTGGTTAATTCTCTCTTATAACAATCTACTAAAAAACCTATCTTTTGGAAGGTGATAAAACTAATTCCTAAAGGCAATAACAGCTTTAATAAAGGTATATCAGTTCCAAATATAGTATTTATATTGTCTAAAAAGAAATCGGAATATTTGAAATATCCCAGTAATGAAATGTTAAATATTAAGCCAACTGTCAATAATATTTTTCGAGTTTTTTTATTCGTTTTTTGTATGATTTGTTGGCCTATAAAGGCGTTTGTAAATAATGAAACTCCTATTAGTAATAGATATTTCGCTTCAAAATATGCGTAGAAGTAGAGGGACATGCCCACTAAGAAAATTTTCGCAATGTTTCGATTTAATTTTTGCAATATAAAATATCCAATTACTGCTACAGGTAAGAAATAAAGCATGAATTCATAAGAATTAAAAAGCATATTATTGCCCCCAGCGTAAATAAAATCTTGTCTCTATAAAAAGCGTGACAACAGAACAAGGTGTTGTCACGCTTTTTATAGTATATCATAAAAACATGGTTAATTATCCCATGTATATTATTTTTTGTTTTGTGCCCATTCTTCTATGTTCCAAACTTTTGTTACCCAGTTTTCATAGAAGTCTGGTTCGTGACATACAAGAAGGATTGTTCCCTTATATGCTTTCAGGGCCTTTTGTAGTTCTTCTTTTGCCGTAACATCAAGGTGGTTTGTTGGCTCGTCGAATAGTAACCAGTTGCTTTCTTCACCCATTAGCTTACATAGACGAACCTTTGCTTGTTCGCCACCACTTAATTGATTTAGCGGGCGAGAGATATGCTCATTTTTTAATCCGCATTTCGCTAACATTGCACGAATTTGATGTTGGTCCATGCTAGGAAATGTGTTCCAGACGTCATCAATGGGCGTTATATTATCAGCCTTTACTTCTTGTTCAAAGTATGCGGGCTCTAAGAAGTCACCAAGGCTTGTTTTCCCGCCCAATGGTTTGATTTTTCCTAGAATTGTTTTTAGTAATGTGGATTTACCTACACCATTACATCCAACGATAGCAATTTTTTCACCGCGTTCAATTGTCATTGTTAGTTTTGGTAATAAGGGATGTGTATATCCGATTTCTACATTTTCACCTTCAAAGACGAAACGACTACTTGCGCGACATTCTTTAAATGAGAATTCTGGCTTAATTGCTGTTTCAGGACGATCAATACGCTCCATGCGATCAAGTTGTTTTTGACGACTCTTTGCACGACCTGTCGTTGAATAACGGGCCTTGTTCTTCGCAATAAAGTCTTCTTGTTTTTTAATAAATTCTTTCTGCTTTTCATAAGCATTTATATGTTGATTTTTATTAATTTCGGCTAACTCTAGGAATTTTTCGTATGTCGCTGTATAGCGCGTCATTTTTGTAAATTCTAGATGGAAAATAACATCAACACATTTGTTCATAAATTCCGTATCATGAGAAATTAATAAGAATGCATGTGGATATTCTTTTAAATAATTCGTTAACCAATGAATATGTTCAACGTCTAAATAGTTAGTAGGTTCATCAAGTAATAATACTTCTGGTTGCTCAAGTAATAGCTTTGCGAGCAATACTTTTGTACGTTGCCCACCACTTAGTGCTGAAACATCACGATCTAAACCGATTGCATCAATTCCAAGACCTCTCGCTGCCTCTTCAATTTTCATATCTAGTAAATAGAAACCACCTGCTTCGAGAGCATCTTGTATTTCCGCCATCTCCTCAAGAAGTGCCTCTAATTCTTCTGGTGTCGCGGTTCCCATTTTTTCTGCAACTTTATTTAAATCTTTTTCTTTTTCAAATAAAGGTAAAAACGCGTCAGCTAATACATCACGAATTGTGCGACCAGGTGTTAAAATTGTATGCTGGTCTAAGTAACCGTAATTTGTACCAGGTGTCCATTCTACACGCCCCTCATCATGGATAAGTTGACCAGTAATAATATTCATAAATGTTGATTTACCAACACCGTTTGCACCGACTAATCCAACATGTTCCCCTGCTAGTAAACGCATGGATACATCTTTAAATAATGTGCGATCGCCAAATGTGTGTCCTAATTTTTCGACTGTTAATAAGCTCATAGTGTCCCCCGTCCATTTCAAAATAGTGTCTTGAATCATGATACTAAATTCTTGAGTATAATGCTATCCTTTCAAAATGTATATTTTTGCAAGATTAACATTACATTGTTTCTGGGAAAATATAGAGTGTAATTGAAAGGTGTTTAATTACATTGTGGGATATGAAAAATGTCGTCGAGAAGAGCTGGTGTTATGAAGGAACAAAAGAAACGATTCTATATGTAGAGGGTAATAAATAAAAAGCCAAGTTCTTTTTCATAAAGATGAAAAAGAACTTGGCTTTTATGCTATTTTCTTACCTAGCTTTTTATTTATAAATCCTAAAATCAACCCGCGTATTTGTGGATCAATTGCAAGGCCAATAATACCGTACAATATACCAGTAAGTGTTAGAGCTACCAGTGGCGGTAAGTTAATTAATACTGTGCGGTATATTGCATAACTGATTATAAATGCTAGTGCATTGAATATTATTCCTTTGAACAGTAATGAAAAACCCTTACGAACAAATAAAGTAAATCCGATTAATAAAGTAACCTCAGTAATGATAGCAGCCACAGCAGCTCCCATCATTCCAAATTGGCTACCTAATACGATGTAACTTATGATGGCAACAGCCAATCCAATTCCCATCGTTGTCGCACGCTTCCATTGTTGACCAATTGTCGTTAAGTTATCAGCAAGTGGATAGTTGATGGATTGTAAAATGACCATAAATGCTAAAATTGCAAGAGCATCACCAGCTGGTGCATATTCTTCGCCTAATAAAGTAACAATCCAAAAGCTTGGATCAGCGATAAATGGGATAGAAATTCCCATTCCTAAGAAAGACATAAGCTTTAATTCAAACAGAGATAGTTTTCTATGTTCATCAATATTCTTCTCATTTCCAAAAGCAAATAACTTTGGATAAAAGGCTGCTGCAATTACACCGGGGATTTGATAAAGTACAGCGGGTATTTTCGATGCAGCTCCAAAGAATCCAACTTGCTCATGTGTTGAAACTTTTTCTAATATAATAGGACCTAACTGCGGTAAAAGCATAATGATAATGCCATTGATTGTGAAAATAAGCAGTTGATCTAAAATTCCTTTGTCCCAGCCTTTATGAACTTTTGTATGGCGGAGTACCATTAAGAAGGCGATAATCCCTGTTACAAGGCTGGATATCCCGTACATAGCAGCGACCATCATAAGTGACCATTTAAACGACATTCCTATTAGAAGCGCAGCAGCTGCTGTTATGCCTTGCAGTACAGAAATAATTGCTGTAAATTGCATACGTTCTGTTACTTGGAAATAAGCCATTCCAACGCCTTGTAAAGTTGCTCCAAACATTGTCGGTAGTACAACCCAATATACCATGGCACGTAAGTAGGCATCCGTATAGAAGAACTGAGCAAAAATAGCGAAGAGTACAGAAATTACGACAGCTAATACGAAACGAATACGTAAATAACTACTGATTAATACGCTAATGTTAGCGCCGCTTCTTGTTCCTTCACGCATAAATGTATGTGTCAAGCCTGCATCTGTAAAATAACAAATGACAGCGGAAACTGCTAATGCAACTGTAAACATCCCATACTCATCTGGTGAAACATATCTTGCAAAGAGAATCGTCGCAATAGCAAGTACAAATCGAACAGTAATATTTCCTACAAAGAGGTAGGAGGCATTTTTAAGGATTTTGTTTGTTTTCATGGAAAAAGACCTTTCTATTCTTCAGGACGGAATTCGTCTTATTTGTAAAGTTAATTTGTTTACGGAAAGAATGTTTAGAAGCGCATTTTTAGTTAAGAAAACATAAACTTGATTCTTACAAACCAAAGCATTGCGTATAACTTCTTACTTCGTTTTCCATTTTTCGAATAAATTTTGCGACAATATTTCTTTATATCGCTTTTGATTAGTTGAACTTGTGATTTATCTAATTTAGAGTTGCCCTTAATGTATATACAAGCGTTATTAATGACCGTATATGGGAATAGATAAGTTTCAAGAATTTCAAGAAGCTCTGTAGAATCATTCACGATTAAGTCTTTTGACTTATTATGAACCCAATCCTTCATTCGATTAAATACTTCTAATTCTTTTGCTGTTTTTAATTCATAATCTTTATACTTTGAAGAAAGGTTTCCTTCTGATAAGATTCGGTAATATGTCAAATATTCGTCTACATAGCATACGTTTGTTACACTCATTAATTTAAATAGAAATTCTAAGTCTTCTCCCCAACTACATCCTGGTGTGAAACGAATGTTATGATCCATCACGATAGATCTTTTGAAAATCCAAGTACTCGTTTGAGCAACAACCTGATGTGTCAAGAAAGCTTTTGTCATATCACCGTTAATAAATTTTGTCGTGTGCTCAACTTTTTCTCCGGTCTCTTCGTAAAAGTTCATATAGCCACAATAACAAGCGTTCATATTGTTTTTATGCATGCTTTCAACTTGTTTTTCGATTTTTGTTGGATGCCATAAATCATCACTATCAAGAAAAGCAACATATTCTCCGCTAGCATTTTCAATTCCTGTATTACGAGCAACAGAAACGCCTTGATTTTCTTGAGGGACGTATCTTATTTGTCCTGGATATTTTTGCTCAAGACTTTTTACGATAGAAGATGATTGATCTTTACTCCCGTCATCTACAATTACAATTTCAATGTTTTTATATGTTTGATTTAGTATTGATTGCATCGTCTCTTCAATATATTTTTCCGTATTATACAGAGGTATGACAACGGAAACGAGTTGTTTTTGTTCCATCATAGAGTTTTTATCTCCTCAAATTTTTTATGTTTTGTACCCTATATACAAGCCTTTTGAAAGGAAGAAGACTACAAGAACATCTGTATAAGTTTAACGCATATAAACTTTGTAAATCAACTTTCTATTGTGGTACCTCGTATAATTAGAAAGAAATAATTTGAAATGATAAAAGCTCCTGAATTTTTCAAGCAAAATTCAGGAGCTTTAATATATTAGTATTTAGTTAGAAAGTTATTCTTTATCTGTTATCTTCAATTTTTGTTTTAATAATGCATAATCTTGCGTTAATGTTACAAGTTGATGGTGTAATTTAGAGATTTTTCTCGTCAGGTCAAAAATTAAGATAAAACAGAATAATAGTCCGAATAAGAATAAAATGGACGGAGGATATTCTACTTTTAATAGTTTTCCAATCCAATTTATAATTTTATCCGTAGAACTTAAAACAGCCATTGTAATACAAACGAAAATCCATAAAATAGCATATTTTGTTTCTAAAGTCCCACGACGAATGGAATTAATAATTGAGAAGAATAGTAATAAAATAAAGATGAATGAAAAGGTAATTATATGCATTCATTATCAACCTTTCACAATTTTTTGCATCAATATAGCAAGACTTACCTTAACCATGTAATATGCAGATTTAAGGGGAGTGATGGAAGATTGTCCACCTTGTCGCTCTTGCATATTTACAGATATTTCATTAATGCGGAGTTTTTTCTTTTTTAAATGAATAAGGACTTCTGGTTCTGGATAATCTTTTGGATAATTGTGTGCAAAAATCTTAATTACTTCTCGATTGATAGCACGATACCCAGAAGTTGGATCCATAAATGTTTGTTTTGTTAGTACTTTCAATAGAGCGGTAAAATAAAAAATACCGATTCTTCGGGAAATACTACCTTTATATGCTGTTTTTTCTGTAAAACGTGAACCCAGCACCATATCGCATTGATCCTCGGCAATAGGCTGTATAATTTTGTATAAATCATCAGGATTATGTTGCCCATCAGCATCGAACTGAATCGCAATATCATATCCGTTCTCATAAGCGTATTTATATCCAGTTTGTACAGCTGAACCGATACCTAGATTATATGGTAAATTAACAAGATGAACAGGGAAATCTTTTACGATTTGAGCTGTTTTATCTTTTGATCCATCATTAATAACGCAAATGCTTAATGCTGTAAAATGCTGTTTTAGTTCTAATAATCTTGTTAATGTATCTGCAATTGCTTCTTCCTCGTTATACGCTGGAATAATAATAAGCGTTTTTGGTATTGAAATTGGTACCTCAATAGACATTACCGCACCATCCCTTATATACTTAATCATATTATGGTTATTTTTAAACGAACATTACTTAATATACCATTAATAGTATAACAAAATAAAGGAAAAGCTGATGGGTGATTTTAGGAAACAGGCATTGAATAAAAATGCTAAGGCGTAACACCTTACTATAATAAAAAATACATGCAAGGAAGAAAAAACCTGTGCATGTATAAGATAAAATCCTAATGTTACATATTCCAAGGCTTACTTAAAGTTAACACTTCAGCCATTTCTTTACTTTTCAAACGTCCTTTTTTTCTATTCTCTGCACGCTCTGAACCAGTTGTATGTAGCCAATGTTCTTCCTCTGTTTCAGGAATTACTTGTGGTACAGATGAAGGTTTTCCGTCTTTTAATGCGACAAATGTAATGAAACAAGTTGCGGCCATTCTACGCTCGCCTGCTAGTAAATCCTCTGCAATTACTTTTACGAAAACTTCCATTGAAGATTTTCCTGTATAACATACGAATGCTTCATAACAAACAGAATCTGCTTGGTGAATTGGAGTTAAAAAATCAACGGAATCGATAGATGCTGTTACGCAATGTTTGCGGCTATGTCTCGCAGCTGCAATTGAAGCGATACTATCAATTTCTGCTAATAATTTCCCCCCGAAAAGTGTTTGGTGATTATTTAAATCGTTAGGAAAAACACGTGTTGTTTTAATTGCTTTTGATTCTCGCATGAATTTCTTTTCCATATATTCATCCCCTATTTTCTGTTTTCAATCAGAGTGACATGTGTAAGTGGAGTACCCATATTAGATATTTAATGAAGTAAAGTGTTCCAAGAGGATTATCCCGCGAATAGCTGGCTAATAGTCAGTAGAAGATGAACAAAACCCCCGCGGATTAAAGTTTCACTTTATTGAAATTTCTGTATTTGTATTCATGTAACTGAAAGAAAATTTATCGTATATAAAATGTAGTGTAAAAGAGGATTCGCTTACATTGCAAGTGAAAAAATAATGACTGTGTATTTGTCATAGAAATGCCCTATTAACCTTGTGCCTATTCATGATAGAATCGTTTTGTTATAAATGGAAGTAGAGGTGCAATGGACATATGAATCATATACAAACAAATTTTTCGTCTTTCTTCAGTAAGATAACGATCGGTACGATGCTCGCATTTTTTGTTTATAGTTGTTGGTCGGCATTTGAAACAAGTAAGCAATTTTTTGGAGGAAGTACAACAAGTATAACGATCGTATTAGTGATTTTTGTTATTCTTATTTTGTTAGTGGCATCGATTTTGCAATATCGTTTTACAGATAAACAATTTCTTATCTTTCTTATAAGCATATCTATAGTTGTAAGACTTATCACAGTTCTATTTGTAGATGGTCCAATAATAGGTGATATGAAAGCTATGTATGAGTCTGCAAAGCAGATTGCAATTGGCAATAATATAGAGAATGTAGCGCAGTTACCTTTTATTATTTATGAATCGATCATCATTCGTATATTTGGTGATACGGTATTCGCTTTACAACTATTTAATATTTTATTTTGTACAGGAACTGCATTTTTCATTTATCGCATTGCGTCAATGGTCCTTGGAGAAGAGTGTGGTCGTATTGCATCAATGTTTTATGCTTTATATATTCCAAATATATTTATGAGTTCTGTATTAACGGCGGAATCACTTGCAATATTTTTATTTTATTGTGCTTGTTACATACTTTTATATAAAGGATTGGATCATCCTTATATCTGGGTAATTTCAGCCGTTTTATTTGCGCTTAGCAATATGATTTTCCCAATGGGTTTATTTTTACCTATTTTTATAGCTGTATATGTGCTGTTAACTGAATTATTCCAATCAGCAACGAAGCAAAAATTACTATTAAAAATGATAGGAATACTTATTCTATTTTATAGTACTCATTTTGGTGTGAGCTATGGTATCAAGATGATGGGAATGTCACAGTATACGATTTCTAATCAGACTTATGTTCAATCTGTTTTAATTGGAAAAAGTCAAAATGAAGAAAAAACATCCAAAAATCAAAGTGTAAAAGAGCACATTGATCAAGAGTTGAAAGAAATGGAAGTAGAAAGATTTAAACTGTTAAAACCAGTTATTAGCCAGTTTTCAGATGAGGGAATAAATTCTATTCTTTTTAAATGTGAAAAGCTTATATATATAGTGGTGACATTGTTTATGGCCATAGCTTTATTACATTTTCTAATTAAGAAACAGCAAAATGAAGGATATATGTTGTTTGTATTATTAATTACCGGATATGTATCGTTAAGGCTCTTTCAAGTGGATATGGCATACTATAATATTATTATGCCAGCTTTGTTTATTTTACAAAGCTTTGGTGTTTATATGAGTTATTTTTATTGCCAAAAAATATTTTTCAGAAAATAAAAGAATCCATTTCGGATTCTTTTTTTGTATCGATTCGCCTTATCGGTTTAGTTCTAGTTGTAAATTATCTGCTGTTAAGGCCACATTCGAGGAATCATCTTGAATACTCTTCATTACTTGTGGGATAGTTTCTAATTCATTTTCAATTTTATATAATTACTCTATAGTATGTAGAATTGTATATAAATTAAGAGAATTCTATGTGGAATTCTCTTAATGGCCCTTATTAATTTTTGCATGTGTTTTAAAGAAAACTGGGAAATGTACGTTATATATTACGGTGACTACACGAATAATGAATGTTATTAATAAACAAACATAGAAAGCTAAGACGTGTGCCCCCATTGCATGTGTAATTAGGAAACTAACTGCTCCTAAAATAGAAGCAATTGCATATATCTCTTTTCGGAATACATACGGGATATCTTGAGCGCAAATGTCGCGTAAAATACCGCCCCCAATACCTGTAATAACTCCCATTGAAACGACTAAAAATGAGGCGTCAACGTGATGTGACATTGCTGCATTTGCACCAATAGCTGTAAATACACCTAAACCAACAGCATCAGAAAGCATAATAACAACTTGAAGTTTATTGATGCGCTCAAAAAACATACATGTGAATAATGCTGATAGTACACTTACAAAAAAGTAAATGGGTTTTACAAATGCGACAGGAGGCAGGTTACCAATCATAATATCACGAATAATACCGCCGCCGAGCGCAGTAGCTACAGCTAAACAAAGGACACCAAATAAATCTAGATCTTTTTTCAAACCAACTAATGTACCAGAAATGGCAGCGGCGATAATGCCAAGAAACGTAAATATATCGATTAATAACATGGCTTTAATTCCTTCCTCTTAAAGATGTTCCAGAGAAAAAATATACACTAAAGTTTTGGAAATAACAATTACTTTTCGCTACATGTAGAAAAATGGATGAAATAGCTAAAGAAAGCGTTTGAAAATGCTTGATAAGTAGCGATAAAGTAAAGTGAAAAAGTGTGGGAAGATTCATTGCATCGTTTTTTGATGTAGCTTAGTTAGAGGGATGGTACAATAGGAGAAGTCCGTTTTGTACATTTATATAAAATGATAAAAAAATATTTTTGTACTGTCGAAAATAAGTGCATATGTGTTAGATAGTTTTTATAGGGATAGGGAAGGATAGCTAAAGGACAATGTTTTCGGTTACTAATAATGCTAGATTTGACTAGTTTCGGCATGAAAAATAGTTCTCAATTTAAATATGAGTTATGTTATAATTGCTAGGTATGTTTAAACAGTAGAAAACTATGATTAAAAGATAATGTGAAGATTTTGTATGGAGGTCTTGGAATGTTAGCAAATCAAGCTAGGGTTAGATTTGAGCATTTTTTGCTCTTTTTTATTATTTTACAGCCTGTTTTAGATTTATTAACGTCTCTTAGCATTGAGTTATTAAAAGTAAATGCGACAGTTGGAATTATGGTAAGATTCCTCATTATGGCAATAGGTGGTATTTATATTTTAATTCAGGCAAAAGAAAGAGAAAATAGGAAGTTTTTGATTTATCTTGTATTACTAGGAGCTATATTAGGAATAGGATTTATTAATAACAAGTTAATCAAGAGTCCTATTGTAATCGCAGAAGAAGTTAAATTCATTGGAAAAGCATTGTATATATATATTATGCTTGGTTCATACATTTTAGCTTTAAAATCACTGAAGAAGACAGTAAATATTAGCGATAAAGTTAGAAATAACATTGTGTATTCCACATTAATTATTAATGCTATTATGGTTATTTCTATTACAACTTCTACAGACTTTGGAAGTTATGAGTGGATGAAGGTTGGTTCCCGAGGATGGTTCTATGCAGGTAATGAACTAGGGTCAATCTTAGCTATTATTTTCCCTATTGTGGTATTATATTCTATTCAAAAAACAAAAAGCGTGAAGCACGTTTTATATTGGATTCCATCGCTTCTAATGATTTACTCTTTAATTCAAGTTGGTACGAAAGTAGGAATGGGCTCAATTGGTGCTACATTAGCGGCAGCAATCGGGATTATTGTACTACAATTATTATTTGATAGAAAAAATCCGAACAAAAAATCTCTTGCAATTAATGCATTAATTGCGATTGTCCTATTAGCTGGTGTAGTTGGAACATTTAAAATGACGCCATTAGCACAAAATATGGGCATTCATAATAACTATTTAGCAGAACAAAATGTAGCACAGCACGGTCAAAAAGAACAAGAAATTAAAGATAAACTGAAAAAAGAACAAGAAATTAAAGATAAAGAAGAAAAACAACATAAAGTTGAAAAGCCGGAAGAAAAGGCAAAGATAGAAGCGGAAGTTAAGAAAGAGCTTGAGAAAGAGCAAAAGAAAGAAAATCAAGAAAATCTTATTTTTAGCGGACGTCAAGTATATGAAGAAAGACATAAGCAGTTCTTTAAAGAAGCGCCAACGTCACAAAAACTATTCGGAATGGGTTACGCAGGTAACTTTAAGTATAATGAACAAAAGCAGCCAGATCCGAAGTTAATTGAAATGGACTTCCATGATTGGTTTTATGATTTCGGAATTATTGGTTTTGCGTTAATGATGATTCCATTTATTTATTACGGCTTAAGAATCTTGATAGCATTTGTTACAAGATTTAAGGAATTATTCAATGTGAAATATGGAATGATTTCAGCAAGCTTAGTATTAGCACTAGGTATTGCATACATTGCAGGACATATTTTGACAGCACCAGGAGTAGGGATTTACTTTGTAGTGGTGTTAGCTTGTCTAATTGTAGATTTAGAAATTGAATGATAAAAATAAAAGCTAACTTTTGTTAGCTTTTATTTTTTAGTACAGTAAAATAAAGATAGATGGAAATGTAGCGAGGATTTAAAGGAGGAAAAAATATGAGGATATTGCATATGAATGCAGGAGCAGAAGATGGTGGAGGAAAAACACATATTATTTCACTGCTCGATCAGTTTCCGGATGGTGAAGTAGAATTAGCAGTATTTGAAGATGGAATTGTTGCGAAAGAAGCAAGAGAGCTAGGGATAAAAGTTCATGTGTTTTCACAAAAATCTCGCTATGATTTATCCATTTTAAAAAACATAAGTGAATTCATTAATAAAGAAAAATTTGATGTAGTTCATACACACGGTCCTAGGGCAAATTTCTTTGTTTCTTTAATGAAAAAGAAATTCGCGGCAAAATGGGTAACGACAATTCATAGTGATCCATTTCAAGACTTTACTAAACAAGGCATAAAAGGTTGGATTTTTACTAAGTTAAATTTAAAAGCTTTAAAAAATATAGATTTATTTTTTGTTGTAACGAATCGGTTGAAAAAAAGCTTAGCGGCATTAGGGATTTCAAATGAAAAGATGCATGTTATTTATAACGGTATTGAATATGATCAGGAAAAAGCAGCTGGCTATAATAAAAAGGAAATGTTTAATATTGATGAAGATGTGTTTACGGCAATCCAAGTAGCACGTCTGCATCCTGTTAAAGGACATGAAGTTTTATTCGATGCGTTACAACAAACAAAATTGGAGAAGATTAAAGTATTATTAGTTGGTGACGGGCCGTTAGAAAGAGAGTTAAAGGCGTTAGCTACTGAAAAAGGAATTAATGATAAAGTTGAATTTTTAGGGCACCGTCAAGATGTGAAACAATTATTTGCTTCATCACATGTAAATTTATTAACTTCCCATAGCGAAGGATTTCCATTAGTTTTATTAGAAGCAGCAAATCAACGTGTACCATCAATTGTGACTAGAGCGGGAGAAATCGAGCCGTTAATCGCAGATGAAACTTACGGGTGGATTGTGCCAACTGGTGATGGAAAAGCGTTAGCATCGGCATTAGAAGAAGCGTATGATAAGTGGAAAACTGGAGAGTTAGCAGCGATGGGTAAACATATTTATGAGCATGCTACTATGAACTTCTCACTTCAAAAATTATATGAAGATACGAAAGAAACATATAAGCAATTAATAGCGAAAAACCTTTAATGATAGAGAGGATAGTTAAATATGGCAGTACAAACGGTTGATATTCTAGGTGTTCCTTTTTCTACAATGACAATGGATGAAACAATCCAATATTTAAAGAAACAACTAGAATTGGAGCAAACTCATACTTTTCAGGTAGTAACAGCGAATCCTGAAATTGTTATGTGCGCAAAAAAGGATGAAAAATTCCATAAAACATTATTAAATACAGATTTAATTACACCTGATGGTATCGGGGTTGTTAAAGCGAGTGGTATGCTTGGTACACCGTTAAAAGAGCGTGTGGCAGGTTTTGACTTAATGTGTAATTTACTTGCAAAGTTATCGGAAGATAATAGACCAGTATCTGTTTTCTTATTAGGTGCAAAACCACATGTTGTACAAGCTGCAGCTAATCATTTAACGAAGACATATTCGGCTGTATCTATTGTGGGTACACAAGATGGGTATTTTAAACAAGAAGAAGAAGAGAATATTGTTTCTCGTATTCAAGAAGCAAAACCAGATCTATTACTTGTTGCGCTGGGCTTCCCAAGACAAGAAAACTTTATCCAAAACAATAAGCATCGTTTAGAAACGAAAATGGCTGTTGGAGTAGGCGGTAGTTTAGATGTGTGGGCTGGAGAGGTAAAACGTGCGCCAAAATGGATCCAAGCTATTAACTTAGAGTGGTTTTACAGATTATGTAGTAATCCAACACGCTGGCGTCGTCAGTTAGTACTAGCTGAGTTTTTAAAAGAAGTAATGCGTTCAAAAAAGTAGCGGAACATCGCTACTTTTTTTATTTGTTTATTTTTGATAAACATTTTACTTTGGGGGAATGATGAAGGAGAATTTTTTACACGAAAGTATTTTACTTATACAATACACACATGTAAAATGATGTGTAAAGACAGCTGTGTAAGGAGGACTTCTTGTGAGCAAGGTAAAAGAAATTTCGAAGCGAAAGCTACTTGGTATAGCGGGGCTTGGATGGCTATTTGACGCAATGGATGTTGGAATGCTTTCATTTGTAATAGTGGCGTTGCAAAAAGATTGGGGATTAAGTACTCAAGAGATGGGTTGGATAGGTAGTATTAACTCAATTGGTATGGCTGTAGGAGCGCTTGTCTTTGGGGTACTATCAGATAAAATAGGACGGAAATCGGTCTTCATTATTACATTATTACTATTTTCTATTGGTAGTGGCTTAACAGCCTTAACGACGACACTTACAATGTTCCTCGTGTTACGCTTTTTAATTGGTATGGGACTCGGCGGAGAACTCCCAGTTGCATCTACCCTCGTATCAGAGAGTGTTGAAGCGCACGAACGTGGGAAAATAGTTGTACTATTAGAAAGCTTTTGGGCTGGTGGCTGGTTAATTGCAGCTCTTATCTCGTACTTTGTGATTCCTAAATACGGTTGGGAAGTTGCGATGGTATTAAGTGCCGTTCCGGCTTTATATGCTTTATATTTAAGATGGAATTTACCCGATTCCCCAAGGTTTCAAAAGGTTGAAAAAAGGCCATCTGTTATTGAGAATATAAAATCGGTTTGGTCTGGGAAGTATCGTAAAGCAACAATTATGTTATGGATTTTATGGTTTTGTGTGGTCTTTTCCTATTATGGAATGTTCCTTTGGTTACCTAGTGTAATGGTACTGAAAGGTTTTAGTTTAATAAAAAGTTTCCAGTACGTACTTATTATGACATTAGCTCAATTACCAGGATATTTTACAGCAGCATGGTTTATTGAACGTCTTGGTCGTAAATTTGTATTGGTTACGTATTTAATTGGTACAGCATGTAGTGCTTATGTGTTCGGAATCGCGGATTCATTAACAGCATTAATAGTTGCGGGTATGTTATTATCCTTCTTTAACTTAGGTGCTTGGGGTGCATTATACGCTTACACACCTGAACAGTATCCAACAGTTATTCGCGGTACAGGTGCAGGAATGGCAGCGGCATTTGGACGTATTGGTGGTATTCTTGGACCACTATTAGTAGGATATTTAGTTGCTTCACAAGCTTCGCTATCGCTAATATTTACGATTTTCTGTGTATCAATTTTAATTGGGGCACTTGCTGTGATTATACTTGGGAAAGAAACAAAGCAGCAGGAATTGGTATAAAGTGAAACTTTAATTAGTGGAGGTTTTGTCCATTCCCTGTTGATTATTAGCACGCACCAATCGAGGTAAAAGAAAAGGGGAGACCAAAGTGGTTTCCTTTTTTCTGTTTTTTTAGATAAATAATGGTATAGTAAGAAAAAGGGATTGTTTCTTACTAAAGCGAATGTATACAACAAGACATATGGACAAAGGAATTAGGTGGTTGGATAAATGAAAATTTTACTTATCATGGAAGAGACAGAAGAGCGAAGAAAATTAGTTGAGTACTTTACTGAGAACATTCGGAATGTAGAATGTTTTGAAGCGAGAGCCGGAACAGAATCTTTGCTAATAATGAAAAAACATACACCTGATTTTGTTTTTTTAAATTCGCAATTAGTAGACGGCACTGGTTTTGAATATTCGAGCTTGTTACGAGAAGTGAATTGTTATACAAAATTTATTTTTATTGGTGAGGATATAGAAGAGACAATTACAGCTTTTCGTTTCCAAGCATTTTATTATTTATTGCAACCATTTCGTGAAGAAGATTTACAATTCATTTTATATAAAATGGGGAAAGAAAAAAGTGAGAAAGCAAAGAGTCATTTGCGTAAACTGCCGATAGAAGGCCATGAGGGAATTAGATATATTTTTCCAGAGGATATTATATATGTAAGTAAAAATAAGGAAAATAAAACAGTTTCAATTTATACAACGAATAATCATCATATTTCAACATACACACTTCAGGAATTAGAAAATAAGCTTAATGCATATGATTTTTTACGTGTACATAAAAGTTATTTAATTAATATGTTATATGTACAAGAACTTAAACCTTATTATAATGGCACGTATAATTTGTATTTAGACGGGTACGATGAGCAACCGATTCCAGTAAGTCGTAATTATGTAAAACGACTTCGAAATAAAATTGAACTATGACAAGTAATGAGAGAATTTTAACATGATAAACTAGAAATCCTTCATGATAAGGAGGATTTAACTTAAATATTCAGAAAATTTAGTACAATCTCCACTAAGAAGTAGTAATGGGGGGATTGTATGTGAAAACGTTGAAGTCAATTTTACTTTGGGGAGTTATTGCAGCACTAGGAGCATCTGCTTTTGGTGTAATAGCCTTATCTCAAGGCGAAACAATTAATGCTGTATGGCTATTAGTTGCTGCTGTATCAGTGTATGCGATTGCTTATCGCTTTTATAGTAGATTTATAGCGAGGAAAGTTTTTGGACTAGATAATAATAGGCAAACACCTGCTCATACATTAAATGATGGGAAGGATTATGTTCCGACAAATAAATGGGTTTTATTCGGTCATCACTTTGCAGCGATTGCAGGGGCAGGTCCTTTAGTAGGTCCAATTTTGGCGGCACAGATGGGCTATTTACCCGGGACAATTTGGATTATTGTTGGAGTAGTTATTGCTGGAGCTGTACAAGATTTTGTAATTTTATTTGCTTCAATGAGACGTAACGGTAAATCATTAGGAGAAATGATTAAAGATGAGATTGGTCCTGTTACAGGATTAATTGCGATGATTGGTATTTTAGGTATTATGATAATTTTATTAGCGGTATTAGCTTTAGTAGTCGTGAAGGCGCTCGTTGGAAGTCCGTGGGGAATGTTTACAATCGCAGCAACGATTCCAATTGCTATTTTAATGGGAGTTTATATGCGTTACATTAGGCCAGGACGTGTAGGAGAAGGATCAGTAATTGGTATTATTCTACTAGTTTTATCTCTTGTTGGAGGACAATATGTAGCAGAAAATCCGACGCTTGCAAGTATGTTTACTTTTAGTGGTGAGACAATTGCTATTATGCTTATCGTATATGGATTTATTGCATCAGCATTACCAGTTTGGATGCTTCTTGCACCACGAGATTATTTAAGTACATTTTTAAAAATAGGAACGATACTTGGATTAGCAATTGGCATTTTAGTTGTAGCTCCAGATTTAAAGATGCCGGCAGTATCTCAATTTATTGATGGGACAGGTCCTGTTTTCTCTGGAAATTTATTTCCGTTCTTATTTATTACAATAGCTTGCGGTGCTGTGTCTGGATTCCACGCTCTCGTTTCATCAGGTACGACACCGAAAATGATTGAGCAAGAAGGCCATGCAAGGCCAATCGGTTATGGAGCGATGTTGATGGAGTCGTTTGTAGCGGCGATGGCTATGATTGCAGCTTGTGTATTAACACCAGGAACTTATTTTGCAATTAATAGCCCAGCAGCACTAATTGGAACTGATGTATCACAAGCAGCTCAAGTTATTTCCTCATGGGGATTTGCTATTACACCGAATGAATTAAAAGAACTTGCTGTTAATGTCGGAGAACAGACCATTTTATCACGTACAGGTGGCGCACCAACATTAGCAATCGGTATGGCGTATATATTTTCACAAGTAATGGGCGGAACGGCGATGATGGCATTTTGGTACCATTTTGCGATTCTTTTTGAAGCACTATTTATTTTAACGACGATTGATGCTGGAACACGTGTAGGGCGATTTATGATTCAAGACATTTTAGGTCATGTATATAAGCCATTTGCGAAAACAGATTCTACATTAGCAAATGTGATAGCTACAACACTATGTGTACTAGGGTGGGGGTACTTTTTATATCAAGGGGTGGTAGATCCTCTTGGCGGAATTAATACGCTATGGCCACTTTTTGGTATTGCAAACCAAATGCTAGCGGGGATTGCATTATTACTTGGAACGACAATTTTGTTCAAAATGGGGAAAAAAGCATATGTTTGGGTGACACTTATCCCAACTATCGGATTGCTTATTGTAACAATGACAGCTGGTTATCAAAAGCTATTTCATGAAAATCCTAAAATAGGATTTCTATCCCACGCAAAGGTGTTTCAGGGAGCATTAGATGAGGGGAAAGTGTTAGCGCCAGCTAAAAATGTCGCTCAGATGAAGCAAATTATTTTCAATGATTATATTGATGCAGCACTTTGTGGGATTTTTATGATAGTTGTAATAGCTGTATTAATTTCTGCACTTCGAATTTGGATTCAAGTATTAAGAAATAAGCCGATGCCGCTAAAAGAGGCGCCATATATTCCTAGAGATGAAAGTGAGTCGAGGAACTATGCTTAAAAGTTTACGGGACGTATGGGGAAAGAGAAAGCAATTTATTAGTTTACTTGTTGGAGTTCCAAGTTATGAAACGTATGTAAATCATATGAAAGCGCATCATCCAGAAGAGAAAATTCTATGTCAAAAGCAATTTTTTGCTGAGGCACAAGAGGCTAGATTTAATGCAAAAGGCGGAAAGATATCACGATGTTGCTAATGGAGGGGACGAAATTTCGTCTCCTTTTTTATTTTGCTGTTCCACGTGGAACAGTAAAAAAATATTGGGAATTATAGGGATTCCGTAATACAATAGCATATAGAAAGGGATAGATGGAAAAGAAAAAGTAGGGAGATCATTTTATGTTCAGAGATTTATTTGTAAATATGACAATCATTCTTTCCTTTATCTTTGTGGGTGCTCAGCTTGTAAGAGATAGGCCATTAAAAGAAGGATTCTCTTTTTGGCAGAAATGTTTGGTCGGTATTTTAACTGGAATATTGAGTATATTGTTGATGCACTTTGGTGTACATATTGAAGATATTATGTTGGATTTACGTTATTTAGCTGTTGTTTTGGCAATTATGATTGGTGGCCCAATAGCTAGTAGTATAACAGTTATAATCATTTTAATAACCCGGGTATTTTTTACTGAGTATTCTTTAGCCTCCGAATTGGCTTGCTATACTATCGTGGCAACGGGGATGGGCATTACCCTTATTTGGCGAATGAAAATTTCTATATTTGCAAAATGGATATGGTTTAATGTGTACAGTCTGTCTATTTTAATACTGCCACTTTATATTTTATTTAAGGATATGTATGTAGTTTCATTATATTTAGTTTGTTGTATTGTAGCGGCATACGTCACATTTGTAAGTGCAAGTTACGTATTGCAATCAAATGAATTATTTCAAACGATGAAGCATTATGCAACGATAGATGCATTAACGAATCTGGGGAATGTAAGGCAATTTGATTTAGAGATGAATCGTCATATTGATAACAAGTATATGAAAAATGATTCGCTCTGTTTATTACTTATCGATATTGATCACTTTAAGTATGTAAATGATACATACGGTCATCCTGCTGGGGATGAAGTGTTAAAACAAGTAGGGCGTATTTTGTTAGAGACTGGACCATTCTCTAATTTGGTTTTTCGAAAGGGTGGCGAAGAATTTGCCTTGTTGATACCGAAAAAGGGATTAGCATTTGGAACTCGTATAGGGGAACAAATTCGACTAGCTGTTGAAAAGCATTCATTCCAACTGAAAAACGGAACAAAAATTAAAATTACAGTTTCTGTTGGGATTTCAGAGTATAAAAAATCACCTGAGCAATTTATTCAAGCAGCGGATGATGCATTATATTATTCAAAAAGAAATGGTAGAAACCAAGTTAGTTCAGCATCATAGGAATTCGAGGAGTACTTTAAAACATTTTTGCAAAACATACTAAAACCGACAGAACAATGAATGCTCTGTCGGTTTTAGTATGTTTTTTAGTTTATTATTAGACAAGCTCTTTCTGTGCAACGAATTTGCGGTATGCACCGTGATGTGTTGGTCCTACATATTCATTAATTTTGAATGAATGACGAATTGCAGCTGTGATGAATTCTTTTGCAGTTTTTACCGCTTCTTTTACAGTTTTTCCTTTTGCAAGTTCTGCTGTAATTGCAGCAGAATATGTACAACCTGCACCGTGTGTATTTGTCGTATCAATCTTTTCTGATTCTAGAAGATCGAATGTTTCACCGTCATATAATACATCAATAGCAGTTTCTGTACCTAGTTTGCTACCACCTTTAATTAGTACGTATTTAGCACCTAAAGCATGGATTTTCTTTGCAGCTTCTTTCATGTCCTCAAGAGAATTAATTTTCACACCACTTAATTGATACGCTTCAAATAAGTTTGGCGTTACAACTAATGCCTTTGGAACAAGAACGTCACGTAAGCAGTCGTTTGTTTCAGGGTGTAATGCTTCATCGGCCCCTTTACATACCATAACAGGATCAACTACTACATTTTTGAAATTGTGCTTTTCAATTGTTTCTGCAACCATTTCGATAATTTCTACTGATCCAAGCATACCTGTTTTTAAAGCATCTACGCCAACACCTTCAACTGTCGTTTCTAATTGTGGTTTTAATGTAGAAGCCGCAATTGGGAATACGTTATGTGCCCAACCGTTATGTGGATCCATCGTTACGATTGTCGTAAGAGATGTCATTCCGTATACACCAAGTTCTTGGAATGTTTTTAAATCTGCTTGTATACCAGCACCGCCACTTGTGTCAGAACCAGCGATAGTAAGTGCCTTATTTAATGTCATTATGAAAGCCCCCTCAAGTGATATAATGAAAACTATGTTTTCACCATTATATCAATGTTACGAATAAGTACAAAGTGAAAAGTAGATGATTTACTTTAGGGGAGATTTAAAATCTTGTATGTAGGAGATTAAGTATGTTTCGAGATAATCGTACAAATGAATTAGTTATATTAAAAGAAATTGCAGAAACGCTAAATACATCAAATGATACATATCATGTATTGCAAGCAGTGCTAGAAAAATTACTTAGTGTAACAGGTTTAACGACAGGATGGATTTTTCTTGCGGATGAAAATGGGAGATATACGAAATTAATCGATTACCAGTTACCAGAGGCACTTACATATGAAAACAAACGCCCGATGTGTGAAGGGGAATGTTGGTGTTTACGTGGCTTTGTGGATGGAAAGTTAGAGCGAGCTGTTAATATTATTGAATGTAAAAGAATTAATAATGCAATTGAATATAATTGGGGAGATACAGAAGGAATTCTTCACCATGCTACGGTTCCTTTAAAGGCTGGAGGAGAAAAATTTGGTTTGTTAAATGTGGCAAGCCCAGGTAAAACACATTTTTCAGAAGAAGAATTAGTATTGCTTCAATCAGTTGCCTTCCAAATTGGAACGGCTTTAAAACGAGCAAAGTTATATGAAAATGAAAAGCGAAGAGCGCATTATTATGTGAAATTAGAACGGTTCATTCAAGTTTTAAGAACGATTCATCAATTTAATATATTGCCTGAAAAAGTTGTAAATCAATTAGGTGAAGTGTTTCAGTGGAATCAAGTCGCATTCTTTATTAGGGAAGAGAAAGAATTAGCCTTGCGGGCATCTTATTGCCAGGAAGAATTACAAGAGGATATAAAAGAAGCAGCGAAAGAAGCACTAGAAAAAGGTGAACCTATTTTATTAAACCATCAAATCAGTCATAAGATAGCCTCTAATAGGACGGTTATTGCCTCACCAATACAGATTCAAAGTCACATATTTGGTGTTTTATGTGTTAGTTCAAATAATGGTGAATTTGATGTGAATACGACAGATGTACTTCAAGCAATAACAAATCATATTTCTTTCGTGATAGAAAATTTAAGGTTAAATGAGCAACGACGCGAACTTGTACGAATGGAAGAAAGAAACCGGTTAGCAAGAGATTTACATGATTCTGTTTCACAAAAGTTGTTTTCATTAACGTTTATGACGAAAGGTGCTGAAGCTGTCTTAAAGGGTCAAAATGAAAAGGTAGATCAGTCTTTGTATGAGATGCGTGAATTAGCACAAGGTGCCTTAAAAGAAATGAGGACGTTAATTTGGCAACTACGTCCAGCGGGATTAGAGAAAGGACTATTACCAGCTTTAAAACAATATGGTGAAAGTTTGGGATTGAAAATTCGGGAACAAGTTACAGGTGTTCGTGATTTACCTCGCGTAGTAGAAGAAGCGCTCTGGAGAATTGGACAAGAAGCTTTAAATAACGTAAGTAAGCATGCAAATGTCAGGGAAGCGACGATTTATTTCAAAGTGACGGAGAAGAATGTATCATTAGAAATAGTCGATCAAGGAAACGGCTTTGTAGAAAAGGATATAAAAGAGAAGAAATCACTCGGTATGACTACGATGCGCGAAAGAGTAGAATTAGTTGGTGGGATGATTAAAATTACAAGCAGCGAGAAACGAACGAGTGTAAAAGTAAATGTACCATTATGATATGAAAAATGAGGGAAGTTTGTGAAAATAAAAGTATTGTTAGTTGATGATCATACAGTCGTTTTAAAAGGATTAGCGTTTTTTCTAAGTACACAGGAAGATTTTGAATTAGTTGGGGAAGCCAATAATGGAAAAGAGGCGTTAGTGAAAGTAGGCGAAACGAGTCCAGATGTCGTATTAATGGATTTATATATGCCTGAGATGGATGGAATTGAGGCAACAGCCTGCATTAAAAAAGAATACCCAAATGTGAAAGTAATTGTCTTAACTAGTTTTTCTGATCAGGCTCATGTATTGCCAGCATTGAAAGCTGGAGCAAGTGGTTATATTTTAAAAGATGTAGAACCAGATCAACTTGTTGAAGCTATTCGAAGCGCGTATAAGGGGAATATTCAATTACATCCCGATGTAGCAAATGCTCTTCTCTCTCAAACATTACCGGAGGAAGAGAAAGAAGAAGAGCCTTCCATTCAAGTGGATGTGCTAACTGCAAGAGAAAATGAAGTATTGCAGCTATTAGCGAAAGGGATGAGTAATAAAGAAATCGCCGCTGTTTTAGTTATTACAGAAAAAACGGTTAAAGCTCATGTGAGTAGTATTTTGAGTAAGTTACATTTATCCGATCGCACACAAGCAGCATTATATGCAGTAAAAAACGGAATTGTATAAGACAAAAGTCGTAAGACCTAGTTCGCCTTTAGAAGGTGGACTTTTTTTATGAAAAAATACGTCTATGTGAGGACGAAATTGTCTTGATATAAAGATAAAATGTATTTGTAAGCAACAACAATTACAAGGGAGTAATCCTTTTTCGTAAGTAATATATAACAACATAAGAGTGAGTAGTAGGAGGAAAAGAATCATGGCAACAGTTTTATTTGTAAAAGCAAACAACCGCCCAGCGGAACAAGCAGTAAGTGTGAAATTATACGAGGCATTTTTAGCAAATTATAAAGAAGCACATCCAAATGATACAGTAGTAGAACTTGATTTATATAAAGAAGAATTACCATATGTAGGCGTAGATATGATTAATGGTACATTCAAAGCAAGCAGAGGATTTGATTTAACAGAAGAAGAAGCAAAAGTAGTAGCAGTTGCTGATAAGTATTTAAATCAATTCTTAGAAGCTGATAAAGTTGTTTTCGGTTTCCCATTATGGAACTTAACGATTCCAGCCGTATTACACACGTATATTGATTATTTAAACCGTGCTGGTAAAACGTTTAAATATACACCAGAAGGTCCAGTCGGACTTATTGGAGATAAGAAAATTGCGTTATTAAATGCACGCGGCGGCGTATATTCTGAAGGACCAGCAGCTGAAGTAGAAATGGCTGTTAAATATGTAGCAAGCATGATGGGCTTCTTCGGTGCAACAAACATGGAAACGGTAGTTATCGAGGGACATAACCAATTCCCAGATAAAGCTGAAGAAATCATTACTGCAGGTCTTGAAGAAGCAGCTAAAGTAGCAAGCAAATTTTAATTAAAATTATAATCGTCACTCAAAAAACAGCATTAACTTTTATGTTAATGCTGTTTTTTATACTTTCAGCTCGTCAGCAAGTTTTTCTAATTGATTTCGATCTTGTATATAATATGTTCGGCCTTCTTTCTTTAAATAGTTTTGCTGGCAAAACTGGTTTAATACATATAAAAGATGGCGGTAACTGACGTTTAAGTATTCTGAGGCCTCAGTATGTTTTTCGGTATAGCAATTATTTTGTTCCGTTAATAGAATAAACGCAGCTAATCGGTTTTCAAACGAATAACTATAGTTTTTGGCGTAATTTTCTGTTCGGGTAATTGTTTTTTCTCCAATAAATTTGCATAGTTTCTGTAAAAAGGTAGCATCTTGCAATAAAAGATGCTGACAATCTTTAAGAGGAAGCGCTAAGCAAATACAATCTTCAATCACCTCAACCGCTTTTGTAACAGATTCTACGCCAATTAATCCTAATTCCCCAATGAATGAAGGTGCTTGAATAAAATTAATTAAAGAAACTTTCCCATTTTTATGGCTCATATATATTTTTGCTTTCCCGGAAATTAAGTAATAGAGATAGGGGAGGTCGATTCCCTCCTTACATATCATCTCTTTCTTTTGAAAAGAATGTAGTTCTACATATGGTAAGACATGAAAGGAAAAAAGAGTATGGAATTGATGAATTTGCATGTATTGATAAATTTCTTTCTCATTTTTACTAATTTTCATATTTTCACCCCTGTTTGTAGTATGAGATATCTCCTATTATTTTTACAAGGAAGAATGATACGATTTATGTAAATTTGTTTTTGTAGAAAAGAGAGTGTGAGGGGTTTATGAAAAAATATAAAACATTGCTATTTGATGTAGATGATACATTGTTAGATTTTCAGAAGGCGGAGAAAGTGGCGTTACGTATGCTCTTTGAAGAGAAAGGGATTCCTTTAACTAGCGAGGTAGAAGCGCAGTATAAAAAAATTAATAAAAGCCTTTGGGACGCTTTTGAAGAAGGTGAAATAAACCGTGATGAAGTCGTAAATACACGATTTTCGATTTTGTTTAAAGAGTACGGGGAAGAGGTAGATGGGATATTATTCGAAAATAATTATCGTAGCTACTTAGAAGAAGGAAACCAACTCATGCAAGGTGCATTTGAATTTATAAATCAAATTCAAAGTGAGTATGATTTATATGTAGTGACAAACGGTATTTCTAAGACGCAGGATAAACGTTTACGTAATGCAGGATTACATTCATTGTTTAAAGATATTTTTGTTTCTGAAGATACGGGATTCCAAAAGCCGATGAAAGAGTATTTTGATTATGTTTTTGAAAGGATTCCTAATTTTGCTTTTGAAGAAGGGCTCATTATTGGGGATTCGTTAAGTGCTGATATTAAAGGTGGATATGTAGCGGGAATTGATACTTGTTGGTTTAATCCAGAAAAGAAACCAAATAATAGCGAGATTGTGCCAACATATGAAGTGCATAGTTTTGAAGAGTTATACGCGCTATTAAAACAGCATGTGTAATAAAAATAGGCAGTGGAACTTTTGTCCCTACTGCCTATTTTTATTCGTTTGTAGCTTCGTTGTTTTTAGGAAGTGGAAATGCATTACCAATCGCTGCCGCCCCGAGCATTGGTAATAGTAAATTGAGCGGGAAAAACATAAGTAATAGCAAGGTTATAGCTATTGGCTTTCGTAACGCATAGCTTGAAATTGCTGTTGTTACGATGGCCACAGATGCGATTGGGTCTATAGGAAGAATAGAAGCTATAGCGTATCCGATACTTGATCCAGCAAATATAATTGGGAAAATATGTCCGCCGCGCCAACCCGTATTTAAACAAACGGCAGTAATACATAATTTTAAAACCCCGGAAAGAAGTAGTACCCAGAAGGATAAATGGCTCCATTCAACAACTAAATCTTTTAATTGATGTTCCCCTGAAAATAACGTGTACGGGAGAAAAGTTCCTGTAACCCCCAATAAAATACCGCCTATAATTCCAAGTGATACCTTGTATTCCTTGAAGGGATGGATTAATTTCTCTAATGTGAATTCTAATTTGAAATAAAAGAAACCAACTATAGCACCGATGCTAGCAAGTGGTAGAAAGGCGATCCATTCATTAAGAGAAAGGGAACCTTCCCCGAAATCAACAATAAAGGATCCACGATTATCGAGTTTACTAAGCAATAAATAAACGGAAAAACCAGCAAAAGTGGTAGCTAAATATACAATTGCTTTTTTTCCTTTAGAAAATTCGTTAATTTGTTCACCCTCATTTTCATTCGGGGCTAAGTAACCGAATAATGGTGCATTAAAAATTACACTTAAAGTAGCGCCAATTCCAACCTCTGTTAGTTCATTCATTCCCTTTAAAGCAAATTTAAAGCGATCTCCTACCCATGTACAAAGTCCACCGATAATTCCAACAAGTGCTGCTTCTGGACCTAAACTAGCTCCAAATATTAAAACGATAATCGCAGTTAAAGTAGCTTTATGTACAAAAGTGTATTCAATTCTACCTGTTTTTTTATATTCAGCCATTACTTCGGGCATGAGACGTGGATATGTACCGAAGTATTTTTGTGTTAAACCAACGAGGATACCACCGATAATTGTTACACAAATGGTGTAATAAGGGGGAGAAGAGAAAATAGTAGGTAAGTATCCCCAAATAAAGTGAATTCCGATATTTATCGTAACTAAAAATAACCAGACTGTAGCTCCTACTATAGAGCCTAAAAGAATGCCATATAGGACGAGTATATAGTGCATGTCCTTTTTATTTGTCATGTTATACCTCCGTTATGTAAGTTTTAATGTAGAAAGGATTAAATATGCTAGTGTGAAATGAATTGATATATATAGTATCTTTTTGAGAGGTTGGCTTATTCAATATATTGAATAAGCGTGAGAATCTTGAACCTATACGTCTAAACTACTTATTTAATTCTATATATTGATCGAGGTTTTTAAAAGGTCTTTTTTAAATGAATATGGAATATATTTCTTTTGTTGTTTATATTAAAGTTTTCGCATTTAATTTAGAACATTCAGAAAAACTGATTGACATCAGGAAATTATTGCTATAAAATCAACGGTAATTGCATAGTCTTATCAAGAAAAGGTGGAGGGACAGGCCCGATGAAACCTTGGCAACAGCCGTATAACGGAATTGTGCCAAATCCTGCAGGTAATAATCCTGAGAGATAAGAAAGAGCCTTTAGAGCGTGTTTTCAAACTGCTCCTTTCTTGTTTTCAGGAAAGGGGCAGTTTTTTATTTTGTATAAAAGAAAGGAGAATGAGAGATGGGAGAATCATGGGGAAAAGGAACAATTTGTGTGCAAGGTGGCTATACGCCAAAAAATGGTGAGCCGCGTGTTTTGCCACTTTATCAAAGTACAACGTATAAATACGATACTTCGGATGATTTAGCGGCACTATTTAATTTAGAGGCAGAAGGATATATATATACGCGTATTGGAAATCCTACTTTAGCTGCATTTGAGCAAAAGTTATCAGATTTAGAAGGCGGTGTAGGGGCTGTTGCGACAGCTTCTGGGCAGGCGGCTATTATGCTAGCAGTTTTAAATATTTGTAGTAGTGGAGATCACCTTCTTTGTTCTTCAACAGTTTACGGGGGAACATTTAATTTATTTGGAGTAAGTTTACGTAAGCTTGGCATTGATGTTACGTTCTTTAATCCCAATTTAACAGCAGATGAAATTGCGGCACTTGCTAACGATAAGACAAAACTCGTTTATGCAGAATCGCTAGGAAATCCAGCAATGAACGTTTTGAATTTCAAAGAACTTTCAGCGGCAGCAAAAGAATTAGAAGTACCTTTTATCGTTGACAATACATTAGCGACGCCTTATTTATGCCAGGCGTTTGAACATGGGGCAAACATTATCGTTCATTCAACGACGAAATATATCGATGGTCATGCAAGCTCTTTAGGCGGCATTGTTATTGACGGAGGGAACTTTGATTGGACAAATGGAAAATATCCTGAGCTTGTTGAACCTGATCCGAGTTATCACGGTGTGAGTTATGTTCAAAATTTTGGAGCAGCAGCTTATATTGTGAAAGCACGCGTTCAGTTATTAAGAGACTATGGAAACTGTATGAGCCCATTCAATGCATATATTAGCAACATTGGTCTGGAAACATTGCATTTACGAATGGAGCGTCATAGTGAAAATGCTCTTGCAGTTGCTAAGTGGCTTGCTAATCATGATCGTATTGAGTGGGTGAATTATCCGGGATTAGATAGTAATGAAAATTACTCGTTAGCACAAAAGTATTTGAAAAAAGGTGCTAGTGGAGTTTTAACTTTCGGTATTAAAGGCGGATTAGAAGCAGCAAAAGAATTTATCGCAAATGTAAAACTGGCAACTCTTGTAACGCATGTAGCTGATGCAAGAACTTGCGTCATACATCCTGCTAGTACGACGCACAGACAGTTAAGCGCAGAAAATCAGCGTTTAGCTGGCGTTACATCGGATTTAATCCGTTTATCGGTCGGTATAGAAGATGTTGCTGATATTATTGCAGATTTAGAAGCGGCGCTAGTCGGAGGCAAACAACATGCCGATCATAATTGATAAAGATTTACCAGCTCGCAAAGTATTGCAGAAGGAAAATATTTTTGTAATGACGAAGGAGCGAGCAGTAACACAAGATATACGTGCTTTGAAAATTGCTATATTAAATTTAATGCCTACAAAGCAAGAAACAGAGGCGCAATTACTTCGTTTAATTGGAAATACACCGTTGCAATTAGATGTTCATTTACTTCATATGGAATCGCATCTGTCTCGTAATGTAGCGCAGGACCATTTAACGAGCTTCTATAAAACATTCCGTGATATTGAGAATGAAAAATTTGATGGACTCATTATTACAGGGGCCCCAGTTGAAACTCTTTCTTTTGAAGAAGTAGATTATTGGGAAGAGCTTGGACGTATTATGGAGTACTCAAAAAGGAATGTAACATCTACGCTTCATATTTGCTGGGGGGCACAAGCGGGTTTGTATTATCACTATGGTGTGCCGAAGTATCCTCTTGCGGAAAAAATGTTTGGTGTATTTGAACATGAGGTTCGTGAGCAACATGTGAAATTGTTACAAGGGTTTGATGAAGTATTTTTTGCTCCGCATTCTCGTCATACAGAAGTACGAGAGAGCGATATTGAAACCGTAAAAGAATTAACGTTATTAGCCAATTCTGAAGAAGCGGGTGTTCATCTTGTTATTGGGCAAGAGGGACGGCAAGTTTTCGCACTCGGACATAGTGAATATAGTTGTGATACGTTAAAGCAAGAATACGAACGTGACCGTCAAAAAGGATTAAATATTGATGTGCCAAGAAATTACTTTAAACATAATAATCCAGATGAGAAGCCGCTTGTTAGGTGGAGAAGTCATGGGAATTTATTATTCTCTAATTGGTTGAATTATTACGTGTATCAAGAAACCCCTTATGTATTGTAAAGAAAGATTGTGTAACACGTGGTGGCGTTTTCCTTGTAAAGATTAACCTTTATTTTTCCGAATGTTCTAAATTCATTGTTTTTCAGATTTTTCGTCTATATAATTCATCTAAACACAATTTTGAGGGGTGGACAGTATTATGAAAGAAATTCAAGTGGGGTTATTAGGTCTTGGGACAGTTGGTAGCGGTGTAGTTCGTATTATTACAGATCATCAAGAACGACTTATACACCAAGTAGGTTGTCCAGTGAAAGTAACGAAAGTGTTAGTGCAAAACATTGAGAAGGAGAGGGAGGTCGAGGTATCTTCTACTCTATTAACACAAGATGTGAATGAAATTTTAGATAATCCTAATATTGATGTTGTCATCGAAGTAATGGGCGGCATTGATGATGCAAAAGCATATATTTTACAAGCTTTACAAAGTGGGAAGCACGTTGTGACTGCAAATAAAGATTTAATGGCGTTACACGGAGCGGAATTATTAGCGGTAGCAAAGGATAATAAGGCGGATCTGTTTTATGAAGCAAGTGTAGCCGGAGGAATTCCGATTTTACGAAGCATCGTAGAAGGACTTTCTTCAGATCTTATTACGAAAGTAATGGGAATTGTAAATGGAACGACAAATTTTATTTTGACGAAAATGTCAGACGAAGGGAGAGCATATAACGACGTGTTAAAAGAAGCTCAGCAGCTTGGATTTGCAGAAGCAGATCCAACATCAGACGTAGAAGGTTTAGATGCAGCAAGGAAAATGACGATTTTGGCTACTCTCGGTTTCTCTACAAATGTAGAGCTTGGAGATGTGAAGGTAAAAGGAATTACTTCTATTACAGCAGAAGATATTGAATATAGTAAGAGCTTAGGCTATACAATTAAATTAATTGGTCTTGCAAAGCGAGATGGTGAAAAATTAGAGGTTACAGTTGAACCAACTTTACTTCCAAATGCACATCCTCTTGCGGCAGTACAAAATGAATATAACGCTGTGTATGTGTATGGTGAAGCGGTAGGAGAAACGATGTTTTATGGACCGGGAGCAGGAAGCTTACCGACAGCGACAGCTGTTGTTTCGGATCTAGTTGCTGTAATGCAAAATATTAGGTTAGGTGTAAACGGAAATAGTGCGGTATCTCCTCAGTATAAAAAAGTATTAAAAGAGCCAGATGAAATTGTTGTGAAAAAGTTTTTAAGACTGCATGTGAAAGATGAAATTGGTGTGTTCGCAAAAATCACGTCATTGTTCTCAGAGCGCGGTGTTAGCTTTGAAAAGATTATTCAAATGCCGCTTGAAGAGAAAGGGAAAGCAGAAATCGTAATTGTAACGCATCGTGCTTCTCTTGCAGATTACGATTACATTCTACATACATTGCAATCGTATGAAGAAATAGATTGTTTGAAAGCAAACTATCGAATTGAAGGAGATGCTAAGTAGTATCTCTTCTAATAAAATGAAAAAACCTATTAAGCGGCTTGCTTAATAGGTTTTTTTCTATTTAAAATTTGCGTACCAATTTGAATAAATGCTTGAATAATCCAACCTGTTGTAAAGGATAAGATAATTGTTCCAAAATAGATTGGCCCATCCAATAAGAAGCTTAATGTTAAAAATAAAAAAGCTAATGAAATTTCTGTTCTTCTAAATGTCCATTTCTTTTTCTCAGCAACAGTTAAAACGAAAGCCTCTTGAGGTGCCGCGCAAAGGTTTGTAGAGACGTAAAGGCCGATTCCGGCTCCGATGAATAGATTTCCGCAAATAAGTGTTATATATTTTGGAAGAGAGCGGATAATGTTCATAATGGTCGTAATAGAACCAACCCAATCAACAAAAAGAGAAATAAGAATCATCGTTACAATTGTGCCGATTGTAATTTGTTTTTTGTCCCAAAAGAGTACGATAAGGGTAAAAACAAAGTTAATCATGAAAATCCAAAAACCAATACTTATGCCGAAATTTTGATATAGTGCAATAAAGAAGGAATCATAAGGGCTAAGTCCAAAGGAAGTAATTGTCGTCATCATATTAATACCGATGGCGAGAATGAGTAAACCGCCAATGAAAAATATATATTCTAATTTGAATCGAAGCATAGTTGTATATCCTTTCAAAATGTATTTGCTAGGATAGGATATATTGTGAAAAGCTTACCAGGTCAAGGGAGAATTTTTGTGAGAAGAGGAAAATGAGATGACGAATATAAGAAAGATTGCTGAACTCGCTGGGGTATCTGTTTCAACAGTTTCACGTGTACTTAATAATCATCCGTACGTAAATGAACAGAAACGAAAAGAAATTTTAGCAATTATAGAAGAATTAAATTATACGCAAAATGTAAATGCGATTCATTTAGTGAAAGGAAAAACAAATGTAATCGGTGTTTTATTGCCGCATGTAAATGATCAATATTATAGCGCTATTATTGAGGGAATATCAAAGGAAACGGCACAGAAAAATTATAATATGATGCTTTGTCAGACGAATTATAGTGAGGAAAGAGAATTAGAAATTCTGAATATGTTAAAAATGAAAAAGCTTGATGGGGTTATTATATGTTCCAGGGCAAATAGTAAGGAGAAGCTTGAAGAATATACGAAATTTGGTCCAATTGTTATGTGTGAAGAAATAGATTCAAAATACATTTCAGGTGTACATATTGATTACTATAAAGTTTTTTCGCGCGGTATGAAAAGCTTAATAGATACCGGCCATACACGCATTGGATATTGCATTGGAAGAAGTAATAGCATTAATAGTCAAAGAAGAAAACAGGCGTATGAGGATTCGCTTCAACAGATTGCCGTAAAACCGTTAGAAGCCTGGAAGTTTAAAGGCTGTTTTACAGTGGAAGATGGACGTAATGTAGTCAGAGAATGGGCTCGTATGTCTGTAAAACCGACGGCGTTTCTTGTATCCTGTAACCATATTGCTGCGGGAATGGTAACAGAAGCGAAAAAACAAGGAATTCGAATGCCAGAAGATATTACGGTTATCGGATGTGATGATCAAGAAGTGGCAGATATATTAGGTATAACAACGATTTCGCATCCTAGTAAAAATGTTGGGATAAAAGCGTTTGAATTATTATATGAAAAGATTAATGAAGAGAAATTAGATGTGAAGCATATAGAGTTATTACCAGAGTTAGTGGATAGAGAAACGACTTAATGGAGAAGGTGTGAAAATCGCTTTTCAAAATTGCGTTTGGTATAATTATGGACAATCTATGAGGGCTAAAAGGGGTTTTGATATGAGATCAAAAGTAGTAAAAGTAATTCTACTCATTACAATTGCATCTTTCTGTTTATTTGCATATGGCTTTGTTTCAGGTGTAAACGATGTATTAAATCCGAAAGCTTCAAATTTAATAAAAAAGACCGATGTAGTGGCAAAAGAGAAAAAGAAAACGGGAACATTACAAATAGTTAGTTTAGGTGATTCATTAACACGTGGTGTTGGTGATAAAGAAGGAATTGGCTATATTGGGCGTATGAAAGAGGATTTACAAAAAGATTATAAGCAAAAGGTTGCATTAACAAACTTAGCTGTTAGTGGTGCAAAGATGCCCGACTTATTAAAACAAATTGAGAGTAGTGGCGCTCAATATTCAATTAAGCAAGCAGATGTAATCGTTTTAACAATTGGAGGAAATGATTTATTTCCTGGCTGGGAATCGCTTGGAAAGATAGATTTAGAAACATACCGTCCTGATACAGCGACGTTCCAAAATGAAGCGAAGAAAATAATAGAAGAAATTCGTAAGTTAAATACAGATAGCCCTATTTTTTGGCTTGGTTTATACAATCCTTTTGAAGATGTAGAAGATTTAAAAGGTTCTTCAAACATCGTTGTAGACTGGAATGCATCTTTAGAAAAATTAGCGCTAAATGATAAAAATGTATATATTACACCGACATTTGATCTATTCCAAAATCGTGGGAAAGAATTATTATACTCCGATCATTTTCATCCGAATGAAGTAGGGTATACATATATGGCAGACCGATTAGTTCAAAATGTTGTGAGTAAATTAAAACTAGAACAAGGAGGGATAAAATGACGACGATACTTTCCGTACGAGACGTGAAGAAGGTAATTGGAAAGAAGACAATTGTAGAGAATATTTCCTTCGATGTAAAACAAGGGGAAGTGTTTGGCTTCCTAGGGCCGAATGGTGCCGGAAAAACGACTACAATTCGAATGTTAGTTGGATTGATTAAAGAAACAGAGGGTACGATTTCTATCGGTGGTTATTCGATTAAGGAAAATTTCAGAGAAGCGATGCGTCAAATAGGGAGTATCGTTGAAAACCCAGAACTGTATACATATTTAACTGGATGGGAAAATTTAAAACAATTTGCCCGTATGCTAGGTAATATATCAGATGAACGTATTCTTGAAATTGCTCAAATGGTTCATTTGGACGAAAGAATTCACGACAAGGTAAAGACATACTCACTCGGTATGAAGCAGCGCCTTGGAATTGCCCAGGCACTTCTTGGAAATCCCAAATTGCTCATATTAGATGAGCCAACAAATGGTTTAGACCCAGCTGGAATTAGAGAACTTAGGGAATTTATACATAAGCTTGTGAAAGAAGAAAATATGAGTGTGTTTATTTCAAGTCACTTGCTAAGTGAAGTACAAATGATATGCGATCGTGTTGCTATTATTCATAAAGGGAAAATGATAACAGTTGCCAAGGTTGAAGAGTTAATTAAAACAGCAAGTGATCGTGTAGAATGGATTGTTACACCGATCTCTAAGGCAAAAAATATGCTTGAAGATGCTGAGGAAGTAAGGGAAGTAAGGGAAGTAAGTATAGAAGGTGATCGATTACTATGCCGCATGGATATTGCATCTATAAGTAGTTGGAATAAACTCTTTGTAGAAAATGGGATAGATGTGCATAGCGTTAAGGAACTGGTATTTACGCTAGAAGATTTATTTATTGAACTCACAAGGGGTGAGCAGCATGCGTGAATTTGCGAATCTAGTTTTAAATGAATCGGAGAAAATCTATCGTAAAAAACGTATTTTTGTTGTCATGCTTATTTTAGCAATTTTGATCCCACTTTTTGTGTATGCTCAGTATCGTGAAATAGAAAGGACGCAAAAAAGACTCGGTACAACGGATTGGAAAGTTTCATTACAACAACAAATTGTTGATTCACAGAACCGTTTGAATAACTCTAGATTGCCAGAAGAATGGCGTGATTGGCTAAAGGTAAGAGTGGAACAACAACAATATTATTTAGATCATGATATTAACCCGATGGCGCCGGGCGCACCGACTTTTGTAAGGGCATTTATTGAGCAAGGAATTACATTATTTATTCCGCTTCTTGTAATGATTGTCGCTATTGATATTGTTTCAGGAGAACGAAGTGATGGGACGATGAAGATGTTACTTACGCGGCCAATCCGGCGCTGGAAAATACTTCTTAGTAAATACGTGACGATGTTATTTTTCATTTCACTCATACTGCTTCTTGTAGGTTTGTTTGCTTACGCATTATCTGGGCTTGTATTTGGATACTCTGGATGGAACTTGCCTGTTTTAACAGGATTCGTCATTGATAAGGAGACATTAAATACGAATTTTGTACATCTTATTCCGCAGTGGCAATACATCTTAATGGCGTATGGATTAGCTTGGTTTGTTGCTATCGTTGTCGGAACTATATCATTTATGGTCTCGGTTTTAATTCGTAATACACCAGCTGGTATGGGCGTTATGCTAGCCGCATTAATTGCAGGAGGCATTTTAAGCTCATTCGCAACATCTTGGGAAGGCGCGAAATATATTTTTAGTGTGAACTTAACGTTAACGGATTATTTATCAGGAAAATTACCTGCATTACAAGGTTTATCGATGGGATTTTCTTTAATGAATTTAACTGTTTGGGCAGTTGTTTCCCTTATTATTTCGTTTGTAGTATTTACAAGGCAGGATATGGTGAATTAATTGGACAGGAAGTGAAAGTATGGAAAACATTTTGCAGAATGATTGGGGACCATTACTGGGGCCAGAATTTGAGAAAGAATACTATCAAAATTTAGCTAACTTTTTAAAAGAAGAGTATGAGGAGCATGTGATTTATCCAAAGGTAGAAGATATTTTTAACGCTCTTCAGTATACAAGCTATGCAAATACAAAGG
This sequence comes from Bacillus nitratireducens, assembly GCF_001884135.1. GTDB lineage: Bacteria > Bacillota > Bacilli > Bacillales > Bacillaceae_G > Bacillus_A > Bacillus_A nitratireducens. The sequence goes on along the minus strand of NZ_MAOC01000039.1, from coordinate 63,922 downwards.
TTGTCATTTTAGGACAGGATCCATATCATGGGCCGAATCAAGCGCATGGTTTAAGTTTTTCTGTACAACCTGGTATTAAAACACCACCTTCATTGTTAAATATGTATAAAGAACTTCGAGATGAATATGGTTATGAAATTCCGAATAACGGTTATTTAGTAAAGTGGGCGGAGCAAGGAGTTTTATTATTAAATACTGTGTTAACGGTTCGTCAAGGTGAGGCGAATTCTCATAAGAGAAAAGGATGGGAGCATTTCACAGATCGCGTAATCGAGTTATTAAATGATCGTGAAAAACCAGTTATTTTCATATTGTGGGGACGTCATGCACAGGCGAAGAAGAAGTTAATTACGAATACAAATCATCATATTATCGAGTCTGTACACCCAAGTCCATTATCGGCAAGACGAGGTTTCTTTGGTAGTAAGCCGTACTCTAAAGTAAATACAATTTTAGCTAATATGGGCGAAAGAGAAATTGATTGGGAAATTCCAAATTTATAAATAGAAAAGGTAGTTAACAGTCGTTAACTACCTTTTTATTATTGTTGTTCGTTCTTTAGTTTTGCATCTAGTACAAAAGTACCGAATGGGATAACTGATGAAACGAATGCCCCAAGTGCCCATAAAATTGATTTGCGGTGTACGATTGTTACTTGAATTACTGCAAAGATGAATAGAATAAATAAAACGCCATGAGCCATGCCTGTAATTTTAACAGCTGTTGCAAATCCTGCGAAATATTTCAATGGCATTGCTACAAATAATAGTAGTAGGAAAGAAATCCCCTCAACGAGTCCAATTGCTCTTAATCGTCCGATTGGTGTAGATAACATGTAAAGTAGCCTCCTTTAACGTATGCTTGTTTATAGTAAATTTGTATTCTTTTTCAAAATAAAATAGTCTATTTTGTTTCATTATATACAAAAAGAAAGTTTACACTACGAGAATAGTGCAAAGTTCAAAATATAGTCACAAAAGCATGAGAATTTAAATAAAAACCTATTTGAAGTGTTTGACTTCAAATAGGTTTTATGAGTGAAAATATTAAACAAGTGCTTCTCTTTTTAGTACGAACTTCTCTACAACTTTTGCAACACCGTCGTTCATATTTGTATCTGTTACATAGTTTGCAATTTCTTTAATATCATCTGGCGCATTGCCCATTGCAACACCAAGACCAGCGAATTCGATCATTGCTTGGTCGTTATAGCTATCGCCCATTGCGATAACTTCCTCGCGCTTAATCCCAAGTTTTTGGATTAGTTGGTTTAGGCTTGTTCCTTTTGTAACACCATATTCAGTAAATTCTAAGAAGAATGGTTTAGAGCGCATAACGCTTAATTGTCCTTCTAGTTGTTTTTGTAGTTTCTTTTCTACTTCAACAAGGCGTTCAGCTTCTTTGTTCATTAATACTTTTACTACAGGTTCTGTTACAGCAGCTTTAAACTCATCTACTACAACAATTGGCATACCAGTAATATCGCCCTCAATTTCAGTATAAGGATTATTTTCTTCTGTTACGATATCATCGCCAATATAAGTATGAATCCATACGTCTTCAGTTTTACTAATTTCAAATAGGTTGTGAACGATTTCAGGAGATAGCGTACTACTAAAGATTTCTTCGTTTGTTTTACAGTTAATAATTTTTGCGCCATTAAAAGATAGAATGAAACTACCGTATTCTTCTAAACGAAGTTCTTTAGCTACATTGCGCATACCAAACGTTGGACGTCCAGAAGCCAGTACAACTTTAACCCCTTGCTCTTGTGCTGTCATTAAAGCCTCTTTCGTGCGAGGTGAAATAGTATGGTCATCACGTAATAAAGTATCATCTAAATCTAAAACAATCATTTTATAAGTCATATAGAAAATTCCTCTCTTTGTTGGAATAGAAATAAATTTTTATGAAGATATTGGGGAATATATATAGTAAGACATCGAACCTCTTTTCATGAAAATCAGAAAGGTTCTGCATTGTTAGTATAAATTATCATGAGCGTGTTGCCCATGATAATTTATCATTATCGTAACAACTCTAAAGGTAGAGTGCAATAATGGAAGTTTTCCAATTTACGATAGTTGCTTTTCGTTCGAACGAGAAAATAGTATTTCCAGCAAAATAGCCATTACGGATCCGAGAACAAGACCGTTACTTAAAAATGATGCTAAAAATGGTGGTAGCGTAGAAAATGCTCCTGCCGGAATGAACATAACTCCCACTCCTGTAAATATTGAAAGACCTGCTACTTTAAATAATTGTTCTTTATTTTGTACAGTGTTATATTCGCGAAAAGCGAGACCAATCATGCTTGCAAATACAGGATAAATCGCAGCATACCCAACTGCAACGGGGATTGCTGCAAAGAATGAAGTAATCTTTGGGAATATACTAACAAGAATGATAAAGCTTGACCCTAACATAAATGGAAGGCGTTTATAAATATTTGTCGTTGCGATAAATCCTGCTGATCCAGAAATGGCAACAGGACCAATGGCTGAAAATAGGCCGCCGAGTAATTGATTTATTCCTGTTATAATGCCAGCTTGTTTGAAGCGATCTGGAGCGGCATCTTTTTCATATTTAGAAACAACCTTTTGTACAACGCGAATACTTGCTAACATATTTGTTAGAAGTAATAGTGTGACGAAAACTACCGTAATTGCCATGTTCCATTCAATGCGAGGCATTCCGAAAACAAATAGAGATGGAAGACGAATTATATCTGTCACAGGTGTTACTGGATTAGATAATCCGAAGCACGCGAATAATATCCAGCCGCAGACGATACTGAAAAGAACAGAATATTGTCCAATAATAGGTAGCTTCATAATGAAAAAAGATAGTAAAATAACAATGAGTGAAAGAATAAATACGTTAGCCTGTACTTCTGTGTGTTGTCCATCAAGACCAAACATTCCTTTTAAGAAGGAGCCACTAAGTTGTGCGACAAGAAGGAATAAATATGTTCCAATTACTGTCGGTGTAAAGTAACGAACTAGTTTATCAATAAGTCCAAAAACACTAAGAATAATACAAATGATTCCGCTTAATAGGAAAGCGTATTGAAGGACCTTAAGTGTTTCATTGCTTGATCCAAATAATACGACGCCTAAACTTGCATAAAGGGAGAAAATTCCCCACCAAAGGCCTGCAGGACCTTCTTGAATGGGAAGTTTATGCCCAAATATAGCTTGCAAGAGACCAGCAAATCCGAGAACAAATAATGTTCTTTGTACAAACGCGATGGCTTCAGCGCCATCAAGACCGTAACTAGTTGCGACACTAATTGGTACAATAAGACTTCCAGCTAAAATAAATAGTGCCCATTGCAAGGCAGAAAGAAATATCTTCATTATATCGACCTCTTTCATAGATTCCGTTTCTAGTATATACGTATTTCATTTCCTCTGGCAAAGATTGTAGATAGAGAAAAGAGTTGAAACATAATATGAGTGCACGTAAGCAATTATGGATAGCAGTTGTATGTATGACTTTTGTTGTAATTCTAGGAACACTAGGATTTATGACAATTGAAGAGATTAGTTTATTTCAAGCATTTTGGATGACGATGATTACTGTGTTAACTGTTGGATATGGAGATGCGGTTCCTGTAACGCAGGCGGGAAAAGTTTTTGCTCTTCTTATTATACCTATTGGCGTCGGTATCGTTACGTATGCAATTGGGGTAGTAGCAGCTATGATTATTGAAGGGAATTTATTTCATGCAGTGCGGAGGAAGAAGATGGATAAACAAATAGCACAGTTAGAAAATCATATTATAGTGTGTGGATGCGGTAGAGTAGGGCTTCAAGTTGTACATGAATTGCAGGAAAAGAAAATTCCATTTGTAGTTGTGGATAAAGATGAAAGTATATTGGAGCAGGAAAAACTTTTATATGTACATGGGGATGCAACGGAAGATCAAGTATTACATAACGCTGGAATTTCGAAGGCAGCGGGTCTAGTTGCTATCGTAGCAAACGATGCTGAAAATGTATTTATTACATTAACAGCAAGAGGACTGAACGATGCAATTAAAATTGTAGCGAGAGCTGAAAAGCCAGAAACAGAAGAGAAATTACGACGCGCGGGTGCAAATAAGGTTATTAATCCATCTAGTATGGCAGGAATTCATATCGCAAAAGGTATTGCGAATCCGCTAACAGTTCATTATATTGATACAGTGTTATATGGAGTAGAACAGTCATTTGTCATTGAAGAAATTTTAGTTGGCAAAGATTCTATATTAATTGGTAAATCGTTATTAGAGAGCGATGTGAGAAATCAGTTTGATGTAACAATTTTGGCCATTTTAAGGGATGGGGATATTATCCATAATCCAACAGGGCAGGAAAACTTGCAAGAACATGATATGATAATAGTATTTGGTTCAGTGGAGAAACTGGGGCAATTTGAGAAAGAACTACAAAGTAAGAGGTGACAAGGAATGCAAGTATCTAGCGATAAGGTTTTAAATAAAATGGCGAGTGAAATTGCAAAGGCAAAAAGTAGTGAAGGACAAAAATCAAAAGAGCATTTATTAGTTGTGCGTGCATTATGTGATTTATTATTAGATGAACAAGTTGAGCCTTCTACGTATAGAGAACCACAAGTTCAATCACAAATAATCGGATCTCAGCCTATAACAACAGTTCAACCGGTTATGCCAGTTTCTGGAGAGCCTGTGTATATAAAAGAAGAAGGTGCAAATGGTAATTCTTTATTTGATTTTTAAGGATTAAATTGTTTGGATTATATGTGAAAATTGCTTATGATAAAAATAAAAAGGGGAATTAAGATGAAAATTTTCTTTTTACTAGGTTGTATTGCAGCGGGATTATCTGTTGCATTAGGGGCTTTTGGAGCACATGGTTTAGAAAATAAAATTTCTGCAAAAATGTTAGAAGTGTGGAAGACGGGCGTTACATATCAAATGTTTCATGCAGGTGGCTTATTTGTAGTCGCTCTATTAATGGACAAAATGCAATCATCACTTTTAAGCGCTGCGGGTTGGCTTATGGTAGCTGGGATTATTATGTTCTCAGGTAGTCTTTATGCATTAAGTACAACAGGTATTAAATTCTTTGGCCCAATTACACCTCTCGGTGGTGTAGCGTTTATTGTGGCGTGGATTTTAGTCGGAACTGCAGTTGTAAAAGGGTTATAAAAAACAAAAGCTGGCATTTGCCAGCTTTTTTTTATGGTCTTGGAGCATAAGTTGCTTGTTGGCCAGGTAAATACGTAATTTCTCCTGGGAATTCTACATAATCTAAGTAGATCATTAGTAGCAAATAGCGCTTTCCAGATTTTGGTTCACTAATTACGATATGATCACGGCCAGCTGCCTCGATGATCCCTGTATAAGATTGTGTACCAAGCGAACTACCACGTTCATAGGTCATTACAACTGTAGCCTGCTTACCTTTGTTTAAACGAAGGATGTTTTCAATATACGATTGCTCTAGTGGTAACATACCTTGAGAAACTGCCAATTGAGCCTGAGCAGCTTGTTGTTGCATCGCTTGCTGTTGTTGCTGTTGCTGCGCGGTCATTTGTTGCGGTTGTACATAAGTTCCAGATGGTTGATAAAAACCTGTTCCATAGTATGGATTTTGTTGCTGTGCCATTCAAAAATCCCTCCTCATTTTCATTCCTTAATATACGCTTGGACAATCCTCACCGGATGGTTGGAAGAAGCAGTGCTTTTTAAACCGTCCAGAGTTTTGCTGGTCATACCAAGTTGGTGGGCAAGGACCTTCAGGTCTGAAAAACCATAAAGCGAAATTTGCAGGCCAAAAACGTTGTCCTTGAATGGTCCGTCTTGCTAAGGCAATGTCTTGTTCGCGTGCTCGTTGATAAAAATACCCTTTTTGAGTAGCTTCAAAACCACCAGGATTTTGATAAACCATCTGACGTAAGTTCCGTACCTTTTTAAAATCTAAACAATTTCCTCGGACACGATTTACACCGACATTTCCAACCATTAGCATGCCTTGTTGGCCTTCTCCTTCAGCTTCAGCACGCATGAGTCTAGCTAATAACTTTACATCTTCTTCTGTATGTGCGATAACACCCATTATGTGTCACCTCTCTTTTTGGAATACCCTTTGGAAAGAGGTTTTTTCTAGATGAAGTGTGGAACAATTACTAGTTCATACGTATGAGAAAAAGGACTCGGATATGACAACCAAACGAAGTTTTACATTGAGAGAGGAAAATAAAAAAGCTAGCGTGTGCTAGCTTTTTATCATTAAAATATTTTGGACCATAAGTTTGAGAAGAAATCACCAACGGAACGCATTGTTAATACGAACCAATTTGCTTTTTCTACTTCTTCTGTCGTTTTTGCAGCAACTTTCATACTTTTATTTCCATCTAAAAATCCGTATTTATCAGTTGGTTCTAAAACGATGGAACCGACCTTTGCATCTTTCTTAATAGGAGCAACTAAATGTCCATCTTCAGCGAGTGACTTATCCGCTTCAGTAGAAATTTTATAAGGTGCTTTGTTACCTTTTGCAGTAACTACTGTCACTTCTTTTTCTGGTGCAACTGTTACGTAGTCTTCTTTACCTTTTACTACAGAAATTTTGTTATTTTTATCTACTTTTAATTTCTGTTTTTCGAAGTTATTAAACCCATATTCAATTAATGCACGAGATTCTGTGAAACGCTCATCCATTGATTTTGTTTTAATAATAACTGAAATAAGGCGTAAATCACCACGTTTTGCTGTAATAGTGAATCCATATCCAGCAGTATCAGAACTTCCTGTTTTTAAACCATCTGATCCTTCATAAGCAAAAGCAGCACCTGGTAACATCCAGTTCCAGTTTTCCATACGAATTGGTTTCGGATGATTATCTGGGAAGTTTCTAAATCTTTGCTTTGTATCCTCTAGCATTTCTGGATACTTTGTAATAATTGTTTTTGAAAGAATACCCATATCACGAGCTGACATAGAGTTTTCTCCATTCGGATCCGTTCCTTCAGGATGTTTCCCTTTTAAATCAGCGTTATTCAACCCAGTAGCGTTTACAAATTTATATTTCTTTAACCCTAGTTTTTTTGCATGTTCATTGGCAAGATTTAAGAAGTTTTTCTCACTGCCTGCAAGTAATTCTGCTAAAGCAATACTAGATCCATTCGCAGAGAAGATAACGATAGAATGATATAATTCTCTTACAGTATATTGGCGTCCCTTTTCGAACGGTACGTTAGAGAATTCATTATTACGTGAAACTTCATAAGCGTAATCAGAAATGTTTACTTTCGTATCCCAAGTAATTTTTCCTTCTTTAATTGCTTCTAATACGGCATAAACAACAATTAATTTTGACATACTAGCGATAGCTAGTAATTCATCTGGATTTTGTTCATGCAGTATTTTTCCTGTATCTGCATCAAATAGAAGTGCAGCAGCTGCCTCTATATGTATTTGTTCTTCTGCATGGGATGTTATTACTCCTGAGGAAGAAATTGACAATAGAAACGCTAGTAAAATAGACAAGATTTTCTTCATATACATTATCACCTTCGCATCGTTATTAGCATATAGCTCGTACCATTTTAGCATAAATTTGGATGTGAAAAGGTTACAATCTTACAAGAAATTTGAAAAGGATTTGTCGATTTTTGTTCAAATTTGCGGAGAAAAGAAGTTTTTTGATAAGAAATATAGAGGATAATAAAAAAAGGAACGAAATTCGTTCCTTTTTTACTATTATATGTGTAAAAATTTCTCTACTTTTTCGTCTGGTAAAATGTTCCCAACGAAGAATGTACCGAATTCACCGTAACGAGCACTTACTTCATCGAAGCGCATTTCATATATAAGCTTCTTAAATTGAAGAACATCGTCAGCGAATAATGTTACGCCCCACTCGAAATCGTCGAATCCGACTGATCCTGAAATTACTTGGCGTACTTTCCCTGCGTATTGGCGACCGATTTTACTGTGACTGTACATCATTTTTTTACGTTCTTCCATAGGAAGCATGTACCAGTTGTCATCACCTTGGCGACGCTTGTCCATTGGGTAGAAGCAAATATGATTTGCTTTTGGTAACTCAGGATATAAGCGAGCTAAGATTTGTGGGTTTTGGTATGGATCTTCATCAGCTGGAAGGTAGTTGCTTAGTTCAACAACAGATACGTAAGAATATGCAGGAACTAAATATTCAGCTAATGTTGTTTTATTTAATTCTGTTTCGATTTCATTTAATTCTTCCATTGTTGGACGTAAGATCATAAGCATAATATCTGCTTTTTGACCAACAACTGTATACATTGCATGACTGCCTTTTTTCGCAGCAGCTACTTCGTTCCATTTTTCAACGACATTTAAAAATTCAGACACTGCTTGTCCGCGTTCGTCACTAGATAATGTTTTCCATGCTGCCCAATCAATAGAACGTAAATCATGTAAACAATACCAGCCATCTAACGTTGTTGTTGCTTCACTCATTCTATTCACCTCAGTTAATGATATTTTACACGTTAACTATAGCATATATAGGGTTAAAAACATCTACATAAAGTTTCGGCGCATAAAATTGTCACATTTAAATTTACTTGAAAATAGGAGGAGATAAGGCTTAAAGGGGCTTTATTTCTATGCTGAATTTTATGAAAATATAATCATTTTCATTTTATCTATTTTTTGGGAGCTATAAGTTTAAAATATAGAGGAAAAGCAGTATTCTTAAAGATAGAGTTTTTTAACATATGTAGGAGGGTTTATTCGTGAGCAACTTATTTACAACAGTAAAAGAAAAAGTTCAAGGAAAAGGCATTACTATCGTACTTCCTGAAGGAACTGATGAAAGAATTTTAGGCGCTGCAGAGCGTTTAGCAAAAGAAGAGTTAGTAAAACCAATCTTAGTTGGTAATAAAGAAGAAATTAGCGCAAAAGCTGCTAGCATGAACTTAACATTAGCAGGCGTTGATATTTATGACCCAGCTACATACGAAGAAATGGATGCAATGGTAGCATCTTTCGTTGAACGCCGTAAAGGTAAAGCAACAGAAGAAGATGCTCGCAAAATCCTTAAAGACGAAAACTACTTCGGTACAATGCTTGTATACATGGGCAAAGCACAAGGTTTAGTAAGTGGTGCAGCTCACTCTACAGCTGATACAGTTCGTCCAGCACTTCAAATTATTAAAACAAAACCAGGCGTTACAAAAACTTCAGGCGTATTCATCATGGTACGTGAAGAAGAGAAGTATGTATTCGCTGATTGCGCAATTAACATTGCACCAAACAGCCAAGATTTAGCTGAGATTGGTATCGAAAGTGCGAAAACTGCTGAACTATTCGGCATTGACCCACGCGTTGCTATGTTAAGCTTCTCTACAAAAGGTTCTGCGAAATCTCCAGAAACAGAAAAAGTTGTAGAAGCAACTCGCATTGCGAAAGAAATGGCTCCTGAATTAACTTTAGATGGAGAATTCCAATTCGATGCTGCATTCGTACCATCTGTAGCTGAGAAGAAAGCTCCAGGTTCTACAATTAAAGGTGATGCTAACGTATTCGTATTCCCAAGCCTAGAAGCTGGTAATATCGGCTACAAAATCGCTCAACGCTTAGGTAACTTCGAAGCAGTAGGACCAATCTTACAAGGTTTAAACATGCCTGTAAATGACCTATCTCGTGGATGTAACGAAGAAGAAGTGTACAAGTTAGCTTTAATTACAGCAGCTCAAGCACTTTAATTCTATAACGAATTGAAATAAAGACCGTCGCTATAATAGCGACGGTCTTTATTGTTCTAAGCCAAGTGCTTTATTGTTACGATCAATAATACGTTGTAAATTCGTCTCATATAAAGGTATTTCATCTATTGTTAATTGAGATGGTGTTAGCTTTGGAGCGAATTGTTGTAATGTTTTTAAAAGGCGCATCATTAAATCTTGTACTGTAATCGTTTCGCCAAGTAATTCAGAGAGTGAAGCCATCGTACTCGGTACAATTTCAGGGTACGTAAATCGCGTTTCTTCTCCTTGAATTGCTACGTTGTAGAAATCACGAACGAGTGCGGCACGCTCAGAACCGCTTCCTGTCGCACATAAGTAAATTTGTACAGCAACGCCTCCGCGAATACGACGCTGAGAAATACCAGCAAATTTTTGATCACGAATGCTCAAATCATAGCTACCAGGACAATAAGAACCAACAATCTCTTTTGCCTCGATAGTAACGTCGTAATCTTTTAACATTTCCTTAATTAAATGCCACATCGTATCGTATCCAAGATCAATATCGATACCCTTTTCTGTTTCTTGGAATAAAAGTGATACGTTTAAAACACCTTCATCAAGTACGACCGCAAGTCCACCGGAATTACGAACGATAACATTGAAGTTGTTTTCTTTTAAAAAGGAAATACCTTCTTCTAAATGTGGTAGGCGCGAATCTTGAATGCCAAGAACAATTGTATTGTGATGAACCCAAGAACGCATTGTTGCAGCTGATTTACCATTTCCGATACTTGTGCATAATGTGTCATCCATTGCGAATGACTGAAGTGCATGGAATGTTGGTCCTAAACTAGACTGATCTACAATACGCCACTCTGGCTGAGATAAAATTGAACGGGAACTGCTCATATAACTAACCCCTTATTTATAAAATGACAACCTCTATTATAGCAAAAAATGAAGAAAGGGGTTTTCTCGGATATAAAGTGAAAGAATAAAAAGGATGCATGCAATGCATCCTTTTTATTCTGCAATTTTTTCTAAGTTACCGTTTCGATCCATGCGGAAAGATGTTTGTGAGCGTTCCTCATCATCCATTACTGCTAATTTACGAGCACGGTTCATAATATTCATAAGTGTTTCGTAATCCTCTTGTACAGTATGAGATTGTTGTTCTAATTTTTCTAGTTTCTTTTCTAGTTCTTCATTTCGGAGTATTTGCGCTTTAATTTCTTGTTTCAATCTCGTATTCTCGTTTTCAAGAGCTGTTACTTTTATATTTGAAGATCCGACTGTTTGTAAGAAGTAAATAACATCTTGCATTGTTATTGAACTTTTTGAAGCGGGAACAGTCGGTTCTTGATATGGACTAGCTTCTTTATATTGGACAGCTGTTTCGTGTGGCACTAGTTCCTCGTAATCAGTTATTGCTCCTGAGGTTGTTGGTGTATAAAGTAAACGTTTTTTCGCTTGTTCACCGCTCGCAGCACGCATTTTATCTTTACGGTGTTTTTTTGCTAGTTGAAGAGCCTGCTCATAACTATAACGAACGACAGCGTTCCAGCGGAAACCACAAGCAGCAGATGTGCGGTTTAACTGATCTCCTACTTCTTCAAATGCATTTAATTGAGTACTTCCTTCTCGAACATGGCGAAGCACCGTTTCAGCAAGTAATAAATCGTCCTCGTCTGTCCAAGCATCTTGTCTTACTTTCATAGATTCAACTCCCTTTCTTTTTATGAACTTCCTATTTTTATAATGGGCAAAAAAAAAAGCTTTTATACAAAGCTTTTAAAAATATGGTAGATTTCGATGAAGAGAAGAAACTTTTGCTATGAATGGTGGAAGCTTTTGAAGGAGAAAATATAAAAAATAGGTAGCCTTATATAGGAATAGAGCTATGCCTGGAGACTTGCAACAAGCTTCAAAGAGCGGTAAAATACCATTTAGTGTTTATTTTTAAATGTACTTGTGAAAAGTTTAAAATAGAGGAAGTGTTATATATAATGGGAAACGAATTTCGTGTGTGCGATGATTGTCAGGCGACGAACGTTAAAACGCTGATTCCGAAGTTGAAAAAAGTAGATTCATGTGCAACGATTGAGGTTGCATGTCAGTCTTACTGTGGCCCTGGTCGTAAAAAATCATTCGCGTTTGTAAATAATCGTCCAGTTGCGGCTCCAACAGAAGACGAATTAATTGTAAAAATTGAAGCAAAGTTAAATAAGTAAGAAAAAGAAGAGTGAACAGATTACTCTTCTTTTTTATGTCCATAAGATAGCGTTTTGTATGAATTCGTATTTCAAAATAATGGTTGACAGCCTTTTGAAGCGGTAGGTAAAATAGAAAGTGTCTGATTCTGAGAATCATTATCAGGAAAATATCAATTCATCTAATTTTTTTATTACTATTTGAGAATAAATTTCATTTTATTAAATATATGTTGTTGGTTAGGATGGTTGAGGGATGGAAGCGAGCGCAAGGAGTATAGAACAGCAAGATGTGAATGTTAAAGAGATTAAGAGCAGACCGCTCGTTGCCTCTATTATTTTAATAGCAGGCACAATTTTGTTAGCTTTAAGCATGGCAGTTTCTATTTCGTTTGGTGCTGCAGATATTAGTTTAAAGACCGTTTGGCAAGCTGTATTTCAGTTTGACGGGTCTATAACGCATCATAACGTAATTCAAGAACTTCGCATGCCTAGAGCAATAGGGGGCGTAGTTGCAGGTGCCTTTTTAGCGGTATCAGGAGCAATTATGCAAGGGATGACACGGAATCCACTTGCATCACCATCGTTAATGGGGATTACAGATGGTGCGGTATTCGGGATTGCAATTATGTATGCATTCTTCCCTAATTCACCTTATTTAATGTTTGTTATCGCATCTTTTATTGGAGCTGCGTTTGGAGCGAGCATTGTATATGGTATTGGGTCTTCTTCACCAGGTGGATTAACGCCTGTGAAATTAGCTTTAGCTGGAGCTGCAATTAGTGCTTTATTAGGGGCAATTTCATCCGGAATTGCATTGTATTTCAATCTTGCCCAAGAGGTGAGTATGTGGAATGCAGGCGGCGTTGCTGGAGTGAAATGGCAAAGTATTAATATGTTAGTACCGATTGGTCTTGTTTGTCTCATTATAGCAATTATGATGTCGAGATATATTACCATTTTAAGCTTTGGTGAAGAAATTGCGATTGGGCTAGGTCAAAATACTACATTAATTAAATTCATTGGAACAGTACTTGTTCTTGTATTAACGGGTTCTGCGGTTTCTATGGCAGGATCAGTTGGATTTGTTGGTCTTGTAATTCCACATATGACTCGTTTCCTTGTAGGCTCAGATTATAGATGGGTTATTCCATGTTCTGCGGTCTTAGGTGGATTGTTAATTGAATGTGCAGATATGTTATCTCGCGTTATTAATCCACCATTTGAAACACCAATTGGAGCAATTACAGCGCTAATTGGAGTTCCATTCTTCCTCTACTTAGCACGTAACGAAGGGAGAGGAAAAATGTGAGGACGAGCGTCTTAACAAAAAAGAACGTTTCTATTTTAACGATTTTAGTAGGATTAATCGTTGCTGTATTTTTAGTAAGCTTAAATACAGGAACATTTAAGATACCTCCAATGGATGTATTAAAGTCATTGGTTGGATTAGGTGCAGAAGATCAATCTGTTATTTTATTTGAATTTCGTATGCCACGTATGGTTATTGCTATATTAGTTGGTTCTGCATTAGCTATGTCAGGAGCAATTTTGCAAGGGTTATCACGAAACCCACTGGCTGATCCAGGTATTATCGGCATTAACGCTGGAGCGGGATTAACGGTTGTTGTATTCGTCTACTTTTTCTTCGGAAAAGTTGGAACAGGTACATTTTTATCTGTATTTATCCTTCCATTCTTCGCGCTAGTTGGTGCGATATTGGCAGCGGTTATAATTTATTTACTAGCATGGAAAGACGGCGTTTCATCAACTCGATTAATTCTTGTTGGTATCGCTGTTGCAGCCGGATTTGGTGCTGTTAGTTTAATTTTTTCTATGAAGATGACATCTAACGATTTCCGTTTTGCAACGATTTGGTTGGCAGGAAGTTTATGGGGAACAGATTGGAAGTTTGTACTAAGTGTACTCCCATGGATGGTTATTTTCTTACCACTTGCCATTAGTAAAGCACACATATTAAATGTAATGAATTTAGGCGACTCTACAGCAGTTGGCCTTGGTGTAAACGTAGAAAAGGAAAGACGTAAATTATTATTTATTGCAGTTTGTTTAGCTGGTGCATCTGTTGCTGTTGCGGGCGGCATTGGTTTTATCGGTTTAATGGCTCCTCATTTAGCGAGACGCCTCGTTGGTGGTAAACATCAAATTATGTTACCAACGGCTGCGTTAATAGGAACGTTCTTACTTTTATTTGCAGATGTAATTTCAAGAAGTGTGTTACCAACTTCAGAAATACCGGTCGGTCTTGTTATTTCTGTAATTGGCGCACCATATTTCATATATTTACTTATGAGGACAAAATAAAGGGAGGCTTTTTGTATGGCAACTTTAGCAGTTGATGCGGTATCTGTTGGTTATAATGAAGGGTTAATTATAGATGGATTAACAGTTGAAATTCCGGAAGGGCAAATTACAACGATTATTGGACCAAATGGTTGTGGGAAATCCACATTATTAAAAACGGCTTCTCGTATTTTGAAAGCAAAACGAGGTACTGTTTATCTTGATGGAAAAGCAATTGAGAAACAGCCAACGAAAGAAATCGCAAAGAAAATGGCGATTTTACCACAAACTGCAGAAGTGCCAACAGGCCTTACTGTGTTTGAACTTGTTTCATATGGACGTTTTCCTCACCAAAAAGGATTTGGAACATTGAAAGAAGAGGATTATCGCTACATTCATTGGGCACTTGAAGTGACGGGGATGACAGAATTCGCAAATCGTCCAGCAGAAGCTTTATCAGGTGGGCAGCGTCAACGTGTATGGATTGCGATGGCTCTTGCACAAGGAACAGATTTACTTGTGTTAGATGAACCAACAACATACTTAGATATGGCTCATCAACTTGAGGTATTAAACTTACTGAAGAAGTTAAACAAAGAAGAAGGCAGAACGATTGTTATGGTTATTCACGATTTAAATCATGCTTCTCGTTTCTCTGATCATATGATTGCATTAAAAGCAGGTAAGTTAATGAAACAAGGAACGCCAGATGAAGTTATGACGAGTGAAACACTTCGTAACGTATTTGAGATTGAAGCGCAAATCGTTCCATGTCCAGTAAACTGTAAACCGATTTGTTTAACATACGATTTAGCGATGATTAATAATCAATTGCGTAAAAAAGCATAAGTAGAACCCCCCTCGTAAAGAGGGGGACTTCTAATGGACGTTGAGCTTCTTACTTACAAATGGGAAGTTGAACGCCCGTTAGAATGGGTCATTAACAACGGTTAATAAATATATATTAATTAGTTGTTATTTTCGTTTCTTATAGTTCATTGTAACTTATAAGATAAATACAGCCAGAAGGAGTGGGAACATGAAGAATTTTAAAATGGCACTATTAGCAATGGTACTAGTTGTTACTTCTGTACTATTTGCAGCTTGCTCTAACAAAGAAGAAGAGAAGAAAGCAGATGCGAAGGTTGAAGAGCGCACTGTACAGCATGCAAAAGGGGAAATTAAAATTCCTGCAAATCCAAAGAAAATTGCTGACCTTAGTGGTTCAACAGAAGAATTATTAATTTTCGGTATGAAACCGATTATTACTGCAAATACAACACAAGAAAAAATTGATGGACATATTGCGAAGAAATTAGAAGGTGTAAAACCAGTTGGTTCTGCTTGGGGAGATAAAATTAACATTGAAGCAGTAGCTGCTGCAAAACCAGATTTAATTATTGTAAACAATCGTCAAGAAAAGATTTATGATCAATTATCTAAAATTGCACCAACAGTTATGTTAAAAACTCCATTAGACCAATGGCGTCCAAAATTCGAAGAAGTAGGTCAAATCTTCGGTAAAGAGAAAGAAACAAAAGAATGGTTCAAAAAGTACGATGAAAAAGCAAGCAAATTACATGATAAAATCGTTGCTAAAACTGGTGATGCAACATTCATGAAAATGGCTGCATATCCAAATGCTTTCCGCGTATATGGTGACTACGGTTACGGTAGCGTAATCTTTAATGACTTAAAGTTACCAGCAGTTAAAGGTACACCAACTGATAAACCGCTAGTACAAGTACAAAAAGAAGCTTTAATCGATTACAATCCAGATTACTTATTCGTATTTACAACTGGTGACGGTTCTCAGCGTCTAAAAGAATTCCAAGAAGAATCAATTTGGAAAAACATGAACGCTGTTAAAAACAATCACGTATTCACAATTAGCAATGAAGACCTAAACAAAGGATACTTCCCACTAGGTAAAGAAATGATCTTAGACGAAGTTGCTGAGTTTGTTTTAGGAAAATAATATATAAAGAAAAATCACTTTTACGTCGGTAAAAGTGATTTTTCTTTATATAACAGGAATTAATATAGTCTTTCATTTCTTTCTGTTTCTTATTTCGTTTATAATATAAAGTAAGAATGTAGTAAAGGAAGGAGGATGTCGGAAGGTGGTATATTTAAACGACAAACTCAGCGAAACAAAAGTGTTTAAAGACCCAGTACATAAATATGTGCACGTGCGTGATCGCGTTATTTGGGATTTAATCGGAACGAAAGAATTTCAACGCTTGCGCCGTATTAAGCAGCTTGGAACGACATTTTTTACATTTCACGGTGCAGAGCATAGTCGCTTTACTCATTCGTTAGGTGTATATGAAATTATTCGTCGTATGATTGATGATGTGTTTGATGGCAGACCGAACTGGAATGCTGAAGATAGATTATTATGTTTATGTGCGGCATTACTTCATGATGTCGGTCACGGTCCATTTTCTCACTCGTTTGAAAAAGTATTTTCGTTAGATCATGAGAAATTTACGCAAAAGATTATCGTTGGTGATACGGAAATTAATCGTGTGTTAAGCCGTGTTGATAAGGATTTCCCGCAAAAGGTAGCAGATGTCATTGCGAAAACATCTACTAATAAATTAGCGATTAGTATGATTTCAAGCCAAATTGATGCCGATCGTATGGATTATTTATTAAGAGATGCATATTTTACTGGTGTAAAGTATGGGAACTTTGACATGGAGCGCATACTGCGTGTCATGCGCCCATACGGTAATCAAGTTGTCATTAAAAATAGTGGTATGCATGCTGTAGAGCATTATATTATGAGCCGTTATCAAATGTATTGGCAAGTATATTTCCATCCGGTAACACGTAGTGCAGAAGTTATTTTAACGAAGATTTTACACCGAGCAAAATCACTGCATGAGAAGTATTATGCGTTTAAAAATCATCCTGTTCATTTCTATTCTTTATTTGAAGAAGAAGTAACAGTAGAGGATTATTTAAAGCTAGACGAGAACGTAATGTATTATTACTTCCAAGTGTGGCAAGACGAAGAAGATCAAATTTTAAGTGATTTATGCCGCCGCTTTATGAACAGAAATCTATTTAAATATGTAGAGTTTACTGATAAGCACGGTTTAGATAATTGGATGGAATTAAGTAGCTTATTTAAAAAGATTGGACTCGATCCAGAGTATTATTTAGTTGTTGATTCAACATCAGACTTACCGTATGACTTTTATCGTGCAGGAGAAGAAGAAGAACGTCTACCAATCTTACTTCTTATGCCGAATGGGGAACTTAGAGAGCTTTCGCGTGAATCGGATATTGTTGAGGCGATTACAGGTAAGAAGCGAACGGATCAAAAACTATTCTATCCGCATGATTTAATCTATGAAGATGGAAGAAGAGGAAAATATAAAGAGAGAATTATCGAGTTGTTAGAGGGAAAGAAATAAGAAGCAGCTAAGAGCTGCTTCTTATGAAAAAATTTGAGATTATTTGTCGCTTAAGCGTTTTCCGCCAACTGCATAATGGTTTTTAGACATTTCTTCGATGAAAACAACGATGTTTTCTTCAGGAGCACCAGTTGTTTCGCTTACTGCTGCTGTTACTTTCTCAGCAAGAGCTTTCTTTTGTTCTTCTGTGCGTCCTTCTAGCATTTTCACTGTTACGTATGGCATGTACAATCGCTCCTTTTATGTAAGTTACACTCTTATTATAGCGGATTATGGGGAAGAACAATCGAAAAAACAAATAATTTCTTTTTTTGACATATTGAAGAGGAGTTGGAGTATGGATCAGTTATTTAGATACCCGTTGCAACAAATTCCATTGGTAGCAATGGCGATTATTATCGCGCTATCTGTGCATGAATTTGCACATGCGTATGTTGCGTATAAATTTGGGGACGATACAGCGAAAAAGCAAGGACGGTTAACGTTATCACCGATGGCTCATTTAGATCCTATCGGGATGATTGCTGTATTAATTCTTGGATTCGGTTGGGCAAGGCCGGTGCCTGTTAACCCGTATAACTTTAAAAAACCGCGTCTTGCGGGAATATTAGTTTCTATTGCGGGACCGATAAGTAATCTTATCTTAAGTGCAATTGGTTTAATTATTTGGTATAGCTTAATAACGTTTGGTGTGTTAGATGCGATTCCACCTGCAGTAGCAGATACGCTGGGTCAGTTCTTCCAGATTTTTATTATGCTTAATATTGTTTTACTTGTATTTAACTTATTACCAATCCCACCACTTGATGGTTATCGCGTTGTGGAAGATTTAGCACCAGCAAATATTCGTGCGAAAATGACACAGTATGAAAAGTATGGAGCAATTGCGTTATTAATTCTTGTTATTACACCGCTTAGCAATTACACAATTCAGCCTATTTTCAATGTTGTTATCCCATATGTATTAGTATTTTTACAAAGTATCATTGCGCCTATTTTCGGGCTTTTATAATCATTAAGCGAGGAGGAATTTACATATGACAGAGAAAAAGAAAAAAATCGGTTTTAATATCGTGAAAAATGATTCAACAGATGGACATGGTGGTTTTGGTGTTGGGGCATTAAGCTTAGAAAATATTTCTCCTGTATTTGTTGATGTATTAGAGAAAACTGCGTTCGTTGATATCGGTGCGATGCATGCGCGTAGTACAGTAGAAAAAGGTATTAAATTTTTAACAAATAAAGATGAAGTTCCAAACGGAAAACCATTTTGGCTTGTTTGGGTAACCATTGAAAGAACACCAAATGGTGCTTATTACGCAGGTGTAACTGCTTGTGAAATGACAGTTGACCGTGAAATTCGCCGCGGATATAAATCACTTCCAGAGCATGTAAACAAAATGGATAAATCATTAAAGCGCCACATCATGATTGATCATATGGATGAATCATCTAAGAAAGTACTTGGTACATTCTTAAAAGAGCATAATGAAGCAATTTGGAACGAGTCTAGTGAAGAATTGCGTCATGCATTATTAGGTGAATAAAAATAGCTGACGGATTTCCGTCAGCTATTTTTTTTACCACGGGAGATATTTTTTCCACCAACCCGTCTTTTTCTTCTCTTCACTAACCTTTTCGAACTCTTCTTTATCATCAACGTGATCCATACAATACTCTGTTGGCTCTGTGCCCTTTGCGAAATACATTTTCACAGAAATGGGACAATTTTTTGTAGCGATCTTACCGTTTTCAGGGTTAACATCGACTGCAACAACATCTGTTGGTCGTTTGAACTCTTTTTTTGGCTGTCCATCCAATCCCTTTTCCATTGTATCCGTCCATATTTTTTTCGCGTATCCTTGTTCTGCTACATTTGAAATGGATTTAGGTTGATCGTATCCAATCCAAACCCCTGTTACAAGTTGCGGAGTAAATCCAATCATCCAACTATCTGTTTCAGTAGAACCAGATTTTCCGGCATACGTTCTTGATAGTTTGGATAACATCGATTGTCCGGTCACAGCGGCATAACTGCTTAGTTTTTTATTAAACATACCTGTCATCATTTCTTCCATTACAAACGTTTTGCTCTTATCAAGAACTTGCTTACTCTCCAAATGAGCATCGTATAACATATTTCCTTCATGATCCATAATGCGGCGAATAAACATCGGTTTTACTTCTTTTCCGCCGTTTGCGAACATGCTATAAGCGTTAACCATTTCAATTGGTTTTACAGGAGATGTACCGAGAGCGAGAGACGGAACATCTTTTAATGCGGTAGTAATACCGAATTGCTTCGCTGTTTTTGTAAGAATGTCTTCGCCTAAAAATAAATTGGTCTTCACGGCATATACGTTATCAGAGACCGCAAGAGCTTGCGCCATTGTTACAAAATCGTCTGCATAATAGTCTTTATAGTTTTTCGGTTTATACTTTGAAACACCGTCACCTAAAGTGAACACAGTGTATTCGCTTTTTAAGCGCGTAGCAGGGGTGAATCCTCGTTCTAATGCCGCATAATATAGGAATGGCTTAAATGTAGAGCCAGGCTGGCGAGCGGCTTGTGTAGCTCTGTTAAATTGACTTGTATTATAATCAGTTCCACCGACAAGGGCAGCTACTTCACCTGTTTTTGGATTCATGGAGACGAGAGCAGTTTGTATGTTTGTTGTGTCAGGTATGTAATCTTTTACAGCTTGTTCAGCAACCGATTGTAATTTAGGGTCTAGCGTTGTATAAATACGCAAGCCACCCTTTTGTAAGGCTTGCTCATCTAATCCGATATCACGAAGAAGAGAAGCTTGTACAGCATCTTGGAAATAAGGTGCAATCTCTGCGACTTTTTTCGTATCTAATGAGGCGAAAGTTAGTAGCTCTTTTTTTGCTGAAGTTGCTTGTTGCTTCGTAATATAACCTTGTTCTACCATTTCATCTAATATGAGAGATTGACGTCCTTTAGCGCGATCCTCTTTTAAAAAGGGAGAGTAGACACTAGGTCCTTTCGGGATACCTGCGAGCATACTAGCTTCCGCTAATGTTAATTCTTTTGCTGTTTTATCGAAATATAGACGAGATGCAGCTTCGATTCCGTAAGCACCATGCCCGTAATAAATTGTATTTAAATATCCTTCTAAAATATGATTTTTATTATAGTTCACTTCAAGGCGGATTGTGTACATTGCTTCTAATAGTTTACGTTTCCACGTTTTATCATGATCCAAGTATAGGTTACGAGCATACTGTTGTGTAATCGTACTAGCACCTTGGACTTTTGCCATCGCTTTTAAGTCGGCAACAATGGCACCAGCAATACGCTTCATATCAAAGCCATGATGTTTGTAGAATCTTTGATCTTCGATAGATAGTGTCGCCTTTTTTACATAAGGAGAAATTTCATTGAGAGATACATTGTAGCGTTTTTGCATTTCGTTACTTTGTCCGATAACAGTGTCATCATTAGCGTAAAAGACACTCGTCTGGGGGACAGCAACAGGAGGAGGTCCCATAATTTTTGCAACTATAATAATAACAAAAAAGGAAAAAACGAAAAAAAGAACAGAAGAAAACATTACGGTGAAGAAAAGACGTTTATATTTTTTAAGTTTCGGATTCATAGTTTGATCCATCTTTTTTCAGCCCCTCATTCATACAAACATTATTGTATTAGTATTGAGGGTTTTCGGTTATTTTAAACAATGAAATTTCGAAAACAAAAAGCTCCTTCAATTAAGAAAGGAGCTCAAAGGCACGTGCTGGCCAATCAGTAATAATGACGTCTACACCGTAATCAATCATAGTTTGTAAATCTTTATCTTCATTAATTGTGTAAGGGCGGAAAACATACCCTTGTTTTTGTGCAAATTGAACAAATTCTTTTGTTAGTAATTGAAAGTTTGGGTGTAAACCAGTTGCTTCTCTATTTTTTGCCTCAGCAATAGGGTCAGCAAGTGGTGTATCATATAAAATCGCCCTTGGGATTTCAGGGGCTATCTCTGCTAATAATGAAACAGAGTCATGGTTAAATGATGAGAATACAATTTGATTAGATAGATGGTATTCTCGAACAAGAGCAACAACTTTCTCTTCAATATTAGGATAGTGAATCACATCTGTTTTTAATTCAATGTTGAGCTGTAAATTTGTTGTAGATAGCCAAATGAACACTTCGCGTAACGTAGGAATTTTGGCTTCATGGAAAGAAGGGTCTTTATGGCTACCAGCATCTAAAGCTTGTAATTCCGCTACTGTTTTTTCAGAAACAAGTCCGATGCCATTTGTTGTACGATCCACTGTTTCATCATGGATTACGACAAGTTCACCATCTTTTGATAAATGAACATCAAGTTCAATCCCATGAGCGCCAATGCGCTCAGCTTCTTGGAAGGCAATCATCGTATTTTCAGGATGTGTTCCTTTTACCCCGCGGTGGGCGAAAATAAGTGGTTTATTCATACGGAAATCTCCTTATCGTTTCTTTTCTTTCATTATGAAACTGCTTTTGGAAAAATACAATTGAATAGGATAAACATTTACAAAAGTCTAACAGTTGCACAAAAGTTAACGTTAACGTAAAATGTAATAATTAAGTGAAGGGAGGAATAACATGTATAAAATTGATGAAGTCACAAAGCAAGTTGGTTTAACAAAACGTACACTTCGTTATTATGAGGAAATTGGTTTAATTCATCCCCCAGAACGTAGTGAAGGGAACATTCGCCTGTATACAGACGAGGACATCGCCAGAATTAAACGGATTGTGGAAGCAAAAGAAGTGTTAGGAATTACGCTTCAAGAAATGCAACATTTCTTATCGTTAAAAGAAAGAATGGAACAAAGAAGAAATAGCGAGAATCCTCGTGATCGCGAAGTGATTCAAGAAATTAAAGAGATGCTTGAAAAACAAGTGCAAACGCTAGACGAGAAAATGGAGCAAATGCAGCGTGTAAAGGCTGAACTCGAAGATAGCTTACATCGTGCAGTGACATTTTTAGAGAGTACAAAAGGAGAATGATCAAAAATGGAGAGCAAACAAAAATTAGGGAGATTGATTACAGTGGTGGCTACCTTCCTTGCCTTTTCGGGTATAGGGGTAGTCGACCCAATCTTACCAAGTATTGCTGAACAAATTGGTGCATCGCATTGGCAAGTAGAGATGCTATTTACAGCATATATTTTAACGATGGCAATTATGATGTTACCAGCTGGAATATTTGCATCAAGATTTGGTGATAAACGAATGATGACGATTGGTCTTGCGATTGTGACTGTATTTGCGTTTATATGCGGTATATCGCAAACGATTGCTCAATTATCTCTTTTCCGCGCTGGGTGGGGATTAGGAAATGCGATGTTCTTTGCAACGGCGATGACATTATTAATTGCATTAAGTAAAGAAGTTCATGAAGCAGTAGGATTATATGAAGCAGCTATCGGTTTAGGGATGGCAGGTGGACCTTTATTAGGCGGGATATTAGGTGGACATTCTTGGCGTTACCCATTTTTTGCGACGAGTATTTTAATTTTCTTAGCATTTATTTTAGTTTTCTTTTTTGTAAAAGAACCGGAGCGAAAAGTGAAGCGTAAAGCGGCAGGCGTAGGAGAATTACTTAATCTGGTGAAGTATAAACCGTTTATGCAAGGTGCTATTTCGGGAATGTTATACTACTACGGATTTTTCGTCGTGTTAGCATATTCACCACTGATTATGCATTTATCTGCTATTCAATTGGGATTTGTATTTTGTGGATGGGGATTAGCATTAGCTTACGGATCAGCAATTTTAGCGCATAAGTTAGAAGGTAAATATGAACCAAAAACATTGTTAAAAGGTAGTTTACTCGTATTTGCGATTTTCTTAATTGCACTATTCTTCGTTAAAGTCATGTGGTTACAAATCGTGTTAATCGTTCTATCAGGATTAGCATCAGGATTAAATAACGCGTTATTTACAAGTTATGTAATGGATATTTCACCTTATGAAAGATCTGTTACATCAGGTGTTTATAACTTCGTTCGTTGGTTAGGTGGCGCAATTGCTCCAATTTTATCAGGAATCATCGGCCATACAGTTTCACCACAAAGTCCGTTTTTAGTCGGTGGAATTGTTGTGTTAGTCGGTTGCGTAATGCTTTTAATTCCAATTCGTAAACCGGTAGAAGTAGAGACAAAAGCCCTTTCTTAAGAAAGGGTTTTCTTTCCTATTACAGGTCAATCCTTTTTCACATATATGTTAGAACCCTCTGACTAAAATATATTTTCGGTATTTTTGTACTTTTAGCTATACTTTTTGGATGTTTTGTTTTATTTTTGTTAGGGGACATTAATGATGTCCCCTATTATAAATTTGCATTGAAAGGCGTGATTGTACGATGGAACTATGGTTCACTGAAAAACAAACAAAACATTTTGGAATTACGGCGCGTATTAACCGCACATTACATACGGAGCAAACAGAATTCCAAAAACTTGATATGG
This sequence comes from Bacillus nitratireducens, assembly GCF_001884135.1. Classification (GTDB taxonomy): domain Bacteria; phylum Bacillota; class Bacilli; order Bacillales; family Bacillaceae_G; genus Bacillus_A; species Bacillus_A nitratireducens. The sequence goes on along the minus strand of NZ_MAOC01000039.1, from coordinate 39,792 downwards.
TTGAAACGGAAGAGTTCGGGAACATGCTTATTTTAGATGGCATGGTTATGACAACAGAAAAGGACGAGTTCGTTTATCATGAAATGGTAGCGCACGTACCTTTATTTACACATCCAAACCCTGAAAACGTATTAGTTGTAGGTGGTGGCGATGGCGGTGTTATTCGTGAAGTGTTAAAACACCCAAGCGTAAAGAAAGCAACTCTTGTTGAAATCGATGGAAAAGTAATTGAGTACTCTAAACAATACTTACCATCAATTGCAGGCGCATTAGATAATGAGCGTGTAGAAGTAAAAGTAGGAGACGGTTTCCTACACATCGCAGAAAGCGAAAATGAATATGACGTAATTATGGTAGATTCTACTGAGCCAGTAGGCCCAGCAGTAAACCTATTTACAAAAGGCTTCTACGCTGGAATTTCTAAAGCGTTAAAAGAAGATGGTATTTTCGTTGCTCAAACGGACAACCCTTGGTTCACACCAGAACTAATTACAACTGTGTTTAAAGACGTAAAAGAGATTTTCCCAATTACTCGTTTATACACAGCGAACATTCCAACTTACCCAAGTGGACTTTGGACATTCACAATTGGATCTAAAAAACATGATCCACTAGAAGTAAGTGAAGAGCGTTTCCACGAAATCGAAACGAAATACTACACAAAAGAATTACACAATGCAGCATTCGCATTACCGAAATTTGTTGGCGATTTAATTAAGTAAGAAATCGAGTTTGAACAAATAAAGTGTAAGTAGCTCATTTAAGGTGTTTGTCCAGAAGACTTGAGCATGCTAGCTACTTACACTTCTGTAAAGAAAATTGTCTTCTTATCGTTAAAAAAGAAGACCCCGGTAAATCGAGAAAGAGGAGCAATGCGCTCCAAATTTGAGAAATAGTGAAAGGTTGGGATACCTTAAGTTCCACATAAGGAGGAAAAGAATATGCGTTTTGATGAAGCTTATTCAGGTAAAGTATTTATTAAAAGTCATCCAAGTTTTGAAGAGTCAGAGGCAGTTATTTACGGGATGCCTATGGATTGGACAGTAAGTTTCCGTCCAGGATCTCGCTTTGGCCCTGCACGTATTCGTGAAGTATCAATCGGTCTTGAAGAATATAGTCCGTATTTAGATCGTGAACTAGAAGAGGTAAAATATTTTGATGCGGGTGATATCCCATTACCATTCGGAAATGCACAACGCAGCTTAGACATGATTGAAGAGTATGTATCAAAACTTTTAGATGCCGGTAAGTTTCCACTAGGTCTCGGCGGTGAGCACTTAGTGTCTTGGCCAATTTTTAAGGCAATGGCAAAAAAATATCCGGATTTAGCAATCATCCATATGGATGCCCATACTGACTTACGTGAGTCATATGAGGGAGAGCCTTTATCCCACTCTACACCAATTCGTAAAGTGTGCGATTTAATTGGTCCGGAAAACGTATATTCTTTCGGTATTCGTTCTGGAATGAAGGAAGAATTCGAATGGGCAAAAGAAGTAGGTATGAACTTATACAAATTTGACGTATTAGAACCGTTAAAAGAAGTATTACCGAAACTTGCAGGACGCCCAGTCTATGTCACAATTGACATTGACGTATTAGACCCAGCTCACGCTCCTGGAACAGGAACGTTAGAGGCTGGAGGTATCACATCTAAAGAGCTATTAGATTCCATCGTAGCAATTGCAAATTCAAATATAAATGTAGTTGGAGCAGATTTAGTAGAAGTAGCTCCAGTCTACGACCATAGTGATCAAACACCAGTTGCAGCAAGCAAATTCGTGCGGGAAATGCTGCTCGGCTGGATAAAGTAAAAGCGGAAACGGCTCGTTCAGAATGTGAGGGGGATGGAGCTTCAGACGTAGAGGCGCTTTTTGCCTCGAAGGAAGAAGTGAAGCCACCGATCATTCTAGCCGTTGTAGCTGGATAAAGTAAAAGTAAAGGCCTCCTAAGTCTAGGAGGCCTTTATTTTTGTCGTTATGTGTTGGTAAGTCGATATTCTTTGTCGAATCACCGATATAATTTCACTTAACGTCATTTGACATAAAAAAAGAGCTATTCTCATCATTTGAGAATGGCTCTTTTTTCTTATGCAACTTTCTCTTCCGAAGTAATTCCGCGAATTTCATCAGCAGGACGGATTGGATATTTGCGGAATACAATTGATCCAATGTATCCAACAATAGTGGTAACGATTCCGCATAATACGGCAGCGAGCGTTACTTTTATTACATCATTGAATCCGAACAAGACGAGAAGTCCTGGAATTGGTGATGCTGTCCCTGGTGCATTATTAACGAGCTGGAATAGCGACGTAATAATACCGGCAAGCGCACCGCCAACAAAGTTGGTCATATAGATAGGGATTGGGTTTGCTGAGACAACATCGGCTTGTGTTAACGGCTCGATTGCTACAGCAATTGTATCTTTCTTTGAACAAATTTTTAGTCGTTTAAAGAAAATAAAGTTCATCGGGGCTGAGGCCGCAACGGCAAGACTGCCAATTGCCATTGGTAAACCTGTTAATCCAAGCATTGCAGTTAGTGCCATAGAACTTAATGGAGATGTAGAAATAACTGTTATTAATCCACCAAGCATAATACCCATAATGATAGGACTTTCTGTAGTTGCAACTGAAATCATAGAACCGATTTTACCGAGTGTTGCGTTAACGAGTGGATCCATAAGCATGGCCATTCCACGTGAAATTGGTGCAGCGATAAATAGGATTGCTAAAAACTCTACACCAGCTGGTAATTTCTTTTCGAGAAACTTCACGACGAAGGCACAAACGTATCCGGCGAAAAATCCTGGTAAAATACCGAATCCGCTAGTAGCGATACCGATTAAAACAGCGTATACGGGCGAGACACCGATTGCTAATGCGACTAAAATTGCCGCTGCGACACCGCTCATACTACCAGAAGCTTCTCCTACTGATTGTAAAAAGTCATTATGAAACATTTCTCCACCAATATAACGGTGAAATGCTTCAATAAGAAAACTTGCGATTGCTGCATTAGCTAAAGCGCCCATTGCTTTCATTCCGTAAGGCGCACGGTAACTAAAAAGTGTAAATAGACAAAGTACAACAAGTAATAGTGCTAAACCTTGCAAGATAGCCATTTGAAAACTGTCTCCTTTGATTTTTGTAATAAAAATTTGTATCATTCAATAATAATATAAAAGTTTGTTAAACGGAAAAATTTTTTATTGGGAAATTGCTGTAAGGTGAAAAACTCTTACAATAATGTAAGGAAAGTGTAAGGCATTTCGATAGAGTATAGTATGCTTTTTTTCGTATAATACAGGTATAGACATACGGTTAGTGAGAAAGAAGTGCAAACAGGAGGCGCATTTATGAAATTGGTAATTAAAGTTTTAGCTGTGTTCGCCATTATTTTAGGTGGAACAGCGTACTATTTAAACACAAAAACAGAAGGTGTGCATGCCTTTGTAGACAACTTCTTTTCCAATAAAGAAATCCAAGATTATTATGCTGTTATAGATAAAAGTGAGAAAAAAGACGATGAATATTTGTATACATTTAAAGGGTATACAGAAGACGGAAAGCTACAAGTTATTAAAAGAATGGTGAACCGTGAATTGCATACGGGTGCTTTTATAAAAATTTATGCAAAAGGTATGCAGGGAAAAGGATGGGCTGAAATTCCAAAAGAATCAATCCCGCAAAAAGCGTTGCAAAAAATAGAAAAAACATAAAAGGAGCGAATCGTTCGCTCCTTTTTTACTGCGTTACAATTGTAATGGATGTGTTCTTTTTATTAGAAGTGATTTTTGCTCTTCCGCCAATTGGGAAAGTAAAAATAGGAGTTGTATGTCCGAAACTTGCGTTTGCAATGATAGGTATATGTGTAAGTTCAGGCTTTGAAGCAATCATTTCTTGAATGTCTTCTATCGTACATTCTGCTCCTTTTTGCATTCTTCCTATAACGATGCCTTTTGCATGTTTAAAGTCAGGTTGCTGCATAAGAGAATGTAAATATCGATCAAAAGTTTTAAGGGTAGCTTTTCCGGTTAAACTATCCTCTTCAAGAAATAAAATTTTGCCCTGTAAGCTTGGCATATATGGTGTACCTTGCAGTAAATTAAATGTGCTCATATTACCACCAATAATATCTCCCGTCGCTTCCCCTTCTTGAATTGAAACATACCCTTCATTTTTAATAAATTCTCGATCTTTTTGATCTATATACCAAGAATCATCGCTCCACGTTTCAGATGGAAGGACTTCAATAGGCTCCTTAGAAGTTAAGCATTTTAAAAAGTAATCAGTCGTATACTCGAGGCCTTTCTCCATTCCAAATGAAGAGAAATGGGGACCTGAATATGTAACGAGTCCTGTTTTTGCGTAAATGGCATTATTTAAAGCGGTAATATCAGAATAGCCACAGAAAAACTTCGGATTTTCTCGAATTAAATCATAATCGAGATGTTTTAATAAACCGTTAGAGTTGTATCCTCCAAGTGTCGTCAAAATTGCTTTTACATTAGGGTCTTTAAATGCTTCATGAAAATCTTGAACGCGTGAAGAAATAGAAGAGGAAGCAAATTGATCTATCTCATCAGCATATTTTGAGAATGTAACTTGAAAGCCCATGTCGGTTAATCTTTTTACAGCAAGCTTTCTGTTTTCAGTGGAGACAATACTTAAACTACAAGATGGTGAAATAACTCTAAGTTCATCACCTTTTTTCAATTTTGTTGGTAGCACCAAATTCACCCCTTGAAAAGAAAGAATATTTAGATTTAAAAAACATTTTATCATATGAAATAAAGTGAAGGTGAATTATTTTTTGAAAAAGAGTTTTCCTGATTTTTCAGCAGACAGACAGCGTCTTTTTTTGATATGATAGGAAAAGTGATTTATTATAAGTAGTATTTAATATCTATAACATTTGAAGGGTGTGCAAGACGTGAAGAAACAACTTGCAGGCTTGCCGGTACACGTTCATTTCGTAACAGAAATCCGTGAAGGGGCGAGGAAGGAAACCGTTGCTTTTGAAGCAAATGGTCAATACTATGTAAAAGGTCAAGGTACATATATAACATTCCAGGAGCCGAACGAACAAGGCGAAGTGAAAACAATTATTAAAATTCAAGATGAACAAGTTCTCATTATGCGTTCAGGTGCTATCTCTATGCGTCAGACGCATGTGAAAGGTGAATGGACAACTGGTACGTATACGAGTGGACTTGGTACGTTTGCGTTGCAAACGAAAACTGATAACGTTCTTTTTAAATGGTCGGATGAAAAGAAAAAAGGACAACTCTTCTTAACGTACGCATTGCTTCTAAGTGAACAGGAAGCTGGCAGATATACAATTACAATTAATTTGAAGGAGGCAAAATAATGAATTCTTTAGAACAAGTAAAAGGATTGATTAAAGAAGAAATTCAAGCTGCTGTATTAAAGGCAGAATTAGCAACAGAAGAACAGATTCCAAACGTTATATTAGAATCTCCAAAAGATAAAACAAATGGTGATTTCTCTACAAATATGGCAATGCAACTTGCACGCGTTGCGAAAAAAGCACCTCGTATGATTGCAGAAGAATTAGTTGCAAACTTCGATAAAGCAAAAGCTTCTATTGAAAAAATTGAAATCGCAGGTCCTGGTTTCATTAACTTCTACATGGATAATAGCTACTTAACAGACTTAATCCCAACAATCGTTAACGCTGGCGAAGCTTACGGTGAAACGAATACTGGTAAAGGTGAAAAAGTACAAATTGAGTTCGTATCTGCGAACCCAACAGGTGACCTTCACTTAGGACATGCACGTGGTGCAGCGGTAGGTGACACTTTGTGTAACGTATTAGCAAAAGCAGGATACGATGTATCTCGTGAGTACTACATTAATGATGCTGGTAACCAAATTCATAACTTAGCTCTTTCTGTTGAAGCTCGTTACATGCAAGCTTTAGGCTTAGAGAAAGAAATGCCAGAAGACGGTTACCATGGTGCGGATATCATTGGAATCGGTAAACGTTTAGCTGAAGAGTTTGGCGATCGTTACGCAAAAGCTGATGCAGAAGAAAGCTATGAGTTCTATCGTTCATACGGTTTAAAATATGAGTTAGCAAAACTTCAAAAAGACTTAGAAAGCTTCCGTGTTAAGTTCGATGTATGGTTCTCAGAAACATCATTATACAAAAACGGAAAAATCGATGCTGCACTTGCAGTATTAAAAGAGCGTGATGAGATCTTTGAAGAAGGCGGAGCAACTTGGTTCCGTTCAATGACTTACGGTGACGACAAAAACCGTGTGTTAATTAAAAATGACGGTTCTTACACATACTTAACGCCAGATATCGCTTACCACCGTGATAAATTAGAGCGTGGTTTTGATAAGCTAATCAACATTTGGGGTGCTGACCACCACGGTTACATTCCTCGTATGAAAGCTGCTATTCAAGCGCTAGGTTACGATAAAGAAACACTTGAAGTAGAAATCATCCAAATGGTACAACTGTACCAAAATGGTGAAAAAATGAAGATGAGTAAGCGTACAGGTAAAGCAGTTACACTTCGTGAGCTTATGGAAGAAGTAGGCGTGGACGCAATGCGTTACTTCTTCGCAATGCGTAGTGGTGATTCTCATTTAGACTTCGATATGGACTTAGCTGTATCAAAATCTAATGAAAATCCAGTATACTATGCACAATATGCTCATGCTCGCGTATGTAGTATCCTTCGTCAAGGTGAAGAGTTAGGATTAGCTACAGGCGGAGACGTGAATTACAAACTTGTTACTTCTGAGAAAGAAGTAGAGTTACTGAAAAAACTTGGTGAATTCCCAGCTGTAGTTGCGGATGCAGCGCAAAAACGTCTGCCACACCGCATTACAAGCTATGCATTTGAATTAGCAGCAGCATTACACAGCTTCTATAATGCAGAAAAGGTATTAAACCAAGATAACTTAGAATTAAGTAAAGCTCGTTACGAATTAATGAAAGCAGTACGCACTACACTTCAAAATGCATTAGCAATCGTAGGAGTATCTGCACCAGAAAAAATGTAATTAAGAAAAGCAGAAGCGGCTCGCTTAGAATAGGAGTTGGATGGAGCTCCTAACAGAGAGGCGTACTTTGCCTCGGAGGAAGGCGCGAAGCCACCGAGTATTCTAGCCGCTGGACATAAAGAAAAGCGGAGCCGATTTTTCGCTTTAAGTAAAAGGCAATCACACGATGTTGTGATTGCCTTTTTATATGGAAATAATAAAAAATAAAATTTTTATCAAACAAAAGGAGAATTTGCATCGTCTTATATAAGTGACAGGAGGTTTACGATGGAAGAAAGGGTAGAAGAATTAATTGATATATATAAGCAGCAAATATATTCCTTATGCTATAAGTTAGCGAAAACGAAAGACAAGGGGAAGGGATAAAAGAGTTGAAGAAGATCTGTGAATCGAAAAAAGGTATTTTTACAGTTACATTAAAGGCAAATGAAAAGTATGTGTTTAATATAAGTGGTGTAATGGTGAAAGATGGATTTGTAAAAGTAAATTGGAAAGAGAAATAAAAGAGGCCCTGTAAAGGACCTCTTTTCTATTGAATAGTATAAGTAACAGAAAAGCTAACAGGACTATAGTAAACGTAAGGTGCATGAAATTGAACGTACATATTTCCATCTGTTTTTGCAGTGAAAATTCGGCCGTAACCATCAGAATAACGCCCAATAAGGTTATGATTTGAGTCATAAACACTGTAACTAGGAGTTTTGCTGTTAGGTTGAATTGTTAGCTCTTGTCCCTTTTGAAGGAAAATAGGTTCTTGTTCAGAACTAGCTCCAGTTTGCAAAGAATAAAATTTTGTAAAGCTTTGTTCTTGAGCGGCAGCAGCGACTTTTGTTTCAGGAATAAACGCGGTAGCGCCAGTAATTCCTGTTAAAGTTAATGCGCCGGCTAAAATCATATTTTTCATAGTAGAAAAGCCTCCTTATTAGTTGTAATCATTTTTGTTACAGTTAATATTGTATACGATAATGAATAGGAAAAAATATGCTTTTATGCATATATATTTTTTCTCAATAAAAGACCACTAATTAAATCAGTGGTCTTTTAAATGATTAAGCAGCTTTCTGTTCAGTTTGGGTAACAGGTTTTTGAAGGGTGTTATAAACACCAGTTCCGATAACTTCTAATGCCATTTTCATACGTTCGGGTGAAATGTTCTCAAATACATTATCTTGAGGCGTGTGATATACCTTTTCGATATGATAGATTAATGGATTCCAACTATTGACACCCATCCAAATAAATAGTGCAGAAGGAATACCCACTTCAGCAAATGGTACGTGATCACTAGAGCCAAATTTTCCTTGAAGAACGAGATCATTATTTAATTGTTTACCTGCTTGTAAGGCAGCATCTGTTACAAGGTTCGTTGATCCATCAGGAGTCATTGCGTATAAATTCTTTGCTTTATCGTAATTTGTTGCAACCATGTCTGCGTTAAAGACACCTAAAATTCGATCGCGTTCTTTTTGGGACAGACTATTAACATAATAATCAGAGCCAAGTAAGCCAGTTTCTTCAGAACCAAAAGCAATAAAACGAATTTCTTTATCAGTTTCTACATTTTGAAAAGCACGAGCTAATTCTAATACTAATCCTGTACCAGAAGCATTATCATTTGCCCCAGGTGCTCCGACGACACTATCATAGTGTGAACTTACAACAACAGCTTTTTCATTACCTGTACTATTTTTTGGTTTCTTTTTAGCGATGACATTTAGGGAGGTTAAATTAGATTCATGTCTCGCTTTTAGGGAAAGCATTGTTGTCTCTTTTTTAGCAATCTCTTCTTTAAACGCATTTCCTTGAGCATAAGCAAGACCAAAGACAGGGATAGACTGCTTTTTAGTTAAGCGAGGGTTGAAGGTTTGTCCGTAGTTTCCACGACCTCCAATTAAGCTATATAAAAGTACACCTTTTGCCCCTTTACTAACAGCATTTTCAACTTGTTTATTATAATCTGCTACTGTTGCACCTCTTTCGAATAAAACAATTTTCCCGTTTACCTCATTTGGAATATCGTCCAACTTTGTACCACCTTGAACAAAGATAAGCGGAGCTGTAACAGCTTCTGTAGAAATCAGTGCATTTGGAGCAGCACCAGCTTGCCAATTACGCTTTGTGGATAATGGTGATTCGATAAATCCAACGTATTGATCCGGCACTTGAAAGGGCTGATATTCTACCTCATATCCCATTGATTTAAGCTTCATACCAACATAGCGAGAAGCCCATTCTTCTGATTTTGTACCACCTGGTCGGGGACCGATTGTTTCGGATAAGAAACGGATATGCTCGATGGCGCGGCTTGCATCAACTTGTTTTGTAATAGATGGAGTTTGTGTAATTTCTGACGTGGAATCAGCTTTTGCTTGTCCGATTGGAGCTAAGCTAACGGCGAGTGATACAGCAAGCAAGGAGCTTACTATTTTTTGTTTCAGCGATTTTTTCATTTTTTCCTCTCCCATTCTTCTATTCTCTCTGACTGACAAAAGAAGACGGATAACGACTTAATTTTAACTTTATATATCTGAATTTTCAATAATTTGATGTTGAGAAATAAAAAACGCTATATGCACATTTGCATATTTTTAGCAGATATATGTATGCTATCATTTTAAATGAAGGATCGCTTTCAGTTCTGAAGGCTCCTACATTGCATGAATCTAGTGTACCCAAACTTTAGATTATGTGGAGAAAAGAGATCTGTCATAGGGTTTCTTTTCTTTTGTTTGAATCATGTGATGATAACTATGTTTCCGCATTTCATAATTATCATCAGTGATATATGTAAGGCATCCATATGAAAATACGAGGCTGTTCAAAGGTTTTCCGTACTTTTGGACAGCCTCACCCCGTTAAAAAGGTGATACTTTGATGTATCACCTTTTTATTTTTATAAGCTTTCTGTTTATGGGGATATTACATAATTAAAAATAATAAAAAACAGCCGCTTTAGTAGAAGGAATCTACAAAACGGCTATTTTTTTATTATAGTTGAGTTAAAATAATTGGCTCGCCACGAGTGACGACAACTGTATGCTCACATTGTGCAACAAGGCTTTTGTCTGGTGTAACGAATGTCCAACCATCATCACCGCGCTCAATGATGTGATCTGCTTTCATTGAGATGAATGGCTCTACAGCGATAACAAGACCGTCTTTTAGAAGTGCATTATCCATTGGATCATAGTAGCTTAAAATGTGGTTTGGAGCTTCGTGTAAACTAAGACCGATGCCGTGACCAGTTAAGTTTTGGATTACGTTATATCCACTTTTATGTGCAAAGTTAGAAACAGCACGACCAATTTGATTTTGTTTTGATCCAGCTTTTACTTTTTTCATTGCTTCCCAAAATGCATCTACTGCAGCTTGGCATAGCTTTTCTTTTTCTTCATCTTCTCCAAGAACAAATGAGATACCTGTATCTGCATAATAGCCGTCAAGTGCTGCCGATACGTCTACGTTTACTAAATCGCCTTCTTTTAATACACGATCGCCTGGAATACCGTGAGCAACTTCCTCGTTTACACTAATGCAAGTTACACCTGGGAATTTATATTCTTTTTCAGGCGCTGAAATAGCACCGTTCTCGTCTAATACTTTTTTACCAATTAAATCAAGCTCTTTCGTTGTCATACCTGGCTTCGCTTGTTTCTTCATTTCTTCGCGTGCAAGTGCAACGATGCGGCCGATTTTTCGTAAACCTTCTAAATCTTGTTCATTACGAATAATCATGAAAACCACTGTCCTTCCTCGAATATATGTCTTACCCGATTGTATCATGTTTGTTTTTGTACTGCTACTCGCGTGCGGTATGCGGGTTGATTCCTCTCATAGAGAATACATGACAATTGTCATATGGATGTCATGACGCATCATACTGTTTCCTAACTTTTCCAGAGCATACAATGTAAATATAAGAAAAGGCGGGGGTGGAGAGATGGAAAAGATTATTGAAGTAAATGGTGTTTCTAAAACATTTAAACATAAAAAAGCAGTAAATAACGTTTCATTTCATGTGAATAAAGGTCAAATAGTAGCATTACTTGGCCCGAATGGTGCGGGGAAAACAACGACAATTTCAATGATGCTCGGGTTAAAAGATCCAACAGAAGGGAATATCTCTATATTTGGAAAGAGTCCGAAGCATAGAGATGTTCGCAATAGCCTCGGTGCGATGCTGCAAGAAGTAAGTGTGATTGATAGCATCACGGTAGAAGAGGCAATCGAGTTATTCCGTAGTTATTATACGAATCCTGTAGAGAAAGAAACATTACTGCAGTTGTCAAACTTAGAATCAGAACGAAAGCAAAGATGTGAGAAATTATCGGGCGGTCAAAAAAGAAGGTTGAATTTTGCGCTGGCACTTGCAGGGAATCCAGACTTGTTATTTTTAGATGAACCAACTGTAGGGATGGACATTACATCTCGAAAAACGTTTTGGGAAACGATTCGAAAATTAGCAAGTGAAGGGAAAACGATTATTTTAACAACACATTATTTAGAAGAAGCGGATGCGTTAGCAGATCGAATTTTATTATTTGCGAATGGAAAGATTATCGCAGATGGCACACCGGATGAGATGAAAGCGACGATTTCTCGAAAAACAATCTCGTTTTATTCGAAAGAGAAAATTCCTAAGAGTTTACTAAAGGAATTACCGCATGTAACAGAAGTACAGTCAAATGAAGGGCGCTTCACTTTAACGACGGAAGATACAGATGCCACTTTACAAGCAATTTATCAGAGGAATCTACCTGTAACAGACGTTTCAGTTGAACGTGGAAGTCTCGATGAAGCATTTGAACAGTTTGTTGCAAATCAGAAGGAGGGAATCGCATGAGAGCATTATGGATGCAATGTAAAATAGAGGTTTTACGTACGTTCCGCAATAAATTATTCATCTTTTTCTCATTATTAATGCCAGTTATGTTTTATTACATCTTTACAAATGTTATTCAAGTCCCGCAAAACGGAGATGCATGGAAAGCACATTATTTAATTTCAATGGCGACTTTCAGTATTGTAGGGACTGCTCTTTTTAGTTTCGGTGTGAGACTTTCTCAGGAAAAAGGGCAAGGATGGACACATTTGTTAAAAATTACACCGCTTCCAGAGGGCGCATATTTAGCAGCTAAAATTATTGCTCAAACAGTAGTGAATGCTTTTTCAATTTTAGTTATTTTTATGGCAGGAATATTAATTAATAATGTTGAGTTAACGATAGGTCAATGGATTGGTGCAGGATTATGGTTATTACTAGGCGTGACACCATTTTTAGCCCTTGGAACAGTAATAGGTTCAATTAAGAAGGCGGATGCAGCTGCTGGCTTAGCGAATATTTTAAATATGAGTCTAGCTGTAATCGGTGGATTATGGATGCCAATTGAAGTATTCCCGAAAATTTTAAGATCTATCGGTGAGTGGACACCAACATATCATTTCGGAAGTGGTGCATGGGATATTGTAGCTGGAAAGTCGATTGGTTGGGAAAATATCGCGGTACTAGGAGGTTATTTCCTTATATTTGTTGTAGTATCAATATATATAAGAAAAAGACAGGAAGCGGTATAAATGATAGAGAATAAAAGATTTGAAGTTTTTCCGAAACAGATGGGTTTCTTCCCGTATATGTGGCTCGTGTATTTATTATTTCCAATCTATAATTTAACGCAAGTATCAGGATGGAAGCTTGTAATAGGGATCGGTATGTTGATAGTCTTCACCGTCACGTACCGGCAGCTTTATTTTGTTAAGAAAACGTTCATTTTGTGGGCGTGTATTCAAATGATGCTCACATTCTCATTTGCTCTATTTTATAACCCCTTCATGATATTGTTTGGATATTTCACGGCGAGTGCGATGGGATTTGCGCCAAGTAAGAAAGCGTTTCGTGTGCTGTTAGGTTTATTAGTTGTAATGCTTGGGGCTTTTATATTTGTAAATGTTAATCAACTAACAATCCCGAGTTTAGTGAATATCGTTCCGATGTTTATTTTAATGCTTCTTACGCCATTTGGAATGCGTAATTTTAATCAGAAAAAGATATTGAAAAATCAACTAAACGAAGCAAACGAACAAATTAAAGACTTAGTAAAACGCGAGGAACGACAGCGCATCGCAAGAGATCTTCATGATACGTTAGGGCATACGTTATCTCTTATTACTTTAAAAAGTCAGCTTGTGGAGAAATTGATTGTGAAGAATCCAGAACGCGCAAGTATAGAGGCGAAGGAGATTACACAAACATCTCGTACTGCTTTAAAACAACTGCGCGAATTAATTTCTGATATGCGTATGATTACAGTGGAAGAAGAACTTGAGCAAATAAAAGCAATTTTACAAGCGGCTAATATTGAATTAGAAGTAAAACAAGCAGCCAATTCTAGTGCGTTATCACCAATTGAACAAAATATTTTAGGAATGTGTTTACGTGAGGCAGTTACGAATATTGTAAAGCATAGTAGGGCGACGGAGTGCATTGTATCTGTATTAGAATCGCAAGGTGAACTGATTTTGAAAGTAGAGGATAATGGCGTAGGTTTGGAAAATCAAAATCATGATGGAAACGGTATTCGCGGCATGAAGGAGCGGATTGCTCTTATTGATGGAGTAGTTGAACTGGATACGATTAACCCAGGAACGTTGTTAACGGTGAAAGTTCCGATTGTAATTAGAACAGGAAAAGATGAGGTGAGGGCATGATTCGAATTATTATTGCAGAAGATCAACGAATGCTTCGTGGTGCATTAGGAGCCCTACTTGATCTAGAAGATGATATTGAAGTAGTTGGGCAGGCTGCGAATGGAGAAGAGGCGTTAAAATTAATCGAATCGCTAAAGCCTGATATAAGTATTATGGATATTGAAATGCCGATTCAAAGTGGTTTAGATGTTGCTGAAGCGCTGAAGAAGGAAAAGTCACCTTGTAAAGTAATGATTTTAACAACATTTGCACGACCAGGTTATTTTGAACGGGCAATGAAAACTGGTGTTCACGGGTATTTATTAAAGGATAGCCCAAGCGAGGACTTAGCTTCAGCAATTCGAAATGTCATGAAAGGGAAGCGAGAAATTTCGCAGGAGCTAATGTTTGGCTTATGGCAGGAACAAAATCCGCTATCAGATCGTGAAAAAGAAGTGCTGGTACTTGCGAAAGAAGGAAAGACTACAAATGAAATTGCTAAGATGCTCTATCTTTCGCCTGGTACAGTGCGTAATTATATTTCGGAAGTATTAGCGAAACTGGAAGCGAAAAATAGAATTGAGGCAATTACAATTGCAGAAGAAAAGGGATGGATATGAAAAGAAGTTTACCTACGAGTGGTAAACTTCTTTTTTCTTATAAACAAGTATTTCAATAGAGAGTTTCGTCGCAGTCGCATCGCTCAGAATTTGAAGTATATCGCGTAATTTAGATTTTACTTCATTTTTCGACAAAAAGTTTGTTATAGTAAGATTAGGTTGTTGGTCTAAATTTTGGACAACTTTACCACTAACAGTTGTAATTACTCCATTTTTATCTACTTTTACAATAAGATCTTGGCCATATACTTTATAATTTTCGTAAGTTTGTGCAAGGCGAGCTTCGGTTTGCTTTTCTTTTGTTTCTTTATTTGTAGGTTGGGAATCTACATTCATTTCAGTTGTCACTCACTCTTGTTGAGCTTTAGCCTCATTTATCTCACCCTTTAAATACTTTTTCGCCATATATTTTTGTATCATTTTGAGGTTGTGTTAATTTTTAAATCGTTAAACTAGGCTGAGCAATTTCAACGTTTACTTCATTTCTATCTAGTTCTTGGGTGTGAATAGATTCTGCTGATAAAGGATAAAGAAGACCGAATATAACGAAAGCACGGGCAAATTTTCTATAATTTATCTATAAAATTACTAGTCTTATTATATTATGTGAGATGGATTGTATGAAAAATTTGCCGAATTTTATATATATTATGCATTATTTCATATCAAAAATTGTCGAATTCACATTATTGTAGTGGTATGACAACTCAAAAAATTAGATTGTTATAATGGGATGGTGAGTAAGTATGCACGCAGAAAAACTAGGAAGTGAAATTAAGAAAATTAGGGTGATGAGAGGATTAACACAAAAGCAGTTATCCGAGAACATATGTCATCAATCGGAAGTGAGTCGAATTGAATCGGGCGCGGTATACCCAAGTATGGATATATTGCAAGGTATTGCAGCGAAATTACAAGTTCCTATTATTCACTTTTATGAGGTACTTATTTATTCTGATATTGAAAGAAAAAAGTTATTTAAAGATAGAATTCAAATGTTGAGTAAGAAGAAACAATATGCTGAAATTTATAGCATTGTTTCAAATGAATTAAAAAAAGAAAAGTTTCATCCAGAATTTAATCAGTTTCTTCTTTGGTACTATTACTTATCTGCATATGTTTTACAGAAAATTAATTTTGAATATTGCATTTTAGAGTTAAAAAAAATTGTACATCAATCATACGGAGGGATAGATGTATTTCAAAATTTATATATTGAAAATTCTATTGCAAGTATTTGTGCAGAAAATAATCAATTAGATAGGGCAATAACTTCATTTCAAGCTATTTTAGAACGGTTAGAATCGCTACATAATAATGAGGCATTCACAGTTAAAGTTCGATACAATTATGCAAAAGCTTTATATTTGAGTGATCAGTTTGAAGAGGCATTGTATCAAGTAAATGAAGCGATTGAAGCTTCTCGGTATATGGGAAGTATGGAATTAATCGGTCAATTGTATTATCAAAAGGGCGAGTGTCTTGAGAAATTAGAGTATTCATCAGATGATATTAAAGAAGTGTATAAAAAAGCGTCTTTCTTCTTTGATTTATTAGATTTACATTCTTACAAAGAGACGTTATTAAAAAAAAAGAAGTATTTAAATTAAAATGATTTGGAATATGTATAGTGGTATATTTCGTAAGTTACATCTACAAAAAGTAATGAAATATCCAAAAAATGGGTATGCATAATTGCATAAGTTGTGGATAAATTTTCATGATATATTAAAAGAAAACGATGTGGGTGATGGAATATGAAAAAACTACTTATTGGTAGTCTATTAACGTTAGCAATGGCATGGGGTATTTCATTAACAGATACAGCTTTAGAGAAAAGCCAAGTAATTTCTCATAATGATCAAGAGGTACAATTAGCTTCAGATTTGCCATTTGAACATTAAAAAAACAACCGTCTTACTTAGACGGTTGTTTTTTCGTGGAGTAACATCCAAACATCTTGACTAGAAACAGGTTTGCTAAAGAGGAATCCTTGAATGTGGTCACAGTTTTGCTCGTGTAAAAACTTCCATTGTTCTTCTGTTTCTACACCTTCCGCAATAACCTCTAAATTTAATTCTTTCGATAGCTTAATAATGGAAGCGATAATAGCTTCTTCTAAAGGGCTATTTGTAATTCCACAAATAAACTCTCGAGCAATTTTTAATGTATTGATTGGATATTTCGTTAAATAAGCTAAAGAACTGTAACCAGTTCCAAAGTCATCGATTGAAATTTGAATACCGAGATTTTGAAGTTGCTCTAGTTTTGCAACTACAGATTGATTTTGATTAATGGCAATACTTTCTGTAATTTCAATATCCAGTGCTTCCGGTTTTAGTTCTGTTTCTTCTAAAACCTTTGAAATAGTTGGGATTAAATCTGCATGGTTAAATTGAACAACAGATAAATTTACACCAACCTTTAAGTGAGAAAATCCTTGGTTATGCCACTTTTTTGCTTCTAAGCAGGCGGTACGTAAAATCCAATTACCAAGTTCAATAATAAATCCTGTTTCCTCTGCTAGAGGAATAAATTGGGCAGGTGATACAATTCCGAGTTTTGGATGTTTCCAGCGAATTAATGCCTCAAAACCGATAATTTGTTTTGTTTTTGTATTTACTTGCGGTTGATACTCAAGGAAAAATTCATTTTGTTGCAAAGCCTTTGAAAGTTCACCTTCTAGGAAGTGTAGTTCATTTTGCGCAACACTCATTTCTTTTGAGAAGAAAATGAATCTATTTTTCCCATTAGCTTTTGCCCGGTACATAGCCATATCTGCATTTTTCATTAATTCGGTTACATCGGTTCCGTATTCCGGGAACATTGCAATTCCGATACTCGGTGTAACAGAAAGTTCTTCATCCTTAATGAAGTAAGGCTTATTTAAGATGGTTAAAATTTGTTCGGCTATAAAAGCAGCACTTTTTTCAGAGTACATATCGGGTAATAGGATCGTAAATTCATCTCCGCCTTGGCGGGCAACGATATCTTTTGAACGCAAACATCCACGTAATCTTTTTGCTACTTCAATTAATAATAAATCTCCGACATCATGACCGAGTCGATCGTTAATTTTTTTAAATCGATCTAAGTCGAGGAACATGACGGCAACGTCATTAGTGTTGTTTTGCGCTGTATTTAAAATCGTTTTTAAATCTTTTTCGAATTTTCGTCGATTCGGTAGTCCTGTAAGTGCATCATGGAAAGCCAAATGCTCTACTTGTTTTTGTTTTTCATATAAAGTTGTAATATCACGTGCTATACCAAACATCCCAACAACTTCTTTATTTATAAAAATAGGGATGAATGTAATGTGAAGATAATAATAATAGCCTTCTTTTTCTTTTGTTCGAATTTCTAGAGTTTGTGGCCTACCTTCTTTTGTACTTTGTAAAGATTTCTTCAATAATTCATGATCTTGTGGATCGATGAAGTGTAGAAGAGAATAGCTTGTTACTTCACAGTAATAGGCTGTAAATAAACTTTCACAAGCCTTATTAGATTGTTGAAAAATCCCGTTCATATTTAAAGAAAAAACAGCATCAGGATGATCTTCGAATAAAGACTTATAACGCTGTTCACTTTTTGATAGGGCAGATGCACCTTCTTCGACCTTTCCTTCTAGTTGTGTAGTCAACTGTTCGTACGTATCGATTAATACTTGATTATCTTTCCACATGTAAAGTTGTCGTAGGAATAATAAGATTAGTGATAATACTAGACCGATTAGCATGAACTTATCGTCCCAAGGCTGAATGACAATAAAGGAAAAAGTAATGATTATACTAAAATAAGGTAATATAAAGCGTACATAATCGAATCGATAATACTTCATTTTCGTTTCATGTTGCATTGGTTTATCCAAAATGTACAGTATGGACGATAAACCGATTAGTAAAATCGAAGCAGTATGTATTAAATAAGAGACTTCAGAAGAAGTTTCCATTCCTTTGTTTAATTGGAACAGATGTATATATCCGTACACAAGTATGATAGTAAAGCCAATAATTAATGAGATTCTACTAGAAGAATATTGTTCTCTCCTATATAGGCTAATAATGGCGTAAATTACTAATGATTGTGCGATAAAATACCCAATCAAAAGCCATGTGTCCGTCGTCAACATACGAAAGCTAGAAATATCTAAAATAAAGGTTAGGGTAAAATAAATATTCATAATAACAATGAAGATGCTATCGAATGAAAATTGAGCAAGACCTCTAATGGAGTAATGTTTTATAAACTTTATAGCAAAGCCAGAAAAAAGCAAAATATATTGTATGATGAAAAAAGGTAGTGCTTTATATGAGAATATGACTTGATCATAAATAGAAAGTGACTGAAGAAATAAAGTTATTTCCATAATTAGTCCACATATGCAAGTACATAGTAGTAAAACCCAAAATAGTTTGTCACTGCTTTTCATCTTCTTAATTGCTTTATATAAGCAATAGCAAGAAAAGAGTGCCGCAAAGCAAAATAAGAAAAGAATTCCAATTTCTTTTATATTTAAATTCCTAGGGATAAGAAATATCCAAAGAGAAAATATAATTATATACATCATGACAAAGTGTACATATTTTTTTGATTAATCATATTATGACTCCGTTTCAATAAAGTTGAATCACAGGTGGAAAATGCTAATTCCAATCATAGCATATAAAATAGGGTGTTTTTTACTGTAAAAATTACTTTTTTTGAAAAAAATAGCGCAACATTACAATTTACCATTGCAATGTTGCGCTATTTATTCTTTTTATTCCTCTTATAGAGGATAGTTCACATATTAATTGTAGCATTGCTAAATCTTTCTGTTTACTTTCAATCATAATATCGAAATTATGATCAATTTTTTTTGTAATGTGTAAAAAAGGTTTAATAAAGTCTAAATCAATATAACCTGCGTGGGCCCTAAATTCTTTTTCTGATTTAGGAGAAGAAATATGAACTTTAGGAGGGACATTTGTATGTGACCAAGTTTTAAATATCATAGGAAGTAATTCTTCTAGCGGTTCATTACAAAGGTTCGCTATGTGATGATGATAATCGAACACGAAAGGGATTTTTTCTTTTTGGCAAATAGCCAAAGTTTCAGAAGTTGTATATGTTTTATCATCATTTTCAAGAGTCATTTGTTTTTTTATATGGTAAGGAAGTTTCTGTATGTTTTCATGAAAACGTTCGATTGCCTTCTCCTTATTTCCATACGCGCCACCTACATGGATATTAATGTAGGAAGAATCTGCAATTCCCATAGCATGTAACACGTTATAATGATAGGTCATATCTGTAATTGCATTAGTTGTAATATGTGGTTTGTCGCTTGTAAATAGTGTGAATTGATTTGGGTGAAAACTTACGCGTAAATTGTGTTCTTGAATTAATGCTCCTATCTTACGCCATAGTGGAGCGAATAGTTGAATGTAATCAAATTCAACTTCAGGGTGTGTTGCAAGCGGAACGATAGAAGACGATAAACGATATAATGGAATTTCGTGTGCAATATTGTAATGAAGGATGCGTATTGTATGTTCTAGATTTTGTAGTGTGACATTATATAATTTATCTTCACGCTCTTGTTTTTTTAGTTTTTTCCAGCTTGTAAATGTCATTGTTTTGGCAGGCGAACAGTCCCAGAGTGCCATTGCATGCGAGACATATCCAAACCGTATAATCATAAAGGATACACCTCTTTTATTCATCGACTTTCCTATAAGAAGAACGCAAGTATCGTTCCTATCCATTCTTTGCCCCTATCAATAAGGGAAAGCGGGTTGACATCGTCAAAGGAAAGTAATGACGTATTTTTTAGATCTTCATGGAATTTATTTTTAACTTCTTGTATGAAATGTTTATCGTATAAAAGGCAGTTGATTTCATGATTAATATATAAACTTCTCATATCAAAATTAGCAGTTCCGATATCACAAATATGATCGTCTACTATAATGATTTTTGCGTGAAAAAACCCTTGCTGAAAAGCGTAAATATTACAACCAGCCTGTATTAACTTTCGGCAATATGGGAATTTTGCTTCTCGAACGAGGGCGTGATCGGCCTTTTGTGGAACGAGAATAGTTATTTGAACCCCACGTTTTTGTGCGTTTAATAATGCGTTCATAATTTTTTTTCCAGGAATGAAATAGGGTGTACCGATAAAGATTTCTTTTTTCGCGCTTTCGATTAATTGTAAAAATGTATTTTGTAAATAGGCACCATCAGTAGGGATAAAACGATGTAGAACGGTCCCTGGTTGTTGCTTAGGAAAATAAAGAGATGAATCTAATAAATTTTGGCCTGTGTCGTCGAGCCAATCATGTAAAAATTGTTTTTGTAAATCTTGTATCCCTTCTCCTGTAAGACGTAAATGATAATCTCGCCATAATCCTAACTTTTGATTATGTCCTAAATATTCCTCGCCAATATTAAATCCACCAATATAGCCAATTTCCCCGTCAATAACTGTAATTTTTCTATGATTTCTTTGATTTGCAGAAAAGAAAGGAAAAGGAAATTTTACTTTGTGACAAAATGAAAAAGAGACACCATGCTTTTGTAGCGAGTAAATCGCTTCTTTTGATAAATAATGACTGCCAAACCGGTCGAGTAAAAGTCTTACTTCAATCCCTTCTTGTGCTTTATCGATAAGTAACTTTAAAAACTTACGACTTATCTCATCGTTTTTTACAATGAAAAATAAAACGTGTACATGGTGTTTCGCCTGTTTTATATCAGTAAAAAGGGCGTCATACAAATCTTTTCCGTATGTATAAAGGTGAAAATCACTTTGACGTAAAGGGAAAGAACGAGAACGTACACGCTTTAAATGAACAATTCTCCCATAAGAAAGATCGATTGTAATCCAGAGAGCGCTACCTATTAACAAGAGAGATAAGAAGAACATAAGTAAATTCCCTCCTTCACGGTCTTTTCACCATCAGTTTTTTATAAATCCGAATTTCACTTTACCCCGATTGGTGTGGGCTAATAGTCAGTAGGGAATAAAAAGCTCCCTACCGATTAAAGTTTCACTTTACCCCGCATTAACGGGCAGTAAGCCTCCTACCTCAAAATTAGGCTTACTCAAAGGAGTCAGGCGGGAGGCAACAGCCCGTAAAAGCCCGATTGGTGTGGGCTAATAATCAGTAGGGAATAAAAAGCTCCCTACTGATTAAAGTTTCACTTTATAGTTTCACCCAAATAAACAGCTTTATTAAAAAATGTGTTGTTGTATAACAAAAAACTGTTGACTGAATGCTCACTCATTATATAATGGAAATAGGGGATACAATTCAGAAAATTATATATTTTCGAAGATTCTAAAAAAGAAAGAGGGCTTACAAAGAGAGGGGTAGCATAAAAATGAATAGCTTACTAATCATTAATTGGCTGGCTGCCATTGCTGTTATTGCTTATGCGGGATATTTGTTTGTATATCTTATACGAACGAGGATGGCCTACATACAATTAGGAAAAAAGATTGAATTTGACCGTCGTTTTAAAGAGCGTTGGGATCTTCTTAAGGTCAATGTTTTCGGTCAGAAAAAGCTGCTGAAAGATAAAAAGAGCGGCATCATTCACGTTATGTTCTTTTACGGATTTATTCTTGTCCAATTTGGAGCAATTGACTTCGTTTGGAAAGGGCTCGCACCAGGATCACATCTTCCACTTGGACCACTATATCCTGCATTTACATTCTTCCAGGAAATTGTCACACTTGTTATTTTAATCGCAGTCTTTTGGGCTTTTCATAGACGCTATGTTGAAAAGCTTGTTCGTTTAAAACGTAATTTCAAATCAGGTCTTGTTCTTATCTTTATTGGTGGCTTAATGATCTCTGTGCTACTCGGTAACGGGATGGGAATTATATGGCACGGCGAGGAGCTTTCATGGAGTGAACCAATCGCTTCTGCAATCGCTTACGTTTTCTCAGGTATAAATGAAACCGTAGCTATTTCATTGTTCTATTTCTCTTGGTGGGTGCATCTATTAATTTTGTTAACGTTTTTAGTTTATGTACCACAATCAAAACATGCGCATTTAATTGCTGGACCAGTTAACGTATTTTTTGGTCGTCTTTCAAATCCAGGAAAACTTGAAAAAATAGATTTTGAAGATGAAACGCAAGAAACATTCGGTGTTGGTAAAATTGAAGACTTTAGACAAAATCAACTTATCGACTTATATTCTTGTGTCGAATGTGGTCGTTGTACAAATATGTGTCCGGCAACAGGAACGGGGAAAATGTTATCACCGATGGATTTAATTTTAAAACTTCGTGATCATTTAACTGATAAAGGAGCAGCGGTAACATCAAAAGCACCGTGGGTTCCAGTTGTTGCTTTTAATAATACACAAGGAAATCAGTTAGCGATGATGGCAGCTGGAAAAGGACAACAAGAATCAGCAGCTACAGCGTTGGCTTACGATCCGAGCTTAATCGGAGATGTTATTACAGAAGAAGAGATTTGGGCATGTACAACGTGCCGTAACTGTGAAGATCAGTGTCCAGTTATGAATGAACATGTTGATAAAATTATTGATTTACGCCGCTATCTCGTTTTAACAGAAGGGAAAATGGATGCAGAGGCGCAGCGTGCAATGACAAATATCGAGCGTCAAGGTAATCCGTGGGGACTGAACCGTAAAGAGCGTGAAACATGGCGTCAAGGTGATGATGAAGTAACAGTTCCAACTGTAAAAGAGAAATCAAAAGCTGGCGAAGAGTTTGAATACTTATTCTGGGTTGGATCAATGGGTTCGTATGACAACCGCAGTCAGAAGATTGCGATATCATTTGCGAAGCTAATGAACGAAGCAGGTATTTCATTCGCAATTCTTGGTAATAAGGAAAAGAACTCTGGTGATACACCGCGCCGCCTCGGAAACGAATTCGTATTCCAAGAGATGGCAACGAAAAACATTGAAGAATTTGAAAAAGCAGGAGTGAAGAAAATCGTTACGATTGACCCTCATGCTTATAACACTTTTAAAAATGAGTACCCGGACTTTGGCTTACAAGCAGAGGTCTATCATCATACAGAATTACTAGCCCAGTGGGTGAAGGAAGGACGTTTAAAACCTGTCCATTCTATTGAAGAAACAGTTACGTACCATGATTCCTGTTACTTAGGAAGATACAACGAAGTATATGAGGCACCGCGCGATATTCTAAAAGCAATTCCAGGTGTAAACCTTGTAGAAATGGCGCGTAACCGTGAAACGGGAATGTGCTGTGGTGCAGGTGGCGGCTTAATGTGGATGGAAGAAACGGCTGGTTCTCGTATTAACGTTGCTCGTACAGAACAAGCGTTGGCTGTACAACCGTCAATTATCGGCACAGGATGCCCATATTGCTTAACGATGATTAGTGACGGTACGAAAGCGAAAGAAGTTGAAGAAACAGTTCAAACTCTGGACGTAACAGAGATTTTAGAACGCTCAGTTATCGGACAGAAGAAAGAAGCAATCTAGTTTGTAGGAATGCATACAACTTTAGAAAGAGGTGCAATTCTTGCACCTCTTCTAGGCGCAAGAATACCGAGCGAGCGCTCGGCGTTAAAAAAAGAAATGGGGGAAAGAAACATGAGTAAAACAGTTATTTTAAGTGCTGCAAGAACACCGGTTGGAAAATTTGGAGGAACTTTAAAAGACGTGAAAGCAACAGAACTTGGAGGAATCGCAATTAAGGCAGCGCTTGAAAGGGCGAATGTTTCCGCGAATGATGTTGAAGAAGTTATATTTGGAACGGTTATCCAAGGAGGACAAGGACAAATTCCATCACGCCAAGCAGCAAGAGCCGCTGGCATTCCTTGGGAAGTGCAGACGGAAACAGTAAATAAAGTTTGTGCATCAGGGCTTCGCGCAGTTACTTTAGCGGATCAAATTATTCGTACTGGTGACCAATCACTGATTGTAGCTGGTGGAATGGAATCGATGAGTAACAGTCCTTACATTTTACGAGGAGCAAGATGGGGATACAGAATGGGTAACAACGAAGTTATCGATTTAAACGTTGCAGATGGTTTAACATGTGCATTTTCAGGTATACACATGGGTGTTTACGGTGGAGAAGTTGCAAAAGAAGACGGGATCTCTCGCGAAGCACAAGATGAATGGGCATATCGTAGCCATCAACGTGCGGTTTCAGCGCATAAAGAAGGACGTTTTGAAGAGGAAATCGTGCCAGTAACGATTCCGCAAAGAAAAGGCGATCCTATTGTCGTTGCAAAAGATGAGGCGCCACGCGCGGATACAACGATTGAAAAATTAGCGAAATTAAAGCCTGTATTTGATAAGACGTCAGCGGTGACAGCGGGTAATGCTCCTGGACTAAATGATGGCGGTGCGGCGCTTGTATTAATGAGCGAGGACAGAGCGAAGCAAGAGGGAAGAAAGCCATTAGCGACAATTTTGGCGCATACAGCAATTGCGGTAGAATCGAAGGATTTCCCAAGAACGCCAGGTTATGCAATTAATGAATTGCTGAAAAAGACAGGTAAGACAATTGAAGATATCGATTTATTCGAGATTAATGAAGCATTTGCAGCGGTAGCAATTGCAAGTACAGAGATTGCAGGAATTGACCCAGACAAATTGAATGTAAATGGCGGTGCAGTGGCAATGGGACATCCGATTGGAGCAAGTGGCGCGCGTATTATCGTTACACTTATCCACGCACTGAAGCAGCGCGGCGGCGGAATTGGAATTGCTTCTATTTGTAGCG
Source organism: Bacillus nitratireducens (assembly GCF_001884135.1). Lineage (GTDB taxonomy): Bacteria > Bacillota > Bacilli > Bacillales > Bacillaceae_G > Bacillus_A > Bacillus_A nitratireducens. The sequence continues at coordinate 14,714 of NZ_MAOC01000039.1, read as the reverse complement.
GTGGCGGTCAAGGTGACGCAATTATGATTGAAGTTCGTTAATTTACGTGTAGAGGATTTTGGTTTATTAACAACTTATATTAAGGGGGAAGAAAGAATGGGTGTACAAAAAATAGTTGTAATTGGTGCAGGACAAATGGGTTCAGGTATCGCACAAGTGTGTGCAATGGCAGGTTATGATGTGAAAGTGCAAGATTTAAAGCAAGAGCAATTAGATAGAGGGCTAGCCGTTATTACGAAAAATTTAGCTCGTCAAGTAGAAAAAGGTCGTATGAAGGAAGAAGAGAAAGAAGCGACTTTAAATCGTCTTACATGGACACTCGATTTAAATAGTGTAAAAGAAGCGGATCTTGTTATTGAAGCTGCTGTTGAGAAAATGGATATTAAAAAGAAAATTTTTGCGAATCTAGATGAAATCGCTCCAGAACACGCAATTTTAGCAACGAATACGTCATCGTTACCAATTACGGAAATTGCAGCGGTAACGAAACGTCCTGAGAAAGTAATCGGCATGCACTTTATGAATCCAGTTCCAGTTATGAAACTCGTTGAAATTATTCGTGGTTTGGCTACAGATGATGCAGTGTACGAAACGATTGAGGATATTACGAAAAAAATCGGGAAAGTGCCAGTTGAAGTAAATGATTTCCCAGGGTTTGTATCGAACCGTATTTTATTACCAATGATTAACGAAGCAATCTATACGTTATATGAAGGTGTAGCAACGAAAGAAGCGATTGATGACGTAATGAAGCTTGGTATGAACCATCCGATGGGGCCACTTACATTAGCTGATTTTATCGGTTTAGATACGTGTTTATACATTATGGAAGTGTTGCATGAAGGATTAGGAGATAGTAAATATCGCCCATGTCCATTATTACGCAAGTATGTGAATGCAGGATGGTTAGGACGTAAAACGGGTCGTGGTTTCTACGTTTACGAATAAAGTCCTCCCTTTATTAAAGTAGTGGTCTTACCAGATTGTTAAAAAGATATATAGCAAACGGAGGCGAAGTACATGAATTTTCACTTTACTGAAGAGCAACAAATGATGAGGAAAATGGTTCGAGATTTTGCACAGAAAGAAATAGCTCCCTTTGTTCCTAGTATGGAACAAGGGGTGTTCCCGAAAGAGATTTTGCAAAAGATGGGTGAGCTTGGACTAATGGGTATTCCAGCGCCTGCAAAATATGGCGGGGCAGAAATGGATTTTATTTCTTACATTCTAGCAATTGAGGAAATTTCAAAGGTAAGTGCAACGGTTGGTGTAATTTTAGCTGTACATACGTCAGTTGGAATGAATCCGATTTTATACTTCGGAACAGAAGAACAGAAGCAGAAATATGTTTCTAAATTGGCGACTGGTGAGTATTTAGGCGCATTTGCTTTAACAGAACCAAATGCAGGATCAGATGCAGGTAGTTTGAAATCAAGAGCTGTAAAGAAAGACGATCATTACATTATTAATGGGTCGAAAGTATTTATTACAAATGGCGGTGAAGCAAGTACATACATTGTATTCGCTTCTACAAATCCAGAGGCAGGGAAAAGTGGTATTTCGGCATTTATTGTAGAGAAAGATACACCAGGCTTAATCATCGGAAAAGATGAGCATAAGATGGGGCTTCTTGGTTCTCGTACAGTACAACTTACGTTTGAAGATATGAAAGTGCCGGCCGAGAATTTACTTGGTGAAGAAGGACAAGGATTTAAGGTGGCAATGGCGAATTTAGATGTTGGACGAATTGGGATCGGAGCGCAGGCATTAGGAATCGCGGAAGCGGCACTTGCATGTGCGATTGATTATGCGAAAGAGCGCGAGCAATTCGGCAAGCCAATTGCGGCGCAGCAAGGAATCGGATTCAAACTTGCAGATATGGCGACTAGCGTAGAAGCAGCGCGATTACTTGTATATAGAGCGGCATCGCTAAGAGCGCAAGGATTACCATGCGGCAAAGAAGCTTCTATTGCGAAATTATTTGCTTCTAAGACGGCTGTTGAAGTTGCGATTGAAGCGGTGCAAGTATTTGGCGGTTACGGTTATACGAAAGATTATCCAGTAGAAAGATTTTTCCGTGATGCGAAGATCACGCAAATATATGAAGGAACGAGCGAAATACAAAAGCTTGTAATTAGTCGAGCTTTATAAAAAGACGAGGGGGAGACGGGGATGCATTTTAAATTATCAGAAGAACATGAAATGATAAGAAAAATGGTTCGGGATTTTGCAAGAAATGAAGTAGCACCGACGGCGGCAGAGCGTGATGAGGAAGAGCGATTTGATCGCGCTTTATTTGATCAAATGGCAGAGCTTGGTTTAACCGGCATTCCGTGGCCTGAAGAATACGGCGGAATTGGAAGCGATTACTTAGCGTATGTAATTGCCATTGAAGAATTATCCCGCGTATGTGCTTCTACAGGTGTAACATTGTCTGCACATACTTCACTTGCTGGTTGGCCAATTTTTAAATTTGGAACAGAAGAACAAAAACAAAAGTTTTTACGACCGATGGCAGAGGGAACGAAAATTGGCGCATACGGTTTAACGGAGCCAAGTTCTGGTTCAGATGCTGGAGGAATGAGGACAACTGCGAAACGAGATGGAGACCATTACATTTTAAATGGATCGAAAATCTTTATTACAAATGGTGGCATTGCTGATATTTATGTTGTTTTTGCATTAACAGACCCTGAATCGAAGCAGCGCGGCACGAGTGCATTTATTGTGGAGAGCGATACGCCAGGATTTTCAGTTGGGAAGAAAGAGAGCAAGCTAGGGATTCGCTCTTCGCCGACTACTGAAATTATGTTTGAAGAATGCCGTATTCCTGTAGAGAACCTACTCGGGGAAGAGGGCCAAGGATTTAAAGTTGCGATGCAAACATTAGATGGCGGCCGTAATGGTATTGCCGCGCAAGCAGTCGGTATTGCGCAAGGGGCTTTAGATGCTTCTGTAGAATATGCAAGAGAGCGCCATCAATTTGGGAAACCAATTGCGGCGCAACAAGGAATTGGCTTTAAACTTGCAGATATGGCAACGGATGTAGAGGCGGCGCGTCTTCTAACATACCAAGCGGCTTGGCTTGAATCGGAAGGGCTTCCGTATGGGAAAGAGTCAGCGATGTCAAAAGTATTTGCAGGCGATACAGCGATGAAGGTGACGACTGAAGCGGTACAAGTATTTGGTGGTTACGGTTATACGAAAGATTATCCAGTAGAGCGTTACATGCGCGATGCAAAGATTACACAAATATATGAGGGAACACAAGAGATTCAAAGGCTTGTAATTTCTCGTATGTTAACGAAGTAGGAACGAAAGCGTAGGTATTTTCCTACGCTTTTTCCTTCCAAAAAATAATAGAGAGAGGTGAAGGGGATGGTTAAACATAATGTACATGCATCAGTGAAAGATGAAAAATTAGTTGCGTTAAGGCGTGAACAAATGATTAAAGGTGCGGTGCAACTGTTTAAGCAAAAAGGGTTCCCACGTACAACAACGAGAGAAATTGCGAAGGCGGCTGGGTTTAGTATTGGAACACTTTATGAGTACATTCGTACAAAAGATGATGTTTTATATTTAGTTTGTGATAGTATATATGAACATGTAAAAGAGCGGTTAGAGGAAGTAGTGTGTACGGAAAAGGGAAGTATAGAAAGTTTAAAGATAGCAATAACGAATTATTTTAAAGTGATGGATGAATTGCAAGAAGAAGTATTAATTATGTATCAAGAGGTACGTTTTTTACCGAAAGAATCACTCCCATATGTATTAGAAAAAGAGTTTCAAATGGTAGGAATGTTCGAGAATATTTTAGAACAGTGTACGGAAAATGGAACATTTACATTAAATAAAAAAGAAATACAGCTTCTGGCACATAATATTTTCATACAAGGACAAATGTGGGGATTTAGACGTTGGGCCCTGCAAAAATTGTATACGCTTGAAGAATATACAGAAATGCAAATTAGGTATGTATTGCAAGGGGCGCATATGCTTCCGAAATAAGGAATGGACAAATTATAATTTTATTACCATATTAAAGTTTCCCGTTTTTTTTGTAGCATATTTGTGCGACTTTTGTTTATAATGAATAGTATGGATTTTTTTAAGCAGACCGTTATATATAAGGTTATATTTGAAGAAAGGAAGTGCCGCATAAGTGAATTTTAAGCAATATTCACCAGAAGAGCTAAAAGAATGTTCAATGATTGAAGTTGTACATAGCGTTTTAGGGGATAAAAGACAAGCAACGACATTCAACGAGTTGGTTCAAGAAATCGCTCAAGTGCTGGGACTATCTCAAGAGCAAGTTAATGCGAAACTCGCACAATTTTATACAGATTTAAACATCGATGGACGTTTCATTAATTTAGGAGAAAATCGTTGGGGGCTACGCAGCTGGTACCCATATGAGCAAATTGATGAAGAAATCTTACCTCAGCCAAAACCGAAGAAGAAACGTAAAGTTGAAGAGGACGGTTTTGACGACTACATCGAAGAAGATGAAGACGAATTCGGCGATGCAGAAGGAAATGCAGACGAAGATGACGATGTAGAAGATTTGGACAAGGTTCTTGAAGAAGAAGACGCAGATGACGAAGATGATGATCTTGATGATTTAGAAGAAGATGATGAAGACTTCGCAGAAGAAGAAGAACTTGAGTACGATGAAGCTGAAGAAGAAGAGGAAGAGCTGTAGTTCTTGACTTTTCATTATCGTCCATGTAGAATCATTTTTGGGCTCTTTAAAACAGGACGATAATACTTTTAAAGTGTAAATATAAAAGAAAATTGCTCCCTACTTATTACTTTATGTGATGAGGGGAGCAATTTTCTTTTTTGTTTTTTGTTTAGAAAATAAAAAGAGTCTAACAATAAGATGGATACAGTGTTATCTACATACGTTGCGCTTTGCAACGGTGATTATATAACAGCAAAATAGGAGGGAGCTTTTTCATGACTAAGTATATTTTTGTAACAGGCGGTGTAGTATCGTCTTTAGGAAAAGGTATTACAGCAGCATCTCTTGGACGACTTTTAAAAAATCGTGGTTTAAACGTAACTATTCAAAAGTTTGATCCATACATTAACGTAGACCCAGGGACTATGAGCCCATATCAACACGGTGAGGTATTCGTAACAGATGATGGTGCAGAAACTGACTTAGACCTTGGTCACTATGAGCGTTTCATCGACATCAACTTAAACAAATACAGCAACGTAACAACAGGTAAAATTTACTCTTCAGTTCTTCAAAAAGAGCGTCGTGGTGAATACCTAGGAGGAACAGTTCAGGTTATTCCTCACATTACTAACGAAATTAAAGAGCGTGTATACCGTTCTGGTCGCGAAACAAACGCGGACGTTGTTATTACAGAAATTGGTGGAACTGTTGGTGATATCGAGTCTCTACCATTCTTAGAAGCAATTCGTCAAATTAAGAGCGACATCGGTCGTGACAATGTAATGTACATTCACTGTACGTTAATCCCGTACTTAAAAGCTGCGGGTGAAATGAAAACAAAACCAACGCAACATAGCGTTAAAGAGCTTCGTAGCTTAGGTATTCAACCAAATATTATCGTTGTTCGTACAGAACTACCTGTTTCTCAGGACATGAAAGATAAGCTTGCATTATTCTGTGACATCGATACAAAAGCAGTTATCGAAGCACGCGATGCAGATACTTTATATGCGGTTCCATTATCTCTTCAAGAGCAAAACATGGATCAAATCGTTTGCGATCACTTGAAATTAGACAATCCAGCTGCAGATATGACAGAGTGGACTGCGCTAGTTAATAAAGTACGTAACCTTTCTAAGAAAACAAAAATCGCTCTTGTTGGTAAATACGTAGAACTTCAAGATGCATACATTTCTGTTGTAGAAGCACTTCGTCATGCAGGTTATTCATTCGACACAGATGTAGAAGTAAAATGGGTAAATGCTGAGCACGTAACAGCAGAGAACGTGAAAGAATTAGTTGGCGATACAGATGGTATCCTTGTACCAGGTGGCTTTGGCGATCGTGGTGTAGAAGGTAAAATTGTTGCAATTCAATATGCTCGTGAAAACAAAGTTCCATTCTTAGGAATTTGCCTAGGTATGCAACTTGCATCAATCGAATTCGCACGTAACGTATTAGGATTAGAAGGAGCTAACTCTTCTGAAATTAATCCTGACACACCTTATGCAATCATCGACTTATTACCAGAACAAAAAGATGTAGAAGACTTAGGTGGTACACTTCGTCTTGGTCTATACCCATGTAAGCTTGCTGAAGAAACAAATGCTTACAATGCTTACAATGAGCCGGTTGTATATGAGCGTCATCGTCATCGTTATGAGTTCAACAATCAATTCCGTCCGGATATGGAAAAAGCAGGATTTGTATTCTCTGGTACAAGCCCAGATGGTCGTCTAGTTGAAATCATTGAATTAAAAGACCACCCTTGGTTCGTGGCAGCGCAGTTCCATCCAGAACTTGTATCTCGTCCAAACCGTCCACAACCATTGTTCCATGACTTCGTAAGTGCTTCTATTACGAATAAAGAGAGCAAGTAATAAAAAAAGCGCCTGAAATAGGGCGCTTTTTTTAATATTCGTTTAACATTTCATCAATTGTAAATTTAATTCCGTGATAAGCAAATAAGGCTACAATTAAACTTGGGAAACCATAGCGGTTACCTTCATCATCTGGAATAAGGCCTTTTAACAGTTTTGTATCGATATGTACATCTGTATATTGTTCTAGTGATTCTGTACCTTCTTGAATAGCAGAGATGCCGACAATCGAGTGTCCATCTGCTTGAAGTTTTTTTGCCATTGCTACAACTTCTTCATCTGTTGAAAAACGGCTAATAAGAAGTACACGATCTGCAGAAGTTACTTCTATTTCTGTACCATTTTCAAATAATCGTTTTGCTTGCTTCATTGGTTCAGCACCAAATAGTGCTTCAGCAACAACGCCCTCCATTTCATTTGTACCATGTAAATAAATGAAACCATCGCCAACTAGTGCTTGAGCAAGTAGACGAGCGCTATCTTCTATATTCATTTCCTCTTTTTGAGAAACTCTGGAGAAATAACCACTTAATTGAGTTGAAAAAATTTTTAACATAATGTTACTCCCTTCGTACGTGTTTGCCGGCTTTCATTATAATTTATTTTTTTAGAAAGGTGAAATCGTAGGTAGCATAACAAAATAGGAAACGGTAAAATAAGAAAGAATAGGAAGGAATTTGCCAAAGAATAGCGAAAATAAATCGATAAGATATAAGAAGCTGTAAATCTTGTATTTACACAGAAAGGTTGGGAGTTATGGAAGGGAAAATTTTAATCGTTGATGATCAATATGGCATTCGTGTGTTATTACATGAAGTGTTCCAAAAAGAAGGTTATCAGACGTTCCAAGCAGCGAATGGATTTCAAGCTTTAGATATCGTGAAAAAAGATAATCCAGATTTAGTAGTGTTAGATATGAAAATCCCAGGTATGGATGGTATAGAGATTTTAAAACATGTAAAAGAAATTGATGAGAGTATTAAAGTGATTTTAATGACTGCTTATGGAGAATTGGATATGATTCAAGAAGCGAAAGATTTAGGAGCTTTAATGCACTTTGCTAAACCGTTTGATATTGATGAGATTCGTCAAGCAGTGAGAGATCAGCTTGCTGTAGAGGCGTAAAAAATGAATTTTTTATAAAAAATATGGAAAAAAGCGTTTACATGGACTATTGAGCAGGTGAATACAGTTGAGTTTTTGAGTACAAGTTGTTATCCTATTGAGTGTAGAAAAAAGTCCGGTATGTAAATATACATAATTTACCTTATCCTGGTCATACTACCAGCGATAAGAATTTATCGGATACAAAAAACGTTTTTTAGGAGGATTCACCATGCCTTTAGTTTCTATGAAAGAAATGCTAAACACAGCACTAGAAGGAAAATACGCAGTTGGTCAATTCAACATGAACAACTTAGAGTGGACTCAAGCTATCTTAGCTGCTGCGGAAGAAGAAAAATCTCCTGTAATCCTAGGTGTATCTGAGGGTGCAGCTCGTCATATGACTGGTTTCAAAACAGTTGTAGCTATGGTTAAAGCTTTAATCGAAGAAATGAACATCACTGTTCCTGTAGCGATTCACCTTGACCATGGTTCAAGCTTCGAAAAATGTAAAGAAGCAATCGATGCAGGTTTCACATCTGTAATGATCGACGCTTCTCACCACCCATTCGAAGAAAACGTTGAAACTACTAAAAAAGTGGTAGAATACGCACACGCTCGTAACGTATCTGTTGAAGCTGAGCTTGGAACAGTTGGCGGACAAGAAGACGATATCATCGCTGAAGGCGTAATTTACGCTGATCCAGCAGAGTGTAAGCACCTTGTTGAAGCAACAGGTATCGATTGCCTAGCTCCAGCTTTAGGTTCTGTACACGGTCCTTACAAAGGTGAGCCTAACTTAGGATTCGCTGAAATGGAACAAGTTCGTGACTTCACTGGCGTACCTTTAGTATTACACGGTGGTACTGGTATCCCAACTGCTGATATCGTAAAAGCTATTTCTTTAGGTACTTCAAAAATTAACGTAAACACTGAGAACCAAATTGAGTTTACAAAAGCTGTTCGTGAAGCATTAAGCAAAGACCAAGAAGTTTACGATCCTCGTAAATATATTGGACCTGGCCGCGACGCTATCAAAGCAACTGTTGCTGGTAAAATGCGTGAGTTCGGTTCTAACGGTAAAGCGTAAGAATAAAATTCCGTTTTGGAAACCGTCTAGTCTTTTAGACGGTTTCCTTTCGTTGTATAATGAAAGCGTGAACAAGTCTAAAGATTTTATAAAGTGAATTTTTAGTTTGCGAATATAGAAAATAATGTGCATAGTCCTATTAATAAATGTGATAAGTATCTGAATTGAGAAATTTGATTCGATGAATAGTTAATCTTCATCTATTTGTATAGCGGGGGAGCTACAGGTGATGGTTTTCTACTTATTGAGTTTTAGGGTGGAAAGAGTGATTGAGATTCTTAAGGGGAACCTTCTACTTCTTTTTATAAAGCAGTAGAAGATAAATACATTCACGAGAAGGGAGCTCAATATGGAAAAGTTGCTAATTGAAGGCGGAAGAGCTTTAAATGGAACAATTCGTGTGAGTGGTGCAAAGAATAGTGCTGTTGCATTAATTCCAGCGACAATTTTAGCAGATACTCCAGTAACTATCGGTGGCGTTCCTAATATTTCGGACGTGAAAATGTTAGGAGACTTACTAGAGGAAATTGGAGGAAAAGTAACTTATGGGCAGGAAGAAGAGATGGTAGTCGATCCTTCTAACATGGTTGCGATGCCTTTACCAAATGGAAAAGTGAAAAAGTTGCGCGCCTCTTATTATTTAATGGGTGCAATGCTTGGCCGTTTTAAAAAAGCTGTTATTGGGCTTCCAGGTGGATGTCATTTAGGGCCACGACCGATTGATCAGCATATTAAAGGGTTTGAAGCACTAGGTGCACATGTTACAAATGAACAAGGTGCCATTTATTTAAGAGCAGATGAGCTACGCGGAGCACGTATTTATTTAGATGTTGTTAGTGTAGGAGCTACAATCAATATTATGCTAGCGGCTGTACGAGCGAAAGGTAGAACTGTTATTGAAAATGCAGCGAAAGAACCAGAGATTATTGATGTAGCCACATTATTAACAAGTATGGGAGCACGCATTAAAGGTGCTGGTACAGATGTAATCCGAATTGATGGTGTAGACTCCCTGCATGGTTGTCACCATACTATCATTCCAGATCGTATTGAAGCTGGTACGTATATGATTTTAGGAGCTGCATCAGGAGGAGAAGTAACAGTTGATAATGTTATTCCTCAGCATTTAGAGTCAGTAACTGCGAAGCTAAGAGAAGCTGGTGTCCAAGTTGAAACGAACGATGACCAAATTACAGTGAACGGTAATAGAAGGTTAAAAGTAGTTGATATAAAAACGCTTGTATATCCGGGTTTCCCAACGGATTTACAACAGCCGTTTACGACGCTTTTAACAAAGGCGCACGGGACGGGAGTTGTCACGGATACAATTTACGGCGCGCGTTTCAAACATATTGATGAATTGCGTCGTATGAATGCGCAAATTAAAGTAGAAGGTCGTTCGGCAATTGTAACTGGTCCTGTTTTATTGCAAGGTGCAAAAGTGAAGGCGAGTGACTTACGAGCTGGGGCTTCCCTTGTTATTGCAGGGTTAATGGCGGATGGAATTACAGAAGTAACCGGACTTGATCATATTGATCGAGGCTATGAAAATATAGTAGACAAGCTTAGAGGGCTTGGTGCAAACATTTGGCGAGAACAAATGACAAAGCAAGAGATTGAAGAAATGAAGAACGCTTAAAGTGATGATACTTCCGCAAGTGGGGGAGCGAAGAATCACCACTTGCGGAAGTACACTTTATGGAAAAACACGGTTCACAAAATACGGCAGAAATATAAAGACTTAAAGGAGAGGGATTATCGTGGAAAGAAGTTTATCTATGGAGTTAGTACGTGTAACAGAGGCTGCAGCATTATCATCGGCGCGTTGGATGGGGCGCGGGAAAAAAGATGAGGCAGACGGTGCAGCAACATCAGCTATGCGTGATGTATTTGATACAGTTCCGATGAAAGGTACAGTTGTAATTGGTGAAGGTGAAATGGATGAAGCACCAATGCTGTATATCGGAGAGAAATTAGGTACAGGATATGGCCCACGCGTAGACGTTGCAGTTGATCCTTTAGAGGGGACGAACATCGTAGCAGCTGGCGGATGGAATGCACTTGCTGTTATTGCAATTGCAGATCATGGTAATTTGTTACATGCTCCTGACATGTACATGGATAAAATTGCGGTTGGCCCAGAAGCAGTTGGGGCAGTTGATATTAACGCACCTATTATCGATAACCTACGTGCCGTTGCGAAAGCGAAGAATAAAGATATTGAAGATGTTGTAGCGACAGTTTTAAATCGTCCACGTCATCAAGCAATTATCGAAGAAATTCGTAAGGCCGGTGCTCGTATTAAGTTAATTAACGATGGAGATGTAGCTGGAGCAATCAATACAGCATTTGACCGTACAGGTGTAGATATTTTATTCGGTTCTGGTGGGGCTCCTGAAGGTGTACTAGCTGCGGTTGCGCTAAAATGCTTAGGTGGAGAAATTCAAGGAAAGCTCTTACCACAAGACGAAGCTGAATTAGCACGTTGTAAAAAAATGGGCATTGAAGATATAAATCGCATCCTTCGTATGGAAGACTTAGTAAAAGGTGACGATGCAATCTTTGCTGCAACAGGTGTAACAGACGGAGAACTATTACGCGGCGTTCAATTTAAAGGTAGCGTAGGAACAACACACTCCCTTGTTATGCGTGCGAAGTCAGGTACAGTACGCTTCGTAGACGGACGTCATAGCTTAAATAAAAAACCGAATTTGGTTATTAAGTAAAAAGTGCAAGCGGCTCGTTCAGAATCGCAGGGCATTGGAACTCCTGACAAAGAGGCGCTTTTTGCCTCGCAGGAAGGGGTGAAATGACCGGAGATTCTAGCCGCTGGAACTGGATTAAGTAAAAGCAGAAATGCCTTATCTATTCTGCCTTAAAATCAGGTGAATAGAAAAAAGTAAGAAATATAAAAGGCGAAGACAAATTTTCTTGTCTTCGCTTCTTGTATTTGTGTTTCAACGTATTGATTAAAACTAGATAAAAGGGTTACAATAGTGAATATTATCCTACTTGAACTTATTGCCTTTCATTATTATTTATTTGCCTTCCGTATTTTTTCCCTTTACCCATGTGAAAAGAGAATAAAGTTAAAGTGTGGTGTCTGAATGAATTTGTCAATTGCAGCATTAGAAAACATGAAATTAAAAGAGTTATACGAGCTTGCGAAAGAATTTAAGATTTCGTATTACAGCAAGTTAACGAAAAAAGAGCTGATTTTCGCCATCTTAAAAGCTCGAGCAGAAAAAGAAGGTTTCTTTTTCATGGAAGGCGTATTAGAAATTATTCAATCAGAAGGATTTGGATTCCTACGTCCTATCAACTACTCTCCAAGCTCAGAAGATATTTATATCTCGGCTTCGCAAATTCGTCGTTTCGATTTACGTAATGGAGATAAGGTTTCTGGTAAAGTACGACCTCCGAAAGAAAATGAACGCTATTTTGGATTATTACAAGTTGAAGCTGTAAACGGAGATGATCCAGACTCAGCAAAAGAGCGTGTGCATTTCCCTGCATTAACACCGTTATACCCAGATCGCCAAATGAAATTGGAAACGGAAACGAAAAAGTTACCGACACGCATCATGGATTTAATCGCACCAGTTGGATTTGGACAACGTGGTTTAATTGTCGCGCCTCCAAAGGCTGGTAAAACAAGTCTGTTAAAAGAAATTGCGCATAGTGTCACAACAAATCATCCGGAAGCAGAATTAATTGTACTTTTAATTGATGAGCGTCCAGAAGAAGTAACAGATATTGAACGTTCTGTTAAAGGTGATGTTGTAAGTTCTACTTTTGATGAAGTACCAGAAAATCATATTAAAGTAGCTGAGCTTGTATTAGAGCGTGCAATGCGTCTTGTAGAGCATAAAAAGGACGTTGTCATTTTAATGGATAGTATTACCCGTTTAGCGCGTGCTTACAACCTTGTTATTCCGCCAAGTGGTAGAACTCTATCAGGTGGTATTGATCCAGCTGCTTTTCATAGACCGAAGCGTTTCTTTGGGGCTGCGCGTAATATCGAAGAGGGCGGTAGCTTAACGATTTTAGCAACAGCACTTGTTGATACAGGATCCCGTATGGATGATGTAATTTATGAGGAGTTTAAAGGAACTGGAAATATGGAACTTCACTTAGATCGCTCATTAGCTGAGCGCCGTATCTTCCCAGCGATTGATATTCGTCGCTCTGGTACGCGTAAAGAAGACCTATTAATTCCGAAAGAACATTTAGACAAGCTGTGGGGTATTCGTAAAACAATGCGTGATACGCCAGACTTTGTTGAAGGCTTCTTACGTAAACTTCGTCAAACAAAGACAAATGAAGAGTTTTTACAAAACATTGTTGCAGACTCAAAAAGGTATGTAACAAATAAGTAAAGGGAAAAGATTGGGACTCGCTTATTTCGTAGTAAGCGAGTTTTTTATGTTTTTTAAGGGAATATTAGAGAGAGTAATATATGGAAATAATTGTGTTTTTTGAGATGAAAATCATATTTTGTGTTAGAGCTGGGCGAGTCACCTCCACTTTTAAGGTAATATCCAGCTCCAGCGGCTAGAATCTCTGGTCATTTCACTCTCTCACTCGAAGCAAAAAGCGCTTCAAGGTCGAGGGTTCCAATGTCCTGCGATTCTAAACGAGTCACTTGTGCTTTTAATTGATATCCAGTTCCGGCGGCTAGCTCTTCATGTCTAAGAACCTCCTCCACTTTTAATTTTAAAAAGACAAAAACAGGTAGTTGCAAAATGGAGTTAGCCTTGTTATAATTTCATCATATGTGTTTCATCAATATAGTTGTGTAAGCAGCTGAAGATGAAAAACTCTGTTTCGAAAATGATTCAGGGCGGAAGGAGATGAAAAGAATGAAAGCAGGAATCCATCCAAATTACAATAAAGTTGTATTTATGGACACGAACACAGGCTTCAAATTCTTAAGCGGGTCTACTAAAGGCTCTAGCGAAACTGTTGAGTGGGAAGATGGTAACACTTATCCATTACTAAAAATTGAGATCAGTTCTGATTCTCACCCATTCTACACTGGACGTCAGAAGTTTGCTACTGCAGACGGACGTGTTGACCGCTTCAATAAGAAATACGGCATCAAGTAATAAAGAACATAAAACAGGCAAGTGTATGTATTCGCTTGTCTGTTTTTTTTGCAAAAATATTAAACCTTTACCCTACTTTGGAATAGGAAAGTAGATGAAAGGAGAGCTCAATGTACTTAATGAATCAAAATGGTTGGATTGAAGTGATTTGCGGGAGTATGTTTTCTGGAAAATCAGAAGAGCTCATCCGCCGTATACGCCGTACGCAATTTGCGAAACAAAATGCGATTGTATTTAAACCATGTATTGATAATCGTTATAGTGAAGAAGATGTTGTATCACATAATGGATTAAAGGTTAAAGCAGTTCCTGTTTCAGCTTCAAAAGATATATTTAACCATGTAACAGAAGAAATGGATGTTATTGCAATCGATGAGGTACAATTTTTTGATGGGGACATTGTGGAAGTGGTGCAAGTATTGGCAAATCGTGGCTATCGTGTCATTGTAGCTGGATTAGACCAAGATTTCCGAGGTCTACCATTTGGACAAGTTCCTCAGCTGATGGCGATTGCTGAACATGTAACTAAATTGCAGGCAGTTTGTTCTGCATGTGGTTCTCCTGCAAGTCGTACGCAACGTTTAATCGATGGAGAACCAGCGGCATTTGATGATCCAATTATTTTAGTTGGGGCTTCAGAATCGTATGAACCACGTTGTCGTCATTGTCATGCAGTACCTACAAAACAAAGATAAATGAAACTCGCTATGTAGAGCGGGTTTTTTTCGAAAATAGATGAAGATTGGTGGCCAGCTCTTCGCACAGCTAAGAACCTTAGCCAGTCAGAGCTGAGAGAGCCGCTTGTGCGTATCTAGTTCCGGTGGCTAGCTCTTCGTATCTAAGAA
>NZ_MAOC01000038.1 GCF_001884135.1 Bacillus nitratireducens | reverse complement strand
AAGCCACTAGCGCTTTTAGATTGTATCCAGTTCCGGCGGCTAGCTCTTCGTGTCTAAGAACCTCCCGCACTAAAGGTAAAAAGCACCTTTTGCGCGAGAGAACCTTAGCCAGTCAGAGCTGAACGAGCCGCCTCCACTTTTAAATATATTATCTAGCTCCAGCGGCTAGAATCTCCGGCTATTTCACTCTCTCGCTCGAAGCAAAAAGCGCTTCAAGGTCGAGAGTTGAAAGTGTCCTGCGATTCTGAACAAGCCACCTGCGCTTTTAAATATAATTTGCGTTTTTTTGATTAAGTACCATATACTATTTGTATTAGATACTAGGATGTAGAGGTGAATGGTGTGTTAGATCGTTTGCAAGCTGTAGAAGATCGTTATGAGAAGTTAAATGAATTGTTAAGTGACCCAGAGGTTATTAGCGATACAAATAAGCTTCGTGAGTATTCAAAAGAACAATCTGATATGCAAGAAACGGTAGAGGTGTACCGTGAGTATAAAGATGTTCGTGAGCAATTACGAGATGCAAAAGCAATGTTAGAAGATAAGTTAGACGCTGAGATGCGTGAAATGGTTAAGGAAGAAGTTTCTGAATTAGAAGGACAAGAGAAAACATTATCAGAACGTCTGAAAATCTTACTTGTTCCAAAAGACCCTAATGATGATAAAAACGTTATCGTTGAGGTTCGTGGTGCTGCTGGTGGTGACGAGGCAGCTTTATTTGCTGGTGACTTATACCGTATGTATAGCCGTTACGCTGAGGTACAAGGTTGGAAAACTGAAATTATTGAGGCTAGCTATACAGAATTAGGTGGATATAAAGAGATTATCTTTATGATCAATGGTAAAGGTGCTTTCGCGAAACTGAAATTCGAGAATGGTGCTCACCGTGTACAACGTGTTCCTGAAACGGAATCTGGTGGACGTATTCATACATCTACAGCAACGGTAGCTGTGTTACCAGAGGCGGAAGAAGTAGAAATTAATATTCATGAAAAAGATGTTCGTGTTGATACGTTCGCTTCTAGTGGTCCTGGTGGACAAAGCGTTAATACAACGATGTCAGCGGTACGTTTAACGCATTTACCGACTGGTGTAGTTGTATCTTGTCAGGATGAGAAATCACAGATTAAGAATAAAGAAAAAGCAATGAAAGTATTACGTGCACGTGTTTATGATAAATTCAGACAAGAAGCACAAGCTGAGTACGATCAAAACCGTAAACAAGCTGTTGGTACGGGAGACCGTTCAGAGCGTATCCGTACGTATAACTTCCCGCAAAACCGTGTTACTGACCATCGAATCGGTTTAACGATTCAAAAGCTAGATCAAATCCTACAAGGTAAGTTAGATGATTTCATCAATGCCTTAGTGATGGAAGATCAGGCGCAAAAGATGGAGGCAGCTGAGTAATGCGTGTCTATGAAGCCCTGAAATGGGCTTCTTCTTTTTTACAAGAAAATGGACGAGATGAGAATGCGGGAGAAATTGTCCTTTGTCATGTATTAAAGACGAACAGAACAGGAATGCTCATGAATATGCGTGAAGAAATAACTGCGGAACAAGAGACAAGCTTTACGGAGTTTATCCACAAGCATGTAGAGGGTATCCCTATTCAATATATGATGGGTTATGAAATGTTTTATGGACGATCGTTCTTTGTGAATGAAGAGGTATTAATACCAAGGCCAGAAACAGAGGAACTTATAGTTGGAGTCCTAGAGAGAATTGAGCGCCATTTCGGTAATGAGGAGCTTCATGTAGCGGATATTGGCACAGGTAGTGGAGCGATTTCTATTACGCTCGCTTTAGAAAATAAAAATCTTCATGTGTATACGGTAGATATTGCACAGGAGTCGATTGAAGTTGCAAAAGAAAATGCAAAGGCTTTAGGAGCGGAAGTAACTTTCTATCACGGTGATTTACTGTCGCCGTTTTATGAAACTGGTCAGAAGTTAGATGTTGTTGTTTCAAATCCTCCGTATATACCGGAGGAAGATTGGCGTGGTCTTTCTACTGTTGTGAAAGAGCATGAACCGAAAAGGGCGCTTGTTGGCGGTGAAGATGGACTAGATTTCTATCGTCGTTTTATGGAGGAATTGCCGAACGTATTAAAGAAAAAGGCGATTGTGGCGTTTGAAATTGGTGTAGGGCAAGGTGAAGATGTAAAAGCATTATTACAGCAAACTTTCCCTCACGCTCACGTTGAAGTTGTCTTTGATATTAATGGAAAAGATCGCATGGTATTTGCAGAGATGGAGTAAGGTTAAAACCTTACTCTATTTTTTTTGAAAAAATTTATATAGATTTTGAATTTAATAGTTTAGAAAGAAGTAACTCTGTCCACACTGTTTCTAGAGGGGACGGTGGAGGAAATGAAAAAACAAGTTATTGCTTATCTTCTTCTATTATTAATTGGTGCACAGTTACTTGTGCAGTTTGGATATATGAAAGCTGATGCGAAAGGGCCTTCTGTTATTCCGAAAGAGGCCGTTCGATTACGAATTTTAGCAAATAGTGATTCAGATAAAGATCAGGCGTTAAAGCGTAAAGTACGCGATGAAGTAAAAGCGCAAATTGATGGATGGGTAGCTGATTTAACGTCATTTGAAGAAGCTCGAAAGGTAATTCAAAATCATATTCCTGAAATTGAAAAGACAGTGACGAATACACTGAAAAGGGAAGGGAGTAAAGAGACTTTTCAAGTGAAATTCGGTAAAAATGTGAAGTTTCCTACAAAGGTATATGGGAATTTTATTTATCCAGCAGGAGAATATGAAGCGGTACTTATTACAATTGGAAAAGGTGAAGGTGCAAACTGGTGGTGTGTATTATTTCCACCGATGTGTTTCCTAGATTTTTCGAGTGGTACAGCTGTAAGGAAAGAAGAACACGTTGTGAAAGCTGAATCTCCTGAAGAAGAGCAAGTGAAACAAGCAGATGAGGAAGTAATGGAAGTACCGGAGAAGAAAGAGGATAAGGTGAAAGAAAAGAAAGTAGTAAAGCCGGAAAAAGCTGAAAAAGTAACGGCGCCTGAAAAGAAAGTAGTGAAAAATGAAACGCAAGTAGAAGAACAGCCTGTAAAAAAAGTAGAAACAAAACCTGTGGAAAAAGTGGAGAAATCTGTGGAACAAAAACAAGAAAAGCAAAATGAGTATGTAAAAGTAGAAGAGGAAGAAGAAAAACCAGAGGTTAAATTATTTATCGTCGAAGCTTTTACATCTTTATTCTCTAAATAGTACTATTAGTAAATCCCTCCTCATATATAAAAATGAGGAGGGATTTACTATGAAGAACGTGTATTTTGCTACGAAAGCAGATGTAGAAAGATTGCATTCTTTTTTCGGACAAGCTAATAAAAAAGATGATAAAATAAATGAGTTGTACGCACAATTTATGGTTTTGGAAGAGGCGGGAGAAATACGAGCTGTAATTGGATATGAACAAAGTGAAGAAGATGCGCTTATTCGTTCTTGTTTATTCACACCTAATGTGGATAAGCAGACTTTCTTATATTTTTTTGAAATGTTTTTGCAGTATATGAAAGAAAAAAATATTCGACAATTGTACTTACTCACAAATCATCCACAATCTGCGACAATCTTTCAATTTTTTGACTTTGTCATTATAGAGAAAGAGAAAGTTCCAGAGGGAATTCGACAGTTAGAACACTTTTGTAAAAATATAAAAGAGCCAAATGCAATAATACTAAATTGTCAGCTATTCACAAAGTTATCCACGGATTAACAAGGTTTATCCACATTTTGTGGATAAACCTTGTTTGTCTTTTGGATAAATCTCATAGTAAACTAAAAATAGACAAGTATTTCATGGTAGAAAAGGACGTGGGAAAAAATGCATACAAATATGTGGGTTGTGGATAATGTTGTGGAAAGAAAAAAATATTATCCACAATTAAAAGAAGCAGCGAGATTATTAAGAGAAAATGAAGCGGTGGCCTTCCCGACAGAAACGGTATATGGGTTAGGAGCAAACGCAATGGACGACGAAGCGATAGCGAAAATTTTTGCAGCGAAAGGGAGACCGAGTGATAATCCACTGATTGTCCACATAGGAACAAAATCTCAGTTAGATGGTATTGTAAGAGAAATTCCACCGGTTGCAGAAAAGTTAATGGAGCATTTTTGGCCAGGGCCATTAACAATCATTTTACCGAGGAAAGAAGGGATTTCAGAGAGGGTTACGGCGGGACTTAATACAGTCGGAGTAAGGATGCCAGATCATCCAGTAGCGCTCGCTCTTATTGAAGAAGCAAACGTGCCTGTTGCAGCACCGAGTGCGAATCGTTCTGGACGCCCAAGTCCAACATTAGCTTCGCATGTGTATGAAGATTTAAACGGGAAAATTGCTGGTATCGTTGATGGCGGGGCGACAGGAGTAGGTGTTGAATCAACTGTAATTGATTGTACGAGCGAAGTTCCGACGATTTTACGTCCTGGTGGGATTACGAAGGAACAATTGGAAGCAGTAATAGGAAATGTTTCTTTAGATCCAGCTTTAAAGGATGAGAAAGAAAAACCGAAATCGCCTGGAATGAAATATACACATTATGCACCGAAAGCGCCACTTAGTATTGTTGAAGGATCCCGTGAGTTTATTCAGCGTATTGTGGATGAGAAAAAGAAAGAAGGATTTAAAGTAGGTGTATTAACGACCGAAGAGTATCAACATGTATATAGTGCTGATGTTGTATTATCTTGTGGTATGCGAAATGATTTAGCTAGCGTTGCGACTAAATTATATGATGTGCTTAGAACGTTTGATGCAAGTGAAGTAGATGTTATCTTTAGTGAATCATTCCCAAATGAAGGAATAGGGAATGCAATTATGAATCGTTTAACAAAAGCAGCGGGACATCATATTATCACTGAATGATAATGTACCTTTAGCAAACAGAATATTTCTCCTCGGATAAGCATATTGTGAAGTAGCACGTCCGAGGGGGGACATGAATGACGCTTGAACAGCTAATACCTTTAATAATTATGGCATTCGCCCTAGGGATGGATGCATTTTCAGTGAGCCTCGGTATGGGGATGGTAACATTAAAGTTAAGACAAATCCTTTATATTGGTATGACGATAGGGATATTTCATATTATTATGCCGTTTATCGGAATGGTACTAGGACGTTTTTTATCAGAGAAGTATGGGGATGTCGCGAATTTTGCGGGAGCTATTTTATTAATTGGATTAGGGTTCTATATTGTATATTCGTCTATTTTAGAAGGTGAAGAGACTAGAACTGCTCCAATTGGAATCAGTTTATTTGTATTTGCATTTGGTGTCAGTATAGATAGTTTTTCAGTAGGTCTTAGCCTTGGGATTTACGGAGCTGAGACAATTATTACGATATTACTGTTCGGACTAATAAGTATGTTACTGGCGTGGATGGGTTTATTGCTCGGTAGGCATGCCAAAAATATGCTTGGTACATATGGTGAAATAGTAGGTGGTATCATTCTGGTTGGATTTGGATTATATCTCCTTTTTCCTATATAATTTTATATAGGAGGGAATTATGAACAAGTTGTTGGAATGGTATGTTAAGTTTTTAACCTTCTTTCCTAGATGGCTAAGAAGGCTAATTATCTGGGGTATTATTTTGCAAATTTCGATGTTAGGTTGGATTAGGTTAATTCTTGAATGGTGAGATCGTTCCTTTCTGTGCATAGTTTTGTTTGTACTATATTGATCGCGCTAAAAAATTACAAATATAGAAAGGATGAGATGGATGACGAGATTGAAGCAAGTTTTTGGTATTATTATTAGTTTTTTTGTTTTTTGGTTTAGTATGCTCGGTGTACAAATGTTTGCTGAGTTTTTAGATATTGAGTCATTGAAATTTGTTGCGGGGAAAACGGAGGCAGCGCGTACTTTTTATTCTCCGTACCCGTTTTTAATTGTTTTCCTTATTACATTGCTTTCTTTATACTTCTTTGTAATAAAGCTTGGTAAATCTAAAAAAGAGAAATTACCTGCATTAGAAGAGAAGAAGGAAGAATTACAGTGAAAAAATCCCCCGCTAAAAGCGGGGGATTTAATGTTTGAGTGCAGGAGCTGAGCGAGCCGCTGGAGCTTTTAAAGTGGCCTTACTAATTCAAATTGTTCTCCTAGTTTTGCGTAGTTGTGTCCTGCTAGGCGGCTTACTGGTTTTAGTCCTTCTGCGTGAATTCGGCCGTTTTCGTATAAGTGTTCTGCAACGTGGAAGCGAACGACGCGGCCGATTAGTAGGTCGCAAGCTGGTGAGTCTTCAGTTCCGCCGAGCGGGATAGCACGTTCTAATACACATTCCATTCGAATATTTGCTTCTTTCACCCCTGGTACTGAAATGGCATCACTGGCGATTGGGGTTAGTTTTGCTAGTTCAATTTCACTCTCATTTGGCGGGAGGTTAGCTGCTGTTTCGTTAATTGCTGCTACATATGATTCGTCAGAAATATGTACGACAAATTCGCCCTTTTCAATTGCATTTCGGGAAGTGTCCTTTGGTTTTCCTTCTTTTCGTTGTACAGAAACCGAGATAAGTGGTGGATTGGCTGCGACGATATTGAAGTAGCTATATGGTGCGCCGTTTAATACGCCATCTTTTGTTATAGAAGTGACAAAAGCGACGGGACGAGGAATAATACTTCCTGTTAATAATTTATAGTTTTCTTTTTCTGTCTGTTCATTTGGATTAATTGATAACATAATTGCAATCCCCTTTCTTAATATGACGACTTATTGTTTGTTTACAAGATACTAGTGGGAAACTCCTGCTGAAAAAATATTTTTTTGACGTTTTTTGTATTGCTACGTAAAAAGGCCTACTTCAAATTTTACTGAAGTAGGCCTTTTTTGAATAGGTATCTCAAATTCGAGATAAATGATTAAAGTAAAACGTAAGCGCCAGGGCCAATTAAAGCTACACCAATAGCAACAGCGATTAACATTAAATTGTACTCAAATCCGTTTTGTGTGATCCAATAACCATTTTTTCCGTGAACAGTGAAGATTGCCATTAACATTGTTCCAACGATAAATAATGAACCAATTGTAATGAAAATACCTGATGCAAATAAGAAACCACCTAATAATTCAGTTGCGCCAGCCATAAATGCCATGAATACACCAGGGCGTAACCCGATTGATTCCATCCAGCCACCTGTTCCTTTTAAGCCATAACCGCCGAACCAACCGAATAATTTTTGAGCACCATGACCCATGAATGTAATACCTATAATAAGGCGAATAATAAGAAGACCGATATCCATCATTTAAAAAAACCTCCTAAAAGTTATTAACTTATCTTATGTAAGTAATAATAAAATAGTTACTTACTTTAGTCAAGTGGATTTCAACAAAAATTTGAAAGAAATTTTACAAATTAACAACAAAAAATAAAATGTAGTAAAGACCTCTAGACAAGTAAGTGAAAAAAGGAGAAAATATAAGTAGAAGTTAACTTCTTATTGTTATTCAGACAATCAGAATTGACTGGAATTTTGTGAGGCGCTACAATAAGAGTCTAGTAGTAATGGCATAATTTATTTCGAAAGCGTTTTTACAGTATAACATTCGAAGTATGAAGTCTTACGTGTATTTCGATCTTGAATAGAGATTGCCCTATAACTTTTAGGTAAATTATAAGGAGGACTATCCTATGTTTAAAAAATTATTCGGTTTTGGTTCAAAAACAAATGAAGAAACAATCGTAGCTCCATTAACTGGAGCAGTGAAAAATATTGAAGAAGTACCAGATCCAGTATTCGCTGGTCGTATGATGGGTGAAGGTGTTGCAATCGATCCTACTGAAGGTGTAGTTGTATCTCCAGTTGATGGTGAAATCGTACAATTATTCCACACGAAACATGCTATTGGAATTAAAGCGAAAAACGGTACAGAAATTTTAATCCACGTCGGATTAGAAACTGTAAAAATGGAAGGCGAAGGTTTCGAAGCTCACGTTTCTGAAGGACAAGCTGTAAAAGCTGGAGATAAATTAATCTCATTCGACTTAGAATTAATTCGTGAAAAAGCAAAAAGCACAATTACTCCAATCGTTATTACAAACACAGATGCAGCTGAGTCTATTAAGACAACTGTAGGTGTAACAGCTACAAAAGGTTCAACAGAAGTAATGAAAGTTACAATGAAATAATTATTGTATGAAAGGAATCTGTTTCGTATGAAATAGATTCCTTATTTTGTTTTGTAGTGTGTTCATCATGTATGGTAAAATACTTTGGGCACTTGGAAATAGGGTTTCACATATATGTGGATAAGGCGCATTTTTCTTAGAAAAAATATAAGAGAAATGCGCCTTTCGTATATTCACATTTCTTTTTTTCTATTCTAATGTACGCTATGATAAAGTGAAACTTTAATTAGTCGAGGGGGCTGTTCATCCCAGCTGATTATTAGCCTTCACCAATCGGGGATAAATGGTAGGAAACAGAAAAAAAGGGGTGGGTTTAGATGAAACGAGTGTTATTTGTTTGCACTGGCAATACATGTCGTAGTCCGATGGCTGAGGCGTTGCTTCGTCATCATGGAGGAGATAAGTTTGAAGTGCAATCTGCTGGTGTTTTCGCCTATCCTGGAAGCGATGCATCGATATTTGCGAAGGAAGCTTTAGCTGAAAAAGGAATTTCAATCGATCATGCCGCGCAGCAGGTAAACGAAGCTTTGCTTGATTGGGCTGATATTGTCGTAACGATGACAGAAAATCATAAGCAAATTGTGCTTGGTCACTTTCCGAGTGTTGAAAAGAAGTTGAATACATTATATGGACTAACTGAAGGTATAGGTAAAGACATTTCAGATCCCTTTGGAGGATCGCTTTCTATTTATAAAGAAACGTTAGATGAGATGGAAAAACTTGTACAAACTTTACTGAAAAAACATTCAGAGGGTTGATGTTTCGTGTATAATACGATATTGGAGATCACTTCGTCCCATTGAGGTAGCGAGTGTGAAATGAAGATAATTGATTGAAACTTTGGAGGGGTAAAAATGAAAGTAGTAATAGCATCTGATCACGGCGGTATGAATATCCGTAAAGAACTTGTAAGTTTATTAGAAGAATTAAATATTGAATATATTGATTTAGGTTGTGAATGTGAAGCTGGTTCTGTTGATTACCCTGATTTTGCGTTTCCAGCAGCAGAAATGGTCGCAAATGGGGAAGTAGATCGTGGTATTTTAGTTTGCGGGACAGGCATTGGTATGTCAATCGCGGCAAACAAAGTAAACGGTATTCGTTGTGCGTTAGTTCATGATACTTTCAGTGCGAAAGCGACGAGAGAGCATAATGACACTAACATGCTAGCGATGGGCGAGCGTGTAATTGGGGCTGGTCTAGCGCGTGATATCGCAAAAATTTGGTTAACAACTGACTATGAAGGTGGCCGTCACGAAAACCGCGTAGGGAAAATTAAAACGTACGAAACAAAGTAATAGATTCTAACTATAAGTAGTATGAAATATAATTTGGTGAACCAACCTGTGAAAGGAAGAGGCGTAATGACAGAAATCGTAAAGGTAAGAGAACAGCTACAAATTTCGCTTTCTGATTTCCAAGAACAAGCTTCATTACAAAGTGGTCAAATTTTTGTAGTGGGGTGTAGCACGAGCGAAGTGCTAGGTGAAAGAATTGGAACGTCAGGAACGATGGAAGTGGCAGAGGCGATTTTTTCTGAATTAAAGCAATTTCAAGAGCGAACAGGTATTGAATTGGCGTTTCAATGTTGCGAGCATTTAAATCGTGCTTTAGTAGTTGAGAGAGATGTAGCGATGAAATATCAATTTGAAATTGTAACAGTTACGCCTGTTAGATCAGCAGGTGGTGCATTAGCGACGTATGCGTATCACAATTTTAAAGATCCGGTAGTAATTGAGTTTATTAAAGCAGATGCAGGAATGGATATCGGCGATACATTTATCGGTATGCATTTAAAACATGTAGCTGTTCCGGTTCGCACAAGTGTGAAGGAAATAGGAAGTGCGCATGTAACGATGGCGAAAACACGTGGAAAACTAATAGGTGGAGCACGTGCTGTTTATGCGGCAAATGAAGAAGTTATTCCTTGCCGTTAAACGTGAAAAATTATAAAGTCGCATAATAGCTTTATATCGAAAGATAAAAGGTATGTAGTCTGACTTTATAATAGAAGAAAGAAAAGACCGATTTCGGTCTTTTTTTTTCTTTTATGATATAGAAAGTCATGTTAGAATGTAGTTGAAAACATGAAGGTTCGAAAGAATTACAACCTGAATTTTCGTTTTTTCTGAATAAATGAGAAAAAACTATTGGGAATCGATGTAATTCGTTCAGAAAAGGGGGATTTTGGTGGATCATTTAAAACGTCAAGATGAAAAGGTATTTGCTGCAATTGAGGCAGAACTAGGAAGACAGCGTTCAAAGATTGAGTTAATTGCTTCGGAAAACTTCGTAAGTGAAGCGGTAATGGAAGCGCAAGGTTCTGTTTTAACGAATAAGTATGCTGAAGGATATCCTGGAAAACGTTACTATGGTGGCTGTGAGCACGTAGACGTAGTGGAAGATATCGCACGCGATCGCGCGAAAGAAATTTTTGGTGCAGAGCATGTAAATGTTCAACCACATTCTGGTGCACAAGCGAACATGGCAGTATACTTCACAATTTTAGAGCAAGGCGATACAGTACTTGGTATGAATTTATCCCATGGTGGTCACTTAACACACGGAAGCCCTGTTAACTTCAGTGGAGTACAATATAATTTCGTAGAATATGGCGTGGATGCTGAATCTCACCGTATTAATTACGATGATGTATTAGCAAAAGCGAAAGAACATAAACCAAAATTAATCGTTGCAGGTGCAAGTGCATATCCTCGTGTTATCGATTTCAAACGATTCCGTGAGATTGCAGATGAAGTGGGTGCATACTTTATGGTTGATATGGCACATATCGCTGGTTTAGTAGCTGCTGGTTTACATCCAAACCCAGTACCACATGCACATTTCGTTACAACGACAACACATAAAACATTACGTGGTCCACGTGGTGGTATGATTTTATGTGAAGAGCAATTTGCAAAGCAAATTGATAAATCAATCTTCCCTGGTATCCAAGGTGGTCCACTTATGCACGTAATTGCTGCAAAAGCTGTTGCATTTGGTGAGACACTACAAGGTGAGTTTAAAACATATGCACAAAATATCATTAATAATGCGAACCGCTTAGCTGAAGGTCTTCAAAAAGAAGGACTTACACTTGTTTCTGGCGGAACAGACAATCATTTAATCTTGATTGATGTTCGTAACTTAGAAATTACAGGTAAAGTAGCAGAGCACGTATTAGATGAAGTTGGTATTACAGTGAACAAAAATACAATTCCATTTGAAACAGCAAGCCCATTTGTAACAAGCGGCGTACGTATCGGTACGGCAGCTGTAACATCTCGTGGTTTCGGCTTAGAAGAAATGGATGAAATTGCATCACTTATTGCTTATACATTAAAAAATCATGAGAATGAATCTGCATTAGAAGAAGCAAGTAAGCGTGTAGAAGCGTTAACGAGCAAATTCCCAATGTATACAAATCTATAATAGATTGAAAAGGACTACTAAAACGTAATTGTTTTAGTAGTCTTTTTTTTGGACATATATTGTTTTTAAAGTATGTATACAAATGATGAATAAATTTTGGCGATATAACGAAGGATACACCTCCCATAATTGGTAAAGATACTAGATAGATTCATCACAAAATCATGATTTTGCCAAATTTGCCCTTGAATATTAGTAGCGTTTTCTTTACAATCGTAAATAGTGTAAAAAAGCGTGTAAACGCATGAATATCATCTAAAGGAGAGATTCACATGGGAAAACTGTATGTATTTGATCACCCGTTAATTCAACATAAGATTACATATATTCGCGATAAGAATACAGGTACGAAAGATTTTCGTGAATTAGTGGACGAAGTAGCAAGCTTAATGGCTTTCGAAATTACTCGCGACCTTCCACTTAAAGACATTGAAATTGAAACGCCTGTAAGCAAAGCGACAACAAAAGTGATCGCTGGTAAAAAACTTGGTTTAATTCCGATTTTACGTGCAGGTTTAGGAATGGTTGATGGAATTCTGAAATTAATTCCAGCAGCAAAAGTAGGACACGTTGGTTTATACCGTGACCCTGAAACATTGCAACCGGTAGAATACTATGTGAAACTTCCAACGGATGTAGAAGAGCGTGACTTTATCGTACTAGATCCAATGCTAGCAACAGGTGGTTCTGCAGCTGAAGCAATTAATTCTCTGAAAAAGCGCGGTGCAAAGCAAATTAAATTAATGTGTATCGTAGCTGCTCCAGAAGGAGTAAAAGTAGTACAAGAAGAGCATCCTGATGTTGATATTTATGTAGCAGCATTAGATGAGAAGCTAAATGACCATGGTTATGTAGTTCCAGGTCTTGGTGATGCTGGTGACCGTTTATTCGGAACGAAGTAAGACAACAGACGAGAGGGGAGTCCCCTCTCGTCTTTTTTTCGCCCTGAGCGTGCGGGGGAGGGGGGATAAATATACAGGGTGTATACAACATATGTTGTATACACATCACATATAATATAGAAGTCTTACGTCTTGGGGACACTATATTATGGAAGGAAAGCGCTATATCTTAAAAATATAATAGTGACAAACTTGTGAACATTTTCTTCTATTATAAAGAGAAAACTGTTAGAAATTGCATATCTCTAACCAGTATTTAGAAGGGGAACGTTTTCATTTTTGGGAGGAAATGACTAATACTCAAATTTTTTGATTTTTTACGATTTCTCGTTGACACTGTTAATACCCTATTGTATGCTAACAACGGGGATAGATGGTAGGGCTTTCAGTGACAAAAATGCATCTATTCCGTGACGAAAATGTAAACTTTTTATTTTGTATAGAATTTATGCAGAAAAATGAGTTATTATTAACACATCGTGAATGAGGGTTACATATTGGAGGGATGAATCCTTGCAAAAAAACGATCGCAGCCATATAAAAGCATATGCTTTAATGTCAGGAATTCTTGCTCAGTTAGTCGGTTCTATTCTTATTGGAATCTTTGGTGGGCAATGGATTGATAATAAGGTTGGAACGTTTCCATTGTTTCTTATTATAGGGTTATTACTCGGTTTAGGAACAGGGATATACGCAATGATTCGACTCATTCGACATTACTATTCGGGAGAGCAATGATGATAGACGTACATGGACTTGTCCAAAGACAAAAGAAATATATGTACTACTTGCTTGCGCTTCTAGTGCTAGGATGGGGATTTACCTCTTACAAGGATGTATTTCTTGGGCTGATTATCGGAACGATTTTCAGTTTTCTTAGTTTGCGCATCATTGCACGTAGAACAGACAAGCTATTAGATCGTGTAACAAATGGAGAAAACGTGAAGTTTAAGGCGACAGCGGTAAGTACATATTCAAGATTTGCCACGATTGGGTTATTAATTTTATTTGCAGCCAAATATCAAGAGTTAATTGCGATGTGGGGCCTAGGTGTAGGATTGCTGACAGGATACCTTGTCATGATCATAGATTTTCTTTATTTAGAGTATAAGAGCAGGGAAGAGAGGTGAATTACTAGTGGAACACGGTAAATTAGTTGAATTTCTAGGTTTAACGTTCGATTTGTCATCAGTTATGATGGTTACTGTAGCAGCAGTTATTGTTTTCTTAATCGCAGTTATAGGAACTCGCGGCTTAGCTCTTCGCCCAACAGGAATGCAAAATTTCATGGAATGGGTGTTTGACTTCGTGAAAGGGATTATCAATAGTACGATGGACTGGAAAACAGGTGGACGTTTCTTAACGCTTGGCGTTACGCTTATCATGTTTATCATCGTATCGAACTTCCTTGGTTTACCATTCATGTATTCAACAGTTGAGGCTGGCGAACATATTGCATGGTGGAGATCACCAACGTCTGATCCAGCAGTTACATTAACATTAGCCGTGATGGTAGTTACCCTCACCCATTATTATGGAATTAAGATGAAGGGTACGAAAGAATACGTTAAAGGTTATTTCCAACCAATGAAATTCTTATTCCCATTAAAGGTTATTGAGGAGTTTGCTAACACATTAACGTTAGGTCTTCGTTTATTCGGTAACATTTATGCAGGTGAGATCTTATTAGGATTACTTGCTAAGTTAGGCGGGGCATCATTCCTTGGAGCATTAGGTGCGCTTGTACCAATGTTAGCATGGATGGGATTCAGCGTATTCGTTGGATCAATCCAGTCATTTATTTTCGTTATGTTAACGATGGTTTATATGGCTCATAAAGTAAGTCATGACCATTAATATAATTTAAGTAAGAAAAAATTTATTTTTTTATAATACAAAGGAGGACAAATTAAATGAGTTTAGGTGTAATCGCAGCTGCAATTGCAATTGGTTTATCAGCATTAGGTGCAGGTATTGGTAACGGTCTTATCGTATCACGTACAATCGAAGGTGTTGCTCGTCAACCAGAATTAAAAGGCGCACTTCAAACAATTATGTTCATCGGGGTTGCTTTAGTTGAGGCACTTCCAATCATCGGTGTAGTTATTGCTTTCATCGTAATGAACAAATAAGGGAGACTCCCCTTACATAGATGGCGAAGAGTGTTTTTCCGAACTTTCTTCGCCATTGCTTTATGAATGAAACGTATGTCTTTTTTTTTCATATGATCAATTTAGATATTTTGAAGGGAGTGAATCCTTGTGCCAACTTTATTATTAGGGGCTGCCATTCCATTTGGAACGATTGCTTATACATTGTTCATTTTCTTACTTCTATTAGTAATGCTACGCAAATTTGCGTGGGGTCCTTTAATGGGAATTATGAAAGAACGTGAAGAGCATGTTACTAATGAAATCGACGCTGCAGAAAGAAGTAACGCTGAAGCGAAGAAGTTAGTAGAAGAACAACGTGAAATGTTAAAACAATCGCGTGTTGAAGCACAAGAGTTAATCGAAAGAGCGAAAAAACAAGCTGTAGATCAAAAAGATGTTATTGTTGCTGCTGCGAAAGAAGAAGCAGAATCAATTAAAGCATCTGCTGTACAAGAAATTCAACGCGAAAAAGAGCAAGCGATTGCTGCTTTACAAGAACAAGTCGCTTCTTTATCTGTTCAAATTGCTTCTAAAGTAATTGAAAAAGAATTAAAAGAAGAAGATCAAGTGAAGTTAATTCGCGATTATATTAAAGAAGTAGGAGAAGCGCGATGAGCAATGGGATTGTAGCAAAACGTTATGCTGTCGCTCTTTTTAAAATTGCTAAAGAAAAACACGTATTAGAAATGTTTGAAGAGGAATTACGCCTTGTACAAAACGTTTATGTAAAGAACGGAGAACTACATAGCTTTTTAACGCAACCGAACATTTCAAAAGAGCAGAAGAAAACGTTTCTTGCAAACGTATTCGGATCTGTTTCTGAATCTATTTTAAATACGTTATATATTTTAATTGATAACAAACGCATTGATATCTTACCTGAAATTGCAGATGAATATGTTGTTCTTGCTAATGAAGAACGTAACGTAGCGGACGCAACTGTATATTCTACTCGTCTTCTATCAGAAGAAGAGAAGCTTAACGTTGCAGAAGCATTTGCAAAGAGAACAGGAAAAGATGCAATTCGCGTGAAAAATGTTGTAGATGAAGATTTACTAGGCGGAATTAAAGTACGTATTGGAAATCGCATTTATGACGGAAGTTTACAAGGAAAATTAGCACGTATTCAACGTGAATTAATGAAGAATAGATAGGGGTGAAGCACATGAGCATCAGAGCTGAAGAAATTAGCGCACTGATAAAGCAACAAATCGAGAACTATCAGTCTGAAATCGAAGTTAGTGATGTTGGTACAGTTATCCAAGTCGGTGACGGTATCGCGCGTGCTCATGGTCTTGATAACGTTATGGCTGGTGAACTTGTAGAGTTCTCTAACGGCGTTATGGGGCTAGCACAAAACTTAGAAGAAAACAACGTAGGTATCATTATCTTAGGACCTTACACAGAAATCCGTGAAGGTGACGAAGTTCGTCGTACTGGTCGCATCATGCAAGTACCAGTAGGAAAAGAACTAATCGGTCGTGTTGTAAACCCATTAGGTCAACCAGTTGATGGTTTAGGCCCAATCAATACAACAAACACTCGTCCAATCGAAAGTCCAGCACCAGGTGTAATGGATCGTAAATCTGTTCATGAGCCACTTCAAACAGGTATTAAAGCGATCGATGCTCTTGTACCAATTGGCCGTGGTCAACGTGAGTTAATCATTGGTGACCGCCAAACAGGTAAAACAGCAGTTGCACTTGATACAATCATTAACCAAAAAGATGAAGATATGATTTGTATCTATGTAGCTATCGGACAAAAAGAATCAACTGTACGTAACGTAGTAGAAACACTACGTAAGCACGGTGCATTAGATTACACAATCGTTGTAACTGCATCAGCTTCTCAACCAGCTCCATTATTATACTTAGCTGCTTATGCTGGTGTAACAATGGGTGAAGAGTTCATGTACAATGGTAAACACGTATTAGTAGTATATGATGACTTATCAAAACAAGCAGCGGCTTACCGTGAGCTTTCATTACTATTACGTCGTCCTCCAGGTCGTGAAGCATATCCAGGGGATGTATTCTACCTACATTCTCGCTTATTAGAGCGTGCAGCAAAATTAAGTGATGCAAGAGGCGGCGGTTCTTTAACTGCACTACCTTTCATCGAAACACAAGCAGGGGACGTATCAGCTTACATCCCAACAAACGTAATCTCGATTACGGATGGACAAATCTTCTTACAATCTGACCTATTCTTCTCTGGCGTACGTCCAGCGATCGATGCGGGTACTTCTGTATCTCGTGTAGGTGGATCTGCTCAGATTAAAGCGATGAGTAAAGTATCAGGTACACTTCGTCTTGACCTTGCATCTTACCGTGAGTTAGAAGCGTTCGCTCAGTTCGGTTCTGACCTTGATAAAGCAACACAAGCGAAACTAAACCGTGGTGCTCGTACAGTTGAGGTATTAAAACAAGGATTACACAAACCGTTACGTGTAGAGAAACAAGTTATCATTCTTTACGCTTTAACACGTGGATTCCTAGATGATATCCCAGTAGTAGATATCACTCGTTTCGAAGAAGAATTCCATGCTTGGTTAGATTCAAATGCAACTGACTTATTAGAAGAAATCCGCACAACTAAGAAACTTGCGGATGACGACAAATTTGCAGCAGCAATTAACGGATTTAAAAAAGTATTCGTAGCTTCTGAATAATAAATAAAAGCGGAAGCGGCTGTTCTGAATGTGAGGGGGAAGAAGTGAAGCCACCGAGCATTCAAGCCGCTGGAGCTAGATAAATAAAAAGTGAAGCCGACTGTGGCTTAGCTAGATCATATAAAGGCATCTCAGCTTTTGAGATTGCTGACGGTTATGTAAAGGAAAAGAGTAGGTGCACCTATTCTTTTCCTTCAATCATGAGCAAGAATATCTTGCAACCTAGATTAGGAAGAGGATTCTTACTAATCGTGCCAACTTCCGGAAAAAAGGTGGTGAAAACCTGTGGCATCTTTACGCGATATAAAAGCGAAGATTACCTCGACAAAGAAAACGAGTCAAATTACGAAAGCGATGGAGATGGTATCTGCATCTAAGTTAAACCGTGCAGAGCAAAATGCTAAATCTTTCGTTCCGTATATGGAAAAGATTCAAGAAGTAGTAGCGAGCATTGCGCAAGGAAGTAAAGGAATTAATCATCCAATGCTAAATGCGCGTCCTGTAAAGCGTACAGGATACATCGTTATTACATCTGATCGCGGACTAGCAGGTGGTTATAACAGTAACGTATTACGTACAGTAAGTAATGTAATTCGTGAACGTCATAATATGGATTCAAACCAATATTCAATTATTGTACTTGGACGACTAGGACGTGATTATTTAAAACGTCGCGGCTTTAACATCATTGATGAAGTAGTTGGATTATCTGACCACCCATCATTTACTGATATTAAAGATCTTGCTTCTCGAGCAATTGCGATGTTCGCAGATGGTGCTTATGATGAGCTGTATATTTACTACAACCATTACGTAAGTAAAATTTCACAAGAAGTAACGGAAAATAAAATTTTACCGCTTACTGATGTGGCGTCTGACAAACCGACGACAGCTTATGAATTCGAACCTTCTGAAGAAGAAATTTTAAAAGTATTATTGCCACAATACGCAGAAAGCTTAGTGTACGGTGCATTACTAGACGGTAAAGCAAGTGAGCACGCAGCGCGTATGACAGCAATGAAGAGTGCTACAGACAACGCAATGGAAGTTATCGATTCACTTACACTTTCATTCAACCGTGCGCGTCAGGCAGCGATTACGCAAGAAATTACGGAAATCGTTGGTGGAGCAGCAGCGTTAGAGTAGTATTAAAAGGTGGAAGCGGTTCGTTCAGAATGAGAGGGGGATGGAGCTTTTGACGTAGAGGCGATTTGTGCCTCGCAGGAAAAAGCGAAGCCACCGAACATTCTAACCGCCGGAGCTAGATTCAATAAAAGTGGAAGCGGCTCTTTTAGGAGAGTCGCGTAAGCTATAAACTAATAAAAATTAAAAGCCGACTTCTCTTAGAAAGCTGGCTAATTAAAAGAAAGCTAGGAGGGAACCCGATGAATAAAGGGCGCGTTACGCAAATCATGGGTCCGGTTGTAGACGTTAAGTTTGATGGCGGAAAGCTACCAGAAATCTACAACGCCCTTACGGTAAAACAAAGCAACGAAAACGGAGCAAGCATTAACTTAACATTTGAAGTTGCACTTCATTTAGGTGATGACACAGTTCGTACAGTTGCAATGTCTTCCACAGATGGACTTGTTCGTGGCACAGAAGTAGAAGATACTGGTAAAGCAATCTCTGTACCAGTTGGTGATGCAACACTTGGTCGTGTATTCAACGTATTAGGTGATGCAATTGACTTAGATGGTGATGTTCCTGCGGATGTACGTCGTGATCCAATTCACCGTCAAGCACCTGCATTCGAAGAACTATCTACTAAAGTAGAAATTCTTGAAACTGGTATTAAAGTAGTAGACTTACTTGCTCCTTACATTAAGGGTGGTAAGATCGGTCTATTCGGTGGTGCCGGTGTAGGTAAAACAGTATTAATTCAGGAATTAATTAACAACATCGCACAAGAACACGGTGGTATCTCTGTATTCGCTGGTGTAGGTGAGCGTACTCGTGAGGGTAACGACTTATACCATGAAATGAGCGATTCTGGCGTAATTAAGAAAACTGCGATGGTATTCGGACAAATGAATGAGCCACCTGGAGCACGTCAACGTGTTGCATTAACAGGTTTAACAATGGCTGAACATTTCCGTGATGAGCAAGGACAAGACGTACTATTGTTCATCGATAACATCTTCCGTTTCACGCAAGCAGGTTCTGAAGTATCTGCCCTTCTTGGTCGTATGCCATCTGCGGTAGGTTACCAACCAACACTTGCAACAGAAATGGGTCAATTACAAGAGCGTATTACATCTACAAATAAAGGATCTATCACGTCTATCCAAGCGGTATATGTACCAGCCGATGACTATACGGATCCAGCACCAGCTACAACGTTCGCTCACTTAGATGCAACAACAAACTTAGAGCGTCGTTTAACACAAATGGGTATTTACCCAGCCGTAGATCCATTAGCATCTACATCTCGTGCACTTTCTCCAGAAATCGTAGGAGAAGAGCATTATGAAGTAGCTCGTCAAGTACAGCAAACTTTACAGCGTTATAAAGAGCTTCAAGATATCATCGCTATCTTAGGTATGGATGAGTTATCTGAAGAAGATAAGTTAGTTGTACATCGTGCTCGTCGTATTCAATTCTTCTTATCTCAAAACTTCCACGTAGCTGAGCAGTTTACAGGTCAAAAAGGTTCTTACGTACCTGTAAAAAATACAGTTAGTGGTTTCAAAGAAATTCTAGAAGGAAAATATGATGACCTTCCAGAAGATGCATTCCGTCTTGTAGGTGGCATTGAAGAAGTTATTGAAAATGCGAAGAAAATGATGGCGTAAGGCCTTAGGAGGGACGAAGTATGAAGACATTTCCAGTCAGTATTGTAACTCCTGATGGACCGGTTTACGAAAAAGAAGTAGAAATGGTAAGTGTAAAAGCAGAGAGTGGGGAAATGGGGATCTTACCAGGTCACATTCCAACTGTTGCACCA
The DNA here is from genome assembly GCF_001884135.1 of Bacillus nitratireducens. GTDB lineage: Bacteria > Bacillota > Bacilli > Bacillales > Bacillaceae_G > Bacillus_A > Bacillus_A nitratireducens. The sequence goes on along the minus strand of NZ_MAOC01000038.1, from coordinate 121,158 downwards.
TTAAAAATTAGTGCAGTTCGTCTGAAACATGGTGGACACACTGATTATGTAGCAGTAAGCGGTGGCTTTATCGAAGTTCGTCCAGATAAAGTAACTGTATTATCATCATCTGCTGAAGAAGCAAACCATATCGATATCCATCGTGCAAATGAGTCGAAGCGTCGCGCTGAGCAACGTATGCAAGATAAACAAGCTCATGTTGACTTTAGACGTGCAGAAATGGCACTACAACGTGCTGTGAACCGTTTAAACGTTTCCGATATGAAGTAAAAAAAACCGTAAAGGCTTTGCCTTTACGGTTTTTTTTATAAATGATAGTTCATGAATAATTTTACAAAAATGGTATGATTATATTGGTGTTTGTATAAGTAGAGAATGTACAACAATTTATATTTCGTAAAGGAGATGAATCAATGATCGGTGAAATGAAACGAGAAGCGTTGCACTCTTTAAAGGGAAATTGGGGACTAGGTGTTGGATCAACGATTTTATATTTTATTTTAAGTTATGTTGTTGCAATGGTTGCAATGCTTATACTTTTAATTCCAGGAATTATTATATTTTTTTTATTTGCTGGTTTAACAGGCTCACTTGAAGAGGAAACAATATCAACTGGGGCAGGTATTACATTTGGAATTTTTTATTGCATAATGATCATTTTAAGTAATGCATCTTACGGTATTACATCATACGGCTATACGAATGTACTGCTACAAATTAGTAAACGAGAAGGTGCAAAAGTAGATCACCTATTCGAAGGATTTCGTGGTTTTAAAAGAATGATGAAAACAATGTGGGCTATGCTTGCAATTTTGTTATATACAGGTACATGGATCCCGATGTTGTTACTAGGTTTATTCGCGTTTTTTGGTGAAGAAGGGAATATGTCGTTTGCAATTGCTTTCTTCGTATTATTAGCTATTTCGATTGTCGGCATGATTGTGATGTATTTTTCTTATGCGATGACGTATTATGTTATGATTGAAAATCCAGATTATAGCGTGTCACAGGCGATGAAAGAAAGTAAGAACCTTATGAAGGGACATAAACTAGATTTGTTTCTTTTATGGCTTAGCTTCATAGGATGGGCTATCTTAGCTACTTTTACTCTTGGAATAGGATTTCTTTGGCTTAGTCCATATGTAGGTACAACGACAGCGCATTTTTATCGCTATATTGCAAAAGGTGAATTGCAGTAGTAATATGCTATACTAATAGAATTGTTACGTATAGGAGGCTAGGTATGATTAGTGATTTAAAAGGAGAAGCGCTGGACTCACTAGAAGGAAAATGGGGATTAGCTGTCGGGGCAACACTACTTATTTCGATTCTTATTTCAGCTTTTAGTTTTAGTATTGATTTCGTTTTCTCTCAGGTTTGGGATTGGAAAGAAGTAAATAACTCACTTACAGTAGAAGTTATTACAATATTGGTGGTAGGTCCATTAACGATAGGTGGTTATTATTTAGCGTTACATCTAATTCGTGAAAAAGAAGCGCGTATTGGGCATATATTCAGGTGGTTTACAGAAGGAAGTAAGTTTATAAAGTCATTTTTATTATATATAGTAGTAAACATTTATATTTTCTTATGGTGCTTACTATTTATTATTCCAGGTATTATTAAATCATTTTCTTATGCGATGACGTACTTTATAATAAATGATCATCCGGAGTATTCCATAAATCAAGCTATTACAGAAAGCCGTCGTATGATGGACGGACATAAAATGGAGTATTTCATTTTATGTTTAAGTTTTATTGGTTGGTTTATATTGAGTTGTATTACATTAGGGATTGGATTTTTATGGTTAATTCCATATTTTTATACTACGTCAGCAGCTTTTTACGAAGAGATTGCAGAAGAATATTACGAGAAAAAAATTCCAACACTATAAAGTGAAGCTTTAATCAGTGGGGGGCCATCCCCCGCAAATAACAGGATAAAAACACCCAGTGTGAACTATTGGTTCATACTGGGTGTTTTTTGTAGAAATCTTATAAATTCTTTACTTGTTAGAGGTTTACTGAAATAGTAACCTTGCATGTAATTACAGTTATTTTTTTTCAAAAATTTAAGCTGTTTTTCTGTTTCAATTCCTTCAGCAACGACGGAGAGATTTAAAGTATTTGCAAGAGAAAGGATAGTGGAAACGATGGCTCTTTCTTCAGGTCGATGATCGGCTAGTTGTGTAAATTCTTTTGGTACTTTTAATGTATCGATAGGGAAAATTGATAAATAAGCAAGAGAAGAATAGCCGGTACCGAAGTCATCAATGGACGTTTGAATACCATATTCTTTTAATTGCTTTAGTCTAGATAATGTTTCTTTTTCATCAATCATCGCAATTCGTTCTGTTAGTTCAAGTGTTACATCTTTCGGGTCAATCTCAACGTCCTTTAGTATTCGTGAAATATTTTCGATTAATTGATTTTGTTGAAATTCTCTCGCTGATAAATTGACACTCATTTTTAAGTTTGTGTATCCAAAACTTTGCCATATTTTTAGTTGACGACAAGATTCTCTTAACACCCAATGTCCAAGAGGAACGACTTGTGGTGTCTCTTCTACAATTGGGATGAACTCGCATGGTGAAATATCACCTAATAGTGGATGTTTCCAACGTATTAATGCTTCAGCACCGATAATTTTATTTGTTGTCGTATCAATTTGTGGTTGATAGACGAGATAAAATTCGTTGTTTACTAAAGCGAGTGGCAAATCTTTTTCGATTCGAGCTTTTCGTTCCATTTTCTTATATAGTTCTTTCGTGTAAAGGGAGCTGCGATTTTTCCCTTTATTTTTTGCTTCGTACATGGCCATATCGGCATGTTGCAAAATAGACAGTGGGTCTTCGCCTGCTTCAGGGTATATGGCAATTCCGATACTCGGTGAGATGTGTAAATGTTGATTTTCGATTTCGAATGGTTCGTTCATAGCTACTACAATCATATCAGCTATCCTTTTTACATCTGTTCTTTTTTCATAATTTTCGATAAGGATTGTGAACTCATCCCCAGCTAGTCGAGCAAGTTTCATATTCTGTGTCGATATTCGTTCGAGCCTTTTTGCTACTGCAATTAATAGGAGATCTCCTATCCGGTGACCAAGGGTATCATTAATAACTTTAAAGCGATCTAGGTCGATAAACATAACAGCAAAGGGTCTTTTTGATACTTTTGCTCGTGCAATCGCTTTTTCTAAATGTTGATGAAATGAACGGCGATTTGCAAGCTCCGTTAAAGTATCGTGATATGCTAGGAAGTTAATTTGTTCTTGTTGCTGCTTGCTTTCTGTAATATCTTTAATCATTAAATAAACCCCAGAAATATGTTCCTTTAAAAAGATGGGAACAGCTGTGACATGCAAATAGTAAATATCTTTATTTTTATGATATGCCCGTATTTCTAAAGAAATAGATTTCCCTTTTTTTACGTGATGGAAGGCATTAATGATTTCTTCCAAGTCTTCTTCATACATAAGTGAATAGTATGGTTGGTTTAATAATTCATTCGTTTGATAACCGAGTAAAGTGGTTCCAGCGTTGTTTACATTTAGAAAATTACCGTACAAATCTAATGTGAAAATTGGATCTGGATGATGCTCATATAAAGATTTAAACATTTGTTGGTTATGATATAACTCGTTTTTTTGTTCTACTAAATCTTCTGTACGTAGTTCAATTTGTTTCTCGAGTTCCGAGTTGAATTGCATTTGTGCTAGCAATAATATTTTATTTTGTCTTCGGACTAACATGTGGCGTATGAGAACGAAGGCGAAAGTTACCATCAGTCCAATTACTAGGATAGGTGCAAAAACATTTTCGACCAATATAAAAACAATAAGCATCACTACAGAAATATACGGTAATGATAATCGGATTGATTCACCCAATCGAGGTGTTAGTAATACTTGTTCATGTTTTTCAGGTTCTTTTGTGTGAAGTATACAAGCGATTGCTACCAATACTAAAGTTACTTGATAGAATGGAGCAACTGTGAACATAGAGTGCTCAGGCTGGAAGTATTTTATATAAGAATACATAGCATCCGCAGTAGCATACAAAATTAAAGCACTGCCAAGAAGAGCACCAACTTGTTTTGGTAGTAAGAATAATGGTCTAAATAAAAGATTGATTCCTATTAAAAGAAAGAGTAAATCAGCCATTGGATACGTGAGTTGAACAAACATGTCGATATATGATGTTGTGAAAATATGAATGGTTCTTTCGATAAGCAAATAGTAGCTTAAAGTAAATTGAGCTGTAACAATAATACAAATATCACATATCGTAGAAAGCTGTTCCAATAAGTTTCGGCCATAAATAATTTCATATAGAAAGGCAAATGCAAGGCTAATTAAAAATAATAAGTAAAAAAAGTCTGATGGATCAACGAATGTATAGTAGTCATGTAGAATTAAGCGTTGATAAGCAACTACTATATCACCGATGAAATAAGAGAAGGATCCGATAGTTAATGTTATCCAAAACAAACGGGATAACCCTTGTTTTACATTTGAAAAATAAAATATATAACTGCAAATTGTAATATCAATTAATATGGTACTGATGCCCGTTAATATTTGAAATGGGAGTGCGTACTCATATAAAAAGGGCACTGATACGTAATGAATAGTTATATACAACAATGAAATGCTTATAAGGATACTTACGTGTGCTTGTTTTGTCATTTATATCACCTACTGTATATACATAAGAACCACCTTTTGTAGTTTATGTTTTTTTAGGATTGCTTGAAAAATATATAGAATTTCTATATTTATTTTACACATTTATAATGAGTTGTAAAAATAGATTTGTTTAGCAAGTATTAATTGTTGTTTCTGTCCCCAATATATCGACATAGGAATTTGAAGTTTGCTATAATGATTAAAATAGTTGCATTATTTAGAAAAATTTAAAAATAATAAATAATGCAAGTAAGACATATTGTTTACTATGTGAACTTGTTCTTAATTCAGGGGGGAGGGTTTCACAATGGCAAGTGTATATGAAAATAGTTATATGATCGTTTTGATTTTCTTGCTATTAGGTATATTGCTGCCGGTAGTGGCTCTTACATTAGGGAAAATGCTGCGTCCAAATAAACCGAGTGCAGCGAAAGCGACGACGTATGAGAGTGGAATTGAGCCTTTTCATGATGCGAATATTCGGTTTCATGCTCGTTATTATATTTTTGCTTTATTGTTCGTCATCTTTGATGTAGAAACTTTATTTTTATATCCATGGGCTGTTGCATATGACAAGCTTGGTTTATTTGCACTGATTGAAATGCTCATTTTTGTTGTGATGTTGTTGGTTGGATTAGCGTATGCTTGGAAAAAGAAGGTGTTACAATGGTTATAAATTTTGAGGAATTACACCCACAGGAGCGAGCGGAATTAGAAAGGAATATCTTTTTTTCTACATTGGAACAGCTCAAGGGATGGGCGCGGAGCAACTCTTTATGGCCGATGACATTTGGACTGGCATGCTGTGCGATTGAAATGATGGGAGTAGGTTCATCACATTACGATTTAGATCGATTTGGGTCATTTTTTCGGACGTCACCAAGACAATCGGATGTCATGATTGTGTCAGGAACGGTAACGAAGAAAATGGCGCCTATTGTTCGGCGCTTATATGATCAAATGCCTGAACCAAAGTGGGTAATTGCGATGGGATCTTGTGCAACAGCCGGTGGTCCGTATGTGAATTCATATGCAGTTGTGAAAGGCGTAGATCAAATTGTACCAGTTGATGTATATATTCCTGGATGCCCCCCAAACCCTGCTGCTTTAATTTATGGAATTAATAAATTAAAAGAAAAAATTCGTTACGAGGCGAAGACAGGGAAGCAGGTGACGAATAAATGAGTGATCCAAATAAAGACTTAGAAAGTATGAAGAGAGAAGCAGCTCGTCATGCGAAAGAGGAAGCGCGAAAACGTCTTGCTGCGAAACATGAGACGGAAATGTCTAAACTTGAAGAAGAACATCGAGAAAAAGAGAAAGCGCTACCAAAAGATAAAGAAGTTAATGTAGAAGAAGCAAAACGTCTTGCCGCAGCAGCCGCAAAAGCAAAAGCGGCGGCATTAGCGAAGCAAAAGCGAGAAGGAACAGAAGAAATACCGGATGAAGAAAAAGCAAAAGCGAAGGCGAAAGCCGCAGCAGCCGCAAAGGCAAAAGCGGCGGCACTAGCGAAGCGAAAGCGAGAAGGAACAGAAGAAGTACCGGATGAAGAAAAAGTAAAAGCGAAGGCGAAAGCCGCAGCAGCTGCAAAGGCAAAAGCAGCGGCGCTAGCGAAGCAAAAGCGAGAAGGAACAGAAGAAGTAACTGACGAAGAAAAAGCAAAAGCGAAGGCAAAGGCCGTAGCAGCTGCAAAGGCAAAAGCAGCGGCGCTAGCAAAAGTAAAATCTTCGCAAGGTGATGGGAATTCTGGAGATGAAAAAGCAAAGGCTATTGCAGCTGCAAAAGCGAAAGCCGCTGCTGCGGCAAGAGCAAAGGGAGCTGTAAATAAGGTAGAAGATGAACCGCAGCAGGAAGAACCATCAGTTAACCAACCATATTTAAATCAGTATGTGGAGGTTGTTAAGGAGAAGTTAGGGGAATATGCATTAGTAGATTCCTATATTAATAAGCTTTCAAAAGATGTCCCAACTCTTGTGGCGGAGCCTTCAAAATATTATGAAGTGATGGAGTTAATGCGATTGCATGAGGGACTTGCTTTTGATTATATGTCAGAGCTACATGCGACGGATTTTGTGACACATATGGAAGTATATGTTCATTTATTTTCATATGGAAAGAAACAGTCAGTAGCAGTGAAGGTAAAGCTGGATAGGGAAGCGCCGCAAGTAGAATCGGTGACGCCGCTTTGGAAAGGGGCAGATTGGCCGGAGCGTGAAGCGTATGATTTGCTAGGTATTGTATTTAAAGGTCATCCTAATTTATCTCGCATTTTAATGCCGGATGATTGGGTTGGGTATCCACTTAGGAAAGATTATGAACCGTATGATGTGGAGGTGTAGCTTGTGATCCGTACGGAAGAGATGCTCTTAAATGTTGGACCGCAGCACCCGAGTACACATGGTGTGTTTCGGCTTGTAATTAAGATTGACGGGGAAATTATTAAAGAGGCTACACCAGTTATTGGGTATTTGCATCGCGGAACAGAAAAGATTGCTGAGAGCTTGCAGTATACGCAAATTATCCCATATACAGATCGAATGGACTATTTATCAGCGATGACGAATAATTACGTCATTTGCCATGCTGTAGAGACGATGATGGGGCTTGAAATCCCGGAGCGGGCCGAATACTTACGAGTACTTGCAATGGAGCTTGGAAGGATTGCAAGCCACCTCGTTTGGTGGGGGACAAATCTTCTTGATATAGGAGCGGTCAGCCCGTTCTTATACGCGTTTCGTGAACGAGAGATGATTATAAATTTATTAAACGAATTATGCGGTGCCCGTCTTACTTTTAACTATATGAGAGTCGGGGGTGTAAAGTGGGATGCGCCGGACGGTTGGATTGAAAAAGTGGAAGAGTTTGTTCCGTATATGCGAGAGCAATTGGCAGGTTATCATGATCTCGTTAGCGGTAATGAGATTTTCTTAAATCGCGTAAAAGGCGTTGGTATATATAGCGCGGAAGAAGCGATTTCGTATTCTTTAAGCGGAGCGAATTTGCGGTGTACCGGAGTAAACTGGGATCTTCGCAAGGATGAACCGTACTCCATTTATGATCGTTTTGATTTCGACATTCCTGTTGGGAGTGTGGGAGATGCTTGGGATCGTTACGTTTGCCGCATGCAAGAGATTGAGGAGTCATTAAAAATTGTTGAGCAAGCTGTCCAGCAGTTCCCAAAAGATGGAGCCGTGCTGGCAAAAGTGCCGAAAATTATTAAAGCGCCTAAGGGAGAAGCGTTTGTCCGTATAGAGTCACCGCGGGGAGAGATTGGTTGTTATATTGCTAGTGATGGAAAGAAAGAACCGTACCGTTTGAAATTTCGAAGACCGTCTTTTTATAATTTGCAAATCTTACCGAAGTTATTGAAAGGTGAGAACATCGCCAATTTAATTACGATTTTAGGTGGGGTTGATATTGTACTTGGGGAGGTTGATGGCTAATGATTGAGACGCTCTTACAATCACCTTCAAGCTGGACGAATTTCTTCATTTTTTTCGGATTAGCGGTGCTTCTATTATTTGCAGTCCTGGGCTTTGTTACATACGGTATTTTGGCAGAACGGAAAGTGATGGGATTTATGCAAGGGCGGATTGGACCAAACCAAGTTGGGGGCCGGTTCGGTTTACTACAAACGGTAGCTGATGTTTTGAAATTATTATTAAAAGAAGATAGTATTCCGAAAGCTGCAGATAAACCGTTGTTTATATTAGCGCCTGTTATTGCATTCGCACCAGCATTTATGGTGCTTGCGGTTATCCCGTTTACTGATAAATTTCAGTTCGCGGATATTGGTGTAGGATTGCTGTATTACATTGCTGTTTCTGGGATTACGACGATTGGCGTTGTAACTGGGGGATGGGCATCAAATAATAAATACTCCCTTTTAGGAGGGATGCGTGCAGCGGCGCAAATGATTTCTTATGAGATTCCACTTGTGATGAGTGTAATTGGCGTCGTTTTGTTAGCAGGTAGTCTTAATTTAAATGAGATTGTAGCGGCGCAGGAGAAGGTATGGTACATTTTCGCACAGCCAATCGGTTTCGTTATTTTCTTAATTGCGTCAGTTGCAGAGCTAAATAGGACACCGTTTGATTTACCCGAAGCGGAGTCAGAACTTGTTTCTGGATACCATACAGAATACTCAGGTTTTCGCTGGGCGTTTTTCATGCTTTCAGAGTATGTGTATTTCTTCGGGATGGCATCTTTAATTACAGTACTCTTTTTAGGAGGCTGGAACCCAGTTATGTTCCTTGGATTTATTCCAGGAGCCGTATGGTTTGCTTTGAAATTCAGCAGTGTGGTCTTTCTGTTAATTTGGTTCCGCGTTACGTTCCCTCGCATAAGAGGTGACCAGTTAATGGAGTTTGGCTGGAAAGTATTATTACCAATCGCACTTGCAAATATTTTCTTAACGGCATTGATTAAGGAGCTATTCTTCTAATCTATAAAGGGGGTGCCAGTAAGAGATGAAAGGACTATTTAAAGGGTTAAAATATACGCTTAGTAATTTGAGTAAGAAAAAGGTGACGTATGATTATCCGAATCAGCCGCTACCATTACCAGACCGCTTTCGGGGTATTCAAAAGTTTTATCCAGAGAAATGTATTGTTTGTAATCAGTGTTCTAACATTTGTCCGACAGATTGCATTCAATTAACGGGAAAAAAACATCCTGATCCTACGAAAAAAGGAAAAATTATCGACACGTATGATATAAATTTTGAAATTTGTATTCTTTGCGATTTATGTACAGAAGTTTGTCCGACAGAGGCAATTGTAATGACGAATAACTTCGAACTCGCAGAGTATTCACGTGATGATTTATTTAAAAATTTGCAGTGGCTCGACGAAAACGACGAGAACGTCAGGAAGGAGAATAAAGCATGAATGGCGAGTTTGTAGCATTCTTTATCCTATCCTTGTCTGCGATTATCGGCGGAGTGCTTATGCTGAACTTAACGAAAGTAATGCATATGATGCTGGCTCTTGTACTTACATTTCTTAGCATTGCAGGCTTGTACTTTCTTTTATCGGCCGAATTTATCGGAGTTGCACAAATTTTACTTTACTCTGGTGCAATCACTATTATTATGATTTTTGGCATTATGTTAACGAAACATAATGCGGAAAATGAATCGCGCCTTACTCTTCGAAAATGGATTATCTTCTTTGCGGTTGTAGCATTTGGAGCAGTTATGTATTTCGCTGTTAATAGTATCGATTTTTCAAATCAAAGCACACAAGGAAGTTTACCTCTCCATGAAAATAACACACTTCAAATCGGTACACTTCTCTATTCAAAATATATTATTCCATTCGAATTAACCTCAGTTATTTTACTTGTAGCACTTGTAGGAGCGATTATCCTTGCGAAGAAGGATGAGGGAGAGGAGGATTCCCATGAGTAGCGTTCCGGCTTCTGCGTATTTAACACTTGCGATTATTTTGTTTTGCATCGGCTTATTTGGAGCTTTAACAAAGCGAAATACAGTAATTGTATTAGTTTGTATCGAATTAATGCTTAACGCGGCCAATTTAAATTTAGTAGCGTTTAGTAAATTAGGCTTGTTTCCGAATTTAACAGGACAAATTTTTTCGCTGTTTACGATGTCTGTAGCGGCAGCGGAGGCAGCGGTAGGTCTTGCAATTTTGATTGCTTTGTACCGTAATCGTCCGACAGTTCATGTAGATGAGATGGATACGCTCAAAGGATAGCATTGTGACCGAAAAGGGGGAAGGAAACAATGATCGATTATGCATGGCTCATACCGCTTTTCCCGCTTGTTTCGTTTTTGATACTTATTATGTTCGGGAAGAAAATTAGAGAGGGAAGTAGTGTACTAGGTATTTTCTTTACCTTTCTCTCTTTTATATCCGCGGTAGTGGTACTAATAGAACGGTTTTCATCCGAGGCAGTGAAGCATAAGTGGGTATGGCTTAGGGTAGGAGATATAGATATATCATTTGGTTTTGAAGTTACCGCATTAGGAGCTTTAATGTTGTTTATCGTTACGCTTGTGAGTTTTCTTGTACATGTGTACTCAAAAGGTTATATGAAAGGCGACGAAAGATTACCAACCTTTTATGCATATTTAGGGCTCTTTACATTTGCGATGCTTGGGCTAGTTATATCGACGAATTTATTACAGCTTTATATATTTTGGGAGTTAGTCGGCCTTGGTTCGTTTTTACTTATCGGTTTTTATTTCTTTAAAGAAGAAGCGAAGGCTGCTGCGAAAAAGGCTTTTATTATGACACGCATTGGGGATGTTGGGCTATTTATTGGGATGATTTTAATTTTTTGGCACGCAGGTAGTTTTGAATATGACGCGATTTTTAAAGCGATTCAGACCGGTGACCTCTCTCCTTCTATGATTACAATAACGGCGATATTAATTTTTATCGGTGCAATGGGGAAATCAGGTCAGTTTCCGCTTCATACATGGTTGCCAGATGCAATGGAAGGACCGACGCCTGTTTCGGCGCTTATTCACGCGGCAACGATGGTTGCAGCCGGCGTATATTTAGTAGCGACGATGTTCCCACTATTTTCAGCAAGTGTGGTAGCGATGCAAACTGTTGCAATCGTTGGGGCTTTCACCGCAATCTTTGCGGCCTCTATTGGTCTTGTACAAACGGATATTAAGAGGGTTCTTGCTTATTCCACAGTTAGTCAGCTCGGGTATATGATGCTTGCGCTAGGCTCTGCGGGTTATGTAGCTGGTATCTTTCACTTAACGACACACGCCTTTTTTAAAGCATTACTGTTCTTGGCGGCAGGAAGTGCAATTCATGCAGTCCATACGCAAAACATTAATAAAATGGGCGGTTTACAGAAAAAGATGAAAGTTACCGGTGCACTATTTTTAATAGGCACACTTGCAATTAGTGGTGTTCCTCTTCTTTCCGGATTTTTTAGTAAAGATGAAATTTTAGCGGTGGCTTGGATGAATGGCAATTACTTTCTATTCGTTTTAGCGGTAATTGCGGCATTTCTAACAGCATTTTATATGTTCCGTCTATACTTTCTTGTTTTTACAGGGGAAACGAAGACGGAGGAAGAGGTGCATGAATCACCTCGCACAATGACGTATCCGATGATTGTCCTTGGTGTTCTTGCGGTAGTGGCAGGCTATATAAATACACCGTGGTTCGGAACGTTTCTTGGGGATTGGCTTACGAAAGATGTAGGATTCAAAGTGCAGGAAGTGCATGGACCTGTTTGGATTATGATTGTTGCAATGCTCGTTTCATTTGCGGGAATTGCCCTCGCATATTTCATATATGGTAAGAAAGCTATCTCTAGAGATTGGGCAGGCGGAGAAGCGACGCCTCTTTATAACCTTTTGAAAGAAAAATATTATGTGGATGAACTTTACAATGTTACGGTGCTTCCTATTACGAAAGGGATCGCTTATGTGCTTCGCTTATTTGAAGTATACGTTGTAGAAGGAATTGCAGTTTTAATTGCGGGATTGGTTAAAGGTATGAGCCGTCTAGGATCGCGGCTTCAAAACGGGAATGTACAAGTGTATGGAACTGTAACGGCCGTTTCGCTCGCAGTGCTCATAATTATTTTGTTATATACGGGAGGGGATTTACGATGAATGGATTGCTATTAACGTTCTTCATTTTCTCCCCGCTTTTAGGGATTCTCTTGCTTGTGTTAACGCCGAAAAAAGAATCGCGTACAGTGCGAGCGCTTGGTTTATTTGGGACGGCACTTCCATTTGGTATCGCTATCGTCCTCGCTTGTACATATGTTTCAGGAAAGAGTTTATCGATATTTGATGAGAAAGTGAAATGGATTAAATTTGGGGATTTTGCAGCGGTAGATAAAAGATGGTTTTCCATTTATTACGAGATTGGTATTGATGGTTTATCGCTTGTAATGATGGTGCTGACAGCCCTACTAGCGGTGCTTGCAGCAATTGCAGCATTTTCCATTAAAAGAAATTTAAAAGCATTTTACATGCTATTACTCCTGCTAGAAATAGGGATGCTCGGTGTCTTCGCTGCTCAAAATTTAATGCTGTTCTTCATCTTCTTTGAAATTACGTTGCCACCAATGTTTTTATTAATTGGCAAGTGGGGGAAATTGTCGAGTGAAAAGGCTGCATATAGTTATTTAATATATAACGGTATCGGATCAGCTATTTTACTTATCGTTTTCTCGGTTTTGTTTGCGAAAACAGGTACAACAAATATTACGGAGCTTAAAGAAATATTAACGAGTGTAGGTGCTGGGGAAGGAATGGCTGTCTCAAGTAGCTTACAGTTCGGCTTGTTTCTTGCCATAATGATTGCTTTTGCGATTAAGCTTCCTGTTTTCCCTTTGCATCGCTGGATGGTCAATGTACACATAGAAGCGCATCCTGCTGTAGTTATGCTTCATGCGGGAGTTTTACTGAAAATTGGAGCGTACGGTATTATTCGTTTCGGGAAAGGATTATTTCCAGAACATTTTCGTGATTTTGCAACGCTAATTGCGATTTTAGGAGTCATTAATTTATTGTACGGGGCCTTTCTAGCACTCATCCAAACGGACTTTAGAAAGGTGCTTGCTTACTCTAGTGTTTCGCATATGGGCATTGTATTAATGGGGCTTGCGGCGTTAAATGCACCAGGTATACAAGGGGCACTGTTCCAGGTTGTGTCTCACGGTTTAATTGCGGCATTGCTCTTCTTCTTACTTGGCATGATTGAAGAGCGTTTTGGGACTTCAGATATTACAGCGCTTGGTGGACTCGCAAAAAGTGTTCCTGTGCTTAGCGGCTTCTTCCTAGCGGGAGGTATGGCATCGCTTGGAATGCCAGGGATGTCTGGATTTATTAGCGAATTCCTTGCCTTTCTCGGTTTATTCCAAGGGCAACCTGTTATCGCTGCCGTAGGTGTACTTGGAATTATTTTAACCGCTGTATACGTATTAAGAGCGACACTTCAAGTGACATTTGGTAAGAAAGAATGGGAAGCGAAATCTGATATACACGGATGGGAGTACGTTCCTGTTATATTACTTCTCGTTTCTATTATCGCAATTGGAGTAATGCCAGAACTACTAGGGGATCCGCTTCAAAATACGTTGAAAACATTGGGGGTGAAGTAGGATGGATATGAATACGTTACTTAGCTTGTCGTGGCATCTGATGGTGCCGGAATTCATTATTCTTGGGGCAGCCATCCTTCTTTCCATATGTGATTTGTTTTTTAAGCTGAACCATAGGCACGTTGCGATTGGTGCAATCGCAGCCGTCGTATTAGCAGCCGTGTCATTAATTACGCTATATAGTGAACCAGCGGGAGATATTTTAAATGGATCGTTTGTGTTAGATGGATTTTCAAAAGGGTTTAAAACATTGTTATTAATCGGGGCAGCTCTCGTCTTATGTATGGCAATGAGCGATGATGAAAAGGATCCTATTCAAGATAAGGGAGAATATTATTACTTAATGTTAATGGCGCTTCTTGGAGCGATGTTCATGGCTTCGAGCGTTGATTTCATCACACTATTCGTCGGTTTAGAATTGCTGTCGCTTTCTTCCTACATTCTTGTAGGAATCCGAAAAAGAAACCGCGCATCGAATGAGGCGGCAATGAAATACGTCATTAACGGAGGAATTGGAACAGCAATTACGCTCTTTGGAATGAGTTATTTATACGGTATTACAGGATCGACCAACATAGTGGAAATGCAACAGGCACTTACGCAAGGATTGGCCGGGGGTATTCAATTATTGTTAGCTCTCGCATTTCTACTTTTACTTGTTGGACTCTCATTCAAAATTGCAACAGTTCCATTTCATATGTGGGCACCGGATGTGTATGAGGGAGCGGCTACACCTGTCACTGCTTTTCTCGGAACGATTTCTAAAATTGCTGGTTTTCTACTCATTACGCGCTTGTTTCTTATGGTGTTTGCAGGTGTGGAAATCCAAGGGGACGCACAATCTTTGTACGGGCGTATGAGTATATACATTGCTGTGCTAGCTAGTATTACGATGATTATTGGGAATGTAGTAGCATTAAAGCAATACAACGTAAAACGTCTATTTGCCTATTCAGGTATCGCGCATGCTGGGTATTTGCTCGTGCCTCTTGTGGCGCTATCACAGTTCACGATGGATAGTATGTGGTTTTATATGCTTGCATATATGCTTATGAATATAGGAGCATTTGCAATCATCCACGGATTAATCTTACAAAATGATAAGGAAAATATGACGATTTTTACAGGATTATACAAGCGATCTCCATTTACAGCTATAGTGATGACAATCTTTATTTTATCGTTAGCTGGAATACCGGGGACAGCTGGTTTCATCGGGAAAATTAACATCTTTTTAGGGGCACTCCATGTTGAACCTGCTCATTACGTATTAGCTTCTATTATGATGGGGACAACAGTTGTTTCATTCGTATATTACTTTCGGATATTACAGCAAATGTTTTTCCGCACTGGAGAGACAGAAGAGAGGCTTCGGTTACCGTTAAATATAAAGATTGTCATGGGGTTTTGTGCAATTTCGATTGTAATACTAGGGATTATGCCGATGATTGGTTACAATTTCTTTTATGAATATTTTCCATTAATGAAGGATTTCTTCTTCTTGGGTAACGTGGTACAATAGTGAAAATAAAGGGTGTAGAGTCCGTACTCTGCGCTTTTTATTTTGGAGTAACAGCAAACGGAAACGTATATAAATATATGTTTTTTGAGAGGAAATTACGATTTGAAATGTAAGAAGCCTATTCGCGTTTGAAAAAGTGCGGCTCCTACTTATTATGGTATCGTTTTTACATTTTGCGTAAGTAGTAGCCAAACAAAAAAGGGGTCGATTTTTTGGCACAACTTTTAGGGCAACAAGCACTGATTGCCATTGTTTCGCATTTATTGTTTATTACTATTACGTGGTGGGCCTTGCAAGGTATTCACATTGAGCGTTTAATGAAGTCTGGGAAAGTGATGCAGACGAGAGTATTACTCATCCTAGTTACGATTGCGATTGGGACATCTGTCAGTAACTTTTTCCTTGATTATTTAGGCTATTCAAAGAGTTTAACGTATTTAGTAAAGTAAGTGTATAGAACCTCATATCTCCGTTAACAATGGGGATAGGAGGGGATGAAATTGAAGCTTAAAGCCATTCTTATCGTTGTCTTGAGTGTTGTTTTATTTTTGGTTGGATATAGAGAGATGAAACCTATAAGCGATGAACAGAAGATGGAGAGCATGATCGCAACTTTAGAGAAGAATGATGCAAAAGTAGAGCGGTGGTCATGGTTAGCGCGAGAAACAAAAACAATTTCTAATATACATACGTTTCAAAAATTGTTAAACGATGTGAAGGAAAAGGCAAATATCGAAAGTTGGGAATTAGAACAATCTCCAGATGGATATAAAGCTACATCCTATAAAAAATCTTCTTCATATGAAGAACGAGTAGTAGTAACTTGGACTAAGGAAAATACTAAAGAAAACACTTTCATTATATTTGAGGTAAGCGGGGCGAAATGGGACCCGAAGTACGTTCAGAAAATGAATAAAATTTTTAATGGAAAACCTACAATTTACACTTGTGTTCAAGGTGTATTGAATGATAAGATTGAAGGTGTTTTGCAAAATAAAACCAATCAGGTTTTGAAAGATCTTTCAGCAAGAGCGATCGAACAGACAGAAGAAAGAGCATTTGTGTCAGTCTCCGCATATAATAAAAAGTGGAATGACGCTCTTTCGATAAATAGAGAGAAAATAAATGTGCAAATAGCAATACGTTCTACAGACAACAAAGATACAATTGTGGTTGGCACACCGATCATAACTTCTGAGTATTGAGTGAATAGATACTGAAAAAAGGACACGGAGGGGAATAATTTGGAAAAGATCATCGTCCGTGGCGGAAAGCGGTTGAACGGCACAGTGCGTGTTGAGGGCGCAAAAAATGCTGTATTACCTATAATCGCTGCAGCCCTATTAGCGAGTGATGGAAAGAATGTACTATCTGAAGTACCAGTTTTGTCTGATGTATACACAATTAACGAGGTATTACGTCATTTAAATGCTGAAGTCGTATTTGAAAATAACCAAGTAACAATCGATTCTTCTAAAGAATTAAACATTGAAGCACCATTTGAGTATGTACGTAAAATGCGTGCATCTGTCCAAGTAATGGGTCCATTATTAGCACGTAACGGTCGTGCTCGTATTGCACTTCCTGGTGGATGTGCAATTGGTTCACGTCCAATTGACCAACATTTAAAAGGCTTCGAAGCAATGGGAGCAAAAGTAAAAGTTGGTAACGGTTTTGTTGAGGCGTACGTAGAGGGAGAACTAAAAGGAGCTAAAATTTATTTAGACTTCCCAAGCGTAGGCGCGACAGAAAACATTATGTCTGCAGCGACATTAGCAAAAGGGACAACAGTCCTTGAAAACGCAGCGAAAGAACCAGAAATCGTTGACTTAGCTAACTTCTTAAATGCGATGGGAGCGAAAGTACGCGGAGCTGGAACTGGAACGATTCGTATCGAAGGCGTTGATAAATTATATGGCGCAAACCACCCTATTATTCCTGACCGTATTGAAGCAGGAACATTCATGGTTGCAGCAGCAATTACTGGTGGAGACGTCTTAATTGAAAATGCTGTACCTGAACATTTACGCTCAATTACAGCGAAAATGGAAGAAATGGGTGTTAAAATTGTTGAGGAAAATGAAGGTATACGTGTTATCGGCCCAGATAAGTTAAAGGCGGTTGATATTAAAACTATGCCTCACCCAGGTTTCCCAACAGACATGCAATCACAAATGATGGCATTACTATTACAAGCTGAAGGAACAAGCATGATTACTGAAACGGTATTCGAAAACCGCTTTATGCACGTTGAAGAATTCCGTCGTATGAATGCTGATATTAAAATTGAAGGTCGTTCTGTAATTATGAACGGTCCAAACAGCTTACAAGGTGCTGAAGTAGGCGCGACTGATTTACGTGCAGCAGCAGCATTAATTTTAGCTGGTTTAGTATCAGAAGGTTATACTCGTGTAACAGAGTTAAAACATCTTGACCGTGGCTATGTAAACTTCCATAAGAAATTAGCTGCATTAGGTGCAACTATTGAACGTGTAAACGAAAAAGTAGAAGAAGTGAAAGAACAAGAAGTTTCTGATCTTCACGCTTAATTGAAATAGTCTCTATGTCTTTTGACATAGGGGCTATTTTTTTTACTATTACTGTTATAGTCAAGAAATTCTATACTTATGCACGTCTCAGTAAAAATATTTAGAAAATTTTCGTTTTATTTCGCTATTTGTGATCAGTACAACTTCACCTCATTAAAGTTTCACTTTATATCGATACCCCCAAGTATGTTCTAAAAGATTCCATAGTTCCATAAGAATGAAAGGAAGCCAACTTTATATTGGGGGAATAGGATGAAATTTTCAAAGCCACTTTTCATTACAGTAGCGCTTTTAATAGCGCTCGTCATCATTGTACCTGCTGCTCTTGTTATTCCGTTTGCGAAAGCAAAAGTAGGGGAAGAAGCAGCTTCTAAAACTCCTCCAGCGATAGAAAGCATACCAGCTCCAGGGAAAGTGGATACAGTGGTTCAGGTTGCTGTATATCGCGATCAACAGAAGAAGGTAGACACATTACCTATGGAGGAGTATGTGACCGGTGTAGTAGCTTCTGAGATGAATGCCAGCTTTGAAATAGAGGCGCTAAAGGCGCAGGCATTAGCAGCGAGAACATTTGTAGTCCAGCGTATGCTAAGCGGAGGTAAGAAAAACAATGCGGACGTGACAGATACGGTGAAAGATCAAGTGTATAAAAGCAAAGAAGAATTGAAGGAACAATGGGGTAATAACTACGAAAATAATTTGAAGAAAATCGAGGAAGCCGTTTCGAAAACCGCAGGACAAGTTTTAACGTATGATGGAAAACCAATTTCAGCTTCTTTCTTCTCAACGAGTAATGGCCGGACAGAAAATGCAGCTGATTATTGGGGAAATGATTATCCGTACCTGAAAAGCGTAGATAGTCCGTGGGATCAAGCATCTCCAAAATTTACGAGCGAGCAAACATTTACAGTAGCTGACTTTCAAAAACGTCTAGGTGTGAAGGTGTTGGCAGACGGGAAGGTTGGAAATATTAAAGATCTTACGGAAGGAAAGCGAGTAAAAGATGTAGCATTTCAAGGGAAAACATTAACAGGAAAGCAAGTTCGTGAAAAGTTAGATTTACGCTCTTCTGACTTCACGTGGAAACAAGATGGAGATAAAATCATTGTTACGACGAAAGGCTTCGGCCACGGCGTTGGTATGAGCCAATACGGAGCAAATGGCATGGCAGCGGAAGGTAAGAAATATACAGATATCGTCGCTCATTATTATAAAGGCGTTGAAATAAAGACGATGAATGATTATGAAGGAAAATTGATGGTGAAGAAGTAGGGTGAAAAAGAAAACCGTCCCAAATGGTAGTTGGGACGGTTTTTTTGTTGGTAGGTTATTTTTTTCGCATTTTGCAGTTAAGTCGATATAACTCAATTTCCGTTGATATAAATTCGATTATCATTGCAATCATGACAAAGAAGAAAATAGCTTTAGTCAGAGGTTCAATTTCGGAACGTCCTTTTTGTCATTATTTGTAGAAATAAATGGAAGTTACCCTGCATACTGCGTGTTATAATACAGTTATGTGAATATATAAAATATAACAACAGGGGGTAATGAAAAATGATGATGGATGTACCACTTCTCATTCCGTCCATGATGGAACGAGCGGAGAAATATTTTTCGAAAAAGGAAGTTGTTTCACGGACTGCATCGCGTATTCATACATTAACATACGGAGAAATTGCAAAGCGGACGAGAAGGCTCGCTAGTGTATTAACGAAAATGGGGATTGAACAAGGGGATAAAGTAGGGACAATTGCTTGGAACCATCATAGGCATTTGGAAGCATACTTTGCGATTCCAGGAATCGGAGCGGTGCTACATACGATAAATTTAAGACTTTCCGCTGATCACATTTCATATATTATTAATCATGCAGAAGATAAAATCATTCTTGTCGATGAAGATATGGTACCTATATTAGAGAGTATTCAACACGAAATCCCGCATATAAAAGCCTTTATTATTATGACAGACGATCATAAACTACCTCACACAACACTATCACCAGCATATCATTATGACCAATTACTCGAAGAAGGCGATGAGACATTTCCGTTTGTAAAAGATTTAGATGAAAAAGAACCAGCCGGTATGTGCTATACATCAGCTACAACAGGAAAACCGAAAGGTGTAGTTTACACACACCGTAGTATTGCGCTCCATAGTTATACACTTGGGCTTGCAGATGGCGGGAATATATCAGAAGTAGACACTTGTATGCCTATCGTTCCAATGTTCCATGTTAATGCATGGGGATTACCGTTTGCGAGTACATGGTTTGGGACAAAACTCGTATTACCAGGACCGCATTTCACACCGAAAATTTTAGCGGGGTTAATTGAAAGTGAGAAAGTAACAATTACGGCTGGCGTGCCGACAATTTGGATTGGCTTATTACAGGAACTTGAGAAGCATCCATATGATATTAGTAGCGTAAAAACGATATGGTCAGGTGGATCAGCGGCTCCGCAAAGTATGATTCGTACGTATGAAGAGAAATACGAAATTGCATTTAGACAAATATATGGAATGACAGAAACGAGTCCTGCTGTTGTAATTAATTGTCCGAAATCATATCAACGCGATTTACCGAAAGAAGAATATTATAACTTGCGCTCTCGCCAAGGATATTTATTCCCTGGGCTAGAAATGAAAGTGATTGGACAAGACGGTGAAGTTAAGTGGGACGGGGAAGAAATGGGAGAACTTTGCCTAAGAGGCCCATGGATCGCTGGTAGCTATTATAAAGATGAGCGTACAGAGGAATCGATGAAAGATGGTTGGCTCCATACAGGAGATATCGTTACAGTTGATTCGGAAGGATTTATTAAAATTGCTGATCGTACGAAAGACTTAATTAAAAGCGGCGGTGAATGGATTTCTTCAGTAGATTTAGAAAATGCTTTAATGTCACACGATAACGTATTAGAAGCATCTGTCGTGGCAGTTCCGCATGAAAAATGGCAAGAACGTCCTGTTGCTTGCGTCGTGTTAAAAGAAGGACAAGCAGTAGAAAGAGAAGAGCTGTATGCTTTACTAGAAGCCGAATTCCCGAAATGGTGGATGCCAGATGATATTTTATTCGTAAATGAAATTCCGAAAACATCTGTAGGGAAATTCCTAAAAAGAGCACTTCGTGATCAGCTGAAGACTTATATGGTAGAGCAGAAATAGAGAAGAAGGCTATCCTGATGGATAGCCTTCTTTGCTGATACAGTATAAAAATATTGTATTAAATATCATAATTTTCCATTAATTGTTTGGTATAATAGGATAAAAAAACATTTGGGGGAGACAGAATGGCGTTATTGGAGTTGAAACAATTAGGGAAGACGAACCAGTTACCGGCAGTTGAATTGAAGGTTGAAAAAGGACAATGTGTTGTTTTGCAGTGTAATAATCATACAGCTAAAGTGTTGCATCGCATTATTATCGGAGAAGAAGAGGCTTCTTCGGGCAGTGTGTTATTTGAAGGGGAGCCGATTGGAAAGAAAGTATATTCACGCATCGGTTTTTGTTTTTTGAAAGATGAAGCATACGACCGTTTGAAGGTGAAGGAATACTTCAAGTTCTTATTAGGGCTTTATGAATCACATATGAGTATAGAAGAAGTAGTACAATATGTCGGTCTCCTAGATAAGTTAAACGTTAAAATAGAAAAATTGTCCTTTTCAGAGAAACGCCGTCTTCATATCGGGCGAGTTATGATTCATAATCCTTATTTAGTTATTTTGGAAGAACCAGAGCAAAACGTAGATACAGAGAGTACAATTATTATTCGAAAAGCGATTATGAAAATGAAAGAGCAAGGAAAGGCAATCTTTATTACGTCATCTTTCTTATCGGACGCCCTTTCGTTAACAGAAGATGTATACATATTAAATAATGATGGTGTGAAAAAAGTAGAAATTGAGCAAGAAGAAGTTGAAGAAGTGGATGGAGAAAAAGTCGTTCAAATGATTCCGCAAATGAAGTTAGAAAGAATACCAGCGAAAGTGAACGATAAAATCATTTTATTAGACCCAATGGAGATTCATTTTATTGAAACGCAAAACGGAGTAACACATATTCACGTTCGTGAAGGCGATTTCGTATGTGCATTAACATTAAGTGAACTAGAAACGAGATTAACAGGATTCGGTTTCTTTAGATGTCATCGCTCGTACCTTGTTAATTTACAAAGAGTGCGAGAAGTCATTACGTGGACACGTAATAGTTTCAGTTTAATTTTGGATGATGAAAGAAAAAGTTCGATTCCGCTTTCGAAAGGGCGAATGGATGAATTAAAAGGTGTAATTGGGCTATAAAAAATGCTCCAATAAGCTCAAAATACGATTCGTTCACCGGTAAAAATACTCCTTTTACCGGTATTTTACTGCGTAAACCCTTTGTTTTTCATATGATTGAGTCAAGAAAAGCGAAACAAACAAACGAAAAGCGCTAAGGCGACTTTCATCTATAAAAAGAAAAAACAAAGGGGATGACGAAATGACATTGGCAATTGAAATGAAAGATGTAATGAAAAGTTTCGATGGAAAAACAGCCCTTCGAAATGTAAATATTGAGGTGAAGCAAGGAGAAATCTTTGGATTCCTCGGACCGAGTGGATCCGGGAAAACAACAACAGTAAAAATATTAACATCTCAATTGCTTCATAGCGTTGGAACAGTAAGAGTGTTAGGGAAAGACATTACGGGACCAAGTAGCATCGATTACAAACGAATTGGTATTTTAACAGACAATAGCGGCTTATATGAAAGACTTAGCATTTATGATAACTTACTATTATTTTGTGACTTATACGATTGTAAAAAAGAACGAATTGATGAAGTGTTAGCACAAGTGAACTTACTAGATGATAAAAAAACACAAGTGAAAAAGTTATCAAAAGGAATGAAGCAGCGCGTCATACTAGCGAGAGCAATTCTTCATAAACCAGATATCCTCTTTTTAGATGAACCAACATCTGCACTTGATCCAGTAAACGTACAAAACATTCATAAAATCTTAAAAGACTTAAATAAAGAAGGAACAACGATTTTCTTAACAACGCACAACATGGATGAAGCAGAAACGCTTTGTAACCGCATTGCCTTTCTATGTGGAGGAGAAATAGTAGCTCTTGATACACCAGAAAACCTTCGCTTGCAATATGCGAAAGATCAAATACAAGTTGTGTTAACAGATAAGAAGAAAGAAATTGTGAAAAAAGATGAATTAGGGGCAAAACGCATTTCAGAATGGATGAAAAAAGGCGAATTACTATCTATTCATTCGCACGAACCAACGTTAGGCGATATCTTTATAGAAGTTACTGGGAGGGGATTATAATGACATTTTCAATGAGACGATTTTCAGCGATTTTCCGGAAAGAGTTACAGGATTTTAAAACGAATTCACAAACTTTAATTATGTTGGTAATGCCACTTGTCTTTTCGGTATTATTTAGTCGCTCAGATAATATGAGAGAAGTTGGAGCAAGTACGTTAACTGCGATGGCGTTAGTTATGGTTGGAGGCTTTGTACAGGCGATGCTTATCGCTGAAGAAAAGGAAAAAAATACGCTTCGTGTTCTTATGCTATCACCAGCATCATCTATTGAAGTATTAATTGGTAAAAGTTCATTAACAGGTATGATTACAGTTGCAATCTGTTTTATTAATCTACTTATTTTAGGTAAATTAGAAGGCAATTTTGCATTATTATTACTCATCTTTGTTCTTGGAATGCTAATATTTAACCTCATTGGTACTTGTATTGGATTATTAGCTCAAAATGTGCCGCAAACATCAACAATTGGATTACCAATATTAATGACATTTCTTTTCGGTGATTTAATTGGAATGTTTGTGAAGAATGAAGTCGTTACAAAAATAATCGATTATTTACCAACTCGTCATATCGGTCTTGCAGTTAGCGGTGTTATAAAAGGTGGAGGTTTTAGTGCAATTACTAATAATTTATTGAACATAACTATTTGGTTAGTTGCAGTACTTGTTATTACGCTCTTCATTTATAGAAAGAAAAAAATGGACTAAAAACTGAGCTCAAACGCTCAGTTTTTTCCTTTTTCTATCATTTCCTCGGAAATTTTGCAATTCCTATACATATTTTCACAAATTTTGTCGAAAATTAATTAGTTATAGGTTGTATAGGATGATTGAATATTGTTCAAAATGATTGCTGAGGTGATGATGGAATGCGAGGAAGAAATAATAAAAAGTCGCGAAAAGTAGTACATTTATTTCAAAGAAGATGGGTGTTTCCGGCACTATACATTGCTTGTGCAGCGGTAATCTTAATGGTTGCGCTATGGTTCCAAGGAGCTAATCCAAAGAAAGCTCCGAACCAAGATCAAGCAACGCCGTATACACAAACGGAAGATCCAGCAGTACCAGTAACAAAGTCTTCAGAAGTAGTGAAAATGCCAGCTGCAGCAAATGCAGAAGTAGTAGTACAGAAGAAATTCTATGAAGATGCAGCATCAGAGGCGGAACAAGAAAAAGCACTTGTCTTTTATAACAACACATATTCCCCTAATAAAGGAATCGACATTGCTGCGAAGAACGGAAAAGAATTTGATGTTACAGCTGCTTTAAGTGGTACAGTAACGAAAGCTGAAAAAGATTCACTTCTTGGTTATGTTGTAACAGTAGATAGTGGAAATGGTGTAGCAGCATCTTATCAAAGCTTAGGCAGTGTGAAAGTAGAAAAAGGTGCAAGAGTTGCGCAAGGTGAAGTGTTAGGGAAATCAGGTCTAAGTGCAATGAATAAAGATGCAGGTTCTTACGTTCACTTTGAAGTACGTAAAGACAATGTGGCTGTGAATCCTGAGCGTTATTTAAATAAATCAGTAGCAGAAATTAAAGCTGATGCAGGTGCTGCAAAGGCGACAAATGCTTCTGGTAAAAAAGCTGATGACAAATCTCAAAAAGAAGAAAAGTCAACAAGCACGAAACCAGAAAGTAAAACAGAAGATAAGTCTCAAAAAGAAGAGAAATCAACAAGCGGTTCGACTAGTGATAAAGAAACGAATGGCAAACAAGATGAGCAATCTCAAAAAGAAGAAAAATCAACGAATGGTTCTACAGAATCATCTAACGGTTCTTCTTCACAAGAATAATAAAGTGAAAAATCAGTTCTCATTAGGAGAGCTGATTTTTTCACTTTCATATAAAAATAATCAATTTCGAGAAAAAAGTTGCAATAACAAGGAAAAATGACGAGATTCTCGAATATATATTACAAAAGGGAGGGGATACTGTGTCATTTTTATCTGTTCTGTCGATTGCTATTATTTTATTGTTTGTTTTATTCGCTTTATATTATTATATTGCCGGTAAGAAGGAAGTTCCCCACCATCAGTTGTTGAAAGAAGATTGTGATCGAGAAGAGTGACACCTTTTATAAAGAGGTGTCACTTTTTTTCGCTATAATTGTCATCTTTAACGTATTTCTCACAAAAAAACGTAATTTTTCTTAACTTAGTCCGCAAAAATAGTGAACATGTAGCATATATCAGTAGTGCGGGCAATACAATGGTATAAACCAATGCAAAGAGAGTGTTTGAGGTGAGAAATCGTGAATCCTTTCATTATAAATCCAAGAATGTTTAACGCTTACAAACAGCACTCACATTTACTTCATAGTCGTATGCAGCGAGTCTCATTTCACACTTCTCACATCCAATTTAGGGAGGCGAGTGGTGTGCACGATTACATCAAAGAGAGAACTATCAAGATTGGCAAGTATATCGTGGAGACAAGAAAGACAGTGCGTGTAATTGCAAAGGAGTTTGGGGTATCAAAGAGTACAGTCCATAAAGATTTAACAGAACGTTTGCCAGAAATTAATCCAGAGCTCGCAAATGAAGTGAAAGAAATTCTTGATTATCATAAGTCTATTCGTCATTTAAGAGGGGGAGAAGCAACGAAGCAGAAGTATAGAAAAGAAGATATAGAAAAGCCTGTACGTCAATAAATGCAAAACAGCAAACATTCCTTACAGATTCGGTAATGTTTTTCAGAAAAATTCTCTTTGCGAATATTACGTTTCTGTTAAATTTATGATAAAATCAGAAATTAGGTGTAAAAGAATTCGGGTGTAACCTGATTTTGAATATCGAGGAGGAAAAGACGGGAATGTTTGCGCGAGATATCGGAATTGACTTAGGTACGGCTAACGTATTAATTCATGTTAAAGGTAAGGGTGTTGTATTAAATGAGCCATCTGTTGTGGCAATTGATCGTAATAGTGGAAAAGTATTAGCAGTAGGTGAAGAAGCAAGAAGTATGGTGGGACGTACACCTGGTAATATTGTGGCAATTCGTCCGCTTAAAGATGGTGTAATCGCAGATTTCGAAATTACAGAAGCAATGTTAAAGTATTTCATTAACAAATTGGACGTGAAGAGCTTCTTTTCAAAACCTCGCATTTTAATTTGCTGCCCAACAAATATCACATCTGTAGAACAAAAAGCAATTCGTGAGGCTGCTGAACGTTCAGGTGGTAAAACAGTATTTTTAGAAGAAGAACCAAAAGTAGCCGCAGTTGGTGCTGGTATGGAAATTTTCCAGCCAAGCGGAAACATGGTTGTTGATATTGGTGGAGGTACAACAGATATTGCCGTACTTTCTATGGGTGACATTGTTACCTCTTCCTCTATCAAAATGGCTGGCGATAAGTTTGATATGGAGATCTTAAACTACGTTAAACGTAAGTATAAGCTATTGATTGGAGAACGTACTTCAGAAAATATTAAAATTAAAATTGGTACAGTATTCCCAGGTGCACGTAGTGAAGAGCTTGAAATTCGCGGACGTGACATGGTAACTGGTTTACCACGTACAATTACAGTATGCTCTGAAGAAATTACAGAAGCACTAAAAGAAGACGCGGCTATCATTGTACAAGCTGCAAAAGGCGTACTAGAGCGCACACCACCAGAACTATCTGCGGACATTATTGACCGTGGTGTTATTCTAACAGGCGGTGGAGCTTTATTACACGGTATCGACATGCTTCTAGCAGAAGAGTTAAAATTACCAGTATTAATTGCTGAAAACCCAATGCAATGTGTTGCTGTTGGTACAGGTATCATGTTAGAAAACATCGATAAATTACCACGTCGTGCATTACGATAAGGTTCAAAAACGTATAAAAGTAGTAAAAATCAGGAAGAGGATGTTTTCTTCCTGATTTTTTTGTAGTTGAAGAAGATAAATAGAACTTTGTAGAACTAACGAAGAAAGCGTTTTCCTAGAGTGTGTATGACAAAAACTGCATATTAATGGTAATAGTTTGTAAATGAAAAGTATGCGATAATCACTATTGTGAATTTTATGCGAACCTGATGTAAATTATATGTAAATTTGTTTAGGTTTACAGGGGCTTTTATGATTTCATGATGCGGGGAAATCTCTGTTTTAATTTACTTTCTTTAACCAATTATAAAGGGAATATTTCACAGGGGACAATGAAGTATGAAAAAGGTAATTACATACGGTACATTTGATCTTATTTAAAGGAATCAATATTTAATATAACAAGGGAAATTTTTAATGTGATAATGTGGATTTGAGTCAATATCATGGGGAATTAGATTGTTAACTTGTTTGACAGATTCAGAAATTAATGACTATCAATTACTATTAGAAGGAACTCGGGTAAAGTTATATAAAGCAGAAAATGCTACAGCAATCCCTGAGAAAACAGCTGGATTGGATAAAAAGGTAATGATTGCTGCAGGTAGATATGTACCTCAGAAAGATTTCGATCTTTTAGTTCCTGTTTTTTCTAAAGTTATAGAGAAATATCCGGATTGGAAGTTGGGAATGTTTGGTTCGTGAGAAGATGAACAACTTCTTCGACAACAGATTTTTGATCATAAAGCTTATAATAATATTTTTCTAATGCCAAAGACGAATGATATTATTGGTGAGATGCTTAATTCATCAATTTATGTTTTAAGTTCCAGATAGGAACCTTTTGGGGGGGGATCATTGAAGCCATGTCAGTAGGGGTTCCTTTTGTAAGTTTTGCTTGTACAGGTCCTGTTGAAATAATTAAAAATAAAGAAGACGGATTGCTTGTAGAAGAAGGAAATATTGATGATCTTGCTAATTTATTAATGACTTTAATAGGATCTGAAGAATTAAGAAAAGAATATGGTCACAAGGCTAAAAAGAATGTTGAGGGGTATACTTTTAATGTCGTTGGTGACAAGTGGGAAAATATTTTAGAAGAGCAAGTACAAAAAAATAAAACAGAATAAGAAGGCATTAACAGAGATATCGATATAATATTTTATTGATGTTGTATTAGTAATATCTTTAGTCATAGAATAATAACGTGTGAAATATGAATAGGTAGACATCATAAAATTAAAAATATAAAATATATAGATAATTTATTTTATATAGGAGTGTAATTAAATTCTCTATTTCTTTTTATTAGTGGTTAGATTTATGATTTATATAAATACGTTTTAGATTACTAGGAGGATTTTCATTGAAAAAAGTAAGAAAAGCCATTATTCCGGCTGCAGGATTAGGAACTCGTTTTTTACCGGCGACAAAGGCTATGCCGAAAGAAATGCTACCAATTGTTGATAAACCAACAATTCAGTATATTGTGGAAGAAGCAATTGAGTCTGGAATTGAAGATATTATTATTGTAACGGGAAAAGGAAAACGTGCAATTGAAGATCATTTTGATCATTCTTTTGAATTAGAACAGAACCTATTATCAAAAGGAAAGCATGAAATTCTTGAGAAGGTACAAGAGTCTTCGAAAATCAATATTCATTATATTCGTCAAAAGGAGCCTAAAGGTCTAGGACATGCTGTATGGTGTGCACGTAAATTCATTGGGAATGAACCATTTGCTGTATTACTTGGCGATGATATTGTTCAAGCTGAAACGCCATGCTTACGTCAATTAATGGATCAATATGAGGTAACAAAATCATCAGTAATCGGTGTTCAAACGGTTCCAGAAAATGAAACACACCGTTATGGCATTATTGATCCATTAGAGAAAAAGGATCGTAGTTATCAAGTGAGTAAATTTGTGGAAAAACCTGCTAAAGGAACAGCACCATCTAATTTAGCAATTATGGGACGGTACGTATTAACGCCAGAAATATTTATGTTCCTAGAAGATCAACAAACTGGAGCAGGTGGAGAAATTCAGTTAACAGATGCAATTCAGCGTTTAAATGAAATCCAACGTGTGTTTGCTTATGACTTTGAAGGGATACGCTATGATGTTGGAGAAAAGCTTGGATTTATTCAAACAACTGTTGAAATGGCACTGCAACATGAAAACCTAAGAAAAGAGCTATTAGACTATATGAAAAAGTTAGTAGAAAGCGAAATGGTTTATAATTAAGTTTTAACGACACAAAAAAGACTTCTATTTCATTAGAAATGAAGTCTTTTTTTAGAAAAGGATGCTAAATTTTTATGAATTAGAGTCAATATACTTGGTAAAAAGTTAAGGTAAATCTGTTTTGGGGATTAACCTTTTAATGATATTTCTTTTTTCGGTCATCATACTTGTAGAACATTATTTAATTCAGTTGTAAATGGTTACTTCTGATACGCCATACTCGCTGCTTAATGCTTTTACAGATTGTCCCGAATGATATAATTCAACCACCATTTTTTAAACTCTTCATTAAATTTCTTGTTTGTCATCCGGACACTGCCTCCTTGAAATCCATTGTAAGGACTTAACTAAGTTGTGTCCATATGACTATACTAACTCCGTTATTTTTGAATTTATATAAGGATAATTGAATTAAATATACTAAGGTAATCGATGGATTTGATGTATAAATTTATATTGACGGGTTCATTATCAAGAACTAAAATGAATATCGAGTATATTAAGATTAATGAAAAAAAGGTATATATTTTCTGAATAAAATATATACTCGGAAAATTCATCCTGTTTATGATTTAGTAAGTTATGTTCGGTATAATCAAAATTAACTTAGGTTATACGATTTAATTTACCTACGATTTGCTTTTTTATTAATCAAATAGACAGTAATGGAGGGGAAACATGGAAAAGGAAATAGACTTAAAAAAATTATTTAATGTTATAAAAAGAAAATTTTGGATTATTGCAGTAATTACGATATTAGCGGCATGTATTGGTGGTATATATAGCATCTTCATGAAAACGCCTTTATATGCGTCTTCTGCAAGAATCCTCATTCCAGCTAATGCCGATGCTATAGCTACACTTAAAGTGATGATAAAGGAACCTATTGTTTTAGAGAAAGTGGCCCAGCAATTAAATTCGCAAAAATCAGCAGATGCATTGAACGGACAGGTCAGTGTTGGAAAGATTGAAGAGTCACAGGTTTTTGTTATTACGGCTGTGGATACTAATCCAGCCCAGGCAGTCAAAATTGCTAATGCTACAGCAAATGTTTATAAAGAAGAAGCCAATGCTATCCTAAATTTTTCGAATGTCCGCATCTTAACAGAAGCAAAAGTACAAGAGCATCCTTTACCGATAAACTTGAATCATGCAAAAGCGATTGAGATGGCCTTGGCTGCCGGTCTTATACTGAGTATCGGAGTAGTCTTTGTATTGGATTCTCTTGATGAAACAATTAAATCGGAACGTAACATTGAAAAATTATTACCGGTTCCCGTTTTAGGAAGTGTTTCTCAAATGAAGAAAAATAATATAGTAGATAAAACAAGTAAGAGAGAAAGTGTAATAGTGGAGGGGAAAACATTTGATTCATAATAAAAAGCAAAGCCGTATCCTTGATAATAGTCATTTAATTGCTCATATCGCTCCGAAATCGAAGATGGCTGAGGAATATCGAACAATTCGTACTAACCTTCAATTTGCAATCGGCACGGACAAAACAAGAACTATAATTATTACTTCTCCTGGATATGGAGAAGGTAAAACCACCACTGTGGCAAATTTGGCGGTTTCTATGGCTCAGCGAGATGAAAAAGTCTTAGTTGTTGATGCGGATTTGCGAACTCCGGAACTACATGCGATTTTTGGGATGGAAAATAAATCTGGATTAACAAATATTTTGGAGGGAAAATCAGCATTAGAAAAAGTGGTAATGCAGACAGAAATCAAAAATGTACATATATTGACAAGTGGTCCCGAAGTTAATAATCCAGCTGAGATGCTTAGTTTACCATCTATGCAAAACTTAATTAGCAAAGCCGTAGAGCAGTATGACATTATTTTATTTGATTCTCCGCCCCTTCTTGAGGTTATAGATACAAATATACTAGCTAGTCAATGTGATGGGGTATTATTGGTGTTAAGTTGCTATCAAACTGCTAGTGAAGCAGTTGTTGAAGCGAATAGGGCCTTAGATTTAACAAAAGGAAAGCTTGTAGGGGCTATTCTAAATAAAAAAGTATAAGAGATTTATTAGAATTGATTATACATAAAATGATAATACAGCGCTTTCCTAATGGGTGACGTAAGGATGAGAAGCTTTTCATATGTTTTATAGTAGAGAATGAAAGACCACCTATAAAAAATTATAGGGTACGGTGATGTCTCCTTACCACTATCAATGGAGACACTCGATCATACTGTGGGTTGAAGAACCTTAGACGTTAGTCGTCAAGAGTGTGGTGTGAGGGAGGGTTAGATGCCCAAACTTATTTGAGGTTCTTGTCTAGAAAGTCTTTCTAAAGGATTTTGTAGATAGGAACTTTGTATTAGTTGGTTATTGATTATTTTCCTTGTCTATATGTTTAGCTAGACATATTCAATATATAAATCTTTTAATTCTAAGATAACAATTATGAGGATTTCCTTTTGTTATATATAAAAAATTTAGAGAGGGGGGCCTATTATGACATATCGTCAGAGATTATCCTTATTAATTTTAATTGATTCCTTAATCGTATTAACTACGGTTTTCTTTAGTCGCTTCTTGGTAAGTGCTGATTTCAATGTCATAACATTTCCCATCGTAGTGAGTGCAATGACGCTGCTACTTAGCCATCATATTTTTTCGTTTATTTATAAGCTTTATAAAAAAGCATGGGAGTATGCAAGTGTAGGGGAATTGCTAATTATTTTAAAAGCAATCACACTTTCTGTTATCACAACAGCAGTAGTACAACAAATATTGGTTCAAGATATTTATTTCCGTCTTCTTGTTGTAACTTGGATGATTCATATTTTACTGATTGGAGGATCACGTTTTCTATGGCGGATGTTCAGAGATGCTTATATTCAAAAAGGGGACGACAAAAAAAGAACACTAATTATTGGTGCGGGTTCTGCAGGTACAATGGTTGTAAGGCAACTTTTGAATAGTAATGATACTGAATTACTGCCTGTGGTATTTATAGATGATAATATAAAGAAACAAGGTTTGGATATTCTTGGAATACCGGTAGTTGGAGGAATTGATCGTATTGAATTTGCTGTTCAGCAATTAGATATCGATAGCATCATAATAGCAATTCCCTCACTTAGCAAGAAAGCATTAAATATGATTTTTCAAGAATGTTCCAAGACAAAAGTAAAAACACAAATTCTTCCAATGCTAGAGGATTTAGTGACTGGAAAAGTTTCAGTGAATGAATTTCGTGATGTCCAAGTAGACGATTTATTAGGACGTGATCCTGTTGAATTGGATATTGAAAGTATTTCAGAATTTATTACTAATAAAATTATTTTAGTAACTGGTGCTGGTGGTTCAATTGGATCTGAAATTTGTCGTCAAATTGCAAAATTCAACCCAAAACAATTGATTTTATTAGGTCATGGTGAAAATAGTATTTATTCTATCGAAATGGAATTGAAAGAGCTATACGGTGACACAGATATTGTCGTTACCACAGAAATTGCTGATGTACAGGATGATCTGAAAATGATGTCAGTAATGAGTCAATATCAGCCTCAAGTTGTTTATCATGCCGCTGCACATAAGCATGTACCATTGATGGAACGTAACCCCGAAGAAGCTATCAAAAACAATTTAATTGGGACAACAAACGTGGCAAAAGCGGCAAGCTGGAATGAGGTCGAGACGTTTGTAATGATTTCTACAGATAAAGCTGTGAATCCGACAAGTGTAATGGGAGCAACAAAAAGGCTTGCTGAAATGGTAATTCAAAACTTGGACAAAACAAGTAATACAAAGTTTGTGGCTGTAAGATTTGGTAATGTATTAGGAAGCCGCGGTAGTGTTATACCGTTGTTTAAAAAACAAATTAAGCAAGGTGGTCCAGTTACGGTTACACATCCAGATATGATTCGTTACTTTATGACAATTCCAGAGGCATCCAAGCTTGTAATACAGGCTGGTGCATTAGCTAAAGGAGGAGAAATATTTGTATTAGATATGGGAGATCCTGTGAAAATAGTAGATCTTGCGAAAAATTTAATTACATTATCAGGAAATTCGCTAGAAGAAATACAAATAGAGTTTACTGGAATAAGACCTGGAGAGAAGCTCTTTGAAGAACTATTGAAAAAAGAAGAAATACATGAACAACAAATTCATCCTAAAATTTATATAGGTAAAACATCGAACCTTTGTATAAACGAAATTGAATCAGTTCTCCAAACTTATAAGAATCTGGAGAAGACGGAATTAAGAAAACGTGTATTGACATTGGCAAATAGTCATATAACTCCACAAAATATGATGTAAATATGGATTTTGATCTGCATATATATGCTTAGACTTATGTTTTACTATGTAGAGAAATGAGAATGAAGTATGAACAGGTGGTTAGTTACAATATAACAATTGTAGGGTGATATATATGGAAAATAAAGTATTATTTTGTGCGACGGTAGACTTTCACTTTAAAGCATTTCATTTGCCGTATATGAAATGGTTTAAAGAACAAGGCTGGGAAGTCCATGTTGCTGCTGCTGGCAACATGGAACTTCCATATGTGGATAAGAAGTATGACATTTCTATTCAAAGGTCACCTTTGCAATTTAAGAATATTAAGGCTTATAAAGAGCTGAAAGATATTATTGATGAAAATCAATATAAAATTATTCATTGCCATACCCCGATGGGGGGAGCCGTTGCACGTTTGGCAGCAAGAAAGTCTAGAAAGCATGGAACAAAAGTTTTATATACTGCGCATGGATTTCATTTTTGTAAAGGTGCCCCGCTTGCAAATTGGCTGTTATATTATCCAATTGAAAAAGTGCTAGCAAATTATACAGATTGCCTCATTACAATTAACCAAGAAGATTATAACTTGGCTGTTCAGCGAAAGTTTAAAGTACCTAAAATTGAACAAATTCATGGGGTGGGAGTGGACACAGAATATTTTAAACCAGTTAGTGAGGCTCAAAAGAATTGTCTAAGGATTGAGATGGGTTATAAACCGGATGATTTTTTAATGTTTTATGCGGCTGAGTTTAATAAAAATAAAAATCAGCAGTTTTTGATTCGTTCATTGGCCTTAATAAAAGATCATGTTCCCAATGCGAGGCTTCTATTCGCTGGGAATGGTCCTTTGATAAATGATTGCAAAAATTTAGCTAAACAAATGGGTGTATTTGAAATGATAGATTTCCTTGGTTATAGGAATGATATTGCAAAAATTTTACCTATTTGTGATATTTCTGTTGCATCCAGTCTACGTGAGGGGTTACCAGTTAATATTATGGAAGCGATGGCTTGCGGATTGCCTGTTATAGCCAGTGAGAACAGGGGCCATAAAGAGTTAATTCAAAATGGTGTAAATGGTTGGACAGTAGGTCGTGAAGACATACAGACAATGGCAGAAAAGATAAAATATCTTGCTGAAAATAGTAGCTTACAAGGCATATTCGGAGAGTCTGGTCGTGAGATTATTAAAAATAATTATGCCGTCAATAAAGTATTAGAAGAAAAGAGCTATATTTACACCATGTTTATGAGTAGAACGGAGGCGTTAGATTGGATTGTCCATTAAGAATCTTACATGTTGTAGTCAATATGAACCGTGGTGGTGCAGAAACCCTTATTATGAACTTGTACCGGAATATAGATCGAAATAAAGTGCAGTTTGATTTTCTTACTTGTAAGGAAGGTGTTTTCGATACAGAAATATCGGAATTAGGTGGGAAAGTGCACAGGATTCCATATATTACTGATGGTGGTCATAACGAATACATAAAGTCTTTAGATAATTTTTTTGAATCTCATCAAGAATATATGATTGTACACTCACACATGGATAAGATGAGTGGATTTGTGTTACGTGCAGCTAAGAAAGCCGGTATACCAGTTCGTATCGCACATAGTCACAATACTAGCAGTGAAGGTGGAGTTGCTGCGAAAGTATATAAGTGGTATGCAGGGAAGTATATATTACGAAGTGCGACACATCTTTTAGCATGTTCGGATGCAGCATCTCGCTGGTTATTTGCAGGTAAAACAGATACTGCCACGATTTTAAAAAATGGAATTGAGCCTGAAAAGTTTTCATTTTCCCCCGAAATTAGAAAACAGATACGAGAGGAACTAAATCTTACAGTTGATAACTTTGTAGTAGGGCATGTAGGAAGGTTTGCGCATCAAAAAAATCATGGATTCCTTATCGAAGTGTTTGCTCAGTTAGTTAAACTTAGAAGAGATTCCGTTCTTGTTTTGGTGGGGGATGGTCCGTTACGGTTAAAGATTGAACAAAAAGTGGAAGAATTAAATTTAGGGGCTAATGTAAAGTTTCTTGGCATAAGGAGCGATATCGACCATTTACTTCAAGCTTTTGATGTATTTGCATTCCCATCCATTCATGAAGGATTGCCTGTTACTCTTATAGAAGCGCAAGGAGCTGGGTTATCTTGTGTAATCTCGGATGCGATAACTAAAGAAGTAGACATGGGAGCAGGTCTAGTGAGTTTTGAAAGCATAAATACCTCTCCCGAAATATGGGCGCAGGATATATTGGATGTCAATAAACGTATGCAAGATGTAGAAGGATATATCAAGAAAGAAGGATATGATATAAGTGAATCGGCTACTTGGCTTGAGAATTTTTATCTTCAAGCGCTTTAATTAATAGTAACTTCTATATTTTAAATAATGTCTAAAGGATTAAAAAGGAGCACAATGATGTCAAGAGTTTCATGTTGTCTTAGGCTAGGAGAAGTTCCGCTGCATCTCTATAATATAACTGCAGGTTTTGTTCTACTTGCTCAACAAGGAGTAATAGACTTGAGGATAGAGAAACTTAGTAAGAATCATCAAGATCAATTACCTTATAATATGATGGAAGTTATAATCAACGGGAAAACTCGAGTGTTATATGATGTTAATGATGGTTATGATAATTTGCTTAAGCAAAATCAGGATTATGTTGAGTTTATGAATGTATTGTTAGAAAAATACGACTTTTACTTTAAGCGAAGTTTTAATAGTTTTTATAATTCAAAGTTAAGGCATAAGGAAAAAATTTATCCTCTTGGATTAAATTATATGGTTACAATACCTGGAAATATTGCGCATTCACCGATGCCTCAAGATCCACTTAGGGAGAAAATTAAGAAAGTAATACGGAAGGTTCCGTTGTCTCAATATTACAATGGTTTATATCGTATTAATTCTTTTGAAGATATACCTCATAAAGAAATAGATTCAAAAATTCTTTTTATGGCTAGGTTATGGGATGTAAATGGAGATTATGAAGGGCAAATTTCTTCGAATAAAAAGGAAGAACGTGCATATATTAATGATTTTCGAGCAACATGCATTAGACTTTGTCGAAAAGAGTTTGGAGATAAATTTTATGGAGGAGTAGCACCATCAGAATTTGCATATAAAAATTATGCAGATATTGTTATAGAAGACGGAAAAGCTACTGAGCGGAATAATTACCTAAGAAAGGTAAAAGAATCTGCAATTTGTATTGCAACTATGGGATTACATCAATCTATTGGTTGGAAATTTGCAGAGTATGTTGCAGCAAGCAAGGCTATAGTAACAGAAGAATTACATTATGAAGTCCCAGGTGATTTTCGTGATGGTCAAAATTATCTTGTTTTTAAAACACCAGAAGAATGTATAAATCAAATATATACTTTATCAAATGATGAAAATTATAGATATCAAATGATGATTAACAATTATAGATATTACCATGAATATGTAAGACCTGATAGATTAGTATTAAATAGTATATTAACAATATTAGGGAATGAATTTTAATAGATTAGATGATTGATGGAGAGATGTAAATTGAAACCTACTCTTACAATTTTTACACCTACATTTAACCGTGCTTACACGCTGCATTTATGTTATGAAAGTTTAAAGCGACAGACAAGTAAGGATTTTGTTTGGTTAATTATTGATGATGGATCTACAGATGACACAAGAGAGTTAATAGAAAATTGGATTTCCCAAGGCAGTATCTCAATTCAGTATCATTATCAAGAGAATCAGGGAATGCACGGGGCACATAATACTGCTTACGAATTAATTGATACGGAACTTAATGTTTGTATTGATTCTGATGATTATATGGCGGATGATGCCGTTGAAAATATCACTCGTTTTTGGAAGGAGTATGGAAGTAATGATTACGCTGGCATAATAGGATTAGACGCTAATCCAAATGGAAAAGTTATTGGAACGATGATGCCGGAACATGTGAAGGAATCTAAACTGACAGATTTGCATGCGAAATATAAAGTCACAGGTGATAAAAAGTTAGTTTATCGATCAGAGTTAACACGAAAAACCCCACCATATCCAATATTTCCGGGCGAAAAGTACTGTCCTTTAAGTTATAAATATATTCTTATTGATCAAGAGCAGCCTTTACTCATCATGAATAAAGTTCTTTGTCATGTTGAGTATTTAGCAGATGGATCTAGCATGAACATTATTAAGCAATATAGAAAAAACCCCCAAGGGTTCTCATTCTTTAGAAAAGTTGCTATGAAATATGCTCCTACATTAAAAGAAAAATTTCGAGAATCTATACATTATGTATCTAGCAACTTGATGATCAAAAACTATAAATTTCTTATTGAGTCCCCATGTAAGCTTATTACTTTGGTGGCTACACCTTTTGGGATTATGCTTCATTTTTATATTCAAAAGACGAGTAAAGCTACTGTTTTGAAAAATAAATAGTAGGTCTTTAATTAACTATGTATTTTATTGTCACATGTATTTAGATTGTAAGAGAAATATAGGACTGATAGGCTATATTATTGAATTATTTGGTTAAAGAATAGCAAAGAGTTTTATATTTACAATCTATAATATGAAAGGAATTTAAAAATGTTTATATTTTGGGTTACGCTGGTCTTAGTTTATATTCTTTCTTTTTTAGCAAGATATTTTTCTACTCCTGTAATAATGGGACCACACATTGTTCAATCAAAGCCAAATAAGCTGTTAGTATTTTTAACAATAGTTATTCTTGTAATGGTGTCTGGTCTCCGTAATAATATCGGGGATACTTTTTTTTATATGTATTCTTATAAAAAAGATACGTTTGATTGGGAACATATAAAAGAAGGAAAAGATATGGGTTTTAATGTGCTTCAGATGATTTTAAAACAGTTCTCTAATGACCCTCAAATATTGATTTTTGTAACGGCACTAATAACAAATGTACTTATTGTGTTGGTTTTATATAAATATACAAGAATGTTCGAATTAAGTTTATATGTATATATAACAGGTGGAATGTATTTAATATCAATGAATGGGATAAGGCAATTTCTTGCAGCAGCAATTATTTTTGCTGCAACAAAATATATATTTGAAGGTAACTGGAAAAAGTATATTCTAATTATTCTATTTGCATCAACAATACATCAAACTGCACTTATCCTTATTCCAATATATTTTATGATTAGGAGAAAAGCATGGTCATGGGAAACGTATGTAACCCTTTTTTGCTCTGTATTCATAGTTATAGGGTTTAATCAATTTTTAGATACGTTATTTTCAGTCATAGGAGATAGTCAGTATGGAGATTACAAGAACTTTTCTGAGGGCGGAGCAAATATACTTAGAGTTGGAGTTAATATTCCTCCAATTATTATTGCTTACATTGGAAGAGAGAAACTTAGGGAAATATTTCCTAAAAGTGACTATGTAGTAAATATGTCTATATTAGGACTTGTATTCATGATAATTTCAACACAAAATTGGATTTTTGCAAGATTTTCTATATATTTTGGATTATACCAATTAATTTTAATTTCATGGATTATAAAATTATTTACTGATAAAGACCAAAAACTAGTTTATTATGCAATATTAGTATTTTATTTTATTTTCTATGCATACGAGAATGTAATAACATTAAACATTATTTATAAAAGTAATTTTTTAAATTTCTAAGTTTTTTAAGGTGAAATATGTTAATGACTAGTTGATCAATGAAATATGGAAATTTAGGTGTATAGGTATATTATTCTATATAGTTTAGAAAGGGGATACTGAGTTGGCATTTACAGAAAAGATTCCACGCACCATTCACTATTGTTGGTTTGGTAAAGGAGAAAAACCTATAATAGTAAAAAAATGTATAGATAGCTGGAAAGAGAATTTAGCTGGTTATGAAATAATTGAGTGGAATGAAGATAATTTTGATATAAATTGTAATTTATATGTCAAGGAAGCCTATGAATACAAAAAATTTGCATTTGTAAGTGATTATGTAAGAGTATACGCTCTTTATAAATTTGGAGGAATTTACTTAGATACGGATGTGGAGGTATTCAAATCTTTTGATGATATGCTACATCATGATTCATTTTGGGGATTTGAACAAGAGAACTATATAGCTACAAGTACAATAGGAGCGACTAAAGGAAATGTGTTAATAAGAATGTTTCTAGATTCATACGAAGAAAAAAGTTTTATTAAAGAGGACGGAAAGTATGACAGTTTAACCAATGTGGCCATTATAAGCGAGATACTAAAAAATAAAGGATTACAGTTGAATGGAAAATATCAAGAAATAAGTGGGATAGGAGCCTTCTATCCTCAAACATATTTTTCTCCATATGATTATATTAACTGTAGAAAATTTATTACTCCAAATACATATGCAATGCATCATTTTTATAAAAGTTGGTTACCACCTAAAGCAAGATTGAAGAGTGGTTTAAAACTGTTAGCATCTAAGGTTATAGGTGGAGAAAATATAGCGCGGATAAGAAAATTTGTTACAAAAAATTAGGAGGCATATATGAAGGATATACTGGTGGCCTCATTTGATATGGAAGTTGGAGGGGTAGAAAGAAGCCTTATAAGTATGCTTGAGGGTTTTGATTACAAAAAATACGCTGTTGATTTAATGCTGTATAGGCATCAAGGGGATTTTATGGAATTAGTTTGTAACAAGGTAAATTTATTAGAAGAAATTCCACAATACACCACCTTTAGGAAGTCAATCGGAGAAACATTAAAGGATAAAGAGTATGGCATTGGATTTTCTAGAATTTTATCTAAGATAAATACTCGTTTTGCAGGAAAAGCTAAAGGAATAGTAGAGACAGGATATTATCAAATGCAATTAATGTGGAAATATGCTATTCCATTTTTACCTAAACTAGATAAAGAGTATGATGTTGCAATTAGTTATTTGTGGCCACATTATTTTGTAGCAGATAAGGTCAAGGCTAAGAAAAAAATAGCATGGATTCATACAGATTATTCTACAATTGAGACAGATATAGAGATGGATTTAAAAGTATGGAATAAATTTGATTGTATTGTAGCTGTATCAGAGGCATGCAAAAATTCATTTTTAAAAAAATATAGTGCATTAAAAAATAAGGTTATAGTAATGGAAAATATAACCTCCCCGCAGTTTATTAGAGATATGGCGAATGAAGAAATAGATACCCCTATGCTTCTTGATAACCGTTTTAAAGTTATAACTGTGGCTAGACTATCTCATGCAAAAGGAATCGATAATGCTGTTAGGGCTTTAAGGATATTGAAGGATAAAGGCTATGAGAATATAGCCTGGTATGTAGTTGGATATGGTGGAGACGAAACAATGATTAAAAATCTAATAAGGGATTTGAAATTAGAAAATAGCTTTGTGTTGCTAGGAAAGCAAATCAATCCATATCCATATATAAAAGAAGCTGATTTATATGTCCAACCATCTAGATATGAGGGAAAAGCTGTTACAGTAGGAGAGGCTCAGATACTTGCAAAACCAGTCCTAATTACAAATTATACAACCGCAAACAGTCAAGTGAAAAATGGGGTTGACGGATATATTACGGAATTATCCGTTGAAGGAATAGCAGATGGAATAGAAAAATTGTATAAGGATGCTACCGTAAGAAAGCAGTTAGCTAACAATTGTAGTAATACTGATTATAGTAATAAATATGAATTAAATAAGTTGTATGAAATTATAGAGGCTTAAAAGGTTATTAAGTGTATTGGTACAACTACAAAAATTTTAAAAAATGAAAGTATAAGGGATTCAAAGCAAAGGGGTGAATTGCCCATGAATAGAAATGTCAGTGTAATTATACCGGTTTATAATGCTGGTAAATATATTACTCGGTGTATAGAATCACTGTTAAATCAGGTGCTTCATAACTGCGAATTTATCTTTATTAATGATGGTTCAACGGACAATAGCGTAGAGATTATTGAAAAGTATAGGGCACTAGATGACAGGATTATACTTATAAATCAAAAAAATCAAGGTGTGAGTATTGCAAGGAATCAAGGACTTCTTATAGCTAATGGTGAATATATTGGATTTGTTGATGCTGATGATTATGTAGAAGCGGATATGTATGAAACTCTGTATAATTCAGCAAAACAAAGCAATTGTGATGTAATTATATCAAATTTAAGAAGTGAGATTGAAGGGCATAAGGTAACAATTGAATATCCATTTCCAACTAATATCGTTCTAAAAAAAGAATATATAAATAAAGAGATATTAACCTATTTTCTTAAAAGCGATAATTTAAATACTGCTGTAAACAAAATTTATAAAAATAGCATAATAACGAAAAATAATGTGAAGTTTCCAGAGAAGGTCGCATTAGGAGAAGATGGAATGTTTAATATTCAATTTTTTAGTAATGCAACTAATATGAAATATATAGATTATACGGGATATTATTATAGGGATGTAGCGGGTAGCGCAACTCGGGATATCTCAAAAAAAGATTATTTCAAGCGAGCTGTGGAAGTATATAATATGGAACTACCGAAAATTTACATCGAAAAGGTCGATAAGGCAAAGATACGTGAATTGAAATCAAGAAAGTTTATAAATAGTGTAATTTCCTACGTATATATTTATTTTGAACCGTCTAAGGAAATACGGTTTAGTGAGAGATATGAATACATAAAAAATATGATATGCAATAAATATGTTAGAGAGGCATTGCCGCTATATTGTGAAGTAACTTATAGCAAGCTTGGTAGATATGAGAAATTTTTAATAAATATGATTAAAAGAAAATCTACTGTGGGGTTATACTTCGCAGTCTCTTACAGCAGGCTTAGAAATAAATAAAACTGGAGGAATTTAGTGTGAAGTTTATGATGTTTGCCCATGGGGGCAGTTTAAATAGAGGGTGCGAAGCGATAGTTCGAGCTTCTACAAATATTATAAAAGAAAAAATAGATGGAGCAAAAGTATGTTTGGCATCAGATAGACCTGAAACAGATAAGGTAATCAATAAGTTAGATTATATATATGATGGTTCTAGCCGCAGTCTGAAAAAATATTCATATGATTGGTTATTGTCCTCAGTTAAAGTGAAACTCTTTAACGATGAGTCTTATGCATTAGGGAAAATTCATCATAACATAATAAAGCATATAAAAAGTTCCGATGTATGTTTATCTATCGGGGGGGATAATTATTGCTATGGAGAGCAACCTGGGTGGTATGAGATTGATAGAAGAGTAAAAATGCAGGGGAAAAAGCTAGTACTATGGGGATGTTCTATAGGAGAAGAGGATATGTCTGAAAGAAAGTTGGAAGATCTAAAGCTCTTTGATTTAATATTAGCACGCGAAAGTCTTACCTATAATATGTTAAAAAAACAAGGATTAAATAACGTTCAATTGTGTGCTGATGCTGCATTTACAATGGAAAAAGAAGAATTGGAGTTGCCTAATGGATGGCAGGAAGGAAATACAATGGGTCTTAATTTTAGCCCGCTTGTATGGAATAGAAATGAGAATTCTCAAGTTGCGGTAAGAGAGTTAATTAATCATATATTAAATACGACAGATATGACGATTGCTCTTACACCTCACGTTATTGAAGATGGGAACAATGATTACGAAGTTCTCTACAAATATTACAAAGAATTTAAGGACACAGGCAGAGTGATTCTGTTACCAGATAACTTAAATGCAATACAGTATAAGGGGTATATAGCTAGAATGCGTTTCTTTATAGGAGCTCGAACGCATGCAACTATAGCTGCTTACTCTAGTTTTATTCCGACTATGGTATTGGGATATAGTGTAAAGTCCAAAGGGATATCTAAAGATATATTTGGGGAAGAAAAATTAGTTTTAGATATAGAGGAGATATCTGATAGTAATAAATTAAAAGCAAGATTTGATGAGATGGTACGAGAGGAAGAGGAGATAAGGCAAAAGCTACGACAATCTATACCTAATATAAAGAAAATGTCTTACAAAGCAGTAGAATATTTGAAAGAATTGTCTAAGTAATTTGGGGTACATTATGAAAAAAAAACTACTATTTGTTATGCCTAGTTTATCTGCTGGTGGTGGAGAAAAAAGCTTGATAAATTTACTATCTCAGATAGATTACAGTTTATATGATGTAGATTTATTTTTGTTTAATAAAACAGGAATATTCATAAATTCGATACCAAGAGAGGTAAATATATTAGATCTGCCAAGTGATTATAAAATATTTGCATCTAGCCTTAAAAATTCAATAATGGGCTTTTTAAAGAATGGACAAATTGATTTAGCATATTCAAGATTGATGTTCACTATTAAAAATAGATTGATAAAGGAAGCTGCAATTTCAGAACA
The DNA here is from genome assembly GCF_001884135.1 of Bacillus nitratireducens. Taxonomy (GTDB): domain Bacteria; phylum Bacillota; class Bacilli; order Bacillales; family Bacillaceae_G; genus Bacillus_A; species Bacillus_A nitratireducens. Next base: position 77,276 of record NZ_MAOC01000038.1, on the reverse strand, counting down.
GTATACATGGGAATATCAAAGTAAGTCATTTGAAGTGTTAGAAAAAGAGTATGATGCAGCGATAGGCTATCTTGAAAAGTCTTCAATATACTTCGTAGTTGATAAGGTCAATGCCAAAAAAAAGGCTGGATGGATACATACAAACTACTCGAATTCAGGTATGGATTGCCAGTTCGATAACTCATATTTTGAACAACTAGATAATCTAATAACGGTTTCAGAAGAGTGTGCAAAATCGTTACAAGAAAATTTTCCACAACTAAAAAATAAAGTTACGATTATATATAATATAGTAGCTCCTGGCGTTATATATGATTTATCTAAAGAAGATATAGAAGATGACAGTTTGTTTGATAGACATTATACCAATATTATTACTGTCGCCAGATTAAGTCATGAAAAGGGTTTAGATTTAGCAGTGAAATCTTGCAAGTTACTTCTTGAAAAAGGATACAAGATAAATTGGTACGTATTAGGGGATGGAAATGAAAAAGATGCATTAGAACGTTTAATAGAAGATCATCATCTATCAAACCATTTTACAATTTTGGGGGTTCGAGAAAATCCCTATCCTTATATACGAAAAGCAGATATATATGTGCAACCATCTAGGTATGAAGGTAAGTCTATAGCAATTGATGAAGCAAAAATATTGCATAAACCGATAGTGGTGACTAACTTTGAAACTGCAAAAGATCAAATAAATCATGGAATAAACGGAATTATTGCTGAGATGTCTGAAGAAGGAATAGCAACTGAAATTGAAAGGCTTATCAAAGATATAGAATTAAGGGAAAGAATCGTAAATAATTTATCTACAGAAAAGTTAGGAACCGAAAAAGAAATAAATAAGCTCTACGGAATTCTTTAAAAGGTGATTATTATGAAAAAAGACGTATTATTTGTTATCAATAATTTGAACTGCGGTGGGGCGGAGAAGTCATTAATCTCTCTGTTGAATACGATGGATTACTCTCGCTATAATGTGGATTTATTTTTATTTAAGCATGAAGGTTTATTCCTTAATAAAATTCCTAAACAAGTGAATGTATTAGAAGAACCTCCTGAGTATCAGTTGTTTGATATGCCGATAAAAGCAGCTATCATGAAATGCTTGCGACAAGGAAGACTAGATATAGCCTTATCAAGGGTTTGTGCAGGTTACATATTTAAAAGTGAAAAAAACAAGGCTCGTTGTGAACAGAGAGTATGGCGATATCTATCAAAATCTTTACAGAATATAAGTAAAAAGTATGATGTAGCGATTGGGTACTTAGAAAAGAACCCAGTTTACTTTTGTATAGACAAAGTAAATGCGAATAAGAAAATTGGTTTTATACACACTGATTATGACAAATTAGGAATGGATCCTAACATTGATAGGGGTTATTTTCGTTCATTGGATCATATAGTGACGGTGTCTGAGGAATGTGCCAATGTTTTAAAACAAAGATTTTCTATATATAACGACAAAATAGGTGTTATTCATAACATCGTATCTCCAAGTACGATAAATAAAATGTCACAGGAAAAGATAGATCTAGAGCGTAAAGGGGTAAAGCTTGTTTCTGTAGGAAGGTTAAGTCATGAAAAGGGATTTGATTTGGCTATAGAAGCCTGTAAGAATCTGGTTGGAGATGGATATGAAATAAAGTGGTATATCATTGGAGAAGGGGAAGGGCGAGGTAAGTTAGAAAAAATGATAGAAGAAAATCACCTTCAAGATTATTTTTTACTGTTAGGACTGAAAGAAAATCCCTATCCGTATATAAGAGAAGCAGATATATATGTACAACCATCCAGGTTCGAAGGAAAGTCTATCGCAATAGACGAAGCAAAAATACTGCATAAACCAATAGTGGTAACAAACTTCAGTACAGCTAAAGACCAAATTAAAAATGAAGAAAATGGGCTGATTATAGACATGGATGCTCACTCACTTTCGGAGGGAATTAAGAAATTAATACATAATGAAGAATTAAGAAATAAGTTAATAAAGAACTTATCAGATGAAGAGCTAGGAACCGAGTCGGAGATAAAAAAATTATATACATTATTTGAGTAGTATAGAAAGGACATAATTATATGGTTATACAGGCAGCGTGCTTTGTGTTACTTGCTGTAATCGCAATTATTGTAGTGATTGATTTCATTCCTATAGGAAAGAATTGGTTGGGAAGAATAAAAATAGGAAGATATACGGATAAAAGCTTATGGAATCAGTCAATCACTCATATAGGTGTTAAGTGGCTAAATAAAACACCAAAGATTAAGGTAACTGATAACACAAGATTAATAGCAATTGATATGTTGAAAGGAAATTATACGAAAAGTGCTATACAGCATTGGCAAGAAGCATCTTTACTATTAGGGTTGTCTGAATACCTGAAATATAACGATGACAAAGCAGTGAAACATGAAATTACGAAGTTTTTGAACTCTAAATTTGATCATAATGGTCAGTGGGCGCACAAACCTCAGTATGTAGATGGGGCAATACTTGCTTATGCGATCATGAAGCTGGATTTTGAGGATATAGATAAATATAAAAAAGCCTTGGATGCTACTTGGGAAATGATACAAGAGCATTTAGGTGAAGATGGTACAATAGAATATAGGAAGTTTATGAAAGGGTATCGCTATGTAGATACCATAGGTTTCATATGTCCATTTTTAGTGACTTACGGCATTAGGTATAACAAAAGTGAGTGTATAGATTTGGCTGTAAAGCAGATTAAAGAATATGAAACATATGGAATGTTAAACTTAAGTCATATACCATGTCATGCTTATAGATTAGAAGATAAAGTTCCTCTAGGTTTATATGGCTGGGGAAGAGGTCTTGGATGGTTTGCTATAGGTCTTATAGATACGTGGAATGAATTACCAGAAAACAACAGCTATAAACCTGTATTAGAAGAAAGTGTACGTAAATTTGCAAAAGCTACGATGAAATTTCAACAACAAGGCAATTGGAATTGGACTGTAACCAGGAACGAATGCGGACCAGATTCTTCCGCTACATCCACACTGGGATGGTTTATGTTAAATGCAGCAAAGATAGAAGATATTTCAAAGGAATGTTTGGAAAGTGCAGATAAAGCTATCGGTTATTTGATGGGAGTGACAAGAAGAAACGGAGCGGTCGACTTCTCTCAAGGTGATACGAAGGATATAGGTGTATATTCTACGTTATTCGATATCTTGCCATTCACACAAGGGTTTTGTATTAGATTAATTAATTTACGTAATAATTATAAAATTTAGTCATCCTTATAAAGATGACTAAATTTCAATAGTAAGATTAATAAATTTTATTTTAGAACAGAGGGAAGAATTATGACGGGACGTTATAAAGAATTGGATTCCCTTCGGGGTATTGCTGCAATCATTGTTCTATTAGGGCACTTCTTAGCATTATTTCCGATATTAGGTAAAAAGGTAATGTATTCAACATTTGGGACCTATTTTTCTATATTATGGCAAGGTCATTCGGCTGTTATTATATTTTTTGTGTTAAGTGGATTTGTTCTATCCTTGCCTTTTTATAAAGGGACGGAATTTAATTATTTAAAGTATCTTATTAAAAGAGTTTGTAGGATTTACATTCCTTATATTATGATTCTTTTTATTGCAATAGGAATTAAATTGGGGATTCATTCTAAAATTGGTACCATTCCTGGTTTGGTACAATGGGGTTCATGGAACATAGAAGTTTCTTTTAATAGAGTAATAGATCATATTTTATTCTTGAGAGAATTTAATTCTGATGCGTTTATTATGGTGATTTGGTCATTAGTTCACGAGATGCGAATTTCCATAGTGTTTCCTTTAATTATTTTTCTTTTACTTAGAGTAAACTGGAAAGTAAGTATTGGGATAGCGATGTTTTTATCAGTTATTGGTTATTTATTAATGAAGAACATTCCAAGCGAATTTAATATGCCAGTATCCACCAATTACTTTATCACATTACATTATAGCTCAATGTTTATTATTGGTGCACTACTAGCCAAAAACAGAGAATATTTAGTGAGTAAAATTATTAATTCAAAAGTAAAATATATATTATTGCCTTTAGGTCTTTTATTTTTTAGCTATCCCCGTATCCCATTTATGTTACTTTCCAAACTAATTGGTGAAATCGATTATGATTTGTATCTTATTATCATCGATTGGTATATATGCTTTGGTGCAGTTTTAATTATTCTATCCGCTCTAAGTTCAAAACTATTTTCTAAATTATTACTGATTAAACCAGTACAATTTATAGGGGAAATATCATATAGTCTTTATTTAGTACATCCAATTGTTCTATTAACAACAGTTCATATTTTCTATGGAAAGATATCAGTGCCTTTAATTTTATTAATTTCTTTCTTATTTACTATGGTTGTGTCGGTCTTATGTTATAAATTTATTGAAATTCCATCAATAAAAATAGGCCGGAAACTTGCCACTAAAAATTCTAGAGGCGATGTTTCATTGAGAAAAAAGGCTAGTTGAAAAATTGGAAAATAATAAGAATAAATAGTATGTAAGATGTGAATAGAGGGATAAGAGTAATTTTCTTAAGAAAAAGAGGAAAGATAATCTAATGCTCTATCGAGAAAAGTATTAGAAAGGAGCTTGGTATGGTGCAAATAAAAATAAAAAGTATGTTAGTTTTTATTTGGAATAAATTGATCGATATCAAAATTCAGAGTTTGAATCGATTAACTATCATAAAAGATCGATTCACGAAGTGCTTTTTCAAGCCCCCTAGAATTCAATCTATAGATGAAACTTTAAAAAAAATTATTCATGATAAAGCTTCCGTAGCCAGGTATGGTGATGGTGAATTTAAATTAATTCATAATCTAGATATAACATTTCAACGGGCTGATCATTTGTTATCAAAAAGATTAAAAGAAATATTGCTAAGTGAAGATGAGAAGTTCTTAGTTTGTTTGCCGGATGTTTTTCAAGATTTATCAAAATATGCAGATGAACCAAAGGATTATTGGAGTCTTCATACTGCAAAATATAGATTAAAGTGGTATAAAGACTTGAAGAAGGGAAAAATATATTATAATTCCTTTATATCGAGATTCTATTATCCCTTTCGAGATAAGTCAAAATGTAAAGAATGGTTTATATTATTAAAATTAATATGGAAAGATAGGGATATAGTTTTAATAGAGGGTAGTAAGAGTAGATTAGGTATTGGAAATGATCTGTTTGACAATGCTAAATCAATTGAAAGGATTTTAGTACCAGAGGAGCATGCATTCTTACATTACAATAAAATCTTAACAGCAGCAAAAAAAAATAATAAATCTAAATTGATTCTATTAGCGATAGGGCCTACTGCTACTATATTAGCATATGATTTGTATAAAGAGGGATATCAAGCAATTGATATAGGGCATGTGGATATTGAATACGAATGGTTTTTAAGACAAGCAAAAACTAAAATCAAAATTGAAAATAAGTACGTATGTGAAGCAGGTGCTGGACAAAATGTGGGCGATATTCAAGATGAGAAATATTTAAGCGAAATTAAAGCTGTAATAAGATAGGCATGAGGGTTTAACTTATGTAAGTAATGTAGAGGTGAAAGGATTGCATGAATTAATAAGTGTTATTGTTCCCATATATAATGTGGAAAAATGGTTAGCTAGATGTATTGAAAGTGTTTTAAAACAGCCTTTCGTCAATATTGAATTAGTTCTAGTCAATGATGGTTCAACAGATAAATGTGGTGAAATATGTGAAGAATATGTAGAAAAGGATAATAGAATTAAAGTAATCTATAAAGAAAATGGAGGAGTGAGTAGCGCAAGGAATGCAGGGATCGAGGCTGCTACAGGGAAGTATATAGTGTTTATAGATCCCGATGATGTGGTAAGCGAAAACTATTTTACTAGGTTATATGGTATTGCGGAAGATGAAAAGTGTGATGCTGTAATATGCGGATACAAAACTGTTCCAAATAATAATAGTATTATTCCTAACTTCAAATTAGATACTGTTATGAACGGGAGAGATTTTATACTGAGCTCTCCAAATGTTCATTCCAAGAATGATCTATGCTTCGCATGGAGGTATATATACAATTTAAGCATTATAAAAGAAAAAAACATCAGATTTAATGAACAAGTGTTTATTGGAGAAGATGTTATTTTTAATTTAGAGTTTTTATTGCACTCACAAAGGGTATGTGCAGTCTCAGAAGTTCTTTATTTTTATACTATTAATAATCCAAATAGCTTAATGAGGGTTCCGTATAAACCAAATTTAGAGAACAGTTTAGTTTTACAATATCAAATGAGAAGACAACTTTCACAAGAATTTGGTTTACTACACGATAAGCAATTTAAAAAAGATATGGCTAATTATTATATAAATCACATATATAGACTCTTGATTAATAATTTAAAAAGCGACCCTAATGTGGATGTTAATAATGCTTTTCGTAGAATAGTGAATTATGAAATGTTCTCAGATAGTGTAAAAGGAATTGGTTTTTCATATCGATGCAATAACTTTAAGGAGTATATATATTATTTAGCAATAAAGTTTAAAGTGTATCCTTTAATAGTTGCAGCATATAAAAGAGAAATCAGGTAATGCTCTTGGGTTGAAAGTGTTTTCATACTTTCTGAAGTGGGAGGAAAAATGAGAGTTAAAAATTCAATAATTAATATATCAGCCGGTATAGGCAGTCAAGTTATTATTACGTTACTAAGTTTTGCTTCCAGAACCATATTTATTACTTATTTAGGTGTTGAGTATCTGGGGGTAAATGGATTATTTACTAATATATTAGGAATGTTATCTTTAGCTGAAGCAGGAATAGGATCTGCTATCATATATAATCTATATAAACCAGTGGCAGAAAATAATCAGGATAGAATCAATATGCTTATGAATTTTTATAGAAAGGCATATATGGCAATAGCTTTAATAGTATTGTTACTAGGATTACTTTTGTCACCTTTTCTTGGATATATCGCTAAAGATGCAAAGGTAGACAATATTCATTTTATTTATATTATATTTTTAATTAATACAGCTTCATCTTATCTATTTTCTTATAAAACCTCATTTTTAAATGTTTGTCAAAAGGGATATATTGTTACAGGGATTTATTCTATCTCATCTATTATATCTACTTGCATTAAAATAGGAATTTTATACTTTACGCATAGTTATATTTTATATCTAATAATCGATATTATTATAACAATCAGTACCTCTGCGTTCTTGGCTATATTGGTAGATAAGATGTACCCATTTTTAAAAAATAAAGCAGCAAGCAAATTAGATAGTGAAACCAAAAGTAATATTGTTAAAAATGTAAAGGCTTTAGTGTTACATAATATAGGCGGATATATTGTCTTTGGTACTGATAACATGTTAATTGCGTCTTTTGTCAGTGTTACAGCTGTTGGATTGTATTCAAATTATTATATGTTAATTAACATTTGTAGAACTTTTATAAATCAAATCTTTGATAATATAAATCATAGTGTAGGGAATTTGGTTGCAAAAGAAAGCGATGAAAAAATTTATAGCATATTTAAGATTACTATGCTTTGTAATTTTTGGATATACTCATTTTTTTCCATATTTTTATATATTATAATGCAACCCTTTATTACTTTATGGATTGGTTCGAAATTTATTATGGATATAAGTGTATTAATTATATTAATGATAAATTTTTATGTATCAGGAATGAGACGTTCTATATCTATGGTCAAGACAACATCAGGGATTTTTCATGAAGATAGGTATGCGCCCTTTTTAGAGGCTGCCGTGAATCTGGTGGCTTCTATTGTCTTGGTGCAATATATGGGCATAACAGGTGTTTTTATTGGAACACTTATAAGTACACTAGTGGTTCCATTTTGGATTGCTCCTTATTTAGTATATAAGAAAGTATTCCGTAAACCGGTTAGAGATTATTTTTTAAAATATACTTACTATGTGATGATAGGGTTAGGAGCTTGTGTTATCACAAGTTTAATATGTGGTCTTATTCCGTATAATGGATTACTAGAATTAATATTAAGAGGGATGATTTGTTTAATAATTCCAAATGCTATTTATGTATTTGTTTTTTATAAGACAGATGAATTTAAGTATTTATTTGGAATTGTTAAAAGTATAATTGGAAACCTGAGGGTGAAAATTCAGTCACACAAAAAGGGCACTTTTTAATTTGAAATCTACATTTCTATAATCCCGTTACTGACCCAATCCATCGAGCACCAGCGCCTAATGAATTGACACAAAATTATAATGCTTAAAGTAAGAGCAAGTAAATAAAAGGAAAGTATTAAGAATCTTTTAGAAATGAAACACCACTATGCTCTGTTGAATATGGTGGTGTTCTTATTACTGAGTATTTTAATTAAGTATTTTGCATGACATGTCCTTAAATAAAAAAGTAAATCAATTTGTTATTTTTCAACTATGAATGGGGCTGCTTTTTATGAAGATAGAAGTTTTAGACAGTTATGGAGTAGAGGTTAATACATAAATCAAATTAGGAGTATGATTATATATGAAAAGACTTTTCGATTTGTTCGTTTCTTTGTCATTATTGGTGTTTCTTTTACCTCTTATTATAATAGTGGCTGTTTTAGTTAGAATTAAGTTGGGTTCCCCTATCATATTTAAGCAGCAACGCCCGGGATTGCATGGTGTCCCTTTTTTTCTTTATAAGTTTAGAACTATGACTGACGAGAAGGATAGTGAGGGGAATGCGTTGCCCGATGATGTAAGGTTTACCCGTTTCGGAGGGTTTCTGAGAAAATATAGTTTAGATGAATTGCCACAGTTGTTTAATGTTATAAAAGGGGACTTAAGTTTGGTAGGTCCAAGACCATTATTGATGGAGTATTTGGAACTATACACAGAAGAGCAGGCCAAGCGGCATAATGTCAGACCAGGGATTACGGGATGGGCCCAAGTAAATGGCAGAAACGCGATTTCTTGGGAGGAAAAATTTGATTTTGATGTATGGTATGCAAAAAAACGGACTTTTTGGCTTGATATGAAAATTTTGTTGTTAACGGTAAAGAAAGTATTTAAGTCAGAAGGAATCAATCAGGTTGGGCATGTAACTGTGGAAAAATTTAATGGTACAAAGAATTCTTGAGGAGGTGAGATGGATGCGAATAATTATGATTGGGGCAGGTGGTCATAGTAAAGTAATCCGAGATATTATCCTATCGTATGGAAATTATGAAATCATTGCGCAATTAGATGATGTGTATAAAGAGTTAAAAATTGAGGATGGTGTCTATTTTGGACCTATTTCTGCAGCTGTAAAGTTAATGGATGAGCATGTAGATACAAAGTTCGTGATAGCTATAGGGAATAACAGAACAAGAAAGATAATTATGGAGCAGTTAGAGATTCCCAGTCATCGCTATGCGACGCTTATACATAAACAATCTATTGTTAGTTTAAGTGCAAAGATTGGAACTGGTACAGTTATTATGCCAGGTGCAATTGTTAATGCAGATGTTGAAATTGGGAATCACGTTATTGTCAATTCAGGCGCTATTATTGAACATGATAATAAGATAAATGATTTTGCACATATTTCCCCAAATGCAGTGCTTACAGGATCCGTTACTGTAGGAATAGGAGTACATATAGGAGCAGGAGTTAATGTGATTCCAAATATTACAATTGGCGATTGGTCCGTTATCGGTGCCGGAGCAACGGTGATCCGTGACATTGTAGCGAATTGTAAGGCAGTTGGTATTCCAGCTAGAGTAATAAAAAAAGAATTATAGGAGAGTGTTTAAAGTGGTATACTCACAGGAAAAAACAAGAATCTATCTCTCCGCTCCACATATGAGCGGTAATGAACAAAAATATATAGGGGAAGCATTTGATATGAATTGGATTGCTCCACTTGGTCCAAATGTAGATGCGTTTGAAAGTGAACTTTCATCCCATGTTGGAGTTCTTGATGCGGCTGCAGTTAGTTCAGGAACCTCTGCTATCCATTTGGCACTTCGCTTACTGGATGTAAATGATGGAGATACGGTGTTTTGTTCAAGTCTTACTTTTATAGCGAGCGCAAATCCAATTTTATATTTAGGGGCTAAACCAGTATTTATTGATTCTGAGCTTGAAACGTGGAATATGTCGCCACAAGCTTTAGAACGTGCATTACGTGATGCAAATGAGAAAGGAATACCTCCGAAAGCTGTCATTGTTGTAAATTTATATGGACAAAGCGCTAAAATGGATGAAATTCTTTCGTTATGTAATGAATATGATGTCCCAGTGATAGAAGATGCGGCAGAATCGCTCGGTTCTTCCTATAAAGGTAAAGAAAGCGGGACATTCGGAAAATTTGGTATTTATTCGTTTAACGGCAATAAAATCATTACAACTTCAGGTGGAGGCATGCTTGTTTCAAATGATGTCGAGGCATTGAGAAAAGCAAGATTTTTAGCTACTCAAGCAAGAGATCCGGCTCCACACTACCAACATAGTGAGGTTGGATATAATTATCGTATGAGTAATGTTTTAGCAGGTGTAGGTAGAGCACAGCTGCAGGTCTTACAAGAGAGAGTACATGCAAGAAGACGAATATTTGATAGATATTATCAAGAATTATCTCATATTTCAGGGATACAGTTTATGCCTGAGTTAGAGGATACTTATTCAAACCGATGGCTTACAGTTCTTACTGTAGATGAAGAAAAAACAGGAGTACCGATTCAGGCATTACTGAAACAACTGGAAAATGAAAACATTGAGGCGCGTCCTGTTTGGAAGCCTCTTCATATGCAACCTTTATTTGAAGATGTAATGTATTATCCGCATAGTGAGAGTGAGGATGTTTCTAGAAAATTATTTGCAACAGGCGTATGTCTTCCGTCTGGATCAGGTATGACAGAAAAAGATCAGACAAGAGTTATTACATGTATTAAGAATATATTGATGGTAAGTGCTGGCATGTAAAGATAAAAAATAGAAACAGCTTTAATTAAGAAGGGTGTTAATGAACTAGGAGGATTTAATATCTCATTCAGTGCTGTTTTTATGAAATCTCATTTTACTGAAAAAAATTTTCTTTGAATGAAGGTCACGGCAATCCCTATAAAGAGTGAAATAGTAAGCGTACATAATCTTGTGGTAAATGCGAATGGTATTTTTTATTAGTGGTAAACGCATATTATATCATCCCCTTTGTGAAAATGGTATAAATATAAAAAGGTTATTCTCCGGTTTCGATTAAAGAAGCAGGAGAATAAAGTAATAGAGAACATAACAAGTGAAAAATCAACTTTAATTAGTGGGTTAATAATAAATTATATAAAATATCATAGCACAGAAATTTTAAAAATATAAAAAGATGAAAATTATCCTGTGTATTTGTAAGATATAACGTTTATCCTGCTATTTATGAGCATTAAGAGCACTACCTTAAGATTTTAGGGAAACTTAGAAGATAGATGGAATGTTCGTAAAAGCTCGATTGATGAGATTAATAGTCGGTAGGGATGTAAAGCCTCCTACCGATTAAAGTTGTACTGTATTATTTGTTCTTACAGTTACTAAAAAAGATACATAAATATTCACTTTCTTGAGTATATAGATACTTGACAATGTAATAGTGAAATGGTAATCTGAGTTTATATTCTTTATAAAGAATATAAACGTTTTATCGATATATTAAATTCAGTGATTTTTATTTATATAAAATTCAGATGGTAATATTTTGATTCGAATTAAGAAAATCACACCTTTGTTCTTTTTTGAGAAAATTAAAATGCAAGGGTTTACAATAGGATAGGTAGCCTGGAAGCTTGAATACTTCAACTGAAAAAGATTTAAGGCTATAAAATTGGGTTTTAAAATCTGTTATGCGTAAACGAGGTAGTTTGAGGAAAGGGTTTTCTAGTATATTAATAACATTTTTTTGATATATCTAGTAATTTACTTATCCATCGGGTTTTCCCTTAATTGTCTCGTAGTGGGAGGAAAAAATGAGTGCAATAACCGGAATTTATCATTTAAATGGAGAACCGATACCGCCTGAACATAGGATTGGAATCATGAAAGATTTATCTCGTTATCCAGGTGACAATACCGATATATGGCACAAGGAAAATGTTTTTTTTGGCTCCCATGCAAAATGGATAACATCTGAATCTATTAATGAACAATTACCCTACTATGATTATGAAACACAGTTGGTTATAACTGCTGATGCTATTATTGATAATCGCAATGAATTATTCGATAGATTGCAAGTAGACAAGGTACATAGAAGAGAGATGCCTGATAGTAAGTTGATTTTACTCGCTTATCAAAAGTGGGGAGAGCATGTACCAAAGTATCTAATTGGTGATTTTGCTTTTATGATTTGGGATGAGAGAAAGCAATTGCTCTTTGGTGCACGTGATTTTTCAGGAAGTCGGACTTTTTACTTTTACCGCAATCAAAATCAATTTGCTTTTTGTACTAGCATAAAACCGCTGTTTTCTTTACCGTACGTTGGGAAGGAATTGAATGAGCAATGGTTAGCTGAATATTTAGCGATACCTAATATGCTTGATACAATAGATGCATTTTCAACAGTGCATAAAAATATAGAGCAAGTCCCGCCTTCTCATACTATCTCCGTAGTTAAGGGAAGAGTTAGTATTGCGAAATACGACACGTTATTTGTAGAGGAGCAGTTGCAACTCAAATCAAATGAAGATTATGAAGAGGCGTTCAGGGACGTATTTGAAAGCGCAGTAACATCAAGGTTACGTACTCATCGTAATGTTGGTTCTCATTTAAGTGGGGGATTAGATTCAGGAGCTGTTGCTAGCTTTGCTGCGAGAGCCCTGCAAAAAGAGAACAAAAAATTATATACATTCAGCTCGGTACCTGCGGAAGGGTTTACTGATTGGACTCGTGGTCATACGATTGCTGATGAAAAGCCATTTATTCAAACTACAGTACAACATGTAGGGAATATTAAAGGGAATTATTTGAATTTTCCGGGAGAAAATTCTTTCTCAGAAATTGATGATTGGCTTGAGATTATGGAGATGCCATATAAATTTTTCGAAAATTCCGTCTGGGTGAAAGGAATTTATGAAAAAGCTCAACAACAAGGGATTGGGGTGCTCTTAAATGGAGCGAGAGGAAATTTCACAATCTCTTGGGGGCCAGCTTTAGATTATTATGCGATTTTACTTAAAAAGTTCAGCTGGTTGCAGCTTTATCGTGAAATTGATTTGTATGGTAAGAACGTTGGAGTCAAAAAATCGAGAATACTGAAAGTTGTAGGGGAGAAAGCATTCCCATCGATAAAAAACATGTTTTCCTCAGAACAGCAATACGAACTGCCAACGTTAGTTAGTCCAGAACTTGCCAAACGTACTGATGTATTTAGAAAGCTTGAAGAACATGGTGTGAAAGTAACAGGGGCCTCTATCCCAAATATATATGAAATAAGGCAGAAACATTTTGAACAGCTAAACTTGTGGAATACAACGGGTACAAGTGGAACAAAGCTCTCCTTGCGTTATGGTTTACAAGGGCATGATCCAACGAATGACTTACGGGTAATTCGATTCTGTTTATCGTTACCACTCGAACAATTTGTTCAAAATGGCTTAAATCGTGCACTTGTCCGGAGGTCCACAAAAGGATTTCTTCCTGACAAAGTAAGGTTAAATCAGCGTGTGCGGGGAATACAGGCAGCTGATGTGGTTCATCGCATGATTCCTTCATGGAAAATGTTTATCGAGGAACTTCAGCAGCTTAGTAAAGACCCAGTGGCCTCTAACTTTTTTAATATGGAGATTATTAAGAGCGCGATTTTGAAAATTCAAGGAGAACCACGAGTAGAATACGTGTTTGATCCAGATTTTAGAATTTTAATGCGTAGTCTTATTGTTTATCGATTTATCAAAAAATATATTTGAAAGGGGGTGAAATTATGAAACAAGAATGGCAATCACCAGTATTAGAAGTACTTGATATCAACATGACAATGGCTGGACCTGGAAAGAGACTTGTTGACCAAGTTTTTGAAGATGAGGATGAGCAAGGCGCTCTTCACCACAGCTAATGCACTAATATTTAAATGAGATTTATATGCTTTACAGCCCTTATATAGTTTAATTACGGTATAAGGGTTTTTTTTAATCAATTTTTCAACTATTTGGAGTGAGAAAGATGATACATACTGTAAAGAAAGAGATTTACAAAGCCTTCGGATTAGCCCTATTAAGTGAGATTCCCCTGCCGGAATTGCCTCAAGTAAGTAATTACGAAAATGAAGTAGACGTAAAAATAGAAACTGCAGATTTGTCCCAATTATGGGGAGAGTTATCTTCTCCGAAGTCAGTGTTTGTAGTTGAAGAAGAATTAATTATGTTTCAAATCCCCGAAACTGCTACGTTTTGTATTAAAAATGGAGAAAAAATCATTGTTTCACCTATGAAAGGGTCTGATCAAGATAAGATTCGGCTTTATATTCTTGGGACTTGTATGGGGGCATTGTTGATGCAGAGAAAAATACTCCCTCTGCATGGAAGTGTAATAGCCATCAATGGAAAGGCGTATGCTTTTGTAGGAAGATCAGGAGCTGGAAAATCAACTCTTGCATCAGCCCTTTTAAGCAAAGGCTATAAGCTTTTAAGTGATGATGTAATTGCTGTGTCTCTTTCTGAGGATAATACTCCTTTTGTTACACCATCTTACCCGCAGCAAAAGTTATGGAAAGAGAGTCTTGATCAGTTTGGAATGGAGACAGCGCATTATCAGCCATTATTTGAAAGGGAAACTAAATATGCTGTCCCCGTTACAGCTAACTTTTTCGAGGAACCATTACCATTGGCAGGTGTATTCGAATTAGTGAAAGTAGAAAATGGGGATGTTGAACTTCAGCAGATTGAAGGACTGGAGAGACTACGCACATTGCTACGTCATACATATAGGAATTCATTAATCCCACGATTGGGGATGATGGAATGGCATTTTATGCATTCAACAAATATCGTCAACAAAATAGATATGTGTCAATTGAGACGTCCTATTTCAAAGTTTACGGCACATGATTTAGTATCCAAAATTCTAGAGTCTTTAAAAGAGGAGGAAAAATAATGAGTAGTAAACAAACAATTTCATTACACAGTTTTGTTGTACAAGGTCAGGAAAATGTAGTGAGCGATATGGATGGGGAGAAAGTGATGATGAGCATCCATAATGGGAAATACTATAACTTAGGAGGTATAGGTGGTGAAATTTGGAGTTTAATTAATGAATTAATATCTGTCAATCAAGTGATCGATATATTATTGTCTCGATATATGATTGAAGAGGCAGAATGTAAGGAACAAGTACTCTCTTTCTTAAATCATTTGTATGCAGAAGGGTTAATTTCGGTTGATGAAAAACTTTGATTTTTAATTGAACGTTCCAGATTTAATAGATTAGGAGTAGGATCGATGAATATCATAAATAAAGCCAAAGCTTTCTTGTCGTTCGATATGGGAACAAAATTATTACTTATAGAAGCTTTCTTTTATTTAGGCTGGGCTCGTATTCTGAAAAGTATACCGTTTTCTAAAGCTGCTCCTATATTAGGAATTCATATGGCAGAAACGTCTTTAAGCTATGATGAATCGGAAAAGATTACGTTAAGGAAAATTTCTCAAGCAGTGCATATGATGAGCCGTTATACATTTTGGGAAAGCCAGTGTCTCGTTAAAGCTATCGCTGCAATGAAAATGTTGGAGAAGCGTCAAATTGAAAGTACCCTTTACTTAGGGACCGCGAAAGATGAGACGGGAAATATGATTGCCCATGCGTGGTTACGTAGCGGGCCCTTTTATATTACTGGCGTAGAAGAAATGAAGAGATTTACCGTTGTTGGTAAATTTGCAAAAAGGATAGGGTAAAAAAATCTTGAAGGAGAATGAGATGTATACCGGTTGTAATCTTGATTTGAGTCATTTACCTAAAGAACTAAAATTGTTACTTGAAATTATAAAGAAGGAAGATAAAGAGATACAAGAAATCCCGGGAGACTGGTTCATAAATATTGATTGGAACAAATTTTTGAAACTGGCGCTGCATCATCGTATGTACGCGTTCATTTACCCAAAAATGAAATCTATTGATAAACAGTTAGTTCCATCAAATGTTGTGCAAGTATTAAGTACATATTTTAAAAGGAATACATTCCATATGCTTCATTTAAGTGGAGAAATGGGAAAAGTAAGTAAATTATTTGCTGAAAACCAACTTCAACTTCTATTTTTGAAGGGCCCTATTCTTGGCGCAGACCTATATGGAGATGTTTCCCTTCGAACATCAGGGGATCTGGATGCCCTTGTTCCTATAGATGATCTTGGAAAAGTGAACGAATTACTTGTAAAGAATGGTTATGTCAAAGAGGATGATTTTCCGACGGTTATGAATGAATGGAAGTGGAGACGCCACCATACAACTTACACGCATCCGATAAGTAAGGTGAAATTGGAGATTCATTGGCGACTACACCCAGGACCGGGAAAGGAACCACACTTCGATGAGTTATGGGGGCGAAAGAGGACGAGTCCTGTCACAAATTATCCTGTCTATTTTTTAGGTAGAGAGGATTTGTTTATGTTTCTTGTGACTCATGGAACTAGGCATGGTTGGTCCAGGCTTCGATGGTTAACGGACATTGACCGTATGGTAAGGCAAGAAATAGATTGGGAAGAACTCACTGTTATGTTGGGGAGATATGGATGTAAACAACTGGTAGGTCAGGCGCTTATTTTATCTTCTGAGCTTTTAGATACTCTTATAATAGAGGAAGAGGCAAAAGTATTAATGTCAGGGAGAAAGGTAACGCAATTAGCGCAGCTTGCTATATATTACTTGGAAAATATGATTAACTTGCATACAGATCCTGTCCCGGAAGAAGTTTCAAAATATCATGAGCGATATTTATATTTGTTAAAGACAAGCTCTCAAAAGCTACTGTTTCATCTTAGTTGGTTGTATCCTTATCCTCAGGATGTGGAAACTTTACCACTGCCAAAACAACTGCATGTTTTATATTTCCCTTTGCGGCCGGTTTTATGGATTTGGAGGGAAATGAGGTACCGTAAGGAGAAGTGAAAATGAGAAATATTTTATATTTTACAAAGCGGTTATACTCTTTTACTGGAAACATTCTCATTGTTAATCTCATGGGAATGGTATTGGTCAGTCTCGTAGAAGGAATCGGCATTTTATTATTAATTCCTATGATAAGTATTAGCGGTATTGCGAAGATGAATGAACAGACAAGTCCTCTTTCAGGGGTTCTTGGATTCCTAGGTGAGATTCCAACTACTTTAGGATTACCACTTGTATTAGGAATATATATTATATTGGTCGTGGGACAAGCGCTTTTGCAAAGGAATATAACAGTTCGTAATGCGAAAATCCAGATACGTTTTATTAATCATTTGAGATTGGAAACTTATCGTGGATTGTTGCAGGCCAACTGGAGTTTCTTTGTGAAAAAGAGAAAATCAGATCTTATCAATTCTTTGACAACGGAATTAGGGCGTGTTAGCGCAGGCACTAATTTATTTTTACAGTTGCTCACTTCTTTAATGTTTACATTTATACAGATTGGTTTCGCTTTTTGGTTAGCGGCAGATATAACAATTTTTGTACTATGTTGCGCTGTGGTACTTGCCTTTCTTTCACGAAGATTTATTAAAAAATCAAAAAGATTAGGTGGTCGAACCTCAGAGAATTCAAAAGCGTATCTTGCAGGTATAACTGATCATTTTAATGGAATTAAGGATATTAAGAGCAATACACTAGAACGATCTCGTTATATGTGGTTACGTAATTGGGTAGAAGATGTGGAACGTGAACAGTTTGCATATATTAAGGTGAGAAATAATTCTCAACTCTTTTATAAAATTGCATCAGCTGTTTTCATTGCTATTCTTATCTTTCTATCTGTTCAGCTGTTTCAGACGAAAACAGAGCAATTATTATTAATTATTCTTATATTTTCTCGTTTGTGGCCACGATTTGCAGGTATACAATCAAACATGGAACAAATTGCAGCGAATCTTCCCGCTTTTAAAGATTTGTTGCAATTACAGGAAGAGTGTAAGAAAAGTATAGAATTGCAAGATATAGAGCAGGATTATGATTGTATAAATCCTATGCAGATAGAACAATCTATTGAGTGTCAAAATATCTCTTTCCGCTACAATAAAGAAAATGCTGTGTACTCACTTAAAGATATTAATTTGTGTATTCCTGCAAATTGTATGACAGCTATCTCTGGGCGTTCCGGTGCTGGAAAGAGTACATTAATTGATATCATAATGGGACTTATGCAGCCGGAGAGCGGTCAGTTATTAATAGATAACAAACCGTTGACAAGTAAGGACCTATTATCATTGAGGAAATCTATTAGCTATGTTCCTCAAGATCCATTTCTATTCAATGCCAGTATAAGAGACAATTTGAGAATGGTTGAACCAAATGCAAGTGAGGAGCAGCTTTGGGAAGCTTTAGAATTTTCTGCTTCCGCTGAGTTTGTTAGCAGGCTCTCGCAAGGATTGGATACACTGATTGGCGATAGGGGAGTCAAACTTTCAGGGGGAGAACGACAACGTCTTGTTCTGGCTAGAGCAATACTTCGAAGGCCTTCTATTTTAGTATTAGATGAGGCAACAAGTGCATTAGATGCTGAAAATGAAGCAAAAATACAAGAAGCATTGGAAAGATTGAAAGGAAGCATGACAATTATTGTCATTGCACATAGACTATCTACTATACGTAAAGCTGACCAAGTAATTGTAATGGATCAAGGACAAATTATTCAACACGGTAGTTTCACACAACTGGCAAAAGATGAAGGTGGTTTATTTAGTAGTCTACTTGGACAACAGGCTAAGGTAAACATTTAAATATGACTAGTCCCAATTATTTTTTATAAATTTAAGGAATACACTGCCTTTATTTCTTTCGGGCCGGTAACACAATTTGATTATTTATGGTTTGGGGGATAATTGGTATTTGTGTACTGGTCTTTTTATGGAAATATGAGCTTAATTCAATTGTGTGACCAGTAAAAAAATTAGAAATACTTTTTGTGGCTTATTAATATACCGTCTATATACATGTATAAATATTTGGGTTATAATTTAACATAGAACCTGATTTTATTTATACCATATAACAAAAAGCAGCGAGACCCCTTGTCTTTAGGACTAGAGGTCTCGCTGCTTTTTGTATATAAAGGTTTATTAGTGTAGTTGTGATAATATATTTTGAACCACCTTGTAGACATTTTTATGGTCAGTGATTAATGAGAGGTAGTGCCTAATGAATTGTTGGTATTTTGAATTGCTACTAATTTTAAATAAGTAATTAAGAAGGGAAACGATTTGAGGAGATGAAAGAGAGATAGTGAGGAATATTATATAAGTATTTCTTTTTATTTCATTTGAGTTTTTCTCTCAAATACTCCGGAATGCCTTATTTAATAGATAAACAAGGAAAAGCAACAATTTCTTATTAGTTATACTTTATTCTTATGTATTGTTAAATAGATTTAAAAGAATTCATATGTAACATTGGATATTTCTGTAAAATATAAATGTGTCTTTTGTGATGATATTTTATAGGGTTTTTATTAAAGGCTAATCCACGAAGATTTATTTTTTTATAAAGCAATAGTGTTCTGGATTACGAATCTTAATTTCTAGATATACTATTTAAGATAATATAAGAAAAATGAAGAAATTTGTAGAAATTTGTAGAAAATTAAGGGGATAATGGTAAAAAGGAGTAAATATTAAATTTTTCTTTCTTATTTTTGTCCTTTATAATGAGCTATGAATACGACATACGAGGGAAATAATGTATATTTCCTCTCCCTAACTTTGATATACACCTTTTTCCAACCTCCGTGTTAATTGCTATTATTTTGTTATGCCGATTAGCGAAGGGAAAAGGGTGTATCTTTTTTGTATGAATAGTCCTAATAGATATTTTGGGTAGAAAGCATTTCTTGTTTTTCGTGACAAAAACAATGGAGAATGGGATAATAAGGACAGTGCGTTGGTGGTATGACCAATTTGGTATATAAGGAGAGAATGATATGCTAGATATTCAACAGATTAAAGAAATTATTCCACATCGTTATCCATTTCTACTAGTCGATCAAATTTTAGAAGTAGAAGAAGGAAAGCGTGCGGTTGGGATTAAAAATGTAACGGCAAATGAGGAATACTTTAATGGACACTTTCCAGATTATCCTGTGATGCCAGGTGTTCTAATTGTAGAAGCATTAGCGCAGGTGGGTGCTGTTGCGGTACTGAAGAAGGAAGAAAATCGCGGTCGCCTTGCATTCTTTGCTGGCATTGATAACTGCCGCTTCAAACGTCAAGTTCGCCCAGGTGATCAACTTCGCCTAGAAGTCGAAATGACACGTGTCCGTGGACCGATTGGAAAAGGAAAAGCAGTAGCAACTGTAAATGGTGAAATCGCTTGTGAAGCTGAAATCACATTTGCAATTGGTGATAAGAAAGAATAAAGATTTGTTAACATAACTTTACGTTGGAAGATGAATGAAGAGAGTATAGTCATTCATCTTTTTTATTGTTATTGAAGCGAATTATGAAGAAATGGACGAAAGGTAAGAGGATTTGTCGATAGGTAAGTTCTCTTACTTTTAAACAAACGTTTGATTAAAAAAATAGGGGACTTTCGAAAAAAGTTTATCAACTAAAGTCTGAAAAAGATATCAAAATATTAAGAAAAAACAAAATAAAAATCAACAATGGTAAGATTTTTATAAATAAGATAGTATAAATACACAGATCAATCAATGGTATATTCACTAGTAATACTAATAATCCCCATATATCGACAGTATATAGCAAATGAAAATCTATACATTAAAAACTGTGTCGAAATTCGTCAGATTCGGTAGTATAGTATTTGTCAATTTCTCCAACAATTTTCTCAACCATTCTTGCTATACTAATGTAAGTTATGTAATATGTTAAATAGTTATCTATCGCTAAACAACTTTAGGACTAGATACCAGATTTTTGTTGTCAGCTTAAAACCTGACAAATTATTTATTTTCGGAAGTTTTTATAACAAATTATTGAAAGCTGGAGGAAGGCATGGAAGAAACAATAAGTTTGAAAGAGTTATTTGCTATTTTAAGAAAACGATTAGTTATGATCCTTGTAATTACGATTGGTGCAGCACTTGTAAGCGCGATTGTAAGTTTCTACTTTATAACGCCGATTTATCAGACTTCGACGCAAATTCTTGTTAACCAAAAGAAACAAGATGAGAAAATCATTCAGTATAACGAAGTGCAAACCAATGTGCAATTAACTAATACATATAAGATCATTGTAAAAAGCCCTGTAATTTTGGATAAGGTGAAGAGTGAATTAAAGTTAGGCATGTCTACTCAAGAGTTAAATGGAAAAATTAATGTAGAAAATGAGAAAGATTCACAAGTAATAGCAGTTACAGTTCAAGATAAAGATGTAAAACTAGCTCGTGATATCGCAAATACAACAGCGGAAATATTCAAAAGTGAAATTGCAAAAATTATGAGTATTGATAATGTAACGATTTTATCAAAAGCAGAAGTAGCAGAAGGTCAGTCACCAATCAAACCAAATAAAAAGTTAAATATAGCAATTGCATTTGTTGTTGGATTAATGACTTCTGTTGGAATTGCATTCTTACTAGAGTACTTAGATAACACGATGAAAAAAGAAGAAGATATTGAAAAACAACTTGGTGTACCAGTTCTTGGCGTCGTTTCTCATATGGAGGAAGATGGCACAAAGAGCGGTAGTTTATTAGCAACGAAGAGAGTAGGGGGGCATACAATTGGTTCTTAAGAAAAAAATATTACGTGCTCGCCGTCAGCTGATTGCATATGAACAACCAAAATCATCTGTGTCAGAGCAATACCGAAATATACGAACAAATATTGAATTTGCATCTGTTGATAAGAAGATTCGTTCTCTTATCGTAACATCTGCGAATCAAAGTGAAGGAAAGACAACAACGGCTGCTAATATTGCAATTGTTTTCGCACAACAAGGTAAGAAAGTATTACTTATCGATGCAGACTTACGTAGACCAGCATTACATCAAATGATGCAAGTGGATAATATATTTGGCTTAACAAACGTATTAACACGTAGTAAAACACTAGAAACATGTGTGACACAAACGAAAATCGGTAATTTAACATTTTTACCATGTGGTCCAATCCCACCAAATCCAGCGGAATTACTGGGTGCAAGCTCGATGAAAGATTTACTTTCAGAAGCTTATGGCACGTATGACCTTGTCATTTTTGACACATCACCAATCTTACCGGTTACAGATGCACAAATTATGGCAAATCAATGTGATGCTTCTGTACTTGTTATTCGAAGTGGTGCAACAGAAAAAGAGGCGGCGCTTAAAGCAAAACAATCATTAGATAGCGCAAAAGGTACATTACTTGGCGTTGTCTTAAACGATAAAGAACAAAATGGATCCGAATATTACTATTACGGTTCTAACTAAATGCAAAAGAAGGAAAGGTGAACATTCATCTTTTCTTCTTATATTCAGTATGTGAAGAATATGTGGAGAGGGGATGAAATAGAATGATTGATGTACATTGTCATATCTTGCCTAATGTCGATGATGGAGCACAATCAATCGAAGACAGCATTGCAATGGCAAAGGCAGCATGCGAAGAAGGAATTCATACAATCGTTGCTACTCCTCATCACCAAAATGGGGTTTATATGAATCTAGCAGAAAGCATTCTTCATCAGGTAAAGCAGTTAAATGAAAGATTAAAAGAAGAGGATATCAATTTAACCATTTTACCTGGTCAAGAAATCAGGTTGTACGGAGAGTTATTAGAGGACTATGATTTGGGACGTATTGTTACACTGAATCGTACCGATAAATATATATTAATTGAATTTCCAGCAAACCATGTCCCGCGCTATGCAGAAAAAATGTTATATGAATTACGTGTGAAAGGGATCACGCCGGTTATTGTTCATCCAGAACGGAATATGGAAATTATTGAACGCCCCGATGTGTTATATAAGTTCGTCAATCAAGGGGCACTAACACAAATTACCGCAGGAAGCGTGACAGGGAAGTTCGGAAAGAAAATCAAGAAGTTTTCATTGCAACTTATTGAGCATCATTTAACACATGTCATATCATCAGATGCTCATAACACAACAACGCGGTCCTTTCACTTGCAAGCTGCGTATGAAACAGTAGAGAAAACATTTGGGAGTTCTACATTGTACAACTTCAAGGAAAATACGTATGAACTAATAAGTGGAAAAATGATTTATCGAGAAGAGCCTGAGAAAATAAGACGAAAAAAAATATTCGGTCTCTTTTAAAGAGAAAACAACTTGGTGATGCCTCCTAACCAATATCAATGGAGACACTCGGCTATGCTGTGGGTAGAGTAAATTTCTACCTTAGACGCGTTTGTTGTCAAAAGCATGATGTGAGGTAGGGTTAGATGCCCATAATTTATTTATGATAGAAACTCTACCTATGGAGTTATAAATATGACTCTATAGATAGGGTTTTTGTTATCGCTACATACATATATGCGGAAAAAATGTTTGGGGGTACTGATTTGAAAAAAGTAAGGAAAGCAATTATTCCAGCTGCTGGACTGGGGACAAGGTTTTTACCAGCTACGAAAGCAATGCCGAAAGAGATGTTACCTATCGTTGATAAACCTACGATTCAGTACATTATAGAGGAAGCAATTGAATCTGGAATTGAAGATATTATTATCGTTACTGGAAAAGGAAAACGTGCAATTGAAGATCATTTTGATCATTCTTTTGAGCTAGAACAAAACCTTTTAGAAAAAGGGAAATATGAAATGCTTGAAAAAGTACAAGCGTCTTCAAAAATTAACATTCATTACATAAGGCAAAAAGAGCCAAAAGGATTAGGTCATGCAGTATGGTGTGCACGCAAATTTATTGGAAATGAACCATTTGCAGTATTACTTGGTGATGATATTGTACAAGCTGAAACACCATGTTTACGCCAATTAATGAACCAGTATGAAGTTACACGATCTTCCGTTATCGGTGTGCAAACAGTGCCAGAAAATGAGACGCATCGTTACGGCATTATTGATCCAATTGAACAAAATGATCGTTGTTATCAAGTACGTCAATTTGTAGAGAAGCCAGCAGACGGTACAGCACCATCGAATTTGGCAATTATGGGACGTTACGTATTAACACCAGAAATCTTCATGTTCCTTGAAGACCAACAAACAGGTGCTGGTGGAGAGATTCAGTTGACAGATGCGATTCAACGTTTAAATGAAATTCAGCGTGTGTTTGCATATGACTTTGAAGGTAAACGTTATGATGTTGGAGAGAAGTTTGGATTTATTAAGACGACAATTGAAATGGCATTGCAACATAAAGAATTAAAAGAACAGCTCATGGAATATATGGATGAACTAGTACATAAAGAAGCAATCAAATAATTGTAGGGGAGAGGGAATATGAAGACTAGTGAAAATGTAGCGAGGGAGTATCGAATTGCATCTGATTCTCAAACTATTCAAGTGGAAAGTAATCAATCTAAAATCTATTTAGGAGTTAAGTATTTATTAGATGTTATGTTTTCTTTAGTAGGATTAATAGCATTGATGCCCGTTATATTGATATTTAGTATACTTATTTTTTTAGAATCCCCGGGGTCTCCTTTTTACCTACAAGAAAGATTAGGATTGAATGGGAAGAGATTTAAAGTTATTAAATTACGCTCCATGCGTAATGATGCAGAAAAAAATGGGGCAAAATGGGCAGAAAAGAATGATCCACGTGTTACAAAAATAGGATTATTTATTCGTAAAACAAGAATTGATGAACTACCGCAATTATTTAATATTTTAAAAGGTGATATGTCTCTTGTAGGACCGAGACCAGAAAGACCGATATTTACGGAGCAATTCGAAAAAAATATACCTGGATTTAAGAAAAGATTAGAAGTCAAACCTGGATTGACAGGATGGGCACAAGTAAATGGTGGATATGAAATTACACCAAAAGAAAAGTTGGAATTGGACATTTACTATATTAACCATGCTAGTATTTTGTTAGATCTAAAGATTATTACAAAAACTGTTAAAGTTGTAGTTACTGGTGATGGAGCTAGGTAAAAAAGGAGGTAATATAATTGATAAGAATGTTTATTTCTGAATATGAAAGGACATTAAGGCTTTCTTCTTATCTTATATTAATTATTTTAGTTGGCTTATTATCTCAACAGATAATTTGGAGCGGTATATTTATATTACTTTGTATTTTACCAATCGTTGCACTTATATTTTTTAGAAATCCCTTTTTGGTATTGGGGTTACTGCTTCCTTTGGAATCTATTTATATAATTCCTATAGGCATAACTAAAGCAGTTAAAGTACTTGTATTAATAGCCTTTATTCTTACTATACTTTATAAATATAGGGAACGGTTGAAAGGTATAAAAGAGTATCAACAATCTAGTTACAGCTATGTTATGTGGCTATTTTCTTTATTGGGTATATTGAGTTCTTTACTAAGTGATTCTATATTCCAAAGCTTGTTAAAAGTATTTCAATATATGCTCGTTTTTTTATGTTATTTTATTTTATTACAAATAAAATTTAATAAGAAAGAGATTAAAGCAATATGCAACTATTTTATTTTAGGGATGGTTTTTTCTTCCTTTATTGGTTTGTTACAAAAATTCACTAATATTCCTTGGTTATGGTCTCAATCTGTAATAAATTCTTCAACTGGTACAGGACGAATTACAGCCTTTTTTAATAATACTAATGGGTATGGCGGATACTTATGTATGGGTTTAATAATACTGTTAGGTAATTTACTATTAGAAAAAAATAAAATGAAAAGCGCTTTGTTTCAAATTTCTATTTTTCTTCTCCTTCTGGCAAATCTTATATTTACAGATTCAGCAGGATCTATAATTTCATTCGTAATATCTACATTTATTATATTGCTTTATAAAATCATAGATGTAAGAAAGGTCTTCCTTATAGTATTGCCAAGTATAATATTTATGCTGCTATTAAGTTTTAATATTATTAATACTAATTTTTCGCAATTACTAGTTAATGTATTGGTAGAACAAGAAAGATGGGTTTTGTGGGAGGGTGCTACTAGGATTTTTCTGGATAATCCATTTTACGGGATAGGGTTTTATCAATTTCCAGAGGTCTTAAAAGAGTATGGAATATATTCTAAATACGGGGCCGCTTGGCCACATCCACATAATTTATTCCTAGATTTAATTGTTACAGTAGGGATATTAGGAAGTGTAATTTTTATAATGTTATTAGTTTGCATTATAAAGCATGTACTAACGATGAAGAAGGATATTTGGTTTAATAATCATTTTAAATTGATTTCTTTAGCGATTATAATAGGTGCTTTTATACATGATTTGATAGACGGCGGATTTTTATGGGGAACTAGTTCCTGTGCTACATTATTATGGATAATAGTTGGGATTATTGAAGAATAGATAAAATAATGAAAGAAGGCCAGGAATGAAGTTAATGTCTACATCTTTAATTATGTTATTGATTTCTGTATTTAGTGCTATCTTAGGACTCTTAAGAGAGACCTTATTAGCTAAGTACTTTGGTATATCAAGGGAAATGGAAGCTTTCGTTATTGCTTCCTTTCTTCCACTTGTAGTTTTACCGGCAATTGGAAAGGCGCTTACAACATCTTTTATACCCGTTTATCTAAACTTAAAAGAGGAATCAGAATCAAAGGCTTTAAAGTTTTATGAACAAGTTAAAAAATGCATATCATTTTTAGGTATAGTATCGATGATTGTATTAGGTATTGGATCAATCTTATATGTATATGGAATAGGTGAATTTCAAAATTCAAGTATGAATGATTTGCTATTATATATGATATTAATATTATTACCTACAATATTAATGTTTAATATACATGGCATTGAAAGAGGGAGACATCAAGCAGAAAATAGTTATTTGTTTCCCTCTATTTCTAATTTATTTATTAATGTATTTTTTATAGTATCTATTATTTTTGGGGCCTATTTTAATGATATACGCTACTTGTGTTATGGATTATTAGTAGCAAGTTTTTCTCAAATGTATCTTCTTTTAAAAACAAAGAGAACTAGACTGCATACTACAGTTAGAGAGAAATGGTGGAGATCCCAGGGGGTTAGGAGGTTTTGGGGTTTTTTCTTCCCAGCTATTCTTTCGAGTATAGCGCCAACAATACCAATGTTATTGGCAAGATTTTTGACAGGGAATTTTAGAGAAGGAGCTTTAGTTAGTCTAAATTATGCCTTTACAATAGCTAGTTTACCTATCTTGTTGTTAGCGATGTCATCTTTTTCGATATTATATACATTATTCAGTAAAAGTTTTGTATCTAAAGAATTTAAAAAAATTGGAATTCAACTTAATAATAGTATAAGTTTCTTAACAATAGTATTAATTCCCTCAACTGTTTTTGTGATCTATTTTAGTGAAGAAATAATAAGGGTTTTGTTTGAACGTGGAGCCTTTGACGAACGAGCAACGTTGTTAACGGCAGCATCTTTAAATATTTTTATATTGGGACTATATCCGACAGCGATTCGTGAGTTATTATTACGATTTTGTTTTGCTACATCTAATAAAAGAACGCCGTTTATATCAAGTGTTATATTACTAATAACGAGTATGGCTTTTACAGTGCTCTTTTGTTTAGAATTTAATCAATATGGTGTACCATGGGCTATTTTTATAGCCAATATAATTACGGTAGTTTATATGTTTACAAAGAATAAAGAATATATGAGTTATAGTTTGATATGGACATTAATAAAAAAATTAATATTTATTTTGATAATTTCTATAGTGAATATTTTGCTAGTTAAAAATTTAATAGAGAATAGTTGGCTTTTAAAGTCTGGACCAATAGTCATTTTAATATGCTCAACGCTTCTATATTTCACTTTTTATATAGTCAGTCTTTGTATATTTAAAAATAAGGAGATTATGTTAGTATTAAAAACCCTCCGATCAAAAATTAAGAAAAATTAATATTTTTAGGGGAATAGATGGTCTATAACAAAGATGTAGATAATTTTTATAGAGAAGGTGTTCCGGATTGGAAAATATATTACTTGAATATAAAAGAGGTAAAATTAAAACGAATTTAAAGATTGAGAATGTAGAGAGATTTTTTATTTTTCCATCAAGGATAGACAGTCAACAATTGTATACAACTTCTTCTGATAAATTTTTTAAGAGTGAGGATATCCAATTTATTAATTATGATTTAAAAAAACAGAGAATAATAATAAACAATAGTTGGTATGGAGAGTATCCTTTATTTTATTATTATGATAAGGTTATGGACCTAATATTAATTGATTATAATTTAATAGAGCTTGTAAAAGCAATTCAGAAAAATCATATTAAGCTAGAACTCGACCGAACTGCATTTTTTGAAGAATGTATAATAGATAATCCGTTAAGAAATCGAACTTTATTTAAGAATGTATATAAATGTATGGCTGGTGAAGAAATTTCTTTTGACTTAAAAAAATTTGAAGTTAAGAAAGAAAGAGTATTCAAATTGCAATTTAATGGTAATCACTCTGAAAAAAATGAAGAGTTATATTTAAGGGATGCAAAAGATATATTAGGAAGTTTATTTGATAAATATGAAGAAGAGCTATTACATTGTCAAGAGGAAGATATCTTAATCCCCTTAAGCGGAGGGTATGATTCAAGACTATTAGCTAGTCTTGCTAATAGAAAAGGATTTAAATTTAATAGCTTAGTATTTGGGCCGAGTCATTCTAATGAGATAACGGTAGCGAGAAAAGTAGCTGAAGAGTTGAATTTAAACTTAAATGTTGAGGAGCTCCTCAATAGTTATTATGAAAAATATGGGGAAGAAGTTGTTGGATTAACAGGTGGATTAAGTAGTCCGATGCATTGTCATTTATATTCTGTCATGCAAGAAAAACAAATTTCACCTAAGTATATTATTCATGGATTTTTAGGTGGAGAGTTTGCTGGCGCAAATCAAACTAAAATTGCGGAAAACTTTTCTATGACAAAAGAAGAAGCCATAGAGGATGTAATAAATAGGAGATTTAAAGGTCATACACTTTGGGCTCAAATTGATACAAAAGAAAAAGAAGAAATAATTAATGACGTAAAGAAATTAGCTGAAGATTGTTGTCAGGTTAATTTACCTTGCCATTTAGATGAATATATTAGGAATGTAGACAGACAAAATTCTTTGATAGCTAATATTTTTGCACCATTAGAGAGGGAATCTAGAATAATTAGACCATTTGCGTCTAAGGATTATGCAAAATTCTTTAATGGACTACCATATGAATTAAGAGAAAATAGATATCTTTATAAAAAAGCCTCATTAAGTTTATTTCCTGAAACTTTTGAGATTCCTGATCAGAAACTCCCTTCGAATATACCGATACCTAAAAAACTTCAGCCTAAGGTCAGAAAACTGTTTTTAGGCGCTTTTGTTTTAAGTTATTTAGTATCTAAGGGGAAAATACAAATAGGAAAATCTATGGTATATGAGAAGCACCACGAGTTACTAGATAATGAACTAAAAGATGTTTTAAATAAGTCTATAGAATTTTCAACAGAGTATACAGGAATAGATTTTTATAAGTATGCAAAACCTTCATATGTTCGTTTTAAAGAAACGTTGGTACCTTTTCGATTGATTACATTATATTATTTACAGGAGTATTTTAGGGCTTAAAATACATTTATAGGGTATAGTGTTAAAAATATTGATGAATTTATTAGAGGAGAATTTATATGGAAAATAATAAATTTGAAATAGTTGATAACTCACTAATATCAATAATCATTCCTACTTATAATGCAGAAAAATTTATATTACATACGATTAATTCTGTAAAAGCACAAACATATAAAGAATGGGAAATCATTGTAATTGATGATTGTTCTTCTGACAATACAATGAAAATAGTTGAAAAACAGGAAGAGATTGATAAAAGGATTAGAATAATAAAACTAGAAAACAATAGCGGGGCTGCAATTGCTAGAAATACTGGCATTAATCATGCAAAGGGAAGATATGTAGCTTTCCTAGATAGTGATGATTTATGGCTACCAGAAAAACTAGAAAAACAATTAGCTTTTATGCAGAATAATGATATAGCTTTTTCATTTACTAGTTATCAAATTATGAATCAAGAGGGTACGCTCACTGATAAGGTTGTACATGTGCCAGAGAAAATTAACTATAATGGATTATTAAAAAACACAATAATTGGCTGTTTAACAGTTATGTTGGATATTGAGAAGTTAGGGAAAGTACAAATGCCTAATATTAGAACCCGTCAGGATACTGCAACATGGCTGAAAATATTAAGACAAGGTCATTATGCTTATGGCTTAGATGAAGTTTTATCTAAATATAGAAAAGTTGAAAACTCTATTTCTAGTAAAAAATTCAAAATGGCTAAAATGAATTGGAAATTATATAGAGAAATTGAAGGATTGAGTGTTTTAAAATCTGCTTGGTGTTTTGGAAATTATGCGCTAAATGGAGTTATAAAGCACTTTGTTAAATAAGTTTTTAAAAGCCTTTTTCTCAAAAAGGCTTTTTTTGTTAATAACTAAGGAGGATTTAAAATGAATATTGCTATTTTTGGTACAGGTTATGTAGGGTTAGTAACAGGAGTGTGTTTATCGGATATTGGGCATCGTGTAACATGTATTGATATCGATGGAAATAAAGTGGCAAAAATGAAAGAAGGTATTTCGCCAATATATGAACCTGGTTTAGATGAATTGATGAGTAAAAATATTAAAGAAAATAGATTGCTATTTACAACGGATTGTCGTCAAGGGCTTGAAGAAGCGGATGTTATTTATATAGCAGTAGGTACACCACAGCAAGCAGATGGTTCAGCTAATTTACAATATATTGAGCAAGTTGCGTTGGATATTGCTAATAATCTAAAAAAAGATTCGATTGTAGTAATTAAAAGTACAGTTCCAGTTGGTACAAATGATCATGTTAAAAATTTAATTCAACAAAATTTAAAAGCAGATGTGAAAATTAGCATGGTATCGAATCCAGAATTTTTAAGAGAGGGTTCTGCAATTCACGATAGTTTCTATGGAGATCGTATAGTTGTTGGGGCTGATGATGCCAAAACTGCAGATGTTATGGAAGAAGTGAATAAATCTTTTAATGTTCCTGTTTTTAAAACAACAATTAGAAGTTCAGAAATGATTAAATATGCAGCAAATGCTTTCTTAGCTACAAAAATTAGTTTTATTAATGAAATTGCTAATATTTGTGAGAAGTTGGGCGCAGATGTTGAGCATGTGGCCAATGGTATGGGGTTAGATAAAAGAATTGGTACACAATTTTTAAAGGCAGGGATTGGATATGGTGGCTCTTGTTTCCCAAAAGATACACATGCTTTAATACAAATTGCTGGTAATGTAGAACATGATTTTGATTTATTAAAATCGGTTATTACAGTAAATAATAATCAACAGGCGTCTCTAGTTGAAAAAGTGAAAAGTGTATTGGGTGATATGAAAGGAAAACATGTTGCCATGCTTGGATTAGCTTTTAAACCAAATACAGATGATATGAGAGAGGCAGCATCTATTGTTATTGCTGAAGAATTGGTAGGATTGGGGGCTAAGGTGGTTGCTTATGATCCTATTGCAATTGAAAATGCTAAGAAGTTATTACCAGGTGAAGTAGAATATGTATACTCAGTAGAAGATGCTATTCAACAAGCAGATATTACTCTTATTGTAACTGAATGGGATGATATAAAAACATTTCCAATTGAGAAGTACATAGAATTAATGAAAGAACCTATTATTTTTGATGGACGTAATTGTCACGGATTGGAATATATTCAACAATTTGACATAGATTATTATTCAATAGGAAGACCAGCAATAATTCGTGAGACGGTTGTTTTATAAGAATATTTCAAACGAAGAGATTATTTGTTATAAACTCAACTATTTTAAAGAATAGTTGGGTTTATTTATATATTTTCACAAGAGGAGTTTGAATTTCTGGGTGCTAACAAATATGCAAATTTGGTGTAATATATCAGAGAGTAATTTGTAGTTGAATCATGATTGGAATTTAGGAAGATAATTATTAATTTTATATTAACAATGAAGCTTTTCTGGAGTGGAATTTAAGTATCAATATCATTCGGAAATTATGTTATATCGATAATAAAGAGTGGGGATAATTATGGAAATACTTGTAACAGGTGGAGCAGGATATATTGGTAGTCATACATGCATAGAGTTATTGAATAATGGTTATGAAATTATAGTAGTGGATAATTTGTCAAACAGCTCGGTGGAGTCTTTAAATCGAGTAAAAAAAATAACAGGGAAACAATTTAAGTTTTATAAAGAAGATGTATTAAATCATGAAGCGCTTGATACGATTTTTGAAGAAAATACAATCGAAGCTGTTATTCATTTTGCGGGCTTTAAAGCCGTGGGGGAATCAGTAGCAATCCCATTAACATACTATCATAACAACATTACAAGTACATTAGTACTATGTGAAGTGATGGAGAAGCATAATGTGAAGAAGATGATCTTCAGTTCATCTGCAACGGTATATGGTATCCCAGAAACATCACCAATCACGGAGGAGTTTCCATTAAGTGCAACAAATCCGTATGGTCAAACGAAATTAATGATTGAACAAATTATGCGTGATGTAGCATTTGCGGATGCAGAATGGAGTATCGCATTACTTCGTTATTTCAACCCGTTTGGTGCGCATGAGAGTGGACGTATTGGAGAAGATCCAAATGGAATTCCAAATAACTTAATGCCATATGTAACACAAGTAGCGGTAGGTAAGCTAAAGGAATTAAGTGTATTTGGAAATGACTACCGAACAAAAGATGGCACGGGTGTACGCGACTATATTCATGTTGTAGACTTAGCAAACGGTCACGTAAAAGCACTTGAGAAGGTCCTTGATACAACGGGAATAGATGCCTATAACCTAGGTACCGGTACTGGTTATAGTGTATTAGAAATGGTTGAAGCGTTTGAAAAAGTTTCGGGAAAGAAAGTTCCATATAAAATTACGGAGCGACGTCCTGGTGACGTGGCAGTATGTTTTGCGGATGCATCGAAAGCGAAGCGTGAATTAGGCTGGGAAGCAACACGTGGATTAGAAGAGATGTGTGCAGATTCTTGGAGATGGCAATCTAAAAATAAGGATGGATATCAATAAGTAAGGCAAGTATGTTAACTTTAATTTTCGAGAAGGAGAATTAAAAGAAATTCATTAAGTTATAATATAGTTTGGCTACATTATCTTATTGCATGTATAATGGATTTAAAATTTTGTTGTGAAATTAATTTGATAGTGATACACGAAGAAAGAAGGGTAAGATAATGAAAAAGAAAATCCTATTTTGGATATTAGGAATCATAGGAGTATTAATTATAGGTGGAGGAGTCTATGCTTATAATATATATTCTTCTGTTTCAAAAACATTAGATGAAGTTCATAAACCTTTAAAGCGTGATCAAAATAATAAACAAGAAGAAAAAATCAATAAATCTGAACCTGTTTCAATCCTATTACTTGGTGCAGATGAACGCGGTGAAGATAAAGGACGTTCTGACTCTTTAATGGTTATTACTTTAAACCCGAAGAACAATTCTATGAAGACGTTAAGTATCCCTCGTGATACGTATACGGAAATTGTCGGTAAAGGAAAAAGTGATAAAATTAACCACGCTTATGCATTTGGTGGAGTAGATATGTCTGTCGCAACGGTCGAAAAATTCTTAGGTGTGCCTATCAATTACTACATAGAAGTTAATATGGAAGGATTTAAGGATATTGTTGATGCTGTGGGCGGTGTTGATGTAAATAATGATTTAGAATTCTCTCTTGAAGGAAAGCACTTCCAAAAAGGGAATATTCATTTAACAGGTGATCAAGCTTTAGCGTATACTCGTATGCGTAAGGAAGATCCACGTGGTGACTTCGGTCGTCAAATGCGTCAACGCCAAGTGATGCAAGCAGTAATTAAAAAAGGTGCAAACTTATCTTCTTTAGCAAATTATGGAGATGTACTTACAGCAATCCAAAAGAACGTGAAAACAAACTTAACACAAGATCAAATGTTTGATATGCAAAAAAATTATAAGAATTGCTTGCAAAATAGTGAAGATATTCAAATCCCAGGTGACGGACATAAAGCAGCTGACGGTATTTGGTATTACTATGTTCCAGACGCAGCGAAGCAAGATTTAACAAATAAATTAAAAGCAAATCTTGAGCTAAAATAAGTAATAATACGGATAAACCTAACTCTTTTGGAAATAGTTGGGTTTATTTTTGTTTTTATATTAGTAATATATGATGTAAGACTATTAGACGAAGTGAATCGATGAGCAAGAAAGCAATAACGGTCCTTGTTATGTTAGTATTGTTTGTAGCTGCTATTGTAAGTGGTAAGATACACTGGAGTAAGAAAGTTGCGAATGCAACAGCACAAACAAATGAGGTAAAAACGACAAAGACTAAAGTAGAGAACAATAAGACGAACAAAGAAGAGAAACAAGATGCAAAGGCATCTTTTAATGAAGCATACGCAAAGAATTTACCAGATGCAGTGAAAGAGAAGTTAAAGAAAGCTGCTGAAGATAAAAAGGCAGTAAATCTTGTTATTGTTGGTGATGAGGCTTCTTCACCTGCAAAAGACGCTTTGGTATCTAAGTTTGTATCTAACTTGGATGCAAGTTACGGTAAAGGTTTATGGAATGTGACTGTTAAGGAATATAAGAATGAAAGCACCGAGGAGCTAATTGCAAATAAACATGCTCAATATATTGCGAAAGCAAAACCAGATGTTATTTTATTTGAAGTACCGTTCATTACAGACAATAATAAAATGGGTAATGGAAACTCTGTTGCTAATGCACAAAAGTTTGTTGGAGAACTTTCGAGCAGTGCGAAAGATGCTACGATTATGATCCAACCACCAAACCCAGTATATGGTGCGAAAAATTATCCGAAAGCAGTTGAAGCATTAAAGCAATTTGCAAAGCAAAATGGTTATGCATATGTTGACCATTGGGAAGCATGGCCAAATGCAACTACGAAAGAGATTTTACCGTATTTACAAGAGGAATTCAGTTTCCCAAATGCTAAAGGATATGACGTTTGGGCGCAATATGTGACAAATTATTTTGTAGCTAAGTAATTTGTTTATGTAAAAGGTATGCGATTAATCGCATACCCTTTATATTAGGGAGATAATATGTAGGAGGAAGAAAGATGAATTCAATTTTAATCTGTGGTGGAGCTGGCTACATCGGTTCTCATGCTGTAAAAAAATTAATAGATGAAGGCCTATCTGTAGTAGTAGTTGATAATTTACAAACTGGTCATGAAGATGCGATTACAGCGGGGGCAAAGTTTTATAAAGGGGACCTTCGTGATAAAGGTTTTCTAAGAGATGTTTTTAAACAAGAAAATATTGAAGCGGTTATGCATTTTGCTGCTGATTCTTTAGTCGGCGTTAGTATGGAGAAGCCTCTTCAATATTATAACAATAATGTGTACGGCGCACTTTGTTTGCTAGAAGTAATGGATGAGTTCAAAGTAGATAAGTTTATCTTCTCTTCTACTGCAGCAACTTACGGTGAGGTAGATGTTGATCTTATTACTGAAGAGACGGTAACAGATCCAACGAATACGTATGGAGAGACGAAGTTAGCGATTGAAAAGATGCTCCATTGGTATAGCCAAGCTTCTAATTTGAAATATAAGATTTTCAGATACTTTAACGTAGCTGGTGCAACTCCAAGTGGCATTATTGGTGAGGATCATCGCCCTGAGACACACTTAATACCTCTTGTTTTACAAGTTGCATTAGGTCAACGTGAGAAGATTATGATGTTTGGTGATGATTATAATACGCCAGACGGTACTTGTATCCGTGATTATATTCATGTTGATGATTTAGTGGAAGCACACTTCCTTGGACTTAAGGATCTACAAAATGGCGGGGAAAGTGATTTCTATAACTTAGGGAATGGTAATGGCTTCAGTGTGAAAGAAATCGTTGATGCAGTTCGTGAAGTTACGAATCATGAAATTCCAGCAGAGATTGCACCAAGACGGGCAGGAGATCCAGCGCGTTTAGTAGCTTCTTCTCAAAAGGCGAAAGAGAAATTAGGGTGGAATCCTGAGCATGTAAATGTGAAGACAATTATTGAGCATGCTTGGAATTGGCATCAGAAGAAACCTCATGGCTATGAGAAGTAAGTAGAAATGGAAAAGAGAGGGTATCGTCGTTCAACATATGTTCGACAATACCCTCTCTTTTTTTGTATGATTTTTGCTATACTAAACTGTACTATAATACGGGATGGAAGGAGGATGATGATGAAAATACTTGTAGTTGATGATGAATCGAGTATCCGCAATTTAATTCGGATGCAGTTAGAGATGGAAGGATATGAAGTATTGACGGCAGCTGATGGGAGAGAAGCTTTAGAGAGATGGAATGAGCAGCCGGATGTACTCATTTTAGATGTGATGCTTCCTGATACGGATGGGTATGAGTTATTACGTTTATTCCGAGAGAAGGATCGTGATATTCCAGTGCTTATGCTGACAGCGAAGAGTCAGATGAATGATAAATTGCTTGGCTTGCAGCTTGGTGCGGACGATTATGTGACGAAGCCTTTTAATTATGCGGAGCTTATTCTTCGTGTGAAAAATATGAGTCGGCGTGTGAGGAAGGAGGAAGTGTCTTCTACTTATGAGGTGATCCGAGCAGGGGAATTGGTAATTTGTCCAAAGGAAAGAAAGGTACATGTGAGTGGGCAAGAAATTCAGTTAACGTATCGAGAGTTTAATTTATGTCAGTTGTTTGTTTCGAATCCTCAGCGTGTGTTCATGAGAGATGAGTTGCTTGAGAAAGTATGGGGATTTGAGTATATCGGAAATACGAGAGCGGTTGATATTATGGTGCAAAGACTTCGAAAGAAACTCGGGAATAGTGGGGAGCATATTAAGACGATTTATGGTGTTGGATATAAGCTTGATTGCTAAAAGGTGATGATATGTCTTTAAAACGAAATATGGTGTTTGGAATAGTTGGATTGTTGATTCCAATTCTTGTTCTTTTGTATGCGGTTGTTTATATTGCACTGGAGAAGAATGTGTATCATAATGCGGCAGATTCCTTAGAAAAGTTAAGTGTGGAAGCGCAAATTTATACGATGAATTATTTAGAGAAGGAAGCAGAAGTAGAGACGCTAGGTCCTAATTCACTTTTAATCGCTTCTTATTTAGCGAGGCGAATGGATGTCCGGGTACAGATGATTGGGAAGAATGGAGATGTTGTTGCAGATACACAAAAGGGAGCATTACTTCATCGAAATATCGACATTGAGAGTTCTTTGAAGGGAAAGAAGTCTTATGTTTTTGAGGAGGGAGACCCCGCTCCAATTCTTTTGTTTTCAAGTCCGGTTTATTATGGAAACGATGTCATTGGAAGCATTCGTTTCATAAATGAGCTAACGGATGAGAAGGAAGTTTTAACGAATGTGAGTTGGACGTTTTTAATGACATCTCTTTGCTTAGTGGCCGCCGGTATTTTCTTTGCGATTCGTTTGGCGAAGTCTCTTCATAAACCAATTGATCAGTTAAGGCAAATGGCGCATCGGCTTGCGAATGGAGATTATGAAAGTAAGATTGAGTTAAATGAGTATGTGGAAATTGCGCAGCTTTCAGCGTCCTTTAATGCGATGGCTGACGGAATTGAACTACATATTAAACAGTTGAAGGAAGAGAAAGAGAAGCAGAAAGATTTCTTAGATCGAATTACGCATGAGTTGAAAACACCGTTAACAGCGATTATCGGTTATGTAGATTTAATTCCGAAGTTACAATCTAAGGAGGATGTGCAGGAGAGTCTCCGTTATGTGGCTGTAGAAAGTGAGCGTCTATTATCACTTGTAGAGGAATTACTTAAGTCTTCAAAGTACGGGAAGAGTACGTTTGAAGTGTCACCTACAGTCGTGAATATAAAGGAATTGGCGGAAGAAGCAGTTTCGATTGTGAAACTCAGGTTGCGGCAGTTTGAAATTGAAGTTATGAATGAGTTAATGGAAGTACACGTCGTTGCGGATTTTGATAAGACGAAGCAAATTTTCTTGAATGTGCTTGATAATGCGATTAAATATAGTGATGCTACGCGAGTTCGTATGAATGTAATTATAAATGAGCAGGAAGCAAAGGTTTTTGTTCATGATGATGGTATTGGTATGGATGAAGGTGTGCTTGCAGAGTGGAATGGGTCTCCGGATGGTAAGGTGCTTCCTTCTAGTTACGGGAATGGCTATGGTTTATACATTTGTCAGGAGATTATGAAGAAGCAAGGCGGGAGTATGCGAATTGAGAGTAGTGAAGAAATGGGAACTACAATATGTATGACATTTTTACTCCCAAGACGGATGGAAGACATAAAAAACTTGAAAGCGGTTAAATGATACATTTATGAAACAATTATGCGGTATTTTCGAAACAACGTTTTTTTATCTTGGAGGTAGGCAGAAATGAAAAGGCTATCATTTCAAATTCTTGTGTTTGTCTTTTGTATGATCGTTTCTCTTATTTTGTTTTATGTTATTGAGAAGCAAATATATAATCGAATCACGATTGTGGATGACAAACAAGCCGTTTTACAAAGAGTGAATGAATCCCTTCCTACTGAAGTGAAAGTAAGGCATGAGAAGTGGGGAGAAATTGTTGTAACGGATGAAGTTCGTTTGCATACGATTGTTTCATTCTTTGACCGAATTCGAGTAGAACCGAGAGAAGCGAGGAATCAAGAACAAGTATTTACTGGAGAAGTAACGTACTTGAATGGACATAAACGTACTTTTGCAGTAGGTGACTTGTTCCAGTATGAGGCTAATGTATACGGAAAGAATGGTAAGGATCCGATGATCTCAGCATTGCAAACGTATTTGTTAAGTCTGTATTATACACCAGAGCGCATTAGTAATTTCTTTGCGGAGGCAAAGGAAGTTGTAGTGAGGCAAGGGGATGTAATACGTACTATAGATCTTACGCAAATATTTGATTCTATTCGATACGCAAAGCAAATTACAGATTACGGAGAAATTCAGAAATTATTACAATCACAGAATGAGCCGATTGCTTATATTACTGCCTATAAAACAGGCAAGCGTGTAAAGAATGAGCGGGAGGATATTCTAACTATTTCTGTGTATCCATCGTACTTTGTTGTGCAATATCTCGGTGATAATAACGGGAATGTCATGTATATGAAAGGCTCTCTAGCAGAGTTATTCGTAAAGGAGAATGCGTCATGAGAAAGATAGCCTTTTTCTTCTTTTTGCTAGTAATTGGAGGAGCGATGTCTAGTTGCTCTCGAGATACAACCTCTATTAAATATAATAAAAGTGGTCTCCCTATTTTGGATGATCGTCATCTTGTTGCGTATGTAGCGGCCCGCGAGGAAGTTGGTGAAGCTTTGCTTTCATCATTTTGTAAACAACGCGGGTGTACATATGAATTTATTCGTCTATCGACAGAAGAACTTCTTCGGAGAGTAGAAGAGGAAGCTGGAAATCCGAAGGCGGATATTATTATTGGCGGTACAGTAGATGCGCATCAAATGATGAAGCAAAAGAACCTTTCTATTCCTGTTATGAGCCAGCATGCGAACCGTATTTCAAAGTCTGTTAAAGATAAAGATGGTTATTGGTACGGTTATGAAGTGGAGAAACTAGCAATCGCGATTAATAAAGAGCGGTGGAATGAAGAAATAGCGCCGCTCGGTCTTCCATATCCATCAAGGTGGCAAGATTTATTAGATCCGGTATATACGGGGAAGATTGCAATGCCTGATCCAAATGTTTCCGGCACAGCATATACTTTGTTTCAAGCACTTATTGATACTTTAGGTGAAGAAGAAGCGAAAGAGTATGTTAAGAATCTTGCACGGCAAGTTGGTGAAGTAACGGTGAATGGCTATATGCCTGTAGAACTAGTTGCAAGCGGTGAATATATGATAGGCATCAATTTTGCGGGAGATCAGAGAATGCTTCAGAAACAAGGCTTTCCTATTTTAAGTAAGGAACCTGAGCAAACAGGTTTGTCTGTCAATGCGATTTCAAAACTAAAACGTGCACCGAGTGGTATTATTGCGGATTTATTTATTGATTATTGTTTATCAGAAGAAGCGGGTCACATTTTAGAAAAAGTTTCGTTTGGCGTACCGACGATGTTTGCGAAGAATGAGAAAGAAATAGAAGGACAGCCGGTTAGAAGGACGAACCAAAATATATCAAGTAGTGGAATAATCGAGATATGGAATAGACAGCGTCTCTCTCAGAAGTGAGAAAAGGAGACGAGAGTATATGTTTAAATGGCTTAAGCCAGCACCTGCAATTGAGAGATTACCAGCGGATATGATCGCGAAAGTATATACATTACTACGTATTCGTGTGCTAATCGGAATCTCAGTTGGATATGCTGCTTATTATTTAGTGCGCAGTAACTTTACGTTATCAAGTACGTATTTAGTACAAGAATATGGTTTTAGTACAGCTGAAATTGGACTACTAGGTTCAGTAATGGCGATTGTTTATGGATTTAGTAAGTTCTTTATGGGGAATTTATCAGATAAAGCTTTTGCCCAGCGCTTTATCGCAGTCGGATTATTCTTATCAGGGCTTGTAAATATTTGTTTCGGGTTTGCATCTTCATTTGGGATGATCGTTACATTACTTGTCCTGAATGGTATTGTACAAGGTATGGGAGCACCACCTTGTAGTATCGTTATGACGAAATGGTTCTCAAAGAAAGAACGTGGTACGAAAACAGGCATTTGGAATATTTCACATAACGTTGGCGGAATGCTTGTGCCACCACTTGTCGGAATTGGTGTAGGTATTTTCGGTGAAAGTCATTGGCAAGGCGGCGTGTTTATTTTTCCAGCGATTATCGCAATGGTAATTTCAGTTCTTGTTTGGATCAATGCGAAGGATACACCAGAGTCTGAAGGTCTTCCTCCAATTGATGAGTATCGTAATGACTATGAAAATCTTGAAAAAGCAGATAATGCTAACAAGATGTCGCCAAAAGAAATTTTAATGAAATACGTAGTGAAAAATAAATTTGTATGGTTCTTATGTATTGCGAATGCATTTGTTTATTTAATTCGTTTCGGTGTTATTAACTGGGTTCCACTTTATTTAACGACAGTTAAAGGTTTTTCAAAAAATGAAGCACATGCAGCATACGCAATCTTTGAAGGTATGGCAATTCCAAGTTCATTAATCGTTGGTCTTTTAAGTGATAAATTATTTAAAGGGAAACGTATGCCATTGTGTATTATTAGTATGGTTGGAGTTGTTATTGGTACGTTTGTATATTGGCAAGCAACTAGCGTACTTGTTGTAAGTATTGCAGTTTCTATTATCGGTTGTTTAATTTACGTACCACAGTTTTTAATCGGTTTAAGTGCGATGGAATTAGTACCGAAATTTGCAGTAGGTACGACAGTTGGTATGTGTGGTCTGTTCGGTTATGTAGGCGGAAGTCTTGTAGCAAACGCAGCAATTGGTGTTATTGTTGATCGTTCTGGCTGGGATGGTTGCTTTATCTTACTATTAACAGGTGCAATTTTATCAACAGTCTTCTTGTTCATCGTTCAACGTGGGCATGAGAGAAAAGATCCTAAAGCGGCGTAATATTTAATATAGAAAAGCTATCCAATTATCATTTTGGATGGCTTTTTCTATATAATATAATCTTTCCTTAAAACTATCTTAAAAGATAGGATGTCATATTTCTAATCATTGGAATTTTTGTTACAATATAAATGAATGTGTAAAACTTTGTAAAAAAAATGTAATAATATGTAATTTGTTTTCAGAAAGTTTTATACAATTTGAGTGTTTATTAAACTATTAATTTATAAAGGGAGAGAGAATATGGTACCAAATACGGTTCGTACTCCAAACAAGAAGAAGAAATGGATCATTATGGGTGTTATCGCACTAATTGTTATTGTGGCAGCAGTTAATATTTTTATTATGCAAGGCAAGAAGAAGGGTGCATCAACAACGGCTGATGCTGTAAGTTTTGAGAAAGTAACAGAGCGTAAGCTGAATAATACGAAGTTAATTTCTGGTCAGGTGAAGCCGGGTAATATTGAAAGTTTCTATGCGGATCCGACCAAAGGAAAAGTGAAAGATATTGCGGTAAAAGAAGGGCAAGAGGTAGAGAAAGGTACGAAGTTATTCTCTTATGATAATGAAGAGATTAATTTGCAAATGAAGCAAGCTGAGCTTGATCAAAAGATGGCAGATATGCGTTACGATCAAGGGAAGAAGAAGATTGATTCGTTGAAGAAAGAAATTAAGAAGGTGAAAGATAGCGGAGCTGGGAAAGAAGTAACAGATCCGATGGAAGAGCAAGTAAGTGAGTTAGAGATGACGCAGAAAACAACTGATCTTGAGAAAGAAAAAGGGAAGTTGCAAAAAGAAGAGTTAAGTAAAAAGCAGAAAGAACTTACGATTTATAGTAACTTTACGGGTGTTGTTCAAAAGTTAGATAAAGATGCAGCACAAAGTTCATCACAAGCATTAGGTGGTCAAGGAAAAGCATTCTTACAAGTAGCTTCTAAAGATCCGTTCCAAGTTCAAGGGACTTTAACAGAGCTTCAGAAGTCACAAATTCAAAAAGATCAAACATTCACTGTAACTGCGAAAGCAAATAATAAGAAGAAGTGGACAGGTAAGATTACAGAGGTAAGTGAATTCCCAACGAGTGCAGAGATGGCTCAAGCTGGTGGTGTAGGCGAAGCGACTCAAAATATGTCTCAATATACATATAAGGCAAGCCTGGATAGCCAAGATGGTTTATCTCCAGGGTACCATGTTTCATTGCAAGTAAATTTAGAGAATAAGACGATGATTGCTGTCCCAAGTAAGAGCATTGTAGAAAAAGGCGATGATGCATTTGTTTATGTTGAGGATAAAGGAAAGCTTCGTAAACAAAATGTGAAAAAAGGTTCTACTGATGGAGATTGGACAGAGATTACTGAAGGCGCAAAAGTGGGGCAAAAGGTGGTTAAAAATCCTTCCGACGACGTGTATGACGGAATGGAAGTGAAAGAGAAATGATTACGTTAAATAATATTGCTAAAACGTATTATCAAGGGAAATTGGCAGTGCCGATTTTGCACGGTATTAGTTTAACGATTCAGAGCGGTGAATTTGTTTCGATTATGGGGCCGTCTGGTTCTGGTAAATCAACGCTTATGAATATTATCGGTTGTTTAGATCGTCCAACAGAAGGTGAATATATGCTGAATGATGTGAATATCTTAACAGCAGACGAGTCAAAGCTTGCTTTAATTCGTAATGAATATATCGGTTTTGTGTTCCAGCATTTTAATTTGCTGCCGCGTCTTTCAGCAGTAGAAAATGTTGAACTTCCGCTCGTATACGGTGGCGTGAAGAAAGCAGAGCGACGTCAAAGAGCTCTGGAAGCGCTTAGTAAAGTTGGTTTGTCCGACAGAGTTCATCATTTGCCGAATGAGTTATCAGGTGGACAGAAGCAGCGTGTCGCTATTGCGAGGTCGATTGCGAATAATCCAACGTTCATTATGGCCGATGAGCCGACAGGTGCGCTTGATACGAAGTCTGGTGAGCAAGTTATGGATATTTTCACGAAGCTCAATGCAGAAGGTACGACGATTGTTATGGTTACGCATGAAGAAGAGGTTGCAGCTTATTCATCCCGCCGTATTGTACTGCGAGATGGGAAAATTACAGAAGATAGAAGGTGTGCGGTATGAGTTTACTAGATAGTATGAAAATCGCCTTATCTTCTATTCTAGCTCATAAACTGCGTTCTGCCCTTACGATGCTCGGCATTATTATCGGTGTAGGTTCTATTATTACTGTCGTTGCGATTGGGCAAGGCGGGGAAGCGATGCTGAAGTCGAAATTCGCAGGTTCTGGCGGTAATAACCTTATGCCAATTCAATTTAAACCAGATATTAATGATGAGTTTGCTATGGGTGGATTTGAAATACCAAAGTTAACTGAAGAGGATATTTTGGAAGTAAAACAAGTGAAAGATGTTTCACACGTTATTACGACAAACCAGAATTCAGAGGTGCTTGATGTAAATGATAAAAAAGCAAATCTGAATGTTATTGGTCTTGATAATGAATATTTTGCAGTTAATAAAGTAAAGGTCGTAAAGGGACGTACTTTAAATGAATCAGATATTTC
Source organism: Bacillus nitratireducens (assembly GCF_001884135.1). GTDB lineage: Bacteria > Bacillota > Bacilli > Bacillales > Bacillaceae_G > Bacillus_A > Bacillus_A nitratireducens. The sequence continues at coordinate 32,812 of NZ_MAOC01000038.1, read as the reverse complement.
TCATGCAAATAACGTTGTGATGATTAGTACAAAAACAGAAGAGACGTTATTTAAGGATGTAAACCCAGTTGGACAAATTATTGAGATGAAGGGGCAGCCAATGCAAATTATTGGTGTGTATAGATCCGATAATGAGTTTATGGGCTTTGAAATGGAAGAAGCGTTAATCCCCCTTACGTTATGGCCTGTTTTATACGGAACCGATGATATTCAAAATATCGCAATTCAGGCTAAAAATGTAGACGATTTAGAGGTAGCTGGGAAAAAAGCTATCGATGTATTAAATAGTCGTAAGCCAAGTGAAATTCCAGGTAAATATGAACTGGTGAATTTAAAAGAATTCCAAGAAAATGTTTCTAAAGTAACTGGTATCATGACGATGATCATCGGCGGTATCGCTGGTATTTCATTAGTCGTTGGTGGTATCGGTGTTATGAACATCATGCTCGTATCTGTAACGGAGCGTACGCGCGAAATTGGAATACGTAAAGCACTTGGGGCAACGCGTAGTAAAATTTTATTACAGTTTTTAATTGAAGCCGTTATGTTAACGCTTCTAGGTGGTTTAATCGGAATTGGTCTTGGATATGGTGGGGCATATATCGTTTCTACATTCGCAAAATGGCCACCGCTCGTTTCATGGGAAGTTGTCGTTGGAGGCGTACTGTTCTCTATGACACTAGGTATTATTTTCGGATTAATTCCAGCAAACAAAGCTGCGAAGTTAGATCCGATTGAAGCACTGCGTTATGAATAAGTTGTAGTAGAGAGGGACTCTCTACTACACATTACCGTTCTAGTGGGCGGTTCGTAGCCTCTAAATGAGGATGTGAACCGCCCGTTAGAACGGGATATATAAATAGAAGGAGGCGTTATAATGGAAATGAATATTAATACGCAAGATGAAGGTGCGAAGAAGCCGTCATTATTTGGAATGGTTACTTCTCCAGGCTTACAGTTTGAGAGAATGAAGACGAAAAGCCCAGTCTGGGGAGGATTTTTCTTATTTCTTTTAATGGGGACAATCTTATCAGCAGCGGTAGCTTATTTAGGGTTACTTAATACTCCGGAGCTAGCGAAGCTGGTTAAGGATGATACCACGGGGATAATGAAATGGACTACACTTGGATTTGGAGCTATTGGAGGTCTAGTTGGAACAGCTGTTGGTCTTTTTGTGGTAGCAGGATTTTATAAAGTTATTATGATGTTTATGAGCAATGATACTCCATATATGAAGATATTATCTATTTATATATATGCCAATGTTGTCTTTTATGTTGGTAGTCTTCTCAATGTAGCTTTAGGATATATTCTTGGTGGGAATGGCGCTGATAAATATACAAGTTTAGGGCCTTTATTTGAACAAGGAACAATTGCATATGGCATTGGTTCTGCATTTGAAGTCTTTAACATTTGGAGCTTAATTTTAACTGGCTTAGGCTTGCATATCGTTGCTGGTTTAAGTAAAAAACAAGCAATAATTTTAATTTCTATATTCTTTATCCTTACAATTGGGTTTAGTATATTGGTCGGTATGTTCTCTGATTTTGGCGCATAATATGTTATTTTGAAAAGGTGGCTCTTCCTAGAGTCACCTTTTTTGTTTTTACCCCTATTTCAAGTTAACCCCATTCAAATTTCAATATAAAATGATTTGGATTATTAATGATACATTTAACCTAACGGCTTTTTCTACGACTGTAAACCCTTATACTTACAAGCTCGTCGACATTCTATCCATATTTTTTTATGTTAGATGGATACACATATTAGTTTGATTGATCAAAAGAAATCTAAGAATATTTTTGAAATTATTGGTATCAGCTTTGACTAACAAAGGGTAAGTTCTGACTAAGTTGATATCAGCCTTATCTAACAAAGCGTAAGCTCTGACTAAGTTAATATCAGCTTTATCTAACAAAGGGTAAGTTCTGACTAAGTTGATATCAGCCCTATCTAACAAAGGGTAAGTTCTGACTAAGTTGATATCAGCTTTGTCTAACAAAGGGTAAGTTCTGACTAAGTTGATATCAGCCTTATCTAACAAAGGGTAAGTTCTGACTAAGTTGATATCAGCTTTATCTAACAAAGCATTAGTTCTGACTAAGGTAATATCAGTTTTATCTAACAAAGTGTCATTTTTAAAAAGATGGAGGAATTTATTACACCATAAGAGCTGTGTTTTTATTCACTGATTATCATGAAAAAGTTTTTTGTTTGTAAAATAGGTGGACTATTGTCTCGTTATTTTTGAGGTATTTTATGGACATGTATAAGTTCGTTTTTTTTAAAACGGCTATAAATCAACTTCTTTTATGCAAAAATGATAGAGTCTCGTAAAAAGTGTGTCAAAAAAGTACACACTTTTTACGAGACTTTTGTCTACTTGTCTGTGCTACCTTAAAACAGTTTCGATAGATATGGTGACCTCTATGAGGTTAGTTTGCAGTGTTCTCTTTTATATGGAAAAGCGTAATAAACGTTGATACATCAATATTTTTGTTGCTTTTTGTATATTGATGGCGTGAAAATAAAAGTAACTTAATACGAACGGAAAATAAAAAAGGATGTTATCTATACCTAGAAGTCTTGTAAACGTATAGGGCATTTGGGTATACCTTTTAAAAACGGGTATTGTGTGAAGCCAGGGGCTTTTGTAGATACGGTTGTTTTGTAAGAAGGTATGATTGCAAATCAAATAAAGAGGTTAAATATTTATCAAGATTATGAAGAGTATTATCACTGTGGTTTAATTGGTCTTTGGTATGCAAAGGGAGTTTTCCTGCTTATGCTGTCGTAACGGTGCGTGGTTATATATTAGAAAGGTTGAAGAAAGAACGTGTAGTACAAGAGAGGTACATTATTTCAGAACGATTTTTTGCAGGTAAAAAGATGGGAGAGATAGCCATTGAAATGGGGATGACGTACTATCAAACGAGATGGTTATATCGACAAGCGCTTGAGAAAATGCGAGATAGTGTAAGGGGATAAGAATAATAAATAGAATGGAAGGCAAGGAAAATATTGCTTTCCATTCTATTAATTTTAAGGCAGTAAATGTAGCATGAGTTTTTTTTAGTGTAGTGAATCTTGCATGTTCATCCGTGATAATACATATCCAGCTTTCAATACTTGCCGTCTTAACTTATGGGAACTTATTCGTATTGTTACGGTAGTTCGGTTTGAAAAATGAATTTTAGCTTTTTTAGTTTTTTTGAAAAACTCTATATCATTTATATGGTTATAGAACAACCAAATACAGTTTGGAGACGAAGGAGATTCTGTTGGGAAAGTAAAAATATATTCCCTATGATTAATTGGAATCGGAACATTCTGTTTGAAATTAAATTTTGCTTGGACTGCAGCACGTCTACCTTGATAAGTAGAATGAACACTTGTTAGACAAGATTCCTTTATGAGTTGGAGAGCTGTTTGGCATGAGTACAGGTGGTTTTCCCACTACTGTCGATAATTTTTGTACGTTAATAAGAGCGTTTGTATGGCTCAAGCATTATTGTAGAACTAGAAATAAAAATATTACTTTCATTATCCATAATTCTAAATCCTCCCTTATATAAAAGTTATTATTAATCTTCTGTTGTGTATTGTAAATTTTTACTGTTCGTTTACAATCAATAGATGATAGTCTTTCTAATTTGCATCGCTTGTACATATATATGAAAATAGAAAAGAGTAGGCGGTGAGATAGTATGAAGAAAAAGTATATTATTATGGCTCTTGTTGTTGTTCTCCTAGTTTATTTAGCAAACAGTAACCCAAGTAAAGGGGAATATACGGATTGGGCAGCGAAGCAGTTTATGAAACGTAATGATGCAAGTAAGAAGCTAAATGAGATTGAAAAAGAAAACCAGGATGGTCTCCTTGGTGATTTAGCATCTGCTGGTAAGAAGTTGGCGAAAAAGTATGTTGAGCCACAAGTTGGGCTATTAATCGATCATTATACAAAGCGAAATGATTATATTTTCTTCTCAACATATAAGACAGAGTTTGATTTAGGTGGGGAAAATTATAAATATGTTTGCGTTGGTTTTTCAAAGATCTTTATCCCGATTGAAATGCCGAAGAAAAAAGACGAATCTGCAAAATGATGCAGATTCGTCTTTTTGATTTACGGAGTAATATGAACTTCAGATACAGTTTTTTCGGTTCTGGTGCAAACGCTCCAAAACGCTTGTAAGAAATCTCCTAAACTTGGACATACTGATACTGGTACTCTAAAAAAGGATGTGATTGGTATGGAAGAACAAAATCCATTCAAGTGGAAACATTATCAACCGGATATTATTTTATTAACCGTGAGATGGTACCTACGGTACAACCTTAGTTTTCGTGATTTAGTCGAAATGATGGAAGAACGAGGGCTATCCCTTCCTCAAAACAATTTGACCTCTCGTCAAACGAAACTACCCTTTCGCTAGACTAAGCTGATACTTCGCTAAACTGAGCTGATTTTCGTTAAACTGTGGACAAAAATTAAAACCTTATGATAAAACAAAACTATAACTACATTGAATTGAATAAAAAACGAAATTTATGGTATAATAATTCCGTCAAAAAAATAAAAAAATCCTCTCGGTGTTGGTCGCACCAAAAGGATTGAATAAATCTAATCTACATATAATTTAGATACTTAAATCAAAAGTTATTATTTAAAGACAAGTTCTTGGAAGGAACTTGTCTTTTTTATTTTTATCAAATTTATACTCAGACACAACACTCACACCGAAAAACAAGGAGGTGAATTACATGAACGATAGCAAAGAATTTTGTCCTCATTGCAACGCTAATTTGCAAGGTGATCCGATCCCTAAAGAATCACAAAAATCCTATAACGCAACTCATTTCACTAGAAAAATAGGAATCACACACATCGCAATTGATAGAATCATGCAATGGCAATGCCCTGACTGTCTCAAAAAGTGGGAGGTTTAATTCTCCCTTTCTTTTTGTAATAAGGTTTTACTACTTGCTCGATATAGGCTTCTACAATTTCATAACTAGCAATAAGCTGTCTTTCCTTTTTTAACATTCCGTATATCTTCTGTGGCGATTGCTCGCGGTCATAACGTGATCATATCGCTCTTATGATAACTGGCGGTAACGCTTCAGGATTTCGAATATTTTTCAGTTTCCTTGCCCAACTACCACTATTTCTTGTGTGAGCCATTATTTATCACCTCTGACTATTCGCTTTTGGATTCGTTTATTTTATTTCTCATTGTTTTTTGGACTGCTAATCCGATGATGACTGAATCATCTATCTTTAGTTTCCCTTTTGCTTTTAGATTTGCATGATATTCTCTTAATGCATCCCTTAAAGAAACATGGGAACCATCATATCCGTAATTTTCTTGCATGTATCTGAATGTTTTCATGTAATTAACTTTGCGTTTATTATCTTTTGTTTCTTTTGCATTAGCCATTAAATATTTATGTGCAATTTCTAATGTTTTTTCGTCTGTAACCTTAGGCCTACCAACACCTTCTTGTTGGTATTCTTCGAATTTACTCCAACGCTCTTTCAAAGCATCTAACTCATTTTGTAACTCTTCATTTTTCTTTTTTTCTTTTTCGTATAAGGTCCTATTTTTTTTTCGTTGATTATCAAGAATTAATAATATTTTTTCGATTTCATTTGCTAATACATTGTGAAGATAAAAACCATTTTCGATTTGTACTACAGGAAACGAAATATCAATTTCTTCTAACTCTATTTTTTTAGGTTCCACTTTTTTCGATAGATCAAATAAATTTAAACAACGCTTTTCTTTAATTTTTCTATCGTTGTTTTTTTGCATTTCCCAATACCTTCTTTCGTAATTCATAATGAAATTTTAAACTATTGTATCATTGTTTAAAAAAAATTATAAAGATGGTTTAGCTAAAAATAATTCGGTTTGGGAAATTCATTGAAGGAAATACAGGTAAAAAAACAGATGAAGAAAGAATTGTATCCATTACTTGATTTACTACTTGTACATTTATGGGTGTGATGGGATTATCGATAAAAAAACAAGTGTTTTTCCATCTTCCTTCACGAAAATTAACTCTAGTACTTGCGTGCGTTATTCCCTCCTTTTTATTTATAGGTTATATAGATCTGACGTGCTAACAAGTTGTACAGCATGAAGTGGTGATCCTTGTAATGAAGCAAGAGCACGTGCTACAGCATGTACTTTCCATAAATCTGCATTTGTTTTAACATGTTTGAATTGCTTGTTCTTAAAAACTGTTTTTCCGTTCTTGTCTAATCCACCGTTTAATACGAGACGTAAAGTTAAGTCCATAACGATCGTTTCAACTGCCATGTTTATCACCCACTTTCACTTTATAAATAGGGAGTAAATGTCATGTTTTGGCGTGAAATTTTTTCTTTTTTTTGGTACTCTTAATAGAGCAAGAGAGGGGCTTACGGAAGAATGAATCGTAAATGGTTATTTTGGATTCCTGTATTAGTATGGATGGGGATTATTTTCTATTCCTCAGCACAGCCATATAAAAAACAGGATATGCGCTCGGATATTGAGCAATCCGCAAATGTTGAGTTTGTGAAAGAGCATTTTTCAGGGGTATCTATCGATTATGGTGGAGGTACACCTGTTAGTATCGCAAATAAAGGTGTAGGTGGTTTTATCGAGTTTTTCCTTCGTAAAGGTGCTCATTTTACGGTGTTCTTTATACTCGGCTCATTGACGTATTATGCTTTTTATAAATCTGGTTACTCGAGAAAAAGGTGCTTTATATATGCACTTCTTTTCGTTGCGGGATATGCAATATTTGATGAAATTCATCAAGGGTTAACAGGAGGCCGTACACCGATGTGGCAGGATTCATTGCTCGATACGTGCGGCGGGTTAACAGGAATTATAATAAGTAATTGGTTTTGGCATAGAAAAAGGAGCTAATCTCATTTCGAGATCTGCTCCTTTTTTGTTTATCCCGCTATTTGTGGGAGCCTTGCTGCCCGTAAAAAAACAGATTGGTGAGGACTAATAATCAGTGGGGGATGGAACCCCCCACTGATTAAAGTTTCAATTTATACGCCAAGTAATTCTTTTAGTTCGTCTGTTGATAGTTCGGTCATCCAACTGTCGCTTGTAATGACGGCGTTGTTTAATGATTGTTTTCTTTCTAACATTTCATCAATTTTCTCTTCAAGCGTTCCTGTTGTAATGAGTTTATGAACGTGAACGAAGCGTTTTTGACCGATGCGATATGCACGGTCTGTTGCTTGGTTTTCTACAGCTGGATTCCACCAGCGGTCATAGTGAATGACATGGTTGGCAGCAGTTAAGTTCAATCCTGTTCCGCCGGCCTTTAATGATAAGATGAAGATGTCATACGTTCCGTTTTGGAACTGCTCGATCATCTTGTCACGTTCTTTCTTCGGTACACTACCGTTTAAGAAGAGGACACGCTGACCGAAATGTTCTTCTAGCACATGTTTTAGCATGTTCCCCATACCAATGTATTGAGTGAAGATTAGGCAACTTTCATTTTGCTCTTTTATATTTTCGATGAGCTCCATTACCGTTTTTGTTTTCATAGAGCGTTCGATGATATCTTGTGGTTCTTCTTCTTTTAAATAAAGGGCCGGATGGTTACAAATTTGTTTTAGCTTGTTCAGCATAAGTAATATAAATCCGCGTCTTTCAATTCCGCTTAATCCTTCTACATTTTGTAATGTATCTTGAACAAGTTGTTCATATAAGGAAGCCTGTTCACCAGTTAGTGGACAATAAGCTTTCTGTTCTTGTTTATCTGGTAAGTTTAATGCGACTGTTTGATCTTTCTTCGTACGACGCAGTAAAAATGGCGAGATAAATCGTTGTACTTGCTGGATTTTTCCTTCATCACGGTCCTTTTCAATCGGTGTGACGAAGCGGCGCTGGAATTGTCCTAAGCTTCCGAGATACCCATGATTGATAAAGTCGAAAATAGACCAAAGCTCAGCAAGTCGGTTTTCCATTGGTGTACCGGTTAAAGCAATTTTGTGATTTGCTTGTAGGTTCCTTACTGCTTTCGACTGTTTCGTATGTGGGTTTTTTATATTTTGAGCTTCATCTAAAATAACGGCATCCCAGCATAAGGTACTAAGTTCTTCTTCATCAAGCTGAGCTAATGCATAAGAAGTTAATACAACATCTGCTGATTGAAGGAAGTCTTTAAATGACTCATCCTTAGCTCGGTTACCCCCGTAATGTAATTGAACACGTAAATTTGGTGCGAAACGCTCAAATTCTTTTTGCCAATTTCCAAGGACTGATGTTGGTGCAACAATTAATGCAGGTCCTGTTTGGAGATTGTTTTCTTTAGCGTATAGTAAGTAAGTTATCGTTTGAATACTTTTTCCAAGTCCCATATCATCGGCTAATAATGCTCCAAATCCAAGCTTTCGTAAGTATAGCAACCATTCAATGCCGTGTTGTTGATATGGACGGAGTGTTGCTTGTAGCGAAGAGGGTACATCTACTTTTGGAATATCTCCAATGTGCAGAAGTTTTTGGAAAAGCTCTTCATAATATCCATCTAGTTCGATTTCAATATCGGTAAACGGACTATCGTCTTCTACAATTTCTGTTTCCGCGGTGCTAGATAAATGTTGCTGCAACACGTCTTTCATTTCTAGTCCATATTTATCTGCACGGTTCATTAGTTTTTTTACTTCTTCAATAAAAGCAGGATCAAGTCTCATCCATTGACCATTTAAATTGAAAAGGCGTTTGTTCTGCTCAACAAGTTCAAAAAATTCGCTTTCTGATAAATCAATTCCGTCCGTTGAAATGCGCCAGTCGAAATTAACGAGCGTATTCATGCCGAAGAAAGATTGTGTTTGTGCTGTACTTTGCTTCAGCTGTACACGTAACTTCGGTTTTGTTGCTTTTAAATTTTGCCACCATGATGGTAGTAAAATTGTAATACCTGCTGCGAGTAATTCATTACTTGCTTCGGTTAAGAAGTTCCAAGCTTCTGTTTCAAAGAGTTCTTCCCTGAACTTGTCGTCCTCTTTTAGCCACGGTACGAGCTTACTGAATCCTTCTTGTGTTTCATGAATACGTTCTTCGTAATCGTGCCATCTTTTTGGCAAGGAATCGATATTCTCATATACATATATGCGATGCGCACCACGTTTTGGCGTAACGATTGTTTCGAGCTTCCACATTTCAAATTCTTCTTGTGGTTCTTGAAGTCTTAATCCAACTATAAATGGAAGATCATCTTCAATGTAACCAATTTTTCGAAGCCAATCTTCTTCATGTAGTGCTGCTTCCAATTGTCTTTTCGTAAAGTCGTAATGTTCATATAGTCTCTTTGCATCTTCCCAGCCATCATTTGAGCGACTATCTTGCAAAATACTTTCGTTCACCGCTGAAGTGAAAAGTGATGCTAACGTGTCATCTTCAATTGGGGTATTCTGCACTTTCCAAGATGGCTGCTGCGACCAACGCCCCATATCGGGTACGAAGCTTCCACTTACGAAAGCGTCCCATAATTCATTTGCATCCTTTGTAAGTGCTGTAATAGGACCATTCATTTGCATATTTGCAAATGAGTTCATCGGTTTATTTGCGATGTATTCAAATGCTTGCACATTCGTTAGCATAACGCCTTGTTTACCTTCATACGTTGCTTCTTTTAGAAAAGTGCCGTAGAAGGAAGTAGAGTGCCATGTGAATGCATTTTGTTTCCAAATTGCTACGGATAAGGGAGCACCGCTATCATCTTCTCCCCAAAGGAACCAACCTTGACTAACGTGCTGGAGCCTAATTGTTACTTCAGTTTGTATGATCATCGATTAATTTTCCTTTCCGTAATTCCTCTTGTAGTGCGCGCAGACGTGAATGTAAATTAGCAATGTGAATAATGAAGGTATCCCATTCATCAGTTCGTTTCAGTCGTTTATAAAGCATACGTAATTTCTTTAAGTAACGAACGGCACGTCTGTATGATTTGCGATTCCGTTCTTCAATTGCTTCTGTTGCGGCAAGGTGATAAAGAGGAAGTGCTGCTTCAGGCGCTTCTTTTTCAATATCTTTCAATGGTTCTTTCAAAAGTTCGATTGCCTCAAATCCAAATAAGAGGTGAAGTTCTGCCCATGCACGGTATTGTTTCTTCGCTAGTACGTATTGTTCGTAATTTGCGAAACTATACGGCAGGAGTTCTTGTAAAATCATTTCTAATCCAGCTTGTTCATTCGTGTGTGTTGCATACGTTTCATACATCATTACAAATAACCGAACGATATCTTGTATGAAGACGGTATTTTCTTGTTCGAGTATTGTTTTCTTTACTTGTTTATACGTAAAGGAAAGCCAGTTTTTCCCGCGATCCCACTGCATTGCACCTAATAACTCTTCTAACCAATAAAAATAAAGGCTTACGACAGAAGCAGGCTGTTTTTCGAGTAATTCCATTGCCAATAAATCTTCATTATTTAAAAAGAGCAGATGAGAAGAGGCTAATGCTTTGGAAAGTGGATTAATTTTAGTATCGATCCGTGTTTCTTCTTCTTTTAGCTGTGCCTCTGTTCTTAACAATTCACCCCATATGTGACGATAAATGAAGAATCGCTCTTGTGTATAGGCATCGATAGAGAAGAATACTTCATGCGTGAGTCGAGCTGTTTCTTGTAAAATCGGTTCGGATTCCGCCGGAAGCGCTTCTGTTTTTAAGTCCCTAACGATAGATTCAACTTTATCAACGAATAGACGAACGACGTTAACTGGTTGGTGATAAGAATATAGTTTGTTTGCTTCAAATTCTTGAATTTCTTCTAATAATTTTTGAAAGCAATAAAGTGCCGCGTGCAATTTAAATAATTCATGAATAGCAATGACGCGTGGAGCTTTCCGTTCTAATTTTGTATAGAAGTCTGTAAAAAGACTCATAAGAAAATACATTTGTTTATAAGTGAGCCGAGCCTGTTCCTTTTTAAATGATTCAAATTCATTTTCAAAGTATGTGTGCCAGCTTTTATAATCCATTTCTTCAAAAGCTGATGATTGCAATACTTGTCTTGCAGTTCGAATAGGAGGAAGGGAAGGTTTCGTATTATTTTTAAATAAAGTTAATACGTCTCCTACCTGCCCAAAACTTGAAGCTGCAGATAGTAACACAGCAAGCATATGCTCACATTGCGTTGGCGCAAAGCAATCGCAATAGCTTTCAGCGACATTACGAATCGGGATGTGAATGCTATATACACTACCTTCAGCATCTACAGTTCCTGATAGCGTATAGCCATCAAAGTCAACGTTATAGACAACACCACTACGATATAGGTGCCGAGCTGTAGCGACATGCTCCTGATCAGCAACTTGCTGCGGATCAAGCCCTTGAACGAACTCATTCGCAATCATCATAATTTCATCTTTCGTAATTGAGTGTTGTAGCATAATATTCCTCCGTACACAGATTTCTTTCCTTTACCATTATAAACAAAAAATACTCAAAACAGAAAAAATGAAATTCTAATTACACAATTAGAAAATCATGGTAATATATATGAAGTTAATTTTGCATATTACTATATATTTATAGGGAGAGAGTTAGCTTGTCAGATTTACAGACGAAATTAGGTAGTGGAATGAATAAGTTACAAGAGGGAATAGAACAAGGAAAGCAGAAGTTGCAAATTGCACAAGAAATTGCTCAATTGAAAACGGGAATGCAAGTGCAAATGCAGATATCGCAGAGGTTGATGAAGTAAATGATGGATTCCATTATGGTTTATTATTACTTGTGATTCCGTTATTCCTTATGTTTAGCGCAGGTAGAAAGTTAGCAGAATTACCGACTACTAATATGTATATTACACTAGCGGTATGCAGTGGCTCTTACGCAATTATGATGATTGTAATGAACATAATTTCTAAGTTCCGAATTGATGTATCTGGAAATGTAATGAATTTATTCGAGGCAAGTGGCACGGTGCTATCTATGCAAAATTCATTTATATATTTAACTTTGTTTAGTTTCATTGTGACATATGTAGCGGCGTTCGCTGGAATGAAATTAGCTAAGAAATAGGGGGAGAGCATATTGAAGTTTTGTGGAACTTGTAAAAATCAGGTTGCAGACCATTTGAACTTTTGTCCTGAGTGTGGAAGTAAAATAGAAGAAATTGCTGATCAAACAGCTTCTTCTCATTCAGAAATGCGGAGAGAAACAAAGCGAGTGAAAAGTAAGAAAAACATGTTTTTACTTATAGGTTTTGTCATCGTTGTTGCTATTTTGTTTGGCGCATATAAATTCGGTGCAAGCAAGTTTTCGAAGGAAAAGCAAGTAAATGCAATGATCGAAGCATTCCAAAAGAAAGATGTGAATGCAATCGATGAGTTTTTGAAAGTAGACGATCCAAGCTTAAAAGTGAAGACAGAAGATATTAAAGCTTACATACGTTATTTAAAAGATAATCCTTCGTACAATAAAGCATTACTGTCTTATTTACAAAAAGAAACAGTAAATCAAAAGTTAGCAAGTGATAATGCATCTTTTAAAGATGGGCAAATTATAGAAGACGAGAAAGAGTGGTTCTTATATCCGAAGTATAAGTTCAGCATGAAATCTTATTACATGAGTGTTAGCACAACTGCAAAGAATGCTGAAATATATGTAAATGATAAAAAAGAAACAGAGCTTTCTAGTGATAAAACCTCAAAAGAATTGGGTCCATACTTCCCAGGTACTTATGTTGTAAAGGCGAAGGTGAAGACAGAACTTACTGAATTGGAGACAGAAAAAGAAGTAGATCTAGCAGACGAAAAGAATGGGACAGTAGAAGTGAATTTGTCACTTGAAGGAAATTATGTAACCATTTCTTCCGATGAAAGCGACGCAACTGTTTTTGTTAATGGTAAGAAACGTGGAAAATTAAGTTACGGTAGCTATAAACTTGGTCCTGTACCGACAGATGAAACGGTAGAAGTACATTTAGAGAAAAACACTGATTTTGGTGTCATTAAATCTGAAAGGATCAAAGTTGGAGACCAAAGCACATATTATTTAAGGTTCCCGAAAGAAGCTTCAAGCTCAGCGGTTGGTGACTTTGTACAAAATCATATTTATAATAACGTGCGTGCAATTGCATTAAATGATTTTAGCTTAATTGAAAATGATTATGATAAGAGCGGGAAATCGTATAAGGAAGACCGTGATTACTTGCAATATCTACACAAAAAAGGAATTACAGAAGATTTATTAACAATGGAAATTCGTAATGTAGAGCGTCAAAGTGAAACGAAATATAAAGTAACGACATATGAAGAATATCATATTCGTTATGGTGATGGCTCTGTAAAATTCAAAAGCTTTAATAATGACCATATCGTTACTGTTAATGGAAATGGAAAGATATTGTACCAGTCTCTTGGAGCGAATAATACGCTGAAGTCAGAGGAAGTATCTGGTCCGACTCGTTAATATAAGAGAGCGACTGTTCAATTTTGAACAGTCTATTTTTTATGTAGCGCCGCTATTTTCAATCTTTGTCGGTAAATCGATATTTCATGTCGAACCGTTGATATATTGTAAGTTATGATAGATATATTCGAAAAAATCATTGATATAATTTTCTCTACTCGTGTTTACTAAGGAAAAATAAAAAGGATATCACTTAGTCGGAAAATTCTACCAGTTGATACCCTTTTTTGCAATTAGGATCGTGTTTGCTTTAATATCGCTTGTACATATGGATCCTGTAATATTTGTTCTATAAGCGGTAGCATTCCTTGCTCGAATGGAATATCAATAGGAAATGGCTTTTGAGAGCCTGGCTTTATTCCATATTGTACGATTTTGTAATGTGTATTTTCTTCAGACTTGAGCACAATTAATTTATAGCGATTGTCATCATTTGCGAGTGAGAAGTCAATTGCGATAGCATCATAGGTTATATCATCTTTATATATGTACGGTTTTGGTGTACCGACCCAGTCTACCTTAGCTTGTAAATTCATGGACGTCACCTCCTTATATGTATTATATAAAAAATAAAAGCCAGCTCTCAACAAAGAGAACCGGCTGTAATTTAGCAGTCATTGGTTATTTTAAAATTTTCACTTTAACAGTTTTGCGTCCCCATTTTTGAGCAGCGCTATCTGATCCAAGTAGAATGTCGATACGGTTACCTTTAATTGCACCGCCAGTATCTCCAGCGATAGCTTCTCCATAACCTTCAACCCATACTTTAGATCCTAATGGGATTACTTTCGGGTCAACAGCGATCATTTTCATGTTTGGGTTCGCTGTTAGGTCATGACCCATTGCAGTTAATACACGGCCGCCATATGTGCCACCGTTTTCGCTCGGATGAGCTGTATATGCTGTCGCTACAACTGTTAACTCACGACCATTAGAAGGTTCGTGAGTTTCAGCAGCTTTCACAGCAGGCTTAACAGCTGTTTTTACTGGCGCAGGTGCTTGAGCCTTAGCTGGTGCTTGAGCTTTAGCAGGAGCAGGTGTTTCTTGTTTCTCAATAACAGGTGCTGTACCTGTTAAGAAAGGAACATGAACGTAAGCCGTTTTCCCGTTATATTCAAATTGTAACCACTCATTTTGTACTTGGTTCGTTGTTTCGATCATATCGTCTTTCTTAAGCGTTCCAAGAATTTCTGAGTTTGTGTTCGCTTCAGCACGTACATTTAATACGTTAGCTGTTACATAGTAAGAGTTCTTTGTAAACTCTGTACTTACGAATGCGTCTTTACCATCTAATTTGATTTGTGACCATCCGTTTTCTGTATTTAGAACATCTAATTTATGACCATTCTGTAATTTACCGACAACTTTTGATTCAGTAGTAGGGTTTTCTCGTACGTTTAGTACGTCTGTTTTTACAACAGTTTCTGCATTAGCAGATGCGGTGAAAATCCCAAGACCAAAAACTGCTGCTGTTGCTATACCAATTAATTTTTTCATGATAGCCTCCATTGCGTTTGTTTTCGTGTCCTCATTATAGCAACAGATTTTTTCGGATTTGGGGAAAACACACAATTACAAACCATTCGTAATAAGTCGTTAACACTTTGTAATATAGCTAGAATGAGAGGAAAGCGTTTTTCATTCTATATAATTAGTAGGTTTCTAGTTATATTCAAAATATTTAATACAACATATTTTTTCGGCGTAAATAAAAATGTTACAGGGTTGTTGCAAAATGATTACTATACAGTTACATTCCTTGAGTATTTTACCGTTTTATGGGTAATATAGTTATATAAACATAAACATCTCGTTTGTGAAGTTATAAACACGCGCTATATACTAGCAAAAAACCGCATAATTGTTACAAGAAGAAAGGGTTGTAAAGAATAAATCTGCCCTTTTTTAAAAACTGTAACACATCCTTTTTTGGGAAAATCTCTTCCCATCCGCATTTTTCTCACACAATTTGACAGTAGGATTCCAATCTCGTAGCTCTTGCAGAGTGAAAAGGTTGTACGGAAGGTAAGGCTGTCCATAAGAACTCTAATTGGTGAAGGCAAAACTAAGAGAGCCGAAAGAAAATCATCACAAAAAACTATGGTTTTCTATCCGATTTAACATATCGGAATTTATGTTATTTACAAGAAATGAAACATACGAAGGGGGATTTGATGAGGAAACTGACGAAAACATTTATTGTCTCATTAACATTATGTATTGCATTTACACTTTGGGGGATTATTCCCGAATCTATTATTGGAAAAGGTAGCTTAGGAAATGTAACGACTGCAATTCAAGCTGCGTTAGTTAGTAAGTTTGGATGGTTCTATATTATTTCCGTTTCTATTTTCTTAGGAATTGCTATTTTCTTAATTGTTTCTAAGTACGGTTCGATTCGTTTAGGTAAAGATGATGATGAACCTGATTATAGTTATATGACATGGTTTGCTATGTTATTTAGTGCCGGCATGGGAATCGGTTTGGTTTTCTGGGGCGTTGCAGAACCGTTGAATCATTTATACACACCTCCGTTTGGAGAGGGTGCGACTGAAGAGAGTGCACGTCTTGCACTTCGTTTCTCATTTTTCCATTGGGGATTACATCCGTGGGGATTATATGCACTTGTAGCATTATGTATTGCGTATTTTACATTTAGAAAAGGAAGAGCGAGTACAATTAGTGCGACAGTGGGTCCACTATTTAAAGGCGGTGAACATGGCCGTATTGCACATACGTTTGATGTTCTAGCTGTATTTGCGACAGTATTTGGTGTGGCAACATCATTAGGACTTGGGGCGAAGCAAATTGCAGGTGGTGTTAGTTATTTAACATCCATTCCGAACTCATTACCGACACAGCTAGTAATCATAGGAATCGTAACTGTTCTTTATATGTTATCTGCACAAACAGGGCTCGATAAAGGAATTAAATATTTAAGTAATGCGAATATTATTTTAGCGTTTGCACTTATGATAATTGTATTATTTGCAGGTCCAACAAACTTTATTATGAATTACTTTACTTCAACAATTGGTTCATACATTCAAGAATTGCCAAGTATGAGTTTCCGTTTAAGTCCATTAAATGAAGGCGGAAATCAATGGATTCAGTCATGGACAATTTTCTACTGGGCATGGTGGATTGCATGGTCACCATTCGTAGGTACGTTTATTGCTCGTGTGTCACGCGGACGTACAATTCGTGAGTTTGTAGTTGGTGTGTTACTTGTACCAACAGTAATCGGTGCACTCTGGTTCTCAGTTTTCGGAGGAACGGGTATTCATATGGAGCTATTTGATGGTGCGAATATATATGGACAAATTAAAGAGATGGGCACAGAAGTAGGATTGTTTGCTATGTTAGACCAAATGGGTAGTATGGGACCGGCTTTATGTGTGTTAGCTATTCTACTTATTTCAACATTCTTTATTACATCAGCAGACTCTGCTACGTTCGTTCTAGCGATGTTAACGACACATGGTAGTTTAAACCCACCAAATCGCATTAAAATGGTTTGGGGCATTGTTCTAGCGGCATTAGCTTCGATCTTATTGTATGTTGGTGGATTAGAGGCGCTGCAAACTGCGTCGATTATTGCGGCATTCCCATTTGTATTTGTTATTTTCTTTATGATTGCAGCACTATTTAAAGAGTTGCAAAAAGAAGGGCGTATGAAGCAACATAAATAATAGAAGGAAAGGGGCTGATTTTATATTAGCTCCTTTTTAATGCACCTATTAGGAAAAGGGTGATATCAGCAGTTCGAAAAGGAAAATCGATATGTTTCGACAATATTCGATATTATGCAAATTATGTTCATATTTTTGACAAAAATATGTCGGAAATGTGTTGTCACTTTTATGTATATGTGCTATATTATTTCCTGTAAGCGATTTCAAATAGTTTTAAATCGCATTCAAGGGGGACATCTAGAATAATGAAACGTTACGAAAGAAAGTGGAAGCATATTTGTTTGAAACGTGTGGCACATCGCAATGTCCAAGAAAGCACGGAACCTAAGACTGAAACGCGCAAAGAGCAGCAAGAAAAGCAACTGGTTCTACAAAAATAGCAATCACTTTTTCGTATATAAATGAAGGTCGATCGTTCGTTGGGGGATGGACGTGAAATTACTTTCAGCTAAGGGGTATTGTCTGATATATAGTATTACGGTAAAAAATAAGCACAGAGCTTACGGCGCTCTGTGCTTATTTTTTATTCCGTAAAAGCCCGATTGATGAGGGCTAATAATCAGTAGGAAATGAATAACCCCCACTGATTAAAGTTTCACTTTATTTTTCCTTTTTAAATCGTACTGTTTTATCCCAGCCAATTACTTGTTTCTTGCTCTTTGCACGTAAGTAAAGAATGAGACTGCGAATAAACAAATACGTAAAGAGCTGTGCGTACGTAAAGTACATAATGACGCTTATGAAAATGTTGATTGGTGTAAAGGTTCGTTCGACGCTCTGGGCACTAAATAATTGAGAAACATATGTAATATATGCGACATACCACATAAATAGTAATGGAATGCTGTATTGAATTTGGAATATCCCGAGCAGTCCAATTACAAACCAAACGTTTGAAATAATTAAGAATAGCCAAAATACGACATATACTAAAACTTGCTGTAAGGAATGGACGAGTAGTTTTCCTTTAAAGAAGCTTAGCGAAGAAAACATTTTTTCTAAAATATATAAGTTTCCTTGAAGCCAACGTGTACGCTGTTTAATAAGAATTTTTAAATGTTCAGGTTCTTGTTCCCATGTAATCGATTCCGGGACGATTGGTAAGAGATAGCCTTTTTGGGTAATTCTCAATGTTAATTCGGCATCCTCTGCAATTGCATAAGGATCATAGCCGCCAAGTTCTTCTAATGCGGAACGACGAAGAAGCATGTTTGTTCCGGTCAGTGAGCCTGTTTGGAATAATAGCCAGCGTCCAGATTGCATAAGGAGCTGGAAAATCTGAAATTCTAATGAAATCATTCGTGTAAGCCAATTTCTCTTTTCATTTACTGTACGAACGTGTCCAACTGCTCCAACGGCATCCTGGATGGTTTCAGCATGTTCTACGAGCATTCGCAGTGCATGTGGTTCAGGTTGATTATCTGCATCGTAAACACAGAAGTATTCACCATCTGAAATGCTAAGACCGTAGTTTAATACACGCGATTTTCCTTTCGGTTCGCCAGGTGGTACACGAATGTGATGAATATGAGCATAAGCTTTGTCGAAATCATCGCCAATTTCAGGTGTTTCATCTTGAGAGTTATCGTTTAATAAATAAACGTTTAATTTGCCCGGGTATTCAATCTTTGCCATCGCTTCTAATGTATCTTTAATAACGACACCCTCATTATGGGCAGGTATTAAAATATCTACACTTGGATAATGTTCTAGCGTACGATCTTTTCGTTTACTATTTCGATGAATTAAGCCCGCGAGTGTTAAGAGAGAGTAGTAAACGAGTAGGCCTGAGAATAGAAAGGCAGTAAAAATAAGTACATATTTGATTGAAAATGTGATGCTAATCCAAAATACGAGTACGCAGAACAGAAGGAATAAAAGGAGTATAACGAGTGTCATCATAATAATGTCTGTCCTTTTGTGTTGATTTGTTCTCGTTTTATTTTAATGTCTTGAATTGCTTCAGCAGCAAGCCATTGCTCCATTTTTGGTTGTAGGCGGTTCATTACAAGATTAGCGCCTGCATCATTTGTGTTTTGCAGTAGAATGACCAGTGTATTGCTATCGTATTCAGCAGCAAGGTCAAAGTTAGCTCTTACTGTATCAACTAATAATGAAGCTACACAATCCATGACACTTTCCTTCGTATATTTACTAAAGGAAGTGAAATCAAAGAAAATAATAATGCCTGTTTCATTGCGACGATTCATCGCAGTCTTTAATAATGCTTGTCGTCTTTCGAATTCTTGTCTTGTTAATAATTTGGATTCTCCAATGTATTGCTCAAGCACCCGCACTCGTTCAGTTAGCTCTCTATTTTTAAGGATAACCTTTTTTAATAAGTGGGTTGAAATATAAACAAGGAAGAAGTTAGCTACCATCAGGAAGTGGGTAATGATATATTCCCATTGATCTGATGTACTCCATAAGTGAAGCCACGCTTCATAAAATAAATAGAATACTGAAATAATGGTTCCCAGTATAAAGAAAATAAATGCTGTTTTATCAGCTAAAAATAGGAATAGTACATTTATGATGACATATATAATTGTAAATATGAGCGCGTGCTCATATTTCGTCACATGTACAGTAGTAAAATAAAATAAAATTTGTAAAATCCACATAGAAAGGACTTTATAGGATTTATCTTTCACGAAACGTTCCTCCTTAAAGATAATTCATGCAGGATATTTGTAGTATGCACAATTATTATTAAATGGACCGTGTAGCTGGAATTCTTTTTTAGCCTACGACATCAAATAGTATCCCTTTTTTTGCAAGAAAAAATAAACAGACATACGAATTATTGTAATATATCATCTAGATATCTAGACATGTGGTGTTTAGTATATACGAAAATTATATTTATAGTATACAAAAAAGTCTCCTCTTTTAAAGAGGAGACTTTATATTAAATTATAGGAACATCATACCTGCAACTGCTGCGTTTAAGAAGTTCGCTAGTGTACCAGCGATAACTGCTTTAATCCCTAATTGTGCAATTTGTTTACGGCGAGTAGGAGCTAATGTTCCTGTTACACCTAATTGAATTGCGATAGAAGAGAAGTTTGCAAAACCACAGATTGCGAATGTTAAAATCAGATTTGTTTTTGTAGAGAACTCTGCCATGTGAGGACCTAAGTTTGCGTATGCAACGAATTCGTTGATTGCAAGTTTTTGACCGATAAAGCTTGCTGCTTGTATAGCTTCACCCGGTGAAACCCCGATTAAGATTGCAAATGGTGATAGTAAGTAACCGAAGATTAAATCAAGGCTAAGTTTAATATCGAACCAAGAACCGACCCATCCTAATAAGCCATTTAATAAAGCGATTAATGCGATGAAAGCCATTAACATTGCTGCTACGTTAATAACAAGTTGCATACCTTCAGATGCACCACGTGCAGCTGCATCGATAACGTTTGCATCTTCACGTTCTGTAGAAAGTTCAACGTTATTATCTACTTTTTCTGTTTCTGGCATAATTAGTTTTGCAATTAATAAACTTGATGGAGCTGCCATAATTGCTGCTGCTAATAAGTGTTCTAACGGAATTCCCATTGCTGCATAGCCGACAAGAACTGATCCGGCAACAGCTGTCATACCACTTACCATAATAGTGAAGAATTCACTGTTAGTTAAACGTGCTAAGTATGGTTTAATTAAAATTGGTGCCTCAGTTTGTCCTAAAAATACAGTTGTTACTGAGTTTAAACTTTCTGCTTTCGAAGTTCCAAGAAGTTTACTTAATGCGCCACCAACAATACTAACAAATTTCTGCATAATACCGAAATGATATAAGATTGCAACTAATGAACTAATAAATACAATTGGAAGTAGTGCTTGAATAACGAAGATAAATCCCCAAGGTCCTTTTGCGTTGACTAAATCCCCAGCAACGAACCTAATTCCCTCGTAAGAAAAATTAATTAATCCTTGAACACCGTCAGCAGCGTGTTTTAAAACTGCTTTTCCAGCATCCCATCGTAATACGATAAATGAAAATGACATTTGTAATGCTAGCGCGATTAAAATTGTGCGCCAATTAATAGCTTTGCGGTTGGAAGATAATAAGAAAGCGATTGCTAATACCCCAATCACGCCGCCAATTCCCCATAAAACATTCATGCAGTGTATGCTCCTTCCTCATAGTAAAAAAGTGTATAAACCAGTTGTCTATACTTTTGCGAATATAACATCTTAAGTAACTTATCATAATGGACATCGGAGGTCAAACGTCTAACGAAAAGTTTAAATAAAAAGAAAATTCTTTGAAAAAACACATATAAAATGAATTGACATGAAATAGGTTATGTTTTTTGTGGAAATATATACATTGTGATAACGTTTTGGACAATTTTTATAGAATATAGTGTATGAAATAGGGAAATGAACGCATAATTTTTGCGTAGAGAGAATGAAAGGGGATTACTATATTGAGCCCTTTAAAAAAGAGCCTTCTAGTAAACTAGAAGGCTCTGAAACTATCACTTAAGGTGCTTTTGTATACCCTAAGAAATGGCTTTTCCAATAAGAGTTGTTTAATGAAACGATTGCTACACCTTTATCTCCAGATTGGATAAACGATCCGCCGCCAAGGTAGATACCCATGTGAGAAGGACCTGCTTTATAAGTATTTTGGAAATAAATTAAGTCGCCTGGCTGTGGACTTGAAGTTTTTGGTAAGCTACTCCAATATCCTGCAACACTTTGGCGGCTAATGTTATGGCCAAATTTCTTAAATACGTGGTAGATGTAACCACTGCAGTCGACACCATTAGCAGAAGAACCGCCCCAAACGTATGGCACGCCTTGCATAGATTTCGCGTATGCAAGTATAGAAGAACTGTCACCGCTATTATTGCTTGTATTGTTATTGTTGTTGTTGTTTTGATTTTCATTAGGCTTATTATCTACTGCGCCCCCAACTGGTGTTTTAGATAGGAAACGTGTTCCGATGTAACCAGTTTGACCATTGTAGTTAATTTTGCTCCATCCAGAGTTTTCAGAGATTACTTGAACCTTCTGTCCTTGTGGAAGTGCGCCTATGATTCTATAATTTGTACCTTCGCCGCTACGTACGTTTAGTGCAGAAGCATTAATGTAGTAGTCGCCAATTGCACCTTGGTTAGGTTGCTCAGGTTGTTCAGGAGTAGTAGTGCCACCTTTAACGAATTTTACGAATTCGCTGCTAACGTAGCCTGTTTTTCCCTGATAATTAACTTTAAACCAGCTACCTTCAGATCCAACTACGTTTAATTTCGTACCATTTAATACGCCACCAATTACGCTATGGTAAGTAGCAGGGCCCGTACGAACACGTAGTGATGTTGCGTTAACGACGTAAGTGCCACCAGTTTGAACAGTTACATTATTGTTTTGTTCCTGGTTGTTACCTTGCGTGGTGTTTTCGTTAGAACCGCCTTTTGTTACGTAGTCTTTGCTTAAGTAAGCTGTTTGTCCTGCATAATTGATTTTGAACCAATCTTGAACTTCGCCTACAACTTGTACGACTTGTCCTTTTTTCACAGAACCTATAGTTGTATGAGAAGTGCTAGGACCTGTACGAACGCGAAGGGAAGATACGTTTACTGTATAGTTTCCACTTGCTGGCTTTACAGTATTATTCGTATTGTTGTTTGAAGAACCTGCATTAGAAGAAACACCAGATACGAATTCGCCACTTACATAGCCAACTTTTCCATTATGGTTGATTTTCACCCAACCATTTTCTTGACCAATTACGTTTAATGTTTGTCCTTCATATACACGTCCTGAAACAGAACTAGAAGTGTTAGGAGCGGTACGTACACGTAATACATCAGCAGTAACTTTATTGTTTCCACCTGTACTTACATTGTTATTTGGTTTTGCACCATTTTTTGATACAAATTCGCCGCTAACGTAGCCTGTTTGTCCATTATGGTTAATTTTGAACCAACCATTTTCTTCTCCAATTACGTTTAAAGTTTGACCATTATAAACGCGAGAGATGACGTCGTGAGAGGTACTTGATCCTGCACGAACATGTAGTACGCTAGCATTCACCGTATAAGATGAACTGTTTGATGCGGAAGCTTGGACAGTTTGTGTAGCAGCTTTTTGTGTATTTTGTTCCGGGGCAGCTTGAACACTATCAATTGTAGGTGCTGCTCCTCCTGCTACAGACACTGCCGCAAGACCGGCAAGGTATTTTTTCATAATTTGTCGATTCCTTTCTGTCTGTAATGTAGTGAAGAAATATTTACCAACTGTTAAAAATTCTAAAGAGCATGTCGATTACTGTCAAGACTTATGCGGTAATCTGAATATGACAAAAAGATTACAAGAAAAAATCAAGGTATAAATCTACACCTTGATTTTTATTTAAATACATATGTTGGATGTAGAGAGAATAGAAATTATTCGTGTTTAAGAAGATGACATGTTGGATTGTAACAAGCTTTGAGAAAAAGATTTTTGTAGCATTTTTGTGATAGGGCCAACTTGACCATCTTGAATTGCAGTTCCATCAAGGTGGGTCATCGGTAAAATTTCAATAGTCGTTCCCGTAAAGAAGCATTCATCTGCTTGATAAACATCGCGAATGCTGAACAGTTCTTCTTGTACAGGAATACGAAGGGTTTTCGCTAAGGAAAGGACATATTGACGAATAATGCCATTTAAAATAAGGTGATTGGCTGGATGTGTGTAAAGAGTTCCATTTTTTATGAGAAAGAAATTAGAACAGCTCCCCTCAGTTACAGTACCGTTTCGTACGAAAAGAGCTTCTTTACAACCTTTGCGTTCAGCTTTTGTAGCAGCTAATACATTGGGTAATAAATTTAAAGATTTGATATCACAGCGTAGCCAGCGCGTATCTGGTTCTGATATAGCACGTACACCATATTCAATCCATAAAGCTGGTCTTTCCTTCTTTGTAATATAGGCATAGATTGTCGGAGGGACGTCATATGAGAATACATGGGTACGAGCTTGTACACCACGAGATACTTGCAAATAAATAGTACCATCTTCGTGGAAATTATTACTTTCAATTAGTTTGTAAAGTAGGATAATAAGCTCTGCTTTTGAGAAAGGAAGTGATAATTCTATTTCTTCCATGGAGCGATATAACCTTGTGATATGCGGATCTAATAAGTGAAAGTTCCCTTTATATAGGCGAATAACCTCATAGACACCATCTCCAAACTGCAAGCCTCTTTCTTCAAGTTCTATGTACGCGCTATGTTTCGTTGTATCAATAACTGCATCATTCCATAGTACAAATTTTTCGTATGCCAATTTTCGTCCCATCCTTTCGTTAGTACATGAATAAAAAGCACTCTAGTTATTTTTATGTGAGCAATTCTCTTCATATGACGTATATGTATTTGAAAATTATAGAGAAGTAGTGGTGATTTATAGCATTTTGTATATACAAATTCGAAAATGAGAAATAAGAATCCTGCTTTTTGAAATAAAAAAAGCAACATTCGTATTGAATGCTGCACAAGGAGGGTAGCTATCTTTCGTAGGGACATCGTCTTATTAAAAGTTTTAGTAAGACAATTATAAGAAAGTTGAAAACAAATGGTGCACATATTTCTCTAAGGGATCTTATCACAGATGAGAGATAAGAAATATGTGAAACCTCGTTTGCATATTTTATTATAAAGATACTTCATTAATGTAGTGTAAATATTCGGTGAAGGTTATGTAATTTTAAAGTTAATGAATAGGAGAGGAAGGATAGTAGAAAATAAAAAAAGAGGCTGAGATTACTCAGCGCTCTTCTTTTCTTCTTTAATAGCTGTCTTTACTTCACCAGTTTTGATCTTGTTACTTTCAGAGAAGCGAAGTAAGTCACCTTCAATGATTTTGTCAGACATGTTCAATTCATTTTGGGCACGATCAATAAGTGGTTGAGATTCTTCTTTCGGTAATTGTACAACTTCGCCAGTGTTACGGTCGTAGAATGTACTGTTCGTGTACATGTACTTATCTGTAACGAAGCTACCGTCACGAAGAACAACGAATCCTTTATTATCAGGTGAGAATACATCATGACCGAATTGAATTTGATTCGTAGAATCTACACCAAGTAAGTTTAGAATCGTTGGTTTAATGTCAATTTCACCAGTTGGTTTTGAAATTGTTTTACCTTCTTTTTGACCTGGAACGTGAATAAACATCGGTGTTTTTTGTAAGTTCATATGGTCAAATGTAGTGATTTCTTCTTTTCCTAAGAACTGTGCCATTGCACGGTTATGGTTTTCAGAAATACCATAGTGATCACCGTAGAATACGATCACAGAGTTGTCGTAGATACCTTCAGCTTTTAGACGCTCAATAAAGTGTTTCATTGCTTCGTCTAAATAGCGAGCAGTTACCATGTAACGGTCAAATACGCCATCACCAGAATTGTATTCATCGATTAATTTCGTACTGTCATCATAAGTGAATGGGTAATGGTTTGTTAAAGTAAGGAAGCGAGTATAGAACGGTTGCTTCACTTCTTTTAACATATCGACAGACTGATCAAAGTATTCGATATCTTTTAGTCCCCAGTTTAGTTTTGTTTCTGGCGTAATTTTGTAGTCAAGTTCGTTGTAGTAACGATCATAACCAAGTGCCGGATACATAATATTACGGTTCCAGAATGTTGCGTTGTTTGCGTGGAATACCGATGTGTGGTACCCCTGCTGGCGTAAAATTTCTGGAGTCGCTGTGTATTCGTTGTTACCGTGTGTGAAGAATACAGCACCACGGTCTAGTGGATACATTGAAGTATCTACTAAGAATTCAGCATCAGATGTTTTTCCTTGCCCAGTTTGATGGAAGAAGTTATCAAAGTAATAACTTTCTTTCGTAAATTGGTTTAAGAATGGTGTAA
Source organism: Bacillus nitratireducens (assembly GCF_001884135.1). GTDB lineage: Bacteria > Bacillota > Bacilli > Bacillales > Bacillaceae_G > Bacillus_A > Bacillus_A nitratireducens. The sequence goes on along the minus strand of NZ_MAOC01000038.1, from coordinate 6,799 downwards.
CTTCTTGTCCGTTAACTGTTGCACCAATTAAGAATGTTTGTAATGACTCAAGAGAGACAACGATTACGTTTTTCCCTTTTGCAGTACCGAACATATTTGGATCTGGTTTACTTTGTGTTGTTTTTACATAGTTTTCTGTTTCTTGTAACTTACTACCGTCGGCAAATGCTTTTTGCGAACTTGATTTTGCTTGTAAGCCAAGATCGTATGCTTGGTGTACATATAATCCTAAGTTTTTAACAAGCATAACGCGGTCGAATGAACGTGTTAATAGTTCTGGACGCTCAGCTTCTGCAAATCCTAGGTTTACGAAGAAAATAGCAATTGTTGACACGAAGTATAGGGAACGCATCGGACGTGCTACACGCTCTGTCGGTGCAAAATTTTTCTTCTTCTTCAATAAAATGAAGAATACAATAATATCCGCAAATGCAAGGATGATTTTGTAGTTAAATAATTCTTTCACACTAGAACCTAAACTTCCGAAATTAGACGTTTGTCCTAGTACTGGTAAAGTAACGAAGTCATTGTAGAATCCGTAGAACATTACGTTACCAACAAGAATGAACGTTAAGATAAAGTTAATTCCTAGTGCTATATAGTTACGTTTTTTTCCTTTTGCAAATAATGCAAGTCCCACAAACAGTAATGATGCTGCTAATGGACTAATGAATAAAATGAATTCTTGCATGAAAGATTCAAGTTTTAAATCAAAGCTAGTGCGTGTAATGATGTAGGTTTTTAGCCATACGGCCAAAGCTACGAATAAAGTGAAACGCACATTTTGAAATTGTGATTTCAAGGTTTCTTTCATTCATTTCCACCCTTTCTCTATCAGGCTTGGTCGATTTTGGAGCGAAAAATGTTAAAATAAAAAATACATAGTTTCTTTTGCCATAATTAGAGCTTCTATATTCACCCATATACGACTTTAACTATGCATACCCTTTTTTTGGTTTCTTTTGCTGCTCATAAGCATAACGTCATTTCTGTATTATACAACAAAATTCAATTCTGAGAAACACTATAACATTTTACATTTTTTGTATGTGATTTGTCACTACCAGAGAAAACTTTAACATTCGTTTATATGCCCGTCAACTAGAAAATATAACAAAAATAGAAAAGAATGTTAAGTGGAATTGAAAGTTTTTTGGTTGAGAAATATGGAATAGAAACTTTAAAATCGGTATCTAGAAAACTATTATATGAAGGAAAATGTAGAAAATTAACGAACACTTGTTCTTTTTGGTTTTGTTTGTTACAATTAAATTTCATTGGTAGATTATGTGTAATTTTGATGAACTTTTACTGATAACATAGTGTAGCTTATTTTTTTGAAAAATAGGGAGGCTTTTGAATGAAACAAAAATTTTCAGTTGAAGCGTTTTGGAAAAAAGTAAAACATGTTGCGAAGCAGGCAGGGCAATCGGTAATTTATGCGAGTTTATTGTTGTTTTACGTTTTGCAAAGACCTGATGTTCCAAAACGAGTGAAAATTATTGTAATTGGAGCACTTGCTTATTTCATTGCACCGATCGATGCCATTCCAGATTTCATTGCTGGAGTTGGTTATACGGATGATTTAGGGGCGTTAATGGCTGCATTATTACAAGCGTCGTTATACGTTAATGAAGATGTGAAAGATAAGGCACGAGTGAAGTTGGCAGAATGGTTTGATTCGGATATAGACACATCATTTATCGATCAGAAATTAGATCAATAGGTGAGAACTGTCATAGAGTGACAGGGCGAACGTAAGCGAGGAAGTGCATTATGCCATCAGGAAGAACGCATACGAAAATAAACTTAATATCCCTTCCGGTTGTTTTGTTTATGCTCTTTTCGTATGGATTAACAAACTTTGATTTTTTATTAACTTTTGCAATTGGCTTTTTAATAGGTACTTCATTTTTAACGCCGGATTTAGATACGTATAGTAATGCCTATAATAAATGGGGATTCCTGCGTATATTTTGGTATCCATATAAGAAGGTCATGCCGCATCGCTCCTTCTTTACACATACAATTATACTGGGTGATGTGATTCGTATCGCATACATGTTAATCGTATTTTCTCCGTTTTTATTCCTATTAAATGTAATCGCACTCGATGGGAATTTAATAGAAATTGCGAAGAAACATGAGGTTGAAATTGTAACGTTTGTAATGGGCATTGTAGTGGCGAGTACGCTCCACATTATAGCGGATAAAGTGAATACACGCCGCAAGAAAATGATGAGAAAAAAGAAGAAACGCAGAAGATAAAGAAACCGTCCCAAAAGGTATTTTGGGACGGTTTTTTCTTATTAATAGGTAGGTTATGCTTGTCGCATTTTATAGTTAAGCTTTCAGTACTTTAATACCTTTTACGATATTCCAAATGAAGTAGTATAAGCTAACGATTCCGCAAATACATAGAACAATCATTGCTCCAATTCCAAGTGTTACATCTGGCTGATCAGATCCGATGCCCATAATTCCTAGAATAATAAATCCAATAAATGACGCGATACTTGGAATAATGTGCGTCCATAGGGCGCGTTTTGCATGTGGTTTTGTTTCAGAATCGCCTACAATCCACACGATAATAGGGAATAAGATAGGCGCGAATAGTACGCTAAAGTATGATAAAGCTGCTAATATTTTGTTTCCGTTCATATATATCACCTCATAAGTAATGTCCGTTGTTTATACCTTTAGTATGCAGTAAATTTGGCGAGCTTCCTATCGATTAACATTACAAGAATGTGACTCTTTTGTAAGATTTCTGTTTTAAATAATAAAATTTTCAAAAAAATCTTTTTAAATGAAAATTGTTGTGATAAAATTAATGAAAACGTTTTCTTAAACGTTTTTTTATTTTAGGCTTAAAGGTATGATGACCTGATAGTCTATTGATAGGGTTATGTTTATTTAAAAGGGGATTATTGAGGGGGAGAGAACTATGAACACATGGACACAAGTTTATGATCCGTTCGGGAACATTTGGATTTCTGCAGCGGTCGCACTTATTCCGATTATCTTTTTTTTCTTAGCTTTAGCAGTTTTCCACATGAAGGGGTATGTGGCAGGATTTATTACAGTTGTACTTACAATTTTGGTGGCGTTATTTGCATATAAAATGCCATTCACAATGGCAATGGCAGCGACGGGATACGGTTTCTTATACGGATTATGGCCAATTGCATGGATTATTATTATGTCAGTATTTTTATATAAAATTTCTGTGAAAACAGGTCAATTTGATGTTATTCGTGCATCTGTATTATCAATTACGAATGACCATCGTTTACTTGTTATTTTAATCGGTTTTTCATTTGGAGCATTTTTAGAAGGAGCAGCAGGATTTGGTGCACCAGTAGCGATTACGGCAGCGCTTCTTGCAGGTCTTGGCTTAAATCCTTTATATGCGGCTGGTCTTTGTCTAATCGCAAATACTGCACCAGTAGCATTCGGAGCGATGGGGATTCCGATTACAGTAGCTGGACAAGTAACTGGTATTGATCCGCATAAAATCGGGCAAATGGCTGGACATCAATTACCGTTCTTATCATTATTTGTTCCGTTCTTTATCGTATTTTTAATGGATGGATTTAAAGGGGTAAGACAAACATGGCCTGCTCTATTTGTAGCGGGTAGTTCATTTGCAATTACACAGTTTATTACAGCGACATTTTTAGGACCAGAACTTCCTGATATTACGTCAGCACTTGTAAGTTTAGTGAGTTTATCTCTATTCTTAAAAGTTTGGCAGCCGAAAGAAATTTATCAATCTAAAGAAGCGAATAGTGAAGTAGCCGCGGCGACGACAACGACATCTATGCCGAAACTAACGGTAGGAAAAGTAGTAAAAGCATGGTCTCCGTTCATTATTTTGACTGTGATGGTAGTCATCTGGAGCCAGAGTTTCTTTAAAGCGTTATTCGCTCCGGACGGCGCTTTAGAAAGTCTCGTATTTAAATTTGAAGTTCCAGGCTTGCATAATTTAGTAATGAAAGCAGAGCCAATTGTAAATAAACCGACGCCTTATGAAGCAATCTTAAAATTAGATATTTTATCAGCGACGGGAACAGCAATTTTAATTGCTTGTATCATTTCTATCTTTATTTTGAAAATGAGTGCAAAAGATGCAGTAGTAACATTTAAAGAAACGTTAAACGAACTAAAAATGCCAATTCTATCTATCGGATTCGTATTAGGATTCGCATTTATCGCAAATTATTCTGGTTTATCTTCTACATTAGCGTTAGCACTTGCAGGAACTGGTGGACTATTCCCGTTCTTCTCACCATTCCTAGGCTGGATCGGTGTATTCTTAACGGGATCAGATACGTCAGCGAATGCACTGTTCTCGAATTTACAAGCAATTACAGCGCAGCAAGTCGGTGTATCTGAAGTGCTTCTCGTTGCAGCAAATACAACGGGCGGTGTAACAGGAAAAATGATTTCTCCGCAATCGATTGCAATTGCTTGTGCGGCAGTTGGCCTTGCTGGAAAAGAATCAGATTTATTCCGCTTTACAGTGAAGCATAGTTTGTTCTTCGTAATTATTGTTGGTATTATGACGTATGTTCAAGCATATTATTTAACGTGGATGATTCCATAAAGTGAAACTTTAATCAGTGGGGGTTTTGTTCATCCCCACTGATTATTAGTTGAACCAATCGGGGTCTTACTGCCCGTTAATGCGGGATAAACAACAAAAGAAATAACATTTGCATTTTTCAGATTATCGTGTATGATGGGAAAGTATTGAAAATTAAATCAGTGATAAACTAGGGGTGCCTAACGTATGCGTAGGCTGAGAGAGAAGCGCGTGAACTTCTTAACCCTTTGGACCTGATCTGGCTCGTACCAGCGTAGGGAAGTTAACGGCTTTACATAATTATGTCTTTATGAGCCAGGTCCTTGTTTTTTTATGGACCTGGCTCTTTTTATTTTGGCATACGCTGGCCATATCTCGTCCGTGTCACGTACAGGGGGGCAACAAAAGTTATGAAACAATCTGTTTCAGCTGAGCAAATTGAATTGAAATCGAGTTTACCAGGAAGTAAGAAAGTATATGTGGATGGACCACGCGAAGGTATGAAAGTACCGATGCGCGAGATTGCACAAAGCGAAACGAACGGTGTCCCAAATCAGCCAATCCGTGTGTATGATACGAGCGGTCCTTATACGGATCCTGCGTATAAAGTGGAGCTGGAAAAGGGGATTCCAACGCCGCGTCATTCTTGGATTGTTGAGCGCAGAGATGTAGAAGCATACGAAGGACGTGAAGTGAAACCAGAGGATGACGGCGTGAAAGTGGCTTCGAAACATACACCTGTTTTCCCGCAAATGGATCGCCAGCCGCTTAGAGCAAAGCAAGGTGCAAACGTTACGCAAATGCATTATGCACGTAATGGCGTTATTACGTCTGAGATGGAATATGTTGCGATTCGTGAAGGGGTAGAGCCTGAATTTGTTCGTAAGGAAATCGCGGAAGGTCGCGCGATTTTACCAGCGAATATTAACCACCCGGAAGCAGAACCGATGATTATCGGACGTAATTTCCATGTGAAGGTAAATGCGAATATCGGAAACTCTGCCGTATCTTCTTCTATTGCAGAAGAAGTAGAGAAGATGACGTGGGCGACTCGCTGGGGTGCAGATACGATTATGGATTTATCTACAGGTAAAAACATTCATACAACACGTGAGTGGATTATTCGTAATGCTCCTGTACCAGTTGGCACTGTGCCTATTTATCAAGCGCTTGAAAAAGTAAACGGAATTGCAGAGGATTTAACGTGGGAAGTGTATCGTGATACGTTAATTGAGCAAGCGGAGCAAGGCGTTGATTACTTTACGATTCACGCCGGTGTATTACTTCGCTACATTCCAATTACTGCAAAGCGTACGACAGGTATTGTTTCGCGTGGTGGTTCGATTATGGCGCAGTGGTGTTTATTCCATCATAAAGAAAACTTCTTATATACTCATTTTGAAGAGATTTGTGAAATTATGAAGCAGTACGATGTTTCGTTCTCTCTTGGAGATGGATTACGTCCAGGTTCGATTGCAGATGCAAATGACGAAGCACAATTCTCTGAGCTTGAAACACTGGGTGAATTGACCAAAATCGCTTGGAAACATGATGTGCAAGTTATGATTGAAGGACCTGGGCATGTACCGATGCACTTAATTAAAGAGAACATGGAGAAAGAGCTTGATATTTGTCAGGGCGCGCCATTCTATACACTTGGGCCGTTAACGACAGATATTGCACCAGGTTATGACCATATTACCTCAGCGATTGGGGCTGCGATGATCGGCTGGTTTGGAACGGCGATGCTTTGTTATGTAACGCCGAAAGAACATTTAGGTTTACCGAATAAAGATGATGTTCGCGAGGGAGTTATTACGTACAAAATCGCTGCGCATGCAGCCGATCTTGCGAAAGGGCATAAAACGGCTCATCAGCGTGATGATGCACTTTCAAAAGCGCGTTTCGAATTCCGCTGGCGCGATCAATTTAATTTATCTTTAGATCCTGAACGCGCAATGGAGTATCATGATGAAACATTGCCAGCAGAAGGGGCGAAAACAGCTCATTTCTGTTCAATGTGTGGACCGAAGTTTTGTAGTATGAGAATTTCGCATGATATTCGTGAATATGCGAAAGAAAATGATTTAGAAACGACAGAAGCAATTGAAAAAGGAATGAAAGAGAAAGCGGTAGAATTTAAAGAAACTGGTAGTCATTTATACCAATAACACGTTACACCTCTTTACTTGATTGATCACACTGTAGTAC
>NZ_MAOC01000037.1 GCF_001884135.1 Bacillus nitratireducens | reverse complement strand
GAAGCCCGCTTTGCTAAGACGGTAGCAAAGCGGGCTTCTGTCGTTTATAAGGCGAAGAATAATTGTACCCAGTAGTATAAGAGGAATAATGTGACGGCTGTTGTGAGTGGGATTACGATGAGAGATACGCTTAAATAATCTTTCCACTTCACTTTAATTTTATTTTGTCTTAGGATATACATCCAAATGAGGGAAGCTAGCGTACCGATTGGTAATAATAGTGAACCGATGTCACTACCAATGATATTTGCGAGATAGATAGTTTTTAATGTGACTGGATCTAGGCCCATTTCTGTTAACGTAATGGTACCGATCATAAGTGCAGGGTGATTATTGAAGATGTTAGAGAGGATAGATACAAGTCCGCCCATCGCAAAGCTTGCATAGAGTAGATGCTGACTTACAACTGGCTCAAGCCAACTTACAAGTGCCGCTGTTAATCCTGCATTGTGAAGCCCGTAAATAATTACATACATAGAGAAAGCGAAAATTAAAATGTGCCACGGTGTCTTTTTCAAAATATCGACTGGGTTTGTTCGTAAGTAGTACCATCTCCAGATGAGAAGAACGAGTGAACCGAGTACAGCAACAATTTCGATTGGAATCGATAAGAAGGATGCAACGAATAGAAGACAGCGCATAAGGAAGACGAAGCCTAATACTTTTAACATGAATTTTGTACGTTTTTGTTTCGTATCAACAGAATTTTTTCCTTTTAACGGATGGAAGTTTTTCGTGAAGAAAATTTCTTCGATATCATATGAAGAAACAGGTAATCTTTCCGGGAGTTTTTTCTTTAAAACTGTATACATGAGCCATGACATAAATAATAAACCTAATGTTGCAGGTACAAACATCATCGCTGTGTGCATATAAAGAGTCATATGAACGATATTTAATGCGATTAAGTTTACGATATTACTTACACCAATTGGTGCACTAGATGCAGTGGCGATTAAAGCGCCGCTTAATAAATAAGGGATTTGTTGATGAGGTTTTAATTTAAGGTTTCTCAGGAGTAAAATTAGGATTGGTGTTGTAATTAAAATACTACCGTCGTTATTAAATAAAAGAGTCATAAGAAAACAGAGTAATTGAATATACCAATATAAACGGCGACCGGATCCCTTTGCTAAATTTGCAAGTTTCGCTGCGGCCCAGTGGAAGAAGCCGAAGCTTTCTAATATAACCGCCATAACGATGGTCGCTAATATTGTTATGGAGGCTCCTCCTATTTTACTAATAATATCTATGACGTCAGGTTTTGATACGAGTCCCGTAATGAGGATGATACCAGCGCCGATTGCTGCTGGCCACGCTTCATTTAAACCACGGGGTCGCCAAAAGATAACAATCATCGTTAAGAAGAATACAATAATAGTAATCCATATTTCAATGCTCATATTCTGCCTACCTTTCTATTTTTCCTTGAGAAAATGTGGCTTGTCTCAAGGTTATATTGGTAGTATATTCAGTAGGAAATAAGAGGAACTAGACATATAATGGAATGGAGTGAATATGTGTTTTTTGAGCTATAGGACAAGTATAAGTGGTAGTGTAATAACTATTAGGATAGACGTCTAATAAATGAGGGGCATTCTATGTACGAATGCCCCTCGTTTATCCCGCTATTTGCCGGGCAACAAGACTCCCACCTCAAAATTCGGCTGGAGCAAAGAAGTTAGGTGGGAGCCCTGCTGCACGTAAACGCCCGATTGGTGCGGGCTAATAATCAGCGGGGGATGAACAAAAACCCCACTGATTAAAGTTTCACTTTATTATTTTTCCTTCAAAAAGGTTCGATCCTTCAAGAATAAATTCCAGAAGAAAATGAATCCGGGTAGTAAAATTGCAATTCCGATTGCGTAAAGAATAAGAAGTGCATAGAATGTTTCGACCGTCGTAAAGCTTGTAAATACAGTTACGTCCGGGTAAATGATATACGGTAAATGGGCGACGCCGTAAGCGTAGCTTGCAAATGCATATTGAGCGACGACGGCTAAAACTGCAATACGAGGAAATCCTAGTGTGCCATACTTCTTATTTGTCCACCAAAGGGAGGAGTATCCGATAACAAATAAAACGATAGAGACTGTAAACCATGGGAATTGCTTTATTAATCCTTGCATAAGCCAGTGTGTTTCAGGGTCCATTACAACGAGGGCAATAATAGCGGTGACGAGCGTTGCCGGACCAAGTATGATGGCATTTCTTCTATAAATTCTATATGCATCTTCTGAACCTTGTTCTCTCGCAAAATCAGCAAGAAAGAGAGATGATAGAAATAGTTCCGAAGTTAGTCCAAAGAGCATATAACAATAAATAACAGGACTAGAAAGAAGCTTTCCGTAAAGGAGCACTTCTTTTCCTTCAGACATCGTAATATAGGCACCTTCTGTAACGGGTAGAACGGTAATTAATAGAGTTGGGATTAAGAGCCCAGTAATACCTGAAATAATCCGAAGAAGGTGTTGGTACTTTGGCAGGGAGTAAGCAAATACCATAAATGTACTGCGAATCGCAACGAGTACTAAAATTAACATAACGGGTACGAACATAACGGTTGCAAGGGTAAAGGCCGCTTTTGGAAAGAAACCGAGAAAAGCGACAACGACAAAGACAAGAAACGTATTTGTTACTTCCCAAGTTGGTGATAAGTACCGATTAGCAAGCTTGGCAGCGAGCGTCGGATGTTTAGCGTATACCATGCCCCAAAAACCAGCTCCAAAATCAATGGACCCTAGTATGCTATATACGAAAATAAGAGCCCATAAGATGATGATTGCAATGCTTTCCTCATGCACGAGAATCGCCTCCTTCGTGATGTAAATCATTCTTTAACGGATGTTTCTTAAAGAATGTCCGTAGTACAAAGACTGTTAAAATACCGAGTCCAATATATAAAATGATGAATAAAACAAATAAAGGACCGACGAAATCAGCGCGTGTAGAAGCATCTACCGTGCGTTGCATGCCATAAATTGTCCATGGCTGACGACCACTACAACTAAAAATCCATCCAAATTCAATACCGAGCAACATAACGGGTCCACAGGCGGCAGCTCCCCAAAGAAGCCACTTCGGTAACTCTACTCCTTTTTTTCGGTAAACAAAGTACCAATATAAGAGGGCAATAGCTGCAACTGCAAAGGTAAAGGCAGCGGTGCCGACCATTAAGTTGAACAGTGTATGTGTGTAAAATGGTGGCCATGTTTCTTGTGGAAATTCCTTTAGACCTTTTACAACAGTGTTAGGGTCTAGTCCTACTAATAAGCTAAGCATGTTCGGGATTTCGAGTGCATAATTTAGTTCAAGTGTATTCGGATCCACAACCCCGCCAATCGATAAAGGAGCGTGTGATGTCGTTTCAAACAAAGCTTCAGCAGATGCTAGCTTTTCGGGTGAATGTTTATGTAAGGCAATAGCAGATTCGTGTCCTGAAATCCACATCGTAGCACCTGTAATAAATGTAACGACAAGCCCTAATAGTAATCCTTTTTTATGGTAAGCAATTTCACGTGCACTTAAATTTTTCTTTAATAATTTAAATCCAGCGATAGAAGCGATAACAGCTGCTCCGGCTGCATAAGCTGTAATAACGACGTGGAATGCACTTGTGCCAAAGCTTGGATTAAAGAAAGCTTTCCACGGATCAACGTTAAAAACTGAGCCATCTGGCCCCATTGAAAAGCCCGCAGGTGTATTCATCCATGTGTTTGCTGATGTAATAAGCACGGCGGATGCAGTGGCGCCAATCATAACGAAAAATAACGAGATTAACCTCATAAATGGAGGTAATTTATCAGCTGCATATACATAAATAGACATGAATAAAGCCTCTAAAAAGAAGGCAAAAATCTCAATTTGAAACGGTACGGAAATAACTTGGCCAACAATTTTGGCGAAACCAGGCCAAAGAAGTGAAATTTGTACACCAACAATTGTTCCAGTTGGAATTGCTACACCGAGAAGGATAGCAAAAGCCTTCGTCCATCTTTTTGCCATAATGGCATAGTCGGAATCTTTCTTCCAGTGATAGAGTATTTCACTTATAAAAATCATCAATGAAAGTCCGACTCCAAGTGTTGCAAAGATAATGTGGAATGCTAGTGAAGAACCAAAAAATGCTCTTGCTAATGTTACGGTATCCATATGTATACTCCTCTTCTTTTTGCCATTATTTTCTGATTGAATTGGAAGATTTATTCAATAAAATGCCAAAAATATATATGCATTAAAAAAAGGGAATGTGTTAATGTGATTTTTTGAATATTCAAAAAATAAAGAAATGTATATTAGGTAATATTTTGTTTGTTTTTTAGAGAAGAATATTTTATAATCTTTTATGCGAACATAAGTTCTTTTTTGTGGTTGAAGAAGTTTATGTGAAATGGGGAGGGTGTTTTATGTATCCTGAAGTCATTAAAAAGATGGCATTTTCAAAAGAGCATAGAGATTTATTATTAAAGTTATATAATAAAGAAATTACGCGTCGTGAATATGATCGACTTGTGGAATCGCTATATAGACCTTCTAAAGAGGATTGTGAGGGGTAATGCGAAAAAGACAATCTAAAGGATTGTCTTTTTTATATTCGCGTATGTTCTGATAACATTAAGGTTAGCCTTACTAAGGAGGTGAAAAGTTTGCGGAAACGTTTATATATAGGGATTGGGGTTATTCTCTTAATCGCTTTAGGAGGAATTGTATTTTGGTCGGCCTTACAAGGAAGCCGTACAGAGCATTTTATTTTAAGGCATATGGTAAATGAAAATGGAACACTTGCAACCTACCGTTTAGCAGATACAAAGGCAGGAACAGGTGAGGCGAAAGGCCGTGAAGCTTTATCAGAATCGGCAGGACTATGGTTACAATATACGCTCGATAAAGATGATCAGTCACTATTCGATGAACAAGTAAAGGTTATTCAAAATAATTTTGTACATAAGGATCACATCGTTTTATGGAAAATCTCTGAAAAGGGAGAAATGCAGTCAGCCACCAATGCACTTATAGATGATCTTCGTATTATTGAACAATTATATCGTGCTTATGAAATGTATAAGGAAGAGCGCTATAAAAACCTTGCTGATCAATTGAGCAATGCTGTACTTCGTTATAATAAAAAAGATAATTATTACGTGGATTATTATGATGCAGATGCAGGTCAACAAAATAAATTTACAACAACATCTTACATAAATCCTCATGCATTCTCTTATATGAAAAAGTACGGAAAAATTTCTGCACAGCAGTATCAGGAAGTTGTTCAGTTTTTAGCACATTATCCGAGAGAGGGTTGGGCATTTCCGAAAGAGTATAAAGAAGATGGTACATTTACATACGATAAAGAAGTGAATCTTATTGATCAATCCTACGTTGCGTATCATCGTAGCTTAGGCGGTCTTTCATCAGATGCTTATTTGGAATTTATAAAGAAAAAATTCCATGAGGACGGAAAGTTATACGGTCGTTATAACTTAGAAACGGGAAAACAAACTGTAAACTATGAATCACCAGCATCTTATGGATTAACAATTTTGTACGTATTACAAACAGGTGATATAAAGTTTGCGAAGGAATTGTATGAAAGGATGACTACATTCCGAAATGATAATGTATTTAGTAGATATTATGGTGGATATGTAACTGGTGAGAATAACAATACGCATATTTTTGATAATGTACTACCACTTTTAGCTGAAATGGAATTAGATAAGAGTAAGAAATAAAAGGTGCCACCCTAGGGATATGGCACCTTTTATTTGTTGATAAATCGTCGATATAATTTCATGGCCTAATATTGGAGAAGTAATCAATCACGAATTCACGAAATTGCTGGGCAGTTTTTGATAAGTAACGTTTCTTCGACCAACTTAAGCCGATGGTTCGCTCGCAATTAGGTTCAATAATACGTAACTTATTAGAGGCTAAAGTGGAGTTTTTTAATAAAGTTAAACTTGGGACAAATGCGATGCCAAGACCTTGCTTAATAAGATCGCTAATAACGGTTGGTTCATCTACTTCAAAAGCGATATGCGGAGTGAAACCAGCTTCTTTACAAAATTCATCTGTTAAGTGCCGAAATCCGTAGCCAGTGTTCATACTAATAAAAGATTCGTCTTTTACTTCATGTAGATGGACACTTTCCCGGTTTGATAACCGATGGCCTGAAGGAACGACTAAGAAAATTTCTTCTGTAATAAGTGGTTCCCAAACGATCTCCTCGCCTTCAATTGGTACAGAAGAGATACAAAAGTCAATTTCTATATTATCTAGTTGCCGTTTCATAGAAGGAGTAGACGCGAGAAATTGCTGGAATCGAACGTTAGGATGTTCTAGTAAAAAAGAACCGAGTAGTTCTGGTAATATTCGCGGAATAGAAACGGCTAGCGTAATAGAGCCTTGTTGTAATGCAGCTAAATCTTTAATTTCTCGTTCCCCTTCACTTAATTCATGAAAAATACGTTCTACTCGTTTTAAAAATACTTTTCCGAAAGAGTTTAATATAATCTGTCGACCTTGGCGATCAAATAATGGGACGCCTAAGTCCTTTTCTAGTCTAGCGATTGTTTTGCTGAGTGAAGGCTGCGCGATATGCAATTCTTCAGCTGCTTTTGTCATATGTTCTAATCGTGCGACTGTCTGAAAGTATTTTAGTTGAAGAAGTTCCATTTTGACTCCCCTTTCTATAGACCAAAAAGAATGAATTGATAATTAAAGATGTATTATACAGTATGTAAAGTGACGTGTATAGTAAATCTGTTAAACCATTCGAAGGGTGTTAAATTAGAAGAGGGAGTATGTTTCATGAAGGGAATTCAACTTATATTTAAAGATTGGAAGGCGATGTGGAACCATAAACATGGACGTATCGCTTTAATTTTTTTGTTAATCGTTCCTTTAATTTATTCAGGATTCTTCTTAGCTGGATATTGGGATCCATACGGACGATTAGATAAATTACCTGTTGCGGTTGTGAATTTAGATAAGGGTGCTGTAATGGATGAAAAAACAATTCATGCAGGAGACGATTTCGTTAAAAATTTAAAAGAGAATAAGGAACTGGCTTTTCATTTCGTATCAGAAAAAAATGCTGATGAAGGGCTAAAAGAAGATAAGTATTATATGGTTGTTACGATTCCGGAAGATTTCTCTAAAAAGGTAAGTACACTTATGGATGAGAAACCAGAGCCGGCACAATTGCAGTATAAAGTAAATCCAGGTAAAAACTTTGTAGCAGCTCAAATTGGAACGACAGCTGTTGAAAATATGAAAACAAAAATCTCAAATAGTATTACGAAATCTTATACAGAAGGTGTCTTTTCAAAGTTTCAAGATTTGGCACAAGGGTTGAGTGATGCAAGTAATGGTGCTGAGAAGTTACATGAAGGAACGACGGATGCCAAAAATGGAGCGGATCAGCTTGCAGATGGTATTCATCGTTTAAGTGACGGGACAGTGAAGTTGAAAGAAGGAAGTGGTAAGCTTGCCTCTAGCCAATCGGCGTTAACAGGGGGAGCAAATGAGCTTAGTCAAGGAGCGACATCACTTCATAGTGGTATGGAGTTACTAACGCAAGGTGAAAAAACTTTACAATCAGGAGTTAGTGAATTAAGTGCCGGTACAAATGAATGGGTGAACGGAAGTGAGAAGCTTGCTGAAGGGCAAGTGAAAGCGGACAATGCAGCAAATAGTGTAAAACAACAGTTAGAAGAGTACGCAAAAAGTCATCCAGAAGTGCAGCAAGATCCTACTTTTCAAAAAATCGTTGCTACTTCTAATGGATTAGCTAAAGCAACAAATACTTTGAATAATAGCCAACAACAATTGACACAAGGCGTGAAGAAGCTTGCTGACGGTCAGTATAAAGTTGAAGAAGGCATGAATACATTCGGAGTTAAGTTAAATGAAGCTACTGCTGGAACGAAAAAGATAGCAGATGGCACTTCGAATTTAGCTGATGGATTTGCGAAGTGGGGGAATGGATTTACTTCTCTACAAGAAGGTGTAAATCAGTTTGCGAGTGGTGGAACGGAGCTAAATAACGGTGCTGAGAAGTTAACGAATGGACTTGTTAAACTTGACGAGGGTGCGAAAGAACTTTCCACGAAATTGGGAGAGGGCGCAGAAAAGATAGCGGATGTTCGCAATGATGATGCACGCAATACGATGTTCTCAGAACCAGTTCAATTAGTGAAGTCAACAGTTTCTGACGTGCCTAACTACGGTTCAGGTATTGCACCATATTTCTTATCGCTTGCATTTTATGTTGGCGGAATTATGGCATCGAATATTTTACCTCTTGGCCGTAGACAGAATATGAAGGTAAGCGGAACGGTACATTTTGTTAATAAACTAGGGTTGGTATATTTAATTGGACTTATTCAAGCGCTACTTGTGGATGTGGTTGTGCTAGGCGTTATGAAATTAGAAGTTGCAAGTGTGCCGCTCTTTGTTTTATCTAGTATTGTTATTTCCTTTACGTTCATGACATTCATTCTTATGTTAGTGACGGTATTTGGTCTTGTTGGGAAGTTCGCAGCGGTAACGCTCCTTGTCTTGCAATTAGCGACGAGCGGAGGTACTTTCCCAGGAGAATTAAACATAGCTGTTCTTAGCAAAATCGGACAGTTTCTCCCAATGTCTCATTCTCTTAGAGGATTACAAGATGTGATCTCTTTAGGAGATTGGTCGCAATTACAAATGCAAATTTTAATATTGTTATGTTACCTCGTTGTTGCTGGAGGAATTGCTTGGATTACGAGTCATATACAACATAGAGAAACGAATACAGAACAAGTTTCTTAAAATGAAAAAAGCTATCCGATTTTTCCGGATAGCTTTTTCTTATTTCTTTTCCATAACTGCAAAGTAATTATTTTCATTATCAGCAAAATTGAAGGCTCTACCAGTAGGTAAATCTACAACTTGTCCAACTGTGACATTTTTCTCAGAAAGATCTTTATATAGTTGATCTAAGTTATTAGAGAAGAACATTAGAGACGGTGTATTTAAGTTTAATTCAGGTTGCCTCTTCGCGATTAACGCTTTATCGTGAAGGACAATGCTTGTTCCAGCTTCTTTTGCCGGCGCAATTTCAATCCAGCGAAATCCTTGTCCGTTATTTTCTTCCGCAACGATTTGGAAGCCAACTGTTTCTGTCCAGAATTGTACTGATTCATCTTGATTATTTACATATAACATAATTTGTCCGATTTGATTAATCATAGGTGTCTCCTGCTTTCTTTTCTTATATAGGTATTATTATATCAAAGATATGGTTTGAATACTTTTTCATGATTCTTTCGAATGGCAATCTTGGCCCATTTCATATTTGTCGTAGGGGAAGGCCCTGTAATCCAAGTATGAAATGGTAGTATGCTGCAAAGGACCATTGCTGAAATAGAGATTGTGGCGGTTAGTATAAATAATAATAGGCTATATACTATTGTGTTTTCTTGCAATGTGAATAAAGAAAGAAATTTTGTACATAGTTGTAAGAAGAAAAAATGAGCTAAATAAGCACCATACGTGTAATTCCCAATAAACCGTAAAGCTTTATATAAGAAACCGCGTCGCTGTACAATTGTAATAGATAGCACGTATAGTATGATAATTTCGCATACGATATATAGAAACATAGATGGTTTTAAATAAGTAGAAACAGTTAAATGAATAGAGTTCACGCCATAAAAACTAAATAACTCATAATTGATAAATAAAAATAAAATAAAGAATAAGATTGTTATAAGCGGGATATGTTTCATGACGAATAAACGCCAAGTTTTTAATGCGACAGCAGCTATTCCTCCCATGACGAAATAGAATGAGTAGAAGAAGAAGGAACGATCTGTATAATGTAAAATGGTTGAGCTCGTCAATTTCTCTCCATTAAAAATGTAGTGAGAAGAGTACCACATTAAAAGGAAATATAGGCAAGCGAAAATGGTCATATATTTGTATATGTCTTTTTTATTTTCTGTTCGTTTTTGAAACCAATAAAATAGTGTGCACAGCAAAGGGAACAATAAGTGAATTTGGAACATCATAATAACGTACCAAAGATGAGGTGCAGCCGTTCCGAGTAATAAACTTTTTATTCCGCTTTGTAGTGTAATCATATCGTTTGTTGTTAATAAGTAAAGAATAGACCAGAAGAAATAAGGAATGAGTAAATGTGCGGCTTTTTCATAAATATATTCTGTGTAGGCTAGTTGCTTTGTATATTGCCGAATTAAGTGAAAGCCGACGATAAATATGAATGCAGGTGCTGAAAATTTTGCAAGGTTGAATAGCATGCCCATAATGAGGGATTGCTCGAGTAAGACATTTCCTTGATTCATTGTATATAATAAGGAACTTTGCAAAACGACAGCAAGAAATGCAATGCTTTGCAAAACTTTAAATTCTGGTGCGCTTTGAGTCATTGTGTCCATCTCCTTTTCCATACATGATTATAGTACGGAGAATGGATAATAGGTGTGGAATATTTGTGAAGATTATAACAAATTTGTGGCGGGATGGGATTATATTAACGGTTTTGCTAATATATCTATCACAACTTCAAATATATCGATTCACTGACAAATGACAACAAAAAGAGGATGCTCCTAACGAGCATCCTCTTTCTATATATTAAGCAAATTTATTTTTGATCCAGTTTTTACCTTCTACAAGGCGAGCTGTCATTACGGCACAAGCGTTATCTGCTGTTACGTTTAACATCGTCGCAGGAGGGTCAATGATTGTACTAATTGCTGCGATAATTGGCAACGCTTCTGGCGGGAATCCGTATAGAGAAACGATTAACATTTCACCAATCATACCTCCGCCCGGAATAGCACCCATTACTGTTCCTACTAATAGAGAAACGACAAGTGCGATTGCCAATGTTTTCGGTCCTTCGAATTCCATGTTGAAAATACCGAATAAGAAAGCAATTTTTAATACGCCGCCTAAAACAGATCCGTCTTTATGAAGTGTAGACCCCAGAAGGACAACTGTTTCACGAACGTCAGAAGAAATACCCATTTTCTTCGTTGCTTCTAAGTTAGCTGGAATACTTGCGGCACTACTACAAGTTGCAAGAGATGTAACTGTAGGAGAGACCATGTTCTTCCAAAATATTTGTACACCTTGTTTACGACCTGCAAGGTACGCATAGAATGTAAAGAATACAAAGAAGTAAATAAGAGAAGCTGGATAGTATACCATTGCTGCTCGGAAGTAAGTTCCAAGAAGTTGCGGTCCGAATTCACCAACTAATGCTGCGAAGTAAGCAGCTAGTCCGATTGGAGCGTAGTACATAATGAAAGATACAACTTTCATTGAAATTTCTGCACCAGCTTGTAAGAATGTAGCGAATGGTTTCCCTTTTTCACCAACTGCTGAAGTTGCAATCCCCATTAAGATAGAGAAGAAAATAAGGGCTAACATGTTCTCACGAGATAGTAACTTTGAAAAGTCTGATACTGTTAGGATACCAACAATTTGATCAGCAACACTAACTGCTTTTTCAGCTTTATCGGGCTGTGTTAGTTCTAATACAACACCTTGTGCTGGCGGGAATACTTTCACGATAATAATCATAAAAATAGCAGCTAAAATACTTGTAAATAAGAAAGTTCCAGCCATACTAGACATAATTTTACCGAAACGTTTTAATCCATCCATATTAGCAATAGATGACGCGATGCTAAAGAATACTAAAGGTACAACAATCGTAAACATTAAGTTTAAGAAAATGTCACCAAGCGGCTTTAAAGCAACTGCATCGGCACCCATGAAATAACCAATGAAACCACCAATTAGGATAGAAGATAATAAAATAAGTGGAAAGCGATATGCCTTCATAAATAAACCCTCCTATCGATTATAAAAAAAATCATACTGAATCATTATAGCGAGTTAGAGACGTCTTTACTAGGAAAATGCGATAGATGGAATAGCGTGAAAACCAAGAAATTTTTGTTTTTAAGCTCGGCATACAGTTAGAAATCTAGACATATATATTTGTAACCTAGTGGTGGCAAGGGCTGCATCATAAATTAGGCGTAGAAAAAGGGGGAGGGAAGCGGGATGAATATTTTGCTTTGCTGTGCAGCGGGAATGTCTTCCAGTTTGATAGTTACAAAAATGGAGAAAGCAGCACAGACAAGGGGGATAGAGGTAAAGATTTGGGCTGTATCAGGTTCAGAAGTACGAAATCATATTGATGATGCAGATGTACTTTTACTTGGGCCGCAAGTACGCTATTTATTACCGAAAATGAAAGAATTATGTAAAGAGAAGGGAATACCTGTTGATGTAATTCAATCCGTCCATTACGGGCTTTGTAATGGAGAAGCTATCTTACAAGCAGCTTTGTCAATGAAACCATGAGGAGAGTGGGATAGATGATAGGGTTTTTAGAGAAATATGTGATGCCAGTGGCAGGAAAGGTTGCAGAACAGAGACATTTGCAAGCGATTCGTGATGGAATTGTTTTAACGATGCCTTTCTTGATTATTGGTTCTTTTTTTCTAATCATTAGTGCTCTTCCGATACCCGGGTATAATGATTTTATGGCAGGAATCTTTGGGGAGAATTGGAATGTAGCATTAGGGTACCCAGTGGGGGCTACTTTTAATATAATGTCTTTAATAGCTGTTTTTGGAATCGCTTACAGATTGGGCGAATACTATAAAGTAGATTCGTTAGCATCTGGTGCATTATCACTTGTGACATTTTTACTTGCAACACCATTTCAAGTTGCATATATCGTACCAAGTACGAAAGAAAGTATACTGATAGATGGAGCAATACCAGCTGCGTTAATGGGAAGTCAAGGGTTGTTTGTAGCGATGATTATTGCAATTATATCTACTGAAATTTATCGATTCGTTGTACAGAAAAAGATGATTATAAAGATGCCAGAGACAGTTCCGCCAGCAGTAACGCGTTCATTTGCTGCGCTTATTCCAGGCTTTATTGTTGTGACGGTTGTTTGGATCATTAGATTAATTTTTGAACATACGACTTTCGGTAGCATCCATAATGTTATAGGAAAGCTTTTACAGGAGCCTCTTAGTGTACTTGGGGCTAGCCTTTGGGGTGCGGTAATCGCAGTTATCATTGTCCATGTACTTTGGGCGTGCGGAATTCATGGAGCTGCAATTGTTGGTGGTGTAATGAGTCCGATTTGGTTGTCGTTAATGGACCAAAATCGAATTGCTTTTCAGGCTGGGCAAGACGTACCGAATACGATTACTGCACAGTTCTTTGACTTATGGATTTATATGGGCGGTTCTGGTGCAACACTTGCTTTAGTTGTAGGAATGTTATTATTTGCACGAAGTCAGCAATTAAAAAGTATCGGACGATTATCAATTGCGCCAGGTATTTTTAATATTAATGAAATGGTGACTTTCGGTATGCCGATTGTAATGAACCCACTTTTACTTATTCCATTTATATTGGTGCCAGTCGTGTTAACGGTTGTTTCTTATTTTGCAATGGAATGGGGATGGGTTGCACGTCCGAGCGGAGCTGCTGTACCTTGGACTACACCTATTCTTTTTAGTGGATATTTAGGATCAGGCGGGAAAATTTCAGGGGTTGTTTTGCAGCTAGTTAACTTTGCACTTGCATTTCTTATTTATTTTCCATTCTTAAAGATATGGGATAAACAAAAAGTAGCGGAAGAAAAGGGGGAGTAAAGAACTAAAATGGATACGATAGAGACGAAAGCTTTTCACTTAATTTTGCATGGTGGTAATGCGAGAAGTTGTTCAATGGAAGCAATTGATTGCGCAAAGCGCGGTGAATTTCAGGAAGCGGAAGCGAAACTACAAGAAGCTTTAAATGAATTGCAAGAGGCGCACCGCTTACAAACAGAGCTCATACAGAAAGAGGCTGCCGGGGAAAAAACCGAAGTTACCCTGCTAATGGTGCATGCACAAGATCATTTAATGAACGCAATTACAGTGAAGGAATTGGCGAGTGAGTTTGTAGAATTATATAGGAAGATGTCAGTAGCTGAATGAACCTTGCTTATGCAAGGTTTTTTTATGTTTTTAAAAGAGACAGTTATGACGAAAAGAGGGCCACTTACACAGAATTGTATGTGTTATTTCCAGGTTTATGTAAAAATGAAAGGGCAAAGTGAGCTTCATTATATGGTTTATGATGACTTTATATTGGAAACGAAAAATAGCAAAATTAAATCATCAATTAAGATGAATAAACTATGTATGTGTGTGTACCATCAGTGGAGTGTTATAAGTTACACTGATGGTATTTTTATATTAACGAGCCTCCTTCTTTATGGGGAAATGGGGATGATAACTAATCGATAGTAACGAATTCTCCTACACCACGAATTAATTTTTTTATATGCATGCGTTCTGGTTTTAATACGCTTATTATAGAATCAATGGCTTTTTGAGGATCAACAGATGTACCACAAGTATAACAATCAATAGCTGCAAATTCCTTTTCAGGATAAGTGTGAATAGAGAGATGGCTTTCTGATAATAAAATTAATACCGTAACTCCATATGGGTGGAATTCTTTGTTACTTACATTTAAAACGTGAGCACCAGAGCGATTCGCAGCAGCAATTAAATGATGCTCTAAAAAATGAATATCATTTAATAGAGAAAAATTTACGCCCCAT
The DNA here is from genome assembly GCF_001884135.1 of Bacillus nitratireducens. GTDB lineage: Bacteria > Bacillota > Bacilli > Bacillales > Bacillaceae_G > Bacillus_A > Bacillus_A nitratireducens. The sequence goes on along the minus strand of NZ_MAOC01000037.1, from coordinate 82,836 downwards.
AAATCTACTATTATATGCCGACCAAACGTAGAATAGTCCATATATTTGTATCCTCCTTGTTAAAACTCCATTTCTATTTGGTAGCACTGATGTAGGGTAAGGTCAGATTCTGAATTTAAAACGGCATTATTACGGTGCTCTAACTGTTCTTCTTTAAATTGAAATAAAGGAGCAAGAAGAGAAGGTAATGTTCGAGGGGATGGTACTACGTATAATTGTTCAATTTGATCGAGTACAAATGAGGAGTTAGCAGCAATATGAAATCCCCAGTCAGTTCCGAAAGAAGGAACAATTGTATGATAGCTTTTTACAATTAATCCGGCATTTTCAATTGTGTTACCAATACTCCAATATACAAGGGGTGCATCAGCGGGTGAATTAGATTGGCAAACAAATGCACCATCTTCTGTTAAGAATGTAGCTATAAGGGCAAAGAGTTCGCTTGTATATAAAGTGCTTAATACTTCTGTCGCTGGATCAGGAAAATCAATAATAATTACATCATATAAAGAGGAAGGAGATTTCAAAAATTCTTTCGCGTCACATACATGTACATTTGCACGATCATCAAAAAATGCCTGTTGATTTAAAGAAACTAATTCTGGAACATTGCGAGCCATCTTAATCATTTCTTCGTCTAAGTCGACGAGGTCTACATGGGTAACCGTTTCATATTTTAAAACCTCTCTTAAAGCAAGACCATCGCCACCGCCTAATATGAGAACACGCTTTGGATCTATTACCTTTGACATAATCGGGTGAACAAGTGCTTCATGATAGATTTGCTCATCGACGGAACTAAATTGTAGTTGTTTATCCAAATATAGACGAATATCGCTTACTTGGAGTAAATCAATGTTTTGATAATTGCTTTTTTTTTCAAATAAACTTGTATGTTCACCAGCTTGTATTTCTTTTAGCGAAATTTCATCCCATATATCTAAGCTGTGCGAATCTGTGGGTACTATTATTACATTTTCCGATTGTACTTGCTTATCCTGTTTATCCTGTTTATCCTGTTTATCCTGTTTATCCTGTTTATCCTGTTTATCCTGTTTATCCTGTTTATCCTGTTTGTCCTGTTTGTCCTGTTTGTCTTGCTTATCGTGTTTATCTGGTTTACCTGGTTTATCTTGTTTGTCTTGTTTGTCAGGTTTGTCTTGTTTGTCAGGTTTGTCTTGTTTGTCTTGTTTGTCAGGTTTGTCTTGTTTGTCAGGTTTGTCCTGCTTGTCAGGTTTGTCCTGCTTGTCAGGTTTGTCAGGTTTGTCCTGCTTGTCAGGTTTGTCAGGTTTGTCCTGCTTGTCTTGTTTGTCCTGCTTGTCGTGTTTATCTTGTTTGTCAGGTTTATCTTGTTTGTCTTGTTTATCTTGTTTATCTTGCTTGTCTTGTTTATCTTGCTTGTCTTGTTTATCTTGCTTGTCCTGTTTATCAGGTTTGTCTTGTTTATCTTGCTTGTCGTGTTTATCTTGTTTGTCGTGCGTATCTTCAGTGTCCTGTTTGTCTAGTTTATACGCGTCGGAATTTAATTCAGAATCCTCTTCACGTTTATACCATTTATTTTGAAACTGTATTCTATAAATCTTCATTCTATTCTTTTTTCTATGCTTTGGCATTGGGATCCCCTTTCAAAATACTTTATTTTATTCTATTCTATGTAATTCAATAGAGTTTGACTGGACAATAGCTAGACGAGTGTCTTGAATAGGTATTTGTTTTTGATTTGAGTCGAAATATTATATTTTTCTCTATTATATTTTCACGTTTTTAAAAATTTTTAGTGTTTTTTTGCTTTAAACACAACTAGACAACTAAACACTAATCTATTTTCATACAGTTATGTGTTAAAAGCGTGTTGTTTTATAACACACTGTGTGTTTTTTGAGTGACACACTGATTGAAAGCGGTAACACACAAATAAATTGCTCGAAAAAACGCTGATTTTAGGCGTTTTAAAAAGTTGGCACGCTAATTGCATTAATAAATAGCGTAAAGAAAAATAAATAAAATATAAATTTTTTATACTACACAAGGGGGATTTTCAAATGAATATTTTATTATGTTGCTCAGCAGGGATGTCTACAAGTTTACTAGTTACAAAAATGGAAGCGGCTGCAAAAGCTCGCGGTCTAGAAGGAAAGATTTGGGCTGTATCTGGGGATGCAGTAAAAACAAATATCGATCAAGCAGATGTATTATTACTAGGACCACAAGTTCGTTACATGCTTTCTTCAATGAAAACGCTTGCCGATGAGAGAAATGTTGGAATCGATGTTATTAATCCAATGCACTACGGCATGATGAATGGAGAAGCAGTTTTAGATCACGCGTTAACACTTAAAAAATAATTAGGGGGGAAGCGAAATGCAAAAATTTATTGCATTTATGGAGAAGTATATTGTTCCTGTCGCTGGTAAAATCGGATCGCAACGTCACTTAGCTGCGATCCGTGATGGATTTATTGCAGTTATGCCACTTATTTTAGTTGGTGCACTGGCATCACTAATTAATGGTTTTCCGTCTGAAGTTTTCCAAGATTTCATGAAAGGTTTGTTTGGTGAAACGTGGAAACAAGTTGGCGGTGGAATGTGGACTGGTTCTTTCGCAATTCTAGCACTAATCATAGCATTTACAACAAGTTATAACTTAGCAAAATCTTACGGCGTTGATGGTTTGTCAGCAGGTATTATTTCATTTGGTGCGTTAATTATTCTTACGCCAACAACACCGAAAGAAGGCGGATTGAACTTAGCTTGGACAGGTGCACAAGGGCTATTCGTAGCAATTATCGTGGCACTTCTTGTTACTGAGGTATTCCGTTTCTTTGTACAAAGAAACATTACTTTTAAAATGCCTGATGGAGTACCACCAGCAGTTTTAAGATCTTTCGCAGCTATAGTTCCAGCATTTGTTATCTTAACAGTAGTTGCAGGTATTCAATTAGCAGTGAAATTAGCTGGTACAAGTGTTCATGAATTTATTTTTAATACGATTCAATCACCACTGCAAAGTTTAGCAGGGACATTACCAAGTGCAATTGTCATTGTAATCCTTGTTCATCTTCTTTGGTTCTTCGGTTTACATGGGCCAAATATCGTTGGTGGTATTATTGAGCCATTATACTTACCGGCATTAGAGAAAAATATGAAGTTATTCCAAGGTGGTACATCTGCATTTGATGTTCCAAATATTATTACAAAACCATTCTTTGATACTTTCGTATATCTTGGTGGTTCTGGTGCAACATTAGCATTCTTAGTAGTGGTATTACTTGTAGCAAAAAGTGCACAATTACGCGGTGTATCTCGCTTATCAATTGGACCTGGTGCATTTAACATTAACGAACCAGTAATCTTTGGTACACCAATTATTTTAAATCCAATTTTATTCTTACCGTTTATTGTAACACCAATTGTATTAGTAATTACTTCCTATACAGCTATATCTATTGGATGGGTACCAAAAACAGTTGTGATGATTCCATGGGCAACACCACCAATTATTAGTGGTTATCTTGTAACAGGTGGACATCTTTCAGGTGCAATTCTACAGTTATTCAACTTTGTAATTGCGATGGTAATCTACTACCCATTCGTTGTATTATGCGACCGTTCTGTTGTTCGTACTGAAAAAGCAGCAGCACAAGGAAATAATAACTCTGTACCGATGTAACACAGTGATTGTTCTCACAGATAACACTATCTGTGAGAACAATCACCTTTATATCATGTTCAAAAAGATGAAACACATCTATAAGAACACTAAACTATCATTAATAAAATAATAATTTAATAGAAATGTTCAAACTGAAGGGGTATTTAAATCGGTTGAACCATAATAGAGAGGGCGGTAATTATGATGACTACAGCAGAACAAATTCCATTCCAATTGATTTTAAATAGTGGTAACGCACGAAGCTTTGCAATGGAGGCACTGCAATTCGCTAAACAGGGGAAAATGGCGGAAGCAGATGAAGCGATGGTAAAGGCGAAAGAAGCGATTAATGAAGCGCATCATTTCCAAACAGAGCTCATACAATCAGAAGCAAGAGGAGAAAAAACAGAGATTAGTGTTCTTTTAATTCACGCACAAGATCACTTAATGAATTCTATTACAGTAAAAGAATTAGCAGCAGAGTTTATCGACCTTTATAAAAAGCTTGAAGCGAAAGGGGAATAAAGCATGACTGGAATTAAAATTGCTACAATCGGCGGTGGATCTAGCTATACACCAGAATTAATTGAAGGATTTATTAAACGTTATGATGAGCTTCCTGTTCGTGAAATTTGGTTAGTAGATATTGAGGCAGGAAAAGAAAAGTTAGAAATCGTTGGTAACTTGGCGAAACGTATGGTGAAAAAATCAGGTTTACCAATTGATATTCATTTAACGCTTGATCGTCGTGAGGCATTAAAGGGTGCTGACTTCGTAACAACACAGCTTCGCGTAGGTTTATTAGAAGCACGTGCAAAAGATGAAGCAATTCCATTAAAATATGATGTAATCGGTCAGGAAACGAATGGTCCTGGTGGTTTATTTAAAGCACTGAGAACGATTCCTGTAATTTTAGATATTTGTAAGGACATGGAGGAGCTTTGTCCAAATGCATGGCTTATTAACTTCGCAAACCCAGCAGGTATGGTAACAGAAGCAGTCCTTCGTTATACAAATATTCAAAGAGTAGTTGGTCTATGTAACGTTCCAATCGGAATCCGCATGGGTCTTGCAAGATTACTTGAAGTAGATGCAAGTCGTGTCCACGTTGATTTTGCAGGTTTAAATCATATGGTATATGGACTAGACGTATATTTAGATGGCGTAAGTGTAATGGATCGTGTGTTAGAGCTTGTAACAGATCCAGAAAAGCAAATCACGATGGAAAATATCGCTGCGCTTAACTGGGAGCCAGACTTTATTCGCGGTCTTCGTGCCATTCCGTGTCCATACCATCGTTACTACTACAAAACACGTGAAATGTTAGAAGAAGAGAAAGAAGCTTCGATTGAAAAAGGTACACGTGCAGAAGTAGTAAAACAATTAGAAGATGATTTATTCGAGTTATATAAAGACCCGAACTTAGATATTAAACCACCACAATTAGAGAAACGTGGCGGCGCTTATTACAGTGACGCAGCATGTAGCTTAATTACGTCTATTTACAATAATAAAGGTGATATCCAGCCTGTTAATACACGAAACAACGGAACAATTGCAAGCTTACCACATGATTCAGCTGTTGAAGTGAACTGTATTATTACGAAAGAAGGTCCAAAACCAATTGCAGTTGGAGATCTTCCAGTACCAGTTCGCGGTTTAGTACAGCAAATTAAATCATTTGAGCGCACAACAATTGAAGCTGCTATTACAGGGGATTATCATAAAGCGCTGCTTGCTATGACAATTAATCCACTTGTACCATCAGATAAAGTTGCAAAACAAATTTTAGATGAAATGTTGGAAGCACATAAAGAACATCTTCCACAGTTCTTCAAAAAGGTAGAGAAATAAAAAGCGGCGCTATTTAGCCCGCTTTTTTTAATTCTAGTAGGAGGTATTACGATGATTAAGTTAATTGTAAATGCAGATGATTTCGGTCTTACAGAAGGTACAAATTACGGAATTATTGATGGACATATAAATGGGCTTGTAAATTCAACGACGATGATGATGAATATGCCAGGGACAGAGCATGCGGTACGCTTAGCAAAAGAGTATGAAACGCTAGGAGTAGGAGTTCATCTCGTATTAACAGCAGGAGAACCGCTGCTTACAGATGTACCATCACTTGTAAGTAGCCACGGAGCATTTCATAAACAAAGCATCGTATGGGGAGGAAATATAAATCCAGAAGAGGTAGAAAGAGAATGGACGGCTCAAATTGAGAAGTTTTTATCTTACGGATTAACACCGACTCATTTAGATAGTCATCATCATGTACATGGGCTACCAATCTTGCACGATGTTCTTGAGAGATTAGCGGCTAAGTATAATGTTCCGATTCGTCGTTGTGAGGAAGATAGAGCGGTGTGTCCGTTTTCAGATGTGTTTTACAGTGACTTTTATGCTGATGGTGTAACGGATGACTACTTTGTGAAGTTAAAAGAAAGAGTACAAGATGAACAAACGGTAGAAATTATGGTCCATCCAGCTTATATTGACCCAGAGCTTGTGAAACGTTCTTCTTACGTAATGGATCGTGTGAAAGAATTGCGTATTTTAACGGAGAGCGAGTTGCCTGAAGGAATAGAGCTTGTGAAGTTTTAATAGAAAAACGACGGCCACATAATGCCGTCGTTTTTTGTATTTACAAAATCGATAGGATATATCCGCCAAAGGCTCCGAGTATAACGATAACCCAAGGTGGTGTTTTCCAAAAAGCGAGCAAGCAAAATAGAAGAGACGCAAAAACAAAATCTACAGTGTTTATAATTGTACTTGTCCAAATAGGATCATAAAAAGCTGCTATTAAAATACCGACAACAGCTGCATTCACTCCAAGTAGTGCGCCTTGTATGTAGGATACTCTCCTTACACTGTCCCAAAATGGTAAGACGCCAATAACGAGCAGGAAAGCAGGAAGAAAGATAGCGATTGTTGCGAGTAGTGCCCCAAGTGTCCCGTTTATCACTGCTCCTATATAAGAGGCGAATGTAAATAGTGGTCCTGGTACGGCTTGTGTTAATCCATATCCAGCTAGGAACTGTTCTTTCGTCATCATTCCGTTTTGTACGAACTCACTTTCAAGAAGGGGCAGCACTACATGTCCGCCTCCAAATACAAGTGCACCAGAGCGATAGAAACTATCAAATAAAGCGATGTAATAAGAGAACGGTCTTAATATTGGTAGCAGTATTAATAGTCCGAAGAATAAGATGAGACAAGAAATTGCCACCATTTTTGAAATAGGGACGTTTATTTTTTGAGCTTGGTTAACGGGTTGGCCGCTATATAAAAACCAACCGATAAAGCCAGATACTATAATGAGAATGACTTGTGTCCAACTACTTGGCCATAATAGGGCGATTGCGGCAGTTACAATCGCGATTGTTGCACGGTTTCGGTCCGGGGTTAACTTTTGAGCCATTCCCCATATTGCATGAGCGACAATTGCAACCGCTACAAGTTTCAGTCCATGAATCCAGCCCGTACTTCCAAGTTCGAACTGATTAAGGAATGAAGCGAAGAAAACTAAAACGAGCACAGACGGTAGAGTAAATCCAATCCATGAAATTATGGATCCTAATAATCCCCCGCGTAATAATCCAATCCCCATACCGACTTGACTGCTGGCTGGTCCAGGAAGGAATTGACATAGTGCTACTAAGTCTCCGTAACTTCTTTCATCCATCCATTTTCTTTTTTGCACGTATTCATGATGGAAATACCCGAGATGAGCGACAGGGCCTCCAAACGAAGTGAGCCCTAATTTAAATGAGACGAGAAAAATCTCCATTAATAATCGTAAAGAGTAGTTGTTATTTTTCAAAATGGCCTCCAAGAATGTTTTTCTAAGTGCATTATACAAGAGGCAGTAAAGTGAATGAAATGATTTCTATGTAAAGATTCTGTGAATCTTTTAGTTGTAATTAAAAATTGAAAAAGTCATAAATGATTATGTCTAAACCATAAAGTAGTAGAAGTAGTGCTGGGAAATTTATATGAGGAGAATGCCCGTATGACAACACATTTCTTTGCTAGGTTAACAGGGAAGAGGGAAATACCTCCTGTAAATACAGAAGCTTATGGTGTAACAGAGTTCATTTTTAGTGAGGATTTAAAGAAGTTGCAATATCGAATCATATTGAAAAATGTTGAAAAAGTTACATCGTGTCAAATTCATTTAGGGAAAGCAGATCAAATTGGTCCAGTTGTTTTAAGTTTGTTTGGTCCGCTAAAGCAAGGTATTAGTGTAAATGAAGGAGTCGTTACTGGCGTAGCAAATGTGGAGGATTTTGAAGGGCCCTTACAGGGGAGTGCATTTGACAGCTTGCTTCAAGAAATTATTCAGGCGAATGTATATGTAAATGTTTATACGAGGTCCAATAAGAAGGGAGAAATAAGGGGGAGAATAAGGAAAGTAAAGAAGTAAACGAAAAGGCTGTCCCAAAAAATTGGAACAGCCTTTTTTTATTATACTGGTTGCGGTTTTTGTGAAGTATTGTCGGTGAGTCGATATATTTAAAAAATCGCCGATATAAGTTCACTTACTACGCGCTAGGTACTACTCGAAAATATCACCTAGATCAATTTTTTACAGGTTGATTTTTAATGAAGAAGTCCATTACATAAAATACTTCGTCATCTGGTATTTGTATTTCAAATGTATTTTCAATAGGTTGCAATGCTTTTTTTACTTTCATATACATCCAGTACTCATCTTGTCTTCGTTTCTCTTTATCAGGATGAGGTAGGAGACTTTCGCCTTTTTGAAGACGGTCAACCATGCAGCTCATATGCAAAATCACACCCATTAAACTGTCAGGAGTTAGCTGTAAAGAAATTAATTCTTGAATGGTATTTAATGCATAACGAATTGTTTTAATAAGTAATGCCCCGTCGTTACGCTGCATTTGTTGCTCAAGAATATCAGCCATTTTCGCATATGTTTCTTCATACGTAATTAATTCTTGAATTGGCTGAATCGCTGTGTAGTTCACAATGTCTTGGAAGTGGTATGTTAAGCATGGTACTTGCACATCGAAATTCGTGACGATACAAATGATATTACGCTCTTTTTTTATGTTCTCAATCATTTTTGTTAAATCTTTTTCGTGAACGATGCTAATCGGAATAATTTCAATTAAGTCTTTATCAAAGCGTAAATAGTTCTCTAACATTTTTTGAATTGCTAAAGCACTTCCTTCGCCAGTTAAGCAAGCTGTTAAAATAACAGATTTCATTGGTGACAGCGGTTTTTTCTTTTCTTCTTGTACATTTAAATAGAATGGCGTTAAGTTCTTCACTGTTTCATATAGTGCATCTAATGAGTAGCCAAGCTGAGCTTTTCGAGCTGCTTCTAGTGCATGTGGTGTGCTCGTCATGGAAAGAACACGTACAGGAATTTTGAATTCAGTTTCTAATATATCACCAATATAAGCGAGAGATCCCATATCAACAAGTAAGAGAAGCCCGTTTACATTTTGAAGTGTTTTCATATACACCTTAACACGCTCTAAGAAATCTTTCGGTGATTCATGCAAGGGCATATCGATACCAGTTACTTCATCAATACCGAGCAGTTCGTTTGCGACGTTTGCCATTTCTGTTGCGATGCCATTACCATGCGCTAATATTAATACTTTTACTTCTGTTTGTGAGGCAGGAATTGGGTCAACAACGAAGAACATTGTTAAGAAGCCTGCTTCATCAATAGGCATTGTTATTTGTAATTCTTCTTCTAACAGTTGAATACATTGCATAGCTACGGAAAAAGCTTCTTTATATTTCGTACGAATTTGATTTAATTGTGGGTGGTGAATTTGTTTCCCACCCTGTAAGCGTTGTAGAGTTGTCTGTACATGTAAACCTAAAGCAAGAAACACTTTTTCATCAAAAGTTTTAGATAAATATTTTTCAGCTAGCTCTGCAATTTTTTCACACACGGAAACGATATTACGATCCACAATTTTAAAAACATTTTCATGGCTTGTTTTTTTAGACATTTGGTTAAAATATTGAACGAAAAAGCTTTGAATATCATTTTCTATTAGTAACTCTAATTCTTCCTCTTCAATGCCGCGTGCTTGAAGTTCTTCATATTTATAATCAATATAATCGTAAATAGAAGAACGTTTTTCATCTTCTGTTTTATGCTTGCTCCAGCCTTCATCACCTGTAAATACAAATGTTTCATTTGGTATTTGGTATAGGTGACGGCTCTTTCTTTCGATAAACAGTCCTTCTTTCATATACCAAGGTAAATCTGTACTTGAAACACCGACAGAATCACGTTTTTTTGTTACGAAATCAGAATAAGCTTTCGCGCAGGCAATTTGTACATCTGTTTTCAATTGACCAATGTTATTTGGGCAATTGTAAAAGACGAAGGATCGCATTGCGTTTGGACTAACATGAATCTCTTTTCGTAGTCGAATCGCTTCATTTGTGAAAAATAGTTGCAACAAAGCAAAGCGTTCTTTATGCGTTCGCTCACGAAGAGGTGGAAGCGTAACGGTCATTGGAATACGTCTTGTAAATGTTTTTAATAAAAATGAGTTTGGTTCTTCTGTTGTTGCAGTAATAATTAATACTTGTGCCTTACGTTCATTTTCTGTTTCTCCAAGGCGGCGATATACTCCGCGATCAATAAATGTGAAGAGCATTTCTTGTCCTTCTGGAGGAAGACGATGTACTTCATCTAAGAAAAGGATTCCTTCATGGGCTTTTTCAATTAAACCTTTTTGATCACTGGCACCTGTGTAAGCTCCTTTTTTTATCCCAAATAACTGTCCAAGTAGTAGTTGTGGATTGTTTGCATAATCAGCACAGTTAAAGACGATAAAAGGTGCATCTTTTGGAAGTTGTTCCACTTCAATTGCATATTCGTGCATTAAAGAAGCGAACATCGATTTTCCGACACCTGTTTCTCCAAGTAGTAAAGTATGCATACCGTTTGGAGGGTAGAGAATAGAAGCTTTTGCTTTTTCAATGGCAATTTTTAGGCTTGTATTTTCAATTGCAAATGTATCTAATGAAGTGCCCTTTATTGAATGCGTTTCCAAGGAAGTATTCGTTTCTATATAAAAACGGACAGGACGTGTACTCGTTTTTAATAAACGATCGTCTTTCACGAGCTTGTTTAAGTCGCTACTAACATTTGCACGGTCTAACTGTAGAAGTGTAGCGAGTTCAGATGCTGTTACACCTTCTATATAATTCCCTTTTTGTATTGCGTTAAAAATGAGATCTATTCGTTTCATTTCTATTCACCTCGAAACTTCATCACTATTTAAAATTTTACACAAAAATGGGAAGTGTGGGAAGAGAAAAATAAAACAGCTTTAGTATATAGGCACTAAAGCTGTTACAATCTTGTGTCTTTCCAAAAATTCACTTCGAGATGGGAAGATGGATTGTAGGGAAGTAGTTTGTATCCTTGTGATTGCAAATAATCAATTACTTTTGGGAGTATTTGCACTGTGACACTAGAATCATGCATTAAAATAACCTCTACTTGTTCATCGCTTTGATTTCGCACTCTTTCTAGTATTGCGGAAGGATTATCATAGCTTTTCCAGTCATATGTATCAATTGTCCAATCCCACATTTTATACTGGGAAGATACGAGTGCGTCGCGGTAATTCTTTTTTAAATAAGGCATGCTACCGTATGGGACACGAACGAGATGTGTATTTAGATGTGTAACTTGCCGGACAATATTTTGAGTTTGTTCCATTTCTTCAATTAAAATTGATGGATCGCCAGTATAAAGACGTTTTACATCATGTGACATGCTATGGAGGCCAATATAATGTCCATCTTTAATCAATCGCTCCATCGTTTTTTTATAATGTGGCACTTTTCCGCCGATAACGAAGAAAGTTGCTTTCCCGTTCTTCTCTTTTAAAATATTTAAAATTTGTGGTGTGTATTTATTCGGCCCGTCATCAAATGTTAAGTACGCAATTTTTTTTGTAGGAGAGGTAGTTTGAGTGCTTTGTTGATCTTCTGCTTGAATGTCTGTAGTTGCTTCTGTATTAGATGATGCGTACATAGTAATAGTTAAAAATAAAATTATACATTGAAGTAATCGCTTGATCATAACATTCACCCTCAGTTTGACAATCAAGATGTAAAAATGAAAATTTGATACTTTTTTCGTTATACGTATATCTTTCTCCAATAGAGGCACTCTCAAACAATCTATATTTTGGAAATGGGGAATGAGGATTAAAAAATAAAAATAGCATCCTCTTATGAAAAAGAGGATGCTATTTGAATATTTCATAAAAGTAAAGGCTATACTACAATTAGTCTTCGCGTTTTTTCACTTTTTTATAGAAGGAAATAATTGGTTTGTAACGTTCGTGTACAAGACCGATTACTTCAGCAATAATTTCTGTAAAGAAGATTAAAACGAAAAGAAGAATAATGGATAACCATAATGTCGCACTACTGAAAATGATTGCATTTACGCTAAAGAAAATACCAAGTGCGTAAATAATTAGTACCGTTTTACGATGAGAGAATCCCATTGCAAGCAAACGGTGATGTAAATGCGACTTATCTGGTGCTGAAATAGGCTTTTTATTTACGATACGGCGGATAATTGCAAACGTCGTATCAAATATAGGTACACCTAAAATAATAATTGGAACGATAAAGCTGAATAACGTTACGCTTTTGTATAATCCAAGTAACGATATAACAGAAATACAGTATCCTAAAAATAGTGCTCCTGTATCTCCCATGAAGATTTTTGCAGGATGGAAGTTGTAGAACAAAAATCCAATTGTACTTGCTAATGTGATTAGTGCTAGAGGTAATATAATAGCTGCTCCAGTACCCCATGGGCTAGTGAAGGCCATATATGCTAGCGTTGCAAGTACGATAGATGAAATCCCTGCGGATAATCCATCTAATCCATCAATTAAGTTGATGGCATTTGTAATACCGACAATCCAAAATACTGTAATTGGATAAGCAAGCCACCCGAGTTCAGTATCTCCAAGAATTGGAATATATAATACTTGCACTAATAATCCACTTTTTACAATCATGATGGCAACTAATAGTTGTCCACCGAATTTTACCTTCGCAGATAGTTCGTACATATCATCTAAAATCCCGATGATAACAATAATGATAGCACCTAAAGTTATCGATAGCATTCTTTGTTCGTACAATCCACCGACAACAAATCCTACAGCTACACCGATAAAAATTGCTAACCCGCCAAGACGAGGCATAATTTTTTGGTGTACTTTACGTGCGTTTGGTTTATCTGTTGCTCCTATTTTGAAAGCTAATTTAATAACTAAAGGAGTAACGACGAGTACAGTGATGAAAGATGCCAAAATGGCATAAATCACTTGTGAGTCCATTAATACCCCACCTTTTATAGTTTAACGTAATTTTTCTAATTGTATTTATCTGAAAATTATGATGTTTATTTACAGGCTCATAACATATGGTATCACAAAAAGATTAGAATTCAATCTTTTTTTCTTTTAGCTGTAAATGGCAGTGCATAGAATATATGACAATTGTATATAGAATGTTGAATCGTTTGAGAAGGTTGTTCATATTGCGACTTGAAATATGACAGTGTATCTGCCTCGTCTATAACAAGTATTTTATTATAAGTGTTGCACGTAAAAATGAGTAAGTTCCGTGTTAAAATGTGGGAATTTACATTTTATATATATTGCATCATTTAACTTTACAAAATCTTAAAAATGAATAAAAAGACAATTCATATAATAAATAAGAAAAAAAGTTTTCTTATTTTTGGTGCGAGAGGGGGAAGCACAGTGGTGATTCTATGTATTCGTATATTTTCTTATGTATATTCCTGTGCGAAAGGAAAATGAAAATTACGATAATAGGTACCGGATATGTTGGATTGATTACAGGAGTAGGATTGGCGAAATTGGGGCATTCAGTCACATGTTTTGATATAAATAGTGAAAAAATTGAACGGATCAAACAAGGCGAGTTACCTATTTATGAATGTGGATTAAATGAATTAATAAATGAAGAGTATGAGAACAATCATTTAACTTTTACAGCAAGCAGACTAACTGCATTTAATGATGTAGAGTTTATATTTATTGCAGTTGGAACGCCATCTTTATTAGATGGAACAGCAGATTTAACCTATATTCGTAGTGCTTGTGATGATATTGGAGCATATGTGAATAACGATATTATTGTTGTTACGAAAAGTACGGTTCCAGTAGGTACAAATGATGTGATGAGGGAATGGATTGAGGAGAAACTACAAGGTAGACACGAATTACATATCGTATCGAATCCAGAATTTTTAAGGGAAGGTTCTGGTATTTATGATTTTTTTCATGGTGATCGCATTGTAATTGGAGCATGTAGTGAGGAAGCAGCAAGGAAAGTAGAGAATTTGTACAGTAAATTAAGCTTACAAACGTATATTACGGATATTCGAAGTGCTGAGATGATTAAATATGCATCTAATGCTTTTTTGGCTACGAAGATTAGTTTTATCAATGAGATTTCCAATATATGTGAGCAGGTGGGTGCAGATATAGTAGATGTATCTACAGGGATGGGGATGGATAAAAGAATTGGTGCATCTTTTTTAAATGCAGGCATTGGATATGGAGGGTCTTGTTTTCCGAAAGATACGAAAGCACTTGTGCAAATTGCAGGGAATGTTTCTCATGATTTTCGCTTGTTGAAAGCAGTCATTGAAGTGAATAATAAACAACAGTTGCTGTTAATAGAAAAAGCGAAGAAAATGATAAATATGAAGAGGAAGCGGATTGCGGTTCTTGGTGCAGCATTCAAACCGAATACTGACGATATTAGGGAAGCACCCTCTCTCATTATAATATGAGAATTAATTAATATAGGTGCAGATGTGGTTGTATATGACCCGCAGGCTATTCAAAATGTAAAAGGTATGTTTGGAAATGCTATACGATACGCTGAGTGTATAGACGAATCGATTAGAGCGGCAAATGCAGTTTTTATCGTAACAGAATGGGAATCAATTCGAAATTATCCGCTAGAGAAGTATGTACAGCTTATGAGGGAACCTATTCTATTTGATGGGAGAAATTGTTATACTAATGAGGATGCCGAGAGGCAGGGGTTAGATTATTACTCAGTTGGGCGAAAAGGCGTCTGTAATAGTAATGTTTCTCAGGTACGTTAAAAAGTGTATTTTCACATGCATATTTTTATATGCGATAATAGAAGTTGTAACTAGTGAAAGAAAAGAGGCAATGAAATGACTGAACGTTTAAAAGTAATGACAATTTTCGGGACACGACCAGAAGCAATTAAAATGGCACCTCTTGTATTAGAGTTGCAAAAGCACCCAGAAAAAATTGAATCGATTGTGACTGTAACAGCACAACACCGTCAAATGTTAGATCAAGTATTAAATATCTTTGGAATTACGCCAGATTTCGATTTGAATATCATGAAAGATCGTCAAACGTTAATTGATATTACAACACGTGGTTTAGAAGGTTTAGATAAAGTAATGAAAGAAGCGAAGCCTGATATCGTACTTGTGCATGGTGATACAACGACGACATTTATTGCAAGCTTAGCTGCTTTCTATAATCAAATTCCAGTAGGACATGTTGAAGCAGGACTTCGTACATGGGATAAGTATTCTCCATATCCAGAAGAGATGAATCGCCAACTAACAGGTGTAATGGCGGATCTTCATTTCTCACCTACAACAAAATCAGCAACGAACTTACAAAAAGAAAATAAAGATGAGTCACGCATTTTCGTAACAGGAAATACAGCGATCGATGCACTGAAGACGACTGTAAAAGAAACTTATAGCCATCCGGTATTAGAAAAACTTGGAAATGATCGTCTTGTACTTATGACAGCACATCGTCGTGAAAACTTAGGGGAACCAATGCGCAATATGTTCCGTGCAATTAAGCGTCTTGTTGATAAACACGAAGATGTACAAGTTGTATACCCTGTTCATATGAATCCTGTTGTTCGTGAAATAGCGAATGATATTTTAGGCGAGCATAGCCGCATTCATTTAATTGAGCCGCTAGATGTAATCGATTTTCATAACGTTGCAGCTCGTTCATACTTAATGTTAACTGATTCTGGTGGTGTACAAGAAGAAGCACCGTCACTAGGTGTGCCAGTTCTTGTCCTTCGTGACACGACGGAACGCCCAGAAGGTATCGAAGCAGGTACGCTGAAATTAGCAGGAACAGATGAAGAAACAATCTTTGGTCTTGCTGATGAGTTGTTATCAGATAAAGAAGCTCATGATAAGATGACGAAAGCATCTAATCCTTACGGCGACGGTCGTGCATCAGAGCGTATTGTAGAAGCGATTTTACAACACTTCAACAAATAAAGTGAAACTTTACTAAATGGAAGGTTGCATCCTTCATTTAGTATTAGCCCACAACAATCGCGGGAAATAAAAAGAGCCAAATCGTATACGATTTGGCTTTTTTTATTCATGATTCCTCATAATCCACTCTGCATGAGCATTTGTAGAAGGAGGAGGTGGTGGTGTTTTGTTCTCACTCGGTTCCTTCTTTTGTTTTGCGATGGAGTTAGAATCAGAATTTGTACTCTCATTTTTTGTAGTTTCTGTTGGGGCTTGTTCTTTTTCCCCTATTTCTTTTAATATCTCGTTACGAGTTGTCTCTACACTGATTGGGTCTGGAAGGAAATAATAAATACCACCAATTTTTTTATCTTCTCCTTCAAGCTTTAATGTTTGGATCGTTTGTGGGTCGAATCCAGAGATTTTATTGTAAAGAGCAAGTCCGTCAGAAATAGGAATATCGGTTTTTATATATTTCCCAACTACCGCGGTTAAATCTTTAATTTTAAATACGGTTGAAGCAGAATTTAGCTGTTGGGCAACAGCCGCCAGTACTTGCCTTTGTCTCGCTGCTCGGCCATAGTCACCGTTAGGATCTTGCTTTCGCATGCGGACGTAAGCGAGTGCCTCTTCACCGTTTAAGTCTTGTTTACCTTGTTTAAAGTGAATTAATTTGTAATAATCTATATCGGAGCGCTCCTCGAAATCAAAAGGAACATCAACTGTAATACCTCCAACAGCATCAACGATACCTTTAAAGCCTTGGAAATCAATTTTAATATAATGATCAACAGGGACTTTTAAAAATCCTTCGACGGTGTCAATTGCCATTTTTTCTCCACCATAAGCATGGGCAGCGTTAATTTTGTCTTCTTTATTTTTACCAACAATCTTAACACGAGAATCGCGAGGGATACTCATAAGTGAAACCTTTTTTGAGTTTGGATTAACTGTCGCGAACATAAGTGAATCTGTTCGGCCGTTTTGACCATCTGTTGCGTAATCCTCAATACCCATAATTAGTATTGTGAAAGGTTTTTTTGTGATTTCCACATCTTCTGCTCGTAATTTAGATTTTTCACGGTTAAATCCACTGTACATCCCCATGAGAGAAGTGTAGGAATTTAATACATAAAGTCCTACGCTACCAAATAAAAATGCGAAAATAAGAAAGAAAAAAAGTTTTCTTCTACGTTTCTTTTTTATTCTGCTATTTTGGAGATGATAATAACGTTCTTCCATATATAATCTCCTTAGTTCATTTGTAGGGAATTAATTCACTACATTAATCTTTAGAGGCGATAAGTTAGCTATTCTTAGATAACGTCTTGTTCTAAGTACAACATATCTCCTTCTTTAATTGTACACTTCCCATTTGTTAATTCAATCATCCAATCTATGAATGGTTGTTTTTTGTCCTCTTCTACATAAGTATCGAATGTGACATTTTCTAGATAGTGTATATCTTTAATGGCATATTCTGAATTACGTAATTCATTTTCTAGCTTGCCAAGCAACGTATAATCAATTTCTGTTTGCATAACGCGCATTAGTTTTCGTTCAACAACGCCGACATGGTTAAGACCTTCACTTGTACATTTTCCATATGCACGAATTAATCCACCAGCACCAAGTTTAATGCCGCCA
This sequence comes from Bacillus nitratireducens, assembly GCF_001884135.1. Lineage (GTDB taxonomy): Bacteria > Bacillota > Bacilli > Bacillales > Bacillaceae_G > Bacillus_A > Bacillus_A nitratireducens. The sequence continues at coordinate 65,168 of NZ_MAOC01000037.1, read as the reverse complement.
AAATAGCGTGTAACGACGACGACAGTATCTTTTAGACCTCGTTTTTTTAATACTTCTAACATAGGTACACCAGCTGTGCCGCTCGGTTCACCGTCATCATTCGCTTTTTGAATTTGATCTTGTTCACCGATTAAATATGCAGAACAATTATGTGTTGCATTCCAATTTTGTTTTTTTATTTTTTGTATAAATGCTTGAGCTTCCTCTTCTGTTGTGGCGCGATTTACATAGCAAATGAATCTTGATTTTTGAATGACAATTTCGTGCTCGCCGTAGCCTTTGATTGTTAAATATTGTAATAACAATGGTATACGCCCCTATTCTTCAAAATGACTAGTACTTTACATTTTAAAAGCGGTTGTTTTTATATTCAAACATTTTTTGCAAATATGTTGAAATTTTTGATGAGGATTTGATCTTGTTGTTGTAATTTGTCGAGAGGGTGATTACAATTTCTAATTGGCATTTTTATGTATGGATGCACCTTTTCTCGTTTTCGTGTAAAATTAGGGAATAAAATTTTTTTATAAGGCAGGTACGAAAATGAAAACAGCTATTGTTACTGATAGTACAGCATATATACCGAAGCATATTCGTGATGAACTCAATATATATATGATTCCATTAAACGTTGTGTTTGGAACGGAATCTTATCAAGAAGAGGCTGAAATTTCAGCAAATGATTTTTATGTAAAAGTACGTGAACAAGAAGAACTTCCGAAAACTTCGCAACCAGCAATTGGAAAGTTTTTAGAGTTATATGAAGAGTTATCTAAAGAATATGATGCAGTTATTAGCATTCACCTTTCCAGTGGAATTAGTGGTACATACCAAACGGCAACGACAGCTGGACAGATGGTAGATGGTATCGATGTATATACGTACGACTCTGAAATTAGTTGTGAAGTACAAGGATTTTACGTGCGTGAAGGTGCGAAATTAGCAGGTGAAGGGAAAGCTCCAGAAGAGGTTATCGCTCGCTTTGATGAAATGAAAAAAACGATGGATGCTTATTTTGTAGTAGATGATTTACATCATTTACAGCGCGGTGGAAGATTAAATAGCGCGCAAGCTTTCATCGGCAGTTTGTTACAAGTAAAACCAGTATTATACTTTAGAGATAAAATAATTATTCCATTCGAAAAAATTCGTACGCGTAAAAAAGCATTAAAACGTATCGTTGAAATCTTTGATGAGCAGGCAAGTAAAGGTGTGCCTATGGAGGTTGTTATTATTCATGCGAATCGTGAAGAGGAAGCTAATGAATGGAAACAAGAATTAGAAGAGATATACCCTCACGTTACAATTCGTACGAGTTATTTCGGAGCTGTAATTGGGACGCATTTAGGTGAAGGTGCGCTTGGTTTAGGCTGGTATACGAAGTGATAAAGATGTAAAAGCTCTCTTACTTGAAGAGGGTTTTTTACGGGTATTTTACGAAGAATTGACAAGTTAATATTTGGAAATGGTAAAATGTACGTAAAATTAAATAATGAGGAAAGTTTTATTACTTACTTTTTACAAGAAACTATTTTATAATGGAAGAGAGGTGAAACATATGGAGCATAATTCTTGTTTATGTCCAAAGTTTGAGTCAGCTTTTACATTGCTTAGTAAGAAATGGACTGGCTTAATTATTAAATCTTTGTTGGAAGAGCCGAAACGTTTTAGAGAAATCGCAGATATTATACCGAATATGAGCGATCGTATGTTGTCAGAACGTTTAAAGGAATTAGAAGGTGAAGGTATTGTAGTTCGTAATGTTTACCCAGAAGTACCAGTTAGAATCGAGTATGGTTTAACTGATAAAGGGAAAGCGTTGGAACGTGTTATGGATGAAGTCCAAAATTGGGCTGAGAAATGGATGAAGTAACGTTTCTATCTCATTCATACTTGGAGTATTTTCAAAACGTAAGGGATTCCCTTACGTTTTTTTCAATTCTATAAAAAATATCGGAAGTCACCTAAATTTCTACATATATATACAAAATTAGATATATTTTGCTATAGAGATAAATGTAATATTACATTTATTTTACAAAACCGTAACATTAGCAAAAAAACTCCCGAATTATGGTATAAATTTTAATAGGTTATATACGGAAAATGAAAAAAGAAAGCGGTGTAAAAAATAAAATGAAAAAGCTAAAAATGGCATCTTGCGCATTAGTTGCAGGGTTAATGTTTTCAGGGCTAACACCAAATGTATTTGCAGAGGATAAAATTTCTGACGTGAACTCACAAATTAACACACAAAATGACACTTTACATAAACAACAACAAGAACGTGATGAATTACAAAAACAAATGAACGACTTAAACAAAACAATTCAAGGTTTAGATAAGTCTGTTCAAGAGAACGCTGCAAAACTTGATGAAACAACGAAAAAAGTTTCTGATACTGAGCAATTAATTGAAAAGAAAAATAAAGATATTGCAGAATTACAAACAAAGATTGCAAAACGTGAAGAGTTATTAAGAAAACGTTTAGTTGCACTACAAGAACAACCAAACACGAACGTTGTAACAGAAGTTCTTGTAAACTCTAAAAACATTGCAGATTTAGTGGATCGTTTCAATTCTATGTCTAAAATTCTTGAGTCTGACGAAGATATCATGAAAACTCAACAAGAAGATCAAACGAACGTGAAAAAAGATGTTGAGACAGTAAAAGAAAAACAAAAAGAATTAAAAGAAGCACAAGCTCAAATTGAAACTGCTAAGAAAGAACTTGACGCTGAAAAAGAGAAAAAAGCAACAGCGGTAAACGATTTAAGCGGTAAAATGGATACAGTTGTAACTACGATGACAAGCACGGAAAGTCAATTGAAAGATCTTGAGAAACAAGCACTGCAATTACAACGTATTGCGGAAGAAGAAGCGCAAGCAAAAGCGGCACAAGAAGCTGCTGCTCAAAAACAAGCAGAACAAGCGGCTAAAGAAGCACAAGCTCAACCAGCTGCAGCCCCAGCGCAGCAAGCTGCACCAGCGAATAATGGTGGACAAGCTCAAAAAGAAGAACCTAAAAAAGAAGAACCTAAAAAAGAAGAGCCTAAAAAAGAAGAGCCTAAAAAAGAAGAGCCTAAAAAAGAGACACCTAAACAAGAAAACAAAAAACCAGAGCCAGCACCAGGTCCAACTCCGGTTCCTGGCGTAATTGGTAAAGCACAACAATACTTAGGTATGCCTTATGTTTGGGCAAGTGCATCTCCATCAAACGGTGGTTTTGACTGTAGTGGATTCATTTCTTACATTTATGGTGTAGGTCGTCAAGATGTTAATGGATATTGGAATTCAGTTTCTAAAGTAAGTAGCCCACAGCCTGGAGATTTAGTGTTCTTCCAAAACACTTATAAAAATGGTCCGTCTCACATCGGTATTTATGTTGGAAATGGACAAATGATTCATGCGAGTGATAAAGGGATTGCGTACGGTGATATTAACAGTTCGTACAACCAAAAACATTTCTTAGGATACGGTAGATTCTAGGATTTATAATTGAATAAAATACGTGTATAAAGTCGATAGCTTACTATTTTATAAGTAGGTTATCGGCTTTTTTGAGTTTTTACGAGATAAAGAGAAGGATTTATAGTAGTGCTGGAGGTGGTTATTGATGATGTTAGCTGGTAGACAGTTATTGTTAAAAGAACTTTCTTCAGATTTGCAGGATAAATTGGATCATTTGAAAAGGAACCGAGAAGTCGTTTGTGTGCAAGGTGTAATTAAGAAATTTTCAAAATATACGTGCCAGCGTTGCGGCAATATAGAGCAACGACTATTTGCATCATTTGTATGTAAACGGTGCAGTAAAGTATGTACGTATTGTTGTAAGTGTATAACGATGGGAAGGGTCAGTGAATGTGCTGTACTGGTGCGCGGGGCTGGAAAAACAGAAATGTTGTTTTGTGGAATTGCAGAGGCACTACAAAGGGGAGAGAGAGTTTGCATTGCAACGCCGAGAACGGACGTTGTACTTGAGTTAGCACCAAGATTATAAGAAGTGTTTCCGAATATAAATGTAGCTGCTTTATACGGAGGGAGTTTAGACGGAGAAAAAGATGCGGCGTTAATCGTTGCGACTACACATCAATTGTTACGTTACTATAGAGCGTTCCATGTCATGATTGTAGATGAGATAGATGCTTTTCCATATCATGCGGATAAGATGTTGCATTATGCAGTAAACGAAGCGATGAAAGAGGAGGCAGCACGTATTTATTTAACTGCAACTCCAGATGAAACGTGGAAGCGCAAATTGCGGAATGGTAAGCAAAAAGGGATTGTTATTCCAGGTCGTTATCATCGTCATCCATTGCCAGTCCCGATATTTCGGTGGTGCGGAAATTGGAAAAAGGGTCTTATGCGTAAAAAAATTCCTCGTGCTTTATTACAATGGTTAAATAGGTACTTATCTAAACGACATCCTATTTTTCTATTTGTGCCTCATGTGCGATATGTAGAAGAAATTAGCCAGTTATTAAAATCATTAAACAATCAAATTGACGGTGTGCATGCAGAAGATCCGGCGAGAAAAGAGAAGGTAGCAGCTTTTAGGAAGGGAGAAATCCCTTTATTGGTTACAACGACGATTTTGGAACGGGGGGTAACTGTGAAGAATTTACAAGTAGCAGTTTTAGGAGCAGAGGAAGAAATATTTTTAGAAAGTGCTCTCGTTCAAATCGCAGGGCGCGCTGGCAGAAGCTCTGATGAACCTCATGGAGATGTCATCTATTTTCATTATGGAAAGACAAAGGCGATGGTGCGTGCGAAAAAACATATTCAAAGTATGAATAAGAAGGCTAAAGAACAAGGACTGATAGATTGATGCATTGTCTACTTTGTGATGAATATATTTCGTGCGCGATTAGTTGGTACACTTTTTTTGTTAAGCCCCATAAAAAGTATATATGTGATAGATGTGAGCAGAAACTTTCCTATATTATAGGAGATATTTGCAAGGAGAGATTTCCGTCTCTCATAATGTATGGTGAAGGGATGAAAGAAATATTAGCACAGTTTAAATTTCGAGGAGATACTGAATTAGTGCATATTTTCCATCAGCCTTTTCGAAGCCTTTTTCAAAAATATTTTGCGGATATTTCAGCTGTCATTCCAGTTCCACTTAGTGAAGAGCGAGAATGCGAACGTGGTTTTAATCAAGCTGAGTTACTCGCTTCTTGTTTGCCTGTCAAAATGCTTTGTACATCATTAAAAAGAATAGAAACAGAAAAACAAAGTAAGAAGAAGCGTAAAGAAAGGGTGTCGGGGATTAATCCTTTTTATTTTCAAGGGGAAGAGATGTTTCATGAGCAACATGTTTTAATCGTGGATGATGTGTATACGACAGGAATTACTGTTAGGCAAATTGGAAGCCTTTTGTATGGTAGAGGAGCGAGAGAAGTTTCCAGTTTGACGCTTTGTAGAAGCTAATATGCGCTGTCGAAATGGGGAATAAAAAGACGACAAGTCTTCTTTGACTTAATATGTTGTCATTCGTTATAGTCAAAATATGGGGCGAATGCCCTGATTTTAAGAGTGAAGGGAATGGAATGAACATGCAAGGACGAGTAAAATGGTTCAATGCAGAAAAGGGATTTGGATTTATTGAGCGTGAAGATGGTGACGATGTTTTTGTCCATTTTTCTGCTATTCAACAAGATGGGTATAAGTCGTTAGAAGAAGGTCAACAAGTGGAGTTTGATATTGTAGATGGAGCGCGTGGACCGCAAGCGGCTAATGTTTTGAAACTGTAAAGGTTAAGTTTTTGGAAAAGATAGAGCTGTATTTTTAGCAGTATTATATAGATGGTGAAAGCTCTTGTTCGTAATAAGGGCTTTTTTGTTGTGGTGAAGTTGTCAAAAAGTTGTTTCTTTTCTGTAACTAATTGTCCACAGTTACATTCGTTATTCACGATGTTAATAGGATAAAATAAAGATAGAAACGATGCATCTTTTCATTTCAACAAAAAACGATAAAAAAATCGCAATTCCACTAATTTTTTTAAAAAAATTAGAAGGAGTTTTTAAGCCAATGTCGAAATTATAGTACATAGGCTTGAAAGGAGGAATTCATCTATGAAGTTCAACATTCGTGGTGAAAATATTGAAGTAACTCCAGCATTAAAGGAATATGTAGAGAAAAAACTAAGTAAATTAGAGCGTTATTTTGATACATTCCCAGAGATTAAGGTTAATTTAAAAGTATACTCTGACAAGCAACGTATCGAGGTAACAATTCCATTTACAGATTTATTACTTCGTGCAGAAGAAACTAATAGCGATATGTACGCTGCTATCGATTTAGTAGTTGATAAACTTGAGCGACAAATTCGTAAACATAAAACAAAAGTAAACCGTAAATTACGTGAGAAAGGTTCTGTGAAAACTAACTTTATCCTTCCGGAAGCAGTAGCTGTTCTGGATGCGGTAGAAGAGGATGAATTAGAACTTGTACGTACAAAACGATTCGATTTAAAACCGATGGACGTTGAAGAAGCGATCTTGCAAATGGATATGCTAGGACATAATTTCTTCGTCTTCACAAATGCTGATACAAATGAAACAAATGTTGTATATGGCCGTAAAGACGGAAAATATGGTTTAATCGAAACAAAATAATCATTCAAAAGCGTAGCCAAAATGGCTACGCTTTTTTATATGTTTTTTGCTTCCTTATCTTGTAATATTGATATGAATTTTAATGGCTAATTCGTAATGAAATTTAGAAGTCATGTTTTGTCACGGTTAATTGTATTACTATTCCAAAAGGATCTCGCACAATGGCATAACCCGGGCTGAAGGAATTTTTTTCAAAAGGTGTTAAAATATAAACCTCATCATGTTGAATTAGATTGTGATAGAGTGTTTCAATGGTTTGGAAATCTTTAGATTGAATGCATAATGATGAGCTATTACTTAATTGCCAAGGGCGTGTGGAATCCACTGCCTGTTCTGCAATCATAATTTTATTAGTACCAATTTGTAAAACGGAATGGGTAATATAATGTTCTTGGCTTTCTTTATACGTGAAATTCGGATCTATTTCTTTCATTTCTTTATAATTCTTTTTAAATAAAACTTTTGCACCTAAATACTGTTCGTAAAATGCAATTGCTTTAGCACCTTGCCCATTTAATGATAAAAAAGTGATTACTTCAAAGTTCATTGTATTGCCTCCTTCATAATATGTGTACACTTATTACTATACAAGTATAAGGTGCCACGCATTGGCACCTATAGGGAGAGTTTATGAAAAAAGTTGAACGTTTAAATCAGATGCTACGCTTTATTAATCAAAAACAAACATTCACATTGAAAGATTTAATGGATGAATTTCAAATTTCAAAAAGGACAGCTTTACGTGATATTGCATCTTTAGAGGAAATGGGTGTACCTCTTTTGGCAGAGTATGGTCGATATGGAGGATATCGTTTAATAAAATCGATGACATTACCACCGATTTCATTTACAAATCATGAAGTTTTTGCACTTTATTTTGCAATGCAAGCACTAAGTAGTTTTGTAAGTATTCCCTTTCAAATCTCGCTTCGTTCCATCAATAAGAAGTTTTTGGATAGTGTTTCATCAAAACAGCGTGAGCAAATTGAAAACTTGCAAAAAAGAGTTTCCTTTTTTCATTCGGAACAAGCACATGAATGTGGTTATCTAGAAGAGATTTTGTTAGCCGCTGTTCAAAATAGGGCTTTAACTATAAACTATGTAACACCGAAACAAACGACAATGCGCCGTATTCAGCCGATTTCGATTTATGCAATGAAAGGTTATTGGTATTGTCAGGCTTACGATTTAGATAAATCTGCTTATCGAGTGTTTCGCTGTGATCGTATTAGGTCGTCAGAAATAGTAGATGCTCAGGATAGTCTGGATTTGGAAAATATAAATATACATAACGCACATATTCTTTGGAAAGCAACTGAACAAGCTATTCAATTTAAATGCTCAATTACTGCGAGGGGGATAGAGATATTTAAGCAACAACAATATCCTTCGATGAAATTATGGGAGGAACATGAAGGGACATATTTAATAGGAACTTATGAGCCTGCTGAAATTGACTTTATCATCTCGTATCTAGCTAGTTTTGGTAAAACTATAAAAATAATTGAGCCATCTTCTTTAAAAGAGAACTTAAAAGAATACTACTTAGATTTAATACAAAATTTGTAACGAAGAGAGATTAGTTTGTTGAAACAAATGAAATACAAACTTTTTCTGAATATAGGGCTAGACATTTGGACGATTGTTGTCATAGTTATAAGACAAGTGTTACAATTATCATTAGGTTTATACATTTTAGTTTTTTTAATTAGGAGAAAAATTGGCATAACATATATTTGATTTTTATAACGACTGATTGTAAAGAGAGAAAGAAAAAAGCAATCGGAAGTTTTATTTTAATAAAAAGAGGAGCGTATTCCCTATGATCGGTATTTTAAAAAAGGTGTTCGATGTTAACCAACGCCAAATTAAACGTATGCAGAAGACAGTTGAGCAAATTGATGCATTAGAATCATCTATTAAGCCACTAACTGATGAGCAATTAAAAGGAAAGACGCTTGAATTTAAAGAGCGTTTAACAAAAGGTGAGACAGTAGACGATCTACTTCCTGAAGCTTTTGCGGTTGTTCGTGAAGCAGCAACTCGTGTTCTTGGAATGCGTCCATATGGTGTGCAGTTAATGGGTGGTATTGCCTTACATGAAGGGAATATCTCTGAGATGAAAACGGGTGAAGGTAAAACGTTAACGTCTACTTTACCTGTATATTTAAATGCTTTAACAGGAAAAGGCGTTCACGTTGTTACAGTCAATGAATACTTAGCGCAACGTGATGCGAGCGAAATGGGACAACTTCATGAGTTTCTTGGCTTAACAGTAGGAATTAACTTAAACAGTATGTCACGCGAAGAGAAACAAGAGGCTTATGCTGCTGATATTACGTATAGCACAAATAACGAGCTTGGATTCGACTACTTACGTGACAACATGGTGCTATATAGAGAGCAGTGTGTTCAGCGTCCACTTCATTTTGCTATCATCGATGAAGTCGATTCCATTTTAGTCGATGAGGCACGTACGCCGCTTATTATTTCTGGACAAGCTCAAAAATCAGCAGAGCTATATATGTTTGCAAATGCATTCGTTCGTACATTAGAAAATGAAAAAGAATATTCATTTGATGTGAAAACGAAAAATGTAATGTTAACAGAAGATGGTATTACGAAAGCTGAGAAAGCTTTCCATATCGATAACTTATTCGATTTAAAACATGTAGCACTTCTTCACCATATTAATCAGGCGCTTCGTGCACACGTTGTTATGCACCTTGATACAGATTATGTTGTGCAAGAAGGCGAAATCGTAATTGTAGACCAATTCACTGGTCGTCTTATGAAAGGTCGTCGTTATAGCGAAGGTTTACACCAAGCTATTGAAGCAAAAGAAGGCGTAGAAATTCAAAATGAAAGTATGACACTGGCAACAATTACGTTCCAGAACTATTTCCGTATGTATGAAAAATTATCTGGTATGACTGGTACAGCGAAAACGGAAGAAGAAGAATTCCGTAGTATTTATAATATGAATGTTATCGTAATTCCAACGAACAAAGATATTATTCGTGATGACCGTGCTGATTTAATCTTCAAGTCAATGGAAGGCAAATTCAATGCAGTTGTTGAGGATATTGTAAATCGTCATAAACAAGGACAACCTATTCTTGTTGGTACAGTTGCAATTGAAACGTCAGAGCTTATTTCAAAAATGTTAACACGTAAAGGTGTACGCCATAACATTTTAAACGCGAAAAACCATGCGCGTGAAGCAGATATCATTGCAGAAGCTGGTATGAAAGGTGCTGTAACGATTGCGACGAATATGGCTGGTCGTGGTACGGATATTAAGCTTGGAGACGATATTAAAAACGTTGGTCTAGCAGTTATCGGTACAGAGCGTCATGAAAGCCGTCGTATTGATAATCAGTTACGTGGTCGTGCTGGTCGTCAAGGGGACCCTGGTGTAACGCAGTTCTACTTGTCTATGGAAGATGAACTAATGCGCCGCTTCGGTTCTGATAATATGAAAGCGATGATGGATCGCCTTGGTATGGATGATTCACAGCCGATCGAAAGTAAAATGGTTTCTCGTGCGGTAGAATCTGCACAAAAACGTGTAGAAGGAAATAACTATGATGCACGTAAGCAGTTACTGCAGTACGATGATGTACTTCGTCAGCAACGTGAAGTTATTTACAAACAGCGTCAAGAAGTAATGGATTCTGAGAACTTACGCAGCATTATTGAAGGTATGATGAAATCTACGGTAGAACGTGCTGTTGCGCTTCATACACAAGAGGAAATTGAAGAAGATTGGAACATTAAAGGTCTTGTTGACTACTTAAATACAAACCTTCTGCAAGAAGGAGATGTAAAAGAAGAAGAATTACGTCGTCTTGCTCCAGAGGAAATGAGCGAGCCAATTATCGCGAAGTTATTAGAGCGTTACAACGACAAAGAAAAGCTTCTGCCAGAAGAGCAAATGCGTGAGTTCGAAAAAGTTGTTGTATTCCGTGTTGTAGATACGAAATGGACAGAGCATATTGATGCGATGGATCATCTTCGTGAAGGTATTCATTTACGTGCGTACGGTCAAATTGATCCACTTCGTGAGTATCAAATGGAAGGATTCGCAATGTTCGAGTCAATGATTGCTTCTATCGAAGAGGAAATTTCTCGTTACATTATGAAAGCTGAAATTGAACAAAACTTAGAGCGTCAAGAAGTTGTTCAAGGTGAAGCTGTTCATCCATCTAGCGATGGCGAAGAAGCGAAGAAAAAACCGGTTGTAAAAGGTGACCAAATGGGACGCAATGATTTATGTAAATGCGGTAGTGGCAAAAAATATAAAAACTGTTGTGGCATTGGGCAGTAATACAGAGCGGTAGTTCAGACTGCTGTGCAAACTTTTACATCAAAAATGTGTAATAAAAAGGATTAAACTCTCTCCGTAATAAGCGGAGAGAGTTTCCCTTGTTTTCATATGAAAGTAACAGCAATTACATAGAGGTGAAGGAAATGGAATTAGTAGAAATTAGGCAAGAATTAGAAAAAATGGCTAAGAGATTAGCGGCTTTTAGGGGGTCTCTTTGACCTCCCTACTAAGGAAAAACAAATTGCAGAATTAGAAGAAAAAATGATGAGCGCAGGATTTTGGGATGACCAACAAGGCGCACAAACTGTAATTAATGAAGCGAATGCGCTGAAAGATATGGTTGGAAGTTTCCGTCAGTTAGATGAGACGTTCGAAAACTTAGAAATGACGCATGAACTGTTAAAGGAAGAGTATGATGAGGATTTACATGAGGAATTAGAGTCAGAAGTGAAAACTTTAATTCAAGAGATGAATGAGTATGAGCTTCAGTTACTGCTAAGCGATCCTTATGATAAAAATAACGCGATTTTAGAATTACACCCAGGTGCAGGTGGAACAGAGTCACAAGACTGGGGTTCTATGTTATTACGTATGTATACACGCTGGGCTGAAAAACGTGGATTTAAAGTAGAAACGGTTGACTACTTACCAGGTGATGAAGCTGGTATTAAGAGTGTTACTTTATTAATTAAAGGGCATAACGCTTACGGTTACTTAAAAGCAGAGAAAGGTGTACATCGTCTTGTACGTATTTCACCGTTCGATTCTTCAGGTCGTCGTCATACATCATTCGTATCTTGTGAAGTTGTACCTGAGTTCAATGATGAAGTTGAAATTGAAGTGCGTACAGAAGACTTGAAAATTGATACGTACCGTGCAAGTGGAGCTGGTGGGCAGCACATTAATACGACAGATTCAGCAGTTCGTATTACGCATACACCGACAAATACGGTTGTAACATGTCAGTCAGAGCGCTCTCAAATTAAAAACCGTGAGCATGCAATGAAAATGTTAAAAGCAAAATTATATCAAAAGAAATTAGAAGAACAACAAGCACAATTAGATGAAATCCGCGGTGAACAAAAAGAAATCGGATGGGGTAGCCAAATCCGTTCTTACGTATTCCACCCGTATTCTCTTGTGAAAGACCACCGTACAAATACAGAGGTCGGTAACGTACAAGCAGTTATGGATGGAGAAATTGATCCATTTATTGATGCGTATTTACGTTCTCGTATTTAATAAGAGAAAAAGCCAACAGGATTGTTGGCACATGCTGAGGTAAAAGAGGATATAAAGAGGTTTATCTTATTTATATTGATGAAATAATGAGGAAGAGAAGTTGAAAACGACAACTTCTCTTTTTGATGAGATTATATGTAGAATACAACGCTGCATATTGTTTTGTAAAAAGTAGAGAATAGTAAAACAAAGCGGTAATAGAGTAGGATCTTATATAGAATTTTTTTGATTTACTTTGAAGAAAGAGGTTCTTTATAGAATTTTCTAAGGTGTTCACAGAATTGAAACAATTTGTGAAAGCTTTATTTTATTAGGCTTCTCGATATATTTGTAAAAAATATGAAATACACCTTAGTTTTTCTATATAAAGATAATGCTTATAATGAATATTGAGTGTGTTATGAGGACTATTGCCTAGTTAGGAATGAAAAGAATATCAACAATGGGGAGCGATAGAAGTGAAAAAGAAATTGTTGGCTATTGCGTTAGGAACATCAGTCGTTTTTGCTTTAGGAGCATGTGGAAATAAAGGAGAAAGTAAACCTTCTAAACAATCTGCAAGTACAGATAGTGCAGAACAAATTTTTCAAAAAAGTTGTATAGGCTGTCATGCTAAAGATTTATCAGGAGCAACTGGACCCGATTTACGAAAAGTAGGGCAGAAATACGACGCAGCAGAGATTGAAAAGATTATTGAAAAAGGTCGCGGTTCAATGTCACCAGGAATTATTCAAGGTGAAGATGCGAAAAAAGTAGCTGAGTGGTTAGCTGAACATAAATAAGAAACGTAATTAATAAACGAGCTGATTGTATAACTTGACCGAAAAGCGCTTTAGGTTAAGCAATTACATTAGCTCGTTTACCTTTTTTGGGGATGTAACATAACTGTAACAAAATTGTATCCGAACTGGAAACCGATTGATGTTACAATGAGGTTTGTAGAATTTTGATGAAATATATTACATAGAGTAGCGGTGCTAATAAAAAGCATGTATGAAAGCTACCTTCAACAAGAATGGTCAAGCGAGAGTAAGGTTTTCTTTTATTTTCAAATGTGCAGAAAAGTATTTCGAAAAAAATCATTAAGTATTGGGTGATAAATAATGATAAAAATGACGAATGTTTATAAGGAGTACCCAAATGGTATGAAAGCCATTGCTGGTCTCACAGTTAACATTAAACAAGGTGAATTCGTATACGTAGTTGGACCGAGTGGAGCCGGAAAATCTACATTTATTAAAATGATGTATCGTGAAGAGAAACCATCTACAGGATCAATTAATGTAAATGGACTTGTAATTGAAACATTAGCAGAAAGAGATGTTCCATATTTCCGTCGTCAATTAGGCGTAATTTTCCAAGATTTTAAATTGCTACCTAAATTAACGGTATATGAGAATGTTGCGTTTGCTTTAGAGGTAATTGAAGAAGAACCAGATGCGATTCGTGAGCGCGTTACAGAAGTATTAGGTCTTGTTGGTCTTGAAGAGCGTGCCGATGCACTTCCAAATGAGCTTTCGGGCGGAGAGCAACAACGTGTGGCGATTGCAAGAGCGATTGTAAATAAGCCAAAGGTTGTAATTGCCGATGAGCCAACAGGTAACTTAGATATTGAAACACCTCTTGATATTATGAAGATTTTTAAACGTATTAATGAGCGTGGTACAACGATTGTTATGGCGACACATAACGCAGATATCGTAAATACAATTCGTCATCGTGTAATTGCAATTGAAGGCGGAAAAATTGTTCGAGACGAGATTGAGGGAGGATACGGATATGAAGGCTAAAACCCTTAGTCGACATTTGCGAGAAGGTGTGAAAAATCTATCCCGTAACGGATGGATGACGTTTGCTTCTGTAAGTGCAGTAACAGTTACATTATTACTTGTAGGTGTCTTTTTAACAGCGATTATGAATATGAACCATTTTGCGACGAAAGTAGAGCAAGATGTAGAAATTCGTGTGCATATTGATCCAGCAGCAAAAGAAGCTGATCAAAAGAAATTAGAAGAAGATATGAGTAAAATTGCGAAAGTAGATTCTATTAAATATTCTTCTAAAGAAGAAGAGTTGAAACGTTTAATTAAAAGCTTAGGCGATAGTGGAAAAACGTTCGAATTATTTGAGCAAGATAACCCACTGAAAGACGTATTTGTTGTAAAGGCGAAAGAGCCGACTGATACAGCAGCGATTGCGAAAAAAGTTGAGAAAATGCAGTTTGTAAGTAATGTTCAATATGGTAAAGGTCAAGTTGAAAAATTATTTGATACTGTAAAAACTGGTCGTAATATCGGGATTGCGTTAATTGCTGGTCTTCTATTCACAGCGATGTTCTTAATCTCTAACACAATTAAAATTACAATTTATGCTCGTAGTACTGAGATTGAAATTATGAAACTTGTTGGTGCAACAAACTGGTTTATTCGTTGGCCGTTCTTGTTAGAGGGATTATTCCTAGGAGTATTAGGATCAATTATTCCAATCGGAGTAATTTTAGTTATATATAATTCATTGCAAGGTGTGTTTAATGAAAAACTTGGCGGAACAATTTTCGAGCTTCTACCATACAACCCGTTCGTATTCCAATTAGCTGGTTTATTAGTGTTAATTGGTGCATTAATTGGTATGTGGGGAAGTGTAATGTCAATTCGTCGCTTCTTAAAAGTATAAAAAGTTGCAAACATAATTCGTACAAGCTTATCATATAGTAGAAATAGGTAAAGGCATCACACATCGTGTGATGCCTTTTGCTACACCACCTGTGTGTTCTGGAAAGGGGAATTCCGCATTGAAACGTAGAGTTGCAATTATTGGAATGGTTGTTGCATTTTTAATTGGTGCTGGCGGGATGTTTGGCGGTATGTACTGGCTTGGGATAAATCCAGCGTATGTAACGCAAACGATGTCGAATGGCAATGCTAGCACAGCGCAAGGGAATTTGGCAAAAATTAATGAGGCGTATGCACTAATCGATTCACGTTATGTGGAAGACGTGAAAGACGACAAGTTAGTCGAAGGTGCAATACAAGGCATGTTGTCTACGCTGAAGGACCCTTATTCCACGTATATGGATAAAGAAACGGCAAAACAGTTTAGTCAGTCACTAGATCCTGAGCTTGAAGGGATTGGAGCTGAAGTGAACAAGACGGACGGTAAGCTTATTATCGTATCGCCGATTAAAGGTTCACCAGCAGAAAAGATAGGAATTAAACCGAACGACCAAATTTTATCTGTAGATGGAAATAGTGTGAAAGATTTATCACGTGAAGAAGCAGTATTGAAAATTCGTGGTAAAAAAGGAACGACTGTTGCAATTGAAATTAAGCGCGCAGGAGTAGCTGATCCGATCGTATTTAAAATTAAGCGTGAAAAGATTCCAATCTTCACTGTATTTAGTTCAGTAAAGAAAGAGAGCGGAAAAGATATCGGTTATATGCAAATTACTTCTTTCGCTGAAAATACTGCGAAAGAGTTTAAGGATCAGTTGAAAGAATTAGAAAAGAAAAATATTACAGGCTTAGTTATTGATGTACGTGGCAATCCTGGTGGCTATTTAAATAGTGTAGAAGACATACTAGGAGAAATCATGACAGATAAAAAGCCAATGTTGCAAGTAGAACAGCGAAATGGTGAGAAGAAGAAATTCTCTACGGAATTGAAAGAGAGAAAATCATATCCAATTTCAGTATTAATTGATAACGGAAGTGCTTCTGCTTCAGAGATTTTAGCTGGTGCGCTAAAAGAAGGAGAAGGATACGATTTAATTGGTGAAAAAACGTTTGGTAAAGGTACTGTTCAGCAGGCTGTTCCATTTAAAGATGGCAGCAACATCAAATTAACGATGTTTAAATGGTTAACACCGGACGGTAATTGGATTCATAAAAAAGGAATCGCGCCAACTGTAGAAGTGAAGCAACCAGATTATTATCATGCGACACCACTTCAAATTGAAAAGACACTTTCATACAATTCAAATGATGTGCAAGTAAAACACGCGCAAGAAATGCTTAAGAGCTTAGGATATGTACCAGGTCGTGAAGATGGATACTTTAGTAAAGAGACAGAATCAGCACTAAAAGCGTTCCAAAATGCAAATGAGATTGAAGCGACAGGGCAACTTGATAAAAAGACAGCTGAAGCAATTCAAAATAAAATTATTGAAAAAATCCGTTCTGGAGAAAACGATTTACAATTACAAACGGCATTGAAATTAATAGCGAAATAAGAAAGAATACAGGCACTTTGATGCCTGTATTTTTTTATGTGTTAAATATGATAAGATAAAAAGAAAGAATGATATAAATGGTGGTGAATGAATTCGTGGAGGCATGGCTTTTTGAAATATTACGAGCAGTTGGACGTTTTTTCTTACACCCTGCTGTCTATGTATTTTTAATTAGTAGTATCTTCGTTGGATACTTACGTATATTAAGAGAACGAAAAGATTTTTCTTTTAAAGTATATGATATTTGGTTTGAACTACGAACAACTCTATTTGCAGGTATTGGGTACGGATTAATCGTATCTATTATTACGATTGGGCTCGGGCTTGTCGTTTCAAAAGCGAGTTTATGGGCAGTTTTACTTTGGACGTTATTATTTGGATTAACTGCTATGTATCGATATTTATCTGTAGCGTATACGTTCGGTATCGCTATTGCATTCGTGTTGTTATCGTCTAAGATGCCAGTTTCCTTCTTACAGCTTGGAGAAGGTGAAGAGGGTACGATTGTATCCCTTGCTATTTTACTAGGCGTTATGCTCGTTGTAGAGGGTTTATTGATCTCTAAAAATGCAGTACGATATTCTACGCCGAAAATTAAAAAAGGTAAGCGTGGGTTACGAATTGGACTACATGAATCAAATCGTCTATGGCTTGTACCAGTATTTATTCTTATACCAGGAGACGCAGTGACAGGATTTATTCCTTGGTGGCCTGTCGTTTCAATAGGTTCAACTACATACTCTTTATTCCTCGTTCCATTTTTAATTGGATTTATGAGAAAGATTAGAAGTTATGAGCCGAAGGAAGCTTTATTATTTACAGGAAGACGTGTATATGGACTAGCAGGACTCGTACTCGTTTTAGGAATCGCAAGTTATTGGTGGCACGTATTCGCGATAATTGCGATGGGAGTTGCAATGCTTGGGCGTTTCACAATTTCAATGCAAGAGAAAATTGCGGATGAGACAAGGCCGGCGTACTTTGCCGCACGTAATGATGGGCTCGTTGTGCTAGATACAATTCCGAATACAATTGGGGCAGAGATGCATTTAAAGCCTGGAGAAGTTATTACGAAAGTAAATGGAGTCATTCCAAGAAGTACAGAAGAGTTTTATGATGCGCTTCAAACGAAGACAACAGGAGCATTTTGTAAATTAGAAGTATTAGACACAAATGGGGAGCTTCGTCTTGCTCAAACGGCATTATACGCCGGAGGTCATCACGAATTAGGTGTTGTGTTTATTCAGCAGGAGCATGAGTGGGATTCAGAAGCTATATAATAAATGGAAAACCTTCATCCGAAATAGATGAAGGTTTTTTTAGTTTCATAGACGGATAACTTGAATAATTATTTGATAATGGTTATCATTTAGAGAGTCTTTTTAATTTGGAAAAGGGAGGAAACATATGCTACGTAAATTTTTTTCTTACTATAAACCGTACAAAGGTTTATTCGTACTCGATTTTTCCTGTGCAGTTATCGCAGGTTTACTCGAACTTGGTTTCCCGCTTATCGTAAATCAATTTATTGATAAGTTATTACCAGGACAAAACTGGACGCTTATTTTATGGGCTTGTTTCGGTTTATTCGCAGTTTATGTGTTAAATGCAGGTTTACAATATGTCGTTACATATTGGGGACATATGCTTGGTGTTAACATTGAAACAGATATGAGACAGAAATTATTTGATCACATTCAAAAGCTATCATTCAGATTTTTTGATAATAATAAAACAGGTCATTTAATTTCACGTCTTACAAATGATTTAATGGAAATTGGGGAAATTGCTCACCACGGACCAGAAGATTTATTCATTGCTGTTATGACTTTAGTTGGAGCATTTTCATTTATGATGATGATCAACTGGAAGTTAGCGCTTCTAACATTCTTCGTGATTCCGTTCTTATTATGGTTGGCACTTTATTTCAATAAAAAAATGACAGGTACGTTTAGACGTTTATTCTCAGACGTTGCTGATTTCAATGCATGTATTGAGAACAATGTTGGTGGTATCCGCGTTGTACAAGCATTCGGAAATGAAAAGTTTGAGAAAGACCAGTTCGCTGTGAACAACGCTCGTTTCCGTACAACGAAATTAATGGCGTATAAAATTATGGCGTTAAATTCATCGATTAGTTATATGTTGATGCGTCTTGTAACACTTTTTGTATTAATATGTGGTACATGGTTTGTTCTGCAAGGTGAATTAACGTACGGTGGATTTATTGGATTCGTTTTATTAACGAATATTTTCTTCCGCCCAATTGAAAAAATTAATGCGGTTATTGAAAGTTATCCGAAAGGAATCGCTGGTTTTAAAAGATATGTAGAGCTTCTTGAAACAGAGCCGGATATTGTAGATTCTAAAGATGCAATTGAAGTAAAACATGTACACGGTGATATTCAATACAATAACATCACGTTCGGATATGAAAATAAAGAGCCGATTTTAAACGATATTAGTTTGAAAATACATGCAGGTGAAACAGTTGCTTTCGTAGGGCCATCAGGGGCAGGGAAAACAACATTATGTAGTTTATTACCACGTTTTTATGAACAATCATCTGGATCGATTCAAATTGATGGCATTGATACAAAAGAGATGACGTTGTCGTCACTTCGTAAGCAAATTGGAATTGTACAGCAAGATGTTTTCTTATTCTCAGGAACAATTCGTGAAAATATCGCTTACGGAAACTTAAAAGCCTCAGAAGCTGACATTTGGCAGGCGGTAAAACGTGCCCAGTTGGAGGACTTGATTTACTCGCAACCAGATGGCTTAGATACAGTTATCGGTGAGCGTGGTGTGAAACTTTCAGGAGGACAAAAGCAGCGCTTAGCGATTGCTCGCATGTTCTTGAAAAACCCACCAATTTTAATTTTAGATGAAGCAACTTCTGCGCTAGATACAGAGACGGAACTTGCTATCCAAAAATCACTTGCAGAACTATCTGTTGGCCGTACAACATTAGTTATTGCTCACAGGCTTGCAACGATTAAAAATGCAGATCGTATCGTTGTTGTAAATAAAGATGGTATTGCAGAGCAAGGTTCGCATGAGGAACTAATTGGGCAAGGCGGAGGATACAGCCGGTTATATGAAGCTCAATTCAGTTCGTAAATATAATTTCTGCTGAATTAGTGCACCATAAGTAAGTGAAAATCTTATATGGGGGGCTATAAAGCATGATTGTAACAACAACTTCTACAATTCAAGGGAAAGAAATTATTGATTATATCGATATCGTCAATGGAGAAGCAATTATGGGGGCGAATATCGTTCGTGACCTGTTTGCTTCTGTTCGCGACGTTGTTGGTGGTCGCTCAGGCGCTTATGAAAGCAAATTAAAAGAAGCGCGCGACATTGCAATGGAAGAGATGAAAACTCTCGCAAGACAAAAAAATGCGAACGCCATTGTTGGTATCGACGTGGACTACGAAGTAGTTCGCGAAGGGATGCTAATGGTTGCGGTGAGTGGGACTGCTGTCCGTATATAAAGTGAAACTTTAATCAGTGGGGGGCATCCCCCACTGATTATTAGCCTTCACCAATCGGGCGTTTACGGGCAGCCCGACTCCCACCTAATTTCTTTGCTCAAGCCGAATTTTGAGGTGGGAGTCTTACTGCCCACAAATAGCGGGATAAAGTGAAAAGCCGTGCTGGTGCACGGCTTTTTGTTGTTATTGTGTCTAACATGATAGGTAGGGTGATATTCTATGTCGAAGCCTCGATATTTCTTGGGAAATGTGGAAGGTCCCGTCGATATATGGGGAAGACATTAGAGCGCTTCTTTACACTGCCGAATTCGAACTAATAATTTTTCATATTCTTGTTCGAGAAATGTGATGTCATCATGCTGATTTGGGATAGAAATCCGGCTGATGATTTCTGTTAATTTTGTTTGTAATCGTAATAATTCTTGTTCAGTAACGTTTACAGAATCCCCGGTGGTTCTTTTTGTGTATTGCTCGTAATTGCCGTGGAATATTCTTGGTTCGCTCTCATCTACTTGTAGAATATGGTTGGCAACAGAACGAATAAATGCACGGTCATGGCTAATGAAAAGTATTGTGCCAGGATACTCCTGTAACATGTTTTCTAATTCTTCTTGTGTTGCCAAGTCTAAATAGTTTGTCGGTTCGTCGAGCAGAAGCATATTATAGTTTCCTAAAAATACTTTTGCGAGTGCAACTTTCATGCGTTCTCCACCACTTAAGACGTGCACAGGTTTATGAACATCTTCGCGGCGGAATAGGAGCCTTGCAAGTATTGTTCGAACGAACGATTCTGTATAGTTTGTTTCTTCTAGAACGTTTTCTAAAATTGTTTTATCTGTTTTTAAAATAGATAATGTTTGTTCAAAGTATCCAATTTTACAACTTTTCGAAAGCTGAATGCCACGCTCGTTTGCGAGAAGCATTTTGAACAAGGTTGTTTTTCCGCTTCCGTTTGCCCCTAAAATAGCAAGCTTTGCCCCAGGGACAAATGTTCCATTCATATTTTTAAATAGTGTGCGATCCCCTATTTTCTTCGTTGTTTTATTAAACTGTACAACCGTTTTACTATGAATTGGTGTGTGGTATTGTACGTCAAACTGAGCTTGAGAAAAATCTTTCGGCTTTTCTTTCTTTTCTAACTTTTCAAGGCGTGTTTCTAGTGCTTTCGCTACTTTGCTAACATTTTCTTGCCCATGAGCCCCGCTGCACTTATAAAGTTTAGATTCAGATGAACTGAACCGTGTTGGGATTTTGGTCATGCTAGAAGCACGTTGCTTTCTTTGTGAAATTGACTGTTCTAACCGATTTTTTTCTTGTATATATTGATCATATTCTGCTTGTTTTTGTATTCGCTCACGTTCTTTTTGCTTTCGATAGTTTGAATAATTCCCTTTGTACTCTTGAATTATGCCGTCTTCAATTTCGATGATTTTGGTACATATGGTATTTAGGAAGTCACGATCATGTGATATTAAAACAAGTGCACCTTTGTAAGATAAAAGTGCCTTTTCTAATTGCTCTGTACCAAACATATCTAAGTGACTTGTTGGCTCATCAGCAAATAGAATGCCTGCATCTTGTTCGAGGGCATGGGCGATCTTTAGGCGCATTCGTTCACCACCGCTCATTGAATTTGCGACGTTTGAAATATTCCATTTTCCTTTAGCGAGGGAAGAAGCGGTTTCCGGTATTTCTTCGCTAAGCTGAGGAATGATGGCGATAGAGCTATGATGAGTTACTGTACCTTTGTCAGCTTCTATTTCTTTACTTAATATTTGTAATAACGTAGATTTTCCGGATCCGTTGACTCCGACAATTCCTATACGATCGTTTGCTTGAATTTCTAGTGATGGTAACGTAAATATGGTGCGATCACCAAAGCTCTTTTCGATATTACGTGCGATTAAAATAGTCATAAAAAACCCTCCCTAGTTTCACTAGAGAGGATAAACGTCGCCCTTCAATGTAAAAAATCGTACATAAATAAACGATTTTTTACATGATCGTATCGAAAGAAAGTATCGACAAATGGACAGACTAATCCTCTGCTAGTTTTCATCATTTTTGTTCACTATTTGTGATGGATGAAATAAATAAGAGAATTAGAACTTCATTGGTCAAAGTACCTTCCTTTCATAATATTATTTTTATTGTATGCGCATACAAATGGATTTGTCAAACTTATTTCTGTTTGCTATTTTTGAATTTGTTATTATACAATTGCGCTTTTGCCAGCGCCTCAGCATCGTTCTTGATTTCATCTAGTCCATTCGCATCCCCAATAATATACCCTTCAAATGATGAGCCAACAAAATCAAAGATATATTGAAACTGGGCGATAAGCGGCAATGCTTTCAGTTTTGGATTGTCTCCGCCAACGATGACAACGTACATTTTTTTGCCTTTCATTTTTTCTTTGAAATGAAGAGATGTATCACGCAAGCTTTGTGACCAGCGATCAACGAAGTTCTTCATGTGGCCGCTCATTCCGTACCAGTATAGCGGTGTAGCGAAGATAATCGTGTCGTGCTCTAGCATGCGTTTGGTTAACTGCTCGTAGTCATCATTTACAGGTTGAAACCCTTCTGCATCATGGCGCTGATCTATGATTGGGTGGACGATATGATCACGCAAGTAAATTTGTTCTGTTTCAATTCCATCAATCACCATATGTGTTAAAGCTTCTGTATTTCCGTTTGGTCTTGAACTGCCATGTATAACAAACATGTAATCATCTCTTTTCTTTTGCTTGTTTTAGGAGTGAAACGTGTTTTTGTAAATTTGTTTGAATGTTGGAAAGTAATGTGATTTGCTTCGTTACCTCACCAAGTTTGTCTTCGTAAAGTGCAAGGATACTACTACACGGATTTTCGTAAAGATGCGGCTCAATTTCAAGGCAACGTAGCATTCGTTCTGTTTCTTCTAAATTTAAGCCGAGCTGTAAATACATTTGAATCAGCTCTACTTTTTCGATTGCACTTTCATCAAAATCACGGTAGCCATTTGCTAGGCGTTTCGAAGGGAGTAATCCCTTTTCCTCATAATGTCTTAGTGCCCTTTCGCTAACCCCAGTTTCTTTTGATAACTCTCCAATTCGCAATGCGTTTCACTCCTTTTACATGTATTGTAAACCTTCACACTAATGTAAAGGTCAACTCTGTTTTTTCGCAAAAGAATCTACGTGTTTTAAAAAGACTTGAATAGCTTTAGACGAGATAAAATATTTGCCGCGCACGATGGAGAATGGACGGATTAGCTCTTCGTTCGGAACGGGGATGTGGAATATTTCTTGTGCCAACAGTTCTTTTCGAACAGTCCAATCTGAAAGGATAGCGATGCCAAGACCGGCTGCAACGGCTTCCTTCACGCTTTGAATACTGCTAAATGTAAAGAAGCGTTTCATTTTTAAATGATGTTGGTGTATAAAACGATCGCTATAGGCACGTGTGCCAGAGCCACTTTCCCTTAATACCCAGACTTGGTCTTGCAATGTATTTTCGTTAATCCCCTTGATATGGAGCAATGGATGGTTTGGCGGGACGACGAGTTTCATTTCATCTTGCATAAAAGTTTCAACGTCTACGTCAGCGTATACGACTTGGCCTTCGACTAAGCCGATATCAATTTGATTAGAGCGAAGGCTTTGCAAAACTTCTTCCGTATTGGAGATAAATGTATGAACTTCGACGTGTGGATTTTCATTCGCATAGTTAGCGAGTATTTTTGGAAGCAAATATTCACCAATTGTAAAGCTAGCGCCGATTCGCAGCGTTCCTGTTACGACATTGTGCAATTCATTAATTTCTTGTTTTGCATCTTCATAAAGTGAAAGCATTTGCTTTGCGTGTATGTATAATATGTTTCCAGCTTCCGTAACTTGGACGTGCTTGGGGGAGCGCTGAATAAGTGTAGTTCCAAATTCATTTTCCAAGTTGCGAATGTGCATGCTTACGCCAGGTTGTGAAAGGTTTAATAATTCCGCAGCACGCGAAAAATGTTTTTGTTCAACGACAGTAACAAAGATTTTCAAAATGTCAACGTTCATTTGTTAGGCTCCTTTATTTTTGTTTTTATTTTATCATAAGTATTTCTGATGATAGAGATTCGATATTGATATTAAACTTATTA
Source organism: Bacillus nitratireducens (assembly GCF_001884135.1). Taxonomy (GTDB): domain Bacteria; phylum Bacillota; class Bacilli; order Bacillales; family Bacillaceae_G; genus Bacillus_A; species Bacillus_A nitratireducens. The sequence goes on along the minus strand of NZ_MAOC01000037.1, from coordinate 41,120 downwards.
TTAAAACTCTCTTATAATGTAACTAGAAAGAACATGCATGTTCCAATATGATTATTGGGGTGGTACAAGGTGGAACAAACACTTGTTATACAAAAGAAGAAGGGCTTTGGATTTTCGCAAGGTATTGGGATTACGTTATTAATCGCCATTGTCGCGAAATATTTAGCAGAGCTTCCATTTTTAAATATTATGGGACAATTAGTAATCGCTATTCTAATCGGGATGGTTTGGCGCGCCGCAATCTGGATTCCTCAAGAAGCGATAGTGGGAACGAACTTTGCGAGTAAGAAGTTGCTTCGTTTCGGGATTATCTTACTTGGAATGCGGTTAAATCTTGTAGATATTGCAAAGGCGGGACCGAAAGTATTGGTTATCGCAGCGGTTGTTATTACATTTACAATTTTCGTTGTATATGGACTAACGAAAGTATTTAAAGTAGAAAAGAAACTTGGGATTTTAACAGCATGCGGGACTGCAATTTGCGGCGCGGCAGCGGTCGTAGCAATTGCACCCCAAGTGAAAGCGAAAGATGAAGAAACGGCAGTTGGGGCAGCGATTATTGCAATTTTAGGTACAATATTTACACTTATTTATACGCTATTATACCCAGTGCTTGGTTTCTCACCCTACGGTTACGGCGTGTTCTCAGGGGCGACGCTGCACGAAATTGCTCACGTTATCGCGGCTGCAGCACCAGGCGGTAGCACGGCTGTAGACATCGCAGTTATTGTGAAATTAACGCGCGTTGCGATGCTTGTGCCAGTAGCGATTTTAATTGGATTATGGTTTGGTAAGAGCGAGGGAAGCAAAGAAAAAGGATCGTGGCGCGATCTTCCGATTCCTTGGTTCATCTTCGGATTTTTAGCAATGAGTGCAGTGCATTCGCTTGGGATTATCCCAGAAGTTGTTGCTGGATATATTGTAGTCATTGCGTACATGCTTATTGCAATGGCGATGGCAGGACTCGGTTTAAATGTAGAGTTTAAAACGTTCCGCAAATTAGGAAGCAGAGCATTTGTGGCAGGGCTGATTGGCTCGGTTTGCTTATCTGTTCTTGGGTACGTTCTTGTATATGCATTAGGATTTATGTAGTAGCAAAGAGGCATCTTATAGATGTCTCTTTTTTTTACCTTTTTTTGTAAAGGTTTCTTTACTTGCAATTGGAAAATATTTATAATTAAAGTAAAGATATCTTTACTTTCGAAGGTGGAGCCTATGGGTGTGAAAAATAAAATTAAGGAATTACGAAAACAACATCATATAACGCAAGTGGAAATGGCGAAGGCGATGCAGGTGACGCGGCAGACGATTGTGGCGATTGAAAACCATCATTATAATCCGAGTCTAGAGCTATCCCTAAAAATCGCCAAATATTTTGGGATGAAGGTGGAGGAAATATTTACGCTGGAGTAAGGGGAGAGAAAATGAACGACACTAAAAAGTTGTATATCGCTACTGTCTTAGGATTATGTGGAGGAGACGTTTTAGTTCGTATTATGGACCCATCTATACCAATGTTACCGCTAATAGTTAGTAACATTTTAGCAATTTTACTTTTAACAGTTTATGTGTATTACAAAAAGCGGAAGTACAAAAAAGAAGAACTTCCAGATATAGATGAGCGAGTAAATGAAAATATAAAAAGGCATGTAAATGTCTCGCTTATATTCGCATTTGTCCTTCTTATTGTTTACATTGGTGCGAGCAAAATTGTAGGCAGAGATGTCATACCTACGCCAGAAATATTTATTATATGTAGTTTCTTATTTGCTGGTAGTCTCATCATAGGAGTAATGGCGGGGAAACGAGCATAGCGATAGGAGGAATGAAAATGCAAGATGAGTTTGAGAGATTCCAGTCAGATAAAGCGTTTAAATATGTAGGGTTGTTTTTAACAATGAGTTTAGCGGTATGGAGTTTATACAATTTAATTGTTTATGGAAATGCGGGCATGCCGTTTGTTTTATTTGTATTAGGACAGTTTGTTTATTTCTTTGTGAACTATTGGCCGAAATGGAAATATAGAAATCAAAAAGAGGCTGATCATGTATGAGTAAGCAAGCGGTTATGAGGTTTGTAGGGAGCTTATCTTTAGCAGGGCATCAACGAGTGTATTAGCAACAAGGGAAATCAAATAAATATATAAAGGGGAAACGGGATGGGGTTAGCGGTGTTATGTGTTGCGACGGCTATATTTGCACTTTTGTGGGGGATGCAAAACTTCTCTCGTAATCCAGTGCCAAGTGTATGTATTATGATTGGCGCTGTAGGTTTATCATACTATTTATTAGTTTTAGCGCATTATCATAAAACAGCAACAAGTGTTGTTGTTGGGGCAATTATTTTATCTTGTGGGCGTGCTGTACAAAAGGGGTTATTTCCATAAAAGCTGTTTATACAAAAGGTATAAACAGCTTTTTGTATTTTTTTTACAAAAGTCTTGAAAGTTACGTAACGTCATCTTTTATAATGAAGGGGAAGAGGTGATGGTAGTGATTTCAATACAACAATTGACAAAAGAGACAGGGATAACAGTACGTACATTACGTTATTATGATCAAATAGATTTATTAAAGCCAAGCGGGAAAACGGAGGGTGGACATCGGTTATATAGTGAAACTGATGTCATTCGACTACAGCAAATTTTATTTTTAAAAGAAATGGGTTTTTCATTAAAAGAGATTACGAATGTGTTAGTAACGGATGAGCTCAATTTAAAAGTATCGCTTGAAAAGCAACTTAAGTTTGTACAAGAAGAACAGAAAAAATTTAATCGAATGGAACGTATTTTACAAGCAGTTGTTTATTCAGTAGATGTAGAAGGGGAACTGGATTGGAAAGTTATGTTTGAACTCATTCAGCTTTCGAAACAGTCTCCGCGAATACGTGAGATGTTTCAAAATGAAGTTTTTTCTAAGGGAGAACAAAAGTTGCTTCATAATTTGCCGAACATGAGCGAAGAAGATCCAAATGTTTTAGAGTGGATAGATTTATTAAAAAAATTGCGTAACTTTATGAAAGACGGTAAGGAAGCATCGTGTGATGAGGTACAAGGTGCAACAAAGAAATTAATGCAGAAATGTTTAGAGATGGCCAATGGTGATGAAGCATTTTTAGATAAATTGTGGGAAGTAAGAAAGTCAAAAGAAGATTCACAGAAAATGAGTATGTATCCAATTGAGGAAGAGCTTCTAGTATATATGGATGAGGCTTTTCGTATATATGATGAAAGGGAGAGGGATAAATGAGTATACTCGCAGAATATCGATGGTACTTTTTAATTGGTGCAGAGATTGTATTTTGGCTATCAGCTATCGGATTCTTTTTACTAAGGTATGGATTTCGCTTGAAAAAGGCGAGCTTTATTATGGGGATTGTGCTGCTCATAAATGAAGTGTTTATTTTAACTTTAGGGGTAGTGGACTATTATCAAACAGGGAAGTTCTCTAATTTTCAAATCATTACGGTAATCATTTTATTATATGCAGTTTTTTATGGGAAAAAGGATTTGAAGAAATTAGATATATATGTACAAAAATTAGTTGCGAAGTGGCGGAATGAACCGGCGCCTATTATCGAAGAACCACTTGAAGTAACAGGTATGGCGCATGCGAAGCAGGAAATAAAAAATTGGGTTTTACATCTTATTTTGTTTGTTGCGGTTCATATATCCTTTTTCTTCATGTATGGGCTTATTCCGGTAGAACAGTGGGGAAATTGGTTAGAGTCAGGAATCGTTTTAAATAAAACGGCAAGCCGTGTAAGCCAAGTATGGGCTATTATTCTTTTAGCGGATACTGCGATTTCATTTTCATATGTTATTTTTCCGAAGAAGGAGAAAGGAAACAAGAAGCTACTTTCATAGAGGAAAGTAGCTTTTTCTAGTATACCAATAGTTTGTATAGGAGAGGATAACAATAGGAAAAAGAGCAGTTTTTATATGTCTATTTCTCTTTATTTTAGTAGCTTGTTCACAACCTAACAGTGCAATTGATAAGAAGAATGATGTCGTTGCGAAGGGGGCAGAAATTTCTAATCTAGATAAATTCGAAAAGTTCGTTTTGAATGTGGAACAAGGGGAAGTTGATAAAATAAGAATTGTACATTATACACATGAAGGTGATCCTGTTTTTCAAACGTTAGAGCATAGTGGGACAAATATACTTCATGTGTTTGATAATAGGCAAGATCAATTTGCTGGTGACCATAAAGGGTTACATAAAGATAGTTGTAAAAGGATTGTTAAAGAGCAACGTGAATCAGAAACGGCATATAGGTTAATAGATTGTACGAATGAAAATGGGCGCAATGGATATGACTTATTATATGTACTTAAAAAATAGAGTTAGTAGAGGAGGGAAGTATTTATTCCTTCCTTTTTTATGTATATATTGTCGAAAGTTTTACCGAATATCTGTTCGTTTTCTTAGGTTTTTTATGAGTATTCGTGGTAAAATAATAATACAGATTTTTATGAGGAGGTCGGTTTTTAGTTGGAACATCCATTTGAAATTATCTCAGAGTATTCCCCGCAAGGTGATCAGCCGGGAGCGATAGAGAAGCTTGTAGAGGGAATTAATAGTGGTAAGAAAAAGCAAGTGTTGCTTGGAGCAACAGGAACGGGTAAGACATTTACGATTTCAAATGTCATTAAAGAAGTGCAGAAACCAACACTTGTAATGGCTCATAATAAAACGTTAGCAGGACAGTTATATAGTGAGTTGAAAGATTTCTTTCCTAACAATTCTGTTGAGTATTTTGTTAGTTATTATGATTATTATCAGCCGGAAGCGTACGTACCACATACGGATACATTTATTGAAAAAGATGCACAAATTAATGATGAAATCGATAAATTACGTCACTCGGCAACGTCTTCTTTATTTGAACGAGATGATGTTATTATCGTTGCGAGTGTGTCGTGCATATACGGTTTAGGTTCTCCGGAAGAATACCGCGAGTTAGTTGTTTCACTTCGAGTTGGTATGGAAAAGGACCGTAATCAATTGCTTCGTGAACTTGTTGATGTACAGTATGGACGTAATGATATTGATTTCAAGCGTGGTACATTCCGTGTGCGCGGAGATGTAGTTGAAATCTTCCCGGCATCACTCGACGAGCATTGTATTCGAATTGAATTTTTCGGTGATGAAATAGATCGTATTCGAGAAGTAAGTGCATTAACGGGTGAAGTATTAGCAGAACGTGATCATGTAGCAATCTTCCCGGCATCTCACTTCGTTACACGTGAAGAAAAGTTGAAGGTCGCTATTGAAAATATTGAAAAAGAATTAGAAGAACGTTTAAAAGAATTAAATGATAACGGTAAATTGTTAGAAGCGCAGCGCATAGAACAACGTACACGCTATGATTTAGAAATGATGCGTGAGATGGGCTTTTGTTCAGGGATTGAAAACTATTCCCGTCATTTAACACTTCGTCCAGCAGGTTCAACACCGTATACGCTTTTAGATTATTTTCCAGAGGATTTCTTAATTGTTATGGATGAGTCGCACGTATCGGTGCCGCAAGTAAGAGCGATGTATAACGGAGACCAAGCGCGTAAGCAAGTGCTTGTGGATCATGGATTCCGTCTGCCGTCAGCTTTAGATAATAGACCGCTTACGTTTGATGAGTTTGAAGAGAAAACGAATCAAGTTATTTACGTTTCGGCAACGCCAGGACCGTACGAGTTAGAGCAGGCACCGGGAGTAATAGAACAAATTATTCGTCCAACAGGGCTGTTAGATCCACCAATTGATATACGACCAATTGAAGGTCAAATTGACGATTTATTAGGAGAGATTCAAGACCGCATTGCAAAAAATGAACGTGTATTAATTACGACTTTAACGAAAAAGATGTCAGAGGATTTAACGGATTACTTAAAAGATGTAGGGATTAAAGTGAACTATCTTCACTCTGAAATTAAAACGTTAGAACGTATTGAAATTATCCGTGACCTTCGCCTTGGTAAGTTTGATGTACTTGTCGGTATTAACTTATTACGAGAAGGATTAGATATTCCGGAAGTATCACTCGTAGCTATTTTAGATGCAGATAAGGAAGGGTTCTTGCGTTCAGAACGTTCGTTAATTCAAACGATTGGTCGTGCGGCGCGTAATGAAAACGGCCGCGTTATTATGTACGCAGATCGTATAACGAGATCAATGGGAATTGCAATTGAAGAAACGCAGCGTCGTCGTACTATACAAGAAGCTTACAATGAAGAGCATGGTATCACGCCGAAAACGATTCAAAAAGGCGTTCGTGATGTAATCCGTGCAACGACAGCGGCTGAAGAACCGGAAACATATGAAGCAACTCCTGCTAAGAAGATGACGAAGAAAGAACGTGAGAAAACAATCGCTAAGATCGAAGCAGAGATGAAAGAAGCAGCAAAAGCGTTAGATTTCGAGCGTGCAGCTGAATTAAGAGATTTACTATTAGAATTAAAAGCGGAAGGGTGAAAAGAGTGAGCATGAGCAAGGATTTTATTGTTGTAAAAGGTGCTAGAGCACATAACTTAAAAAATATTGACGTAACCATTCCGAGAAATCAGCTTGTTGTTGTGACGGGATTGTCTGGTTCTGGAAAATCATCGTTAGCATTCGATACGATTTATGCAGAAGGACAGCGCAGATACGTAGAATCGTTATCTGCGTATGCACGTCAGTTCTTAGGGCAAATGGATAAGCCGGATGTTGATACGATTGAAGGTTTATCTCCAGCGATTTCAATTGATCAAAAAACGACGAGTCGTAATCCACGTTCAACTGTCGGAACAGTAACGGAGATCTATGATTATTTACGTCTATTATTTGCACGAATTGGTACACCAATTTGTCCGAATCATGGGATTGAAATTACATCACAAACAGTGGAACAGATGGTAGACCGTGTTCTTGAATATCCTGAACGTACGAAGTTGCAAGTATTAGCACCTATTGTATCAGGGCGTAAAGGTGCGCACGTGAAAGTGTTAGAAGACATTAAGAAACAAGGTTATGTTCGTGTGCGTGTTGATGGTGAAATGCTAGATGTATCTGAAGAGATTACGTTAGATAAAAATAAGAAGCATTCAATTGAAGTTGTGATTGATCGTATTGTTGTGAAAGAAGGAATTGCAAGCCGTCTAGCTGATTCACTCGAAAGTGCTTTAAAGCTTGGTGGTGGCCGAGTATTAATCGATGTAATGGGCGACGAAGAGCTTCTATTTAGTGAACATCATGCTTGTCCGCATTGTGGTTTTTCAATCGGAGAACTAGAGCCACGTATGTTTTCCTTCAATAGTCCGTTCGGCGCATGTCCTTCTTGTGATGGACTTGGCTCAAAGTTAGAGGTAGATTTAGAGCTTGTTATTCCGAACTGGGATTTATCATTAAATGAACATGCGATTGCTCCGTGGGAACCGACAAGTTCACAATATTACCCACAACTTTTACAATCTGTATGTAACCACTACGGCGTTGATATGGATATGCCGGTGAAAGACATACCGAAAGATTTATTTGATAAAGTGTTGTACGGAAGCGGGGAAGAGAAGGTTTATTTCCGCTATGTGAATGAATTTGGTCAAGTAAAGGAAAATGAGATTTTATTTGAAGGTGTTATTCCGAATATCGAGCGTCGTTATCGTGAGACGAGTTCTGATTATGTTCGTGAGCAAATGGAGAAATATATGGCAGAGCAAGCTTGTCCGAAGTGTAAAGGCGGACGCTTAAAGCCCGAGAGTTTAGCTGTTTTCGTTGGTGATAAAACGATTGCGGATGTTACGAAGTATTCTGTTCAAGAAGTACAGGAATTCTTCTCGAATGTTGAGCTAACTGAGAAACAACAAAAAATTGCTCATTTAATTTTAAGAGAGATTCAGGAACGCGTAGGCTTCTTAGTGAACGTTGGCTTAGATTATTTAACGTTAAGTCGTGCTGCAGGAACTTTATCAGGTGGTGAGGCGCAGCGTATTCGTTTAGCGACACAAATTGGTTCTCGTCTTACGGGTGTACTTTACATTCTTGATGAGCCTTCTATCGGTTTGCATCAGCGTGATAATGATCGTCTTATTCGCACATTGCAGGAAATGCGTGATTTAGGAAATACGTTAATCGTTGTTGAGCATGATGAAGATACGATGATGGCTGCTGATTATTTACTTGATATCGGACCTGGTGCAGGTATTCATGGTGGTCAAGTTGTATCGGCGGGTACACCAGCTGAAGTGATGCAAGACGAGAATTCATTAACAGGGAAATATTTAAGCGGTAAAGAGTTCATTCCAGTACCACTTGAGAGACGTAAAGGTGACGGACGTAAAGTGGAGATCGTCGGTGCGAAAGAAAACAACTTGAAAAACGCGAAAATGTCATTCCCTCTAGGTACATTCGTAGCAGTAACAGGTGTATCTGGATCTGGAAAAAGTACGATGATTAATGAAGTATTATATAAAGCGTTAGCTCAAAAGCTATATAAAGCGAAAGCGAAGCCAGGGGCTTATAAAGAAATTAAGGGTCTTGAGCAGTTAGATAAAGTTATTGATATTGATCAATCACCAATCGGGCGTACACCACGTTCCAACCCAGCTACGTATACAGGTGTATTCGATGACATTCGTGATGTGTTTGCACAAACGAATGAAGCGAAAGTACGCGGATATCAAAAGGGACGTTTTAGCTTTAACGTAAAGGGTGGCCGTTGTGAAGCGTGCCGCGGTGATGGAATTATAAAAATCGAAATGCATTTCTTACCAGACGTGTATGTTCCGTGCGAAGTATGTCATGGTAAGCGTTATAATCGTGAAACATTAGAAGTGAAATATAAAGATAAGAACATTTCTGAAGTATTAGCAATGACGATTGAAGATGGGGTAGAGTTCTTTGGTAATATCCCGAAAATTAAGCGTAAACTTCAAACGCTTGTAGATGTAGGGCTTGGTTATATGAAATTAGGGCAACCAGCTACGACGTTATCAGGTGGTGAGGCGCAACGTGTGAAATTAGCTTCTGAATTGCACCGTCGTTCTACAGGGCGTACGTTATACATTTTAGATGAGCCAACGACTGGCTTACATGCCCATGATATTGCGCGTCTTCTAGAAGTGTTGCAACGTCTTGTTGAGAGTGGCGAGACAGTACTTGTAATTGAGCATAATTTAGATGTTATTAAAACAGCTGATTATATCATTGACCTTGGACCAGAAGGCGGGGACAAAGGTGGACAAATCGTTGCTTCCGGAACGCCAGAGCAAGTAGTGAAAGAAGAACGCTCGTATACAGGTAAGTATTTAAAAGAGATTTTAGATCGTGATAAAGCAAGAATGAAAGCGAAAATAAAAGAAGTAGAGTTATCGCAATAAGTTGTTAATAAAAACCGAGTGGGAATTACACTCGGTTTTTATTTCACTAAGGAAAACTGGTAAGGTTGTTAGTAGGTATACAAGCATAAAGGGTAGAATAAGTTGATATAAGTGTTTGTATGTTACTTGCGTTTATTATCTATTAGCGTATGATGAAATATATATGTTAAAAGGATGTGTAAAGAAATGAGATGGATTGTATCACTTCTTGTAAATAGCGTTGTGTTAATCGCTGTATCCGGACTTTTAAAAGGGGTTGCACCAGACGCATTTTACATAGCAAATATACAAACTGCAATTATTGCGAGTATTATATTGGCGATTTTAAACGTATTTGTAAAGCCGCTTTTAATTTTAATTACGCTACCAATTACTGTTGTAACTTTCGGTTTCTTCTTAATTGTTATTAATGCGATTACGTTAAAAATGGCAGATTCATTATTAGGAGATGCTTTTAATATATCAGGATTTGGTGTAGCGATTGTTGCGGCAATTTGTATTTCGATTTTTAATATGATAATTGAAAAGGCAATTGTTGAACCGTTATATGAAAAAAAGAGAAAATGACAAAAAGAAAAACATTTCATGATTCGTATGAAATGTTTTTTTCTATTTATTAGAAACCGTATTTCTTGTTTCCAGAAAAAAATGGTACAATACCCGGTAGAATGGAATTTTACATCAAATGAGACTGAACCCGCAGCGGAGTGGAGGTTTATACATATGCCAAAAGTAAGGACAAAAGATTTAATTGAACAATTTCAATTGGAGTTAGTAAGCGGTGAAGAAGGAATTCATCGTCCAATTGATACAAGTGATTTATCACGACCTGGAATTGAAATGGCAGGATTTTTTACATATTATCCAGCTGATCGTGTACAGCTTCTTGGAAAAACAGAGCTTACGTTCTTTGATACGTTAACGACAGAGCAAAAGCAAGAGAGAATGAAAGCGCTTTGTACTGAGGAGACGCCATGTATTATTGTAACTCGTAATCAAGATGTGCCAGATGAGTTATTACAAGCATCACGCGAATCAGGTGTGCCTTTATTACGTTCTTCTCAAACGACGACGAGATTATCAAGTCGTTTAACAAACTATTTAGAAGGTAAGTTAGCGCCAACAACAGCTGTTCATGGTGTGTTAGTAGATATTTATGGTGTTGGTGTTTTAATTACAGGTCAAAGTGGTGTCGGGAAAAGTGAGACAGCGCTTGAACTTGTAAAACGTGGCCACCGCCTTGTTGCGGATGATAGCGTAGAAATTCGCCAAGAAGATGAAGACACATTAGTAGGAAGCTCACCTGATTTAATTGAGCACTTATTAGAAATTCGTGGTCTAGGTATCATTAACGTAATGACGTTATTCGGTGCAGGGGCAGTACGAAATTATAAGCGTATTACACTTGTTATTAATCTTGAAATTTGGGATCAAAAGAAAAATTATGATCGCTTAGGTCTTGATGAAGAGAAGATGAAGATTATTGATACAGAACTTACGAAGATTACACTTCCAGTTCGTCCTGGTCGAAACTTGGCTGTTATTATTGAAGTAGCAGCGATGAACTTCAGATTAAAACGTATGGGAGTCAATGCGGCACAGCAGTTCTCTGAACGATTGATGAGTGCGATTGAGTTAGGAAATCAAGAGTAGACTCTGGAGAGGGAGGTCATACATATGCTGCTAGGTTCCGTACCACAGCTTGACCGTGTAGCAATTCAGCTTGGACCGTTCCCTGTTTATTGGTATGGGGTTATTATCGGTACAGGTGTGCTATTAGGTCTTTGGCTAGCGACTCGCGAGGGAGAAAGGCTAGGTATTCACAAAGATACATTTATCGATCTTGTATTAATCGCAGTACCAATTGCTATTCTTTTTGCGAGAATGTATTATGTCATTTTTGAATGGGAATATTATTCGCAAAATCCGAGTCAAATTATTAATATTCGTCAAGGTGGTTTGGCGATTCACGGTGGTTTAATCGGGGCTGTTATTACAGGGATTCTTTTTGCGAAACGACGTGGGCTTTCATTCTGGAAGTTAGCGGATATTGCTGCGCCAAGTATTTTACTAGGACAAGCAATTGGCCGATGGGGAAACTTTATGAACCAAGAGGCGCATGGTGATGAAGTAACGAGACAGTTTTTAGAAGGTCTTCATTTACCGGACTTCATTATTAATCAAATGTATATTGATGGTGTGTATTATCACCCAACGTTTCTATATGAATCATTATGGAACTTTGCAGGTGTTATTTTACTACTCGCATTACGAAAAGCGAATTTACGCCGCGGGGAACTATTCTTCACATATTTAATTTGGTATTCAGTTGGACGCTTCTTCGTAGAAGGTTTGCGTACAGATAGTTTAATGTTAGGACCACTTCGTATTGCACAAGTAATGTCTATTGGAATTGTTGTTATTTCTATCATTTTCATTATTGTGAGACGAAAGATGGGGCAAGCTGATAAAAGATATTTAGAAAATTAGAGAAAAGTAGCATCTTATATAAGATGCTGCTTCTTTCATATTCAGGTAATGAAAGGATTAAGGACAATGAAAATAAATACAGTGTTATTTGATTTAGATGGAACGTTAATTAATACAAATGAACTTATTATCTCTTCTTTTTTGCATACGTTACATACATATTACCCAAATCAATATAAGCGTGAAGATGTATTGGCATTTATCGGTCCATCTTTGCATGACACTTTTAGTAAGATGGATACAAGTAAGGTTGAAGAAATGATTGCATGTTATCGCCAATTTAATCATGAGCATCATGATGAATTAGTGGAAGAATATGAGACTGTATATGAAACTGTTCAAGAATTGAAGAAGCAGGGTTATAAAATCGGTATCGTTACAACGAAAGCGAGACAGACGGTTGAAATGGGATTAAAGCTTTCAAAACTTGATCAATTTTTTGATGTTGTCGTGACGATTGATGATGTGGAACATGTGAAACCACATCCAGAACCACTTCAAAAAGCATTAAAATTATTGGATGCAAAACCAGAAGAAACATTGATGGTTGGTGATAATCATCATGATATCGTTGGTGGACAAAATGCAGGTACGAAAACAGTAGCGGTTTCATGGACATTGAAAGGTAGAGCGTACTTAGAAGCGTATAAACCAGATTATGTGCTGGATAAAATGAGTGATTTACTACCGATTCTATCGGGTATTAACCACGCATAAAGGTCCAAGTAATCAAGTAGGGGATATGTTTCTCTACTAACTTCAAGTGTCACTTTTTTTAGTAGAGGAGAGAGTTAAGTGCGACGGACAACGCGCTATCCTGTTTCAGGAGAGAATTCATTGTGGAATGTGTATAAAACAGTTTCTTTTTGGAAGGTAATGAAAAACTTTATTATTATCCAAATCGCACGTTACACGCCCGTTTTATCCGTGAAGAATTGGTTGTATCGCACGTTTTTGCGGATGGAGGTAGGAAAGAAAACATCGTTTGCACTTATGGTAATGCCAGATATTATGTTTCCAGAAAAGATTACTGTGGGGGACAATTCAATTATCGGCTATAATACAACGCTTTTAGCGCATGAATATTTAATTCGTGAGTATCGACTCGGAGAAATCATCATAGGGAATGAAGTTATGATTGGAGCGAATACGACAATTTTACCAGGTGTGACAATTGGAGATGGTGCTATCGTTTCTGCCGGCACACTTGTCCATAAAGATGTACCAGGTGGCGCTTTCGTAGGCGGAAATCCGATGCGTATTATTTATACGAAAGAGGAAATGGCCACTAGAGAAGGTTGATGTTAAAAATGTAACATTTCCCTTCTCTTTTTATGAATAAAAAGGAAATAATTGATTATAATATACTGTTTTGTTTTTTACGGAATCGTTTATACTTATAGATAGAAGAATGTGTGAACGAAGAAAACAAAAAACTGGAGGATATATGGGGAAAAATCAAAGAATATATAAGGAGAACAGACAAGTTATCTCTTTTAATCAATTAGCGGACTTCTTTTATAAAAAAGGGATGAGGGCTTATAAAGGGCAAAAATTGCAAGACGCAATTAAATATTTTCGAAGAGCGGCACAAAGCGAGAAGGAGCCGTTTATTTTATGCCAACTAGCAATAGCATTATCTGAATCTGGTGAATATCAAGAGTCGAATCAGATATTTCTAAAGCTTGTTAGATCCAATCCGGAACTTGAGCAATGCTATTATTTTATTGCAAATAATTATGCATATATGGGCTTGTTTCAACAGGCGAAAAAGTATGCAGAGCGTTATTTAGAAGTTGCGGAAGAGAAAGAATTCGTAGAAGATACATTAGACTTGCTTGAGATTATGGAAGAAGAAGCGATGGGTGCGGAAGAGATTGAGGATGAAGATGAGCTGATTGTTATGCAGGAAGAAGCGAATCGCTACATTCGTAACGGACAATTAGAAGAGGCGATTGCTACATTAGAAGTTGTTACGAAAGAATATCCAGAATTTTGGTCGGGACATAATAATTTAGCGATTGCACATTTTCAATCAGGTAATGTAGACAGGGCGCTCAAGTTAACAGAAATGATTTTAGAGAAAAATCCTGGTAATATGCATGCGCTTTGTAATACGCTTATTTTTCTATATTCAATTGGAGAGCATAAGCAAGTAGAGTCATTAGCCGGGCAGTTAGTTTCGGTATATCCAATTTCATTTGAGCATCGTTTGAAACTTGGAACAACGCTTGCAACAATTGGTCATTTTGAACCTGCATATAAATGGTTCAGAGTATTAAAGCGTCAAGGGTACGAAGGAGATGTTAGTTTTTATTACTGGTTTGCATACTCTGCGTATATGATGAAGGAACAGCAAGTAGCTGAAAAAATGTGGCAACATGTTGTAGAATTGCATCCGGATAAAAAAGGAAAAGAACCGTGGAATGCACTGAATTTAGCAGATGAAGGACAAAATCTTTTATTTGAAGAGTTACGAAAATCATTTCAGCAAAGTACGACGCTAGAAGAGAAGATGCTAGCTTTATATTTAATGAATGAGTTGTCAACGCCAGAGAAGGTCGGATTCTTCTTCGATGTAACGCAAGCGAAAAATGGTGTTCCAATCGTATCGCAACTTGCAAAGTATTTCTTTTTACTTAATAGTCATAAAAGCATCCCAGCTGATTTACAGCAATTTGAACAGTGCGTACGAATTGCAGATGCATTATACAATTATACGAAAAAAGACGATGAATTAATCGAAGAGTGTTTAAACTTTTGGTTTTGTACGTTCATACGTTTATATACATCTGGAGCGACTTTTACAAATGTGTACGGTTGGTCAGCGGCAATTGAATACATTGTGCGCGGCGAACAAAGAAATAAGATGACACAGGCAGAGCTTGGTGATGTATATAATGTATCTGTAGCGACTGTACGAAAGTATGTGCAGGCTGTTAAGCGCACGCACACGTAGGTAGGCAAATCATTGGGAAAAAAGTGATGCTAACAGTATAATGAGGGTAACTTAATGTGTATGAATGAATGGGAGTGAATAGTGTGTCAGAAGAAAAAATTTATGATGTCATTATTATTGGGGCAGGACCAGCTGGTATGACAGCTGCGGTATATACATCTCGTGCGAATTTAAGCACATTGATGCTTGAGCGTGGTATTCCAGGTGGACAAATGGCAAATACAGAAGATGTAGAGAACTATCCAGGTTATGAGTCTATTTTAGGACCAGACTTATCAAATAAAATGTTTGAGCATGCGAAGAAATTTGGTGCTGAATATGCATACGGTGATGTAAAAGAAATCATCGATGGTAAAGAGTACAAAACAATTATTGCTGGTAAAAAAGAATATAAAACACGTGCAATTATCGTTGCAAGCGGTGCAGAGTATAAAAAGATTGGTGTGCCAGGTGAAGCAGAACTTGGCGGCCGCGGTGTATCATATTGTGCAGTATGTGATGGTGCATTCTTTAAAGGTAAAGAACTTGTTGTTATTGGCGGCGGAGATTCTGCTGTTGAAGAGGGTGTGTTCTTAACACGCTTCGCATCAAAAGTAACGATTGTTCACCGTCGTGACACTCTTCGTGCACAGAAAATTTTGCAAGATCGTGCTTTCCAAAATGAGAAAGTAGATTTCATCTGGAATCACACGATTAAAGAAATTAACGATGCAAATGGTAAAGTAGGAAGTGTAACACTTGTAGATGTAAACAGTGGAGAAGAACAAGAAGTTAAAACTGACGGCGTTTTCGTATACATCGGTATGTTACCATTATCAAAACCGTTTGTTGAGCTAGGTATTACAAATGAAAATGGTTATGTTGAAACGAACGAGCGTATGGAAACGAAAGTTCCTGGTATTTTCGCAGCTGGTGATGTTCGTGAAAAAATGCTTCGTCAAATTGTAACTGCAACAGGTGATGGTAGTATTGCAGCGCAGAGTGCACAGCATTATATAGAAGAGTTAGTAGAAGAATTAAAAACTGTAACAGAAAAATAAGGGGATTTTTCCTTTTGAGAAGAAAGCTACCGATGGGTGGCTTTCTTTTTTTTGTTCAAATGTCAAACTTTTGTCAAAAATAATTAAGAATTTAATGTTTCTTATTGTTATACTAGAATTTACGGAAAAAATCACTATAAGAAATGAGGAATTTATTCAGTATGGAATGGCGTAATATATATCGTGGATTTTGTATGGGCGTTAGTGATTTAATTCCTGGTGTGAGCGGCGGAACAATCGCTGTTGTGTTAGGGATTTATGAACAATTGCTCGCAGCAATTAGCGGATTCTTTAGTCGCGAATGGAAAAAACATTTAGCATTTTTAATCCCACTTGCAGCGGGTGTAGCGGCAGCTTTTCTAACGTTAAGTCACGTTATTAAATATTTATTAGCAAATCATTATGAACCGACTCAATTTTTCTTCCTCGGTTTAATTATTAGTATATTACCGATGTTAATGAGAGAAGCGGATGCAAAGGCAACGTTTAAAGGTGGTCATATTGCCTTATTAATAATTGCGGCAATTCTTGTTGCGATAACAGCATTCTTTAAACCAGATAAGGCAGCTGATCCAATTACGACGTTAACAATTTTAAATGCAATTGGCTTATTTTTCGCAGGATGGATGGCTAGTATGGCTATGCTTCTTCCTGGAATTAGCGGATCGTTTATTTTATTAATTATTGGTGTGTACCCGACAGCAATTAACGCTTTAACTACACTCAATTTACCGTTAATCGCGGTTATTGGTGCCGGCGTTATGGTTGGATTTGTTGTAAGTAGTAAAGGAATTAGTTTTTTATTAGATCGTTATAAAAGTATGACATTTGCGGCAATTATTGGACTTGTTATCGGTTCAATTGTCATTGTGTTCCCTGGCATTCCGACTGGTGGAATTTCAATTGTAAGTTCAATTATTACTTTTATTTTAGGATTTGCGGTTGTTACTTATTTCGGTAAGAAATAAGGATTTTTCGTCCCCTTAACGGTAAAAACGTTAAGGGGATTTTTATGTGCTATTCATGGGAAGTAAGGTATTTTGATTGCTTGTTATAGAAAAAATTTTACGATTGCTTAGCGAAAGGGGACTGGCACCTTCGTTGTAGCAAACTGTTTTTGATAGTATAATGAAATGAGTATGCAGTGAGAAATTTTGCTGCAAGTAGCTGAGGTGAAGAAACATGCAAAGAGTGACAAACTGTGTGTTAATTAGAGATAATGAAGTACTCTTACTCCAAAAACCTCGCCGAAATTGGTGGGTTGCGCCAGGCGGAAAGATGGAGCGTGGTGAGACGGTAAGAGATTCCGTTGTTCGCGAGTATCGTGAAGAAACAGGTATTTATTTAAAGAACCCAGCATTAAAAGGGGTCTTCACCTTTGTCATCCAAGAAGGTGATAAGGTTGTTTCTGAATGGATGATGTTCTCCTTTTTAGCAACAGATTTTGCAGGAGAAAACAAATTAGAGAGCGAAGAAGGCATCATTGGTTGGCATACATTTGATAAAATTGATGATTTAGCAATGGCACCAGGAGATTATCACATTATTGATTATTTAATTAAAGGGAATGGTATAATCTACGGTACATTTGTATATACCCCAGATTTTGAGTTGCTTTCATATCGATTAGATCCGAGTTAAATCTGCAAGGAGAGGATACGATGACAGAGAATAATGATATAAAAATGGTAATTATTACAGGGATGTCTGGAGCTGGAAAAACGGTAGCGTTACAAAGTTTTGAAGATTTAGGATATTTTTGTGTAGATAATTTACCACCGATGTTATTGCCAAAGTTTATTGAACTTATGGCGGATTCAAAAGGTAAAATGAATAAAGTGGCACTCGGTATTGATTTACGTGGCCGAGAGTTTTTTGAGTATTTATGGGGAGCACTTGATGATTTATCAGAACGTACATGGATTATCCCTCATATTTTATTTTTAGATGCGAAAGATAGCACGCTTGTAACTCGTTATAAAGAAACGAGACGTTCGCATCCACTTGCGCCAACTGGCTTGCCGTTAAAGGGAATTGAAGCTGAGCGAGGTCTATTAACTGATATGAAGGCGCGAGCAAATATTGTGCTTGATACATCAGATTTGAAACCGAAAGAATTAAGAGAAAAAATTGTTCACATATTCTCAACAGAAACTGAGCAAGCGTTCCGTGTAAATGTTATGTCGTTTGGATTTAAGTACGGAATTCCAATTGATGCTGATTTAGTATTTGATGTTCGTTTTTTACCAAATCCATACTATATTCCACATATGAAGCCATTAACAGGACTGGATGAAGAAGTTTCGTCGTATGTGTTGAAATTTAATGAGACACATAAGTTTTTAGAGAAATTGACGGATCTTATTACTTTCATGCTGCCTCATTATAAAAGAGAAGGTAAGAGTCAACTTGTAATTGCGATTGGATGTACAGGGGGACAACATCGTTCTGTTACGCTTACAGAGTACCTTGGGAAACATTTGAAACCAGAGTATAGTGTTCATGTATCTCATCGTGATGTGGAGAAGAGAAAGGGCCATTAAGGGATGAAAAAAGAGAGAAAACCTAAAATTGTCATCATGGGAGGAGGAACTGGACTTTCTGTATTATTAAGAGGATTAAAACAATATCCTGTTGATATTACGGCAGTTGTAACAGTAGCCGACGATGGGGGCAGTTCAGGTAGACTACGTGATGAGCTAGAAATTCCACCTCCAGGTGATATTCGTAACGTACTTGTTGCGTTATCGGATGTAGAACCATTAGTGGAAGCTTTATTCCAGCACCGTTTTACAACTGGAGACGGGCTGAAAGGTCATGCGTTAGGAAATTTATTATTGGCAGGTATGACTTCGATTACAGGAGACTTTTACCACGCGATTACGGAGACAAGTAAAGTATTAAATGTCAGAGGACGTGTATTGCCAGCAGCGAATCAAAGTGCGGTACTTCATGCAGAGTTAGAAGATGGGGAAATTGTAACAGGTGAATCAAAGATCCCTTATTTCGGGAAGAAGATTAATCGTGTCTTTTTAACTCCAGAAGATGTAGAACCGCTATATGAAACGTTGATGGAAATTAAACGAGCTGATTTACTTGTTTTCGGTCCAGGAAGTCTGTACACGAGTATATTACCGAATTTAGTTG
The DNA here is from genome assembly GCF_001884135.1 of Bacillus nitratireducens. Classification (GTDB taxonomy): domain Bacteria; phylum Bacillota; class Bacilli; order Bacillales; family Bacillaceae_G; genus Bacillus_A; species Bacillus_A nitratireducens. The sequence goes on along the minus strand of NZ_MAOC01000037.1, from coordinate 22,132 downwards.
TTAATAAAATTGGGGACGCTGTTCTTGCTGCAAAAGCGAAGAAGGTATATGTGTGTAATGTTATGACGCAAGCGGGTGAAACGATGGGGTATACTGCGTTCGATCATGTGCAGGCGTTACATGATCATTTAGGTAAACCATTTATCGACACTGCAATTGTAAATAATCGTGATATTCCTTGTGAATTACGTAAGTTATATGAGGAAGAAATGTCGGGACCAGTTGTAGTGGATACAGATCGTTTTGCTGCAAATAATATCGAAATCATTCAAGATCAATTAGCGAAGTATGATGAGCGTGTTGTAAGACATGATACATTAAAGTTAGCTTCGATTTTATATTCACTGCTATAAATGTGCGTTGCCTCGTTTGAGGTAACGCTCCTCATTCATATAGGACAAGATTTTTGTTCCAAAATAATCGTATAAGGAGGTGTTGACTGTGTCATTTGCATCGGAAACCAAGAAAGAGTTGACCAACCTTGAAATGAAGGAATGCTGTGAGAAAGCTGAATTATCAGCGTTGCTTCGAATGAATGGGTCGCTTTCTTTTTCAAACCGTCGCTTATCTATCGATATTCAAACGGAAAATGCAGCAATCGCAAGAAGGATTTATACGCTTTTGAAAAAAGGATATGATGTGACGGTAGAATTACTTGTTCGTAAAAAAATGCGATTGAAGAAAAATAATGTATATATCGTACGGCTTGTTGAGAAGTCTCGCGAAATATTAGCAGATCTTCGTATTGTTCGAGATGACTTTTCGTTAATTCGAAATATATCGCCGGAATTAATCGAGAAGAAATGTTGTAAACGATCGTATTTACGAGGTGCATTTTTAGCAGGTGGTTCAGTAAATAACCCAGAAACATCATCTTATCATTTAGAAATCTTTTCGTTATATAAGGAACATAATGATGCTATATGTGAACTGATGAACGGATTTGATTTAAATAGTAAGACGTTGGAAAGAAGAAAAGGGTACATTACGTATTTGAAAGAAGCTGAGAAAATTACAGAGTTTTTAAATATTATAGGTGCTCATAATGCACTTTTAAGATTTGAAGATATTCGAATTGTTCGCGATATGCGTAATTCAGTAAATCGTTTAGTTAACTGTGAAACAGCTAATTTAAATAAAACAATTGGTGCAGCGCTAAGGCAGATCGAGAATATCCGCTATATTGACGAGACGGTTGGGCTTGATATTTTGCCAGATAAATTAAGAGAAATTGCACAGTTACGAAGAGATTATCAAGATGTAACATTGAAAGAGTTAGGTGAGATGGTATCCGGGGGGAAAATTAGTAAATCGGGTATTAATCATCGTTTGCGTAAAATCGATGATATTGCAGAGAAATTACGCGCGGGGGAAGCAGTAGCAAAAAAATAAGAGGTTAAAGGGGAAATGGAGCTGTGGTTCAAAAACTGGTTAAAGTTTCATTAAAAAACGGCTTACAAGCACGTCCGGCTGCGTTGTTTGTGCAAGAGGCAAATCGTTTTCATTCTGATATTTTCATCGAGAAAGATGGGAAGACAGTGAATGCAAAGAGCATAATGGGGATTATGAGCTTAGCAATCGGAACGGGTAGCATGATTACAATTACAACAGAAGGTTCAGATGCAGAGGAAGCTTTAGAAGCATTAGCTGCATATGTACAATAAAAAGGCTATCGCGAATGTGCGATAGCTTTTTTGTTTTGCTGTTTGTGGTGGGGGGCGGGGAGTTCGATTGGTGGGGGATGTAGACGAAAGGGCATAATAAAAAAGCGCCCTGTGTATAGGGCGCTTCCGCTTTAGTTGTATCTAGCTTCGGCGGCTAGAATCTCCGGTCGTTTCACCCCTTCATTCGAGGCAAAAAGCGCCTCGGAATCAGGGGTTCCAACTTCCTCCTGTTCTAAACGAGCCGCCTCCGCTTTTAATGTATCCAGCTCCGGCGGCTAGAATCTCCGGTCGTTTCACCCCTTCATTCGAGGCAAAAGGCGCCTCGGAATCAGGGGTTCCAACTTCCTCCTGTTCTAAACGAGCCGCCTTCGCTTTTAATTAATTAACGATTTGTAAAGATCTTATCGATTAAACCGTATTCTAGAGCTCTTTCTGCTGTCATGAAGTTGTCGCGGTCTGTGTCGCGTTGTAGAACTTCAAGTGGTTGACCTGTGCGGTCAGCAAGAATTTGGTTTAGTTTTTCACGTAAGAATAGGATACGTTTAGCAGCGATTTCGATTTCAGTCGCTTGACCTTGTGCTCCACCAAGTGGTTGGTGAATCATTACTTCACTGTTTGGAAGTGCATAACGTTTTCCTTTTTCACCTGCTGCAAGTAAGAATGCACCCATAGATGCAGCCATACCGATACAGATTGTTGATACTTGTGGTTTAATAAATTGCATTGTATCGTAAATTGCCATACCTGCTGTGATAGAACCACCAGGGCTGTTGATGTAGATGTGAATATCTTTTTCTGGATCTTGAGATTCCAAGAATAAAAGCTGGGAAACGATTGAGTTAGCTACGTTGTCATCAATTGCACTACCAAGCATAATGATGCGGTCTTTTAATAGTCGAGAGTAAATATCGTAAGCGCGTTCTCCACGATTTGTTTGTTCAATTACTGTAGGAATTAAATTCATCTGTTATTTCCTCCTTCTAAAGCTTTCTTAGTCTTATAATACAATTATGGTCAATAAAGGTCAAACGAAACCACTTTAAATCAAAAAAATATGTAGTTGTACCATGAAATATTCGCTATGTTTTTGAAATTCCCTGCTTATGTATCTTCAACATCATAACCGAATTACATAAATTTAAACGTTATAAAAACTGTAGAAAAACAGAAAAGAACGCCTTTTGACTGAAGCGTTCTTTCGATATCTATTCTTTTAAAAGATAGGTTACTTTATTTAAAATCTTTTCGATGTGTTTCGCGTTTTTACTATACATTTCGCTTGCTGATTTCGACTTTGTTTCTAGGGAAAATAGTTCAAGATCAGCATGACATTTTTTTAAAGACGCTAATAATAAAGGCTTGTTTTGAGGAGAGGGCATTTGTAGTTTGTCATTATAAATGTCGATAGTAAGTTGTCCGTATGAATCCACTTGACCGAGAAAGACATTTTCAATAACAACACCAAGCTTTTCTAGTTCAGAATGTAGCCAAGCGCGGTTATGTCCACTAGCGGATAGAGGTTCGTCTAAAATATTTCCATCCATAATAACAGTTTGTGGTTCTTTTTCGTTTGGTACTTTTAAGCCGATGTCTTTTGCTGTAAGTGGTTGGCGATCTTTCTTCAATAATACATTTAATTCTCCGCTAGGTTCTAGTACAGCAAATTCAACATCAGCTACGCTGAAAGCATCTTTTCCACGGAGAAGTTCCAGTAATTCGTCACTTGTATATTTTTCTTTCTTTAAGTTGTCTTCGAGTATCTTTCCGTCTTTTATTAATACGGTAGATTTTCCTTCAAAAAAATCTCGAGCTGTTTTGTTCTTTAAAGAGAGGATTCCTGTGAAAAAAGGTACCACAGCGAAAATGAGTATCGCAAAGACACCGTGGAAAAATTTTGAATCGAGCCCTGTAGATACTTGGGCAGCGATGTCACCGATTGTCATTCCGGCTATGTATTCAAAAAAGGAGAGCTGAGAGATTTGTCTTTTCCCTAACCATTTCGTAATAGCGAATAAAATAATTAATATGAATACAGAGCGAAGAATGACAAGTGTCCATTCCGGCAGGTGAGACATAGTCATTTCCTCCAGTCTACTTAAAACCCTTTATATTGAGGTTCTTCACGTTCTAATACTGAAACTCTATCCTGTAAATCGGTGATGATGCTGTCCATTTCTAACATACATTCATGAAATACACGTTTTGATTCTTCATCCTGTGAATTTAGTGAAAGGGAGCTTAAACTTGCTTGAGCGCCCCTTACACTGGCAAGGCAGGTTTTAACGCTAGCGATAACTGTCATACGAACACCTTATCCTTTCGGTTTGAATAGCAATGCTCCAATGAAGCCGAAAATAATGGCGGCTGATACACCAGCACTCGTTACTTTAAACATGCCGGTAATAACGCCGACGATGCCATGTTTGGCTGCTTCTTCCATCGCGCCATGAACGAGGGCATTACCGAAACTTGTAATAGGTACAGTTGCGCCAGCGCCTGCGAAGTCGATTAATGGTTCATACAGATTGAATCCATCTAATATAGCTCCAGCAACAACGAGTGTTGCCATCGTATGAGCGGGGGTTAGTTTGCCGACATCAAACATAAGCTGTCCGATTACGCATATGAGTCCACCAATGACGAAAGCCCAGAAAAAAATCATTGCGTTGCACCTCCAAATTCAATCGAAACAGCGTGAGCGATACACGGAATCGTTTCTTCTTGTTGGAATGTAAGTGGAGATAGTAAAGCGCCTGTCGCAACGACAAGTATTTTTTTGAATTCTCCTCTTTTCATTCGGTTTAATAAATGTCCGTATACGACTGTTGCTGAACAGCCTGGACCACTTCCACCAGCTATGACAGGTTGACCTTCTCTATAAATGATGATTCCGCAATCTTGAAATTGCTCGCTCTTTACCTTTGTTCCATGTTTATGTAGTAGGTCGTAAGCAATTTCGCGACCGACATGTCCAAGATCCCCTGTTACGATTAAGTCGTAATAAGAGGCGTCGATTTGTCGTTCGCGTAAATGGGCTTCAATCGTATCGACAGCAGCTGGAGCCATCGCGCCTCCCATATTAAATGGATCTGTTAGTCCCATATCAATAACTCGTCCAATGGTGGCCGATGTTACTTGTGGACCATATCCAGTGTCGCTTAAAATAGCCGCGCCTGCACCGGTCACTGTCCACTGAGCCGTAGGAGGTTTTTGACCACCATATTCAGTTGGATAGCGGAATTGTTTTTCTACCGCAGCGTTATGACTTGATGCCCCAGTTAATAAATACTTTGCACCTTTTGCATTTACGATACTTGCGCCGAGTGCTAAGCCTTCCATAGAGGTAGAACAGGCGCCGAATAAACCGAGATAAGGTGTTCCGAGTGTGCGGCATGCAAAGCTCGTTGGAGTTATTTGGTTAATTAAATCCCCTGCGAGTACGAATTGAATATCGTCTTTACGGAGCTTTGCCTTTTCGGTAGCGCGGCTACAAGCTTCTTCAAATAAAATTTTATGCGCCTTTTCGTAAGAATCTTGTCCGAGCCATAAATCTTCATGCAGGGTATCGAAGTCTTCAGGGATTTTTCCATTTGCCTCAAATGGGCCACCGACTACACCTGTTGAGATGATAACTGGTTTGTTTTCGAATACCCATGTTCGGTGTCCTTGTAACATTTACAGCCCTCCCCATTGAAAGAGAATCGTTTTAATAAGAGCGATGACAAAAGCTGAAAATACGCCAAATAAGATGACCGATCCTGCTAGTTTAAACATGTTACCACCAACGCCGAGAACGAACCCTTCTGTACGGTGTTCAATACACGCGGCAATAACAGAGTTACCAAATCCAGTAACGGGAACTGCGGTGCCAGCACCAGCAAATTGCCCAAGGCGATCGTAGACGCCAAATCCCGTCAATAGCATGGAGATAAAAATAAGAGTTGCAACGGTAGGGTTTCCGGCAGAGCGTTCAGTGAAATCAAAATACGTAATATAAAAGGTGGAAATCAATTGGCCTATTAGACAAATGAATCCCCCGACGAAAAAAGCCTTTATACAATTTTTTAAAACGGGGCGCTTCGGTTCGCGCTGTTGTTCAAATTTTTTATATTCTTGTTGCACAGGTGTTAAATTTTTATCTTTACTAGACATTTGAATCCTTCCTTCTCTTTTAGAAAGCTTAAATATTAGATCCCATTTCTGATTGAATGAGTTTCAATTGATCTTTAATGCCATCCTTGCTTATTTTCTTGTTCTTAATTTTGTTTTCAAGTTCTTCTATGAGCATAAAAATCTTTTTGTCCGTACTTACACGAATATCGAAAGTAGGGTTCTCATCACTTAGCTTCTTTTTTAATTTACTTCGTAAAGGTTTTAAACCAAATCTTTCGTGATGTTCAGGTTTGATGGCTATGTAAAGATCTAAATTTGTATTAACTGCGGTAGCTTCTATAATTCCCTCCATAGCAAGAGCTTTTTTCTTAGCGTCTTGCGATATAGATTGATTAAAGGATTCTGTGCTCATTTTTGTTAATTTAGGGCCTTTTTTCTCATCTGTTCGCTTCGCTTCTTCTTTCTTTACTTTTTTATCTAACGGGCTATTATCACATCCGGTAAGTGAACCGAATAGGAGCATAAATAACGCGGCTATGATTCCGAGTTTTCGCATTATAATCATTCCATTTCTATTGCGTTATGTAATTTGAGAAAAAGGATGATTGTATATCATCCTTTTTCTATTTCACAGCATGACTGATTCGTTATTGCTGTGTGTATTGTGGTTCTTCTTGCTGGACTTCTTCAACGCGCGGGTTTAAAGAATCGATAATTGTTTGTGTTTGTTGCGCAGCTGTTTGGAAAAGTTGCTTTGCTTGTTGGTTATCCGTATCAAGAGCGAACCCCTCTAAGCTAGCTTGTGCACTTTTTAATCCAGAAACAGTTTGCTTTAGTTTAGTAATTACAGTCATTGAATGAAGCCCCCTTTGGAATATCAATTCAAAGATTATAATTTGTGAATTGGGGTGAATTTATGATTGGAAAATTTAGGGGAGAGATATGTTTTATATGCTCTTAGCTAAGGTGCATAAAGGATTAAGGGGATATTTTTATTGATTTAGATGGATTTTATTGCTATTATTATGAGAAGAAAATGAAGTGATTTTTATATCCATGCGCCCATAGCTCAGTCGGATAGAGCGGTGGTTTCCGGTACCACGTCTGCCGGGGGTTCGAATCCCTCTGGGCGCGTCAAAAAGTCCTAACTTACGTTTTGTAGGTTAGGACTTTTTTTATTTCCCTCTTGTTATATCTAGTGATAAGATTTACTATTAGTACTTGGTAATAATGTTTTCCTTTATTATTTTCTTTCAATATTATTCAAATTTCGGTTGTAAGTTGTAAATCTCATTAATACATATAAATTAATAATATTTTGGAATGGGTGTCTGTGATAGCATTCTCCTTTTACCAAACTTATTGTACAATAGAAACAAGGGGGAGATTAGTTTGAAGGCAAGTCTTTTACAAGAACAAAGCTTACGTTTGGCAATGACACAAGAGTTAAGGCAAGCGATTACAATGCTCCAGTATAATATACAAGAATTATCGGAGTTTTTGTATGAGCAATCGTTAGAGAATCCCCTTATTGAGTTAGGTGGTTTTGAGAGGGAGAAGAAAAAGAGCTCTAACACAAGTAAAAGTACCAGCAAACAAGTCGAGAATCAGATGGAAATCTACAGCGTGGATTCAACAACGATTCAGCAACATTTATTAAATCAAATACAGTATTATAAAATAGAAGAAGAAGAGCGAAAAGTAGCTTCCTTCATTATTATGAATATGGATGGAAATGGGTATTTACAAGAAACGAATGAAGAGTTAGCAGATCTCCTTTCCGCACCGCTTCATGTAGTCGACCGCTCTGTTGAGCTTGTCCAATCACTCGAGCCAGCAGGGGTAGGAGCACGTAATATTCAGGAATGTCTAACTTTGCAATTGAAGCGCTTACAAAGACGGAATGGATTAGCGGAAGAGGTTATAGAGGATCACTTTGCTTATTTCGTGAAGAAAGATTGGCGAAAGCTCATTCAAGTACTGAAGTGTAGTAATGAGGAATTGCAAAGTGCGGTAAATTGTATAACGTCATTACAACCAAAGCCAGGTCTTGCATTTTCTTCTGATAAACCACTTTATATTGTGCCTGATATGGCGGTGAAAAAAGATGGTGATCGTCTCGTTTTACAAATGAATGAGAGAAATATGCCAAGAATTGAAATTCATTCTGAGTATAGTGCGCTTCTAAATAATAGTGAAAGTGAAGTTGCTTCTTACGTATCGGAGAAATATCAGCATGTGCAATGGATTATGCGCAGTTTGAAACAGAGAAAACAAACGCTCTTACAAGTAATGGGCATCATAATGGAAAAACAGCGTGATTTCTTCTGGGAAGGTCCAGCGTATTTAAAACCGCTTGCTTTAAAAGAAGTAGCAGAAGAATTAAGTGTGCATGAATCTACAATTAGTCGTGCAACGCGAAATAAATATGTGCAAACACCACACGGTTTATTTGAGATGAAATCGTTCTTTAGCAATGCCGTGTCGACTACTGAAGATGAAGCAGTTTCTACAAAGCGTGTAAAACAATTTATTCAAACACTTGTTGAAGCGGAGAATAAGAAAAAGCCACTTTCAGATCAAAAGATTTCAAAATTATTAGAAGAAGAGCATGAAATCGTTATTTCTCGAAGAACAGTTGCGAAATATAGAGAACAGATGCATATTCCAGCTTCGTCTCTAAGAAAAACAATTGGATAGGTGAAGAAGATGAAAGTTGTACTATATACAAAAAAAGATTGTGGTCTTTGTGAAAAAGCGAAACAAGTTTTAAAGGAAGTACAATGTGAATATTCTTTTCAAATCGAGGAAATAGATATATATGAAGATAATGACCTTTTGGAGAAATATCATTTAATGATTCCGGTTGTAGAAATAGGTGGGGAACAGGTGGAATATGGTAACATTCACAAAGGTGTCATAATAAACTATATAAACAATGCAGTTAAGAGTTGAATAAGTTTCTATCTCCTGTTACAATAATACACGTAGCAGGGATTATTTTTTTAACCTATGTGGGACATAAAATGTCACTACGGGACACAAAGTGACCACAAGGGGAAATGAACCAATGTAGTGAGGAGAAAAGATATGCGCTCATGGATTCAGAACACAAAAAAATTATTACCTGATCTGCTACCTGTTATGCAAACGAGAATGCAAGTTCTTCAATACATCAGGCTCATGCAGCCGATTGGAAGAAGGAACTTATCAGCAAGTCTCGGTATGACAGAACGAGTATTGCGAAGTGAAGTTCAAGTTTTGAAAGAACAAAACTTAGTTCACGTCGCTTCTTCTGGAATGACTTTGACAGAAGAAGGAACAGCTTTAGTTCTTGCTTTGGAAGACTTTATGAAAGAAATTTCCGGGTTAAAGGTTTTAGAAAAACAACTTAAGGAAACATTAGACTTGGATGAAGTTTTCGTTGTCCCTGGTGATAGTGATGAATCACCTTGGGTCAAACTGGAGATGGGCCGTGCTTGTGTGACTTGTATAAAAGACCGTCTGACAGTGAATAATATCGTTGCTGTGGCTGGAGGAACTACGCTAGCTGCTGCTGCGGACATGATGCAACTTGATTGCAAAGATTTACATATGCTATTTGTCCCAGCACGTGGTGGAATTGGAGAAGGTGTTGAGTTAGAAGCCAATACCATTTGCGCCAAAATGGCACAAAATACGATGAGTAATTATCGCTTATTGTATGTTCCAGATCACGTTAGTAGCGAAGCATATGCGTCCATTGTAACAGAGCCCTCCGTGAAAGAAGTTCTTGAGTTGATTCGATCTTCCAATATCGTCATTCATGGAATTGGTGATGCGCTAACAATGGCACGTCGCAGAAATACTTCAGAAGCAGATTGGTTAAAGATTCAGGCAAGCGAAGCAGTTGGCGAAGCTTTCGGTTACTACTTTAATGAACAAGGAAATGTTGTTCATAAAGTAAGAACAGTTGGTATGCAACTTGAAGATTTACAAAATGTATCTCACGTTGTTGCAGTCGCTGGAGGTTCTTCAAAGGCAAAGGCAATACAGGCTGTAATAAAGCAAGGGCACACTTCAATTCTAATTACAGATGAAGGTGCAGCAAAACAGTTAACAAAGGGTATTACCCTTTAAATATAATCCCCCAAGGAGGAAATTCAAATGACTAAAATTGGTATTAATGGATTTGGACGTATCGGACGTAACGTATTCCGCGCAGCTCTTAACAACTCTGAGGTAGAAGTAGTAGCAATCAACGACTTAACAGATGCTAAAACATTAGCTCACCTTTTAAAATATGACACAGTTCACGGAACTTTAAATGCAGAAGTATCTGCTAACGAAAACAGCATCGTTGTTAACGGTAAAGAAATTAAAGTTATCGCTGAGCGTGACCCAGCTCAATTACCATGGAGCGACTACGGAGTAGAAGTAGTAGTAGAATCTACTGGCCGCTTCACTAAAAAATCAGACGCTGAGAAACACTTAGGTGGATCAGTTAAGAAAGTTATCATCTCAGCTCCAGCTTCTGACGAAGATATCACTGTAGTTATGGGTGTTAACCACGAACAATACGATGCAGCTAACCACAACGTAGTATCTAACGCTTCTTGTACTACAAACTGTCTAGCTCCATTCGCTAAAGTATTAAACGAAAAATTCGGCGTAAAACGCGGAATGATGACAACAATTCACTCTTACACTAACGACCAACAAATCTTAGACTTACCACACAAAGATTTACGTCGTGCTCGTGCAGCAGCTGAAAACATGATCCCAACATCTACTGGTGCTGCTAAAGCTGTAGCATTAGTATTACCAGAACTTAAAGGTAAATTAAACGGTGGCGCTGTACGTGTTCCAACTGCTAACGTTTCTCTTGTTGACTTAGTTGTTGAACTTGACAAAGAAGTAACAGTTGAAGATGTAAACGCAGCATTCAAAGCAGCAGCTGAAGGCGAATTAAAAGGTATCCTTGGATACAGCGAAGAGCCATTAGTATCTATCGACTATAACGGATGTACAGCTTCTTCTACAATCGATGCATTATCTACAATGGTAATGGAAGGTAACATGGTTAAAGTACTTTCTTGGTACGATAACGAAACTGGTTACTCTAACCGCGTAGTAGACTTAGCAGCATACATGACTTCTAAAGGTCTTTAATTCTTAAGTATATAAGTAATCAATGACAAAACGAGGGAGAGGGTTTGTTCCCTCTCTCTCTTCTTTCGTTTTAGAAGCAAATGTGTTAAGCTTTTGAATGGGTTTTGTCAATCCTAACTAGTAGTCGGAGGGAAATCCAATGAACAAAAAATCAATTCGTGACGTAGATTTAAAAGGTAAGCGTGTATTTTGCCGCGTTGATTTCAACGTACCTATGAAAGAAGGCAAAATTACAGATGAAACTCGTATCCGTGCAGCTCTTCCTACAATTCAATATTTAGTAGAGCAAGGTGCGAAAGTAATTTTAGCAAGTCATTTAGGCCGTCCAAAAGGTCAAGCAGTAGAAGAATTACGTCTTACTCCAGTAGCAGCACGTTTAGGCGAGCTTCTTGGTAAAGATGTTAAAAAAGCGGACGAAGCATTCGGACCAGTTGCACAAGAAATGGTTGCAGCAATGAACGAAGGCGACGTATTAGTTCTTGAAAACGTACGTTTCTATGCGGGCGAAGAAAAGAACGATGCAGAACTTGCGAAAGAATTTGCAGCTCTTGCTGATATCTTCGTAAACGATGCATTCGGTGCAGCTCACCGTGCTCACGCTTCTACAGCAGGAATCGCAGACTACCTACCAGCAGTATCTGGTCTATTAATGGAAAAAGAGTTAGATGTATTAGGTAAAGCACTTTCTAACCCAGAACGTCCATTCACAGCTATCATCGGTGGTGCGAAAGTAAAAGATAAAATCGGTGTAATTCGTCATCTATTAGACAAAGTAGATAACTTAATCATCGGTGGCGGACTTGCTTACACATTTGTTAAAGCTTTAGGTCATGAAATTGGTCTATCTCTATGTGAAGACGACAAGATCGAACTAGCTAAAGAATTTATGCAACTTGCAAAAGAAAAAGGCGTAAACTTCTACATGCCAGTTGATGTTGTAATCACAGAGGAATTCTCTGAAACTGCAACAACTCAAATCGTAGGTATCGACTCTATCCCTTCTACTTGGGAAGGCGTGGACATCGGTCCTAAAACACGTGAAATTTATGCAGATGTAATTAAAAATTCTAAGCTTGTTGTATGGAATGGACCAATGGGTGTATTCGAAATGACTCCATTCGCAGAAGGTACAAAAGCAGTAGGACAAGCATTAGCAGATGCAGAAGATACATACTCTGTTATCGGCGGTGGTGACTCTGCAGCAGCTGTTGAAAAATTCGGTATGGCTGATAAAATGAGCCACATTTCTACTGGCGGCGGTGCGTCATTAGAATTCATGGAAGGTAAAGAACTTCCAGGTGTAGTTTGTCTTAACGACAAATAAGTAGCAGCCAAAGAAAAAGGACGGTGCAAAGCATGCGTAAACCAATTATCGCAGGTAACTGGAAAATGAATAAAACTCTATCTGAAGCAGTTAGCTTCGTAGAGGAAGTTAAAGGTCAAATCCCAGCAGCTTCAGCTGTTGATGCAGTAGTTTGCTCTCCAGCTCTATTCTTAGAGCGCTTAGTAGCGGCAACTGAAGGAACTGATTTACAAGTAGGTGCACAAAACATGCACTTCGAAAAAAATGGTGCATTCACTGGCGAAATTAGCCCAGTAGCACTTAGCGACTTAAAAGTAGGCTACGTAGTACTTGGCCACTCTGAGCGTCGTGAAATGTTTGCTGAAACAGACGAGTCAGTAAACAAAAAGACTCTTGCAGCATTTGAACATGGTTTAACACCAATCGTTTGTTGTGGTGAGACTTTAGAAGAGCGCGAAAGCGGAAAAACATTTGATCTAGTAGCAGGTCAAGTGACAAAAGCACTTGCAGGTTTAACAGAAGAGCAAGTTAAAGCAACTGTTATCGCTTATGAGCCAATCTGGGCTATCGGTACAGGTAAATCTTCTTCTTCTGCAGATGCAAATGAAGTATGTGCGCACATCCGTAAAGTTGTTGCAGAAGCTGTTTCTCCAGAAGCTGCAGAAGCTGTTCGTATTCAATACGGCGGTAGCGTAAAACCAGAAAACATTAAAGAGTATATGGCACAATCTGACATCGACGGCGCTTTAGTTGGCGGTGCTAGCTTAGAGCCTGCTTCGTTCTTAGGTCTTCTGGGGGCGGTAAAATGAGAAAGCCAACAGCTTTAATCATTCTTGATGGTTTCGGACTACGTGAAGAAACTTACGGGAATGCTGTAGCACAAGCTAAGAAACCTAATTTTGATGGTTACTGGAACAAATTCCCTCACACAACGCTTACAGCTTGTGGTGAGGAAGTAGGTCTTCCAGAAGGTCAAATGGGTAACTCTGAGGTTGGTCACTTAAATATCGGTGCAGGCCGCATCGTATACCAAAGCTTAACACGCGTAAACGTTGCAATTCGTGAAGGTGAGTTCGATCAGAACGAAACTTTCCAAAATGCAATTAAAAGCGTAAAAGAAAAAGGTACTGCTCTTCATTTATTCGGTTTACTTTCTGATGGTGGTGTGCACAGTCACATGAACCATATGTTTGCTCTTCTTCGCTTAGCTGCAAAAGAAGGCGTGGAGAAAGTTTATATCCATGCATTCTTAGACGGCCGCGATGTTGGACCACAAACAGCAAAAGGTTATATCGATGCAACAAATGAAGTAATTAAAGAAACAGGTGTAGGACAATTCGCGACTATCTCTGGTCGTTATTACTCCATGGACCGTGACAAGCGTTGGGATCGCGTAGAAAAATGTTACCGTGCTATGGTGAATGGCGAAGGACCTACTTATAAATCAGCAGAAGAGTGTGTAGAAGACTCTTATGCAAATGGTATCTACGATGAATTCGTATTGCCGTCTGTAATTGTTAACGAAGATGACACGCCAGTTGCAACAATCAATAATGATGATGCAGTTATCTTCTATAACTTCCGTCCAGACCGTGCAATTCAAATTGCTCGTGTATTTACAAACGAAGACTTCCGTGAGTTCGATCGTGGTGAAAAAGTACCTCACATTCCTGAATTCGTTTGTATGACACATTTCAGTGAAACTGTAGATGGTTACGTGGCATTCAAGCCAATGAACCTTGATAACACATTAGGTGAAGTTGTTGCGCAAGCGGGATTAAAGCAACTTCGCATCGCGGAAACTGAAAAGTATCCGCACGTTACATTCTTCTTTAGCGGTGGTCGTGAGGCTGAATTCCCAGGAGAAGAGCGTATTTTAATTAACTCACCGAAGGTTGCAACGTATGACTTGAAACCTGAAATGAGCATTTACGAAGTAACGGACGCTTTAGTAAATGAAATTGAAAATGATAAACATGATGTTATCATTCTTAACTTTGCAAACTGTGATATGGTTGGCCATTCTGGGATGATGGAACCAACAATTAAAGCAGTAGAAGCAACTGACGAATGTTTAGGAAAAGTTGTAGAAGCGATTCTTGCAAAAGATGGTGTAGCACTTATTACTGCTGACCATGGTAATGCTGATCAGGAGTTAACTGCTGATGGTGGACCAATGACAGCTCATACAACTAACCCGGTTCCTTTCATCGTTACAAAAAATGATGTAGAGCTTCGTGAAGGTGGTATTTTAGGAGATATCGCTCCAACAATGCTTACACTTTTAAATGTGGAACAACCGAAAGAAATGACAGGTAAAACAATTATTAAATAATTTGCTTATATAAAAAGGAGAGAATTTATTATGTCAACAATTATTGATGTTTATGCTCGCGAAGTCCTTGACTCTCGTGGTAACCCAACTGTAGAAGTAGAAGTTTACACAGAAAGCGGCGCTTTCGGACGCGCTATCGTACCAAGTGGTGCATCTACTGGTGAGCACGAAGCAGTAGAATTACGTGACGGTGACAAATCTCGTTACCTTGGAAAAGGTGTTATGAACGCAGTAAACAACGTTAACGAAGCAATCGCTCCAGAAATCGTTGGTTTCGACGTAACTGACCAAGCTGGTATCGACCGTGCTATGATCGAATTAGATGGCACTCCAAACAAAGGTAAACTAGGCGCTAACGCTATCCTTGGTGTATCTATGGCAGTAGCTCACGCAGCAGCTGACTTCGTAGGTCTTCCATTATACCGTTACCTTGGTGGATTCAATGCAAAACAATTACCAACTCCAATGATGAACATCATCAACGGTGGTTCTCACGCTGATAACAACGTAGACTTCCAAGAGTTCATGATCTTACCAGTTGGCGCTCCAACATTCAAAGAATCAATCCGTATGGGTGCTGAAGTATTCCATGCACTTAAAGCTGTATTACATGACAAAGGTCTTAACACTGCAGTAGGTGACGAAGGTGGATTCGCTCCAAACCTTGGTTCTAACCGTGAAGCATTAGAAGTAATCATCGAAGCTATCGAAAAAGCTGGTTACAAAGCTGGCGAGAACGTATTCTTAGGAATGGACGTTGCTTCTTCTGAGTTCTACAACAAAGAAACTGGTAAATATGACCTTGCAGGCGAAGGCCGTACTGGCTTAACTTCTGCAGAAATGGTTGATTTCTACGAAGAGCTTTGCAAAGACTTCCCAATCATCTCTATTGAAGATGGTTTAGACGAAAACGACTGGGATGGTCACAAATTATTAACTGAGCGTATCGGTGATAAAGTACAATTAGTTGGTGACGATTTATTCGTAACTAACACTCAAAAACTTGCTGAAGGTATCGAAAAAGGTATCTCTAACTCAATCTTAATTAAAGTTAACCAAATCGGTACTTTAACTGAGACTTTCGAAGCTATCGAAATGGCTAAACGTGCTGGTTACACAGCAGTTGTATCTCACCGTTCTGGTGAAACTGAAGATGCTACAATCGCTGACATCGCAGTTGCAACTAACGCTGGCCAAATCAAAACTGGTTCTATGAGCCGTACGGACCGTATTGCTAAGTACAACCAATTATTACGCATCGAAGACGAACTAGGCGAAATCGCTGTTTACGATGGTATCAAATCTTTCTACAACATCAAACGATAATTGTAGAAAATAACGACAGACCGTGAGAAATCACGGTCTGTTTTTTTATGCTTAAAATTGCTCACTCGTCATAAGTGACATGAAATGTTTAAAGAAGAGATTATAATCAAAATCGATAGCAATTTGTTGCGAGGGCCGATTGATGAATGGGCTTGATCCTACTAAAGAGCGGAAATCACCGATGCTTGCTCCTTGAGCGTAAGATTCGGTCATGACGGTAATTGGTGATTTGTAGTAGGTAAACATAGAATTATCAAGTAAAGCTAATATCGGTATCGTGTCATGAAAAGGGCAGCCTTTTAATTGTGGCAAAATTTTTTCGTAATATCCATAGTAGTAATGATCGAATAGAGGTTTAACGAGAGAAGCCTTTCCTTTCGCCTCAATATATTCAGCCATGTCAGGTGTAACGATGGAATACTGAGTTACATTTAACGGGTATATGTACATGTTGGATGTGGATTGTAATACAATGTTAGCCGCGATTGGATCACCATAAAAATTCGCTTCTGATATGGGAGTTACATTACCTGGGTGCAAAAAGGCACCACCCATTACGTAATAAGACTTGATTTGCTGCATTAAATTTTTACATAAAATAAATAAAACAGCTAGGGAAGTGAGTCGCCCTAAACTTACAATGATTAGTTCGTCTTTATACTGCTCGATAAGCGGGATAACTTCAAAAAAATTCTCCATTTCCCCGTTTTGTAACTTTTCATTTGGGATGATTGGCCCTAACCCTTCTTTACCGTGAATATTGGTAAAAAAAGCGGGAGGATCTCCATTGAGAGGACGGTCTGAACCACCAAATATTTTTATATCTCTATTTCTTGATTTTTGTTTAAGAAAATGAGCATTTTGTACGGACATTTCTTTTGGAACATTGCCGTAATCAGCGACAATCCCAACGATTTCAATTTCATCGATAAAGAATGCAAGGAGGAGGGCTATCGTATCATCGATTCCAGGATCACAAAAAATGAGAACTTTTTTAGACATATGTTCACCACCTATATTTATATATATGTGTGCTAAAGAGAAGGAAGAATAAAAATGGAGTGAAGAATTTTGTTTTATTAAAATAACAACCATCAAAATTCAGAAAATATAAACTTTATATAATAGGTCAAGGTTTTTGACATAAATTACATTCGGAAACGCAGTCATATCAGGGGTGTAAGCGTATAATATAGTGAATTTTCATTGTCGATTTGATAAATTGCAGCATTTTACAATTTATACTATGATAAAGATATTAACAGAAGATCGTATAAACATGAGGGATGATGAAGATGAAATTTACAAAGATTCTTGTCCAAATTGCTGCTCTTTATGTGTTTTATATGGTTGGAACTTGGCTGCAAGAAATGTTAAATATGCCGATTCCAGGAAGTTTAATTGGGATGTTTCTCTTACTTGTTTTACTTAGCTTAAAAGTTCTGCCTGTGAAATGGTTTGATTTAGGAGCAGAAACACTCGTTGCGATTATGCCGTTTTTATTAATTCCGCCAACACTTGGCCTAATGAATTACGGTGCTTTTTTTATGAGTAAAGGAATTTCTCTTTTCATTACAATTGTAGCGAGTACATTTTTAATTATTATCGTCGCAGGACATACAGGACAATATCTTGCGAATAGAAAGGAAAAAGAGACACAATGAGCCAAATATTAATCGGAATCGGTTGGGTTCTTTTTACGGTGCTATTATATCAATTATCTAAAAAAATCTATAAATTATTTCCAACACCATTTACAATTCCAATGCTTGTAGCGACAGGATTAATGGCTTTCTTATTTATCATGCTTGATATACCATATCAAAACTATATGGAAAGCGGTGGTGGCTGGATTGCGAAGCTACTTGGACCAGGTGTTGTAGCATTTGCAATCCCGCTTTATAAACAACGCCACGTTCTGCAAAAATATGTTGTACCAATTGCTGGTGGCGTATTAGTAGGTACAACAGTGGCGATTGCAAGTGATTTCGCTATCGCCACGCTTATGGGAACAGATAAAAGTTTAATTTTATCTTCTTTACCAAAGTCAGTGACAATGCCAGTTGCGATGAGTGTATCTGAACAAGTGGGCGGTGTCCCTTCCTTAACAGCGGCCTTCGTCGTTATCGCAGGTATTACTGGAACGATTACAGGCCCGCTTTTATTAAAATGGAGCCGTGTTACAAACTCTGTTGGTAAAGGTATCGGATTTGGATGTGCATCTCATATTATGGGTGTTATGAGAGCGATGAAAAATAATGAGCATGAAGGTGTTATTGGATCGGTAACAATGACATTAACAGCAATTTTGACATGTTTGCTCGGACCATTATTTGCAATGATGTTTATGTAATAGAAGAAAAGCGAGAGCGACCCTATAGCTCTCGCTTTTCTATAGGATTTATGCTACAGTTAAAATAACTGAATCTTTGTAGGAGGTACGCCAAGTGCATACGTTATTATCCGTTTTACTTATTATTGTATCGATTTTAATGATTGTTATGGTACTTATGCAGTCTAGTAATAGCTCAGGCCTTTCAGGTGCAATTTCAGGCGGTGCAGAGCAATTATTTGGTAAGCAAAAAGCACGTGGAATTGAAGCAGTATTAAACCGTATTACGATTGTTTTAGCCGTTCTATTCTTCGTATTAACAATTGCTGTTACGTACTTAAATTTATAGAATTGAAAGAAGAAGCGTTAGTAAGTTGTACTAATGGTTCTTCTTTTTTTATTTTGCCATTTGAAAGATGTTTCTAATTAGATTATAGAAATATAAATATGGTACACTAGATATAGAAAGAATACGACTAGATTACAGAAGAGAAAGAGGAGAAGTACATGATGAAGTTAGCATCTCCGAAACCATTTACATTTGAGGGTGGAGACCGCGCTGTTTTATTACTACATGGTTTCACAGGAAACTCAGCTGATGTACGTATGTTAGGGCGTTTCTTAGAAAAGAAAGGCTACACTTGTCATGCGCCAATTTATAAAGGGCACGGTGTACCACCAGAAGAGCTTGTTCATACGGGTCCTGAAGATTGGTGGCAAGACGTAACGGAGGCATATCAGCTTTTAAAAGATAAAGGCTTTGAGAAAATTGCTGTTGTTGGATTATCACTTGGCGGAGTATTTTCTTTAAAATTAGGTTATACAGTACCGGTTTTAGGTGTGGTACCAATGTGTGCACCGATGTATATTAAGAGTGAAGAAACGATGTACCAAGGTATATTGGCATATGCCCGCGAATATAAAAATCGTGAGCAAAAATCACCAGAGCAAATCGAACAAGAAATGTTGGAATTCCAAAAGACACCGATGAATACATTAAAAGCATTACAACAATTAATTGCTGACGTACGTAACAATGTGGATATGATTTATGCACCAACATTTGTTGTACAAGCGCGTCATGATGAAATGATTAATACAGATAGTGCTAACATTATTTATAACGGTGTAGAATCTACGTTAAAAGACATTAAATGGTATGAAGACTCTACGCATGTCATTACACTTGATAAGCAACGTGACGAGCTACATGAGGATGTATATAACTTCTTGGAGCAACTAGATTGGTAAGATCTAGTTGCCTCTTTTTTTCATAAGGAATTTTTTGTGAAAACTGTAAAAATCATTAGGGGAGTATTAAAGTTTCGCTTTATACATCCCGAGTCTTTCGGATACACTAAATAATATAAGGGTTTAAAGGAGGTATTTCTGCTTGGAAGAAATCATACAAGAAAATATTGATAAGTTGTTATTATTTATGAGAGAAGAAGCGTATAAACCGTTAACAATACAAGAGTTAGAAGCGGCATTTGGAATTGAAGGTTCTGAAGGCTTTAAAGATTTTGTAAAGGCACTTGTAATGATGGAAGAGAAGGGACTTGTTATCCGCACACGTAGTAATCGCTACGGTCTTCCTGAAAAGATGAATTTAGTACGTGGTAAGTTAATTGGACATGCACGTGGCTTTGCATTCGTAGTACCAGACGAGAAGAAAACGGGAGACGATGATCTTTTCATCCCGCCTACAGAGTTAAACGGTGCACTTCATGGTGATACAGTATTAGCACGTGTTAGCTCACAATCAAGTGGATCACGCCAAGAAGGTTCAATTGTTCGTATTTTAGAGCGTGGAACGAAGGAACTAGTTGGTACATATACAGAATCGAAAAACTTTGGGTTTGTTATACCTGATAATAAGCGTTGGACAAGTGATATTTTCATCTTGAAAAGCGCATCAATGGGTGCTGTAGAAGGCCATAAAGTAGTTGTGAAAATTACGAGCTATCCAGAGAATCGTTTAAGTGCAGAAGGTGAAGTTATTCAAATTCTAGGTCATAAAAATGATCCAGGAGTAGATATTTTATCTGTCATCCATAAACACCATTTACCTTTAGCATTTCCTGAAGAAGTGATGGAGCATGCAAACAGTGTACCAGAAACGATTTCAGAAGAGGATTTAAAAGATCGCCGTGATTTACGTGACCAAATGATTGTTACAATTGACGGCGCAGATGCAAAAGACTTAGATGACGCTGTTACAGTAACGAAGCTTGAGAACGGTAACTACAAGCTTGGTGTTCATATTGCGGATGTAAGTCATTACGTTCAAGAAGGTTCTCCAATTGATGTTGAAGCAGCAGAGAGAGCGACGAGTGTATATCTTGTAGACCGTGTAATTCCGATGATTCCGCATCGTTTATCAAACGGTATTTGTTCGTTAAATCCGAAAGTAGACCGTCTGACACTATCTTGTGAAATGGAAATCAACAATCTAGGTGATGTTGTAAAGCACGAGATTTTCCAAAGTGTGATTAAAACGACAGAGCGTATGACGTATGCTGACGTAAGAAGCATTTTAGAAGATGAGGACGAAGAGTTAGTCAAACGCTATGAGCCGCTAGTACCGATGTTTAAAGAGATGGGTCAATTGGCACAAATTTTACGTGAAAAGCGTATGCGCCGTGGTGCAATTGACTTTGACTTTAAAGAAGCAAAAGTGTTAGTAGATGAAGAAGGAAAACCGACTGATGTTGTAATGCGTGATCGTTCTGTATCAGAGAAGTTAATTGAAGAGTTTATGCTTGTTGCGAACGAAACAGTAGCAGAGCACTTCCACTGGATGAACGTACCGTTTATGTATCGTGTCCATGAAGATCCGAAAGAAGATAAGCTTGAGCGTTTCTTCGAATTTGTAACGAACTTCGGATATGCAGTAAAAGGACGTGCGAATGAAGTGCATCCTCGTGCACTGCAACAAATTCTTGAAATGGTTCAAGGGCAGCCGGAAGAAATAGTAATTTCAACAGTTATGCTTCGTTCTATGAAGCAAGCTCGTTACGATTCGGAGAGCTTAGGACATTTCGGTTTATCAACTGAGTTCTACACGCATTTCACATCACCAATTCGTCGTTACCCAGATACGATTGTTCATAGATTAATTCGTGAATACATCATTAACGGTAAAGTCGACAAGGAAACACAAGCAAAATGGCGTGAAAACTTACCGGAGATTGCAGAGCACTCTTCTAATATGGAACGCCGTGCTGTTGAAGCTGAGCGTGAAACAGACGAAATGAAAAAAGCAGAGTATATGGTTGATAAGATCGGTGAAGAGTATGACGGTATGATTAGCTCAGTAACAAACTTCGGTTTATTCGTAGAGCTTCCGAATACAATTGAAGGTCTTGTACATGTTAGCTACTTAACGGATGATTACTACCGTTATGACGAGAAACATTTCGCAATGATCGGAGAACGTACAGGTAACGTATTCCGCATCGGTGACGAAATTACAATTCGCGTTATTAACGTAAATAAAGACGAGCGCGCGATTGACTTCGAAATCGTTGGCATGAAAGGTACGCCTCGTCGTAAGTTCAAAGATCGTCCGGTTGTTATCGAGCAGCCAAGAACAGGCAGAAAGAAACGCGGTGGACGTAGTGAGCGTAGTAATGAGCGCGGTGGCGAACGCGGCACAGGAAGAAAGTTTGATCGTGGTGGCCAAGGAAAAGGAAAAGCATCAGCATCCACATCCGCTAGTCAGCCGGGTAAAAAAGATAGTAATAGTAATGGCAAGAAGAAAAAAGGATTCTTTGAAAATGTACCAGGATTCAAGAAGAAAAAGAAAAAGCGTAAGTAAGAGAAGAGTGGCTTCGCTTTGATGAAAAGCGGGGCTTTTTCTTTTTAATGTAATCCAGCTGCAGTGGCTAGAATGTTCGGCGGCTTCG
>NZ_MAOC01000036.1 GCF_001884135.1 Bacillus nitratireducens | reverse complement strand
AATAATCATTCAGTGTTCTTGTTGTATTATCATCTTGTGTTGGTCGTAAAATACAGAAGAAATGTGTTCGATGATGATATATCAGACTATGCAAAAGACATGTTTGTCAGGTTATCCGAGAATTACAACATAACACTGATAGAGTGGAATCATGATGTAGACCATGTTCATATTTTGTTCAAGGCACATCCGAATACAGAAATGACAAAATTTATTAATGCTTATAAAAGTGCAAGTTCTCGACTCATTAAGAGAGACTTTCCACAAGTGAAAAAGAAACTTTGGAAAGAGATGTTTTGGTCAAGAAGTTTTTGCTTACTAACAACTGGTGGTTCGCCAATAGAAGTAGTAAAGAAATATATTGAAAATCAAGGTGAAAAGTGAGGTGAAATGATATGACAAAGCATAATAAAGCATATACATTCCGTTTGTATCCAACAGAAGAACAAGCATATCTTATGCGTAAAACCTTCGGTTGTGTACGTTTCGTGTATAA
>NZ_MAOC01000035.1 GCF_001884135.1 Bacillus nitratireducens | reverse complement strand
GCGCCTCGCGGTCAGAAGCTCCATCCATCTCACATTCTGAGCGAGCCACTTTCGCTTTTTATTAACATTTGTTACAATAGTAAAAATAGAGGAGGGACGTTATATGCCAAAAGGTTCAGGTAAGGTTATTGCACAAAATAAAAAAGCATTTCATGATTATTTCATCGAAGAAACATACGAAGCAGGGCTTGTCCTTCAAGGAACGGAAATTAAGTCGATTCGCGCTGGACGCGTGAACTTGAAAGATGCGTTTGCACGTGTACATAATGGTGAAGTATGGGTTCATAATATGCATATTAATACGTACGAGCAAGGGAATCGTTTTAACCATGATCCACTTCGTACGAGAAAATTACTTCTTCATAAAAAAGAAATTGATAAGCTAGCGGGAGCTGCAAAAGAAACGGGTTACTCATTAGTTCCACTTAGAATTTATTTGAAAAATGGATTTGCAAAAATGGCACTTGGTTTAGCAAAAGGTAAGAAACAATATGATAAACGTCATGATTTAAAAGAGAAAGAAGCTAAACGTGAAATTGCACGCGTGTTCCGTGATCGCCAAAAGATGTAATACAGATATTTACATTTGTAAAACGGCGCGCGTATGATATAATAACTTATGTAAGATTGTTGCACATTGAAAAACAGCTCTTAGTAGCTATCACGATATTTCTTCGTATGCTCCATTTTTATCATGGGGACGTTACGGATTCGACAGGGATAGTTCGAGCTTAGGTTGCGAGTCGAGGGGATCGGCCTCGTTAAAACGTCAAAGCCTATAATTGGCAAACAAAACAATCTTTCTTTAGCTGCTTAATTGCACTAAAGGTTCCTCCCTCCATCGTCCATGTGGTAGGGTAAGGGACTCAAACTAAGTGGACTACGCCGGAGTTCGCCGTCTGAGGGCGAAGGAAGAGAATAATCAGACTAGCAACTTGGAAGCCTGTCGATAGGCCGAAGAGTTCGCGAAATGCTAATATATCGACTACACTCGTAGAAGCTTAAGTGCCGATATTTTTGGACGTGGGTTCGACTCCCACCGTCTCCACCAATACATATTTGGTGGTTTTTTTATTTTGTATGGTATGAACCATAACTTTGCCAGGTTGGCGGGGTTATGGTTCTTTTTGTTTGTGGCAAAGTTATGGTCCCTCTAAGTCTTCGGTTCTTTCGATTCCATTCTAAATGCATCTTGTATGTTATCTCTTAAAAATCACAATCGTATCTAAATAAACAACAAAATCACTTCTACACAAGTATTTATAAGTAGAAAAATAGAAAGACTACCGTTTTTTATTTTGTAGTTTTATAAAATGCTTAAGTTGATGGGGGGGGGAGGGCGGTACCCCTAAAACAGAAAATGAAGAAATAGTTATTGATGATAAGCAGATAGATACTATAGATGCCCTTAATGATTAAATAATATGTATTTAAATCTTCATATCCTTTGTGTTTCTATTCATATCTATTGTAAGATTATATTGAGTTCTCCTAATAAGCTGTTATAATGGCTTTTTTTAGGGGTTTTATATTTATAAATCTTAAAATATTTTTTTGAGATGATTTTTTATCTAACCAAGTTATATTGAAGTAGAGGTGAACCATCGGTGAGGCAGGTGTTAGTAATTAAGAATGAAAGGTCTTTAGCAAAGAAAATCGTAAGCGGTCTAACGCAAGAAGGCCATTTCATTTTAAAACTTCACAATGAAAACCAAGGTTTAAATATAGTATATGAACAAGATTGGGATATTATCATATTGGATTGGGATTCATTAAATATATCGGGGCCAGAAATTTGCAGACAAATACGACTTGTTAAAACGACACCGATCATTATTGTGACCGACAATATTTCTAGTAAGGATTGCATAGCAGGGTTACAAGCAGGAGCAGATGATTATATAAGAAAACCATTTGTGAAAGAAGAATTAGTAGCAAGGGTTCAAGCTATTTTAAGGAGAAGTGAATATATCCAGCAAAATGAGACAAACTTTTTTCAGTTTAAAGATCTCTTTGTTGATGCATCTAGCAATATTGTGAAAAAAAGTGGTGAAAATCTTTCGCTTACGAAGCGCGAGTACGATTTACTTGTATTTTTAATCAAGAATAAAAATACAATATTGAGCCGTGAAATGCTTTTGAACCAGGTTTGGGGAGATAACGTAGTAGTAAATCCAAATGTAGTAGATTTATATATTGGGTATGTAAGAAAAAAGTTAAAGTGCGAGAAGAAAGACAGATATATTCAAACGATACATGGCAGAGGCTATTCAATGGTTGAATGATAAAAATAAGATAATAAAATAGTTTCTGTGAAATATTAAAAGACGGAAACTATAAAAAGAAGATTGCTATCAGGCAATGGATTATGAAAAAATTAGCTATTAATGGGCATTTTTTTGCAGTAGAAATCATGGTTTATAAGGTGCCAATCTATTGGTTAGTACGTGTGGGGGATGACTCTGGTGCGCATTAGATGAGACTGTATCTAATTTATTTTTAATTTTATTAACTCACACCATTCACAAGATTTTCACAGAATTAATGACTATACTTATTAACAGGATATTCAAATGAAAATGATTATCAATAGCAATTTAGATACATAAAAGTTACTATCTAATTTAATCTATGGACGTCATCATTTTCAAACTAAATTACATAATAAGGAGTATACGTATGAAAAAAACTATGCTTTTAAAATTAGTAAGTATTCTAGCAATTTTCACTTTAATGTTAGTAGCTTGCTCAGATTCAAGTAAGGAAACTTCGAAAGCTAATAAAGGTGATAGTAGTGATAAGCAAAAAACGGTTGAAATCACTGATGCACATGGAACTGTTAAAGTCCCTGTAAATCCAAAGAATGTAGTTGCTTTAGATAATAGAACTTTTGAAACTTTAGCTGATTGGGGAATTAAATTAGCGGCTGCTCCAAAGGATGTAATGCCTGCAGATTCAGCATATGTAAAAGATGATTCAGTTAAAAATATTGGGAATCACCGCGAACCAAATCTTGAAATTATTGCAGCAGCAAACCCTGAACTTGTAATCGTTGGTCAAAGATTTGCTGGTCATTACGAAGAAATCAAAAAATTAGTGCCAAATGCAGCTGTTATTGACCTTAATGTTGATGTTTCTGAGAAAGCTACTAAGCCTGGCGAAAACTTAGTAAAAGGACTTAAAGATTCTACAATTACTTTAGGGAAAATCTTTGATAAAGATAAAGAAGCTAAACAAGTAGTAGCTGATTTTGATAAATCTATTGAAAAAGTAAAATCTGCTTATAATGGAAAAGATAAAGTTATGAGTGTTATTGTTACTGGTGGAAATATTGGTTTTGCTGCTCCACATTCTGGTCGCGTTTGGGGACCAATGTATGAAATTTTCGGTTGGACTCCAGCACTAGAAGTTGCTAATTCTACTGCAGGTCATAAAGGTGATGACGTTTCTGTTGAAGCTATTGCACAAACAAATCCTGATTGGCTTTTCGTATTAGATCGTGATGCTGCAACATCTGATGCTGCTACTTCAGCTCCTGCTCAAGATGTTATTTCTAAATCACCAGCTCTTCAAAACACAACTGCTGTTTCTAAAAAACAAGTTGTTTATGCACCAGCAGATACTTACACAAATGAATCAATTCAGACTTATATAGAGTTATTTGGAAATATCGCAAAAACTTTAGCTAAGTAGTGTAAAGGAGTACGAAACAGTGTCAAAAAATATGATTTCTAGGGTTGAGAATATTTCTCAACCCCAGTTTTATAATCACAATAAAATATGGACAAAACCTTTTATAATAGCGATTATAGTTGTTATAATTTTAGGGATTATATCACTGTTTACTGGAGTTTATGATATACGTGGACAAGAGGACGGAATGGAGATGTTTTTCATCACTCGTGTTCCGAGAACAGTTGCATTAATGCTTACTGGAGCTGCAATGGCGATGGCGGGGCTCGTAATGCAACTAATTACACAGAATCGTTTTGTTGAACCTACTACAACGGGGACTATTGAATGGTCAGGCTTAGGCCTGCTTTTTGTATATTTATTATTTCCTGCCCCGACTTTAGTTCAAAGAATGACTGGTGCAATCATTTTTTCTTTTATAGGAACTATGATTTTCTTTCTGTTTTTAAGAAGAGTTAAACTTCGTTCGTCTTTAATTGTCCCTATTATTGGATTGATGCTTGGAGCAGTTATTTCTGCAGTGTCTACTTTTTTGGGACTCCTTTTTCAAATGACGCAAAGTATTGAAACTTGGTTCGTAGGTTCATTTGCTACCGTTCAGGTGGGAAGATATGAATATTTATGGCTGATTGTTATCGTTACTTTTCTTATTTTTATGTATGCTAATAGATTGACTTTAGCTGGACTAGGAGAAGATGTCGCAACAAGCCTTGGAGTTAATTACAATAGAATTGTTCTTTTTGGGACTGGCCTTATCTCTGTTGCAGTTGGAATTGTTGCAGCTGTTATTGGAAACTTACCTTTCTTGGGATTAATTGTTCCAAACATTGTTTCAATGTTTAGGGGAGATGATCTTAGGAGTAATTTACCTTGGGTATGTGTGATCGGAATGGGGACAATAACTGCCTGTGACATCATTTCTCGAACAATTATAAAACCTTTTGAAGTGCCTGTTTCTTTAATACTTGCAACAGTGGGAGCAGTCGTATTTATTACTATTTTATTGAGAAAAAGAAAACCAAGGAGGCTGCGATGATCACATTAGACTATAGAAATAAAGAAAATGTCGAAATCGATTCTAGCCTTCATAATGAAAGTAGATCAGCTAGCGCTTTTCGTTCTAAGAAGGAAGCAAGACGTTATTGGATTGTACTAATAACATTGATCGCTTTAGGTCTCCTTTCTTCATATGGACTTTTAGTTTATAACAATCCAGTTCCGATAGATTCACCTTCTTTTATCCCAGTTGTTAAGAGAAGGATAATAGCTATTGTTGCGATGATTATTGCTGCAGTTTGCCATAGCTTGTCGACAGTTGCTTTCCAATCTATTACGAACAATAAGATTATTACTCCTTCGCTTTTAGGTTTCGAATCACTTTATTCAGCAATTCATACGAGTACAATATTCTTCTTTGGTGCTAGTGCATTAATAAACTTTAATGGAATTGGATCATTTTTATTCCAAGTTGTTGCTATGGTCTTGATGAGTTTGATACTTTATGGATGGTTACTTTCCGGTAAATACGGGAATTTACAACTTATGCTTTTAGTTGGAATTATTATTGGTACTGGACTGAATTCCGTGTCAGCTTTTATGAGAAAGCTACTTGCGCCTTCAGAGTTTGATATTTTACAAGCGAAATTATTTGGTTCTGTTAATCATGCAGATCCTGCATATTTTCCTGTTGTAATTCCTATGATTATAATTGTAGCGGTATTAATTTTTGCTCATTCTAAGAAGTTGAATATTTTATCACTTGGAAAGGATGTTGCTACTTCCTTTGGGGTTAAATATCAACCTAGTGTAATTTATACGCTTGTATTAGTTGCTATTTTGATGTCCATCTCAACAGCTCTAATTGGACCACTTACGTTCTACGGCTTTTTAGTGGCAACTTTGAGTTATCAGGCGGCGTCAACTTATGATCATAGATATATTTTTCCAATGGCTTTTGCAATAGGATTTTTAATAATGACGAGTGCATACTTTTTAATGTATCATGTATTCAATGCTCAAGGTGTAGTTTCAGTTATTATTGAATTATTTGGTGGAATCATATTCTTAACTATAGTTTTAAGGAAGAGGGCTTTATGATAAAAATTGATAATGTTAAAAAGTTCTATACTGATAAGGTAAAAATAGGACCTTTGGATATTGAAATACCAAAAGCGGGCTTTACTTCTTTAATTGGACCAAATGGCGCTGGAAAGTCAACGACACTATTGATGATTGGAAGACTTTTGGATATGGATGAAGGTCAAATTCAAGTAGCGAATATGGATGTTTCTGAATCCAAATCAAAAGACTTAGCAAAAATTTTGACTATATTGCGACAAGAAAATCATTTTGTAACGAGGCTTACTATTAGACAACTAGTTGGATTTGGGCGCTTTCCTTATTCAAAGGGAAGATTAACTAAAGAAGATGAGGTTATCATTTCTAAATATATCGATTTCTTAGATTTAACTAGTTTAGAGAATAGATATTTAGATGAGCTTTCTGGTGGTCAAAGACAAAGGGCATATGTAGCGATGGTATTGTGCCAAGAGACTGAATATGTGCTTTTGGACGAGCCTCTGAACAACCTTGATGTTGCTCGTTCTGTTCAAATGATGGAGCATTTGAGACGTGCAGCTAATGAATTTGGAAGAACAATTTTGACTGTTATGCATGACATAAATTTTGCAGCCAAATATTCGGATAAAATTTGTGCTATGAAGGATGGACAAATTGCTGCTTTTGGAACAGTAGAAGAGGTTATGGACCCAACAATTTTAACAGATATTTTTGAAACAAAAATAGAAATTATCAATGGCCCTTATGGGCCAATCGCTGTTTATTAGTTATAGAAAATCAAATTGTATACTCTAGTTAAAGTTGCTGTCTGTATTTTATAGGTAGCAGCTTTTTTTTATGCGATTGCCCATGATAACTCTTAATGTTTCTGGTTGTTGGTAACAGTCCCACGGGTATTTCATTACTTCCAGTCCTGCGATGATTCCAACAATAAACTTGTAAATTACTCATAAAATGCAAAGGAATGCTTCAATTTTTCAAGTATCTACCAAACGGAAAAATTTTCTCTGTATAACTTCTTATAAGAATTCAGCTTGTTTTTTATATGTAATATTGCATATCAGAGTGTATTGATAAAAGTGTAAGGTGTCACTATAATGAGGGCATAAAGATTAATCACATTTTCGTAGCAATAAAAAAGGAGGAAATAATATGGAAATCGCAATGGCAGTTTTGAAATTTGTAGGTGGCGTAATCCCGTTAATTCAAGAACTTTTAAAAGCATTTATGTAGGTTTATTAGTTAGCTATCATTTATCAATCATTATAATATTTTACTAAAAAAAGAACGGGGTGATTTTTCTGAATATTAAGAAAAACACTAAAAAAAGAAAGTTCCTTGCATGTTTATTAGTTAGTCTATGCACTATTAATTATTCATCTATTTCCTTCGCAGAAACACAAGTAGGTAATGCAACTGATGTAACCAAAAATGCTAGTGGTATTGATACAGGTATAGCAAGCCTTAAATATAATAATCAAGAGGTTTTAGCTGTAAATGGTGATAAAGTAGAGAGTTTTGTTCCGAAAGAAAGTATCAATTCAAATGGTAAATTTGTAGTAGTGGAACGCGAGAAAAAATCACTTACAACTTCACCAGTCGATATTTCGATTATTGATTCTGTGGTGAATCGTACGTATCCAGGAGCGGTACAACTTGCAAATAAAGCTTTTGCAGACAATCAACCGAGTTTATTAGTGGCTAAGAGAAAACCTTTGAATATTAGTATAGACTTACCTGGCATGAGAAAAGAAAATACAATTACTGTCCAAAATCCGATATATGGTAATGTGGCTGGAGCAGTAGATGATTTAGTATCTACTTGGAATGAAAAGTATTCTAAAACACATACGTTACCTGCAAGAATGCAGTATACAGAATCTATGGTTTATAGTAAATCACAAATCGCAAGTGCCCTTAATGTTAACGCTAAATATCTTGATAACAGTCTAAACATTGATTTTAATGCGGTTGCAAATGGAGAAAAAAAAGTGATGGTGGCGGCATATAAGCAAATATTTTATACCGTAAGTGCTGAGCTACCTAACAATCCATCCGATCTTTTTGATAATAGTGTTACTTTTGATGAGTTAACTCGTAAAGGAGTAAGTAATTCAGCTCCACCTGTTATGGTTTCAAATGTAGCTTATGGTAGAACCGTTTATGTAAAATTAGAAACCACATCTAAGAGTAAAGATGTACAAGCTGCTTTTAAAGCCTTACTTAAGAATAACAGCGTCGAAACGAGCGGACAGTACAAAGATATTTTTGAAGAAAGTACCTTTACTGCTGTAGTATTAGGCGGAGATGCGAAAGAGCATAACAAGGTTGTTACAAAAGATTTCAATGAAATCCGAAATATCATTAAAGATAATGCTGAATTAAGTTTTAAAAATCCAGCATATCCAATTTCATATACAAGCACTTTCTTAAAAGATAATGCAACTGCTGCTGTTCATAACAATACAGATTATATTGAGACGACAACTACAGAATATTCAAGTGCTAAAATGACACTTGATCATTACGGCGCTTACGTTGCTCAATTTGATGTATCTTGGGATGAATTCACATTTGATCAAAATGGGAAAGAAGTACTAACACATAAAACATGGGATGGTAGTGGCAGAGACAAAACAGCTCATTACTCTACAGTTATTCCTCTTCCACCAAATTCAAAAAATATAAAAATCGTGGCTAGAGAATGTACTGGTCTTGCATGGGAATGGTGGAGAACAATTATTAATGAACAAAATGTTCCATTAACAAATGAAATAAAAGTTTCAATTGGAGGAACAACATTATACCCAACGGCTAGTATTAGTCATTAGGTATAAAAAAGCGCCCTGTAATCAGGGCGCTTTTTTACTTAGTCACAAATTTTACTCTTTCCAAAACTGTTCTAGCAAAATAACGATCATAGTACCTACGAGTAATCCGTTACTTAAAACATATTGTAAGGAAGAAGGAACTCCGCTAAATGCACTTTCTGGAAGAAACATTATACCCAAACTGATTAATAATGAAATTCCTAATATAGTTAATCGGCGTTGATTTAATTCTTCACGTAAAATGGATTGAAATGAAATGCCTATTACTTGGACAAATGTTGCTAAAAGTGCAGCATTAGCAATAGGTCCTGGTAGCAAGGATATAAAGCTTACAATTGAGGGGATAAAAGAAATACCTGCTAATATAAGACTTGCTATAAGAAACGACTTCACCTTTTTTTGACCTGTTAGTTGAATAAATCCTGCTGATGCAGGTAAGGGTACAATTCCAATTGTAGAGAACAATGATGAGATAATATGTGATATACCTCCGACCCATACACCACGGTTCAGTGTTTGCTTTTCATTTTTTTTAGATAACGGAGCCACTTGTTTTACAGCCGAAATAGCAGCAATTGTATTTGCAACTAAAAGAAATGTAAATAAAGTCGCAGTTAGAGTCATTCCAATATCGAATCTGGGTGTGCCCCAAGCAAATATCTCTGGTAACTTAACTAGCGTTGTATGTGAAGGCATATGAGATGATTTTCCTAATACTGCATACAAAAGCCAACCACATGAAATTCCAAGTAACACAGCGTAACTTTTCATCCATCCTTTCCCTTTAATTGATAAGAAAGTAATAAGGGCAAAAACAAAGAGCGCAATAGTAGCTATTGTATAGTCGGGATGAGTTGCAGATCCTTGTAATCCCATCATTCCTTTTAGTAACACACCACTAAGCTGAAGTGCTAAGATTAAAAGAAAAGTTCCTGTAACTAACGGTGTAAATAAACGTAAGATTCCATGAACAAGCCCTGTTATACCAAGGACGAAGAGTAATATACCCGCAATAATTAATCCACCTTCTAAAAGTTGTAATACCTCTTTTGCACTTTGTCCCTGATGCATAGCGACTTGTCCCAATATGACAAATATACTTACCCATGAACCGGCTGGGCCATCCGCAATGGGATAACGATGCCCAAACCATGCTTGTATAAATGAGCTTATTCCCACAACTAAAAAAGTTCGTTGCATTAATGTTGAGATATCTTCTATTGATAAATGGAATATGCCACCAATAATTATAGGCAATGCAATTGCATTTGCTAATAAAAACACAAACCACTGTAGAATACTAAAGCTCGTATCAAAATATCTTTTATTCATATTAGTCTCCTTTGCCGAAAAAGAATTTCATAGTAAAAATCCACCCTTTCTATACAGTTAGATTAAAAAGGATGGATTTTTTAAATCTATAAAATTATTTTAATTATATAAATAGATTTTTCAATTAATTACCATGTACGGAATGGCAAGAATTTTCCGTTAAGTGTAATCACGATACGAGGGTCGCCACCTTTGGGATCTTCTTGTGTATCCACACCTAGGTTGAAGTTAATTGCACTCATTACACCTTCGCCGGCTTTTTCTAAGATTAATTCTCTAATAGTTGGTGCATATTGTAACATCATTTCATATAAACGATATGCAATCGGGTCAGTAGGAGGCATTTCCATTACTTGGCCACGAAGTGGAACTACTGTTAATGCTTGAACTACTTCTTCATCTAATTCTAATAGTTTACCGATTTTTTCTGCTTCTGGACGTGTCATTGTAGCTTGTCCTAATAACGCTGTTACAACCCAGGTCTCAGAGTTTTCACTTACTTTTGAAATTTCTTCCCATGTTAACCCTTTTTTAATTTTTGCCTCTAGAATTTTTTGCGTAGCTTCTTGTCTATTCATATCTAATACTTGCTTTTTCATATCTAATAACTTCCCTTCATGTACGTAATAATTATTATTTTGTTTCACCATTTAACGCTTTATATCCATCAACCACTACATCTAATTTACCTGTGTGAGGATCAATAACTAAACCATGTACAGGAACATCTTTTGGAATAAGTGGATGATTTCTTACTAAATCAACATTAGCCTGAGTTGAATCGCAGACATCATCAAATCCAAATAACCATTTTTCAAGGTCAACACCAGCATATTCAATAGCTGATAAAATTTCTGTTGAAGCTACTCCACGATCTAATATTTTTTGAAGTGTTCCTTTTGGATTCGTTTGGCTCGCGCCACATCTATGGTGTCCAATAAGGAAGATTTCATCTGCATTTAAATCGTATACTGACGCTACAACACTTTGCATAACACTATCGAAAGCAGAAGCAATTTTACCACCTGCATTTCTGATAACTTTTGCATCACCATCGTGTATATCTAAAGCTTTTGGAAGTAGCTCAATTAAACGAGCATCCATGCAAGAAACAACAACCATACGTTTTTTAGGCACCTTTGTCGCTTCACGAGGAGCGTATTCCTTATTTTCTACAAATTGTTCATTGAACGATAGAATTTCTTGTAATAACATATTTGTAACCTCCTTTAAATCTAGATGTATTTTTTTGTTGCATCCTCTGTGTTATAAGTAAATATAACTGATAAATAATGTGATGTAAGAGGATAAACTAAGTATAGTGAATTGTATCGATAAGCAGAATAAGTTGGCGAAACACTTTCGGGCTTTCTACTTTCACGGTGAAAGGATTGGTTTATATCATTGATCAAACAGATTTTGAGATACTGAAATTATTAGGAGAAAACTCAAGAATACAATGGAAAGAACTTGGTCAAAAAATACATATGACGGGGCAGGCCGTAGGAAATCGAATTCGAAGATTAGAGGATTTAGGGATTATTGAACAATATACAATTGCAATAAACCGAATCAAATTAGGACAAGTAGTGACTGCATTTGTTACTTTGTTCGTAACAACAGCTAATCACCAAGAGTTTATGAATTTCTTTCAAGGAGAAGAAGGGATTTCTGAAGTACACCGTATAAGTGGTGAGGGGTGTTATTTATTAAAAACACATTTTGTTTCCAACGAAGACTTAGATAAATTTCTAGGACGACTATTAAAGTACGGGAACTATCGTGTTAACTTATCAATAGGAAAGTTGAAATAAGGTTTCTTTTCTTTGGAGGGGATAGTAACATTATTTGCTAAACCTTATTTGTATAGAGATAATAAAATTTTTATCTTAAATAGTCGGAGCCTTACTACAATTTATGTGTAGTAAGGCTTTTTAAAGCTGTTAAAAAATGAGAGATATTATATTCAACAATCGGGCTGAATTGTTGAGGGGGATATAAGACAATTTTTTTCAAGGGAACCATAAATGATTTTTCCTTAAAAAAAATCCTGTAGCTCAGTACAGGATTTGTAATCAAACGTTTTTAAAAGTTAAATTGTGGTTTCATATCACCTTTATAAGGCTCATGTTCAACGAATATAGTTATGTCTTTACCCACTTGGTCTTTACCAGTTCTCTTATACGTAAATTTCTTGTTATTCAGTTCAGTAAGTTCAAGAGCCGCACCGTATTTATTATTTCCAATTGAAACATGAGCTCTTATTTTATTTTCGTGTACAACATCGAAGTAGCCATAATCACCGCGGCTTTGACCTGTTTCGCTATTGAAGAACTCGTATTTATTAGACTTGTCATCAAATTTTGCTAGACTTATAAAATTCGAATTAAACTGCGTTACATCATTACCGGCTTCATCTAATACCTTTGTTCCATACCAAAGGGTTCCGCCTAAAATTTTATCTCCATCAACGTTTTTAACGATAGCACCTGTAGTAGAGTTTAGCTGCTTATCCGGATCCGTGAAAGAAAGCTCTTTTTCTTTATATGGAACATGTTCAACGAAGACTTCTACATCTTTACCGTTAGCATCTTTCCCCATTCTTTTATAGGTAAATACATTTTTATTTAGCTTTGTCATGTCAACAACAGCTTGATACTTCATTGATTCTGAAATTAATATTCTCTTCTTCCCATCATTTGTGACAAAGAAAGTTCCTTTATCACCACGACTTGCACCAGTCTTAGTATCAAAAAATTCATATCTTCCAGACTTCGCATCATATTTCGCAAGACCAATGAAGTTTGCATTTTCTTTGGTTAAGTCATTTTTATCTTTGTCATACACTCTTGTACCTTGCCAATTTGTCTCGCTAAGAATATTAGCCATTTTTTGCCCTTTAGTTAACTTGTTTTCCTTTTTAGTATCTTTCGCAGCTTGTTCTTGTTTTTGTTTACTATGATTTTCTTCAGCTTTCGTGCCAGCGCAACCTGTTAATGCTAATGTGAATCCTAGCAGTATGGATGATAGTACTTTTGTTTTTTTGTTCATTTTTATCGTCTCCTTATTGTATGATTTTAGTTAGTACGGTTTGCGATTATAGTAGCAGTTCGTCCTTCTAAAATTTTGTTATATGAAAAGATTCAGGTGGGAGCAACGAAGTTAGTTACTACGTTTATCATGTTAATCCCCGAGTATAAACTCCCTCTAAATAAATCATTAAAAAAAGATAAACTAATTCCTAAAAAATTTTCATATTTATAAAAAACAATCGCTAGCTTACTGGATGCCCTTTCGAACGCTTATCAATTTTTTTCTGATACCTACGAGTAATCGAAAAATACATAGTAAAGGAAGAAGGAAAGCTGTTAACAGTAATGTAATTCTTAATAGAGTTAATCGAGTGTATTGTAAAAGTTTTTAAGATGAATTGTAGGGGAAATGATGATCTTATAGAAGGTGATTTCTATAGGAAGGGGATGTCCATGTTTGATTCAACAGATTTTAAAATTATAAAGTTACTACAAGAAAACGCTAGAATGAACTGGAAGGAAATTGGAGAGATAGTACATTTGACTGGCCAGGCTGTTGGGAAACGAATTAATAAATTAGAAGAGGCGGGTGTCATTCAAAAATATACGATAGATATCGACAGGGCTAAGTTAGAAGGGTCTATTATGACGTTTGTTACACTATTTCTGCATGCACCACATTATCATAATCAAATTCAAACTTTTTTTGAAAAAACGGACTTAATTACTGAAATGTATCGTATAAGTGGCGATGGGTGTTATATCATGATTCTTCACACATCTTCGCACCAGCAATTAGAAGAGACTCTTGCAGATGTTTTACATTATGGTGATTATCGTATAAATACTGTCATTAAGACAATCGAAAAAAAGAAAGAATAAGAGATTTATTCTTTCTTTTTTTATATGGAACTGTAATTTTTTATTTGCTCTTGTTTATAAAACAGTTTGCCGACATGATTTTTGCATAAATATCACCAAACTCTAACGAACTCATGAACGATTGATGAGCGTGTACTGCGGGGATCAGATTTCCTTGGAATTCTAAATCTTTTGTTGTACAAGCATCTTCAATTACAACACATTGAAATCCTAAATCACTGGCAGCGCGTACTGTTGCATCAATACATACATGAGTCATCATACCGCAAATGACCAGTTGATCTATTTTTTCTTTTTTTAATGTTTCAAATAAATTGGTTCTTAAAAAACTGTTAGGGTGATGTTTCTGTATGACTCTTTCGTTAGCAATCGGTTGTACATCATCATGAATTTGAACACCTACTGTTTCAGGTAAGAAGAAAGTAGCTCCTTCATTGTTCGCAATATGTTGTACGTGAATAACTGTTTTATGTTTTTCACGAAATACTTTCAAGACTTCTTTCGCTTTTTGTGCGGCTTTTTCAGGTTGATGTAATTCCATATTGCCGCCTTCAAAGTAATCATTTTGTATGTCGACTAATAGTAACGCTTCGTTCATCATTAATCCCCCCACAATTATTTATCCCGCATTAACGGGCAGTAAGACCACCACTTCAAAATTCAGCGAAAGCAAAGAAGTTAGGTGGGGGATCAACTGCCCGTAAAAGCCCGATTGGTTCAACTAATAATCAGTGGGTGATGAAGAAAACCCCCACTGATTAAAGTTTCACTTTATACAGCAAGTTATTTGTACTGTACCGTTATTATATAAATTGCAACTATGTGGAAGTAATAACGTCATGAAAAGATTTTGACGCATATGGTTTCATTGTGAAAAAGCTAAAGGATGCAAAGAAAAGATGGGACAATTTGTTTGTGGTTTTTTGGTTTAGAAACAGAAAGTGGATGGGGAAGTAGATATTAACTTAATGATGCATCTAAGCAAACGTACTATTAGATGAATCATTAAGTAACAAAGGAGCTGGGTATTTTCATGCGTTGTTATCTGTGTTTAGTGATAGCTTTTGTAGCTCTTTTAATTTTTCAGGAGTCACGTCATTTCCTAAAGGATCTAATATTTTTAATCCTGTAACAGTGGTGTTGATTTGACCGCGAATAATTTGAAGATACTCCTCGCGTAATTCTGTGCGCTCATTTAATTCTGTTTTTGTTAAACCTTTTTCTTTTTGTTTTTTAGCTAATTCATTAATTCAATTTAAAACTTCAAGCATTGTTTTCTCCACCTTTCTTTTTTGTATTATTCGATTAGATTGTAGTTTTGCATTATGATTATGGTTGCTACCATCATAGTTTCGTTAATAGTGTTTATCGTACTTTCATTCCAAAAGTACGATAAACACGGTGATTAAAACTCGCCATTCCAAGACGTTACTTCATCTACAGTTAATCGAACTGATGGGAATCCTGGCTCTTTTGCTTTGCCTAATGCAATCATTAAAACGTCAGTTAAGTTTTCTTGAACGTTAAATGTTTTGCGGAATTCTTCAACGTTATAGCCAAGCATTGGGACGGTATCATATCCTCTCGCTTTTGCAGCAAGCATAAATTGCATAGCTAGCAAACCACCGTCAAGCATTTGCCATTCTCTTTTTCCTTGTTCACTTACAGGTGCATAAAACTCACGAATACTGTTGTTTAGTCTGGTTTTAATTTCTTCTGTCATGAATCCAGCAGCTACTGCACGCTCATTCACTTTATTGATATGTTCGAATTCATGGGCGTTATTTTCGCTTAAAATTACGATCATAGCCGATGCCTCTAACACTTGTGGTTGATTTAATGCGATTGGATGAAGCTTTTCTTTTAAATCTTGATCTGTGATTACCATGAAACGCCATGGGTTTAAGTTAGAACTACTTGGTGCTAGCATTGCTTCCTCTAAAAGTTCTTTAATTTCTTCATCAGAGATTGTAACTGAAGGATCATAAGAGCGAACGGAACGACGTTCACGAATCACATCATAAAAATTCGTAGTACGATTTTCTTTTGTCATTTTAAAATACCTCCACTAAGTTGATGTTCTGTTATAAGTTGCTTACATGCATCATTATGGTATAGTACAGGTACTATGAAAAGTACGCACTTTTCCGTGATATAGACACCATCTCGTGACATAGGCACGAGAAAGTGCCTATCAAAATACAGAAGGAGTTCAATATGAAAAAAGAGTATAACAATAGAATTGAAGTCGTTTTGGATGTAATCGGGGGGAAGTGGAAATCCCACATTTTATATCATTTAACAAGCGGACCGACAAGAACGGGTGAGTTAAAACGATTGGTAACCGGTATTACACAAAAAATGCTTACTGAACAATTGAAAGAGCTTGAAAAGGATGGACTTGTATCTAGAAAAGTATATAATCAAGTGCCGCCGAAAGTTGAATACTCTCTTACAGAACAGGGACAATCATTAAAACAAGGTTTAAAAGTACTTTGTGATTGGGGAAGCGACTATATTAAGCATAAATATCCGAATGGTGAAGTGATAGTGAAAGAGGACGATCATATTTGATTTAACACTTCTGTAAGTATAATTTTGCTATAATAAATAAGTACTTATACGAAGGGGAGCTAAAAGAGAAAATGAAGTCATTTGATATCGATCATTTTATAGCTAGTGTTTTACAGTGGATATTAAATATAGCGTTAATCATATTGTCCATTGTTTTATCGGTTTTTTTAATTAACGAAACAATTACTTTTATTCAATACATATTTTCAGCAAAGAAGTATACATCGTATAAATTAGTTGAGAGTATCATCGTCTATTTCCTATACTTCGAGTTCATCGCATTAATTATTAAGTATTTTAAGTCGAATTATCATTTCCCGTTACGTTATTTTATTTATATCGGAATTACGGCGTTAATTCGTTTAATTATCGTGTCTCATGAGGAACCAATGGAGACGTTATTATACGCAGGGGCAATTCTTATTTTAGTTATTGCTTTATACATATCAAATATGAGGGATTTGAAGAAAGGGTAGTAGTGCAGACTTTTGTTTGTGCTACTTTTTACACCTTGACCTTCAAGTTACTTGAAAGTTTACAATGTAACTAGGGCGTTTGAAATCGAAAAAAAATGAGAAATTAAGTGAAGAGGTTTCTTTTACTTGGAGGTTATAGAAATGAGTCAAGAATTGAAGTTACGTCCTTTAGAACGAGAAGATTTAAAGTTTGTACACGAACTTAATAATAACGCGCATATTATGTCGTATTGGTTTGAAGAGCCGTATGAGGCATTTGTGGAGCTGCAGGATTTATATGATAAACATATACATGATCAAAGTGAGCGCCGATTTATTGTTGAGAAAAATAGTGAGATGGTTGGATTGGTCGAATTAGTAGAAATCGATTATATTCACCGTAGAACTGAATTCCAAATTATTATTGATCCGAGTTACCAAGGTTACGGTTATGCAGCTGATGCAACGCGTTTAGCAATGGATTACGCTTTTTCCGTATTAAATATGCATAAAATATATTTAGTTGTTGATAAAGAGAATGAAAAAGCTGTACACGTTTATAAAAAAGTCGGATTTATAGTGGAAGGTGAGCTTCAAGATGAGTTCTTCGTTGATGGCAACTACCATAATGCGATAAGAATGTGTATGTTCCAAAAAGAATATTTTAGAGTGAAATAATTGAGTGAAGAGGCTATAGACAATGATTGTCTATAGCCTTTTTGTTATACAAATCAATAACTGTTTATCGTAAAACAATAAAAAATTGTTGATTTATAATGTGGCGGGGCTTATTATGATGGTAGTCGAAGGAATATAAAAAATTAATTGTGAAGTTAAAGGAGAATATATTATGAAAAACAAATATTTAGTAGCTATCGTACTGATATCGTTAGGAGTTACTTGTTTATTAATACATGGTGCAACTAGTAAAGTGGAGGAAAATGGTTTGCTTGTAGAACCTTTCTTTTTCCTAGTACCAATAAGTTATTTACTGTTCTTTAGTGGTATTGGTGTGTCGCTATTTGGATTTATTACTTCAAAGTTGAAGAAACAGCAATAGATACAGTGAAACTTTAATCAGTGGGGGTTTTGTTCATTCTCTACTGATTATTAGCTTTCACCAATCGGGATAAAACACTTACTATGAAATAGAAACATACGATAGGGAAGAAAAATAAAAAGTGAGCTGAATAATGATGAACCATTATTTTTACACTGGAAGGCAAGTAGGGCCAGCTATTACATTGGCCGGGGCACAGATGACAATTCAGGCAGTGCATCAGGCTATTCAAATGCAGCAACAAGCACAAGTAGCGCAAATGATTCAGAGCCAGTATATGTCGTATTCACAGCTTCCTGTGCAAAGTATACATTATGATGTGTATCCAGCTGGTTTATTTTCAATTCCATATGGGGCAACATACTTTTTATGAAAGAAAGCGAATGATAAGCGTCGCTTTCTTTTTTATATTCCGCCTAATTTCACCCCAAGGAATGCGAATGTGATACCGATTATATAAGTAGCACTTAAGTATAGAAGTAGTATGCCGAATTTTTTATTCTTAAAAAGCTGAACAGATTCTAATTTAAACGTTGAAAATGTAGTGAAGGCCCCCATAAATCCTGTGCCTAATAATAGTTTCCAGCTTGTAGTTATCCCAGTTCCAATTATATATCCGAGTAAAAATGCTCCCGTTATATTAATGAGGAATGTAGCAATTGGAAATGAAGTTTTATTTCTTTCTTTAAACCAATTACTAATTGCAAACCGTGTAATAGCACCGAAGAATCCTCCTGTTGCTACTAATAAAGCATTAATCATGATGGTTCACCTTCCTCAAGGTGTTTTTGTAGTAAAAAATCTCCAAGTGTATAGCCAAGCAAAGACATCATTAGACCGCCTAGCATACTACATGATACATATAAAAATGCGACACCAAAATGTGAGTGATTGATTAACTGTACAGTTTCGACGCTGAATGTTGAAAAGGTCGTAAATGAACCGATAAACCCAGTTCCAATCCCTGTAATAACTTCAGAAGATAAGACGTTTAACCGAGCGATATAGGTGGTCAACAAAGCGAGTAAGAAACAGCCAATTAAGTTAATCGTTAATGTAGCAATTGGTAATGAATGATGCCAAATCGTATCGATAGTAAAACCTAAGTAATAACGGGAAAGAGCTCCTAATATACCGGCTATGCCAACAATAATATATTTCAATTTCTTCACCTCTCTAATAGTTTACTCAAAAAAAATAGACTCCTACCAGTAGTCATACTGGTAGGAGTCATTAGCTACATAGCAGTTATGGCGAACTCCATCGCCTATAAGTTCACTTTATAGTGTACTAAATATTATTTTGGATTACCAATAAATATGTTAATGAAAAGTTCAGAAAGTAGGATTTGTTATATTCTCCGAAAGTGTAATTACGTTACAGTCGTGCCTTCTTAAATGCTATGATTGAATTTTAAGATAATTGCAATGAGGGATACAACGATTATTTATTAGCTAAATATAATGATATCAAGTTTTCTTTATGGTAAAATATTTCTTGTGTCTTTAATCTATCTTTATTTGACTGAAAATACAGAAAAATAAAATATTATTTAACAAAAAGGGGTCATGTATGTTGAAGAAATTTTTAAAAATAGTATTAACATTTATTTTAATAATAGCTGGTATTCTAGGTGGCTTTTTAGCTTATATGACACTTACAAAAGAACAGCCAGCGAATGTTTTAGACGTAAAGGTTGAAAACAACAAAGAGCGCGTACTGCAGCCAGGAAATGAATTTAAAGTTACAACATTTAATATTGGGTACGCTGGATTAGATAAGGAACAAGACTTCTTTATGGACGGAGGAAAGGGTTCTGGTTCGAGTAGTAAAGAACAGACTGAAGTAAACTTAAAGAAGATGCTTTCATTTTTACAAAATGAGAATAGTGATTTTACGTTATTGCAAGAAGTTGATATAAAATCCCACCGATCATTTGATGTAAATGAACATGAGTTTTTGAAAAAAGGATTACCTAATTATGCTTCGTCATTTGGGAAGAACTACGATACTAAGTGGGTTCCTGTCCCAGTCACAAAGCCGATGGGATATGCTGAGGGTGGATTAAGTACATTTTCTAAATATACAGTTCAAACAGCAACGCGGTTCCAACTACCAGGAATGGAGCCTTGGCCGAAGCGTTTATTCGATTTAGATCGTGCGATTGTTGAACATAAAATCCCTGTTGATAATGGGAAGTATGTTAGGCTCGTAAACATACATTTATCTGCTTATGATGAGGGCGGTAAAATTAGAAAGCAACAAGCAGAGTATTTAAAAGAATATATGAACAAGTGTTATCAAAACGGTGATTACGTAATATTAGGTGGAGATTGGAACCAGTTACTTTCTAATGTCCAACTAAGTGATCCTAAGTTTGTGAAAGAGCGTCCTGAATGGCTAGTAGAGTTACCGAAGGACTTCGCCGATGGAGGATTCCAATGGGCTGTAGATCCATCTGTTATGACGGTAAGGGATGATGTGAAGAAATATGTGGAAGGTGAAAACTTTGTCACTATTATTGATGGCTTTATCGTTTCGCCGAATGTTGAAATTGTAAATGTACAAGGGAAAGACTTAAAGTTTGAAAACAGTGATCATAACCCAGTTAGTGCGGTATTTAAATTGAAGTAATTGATACGTGGGGCTTCATAGAATATCTTCTAACAGGTGAAGTTGTCGTTATAAGATATTCTAGAAAAATAATATCACCTAAGAAGAGTACAAATAATGTGCTCTTTTTATACTTGGTAGGAATTTAATTGCTTTTCTCTTCGTTTTCTGCCAAGCTTAAGGAGAAAAATACTTCGAAGAAAGAAATATATAGGTGACGCATATGATTGAAGTTAAGACTTCTGAACTTAGTGATGGAGAATTTAATAGAGGTGTATTTGCAACTCGTGATATTAAAAAGGGTGAGTTGATACACTCAGCACCAGTTATCTCTTATCCGAATGAACAGCATGAACACATTGAGAAAACGTTACTTGCTGACTACGCATTTGAGTATGGGGTAAATCATACAGCATTCCTTTTAGGATACGGCATGTTATTTAATCATTCATATAAGCCGAATGCAACGTATGATATTGTCTTTGAGAATCATACGTTTAACTTCTTTGCTTACAAAGATATAAAAGCGGGAGAAGAGATTCTAATCAATTATAATGGTGAAGTTGATGATGATGAGCTGTTATGGTTTGATAAGGAAAAAGAAGAGAACGAAAAATAAATTAAAGAGTATAAAAAGAGCACATTCTGTTGGATGTGCTCTTTTGTATGAAATAAAAGGTATCGCGGATTATCTAATAAGTGAAAGGAAGGTGGATGAGATAAAATTAGTTAAAAAGAAATGAAAGGGATGCTCTTACGTAGGTAAGAGCATCTTTTTTTATTGAAGAAAATAAAGTAAAGATTACAAAAAAATACCACTTCCTTTTCGTGTGGTATAGTAAGATACTGAAGGATATTGCTTTGTAAAACCTATATATTTTACAAATTGTTGTCTATATGGTTACATGTCGAGTTTAGTAGCCCATTTGGGTTGCTTTATTATGCGATATATATTTTAATATGAATGGCACCTCTTATAATTTAAGAGGTTTATAGGTGTCTCGAATTGATTTTAGGTAC
Source organism: Bacillus nitratireducens (assembly GCF_001884135.1). GTDB lineage: Bacteria > Bacillota > Bacilli > Bacillales > Bacillaceae_G > Bacillus_A > Bacillus_A nitratireducens. Next base: position 11,181 of record NZ_MAOC01000035.1, on the reverse strand, counting down.
ACTGTATCCACCACTTTAGCTTTTGATTTGTATTGCATTTTTTATGTGGGGATATTATGGGCCCGTTGCTAGCGGGATAAAAAGATTATAGAAATAGAGGAATCGTAAAATGAATATGCAAGAGGTTTATAAATATTTAAGTACGGTATTGCCTGAAGGTCATGTAAAGAAAGATGAAATGCTAAAAGATCATACGCACATTAAAGTGGGTGGGAAAGCAGATGTATTTGTTGCGCCTACTAATTATGATGAGATTCAAGAAGTGATAAAGTATGCTAACGAATATAATATTCCAGTTACGTTTTTAGGAAACGGATCGAATGTTATTATTAAAGATGGTGGTCTTCGCGGGATCACAGTAAGTTTAATTCATATTACAGGTGTTACTGTAACAGGAACGACGATTGTAGCACAGTGTGGTGCAGCAATTATTGATGTATCACGTATTGCATTAGATCATAATTTAACGGGTCTTGAGTTTGCTTGTGGTATTCCAGGTTCAGTTGGCGGAGCGTTATATATGAATGCTGGTGCTTACGGCGGTGAAGTCTCGTTTGTATTAACAGAAGCTGTCGTAATGACAGGTGATGGAGAGCTACGTACTTTAACGAAAGAAGCATTTGAATTTGGATATCGTAAGAGTGTATTTGCGAACAACCATTACATTATTCTTGAAGCGAGATTTGAACTTGAAGAAGGTGTGCGTGAAGAAATTAAAGAAAAAATGGATGATTTAACGTTTAAGCGTGAATCAAAACAACCGTTAGAATATCCTTCATGTGGTAGTGTATTTAAGCGTCCACCAAATAATTTTGCAGGTAAGCTTATTCAAGACTCAGGACTGCAAGGTAAGCGAATTGGCGGAGTGGAGGTTTCTTTAAAACACGCTGGATTTATGGTGAATGTTGATAACGGAACGGCACAAGATTATATCGATTTAATTCATTTTGTACAAAAAACTGTTGAAGAGAAATTCGGTGTGAAATTAGAGCGAGAAGTAAGGATTATTGGAGAAGATCTACAATAATCTTTGAATAAAAAGCGTATAAAGTATGAATTATTTCGAAATAATATTTGGATATTGTTGACATTTTGTTTTCAATTCAATATAATGGCTAATAATTTAACAAATAATATACGTTGAAAGAGCCCAGTAGCAGTTTGTCACTGTTATCAAAGAGAGCTAGGGGTGCTGGAACCTAGCACAAACAAACTTGTGAATTACACTCTGGAGTATCTTAGGTAATGCTAAGCGGATTGGCAATCGATATTATTGCTAAGAGTGGTATGAATAGCTATGCTATTTATACAAACTGGGTGGTAACACGGTGAATAATCGTCCCTATGTCATAGACATAGGGACTTTTTGTTTTTCAAAAAATAAAGGGGATGACAAAAGATGAATATCATTGATGAATTAGAATGGCGCGGCGCCATTAATCAACAAACGGACGAAGAAGGTTTACGTGAGCTAGTAGAAGAGAAAAAGATTTCACTATACTGCGGAGTGGATCCGACTGGTGATAGTATGCATATCGGACATTTGATTCCGTTTATGATGATGAAGAGATTCCAATTAGCTGGTCATCATCCTGTTATTTTAATTGGCGGGGCAACAGGAACAATTGGTGACCCGAGTGGACGTCAATCAGAGCGTCAACTGCAAACGTTAGAAGTAGTCCAGCATAATGTGGATGCGTTAACAGCACAAATGAAAAAGCTATTTGATTTCGGCGGCAATAGCGAAGTGAAGATGGTAAATAACTATGACTGGACACATGAGATAAACATTATCGAATTTTTACGTGATTACGGCAAAAACTTTAGCATAAATAGCATGTTAGCAAAAGATATTGTAGCAAGTCGTTTGGACACTGGAATTTCTTTCACAGAGTTCACGTACCAAATCTTGCAAGCGATGGATTTCCATCATTTATACACAAAAGAAGATGTTCAACTGCAAATTGGTGGTAGTGACCAATGGGGAAATATTACGAGTGGTTTAGATTTAATTCGTAAGTTAGAAGGTCATGAAGCGAAAGTATTTGGATTAACGATTCCATTATTATTAAAATCAGATGGTACGAAGTTTGGTAAATCAGCAGGTGGTGCGGTTTGGCTTGATCCGGAAAAAACAACACCGTTTGAATTTTACCAGTTCTGGGTGAATACAGATGACCGTGATGTAATTAAATACTTGAAATACTTTACGTTCTTACAGAAAGAGCGAATTGATGAATTGATAGCGAAGGTAGAAACAGAGCCTCATAAACGTGAAGCACAAAAAGTATTAGCGGAAGAAATGACGAAATTCGTTCACGGAGAAGAGGCATTTTTGCAAGCTGTGAAAATTACAGCGGCGTTATTTAGCGGAGATATTAAATCGTTAACAGCTGATGAAATTGAGCAAGGCTTTAAAGAGATGCCGACATTTGAGTCTTCAAAAGAGAAGAAAAATATCGTAGAGTGGCTAGTTGATTTAGGGATTGAGCCATCTAGAAGACAAGCACGTGAAGACATTAATAATGGAGCTATATCTATGAATGGTGAAAAAGTAACGGATGTAGCTACGGATGTTACTGTAGAAAATTCATTTGATGGACGATTTATTATTATTCGTAAAGGGAAGAAGAACTACAGCTTAGTGAAATTGGGAGAATAGTTTTTGTGAAAGAGCGGAAGTAGGGAAGATATCTACTTCCGCTTTTTTCATATACACAATTTTGAGATAAAAGAGTCAGTATATTTTGATAATTAAAGAGGGTTATATGATTCTGTTGCCGAATAAATAAATTAGAGAAAATTACGGATAAAAATAGCCCGAACCATGCAGGGCATGATTCGGGCTTATATTCAGATTAGTAAGCTAAGCTGAATAGACCTTTAATGTGTGATAAGTAGCGAACGTTACTTGCTTCTTTCATTAATGATGCTGGTAGACCTTTAAGTGGAGTATTGCTTGCTCCGATTGTAGCAACAGCATCTTTACGTCCTAGACTAGCAAGTGTTCCAGAGTTTACAGGTGCGAACTCTTCGAATGCTTTGCCTTCTAGTGCTGCGTATAAGTTGTATCCAATTAACTCACCCATTTGCCAAGCGATCTGTGCAGTTGGTGGGTATGGACGACCGTCTTCAGCAAAGACAACAGCGCTGTCTCCAGCAACGAATACGTCTTTGTGAGAAGTAGATTGTAGGTGTGCATCAACTGTTGCACGGCCACGGTTTACTTCAAGACCTGATTCACCGATTAATGGGTTACCTTGTACGCCGCCTGTCCAAACGAATGTGTTAGCAACAAGTTTTTGACCGTCTTTTAAGTCGATTTCATTGCCAGCAACGTTTGTTACAGGAAGACCTGTTAAGAATGTAACACCGCGTGCTTCTAGGCTAGTAGTTGCACGTTCGATTAAGTGGTCTGGTAATACTGGAAGGATTTTTGGACCTGCTTCAACAAGAAGAAGTTTAACTTCTTTTGGATTTACGCCGTGGCTTTTTGCAAGTTTAGGCATAATGTCAGCAAGCTCACCAACTAGCTCAACACCAGTTAATCCGCCACCACCGATTACGATTGTAGCGTCAGCTTCGTTTTTCGTTTTAGCGTATTCACGAATACGGTCTTCAACGTGTTTGTAGATTTTGTTTGCATCAGCAGCAGATTTTAATACCATGCTGTTTTCTTCTAGTCCTGGAATACCGAAGTAAGCAGTTTTACTTCCTAAAGCAACTACAAGTGCATCGTAAGATAAAGTAGTGCCACCAGCTAGTTTAATTTCTTTGCTATCAACTGAGAATGACTCAACTGTTGCGATTTTAAGATCGATGTCTTTGCCTTTGAAAAGCTTTGTAAGTGGCATTGCAATTGCTTGCTCAGCAACGTTACCAGCTGCAAGGCGGTGTAGTTCAGTGATGATTTGGTGTGTTGGGTATTGGTTAATCACTGTAACTTGTGCTTCTGATTTGCTGTAATATTTACGTACGTTTAAAGCGGCAAGAAGACCGCCATAACCAGCGCCTAAGATGACAATTTGTTTTGACATAGTATGATATCCCCCGTCTTTACTAATTGTTGTTATAAATTAAATTATTTATTATTACGTTCTGCACTAATTTGAAGGTATGCGTTCACAAAACGGAACATTTTTTGTGCTTGTGGGTCTTTTAGTAATTTTAATAGACCGAACAGGCCGATAACTTCGTTGCTTTCGTCAGCACGATCTTTCGCTTCGATAGCAGTTGCAGCCATGCCTTTCACTGTATCTTTTACAGGTTCTACAAGCTCTGTGATTGCACTAACAGTGTCGCTTTTTAATACTTCATCAGTAGCAACAGTTTGAGCGAAGTCATACGACTTAGTTAAAATATTAACAAGCTCAGTTAATTTTGGAAGCTGTTCTACTAGTGTAGTTAATGATTCTTGTACCTCAGGTTTTAACAACTGATCAAGTACATCAAGTTGTCCTTGGCTAGCAGAAATTTGTACAGTTTCTTGTTCTGGCTTTGTTTGAGTCATAGTTTCTGGCATCTCCAATTCTCCTTTACGATAGCAATACTCTTATTTTTGATAGGTAAGATAGTAAACGTTTGCGAAACTTTATACAAAGTTTCACAAAGCACAATAAAATGCCTTTAAATTTATGATAGCAAGTAAGCTGAAATCATAAATCCAAAACCATAATGTCCTACCTATTATTTATGAACTGTCCGATACATGGCTTGTCCGCATAATGGAAAGGTCCTTTATCGGAAAGTGTATATAATATATATCCTATATTATATACTATATACACGTATGTTAACATAAAAATGATTCCTAATTATTTGATATTGAGCGTATAACCTAGTACTGACAAGGCATGAAAGCGCATAAATTATTTTACTTAAATTAGAAATGTATATATATATATAAAGGGAAAAAGGAAAAAATGGACAAATTTATGTTCATTTTTTCCTTTTTCTTATTGTTCATCCTCTGTGATTAGCATCGATGTGTTACCACCTTTTTCAAGATGGCATTCGCCCCAAGTACAAAGAGAATCGAGAATTGATTCTAAAGACCATCCGTAGTCAGTAAGGGAATATTCTACTTTTGGTGGTACTTGATTGTATACTTTTCTTTGAATAACCCCGTCTACTTCTAACTCGCGTAATTGCTGTGTTAACATCTTTTGTGTAATACCAGGCATTAAACGTTTTAGTTCACTCGTTCTCTTTGTACCTTTCGTTAAATGGCAAAGAATAACGACTTTCCATTTTCCACCGATGACCTCTAAAGTCGCCTCGACAGGAATATTATATTTCTTCATATAAAAATCTCCTTTGATGAATGTAAATTTCAGTTCTTCAACGAAAGAAGCTAAATAAGTTAAATGTTACTTTTTAGTGCCTATAGCACTTTAAAGTACGTACTTTTTATCGTGTTGAATATGTTTCATAATAGCATACGTAAGAGGGAAATGAGTAGTACGGTACTAAAAAGTGCCTATGTTACTTTTTGGTACCTATCGTACTTTAAAGTGCGTTCTTCAAAAAAAGAGTGAAGCCATTCATAATAGCATATATCAGCAGTAACATTATTTTTGTAGAAGATAAAAAGGCCTTTTTATCATACTATTATGATTGGATTTCTCGTATTAAGGAGGAGTTCAATTGAATTCATATACAGTATCATCTTCGGAAGTTCAGACGAATCGAAGAAGTATGTTTGCGTTATTAGCACTAGCAATTAGTGCATTTGGAATTGGTACAACCGAGTTTATTAGCGTCGGATTATTACCATCTATTTCAGAAGATTTACATGTTTCCGTTACAACAGCGGGTTTAACGGTTTCTTTATATGCATTAGGGGTAGCATCCGGTGCTCCTGTCTTAACTTCGCTAACAGCTAGTATGTCGCGAAAGACATTATTAATGTGGATTATGATTATTTTCATTATTGGTAATGGGATTGCAGCGGTAGCAACAAGTTTTACTGTGTTACTTATCGCTAGGGTTGTATCTGCTTTCGCACATGGCGTTTTTATGTCAATCGGATCTACAATTGCGGCCGCACTTGTACCAGAGAATAAACGAGCTAGTGCAATTGCTTTTATGTTTACTGGTTTAACGGTTGCGACGATTACAGGTGTACCGATTGGAACGTTCATTGGTCAACAGTTTGGCTGGAGAGCTTCCTTTATGGTAATTGTTGTGATTGGAATTGTTGCTTTCATCGCCAATAGTATGCTGATTCCGTCTAACTTGAAAAAAGGTACATCCGTATCATTTCGTGATCAATTTAAACTGATCACGAACGGAAGGTTATTACTTGTTTTCATTATTACTGCATTAGGATACGGGGGAACATTCGTAACATTTACGTATTTATCTCCGCTACTACAAGAAGTAACGGGATTTAAATCAAGTACCGTTACAGTCATTTTATTAGTGTACGGGATTGCAATTGCGATTGGGAATATGGTCGGCGGAAAATTATCGAACCATAATCCAATTCGAGCGCTATTTTACATGTTCTTTATTCAAGCGATTGTATTATTCGTTTTAACATTTACAGCACCTTTTAAAGTCGCTGGGTTAGTCACAATTATTTTTATGGGATTATTTGCATTTATGAATGTTCCAGGGCTACAAGTGTATGTCGTTATATTGGCTGAGAGATTTGTTCCAAGTGCTGTTGATGTGGCATCAGCGATTAACATTGCAGCATTTAACGCAGGAATTGCTCTTGGTGCTTACTTAGGTGGTATTGTAACGAACTCGTTAGGATTAATTCATACAGCTTGGGTAGGCGGCATTATGGTAGCAGGGGCTGTTATTTTAACAGCGTGGAGTATGACATTAGAAAAAAAGATCAAGTGAAATAAGGGAGAGAAAATATAATGAAAAATTTACAAAGTAAAACAACATTGCATAATGGTGTGGAAATGCCTTGGTTCGGTTTAGGTGTATTTAAAGTAGAAGATGGACCAGAACTTGTAGAGGCTGTGAAAGTGGCGATTAAAGAAGGATACCGCAGTATCGATACAGCTGCGATTTATGGGAATGAAAAAGCAGTTGGAGAAGGCATTCGCGCTGGTATAAAAGAAGCGGGAATCTCTCGAGAAGATTTATTCATTACTTCAAAAGTGTGGAATGCAGATCAAGGATATGAAACAACACTTGCTGCATATGAAGAGAGTTTAAAGAAGTTAGAACTAGATTATTTAGATTTATATCTTGTTCATTGGCCTGTTGAAGGGAAATGCAAAGATACGTGGAGAGCGTTAGAAACACTTTATAAAGAAGAGCGTGTGCGTGCAATTGGCGTGAGTAACTTCCAAATCCATCATCTGAAGGATGTACTAGAAGGCGCAGAGATTAAACCGATGATTAATCAAGTAGAATATCACCCACGTTTAACACAAAAAGAATTACAAGCTTTCTGTAAAGAGCAAGGAATTCAAATGGAAGCATGGTCACCACTTATGCAAGGTCAGTTGTTAGATAATGAAACATTACAAGAAGTTGCTGATAAGTACGGTAAAACAACAGCGCAAATCATTTTACGTTGGGATCTTCAAAATGAAGTTGTAACAATTCCGAAGTCAACGAAAGAACATCGTATTATTGCGAATGCAAGTATATTTGATTTTGAATTAACAAAAGAAGACATTGAAAAGATTGATGCTTTAAATCAAGACCACCGCGTCGGTCCAGATCCTGATAACTTTGATTTCTAAACTTATAGTGGAAGAAAGAGTGCAAACAGTTTGCACTCTTTTTTGTTTTGCTTATGCATAAAAAAAGTTTCTAACTAAATAATAAACAGTATTAAATCTGTTATTTTATAAGGGGTTGTAAACATGAATATAAAACGATCGTTCAAGCTAATGGCCGCTTTTTTGAGTGTTTTATTTGTATTTGCGAACTTATTATTTCCACTTCAAAAAGCATTCGCGGAAGTTATGGATCATACAAAGTATGAAATGGATTGGAGTTATAGTAGGTCAAAGAAGAAACCAATTCGAACAGAGCTTATTAAAACGGCAGATGGAAAAATTGCATTTTGCTTAAATGTAGATTTGAAATCTCCGAGCGGTCAAGACTTACCTGAAATGGGTAAAGTAGATATTAACGTATACCGTGTACTATTAAACGGGTATCCGCAGAAGAGTCCACAAGAATTAGGCGTTTCCGATTGGAGAGAGGCACATTACGCAACGCAGCTTGCGGTGTGGAATGCGTTAAAACAAATTGATATTAACGATTTAGATTTCCGTAATAAAAATGTAGAAAAAGTAACGAAAGATATCGTTGCAAAAGCAAACGCTAGTGAAGAACTACAAGAAATTACGATGAGTGTAGTACCATCAGAAGAACAACAAGCAGTATTGAAAAATGATTTCTTTGAAACAGGATTATATACAGTAGAAACAAACGCGAAAAGTGGAACGTATAAGGTGCAAGCAACAGGTGCTCCAGAAGGCGCGAAATTTGTAAATGAAAAAGGTGAAGCGAAAACTGAATTTAATGTAGGAGAGAAATTCCGCATTTTAATTCCGAAACAAACACCAGCGGGTGGATTTAGCTTTAAAGTATCAGGAAATTTAACGAAGTTACAAGGAATTGCACATAAAGGAACACCAACGATTCAAAATGCGGTTGTGTTACTTGAGCGTAGTGAAGAAAAAACAAGTCCAGAGTTGGCGGTAAGTTGGAAAAAAGCAAATGGTCATGATAATAAACCAAATAAACCCTATACACCAAATGAACCACATAAACCGAATCAATATAACAGATGATAAAAAAGCTCGTAAACATTATGTTTACGAGCTTTTTCTATTACTCAGCTTCAGAAACAACTGTGAAGCGTTCATTTACGTGTTTTGGATTTTCAATTTCATCAAGTGCTGCAACTGCGAAGTCTTCGTAGCTTACGTAGCTATCACCTTTTGCGTTAACAAGAAGGTTGTCTTTTCCAGCTGTATAAGAACCAGTACGTTTTCCTAATGCAAATAGTGCAGAAGGACTGATAAATGTCCAAGTGATATCGTTTGTTTGTTGCAGGATTTCTAAGTTTTTTCCTTGGTTTTGAGCTGTTGCAAGGTATTCATTTGGGAAACCTGGTGTATCAAATACACGTGTTGTTTTTTCTTCGTCTACAAATAAGCTTCCTGCGCCGCCAACAACAAGTAATTTAGTATTAGGTGCACCTTTCATAGCTTCAATTAGTACGTTTCCTGCATCTACGTGAAGGTGTTCTTCGCCTCCTGGAGCGCCGAATGCATTTACAACTACGTCAAATGCTTGTAGGTCATTAGATGTAAGAGAGAATACATCTTTCTCTAAAACATTTACATTTTCTTCTGTAATTTTTGCAGCGTTTCTTACGATTGCAGTTACGTCATGTCCGCGATTTAATGCTTCTTTTAAAATACGACTTCCTGCTTTACCAGTTGCTCCGATGATTCCGATTTTCATAATAAATCCCTCCAAAGTGTTTTGTTAAAGTGTATATCTGAAAGTAAATGAATGTATTGTAATTAGGTTTGTTACAACCTGTTGTAATCATTATAGTTACAGGTTTGTGATTTTGTCAATGGTGTTGTTTAGAGAATTATTTTTTGTTTTAGTATGCGCAACTAGTGAATGTGAAGTCATAAAAGAACATTGGGTTCGTTTTATGAACCTAATATTTGGAAGTCGTAAAGTGTCGAAAGATGTTGATTTTTGAATATATTTTGAATATAATTCGATTTATGGAGAAAAGGAGGGGTTAATTGTATGAATATGTTAGAACAATTCGTTTCATCAACGAATACAATTCTTTGGTCATATATTCTTATTGCAATGTTAATTGGTTTAGGGCTTTATTTTTCTATTAAATTGAAATTCGTACAACTTACTCATTTAGGGGAAATGATTCGATTAATGAGTGATGGATTAACTGGAAAGACGCGTAAAAAAGGCAGTGTATCATCATTCCAAGCATTTTGTATGAGTTCAGCAGCTCGTATTGGAATCGGGAACTTAGCTGGTGTAGCGCTAGCTATTTCTATGGGAGGACCAGGAGCTGTATTTTGGATGTGGGTTATTGCGATTATTGGGGCGTCTTCAAGTTTCGTAGAAAGTACGCTTGCGCAAATTTATAAAATAAAAGATGGCAGCGGCTTCCGTGGTGGTCCTGCTTATTATATGGAAAAAGGTTTAAATAAACGTTGGATGGGAATTTGGTTCTCTATCCTTATTACAATTAGTTACGGTTTAATTTTCAACTCAGTACAAGCAAATACAGTGACATTAGCATTTAAAAATGCTTTTGGCATTGAGCGTTATGTTGTAGGGATTGTACTTGCAGCATTAGTTGCGATTATTATTTTTGGCGGTGTGAAAAGTATTGCGCGTATGTCAGAAATGATTGTTCCGCCGATGGCAATTATTTATATTGCAGTAGCTGTTTTCGTTGTTATTAAAAACTTCTATTTAATACCGGATGTTTTCACAGAAATCTTTAAAGGTGCATTTGGGTTAGATTCAGCTGTAGGTGGCGGTATTGGTGCTGCAATGAAGTTTGGTATTCAGCGCGGATTATTTGCGAATGAAGCAGGTATGGGTAGTGCACCGAATGCGGCTGCAACAGCGGATGTAACACATCCAGCTAAACAAGGATTTATTCAAACAATTGGAGTGTTAGTAGATACATTCTTAGTATGTACATCAACGGCGTTTATCGTACTATGTTCTGGTGCATATAAAGCAACAAATTTAGAAGGTATTGAACTAACGCAAAACGCATTAAGTTCACAAATCGGCCCATGGGCAAGTAGCTTCCTAGCGATTATTATTTTCTTATTTGCATTTAGTTCACTTCTAGGAAACTATTATTATGGTGAAACGAATATTGAATTTATTAAACAAAGTAAAACTTGGTTAACAATTTACCGTATTGCGGTAGTGGGAATGGTATTATTCGGTTCTGTTGCGACGCTTCAAGTTGTATGGAATATGGCAGATTTATTTATGGGTCTAATGGTAATTACAAACTTAATTGCGATTACACTTCTTGGACGATTTGCGTATGCAGCATTAGCGGACTATGTGAAACAAAAGAAACAAGGAAAAGATCCAGTCTTCAGTGCAGATTCTATCCCTGGTTTAATGAACACAGAGTGTTGGGATAAGCCGGCGGTAACTGATAAAGAAAAA
>NZ_MAOC01000034.1 GCF_001884135.1 Bacillus nitratireducens | reverse complement strand
GAGCATCGAGTTGAATTCGATGCTCGCTTTTTTTTTTTGTAATTAATGATAGTAAGGCTAAAAGATGATTGATATAATGTCTATAAAAAATACGGATGTTACAATTGTTAACATTTTCATGTTATAAAACCTGACATTCCTTGTCGAAAATTCTTGATTGTTAAAAGTTTTTAGAATATAATCTTCTTATTGTTAGGAAGAGGGGGAACGCAATGATGGATTTTTTAACTCAGGTTATTGGGGATATAAATAATGTTCTTTGGTCATATATTATTATTGCAATGCTAATTGGACTTGGGCTTTATTTTTCTTTCCGAGTAAAGTTTGTTCAAATACGTTACTTTGGAGAAATGATTCGTTTACTTGGGGATGGAGCGAGTTCAAAAACAAGAAAAGCACAAAAAGAAAAAAGTGGTGTATCGTCATTCCAAGCATTTTGTATGAGTACAGCATCTCGTGTAGGAACTGGTAATTTAGCTGGTGTGGCAATTGCGATTTCAGCAGGAGGACCAGGAGCTGTATTTTGGATGTGGTTAATCGCGGTAATCGGAGGAGCTTCTGCATTTGTAGAGAGCACATTAGCGCAAATTTATAAAGTGAAAGATGGGAATGCATTCCGCGGTGGCCCAGCGTATTATATGGAAAAGGGTTTAAAGAAACGCTGGCTAGGAGTTGTCTTCTCTGTTCTAATAACAGTTAGTTTCGGATTAATTTTCAACGCCGTGCAGTCAAACACAGTAGCGGCGGCTTTTGATGGAGCATTTAACACAGATGGTAAGTTTGTAGGTCTGTTTATGGCTGGTTTACTTGCAATCATTATCTTCGGCGGAGTAAAACGTATTGCACGTGCGGTTGAAATGATTGTTCCAGTAATGGCAATTATATATGTAGCAGTGGCATTATTCGTTGTTGTAACAAACATTACGGCAATTCCGTATGTATTTAAAGAAATTTTCTTACATGCTTTCGGAATTAAAGAAGTAGTAGGTGGGGGATTAGGAGCTGCGATTTTACTAGGGGTAAAACGTGGATTATTCTCAAATGAAGCAGGTATGGGGAGTGCGCCGAACGCAGCTGCGACTGCAAACGTAACGCACCCAGTTAAACAAGGTTTCATTCAAACTTTAGGGGTATTTACAGATACATTATTAATTTGTAGTTGTACAGCATTTATTATTTTATTATCAGATGTGCCTGGAGCGGCTGATTTAAACGGAATTCAATTAACGCAACAAGCATTAAGTCAACATATCGGACCGTGGGCTTCTATATTTGTAGCAGTTGCAATCTTCTTGTTTGCATTTAGTTCATTAGTAGGTAACTACTACTATGGTGAAACAAATATTGAATTCTTAAATGGAAGTAAAGTGTTACTAAATGTTTATCGAATTGCTGTACTTGGTATGGTTATGTTAGGATCTGTAGCAACAATTCAAATCGTTTGGGATTTAGCAGATTTATTCATGGGTATTATGGCTGTTATTAACTTAATTGCGATTGTATTCCTTTCTAAGTATGCTTTCGCGGCATTATCAGATTACGTAAAGCAAAAGAAACAAGGAAAAGATCCAGTCTTTTATGCGGATTCTATTCCAGGTTTAAACAATACAGAGTGTTGGGACAAGCCAGCAGTAGCAGATAAAGAAAAAGCTGTATAATAATAGATTGAACGAGCATCAAAGAAATTTGATGCTCGTTTTTTTATAGTAATGAACGAGGGAAAGGGAGAAAAGACGAACATTAATGAGGTGTTTATAATAAAATGTAATTTTTTTGAGAAAATTGCAGATGTGAGTTGTAATTTATGTTAGAATGGAAAATGGCTTTGAAACAAGAGATTTTATGGTTTTTCATATCGAATTGAAGGTTTTGGAGGAGAAATGGAAAGTTCGGATTATTTCTTGTTTTGAGTAGTCAGACGTTCAACGTTAATGAAGAGTTAAATGGAGGATTTTATTAATGAAGTTTGTTATGTTTCTTGTAGGATTACTTGTTGTATTCGTACTAGGTTTTCTTATAAGTTCTGATCGTAAGAAGATTAAGTATAAACCAATCGCGATTATGCTTGTTATTCAGCTAGCGTTAACGTATTTCTTATTAAATACGCCAATTGGTTATATTTTAGTAAAAGGAATTTCAGATGGATTTGGCGCGCTTCTTGGATATGCTGAATCTGGAATCGTTTTCGTATTTGGTGGTCTTGTTAATAAAGGGGAGGTTTCATTCTTCTTAACAGCTTTATTACCAATCGTATTCTTTGCCGTTTTAATTGGAATTCTGCAACACTTTAAAATTTTACCGATATTTATTCGTGCCATTGGTACTTTGCTAAGTAAAGTAAATGGTTTAGGAAAATTAGAATCATATAATGCAGTAGCGGCTGCAATTGTTGGACAAGCAGAAGTATTTATTACAGTAAAAGATCAGTTAAGTAAAATCCCAAAACATCGTTTATATACATTATGCGCATCTTCCATGTCGACAGTATCGATGTCGATTGTTGGTTCTTATATGAAAATGATTGAGCCAAAATATGTAGTAACAGCACTTGTATTGAATTTATTTAGTGGTTTCATTATTATTCATATTATTAATCCGTACGATATTACGGAAGAAGAAGATACATTGAAGTTAGAAAATAAGAAAAAGCAGTCATTTTTTGAAATGCTAAGCGAATATATTATGCTTGGTTTCACGATTGCGATTACGGTAGCGGCAATGTTACTTGGTTTCGTAGCGTTAATTACAGCAATCAATAGCTTGTTTGATTCAATGTTCGGTATTACATTCCAAGCTATTTTAGGTTATATTTTCTCACCATTAGCATTCGTAATGGGCATCCCGCAATCAGAAATGGTAACGGCGGGACAAATTATGGCAACGAAATTAGTATCGAACGAATTTGTTGCGATGCTTGATCTAGGAAAAGTAGCTGGTGATTTATCAGCTCGTACAGTTGGTATTCTTTCTGTATTCCTTGTATCATTTGCGAACTTCTCATCTATCGGAATTATTGCAGGTGCAACGAAAGGGATCGATGAAAACCAATCAAACGTTGTTTCATCATTCGGATTACGACTTGTATACGGTGCAACATTAGTAAGTCTTTTATCGGCGATTATCGTTGGTGTTATGTTATAAAGTGAAACTTTAATCAGTGGGGGGGTTCATCCCCCACTGATTATTAGTTGAACCAATCGGGCATTTACGGGCAGTTGATCCCTCACCTAACTTCTTGGCTTTCGCTGCATTTTGAGGTGGGGATCTTACTGCCCGTTAATGCGGGATAAAAAAGGTGGTCCTAGCTCATAGCTAGGGCTATTTTTTATGGTAAATTTGCATGAAAAAACCAATTACTTAGGAATATATTAACATATAAAAATCTTTTAAAATTTATATTGCATTTCGGTTAGATAACGCTTACAATTTGATTTGTAGGTGGTATCAATTTCAGACTTTCAAGTATGGTAGGAGAGAAGAAGCTACCTTTTATAAATTGCAATTTATGTAAACGCTTACTGATTTTAGAAAACAGTTGAATAGTATTTAGGGGTTTTAAATTTTTTTAACATCAATGGTCAGACGTCATTCGTTATACGACCAATAACTCGTGGGAGAAGTGGAGGATTCACATATGAAAATAGTAATGTTTCTAGTCGGTTTACTTGTAGTGTTTGTACTAGGTTTCCTTATCAGTTCAGATCGTAAGAAAATTAAATATAAACCAATTGCACTTATGCTTGTCATTCAATTGGTACTTGCGTATTTCTTACTAAATACAAAGGTCGGATTTGTATTAGTAAAAGGGATTGCAGATGGATTTGGCGCTATTTTAAAATTTGCGGAAGCTGGGGTTAATTTCGTATTTGGTGGTTTAGCAAACGATGGACAAGCACCATTCTTCTTAACAGTATTATTACCGATTATTTTCTTAGCAGTATTAATCGGGATCCTGCAACATATTAAAGTTTTACCGATTATCATTCGTGCAGTCGGTTTCGTATTAAGTAAAATTAATGGTTTAGGAAAACTTGAATCATATAATGCGGTAGCAGCTGCAATTGTTGGTCAAGGTGAAGTATTCATTACAGTAAAAGATCAATTAAGCAAATTACCAAAAAATCGTTTATACACACTTTGTGCATCTTCAATGTCAACAGTATCGATGTCAATCGTTGGTTCTTATATGAAAATGATTGATCCAAAATATGTAGTAACAGCACTTGTACTAAATTTATTTAGCGGATTCATTATCGTTCATATTATTAATCCATATGACGTGAAAGAAGAAGACGACATTTTAGAATTACAAGAAGATAAAAAACAAACATTCTTTGAAATGTTAGGCGAATATATTATGCTTGGTTTCTCTATCGCTGTAACAGTAGCGGCGATGTTAATCGGTTTCGTAGCATTAATTACAGCAATTAACGGTGTATTCGATTCAATTTTCGGAATCACATTCCAAAGTATTTTAGGATATATCTTCTCGCCATTAGCATTCGTAATGGGTATTCCAACATCAGAGATGCTAGCAGCGGGACAAATTATGGCAACAAAATTAGTAACGAACGAATTCGTTGCAATGCTTGACCTTGGAAAAGTAGCTGGTGAGTTATCAGCTCGTACAGTAGGTATTTTATCTATCTTCCTTGTATCATTTGCGAACTTCTCATCTATCGGAATTATCGCAGGTGCAACGAAGAGTATCGATGGCAAACAAGCAAATGTTGTATCATCATTCGGACTAAAACTTGTATACGGTGCAACGTTAGTAAGTATATTATCAGCGATTATCGTTGGGGTTATGCTTTAATAATAAGAAAAGCAATGAGCATTGGGCTCATTGCTTTTTTTGTTTAACTTGCTTTATCCAAACTTCTTTTAAATCGTGGTCTCTCTAAATAAGTTCCCAGTCTCCATACATATTCAACAGGCCCCATTCGATATTTCCGTAGCCAATATGTGCTAACCAATAGTTGCATCGTATAAATTCCGATGGTTAAAAGAATACCGAAGAAGTATCCGATTTTACCGAATAAGCCAAAGCCATAAGCGTAAAAAATTGTTGCTGCGATAATGGATTGAGCTAAGTAATTACTAACCGACATTTTCCCCGTATTCGCCATATATGTTAGTAAGCGCGATGCTTTTTTGTAATGGAATAATAAAATAATTGTGCTTCCGTAAAAGAATGTCATGGTTACTGATGTAAGGCCATCTTGTAACATAATTAAAATTGGATGCTTTACGAACATGGCTAAGATTTTAATTGTAAAAGAGAAAATACCAGTGATAAGCCAAATCTTTTTGATAGAAGGTATGTGTTTATCAATCTCAAATAGCCAGCCCTTTTTTCCTACATACATTCCGAGTAAGAAAAGTGGGGACATAAAAATTATTGCGAAAATCGATATGAAAACTAGTCCGAAGAAACCGTTAATCCCAATATACTCGAAAGGATTTTCAGTTAATCTAAAGTTGACATGATCCATATAGCTTCCAGTTTCATGAACTTTATGCTCTTTTTCAATATAAGGAGCAAAATCATTAATATTTGTATTTGGATCAGTTTGATAAGACATAAGTGTAATGAGTGCGAGTAGAATAGTTGCCCAAATCAATAATGTTTTTGGTTTTCTATTTATAAACATCATTAAGAAAATCCCGATAAGCCCGTATGCAAATAAAATATCTCCGGACCAAACAAAGGTGCCGTGAATGAAACCTAGTAGTAAAAGAATGCTAATACGCCTTATATATGTAAGGAAAAACTTTTTTCCTTTTGCGATAATACTTTTTTGTAACAAAACAATGCTAAGCCCAAATAAAAAAGAGAATAGGGAAATAAAATTCTGCGTGCCGAAAAATTGAATAAACCAATTAGCACTTTCATCGAGTCTTCCGAAAATATAAGTGGGTTTTTCATTAGCGAATAACCCGAATTGGATTAATGTCATATTAACAAGTAAAATGCCAAATAAAGCGAAACCACGAATGGCGTCAACAGCTTCTACACGTTGGTTCATTTTTTCTCTCCTCGTATATTGTTTTATATTGAAAATAATACCATTTATTTGCTGGTGCTATGACAAATACGAGGAATTTTAAGGTGATTTTAAGCTAGAGAGAAAATAAAAAATCACCTTAATACATTCATTAAGGTGATTGAAATACTACTCAGCTGGAGGTGTAAATGTACGTTTCTCTAGTTCAGCATCTAGCATAAATAGTGCGTTTGAATCGCTTGTAATACGTTTTAATTTTTGGATGATGCTATCAAATGAAGCTTCTTCTTCTACTTGCTCATCAACGAACCATTTTAAGAATGTGATTGTTGCGTGCTCACGCTCATCCCACGCAATATCAGATAAGTTGTAAATACGCTTCGTTACCTCACGCTCGTGCTCAAGTGCCACTTCAAAAGCGTTCAGTACAGATTCATATTCGTTATTTGGATTATCAAATCCAGTAATAATAGCGCGCTCTCCGCGGTCATTAATATAGTTGTAAAGCTTCATTGCGTGGAAACGTTCTTCTTCAGCTTGTACAAGGAAAAAGTTAGCGAATCCATCATAGCTCTCGGCTGTACAGTAAGCAGCCATTGCCATATAAGCGTGGGCAGAGTAAAATTCAAAGTTCATTTGTTCATTTAATGCGTCGTGCAATTTTTTAGATAACATAAAATCCCCCTTATTATTGTGACAAGAATATTATACCATAATTGATAATATTCTCATTTGGATGCTTCGAACCTTTTCGAAAGCTTTGTGACGTGTGCGTCCATAATGTCTTGTAAATCTAAATCATATTTTTGCGAAAGAATAATAAGGTTAGAAAGTACATCACCAAGTTCTTCTTTTAGTTCTTGTTTTAGCTCTTCTTCTGTTTTCGCATCTTCATCAGGACGATCACGGCCGATTTCAATAGCGCGAACAACTCGTGACACTTCCCCAACTTCTTCAGTTAAGAAATTTAAGCGAATAAAGGCATTATACTGTGACCAGCTTCGTTTTTCGTAAAATTCCTCAACCCATCTTTGAAATGCAACGATATCCATTTCTTCCTCATCCCTTCAATATGTTGTACAATGTTCATTGTATCATACCAATATATAGTTTCGGGGTGTAGGGATGAGAAAGATTTGTGTGTTTGCAGGTTCAAATTTAGGGGAAAGACCAGAGTTTAAAGAACAGGCAATCCAGTTAGGAAAAATGTTTGTTGAAAACGATTATGAGCTTGTATACGGTGGTTCATGCGTTGGATTAATGGGAGAAGTAGCGAATGAAGTTCTTCGCTTAGGTGGGCGTGTAACAGGGGTTATGCCTCGCGGTCTATTTCGAGGAGAGATTGTGCATACAGGATTAACAGAATTAATTGAAGTAGAAACGATGCATGAGCGCAAGGCGAAAATGGCAGAGCTTGCGGATGCTTTTATTGCACTGCCAGGCGGATACGGAACGTTTGAAGAGCTATTTGAAGTTGTATGTTGGTCACAAATTGGTATACATAATAAGCCAGTTGGTTTATTGAACATAAAGGACTTTTACGGACCAATTTTGCAAATGGTTGAACGTGCAGCTGAAGAAGGATTTATGAATCCATCGAATAAAGAGTTAATCGTTTCAGCTGATACGGCAGATAAACTAATTCATGAGATCCAAAATTACGAGCGTCCTGTTTTAGGAACGAAGTGGAAGCAACTATCATAATACAATTGTATAGAGATTTTTGGAAACACATGTCATTTTATCTTGAAAAGGCATGTGTTTTTAATTTGGTTAAATATATTAATGTTGAGATATAATGTTTTTGGAAAAGGAGAAATAGATGGAAGAGTTTGTGTATTTACGTCCTGTTTTTAAAAGTATTTTAGCAGCGTCTATTCTTGCTATGCTAATTGTTTCAATACAGAAGAAAGAGTTGATTAACGAGTTTTCGCTTTGGTTTATTTCGATATTGTGTATCGGTGTTTCCGCGATAACATTGTTTATGTCTGGGTTTATCGTTGATGAGTATAGTCTAGCTGGGGATGCACAGAGTTTTAGCATGTTTATTGCAATTGGCTGTATTAGCGGTTTGAATTTTATTATTTATTATAGACGGCAATAAAAGAAGGCATTCCGTATTACTTTGGAATGCCTTTATCACTTTGATTACTTTGTTTTTCATATAGATTTTTGGAAACACATGTCAATTTATTTTAAAAAGGCATGTGTTTTTAATTTGGTTAAATATATTGATAGTGAAATGTGAAATCGTTGGAAGAGGGGAAGTAGATGGAGGTATGTTTTGCTGACTTAAAAAAAGAATATCTGAATAAATGGTGAGTAAGGAATTATTGAGTGACATAGAATTGTTCCGTTAAAGGGTCAGATTGTGGAAGATGGCGAATGTTTTTTATGAAGTTAATAGAGGTTTTTTTAATGGGAATCAGAATAAATTTTATAGATGTAATCCTTTGGGAACTTTTAATCAGCTATGTATCATAATCTAATCAGTAAAATGAAAATTGGAGGAGAAATGAGCATGGGGCGTTCTGTATTAAAAATGTATAACTACCACTTATGGGCAAATGAAGTTATTTTAAATCGCTTAAAAGAACTACCGCAAGACATTTTCCATAAGGAAGTTAAGAGTGGTTTTTCTTCGGTGGCAAAAGTAATGTCTCACATATACCTCACAGATTTAGCCTGGCTTGAGATTATTTCTGGTAAAAGTATGAGTGATGCAATGGTACACACAGACCAATTGAAAGAACAGCTAGAAACAAAAAATATTGAGGAAATGGAAACTAGTTTTTATGAATTATCTAAACGATATAAAGAACTTTTAAGTAGTCAACAAGATTATGAAAAAGTGTTTGAGGTTGATAATCCGTATGCTGGGCTCCTGGATACGACGGTTTCTGAAACAATACTACACGTCGTCACCCACGGGGCATATCACCGTGGGAATATAGCCACAATGTTGCGGCAAATGGGGCATACCTCTGTTATGCAAGATTTTGGACTATTTCTATATTCAAAATGAATTCTTTTTATTTACCATAGAATATGGGTTTTTATGATGTTTTTGGGGACTGCTTTTATTAGTGGTTTAAGCTTAATTATGTAATATAGAATAAAGGCATTCCATATTATTTCGGAATGCCTTTATTGTTATTTTTATTTTGTTTTTTATACAGGTACCAGCCACCCCAGCCGCCACCAATTGCTACAACAACGAGGAAAGCATAGTCTTTAACCTCGATACGCATATTGAAAATATTAGCTATAAGTAAGACAATCCCAACTGTTATTAACGCAAAAAATGCTCTAATTAAGTAGTCTTTCAACTGAACCACTCCCGCCATTTAAGTAGTAAATGATGAATATGGAAAAGCTTTTTTGGATCTATTTTACTAAAGGGTGTTTCCTATATTTTAACATAAAATGGATTGTAATATATTGATAAAAGTAGAAAAGGTGAGTGCTAATATTGTCGTGTTTTGTCGGTATATTAGAAAAATCGCTGATATAATTTCAGTACGATTACTTCATAAAAAAAAGCGCCTCTGAACGAGCCGCTTCCGCTTTTAGTGATATCCAGCTCCAGCGGCTAGAACAGTCGGTTGTTTCACTCCTTCATTCGAGGCAAAAAGCGCCTCGTAATCAGGAGTTCCAACACCCTCCTGTTCTGAACGAGCCGCTTCCGCTTTTAAGTCTATTATTGATTCAAGAACGCACGTAGCATCCAAGCGTGTTTTTCTAGTTCTGTGTAGATGCCTAGTAGTAGGTCAGATGTCATTTCGTCGTCAGATTCTTGAGCGATTTCCATGCCTTTTTTCAGTTCAGTTAGCATCATTTCGTAGTCTTTCATGATTGCTTCGACCATCCCTTCTGCAGTTTCTCCGTAAGCTGCTTCTTGAATAGAAGATAGTTCTAAGTACTCTTTCATTGTTGCTACTGGTTTGCCGCCAATTGCTAAAATGCGTTCTGCAATTTCATCGATGTGAGTAGCTGATTCTGTGTAAAGCTCTTCGAATTTCTCGTGTAATGTGAAGAATTGAGGTCCTTTTACGTACCAATGGAAGTTGTGTAGTTTTGTAAATAAAACGCTCCAGTTTGCTACTTGTTTGTTTAATACTTCGATTACTTGTTTGTTCATTATGATCAATCTCCTTTTGAGTTGTTATGTTATATCAATTACTAATTTATAATTATTATAATCTAGTAATTTGTATAAATCAACCCTTTTGCTGGAATTAATTTGAACAAATTATGAACTGTTGTAAATAAAAATCCCTATTACTGTGAAGTAATAGGAATTTTGTTTGATATATAGTTCTTGTTTTAAACGAGCCGCATCCGCTTTTAATTATTATACAGCCTTCTGTTTTTCTTCTACATCCTGTCCATCCCAGCACTCTGTATTCTGTAAACCAGGGATAGAACTTGCAACGAAAACAGGATCTTTTCCTTGTTTCTTTTGCTTTATATAGTCTACTAATGCCGCATAGGCGAACTTGCTAAGGAATGAGATGGCAATTAAGTTTGTAAATACCATTAGTCCCATAAAGAAATCAGCTAAACTCCAAACCGTTTGAAGGGCAGCTATAGATCCGAAGAACACCATTCCGACAACTGCAACACGATAAATCAGTAACCATGTTTTGCTTTCTTTAATGAATGCGATATTTGTTTCACCATAATAGTAGTTTCCTAGTAAAGAACTGAAAGCGAATAGGAAAATAATAATCGCTAAGAAAGTACTTGCCCACGGTCCAATTTGTGAACTTAATGCTTGTTGTGTTAATTCAATTCCTTGTAAATTTGATCCTTTGTAAAGTCCAGAACATAATACGATAAATGCTGTTGATGTACATACTAAGAATGTATCTACGAAAACACCTAATGCTTGAACGAGCCCTTGTTTTACAGGGTGAGATACATCTGATGTTGCTGCTGCGTTAGGAGAGCTACCCATACCTGCTTCTGTCGCGAATAGACCGCGCTGAATTCCGAACTTGATTGCTGCTCCAATACCACCAGCGATGGCTTGATCTAAACCGAATGCACCATTAAATATTTCCATGAAAATGCTTGGTAACATAGTGAAGTTGTTAATTACGACAAAAATAGCCACACCAATATAAATGATTGCCATTGGAGGAACAATCATTTCTGTAATACGTGAAATGCTCTTGATACCACCAAAAATAATAACTGCAACTAATAAAGCTAATAGAGCTCCTACGATCGTTCGCTCTAGTCCAAAAGCATTTTCAAATGCTATTGTTACCGTGTTTGCTTGTACAGAATTGAAAATTAATCCGTACGCAACTGTAATAAGAAGTGAAAACCAAACACCCATCCAGCGTTTGTTTAATCCTTTTTCCATATAATATGCTGGCCCACCACGGAACCTACTGCCATCTTTTACTTTATAAATTTGAGCGAGCGTACATTCTACGAAACTAGTAGCCGCTCCGATAATTGCGATAAACCACATCCAAAATATTGCACCGGGTCCACCCATTGAAATGGCTAATGCTACACCAGCTAAGTTCCCAATACCGATACGTGCTGC
Source organism: Bacillus nitratireducens (assembly GCF_001884135.1). Classification (GTDB taxonomy): domain Bacteria; phylum Bacillota; class Bacilli; order Bacillales; family Bacillaceae_G; genus Bacillus_A; species Bacillus_A nitratireducens. Next base: position 8,110 of record NZ_MAOC01000034.1, on the reverse strand, counting down.
TGCACTTAAGCAAAATGCTTGGAATGGAGAGATGCTATCTTTCTTTTTTTCTTTTCGATTAAATCCTTTGCTAATTAAACTGACCATCTCACGGAGATGAGTAATTTGGACAAATTTTAATTTGAAAGAGAAATAAAGACCGAAGCCGATTAGCATTGCAATAAGAATATATGACCATAAAATATTATTCGTTACCTCAAGGAATCTGCTAAAGATATCAACCATATAATACACTTCCTTTTTTCCGTAATAAGAAAATTATATGCAAAAAATATACGAGAATCAATTTTTCTAAAAAATTATGTTACTTAAACATATTTCGTGTTATGATTATGTTACATCGTAATATTTTTAGAATTATTTACATTTTAAAAAACTAAATGTAAAGCGAGAAAGAGGGGATAATTTGAAAGAAGAAACTTTATTGAAAGTAAGCCTTAAGAGTTTGAAAATGAGAAGTAATATATTTTTTATCATTACATCTTTAAGTATCCTTTTAGGGGCCACTTATTATTACAATAAAAGATTTCCAAATCACAGATATCCCGAATGGTTAGAATTTCTAAAATGGATTGGATGAATAAAAGACAGAAAAACAGAAAATTTAAACAAAAAACTATTTGTTGTTGAGGAGGAGCTAAATATGAATATTAGAGAAAGTGAACTTCCGGGTATTGGTTACAAATTTCAAATCGTTACGAAAGGTAACGAAAAGATGGTGATTGTCATTCATGATGATGGGCGTAGAGAAATGTATCATTTTGATTCAGACCATGAAGAAAGTCTATCAAGTATTTCATTACGTGACTCAGAGGCGAGACAAATTGCAGCAATATTAGGTGGAATGGTATACAAACCTAGAGCATTAGAAAATGTTGAAATGGTCTTTGAAGGTTTAGCAATTGAGTGGTTTAAAGTAGAGAATGCTGCTCCAGCAATCGGAAAAACAATCGGTGATCTTGAGATAAGAAAAACATATAGCGTAACAATCATTGCAGTTATGAAAAAGAATATGAAAAAGCTATTTAATCCAGGACCAGAAACGGTAATTGAAGAAGGCGATATGCTTGTAGTTTCAGGTGAGAGAGAAGAAATTAAAAAAATTATTAATGAGTTACTTTCGAATAGGGGGACTGACTAGATGGATACGTTAATTTTTGAAGTTGGTACAGCTTTGGTTTTAGTAGCAATTGCGGCGGTAATTGCTGGAAAGTTTAAATTCTCAGTAATTCCTTTTCTAATTGTTCTTGGAATGTTAGTAGGACCGCACGCACCGACAATAGGTGTTATCGATCTCAAATTTATTGAAAGTGCGAGTGTGATTTCCTTCCTTGGACGGATTGGAGTTCTGTTCCTTCTGTTCTATCTAGGACTAGAGTTTTCGATGAAAAAACTAATTAAATCTGGACGTTCCATTGCGATTGGCGGAACAATCTATATTTTAATTAACTTTTCACTTGGATTATTATACGGATTTATAATGGGATTCCCTTTACTAGAAATCTTAATTATTGCGGGTATTATTACGATTTCTTCTAGTGCTATCGTTGCTAAAGTGTTAGTGGATTTAAGAAGAACTGGTAATAATGAAACCGAATTAATTTTAGGAATTATTATGTTTGAAGATATATTCCTTGCTGTATATTTATCAGTTGTCTCTGGTTTAGTTCTAGGGGATCATGCTTCCTTCTTAGGTGCTCTCACTTCGATTGGAATTGCTTTAGGATACATGCTTCTATTCTTTATTGTGGCTAGAAAGGCTACGCCGTTATTAAATAAATTGCTCAATATTAGTTCAGATGAAATTTTCATTATTGTAGTATTTGCTTCGTTATTCTTTATTGCAGGTTTCTCGGAAACGATTCACGTTGCCGAAGCAATCGGAGCACTTCTTTTAGGGTTAGTTTTCTCTGAGACAGAGCATAGTGACCGAATTGAGCATCTTGTTGTTCCATTTAGAGACTTTTTCGGAGCTATCTTCTTCTTCAGTTTCGGATTAAGTATAGACCCGTTTTCATTAGGCGGGGCGATATGGTTAACCTTAGGTGCCGTACTTCTTACAATCATCGGGAACTTTGTAGCAGGGATGATTGCAGGACGACAAGCTGGATTATCTCATAAAGCGTCAACAAATATTGGATTAACAATCGTTTCAAGAGGAGAGTTCTCCATCATTATGGCCAATATCGGTATCGCCGGTGGTTTAATGTCAGTCTTGAAACCATTCTCAGCACTATACGTGCTTATACTATCCATCTTAGGTCCACTTCTGACGAAAGAGTCAAAGAATGTATATAAATTTCTAAATAAAATCTTTAAGTGGGATACGAAGGCTAGATAAATTTTAAAAAATTGCTGTTTAAGGTCGGATTTTATATAGAGCATTATCGTGAAGGAATCTATAGTTAAATAGGTTCCTTTTTTTATGGGAAATCAATAACTGGTTGTTATTTGTTAGAGAAGGAGATGTTTAATATTTTACATATTGTGGCATACATATAGGGAAAGGGTGTTTGGAAAGGGGATTATAGAGAAGTGGAACTCCAGTTTCAAAATGTATATCAGCAAGTTGAAAATTGGTATGTGTTGGATTCGGAGCTTCCTTGGGATGTCAAAAAGTTAAGAAACGATTTATTTTCTCTTATTGAAATAAGTACAACGCCAGTTATTTTTTGTGATACGTGTGATGCGAATCATGTACTTTTATCATTAGGAGAAGAAGAAGAGGAATTTTTATTCCCAGTAGGTGGTTTTTATCATAAAGAAAAGCAATTAATTTTCGTTTGTATGTGGGAAGAGTATGAACAAGTGCTCAAAACGCTATTGCATGAATTCAGGCATGCGATGCAGCATAAGGACGATGTACTATATGTTGGAAATGAACTATACGAAGAAAGATGGATCGAGAAAGATGCGAGGCATTTTGCGGAGAGGAAGCTAGATGAATATAAAAATAGAAATTTAATCTGAAGCATAGTGGAGAAAGGGCGCTGTGCTTTTGTTTTGTTGCTAATTAAAAATAAGTAGTTGACCTTTATTAAGTTTAGTTCTAAACTAATAGTATCAAATGAGCGAGGTGATGGAATGAAAGCAGAGGAAAGACTTGGATTACTATTATGGTTTCGTTTATCACGCTTTTATAATAGAAGTATTCGTGAGACGAATCAGCATTTGAAAAAGTGGAATGTATCTGCTGCTCAGTTTGATGTATTAGTTCAAGTTGGAGGACACGATCGTTTAACGCAGCAAGAACTTGGAAATAAGTTATTTGTTACGAAAGGAAATGTTACTCAACTTTTAAATAAGATGGAGCAACTCGATTGGATTCAGCGTGAACAAGAAGGCACCACGAAATATATTTCATTAACAGAAGAGGGAAAGGTTCTATATGAAGAAATAGTCCCGCCGCAAGAAACATTTCAAGCAGAACAATTTGATAAGTTAAATAGAGAAGAACAAAAACAATTATTAGAATTACTGAAGAAGTTGCAGTGATAAAAATTAAAAATAAATATCTCGATTTCGAGATGATATGAGGTGAAGGATATGTTTAGAAAAGTTGATCATAAAAATATGGGAAGAGCAAATCACGGGTGGTTAAATACACATTTTCATTTTTCTTTTGCAAATTATTATAATCCAAACAATATGAATTTTGGAGCAGTACGTGTTATGAATGATGATTTAATAGCGGCACAAACTGGTTTTGATATGCATCCGCACCGTGATATGGAGATTATCTCTTACGTTATAGATGGTGAATTAACACATGAAGATAGTATGGGGAACCGAGGGACAATTGAGCGTGGGCATGTTCAATATATGAGTGCAGGTACTGGTGTATTTCACAGTGAGCATAACTTAGGAAATGAAACATTGCGTTTATTACAAATTTGGATTTTACCGGACCGGGATGGTCATAAACCGAACTATGGTGAGTTTAAATTTGATTGGAGTAAACGTGAAAATGAGTGGTTCCATATGGTATCTCCTTCTGATGGAGATGCACCAATTCATATTCACCAAGATGCAAATTTATATTCTTTATCATTAGAGGCTGGTAAAGAAATTCAGTTTCCTGTTCAAGAAGGGCGTCAATTATACCTTGTACAAATTGAAGGTAGCAGTGTTGTGAATGGTGAAACACTCGTAACGCGTGATGCAGCGGAGGCTGTAGAAGAAGATATTCGCATTCAAGCGAAAGAAAACTCTCATTACTTAGCGATTGAAATGAAAATGGAATAAAGTGAAATTTTAATCCATGGTGGTTTTAAGCATGTGAATAGCGAGATGAAAGGTTATAGGAAAGAGGATATCGGAAACGATATCCTTTTTTGTGTGAGTTAAATTAACAGAAAAAACTTTCTCAATTTTTGGAAGCAGGTATCAGGGGAGTTATTCAGAATTTTATAAAAGTGTTAAAAACTTTTAGGGGAATGGGGAGTGTTAGATTGAAAAAGCAAGTCATTTCATCAGCATTAGCATTAACTGTTATCGCAAGTGGGTTTGGGGCATTTGGAGCAACTACGACGAAAGCAGAAGAGCAAAAAATCCAGTATCACCAAGAGTTTAAAACGCCAGCTTACATAGGTGAAGAATGGAAAGCGCCGGAAGGACTAGATAAAAAAGAGACAGTCTTTCAATATTTAGAGAGTAAAAAGGATATGTTTAAACTAGCGGGAAATATTGACAAACATTTCAATATCGTTGGTGAAGAAAAAGATGCTGAGTCTGGTACAACACATGTGAAGTTAGTTGAGAAGCATAATAACATTCCTGTGTATGGTTCAGATCAAACGGTTACGCTTGATAAAGAGAATAATGTAAAAGCATTTTTCGGACAAGTTATTCCGAGTTTAGATGATAAAAATATTCCTGCATCTGCAAGTATTAGTGCAGAACAAGCAGAAACGATTGCAAAAGCTAATATTGAGAAAGAAATTGGTAAGGTAAAGAATTATGATGGTGTGAAAAAAGATTTATATGTGTATGAAAAAGATGGTCAATACTATCTTGCATATCTTGTAAAAGCATCGGTTTCAAAACCAGCTCCAGGATATTGGCATTACTTTGTTGATGCAACAAATGGAAATGTTATTGAGAAATATAATGCTGTAGATAACATTACTGGATTTGGTTACGGAGTATTAGGCGCTAGACAATCATTTGAAATTGCTCAAGATACGAAAACAGGAGCGTTCAACTTATTTGATGGTACACGAGGACAAGGTGTCCATACATTTGATGCAGAGAATATGGATGAAAACTGGTTTAATTTATTCTCACAAATTCTTGGATATACAGGAGAAGAAGTTGTAAGTAAATCTAAGTTCTTCGAAGATAAAGCGGCAGTTGATGCGCATGTGAATGCAGGAAAAGTATATGATTACTATAAAAAGACATTTAACCGTAACTCTTTCGATGATAAAGGTGCGAGACTTATTTCTACTGTTCACGTAGGTGAATCTTGGAATAACGCAGCTTGGAATGGTGTTCAGATGATGTATGGTGATGGCGATGGTAAGACATTCATTCCGTTATCAGCTGGACTAGATGTTATCGGCCACGAATTAACGCATGCTGTAACTGAACATACAGCAAATCTTGTTTATAAAGATGAGTCAGGAGCGTTAAATGAATCGTTATCTGACATTATGGGTGTCATGGTTGAGAAGAAGAGCTGGGATTTAGGTGCTGATATTTATACACCTGGTAAACCTGGTGATGCACTTCGTTCTCTGAAGGATCCAGCATCTATTCCAAATCCATTAAAACCAGGTGAGGGTTACCCAGATCACTATAATAAACGTTATACTGGAACAGCTGATAATGGCGGCGTTCATATTAACAGTAGTATTAACAATAAGGCAGCGTATTTAGTGTCTGAGGGCGGTACACATTACGGTGTGAAAGTAACTGGAGTAGGTCGTGAAGCGACAGAAAAAATTTACTATCGTGCTCTTACAAAATATTTAACTGCAAACTCTGACTTTAAAATGATGCGCCAAGCTGCACTTCAATCAGCAGAGGATTTATACGGTAAAAACTCTAAAGCTGTACAAGCTGTAACGAAAGCTTATGATGCTGTAGGAGTAAAATAATAAGAGAAAAAGACCTGACTGGATTGTCAGGTCTTTTCTTTATTTAGTCACGAATACCTAATGCGATTTTCGCCATACGTGACATACGTTCTTTTGTCCAGGGCGGATTCCATACAACGTTTACTTCTATTTCATTTACTTCAGGTACGTTCGTTGATAATACTTTTTTAACGTCTGATACGATTTGGCCAGCCATTGGACAACCGATAGAAGTCATCGTCATTGTAATGACAGCATTATTATTTTCATCTGCTGTAACGTCATAAACTAATCCAAGATTGATAATATCAACACCTAGTTCAGGGTCAATAACAGCTTCTAAGTTGGCATATAACTTTTCTTCAAAGGCTTGTTGTGACATGCGTAGCACCCCCTAAATATTAATGATATCGTTTCTCATTATAACGGATATGCGGGATAAGTGCAGTAAATAACCCCTTAAAGCTGAAAGTTGTAAATGACAAAAGGGGGTTAAAAAAGTAATCCCTCTTTATTTTAAAGGTTATTAATCTATTCAATGAAAATTATAGCGGATAATGGAAAAGGGCAGATGAGTATAAGTGAATGATATATAAATGTATACATTTATATATCAAAAGTTCTTAAATAAAAATAAGAAATCCTATTGTAATTCGAAATAACATCATGTATACTTCTAATTAGTTGATAACGATTATCACTATCAACTGAAACATTACTCTTCGTTATGTTGGTCATACCCCTTTTTGACGACGTAAGTCAGAGACGAATGTTGAAATATCTTGTGTCCTATTCTACAGAATTATGGTAATCTCCAACCTCAACTTATATGCGTAAGCATGCAAAAAAAGGATCCTATCCGTGAAGGGATCCTTTTTTGCATGTTGTCGCAATTAATGTATATAGCCCGGGTATACGTTCTTCAATTCCTTCCGGTGAAGTAGAAGGGAAGCCCCACCTTTGATGAGATCCGCGTTCTTCAATTAATTTTTCAATCTTGAAATTTGCTTCTGCCATTGCTGTAATAACTTCTCCTAGTGTCCAGCGCCTAATTTTTGTTCTCGGTACAGCAGCTTTCTGCGATTCCGTAAGGAGGGTACTATAAGCTACGTCATCTTCAATAAGTTCTTCATCGAAATAATTTTCATTTGCTCGAAATGATGGATGATCTACTCCTAATAATTTTGTATAAACGGGATGGTAATCACGCAGTATAAATGTCCCATCTTGTTTTAGTAAGTGGGAGATTATATGAAAGAGTGGCTCTAAGTCTAAAAAGTAATGGAGCACGCCAAGTTCCAGTAACACGATATCAAATGACTGAGATAGATTTAGATCTAGTGCATCGGAAACGATATACTGAATAGAGACGCCAGCAGCCTCGGCTAGTTCGGTTGCATATTTTTCGTTACTTGCTGAAATATCTACAACTGTTACATCGGCTCCTAAAAGAGCAAGAGCAACTGCTTTGTTACCTTTTGATCCGAGTAAATTAATAATACGCTTTCCTTTTGGAGATTGTATGTAAGGTAAATAGTAGGAGACTTCATGAACAGGATCTTGCATGAGTTTTTTTGCATATTCTGTCGGTGTGCCGTGACGATTCGTCCAAGCTTCATAAGCAGCTGCATTCCAGCTTTTTTCATTAATCGTGCTTAGTTGTTTTTGATTCAATTTTATCACTCCTTTTGTGAACATATAGTTATTCGGTGAATGAGTGGGGTTTCCTGTTCTTTTTTGAATTAAAGTTTGATTTTTCTGTTGTTAAGTCGTAAAATACGTTTTATACATAAAAGCGTTGAAAAGGAAAAGTAGAATGGAACCATTCTTTCCAGAGAGCTTCGGTAGCTGAGAAGAAGCAAGAATATTCATTTGAACAATGGCCTTTGAGCTTCGTCCTGAACTTATCAAATGATAATAGTAGGCGGCGACGAGAGTTGGTACTCGTTATCAAAACCACAGTATACGAGCATGAATTGCTCCGTACTTGTTAAGGTTAGTTATGCGAATGACTGACGAAATAAGGTGGT
>NZ_MAOC01000033.1 GCF_001884135.1 Bacillus nitratireducens | reverse complement strand
CCGCGACTGTTTATACAGCCCCGCCCTTATCTTTTTTAAGATAAGGGCGGGGCTTTTTATATTTTAAAGGAGGAATATAAGGTGAGTATTTTTATTGGAGGCGCTTGGCCGTATGCAAATGGTTCGTTACACCTTGGACACATTGCTAGTTTGTTACCAGGAGATATTTTAGCACGTTATTATAGGGCGAAAGGTGAGCATGTGTTGTATGTTTCAGGAAGTGATTGTAATGGAACACCGATTACAATTAGAGCAAAACAAGAAGGTGTGACGGTGAAAGAAGTTGCTGATAAGTATCACGAAGAGTTTGAGCGATGTTTTCGTAGCCTTGGTTTTACTTATGATTGCTATACACGTACAGATAGTGAGCACCATCATGAAACTGTTCAAAAAGTCTTTTTGCGTTTATTAGAAGAAGGCTATATTTATAAAAAAGTAGTTGAACAAGCTTATTGCGAAACGTGTACGCAATTTTTACCAGATCGTTATGTAGAAGGCCTTTGTCCACATTGTCATGAGGCAGCAAGAGGAGATCAATGCGATGCTTGTTCTGCCATCTTAGATCCACTCGATTTGTTAGAAAAGAAGTGTAAGTTATGCGGTAGTACGCCATCAGTACAGGAAACAGAGCACTTCTATTTTGCATTGCATAAATTTCAGCAGCAAATTAAAGCGGCTGTAGAAATTGCAAAGCAGAAAGGAACATGGCGCGACAATGCAATTCAATTAACAGAGAGATATTTAAAGGAAGGATTACAAGATAGGGCAGTATCACGTGATTTACCAATTGGGGTACCAATTCCGGTGGAAGGATATGAAGATAAGAAAATTTACGTATGGATTGAAGCGGTGACAGGATATTATTCAGCGAGTAAACACTGGGCTGAAGAAACAGAGAAAGCTAATCAAGAGTTTTGGGATAGAGATGCGAAAACATATTATGTACATGGTAAGGATAATATTCCGTTTCACTCCATCATTTGGCCAGCGGTATTACTTGGAATAGGAGAAGAAGCGATCCCGCGTCATATCGTTTCGAATGAGTATTTAACAGTAGAAAAAAGAAAGTTATCGACAAGTAAAAACTGGGCAGTATGGGTACCTGATATATTGGAACGCTATAATCCAGATTCTATTCGTTACTTTTTAACAGTAAATGCACCAGAAAATCGTGATACTGATTTTTCATGGCGTGAATTCATATACAGTCATAATAGTGAATTGTTAGGTGCATATGGGAACTTTGTGAACCGAACATTAAAGTTTATTGAAAAGTATTATGATGGCATTGTGCCGAAGGGAATTATTAATGTAGAGCTGAAGGAGAAGATAGAAGGATTATATAAAAATGTAGGGGAATTGATTGAGCAAGCAAAATTTAAGGTGGCATTAGAGACAATATTTGATGCAGTACGTTTTGCAAATAAATACTTTGATGAAAAGCAGCCTTGGAAACAAAGAGAAGATGCCCCAGTTTCATGTGAAGAAACGATTTATAATTGTGTTTATCTTATCGCTAATTTTGCAAATCTCCTTGAACCGTTTTTACCATTTTCAAGTGAGAAAGTTAGAAACATATTGTCGATTGTTAAACAAAATTGGGAACCTCAAAATACGTTGCCCAATAGAATTGATAGCGTGCAGCCATTATTTGAACGAATTGATGTAAAACAAATTGAGCATGAGATAGAGAAGTTATATGGAGCGGTAAAGTGAGATATAGAAAAAAGACCTTTCAAGTAAATGAAAGGTCTTTTTTCTATGCACTATGCACACGATTATGTTTTTTTTCTTTCCTAGCAGTAAGTAGTTGTGGTGTGAAAATACCGAGTAATATAAATACAATCCCAATCCACTGCATGAGCGATACAACTTCATGAACAAGTGTAATAGAAGCGATAATTGCTGTTGGTAATTCAGCTGCACCTAATATTGTCCCAAGCCCCGTTCCGACTTTCGGTACACCAATTGAAAAACAAATGACAGGTACAATAACTCCAAACAGTCCAAGGAAGAAAGCATATTTCCATAGGCCTGCTTGTAAAGCGCCGTCCGTTAAAAAGGTAGGCGGGAAAAATAAACATACAATAAGAGTAGCACTCGTTGTCATAAGAAAGCTTTTCGTATAAGGCGGAACATCTGTAGCGACGCGCCCGCTTGCAAATACATAGAATGAGAAAGAGACGGCAGCTAATAGCCCGAAGATAATACCTTTCGTCGAAAAGTTTTGTCCAAGTCCTTCAAATACTCCACCAGCAAACAATGTACCAGTAAACAAAATAATAATAGATATAACTTTTTCACGGCTTGGGAATGTTCGGTTGGCAATTGCTTCGATGACTACACCAATCCAAGTGAACTGAAAGAGTAAAACGACAGCGATAGAGGCTGGCAGTTCTTCTACCGAAATAGCATAGAAAATACCTGTCATACTCATTGTGGTGCCGACTGTTAGTAACGAAAAGAATTGTTTTTTTGATACTTTATGACGTGAAAAGAAAAGGACAAGTAAAAGTAGGCCAATCCATCCGAAGACATATTGTCCTCCTAGTAGTTGGTGTGCTGAAAATCCATCGATGAATCCAAGCTTAAAAATAGTTGAAAGTACGCCGTAGCTACAAGCGCCGAATAAAACTAATAATGAATACTTAAATTTTTCCATGAGAAAACCTCCTTATATAAAGTGAAACTTTAATCAGTGGAGGGTGTTCATCCCTCACTGATTATTAGCCCGCACCAATCGGGATAAATAAAAAACGCCCGTTATCCTAATAAGGACAACGGGCGAACGAAACAGAGTAAGAGACTCTACAAAATTCCGCCACTCATACGAAGTATGAGTTTGGGGTATGAAATTATAGTAGTAGTTTACATTGCTTTTGGAAAGACAATTGAGCATTTTACACCTTGAGGTGTGTTTTGTATTCCATAAGGAAACTGATGTTTATCTAGTATTTGTTTTACAATATATAATCCAAGACCGCTACCTTGTACTAAACCATTGTTTCCAGGATTAGCGCGATAGAAAGGCTCGAATAGATGAGCGAGTTTGTCCTCATCTATTTGTGAACCTGTATTTAAAACCTCTAATGCGTAACCGTTCGGTTTTTCATAAAGCTTTATATATACATACTGATGATCGATTGTATAGTGAATTGCATTTGAAATAATATTAAAAATAGCAGTTTGAATAAATTTAGGATCAGCTAAAATTGTTACATCTTGTTTAATGTTAGATTGAACAGTTAATTGCTTTACAGATATAAAATAATCTACTTTCCTCATAACGTCCTCAATGATGTTAGATAGTGAAATAACTTCTAAATTCGGTTTGAATTGAGGATTTTGCATTTTGGATAATTCTGACATCTTTTCCATTAGTGCGTTAATATCTTGCATCATCTCATAGGATCGTTTTAGATATTTGTCTCTATCTTGGTATGCACCGATTCCGTGAATCATGCCATCTAGTTGTCCCATAACGGCTGCGATAGGTGTTTTTAATTCATGGGATACCATAGACATAAATTCTTTACGAGATTGTTCTAATTGTTGTTCTTTCTTGAGCTCATTTCGTAAATCTTTATTTGTTTCGTGTAGATTCCTCACAATAGTTGGGACTTGTGAAGCCGCTACTTGTAAATTGAAATCTGTTTGATCTGTATTTTTGTTAGGTGATTGTTTATCTGAACAGTCCAGATTTATAATATCTTTTAAAGTATCACTTATATATTGAAAAGGTTTGGCAATTAGTTTGGCATAAATTAAAGAACCGAGCAGAGATAATGCAAGCATTGTTACACCAATATTTGGAGCTAAGTGTTGCAAGGCATCTGCTAAACTTGGACTATCATGTGTTTCATTTGTTTTCTTTTCTGCATTTTGTGTATGTAAGGAAGCAGTGTTAGCGGCCGTTTGTTCCGCTTTAGTATGTGATTCAGTTTTGTTGCTTTCCCCCGAAAGATTTTCTGCATTTTCTTTTGCAGTTGCAGTTTGGCTAGGTTGCAAAAGATGATTAATAGCTGTAGAGAGTGTTTTGAAATCTATAATAGATGACTGGAAATTTGAGATGCTACCCTCTGAAACAACTTTATTTTCTTCTCTATTATTTTGTTCATGATTCGTAACTGAATCCGCATGTTCCACAGTTTGAGTTTCAGGGTTTTGCGCATAACGCTCTTTATCATAGTCTAAAGCTAGAAAATAAATAATTTGATACAGGCAAAGTGATAAAAGAACACAAAACAATAAGGTTTTGATGAAAATATTTTTGGTGATGTTATCCTTGCTATGATTCGATTTTGTAGCCAATGCCTTTCACCGTTTTAATATAAGGGATCCCCAATTTTTTTCTTAAATTTTTAATATGTGTATCTATAACTCTTACATCACCATAATGTTCATAGCCCCATACCTTATTTAACAAATCACTTCTTGATAATACTTTTCCTCGATTTTGTAACAAAGTATATATAATCTCAAATTCTTTAGTTGTTAGTTCAATTTGATTGCCATGAACATAAGCCGCATATGCTGTAGAATTTAACATCAATTCATGGAATTGTAGTATAGTTGCAGTTTCGGTTTCCTTCGTTGTTGTTCTTCTTAATACAGCTTCTACACGTTTAATAAATACCGTGTAATGGAACGGTTTCGTAATATAGTCATCAACGCCCAACTCAAACCCTTTAATTTCACTTTCTTCATTATGTAAGCCTGTTAACATAATGATTGGTACATCAGACTGTCCTCGCATAATTTTACAAATACTATAACCATCTATATCTGGTAACATTACATCAAGGAGGACAAGGTCGTATGAATTTTTTTGGAAAAGAAGAATTCCTTCCGTTCCAGCGCCAACCACATCAACGGTAAAATTTTGGGCAGTTAAAAATTCACGAATAAGTTCTTGTATATCTGGGTTGTCTTCAATCACCAGTATATGCGTCATAGTAACACCTCCTAAATAACGCTTTTTACTGCAATATTCGAATTCTTCATTTTTGGATGACTCAGGTTATATATATAATAAGCCCCTGCTATAAAGTAATCATAAAAGTAGCAAGGGGAATTGTTTATTGGAACTGAATATTTCAGAATCACAGTAGTTCTATTATAGTGTGCAATGTAACAGTTATAAAATATTATAACTGTTTAATTTTAATATCCATGTGTATCGATGTTTCGATGCTATTTAGTGCGGGCTACTTTTATTATATATGCAAGTATAGTTGTTTCGCTACTGTAAATGAATAAATAAAATAAGCCAAGATATAAAATTCTTGGCTACATGTAAATCTGGTTCATATGTTATTTTACAGTGACAGTGGCACGATCGTGGATACGTTCAAATAACCAATGTATATCATTGTTATACATGCGAATACAGCCAAGTGTTGTAGCTTTACCAATCGCTTGATTATTGTTAGTGCCGTGAATTGCATACGTTGTTCCGTATGTTCCTGCCATATTTAATCCGAGCCAACGATCACCGAGTGGATTACGTGGATCGCCGCCTTTAATATGTCCTTTATAATAAGGACGGTTTTTAATTTTGTTTACCACTTGAAAAGTACCTTTCGGTGTAGGCGTTGCAACTTTGCCAGTAGCGACAGAGAAGCTTTTTATAAACTTTCCATTTTGATAGAAATCCATTTTATTTAATTTCGTGTCAACGATAAGCTGTTCGTTAGTTGAAGCTGCTTCTGCAGACATATATGGAACAGTTAAAAAACCTAACGATAACATTATAGTTACTAGTAATTTTTTCATTATATTCTCCTTTTACTATGTTAGTAGTGTTATATACAACGAATTTGTAATCCGCGTAATGCTTGATGTACGTTTTCATTTAGTGATTCAAAAAAATTGGCGATTTTTGCATTATATTTGTTATTTTTATCAATAAGTAATCTTTCATTTAGTAGAAGCTCACCGTATAGCCCAAAGCTCTGTACTTGAATGTTCATTTCATCTTCTGTTTCAGAAATGATAGGTAAGAAATAATGAAAGGCTTTAGTTGGAATGATATAACTTTTTCCAATCATGCTTTCGTGATTAGAATTAATCCATTTTTTCGTGACAATCTTAATATTCTTTTTAGAAATGATAAAGGATAGCGTTGTAGATTTTGTTAAACTTACGTCAAATTCATTTGTTTCATATATGTGTAAGTTAAAAATCGTTTCATTTGGATGAGATTCAATATTGGTATTAATAAAATCGTGCATTTTATAAGCTTCCATTCCTATTCTCCCTTTTTTCATTTTCAGAAAGCGATTTATATTTATTCAATTTAATGTTTAGGTAATATAGTAGTAAAAGTATTCAACAAATTCCGATATAATCTTACAATACGTATATGAAGCTAATATGAAGTTAGTATGAGTTTGTTATGGTTTTTTATAGAGAACAAAATGAGGCGATTTCCGAGTGTTAAAAACTGGATAAGTTTTGTGTATTAATGTCCCTATCCAGTGTAATAGATAGGTGTCATCTCGTTTTAAAGCGATAATTTATATAATTAAATAAAGAATAGAAAACGTTAGTGTGAGCCTTACAAAAATGTAATAAAAATGTAAGCTATTGCGATAGTTATTTCGACAATTTTTTTATACAATATATAGTAAGAAGTTGTACGTGATTGAAAGGAGAGATGACATGGAATGGGTTCATGAATTATTTCAGCAATACGGGTATTATGTAGTGCTTGTAGGCTTGCTGTTAGAATATATTGCACTGCCGTTTCCGGGAGAGCCAACATTAGCATATGCGGGATTTTTAGCACAGAAGGGTGATCTAAGCTTACCTATTTTAATTATCCTATCCTTTATTGGGACAAGTGTAGGAATGACGATTCAATACTTTTTAGGGAATAAGCTTGGCATGCCTTTTGTTCAAAAGTATGGGAAGTATGTATTTTTAACACAAAGAAAAATTGATTTAACGAGAATGTGGTTTGATAAATACGGATATTTCCTTATCTTTATCGGTTTCTTCATTCCTGGAGTACGTCATTTTACAGGATACTTTGCAGGTATCATTAACTTACCGTTTCGCCGTTTTGCGATTACAATTTATTCAGGTGCTTTATTCTGGGTATCATTCTTCTTAATCGGTGGCTACTGGTTAGGTGGTAACTTACATGATATTTTCGGATTATTGGAAGATCATATCGGCAAAATCATTTTCGGAGCTATTGTCATTGTAGCAATTACGTTAAGTGTTCGTTTCCGCAAGCAACTAAAACGAGTATTTTTACAAAACGCAAGTTAATATGGAATCCATTCTATGTCAGATTTTAGAAAAGGCAGTGCTTTAGGGCACTGCCTTTTTTATTTTCCAGTTTGTTTTTATTTTTCCTTCGATACCGTAACCGGTCACTACTATATAATATGTTCCCGTTTTACTAGGGGAAAGTTCATACGTATCGTCGTTTAGTTCGGAAAGCGGTTCATATTTATTAAATTCACTAGAAAAGTAAGTGCTATAACCTTGATAGGCGCTATTTTCAGTAATAAGGAAGTTTACGTTAACTTCAAGTGTTTCTCCCTTTTTTACATAAACGGGTATTTTATGTGTGCCGTTAAAAAACGAGAATTCCGCTTCGAATGCATTTTTTGTACTATGCTCAACCCAGTTTTCTTTTTTTGTAAAATCAATAGAGCATATTACGATGAATAAAATAGGAATGATAATAGCGGTCGCATATCGAAACCATTTTGATTTATTTGCTATACATGTACATAAATAAAAGAAAAGTGAACAAATTGCTCCTACAGATCCTATTATGAGAGTTAGGATAATATCTCCCCCATTGTATATATGCAATGGAAGAAAGAATAAGTAACCAGATAGAATATAAAGCAAAACTTTTCTTGGCGTGCTATTATGTTTTGAACTTAATTTGTCAATTACAAGCGAGCATAAAATCGCGTAGAAGAAAAGAAGGTAAAACCAAAAATTATATAAAAATCCAGTTAAGTATGCGGAAGTTTTAAAGAAGTTCATATCACTTCCTATAAAGAAAAATAATAAAAAAGAAAAAAAGAGAGAACAGGCCGCTGAAAGTTTAATAAGAGCGTAAGGAAAGACCATTCTTTTATCCATGAGACACCTCAATTATGTAGTTCTTAAAAATTATTATATACGTTATATCTAGTATAATATATATGTATTTTTGACATGTATCTACGTCAAAATGACAATGATAATTGACATTTAACAGGATATTATTTACAATTTTAATTAAATAAATGAAAAAGAGGGAAGACATGAAGCTTCAAAATCGAGTGAGGGAATTTCGAGCAAAGCATCGTTTATCACAAGGTGAGTTAGGTAAAGCGATTGGCTCATCACGGCAAACCATTAGTTTAATTGAACGTGGGGATTATGCGCCATCTATTGTGTTATCGCTAAAAATCGCACAAATTTTTGGAGCGCCGGTGGAGGAGATATTTATGTTAGTGGAGGGGGAAGATGGAGATGGGGAGTAAGGGAAATGGGAAAATGACGGCTATATTGAAATTGTTAGTAGGAGCAATTTTTGGTGGGTTTATAGGGTATGTAGTAGGGGATATTGCAACAGCGGGTACTAGCAAAATATCTCCTGTTATTAGCGTCGTGATGGTGAGTGTATTTGGCGTAGCGATTATATATTATATTTGGAAGCGTACAAGAGCGCTCGCACAAACGAAAGATGAAGAAGAAAATGTTAAGGGACGAAGATTAGGGATAGCGCTTATTTATTTTAGAGTAATGGAAATTGTTATTCCATCATGGTTTGTTTGCTCAGTTATCGCTTTTTATAGAACGTATACAAGTGAGGGGAACTTGCTCTTTGTTAGTGTAAGTATTGTGGTATCTACAGTGTGCTTCATTGCTATAACTTGGTTAGGATCTGTAATGAGGAAAAGGTATAACGCTCTATATCCAGAACAGAGTGTTACGTATTCTCAGTCAATGGAAATGTGGGCAAAGAATGCAGATGAAGGGCAAAAGCAAATTGTTCATGAAGCGGGATATAAGGCATATCAATATACAAATATGACACTTGCTTGTGCGTGGTTGGTGGCGATTGCGTATGCAATTTTAGATGGAAAAGACTTCTTTATGGTCATTATGATTTCATTTGTTTGGGTTTTACATGTTGGAACATATATGTACGAAATGCATAGAAAAATGATTTATTAAGGGGAGAAAAACGGTGGACATTTTAAAAAGACCTGCTTTTTCAATGTTCGTTGCCTTCGTTTGCTCCGCTTTATACGGATTCATTCGAATAGAAAAAGTACAGCAAATTATAGAAATATGGGCCTTTTTCGGGATTGCATTGCTTGTGTTAGCTATTCATGAATTAGGGCATGTAATATTCGGTTTGATGGGTGGTTTGAAATTTAAGTTTATGACAGTAGGGCCTATTACTGTTCAAAAAGAAAAGGGAAAAATACGAATTCGAGAAAATAAAATATGGATGTATGTTGGTGGCGTCGCAATGTTAGTACCGCCTTCCACATACACACCGAACCTCTCAAAAAAATGGGCCTGGATGACTTTAAGCGGACCATTAACGAGTTTCGTATTTTGCATTGTATCAGGTTACATATATATGGTGAGTTATTACCACATGCTTTTATACTTTTCTGTGTTACATCTCGCAATCTTTGTCGTCACAGCAATTCCAATAAAGGGAACGCTACTAAGCGATGGCATGCAATTTCTCATTTTAATTAAAGATGATGAAAAGGCTAGAGAGCATTTATACACGATTCAAGTATCGAGTGAGTTATTTAGTTACAAAAGACCAGAAGATTGGGATGAGAGATTAATAGAACTTAGTGAGGAAAAATTAAAAGAGGATAAAAGTATAAGCGAGATAATGAGTGGACTTATGCTCGTCTTTTATGCCCGAGCTGATCAAGAAGGAATGGAAAAGGCGATAGTGTATTTAGAGAAAATTGTGCAGTTACCTGTGACAAAAGAGAATAAATATTTTGTTGGTAGTTTTCATAGTTGGTATCTTTTATATAGAGTACTGTATCAAAAGGAAGGTCTTTCTCTGCAAGAAGCGAAGAATCATGCAAAGGCCATTACAAGGCTAGACTTACATGGGTATTACCGCGCACAAGGAATTATCAAATATTTAGAGCAAGACATAGAAGCATTCCATATTTATATGAAGAAAGCAGATAAAGAGTTGAAGACCGCTGAGAAGAGTGAATTGGGATATTTACAACTGGAGAGAGAATGGTTTGAGCGGCTGAAGGAGAGGGTATCTTACGATGGGTGAGGTATCCTCTTTTCTATATGTAATCTTCTGCCGTTCCGTAAAAAGCTTGGGGCGAGTAAAATGAGGTAAGAAGAGCAAAGCTTGGAGGAATTCTAGATGGAAATTTTAACGATTATTTTAATAGTCTTGCTCATTTATGCTGTTTTTAAAGTAGCATATGTAGCATTAAAGATACTCGCGATCCTATTAGTTATCTTTTTAATCGTAGAGTTCGGCAGTAAATTACTTGGGGGATAGGGTATGTTGTACGCCTTGAGTGTCGAAGGATGTCGGTAAGTCGATATAATGAAAAAATCGCCGATATAAGTGGAGAAACGATCGATATATTTGAAAAATCGTTGATATATTCCGGTAAGTACCGGATGGGGTATGTGGAAAAGAAGTTGCCGTGGGGGTAACTTCTTTTTATTTTGATGATGGGTATGAACAGGGAAGGATAACAAACAAAAAAGCTGGAAGAATATCTTCCAGCTTAAGAGTTGCTTTCAATTTGTTGACCATTTTCTTCTTCGTGATCTTGTAGTAGGTTGAATACATCTGCTAGGCAGAATGCAATGAACCAAGTCCAAAGACCGTGGAAGAAAGCTGAGCTTAATTGAAGTGGTAATGTATAGTTTGTCATTGAGTAGGAAATACATCCGCCAACGATTCCGATCATTGTTAATAACATTGTTTTTTGAGCATTTTCTTCTGGATTGAAGAGGAAGTAAATGTATCCACCTAAAATTGAAGCGCTTACAAGGGTTTCGATTCCATTAAAAATGATATTCTCTCCAAGCTGAGTGTTTGTCCAGAAGCAGATTGTTCCGCCGATAATAGCAAACAGGACAGCTATTGTATATCTTATATATTGATTCATAGGTTCATCTCCTTATGTAATAAGATGATTTGGAAGTCAAAAAGGTAGGTATAGTATATTGAAGTGAATTTTAGTTGTACGTATCTTTTTATAAAAAGATCATGGAAGAATAACTAAGATGATCGGTTTTTTAAACCGTTACGTGTATGGTGTCTGAAATATACCTGACTGCTCGTTTCTTTTTGCTTGTAAAAATAAGAGAAACTTCCAAGTCTATATACTCTTTTTTTGTGAGTCTGCTTTCATTATAACACATTTAGGGCCACAATAATAGAATTATCTGATTTTGTAATAAGTGTAAAAAATAAAAATCGCAAGGAAATACCACTAACAATGCAGTTTAGTGGAAGAAGGATTTTAATTTATTATGATGAAATATGTAATCAAGGTGAGATCTAAGAAGGAGGCTTAAATACTATAAAAAATATTTTGTAGCATGAATGTAAGGGAGGAGAGCTAACTTGGAGATCACAACAGAAAGATTAATAATTAGACCTTTTAAGAGTACTGATTTACAGGATGTATTTGCTATTTATAATAATGATGATACATGTAAGTTCCTATTACATAATAAGTGGACTCATGAAGACATGCAGAAAAGATTTAATAAGAAGCTAGCAAACAATGTACTTACTGAAGAATCAATATTAAGTTTGGCAGTTATATACAAGACTAAAGTAGTTGGTGATTTATCCGTATGGTACACAAATATGAAAGATACTGTTGAGATTGGTTATAGTTTTTCAAATGAAGTAGCTGGGAGAGGTTTGGCAACAGAAGCAGTAAGTAGTTTGGTATTTAAATTATTTAATGAATTTAATGTACATCGTATACAAGCTAATCTTGATGCACGTAATACAGCTTCAAAAAAATTGTGTGAACGAATAGGCATGAGAAAGGAAGCCCATTTCATACAAGATTTTTGGAATAAAAATGAGTGGACAGATAGTTTTGTATATGGAATGCTATCCTCGGATTTGTAGTAATAAACTTCGTGGTTTTATTATGCTAAAGGGTGCGTTAGTTGAATAACAAAGGGCATAACATATTATATATGACTAATATGTTATGCCCTTTAATGTATTAACCTTTTTTATATACGTTTGAAACGGCCGACAATTTCAACTGTTTCAGTAATGTTCATAAATGCTTTATTATCCACTTGGCGGATAATACGTTTCATTTCGCCCAACTCGTAGCGAGTTACGACAGTGTAAATCATTTTTTTCTTATGGTTTGTATAGCCGCCGACAGCATCTACCATTGTCACCCCGCGTATGCCGTGATGTAGTAGTGAGCTTTTTATTTCCTCACCTTTTTCTGTAATTGTCATTATCGTTAATTTAATATGTTTTGTATGCACGGCATCAATTACTTTGCTGACTACAAACCGACTAATTAACGTATAAAGTGTAATATCCCATCCGAAAATAAATCCTGCTGCAACAAGTAAGATTAAGTTGAATCCAAAGATGATTGCTCCAATTGAAACATCGCGATGTTTCGCTACAATCAATCCAACAACATCAAAACCACCTGTTGAAGAAGCAAATCGGAATATGATTCCTGAGGCAGCACCGCAGATGACACCACCGAATACAGAAGACAGTAAAATATCGTCTGAAACTTGGTGTACTGGGATAATGTTCATCGCTAAAGATGATACAGCTACAAAGTATGCCGTTAAAAAGGTTGTCTTCTTACCTAAGTAAAAGTGACTTAAAATAAGAAGCGGAATGTTTAGTAAAAAGATAAGTGCTCCGATATTGTAGTGCATTAAATAACCGATAATCATCCCTACACCAGCGAATCCACCGCTAATCATATTATGCGGGATAAAAAACATATTCATAGAAATTGCATACAAAATAGAAGCTATAAAAATAACAACTAACTGTATGATAAATTCTAAATGAAATGTTTTAGCTGCTGGGAAGGATAAAAAGGCGGTGTCGGGAACGTAATCGGCGTCTCCTAGTTGACCCATAGTATGTTTCATCTCCATATTCATTTTTGATTACAAGAAGAGAATAAAGCTTTTTTCAAAAACTGGCAATAGTTTTATTATAATGCAAAAATTTTATAAATTTCTAACAAATTAAACCTATTCAAAGATACGTGTGAATATACTAAAGAAAGCGAATACATTGGTTTTCTAGCATAATTTTTTGAGAAAATATGCAAAAAAACTTTTGAGAACAAAAGGAAATAGAGAATGTTTGCTGAATATGCTAAAATGACTTTATTAAGGATGTGAAGCGATGGAATTTTTATTGCAGGATGCAATTCTATATATATCGTTTGTAACGACAGCGCTTTGTGTATTAGAAGTCTTTTTTCTTGCTAACGTTTCTCGCTTTGTACGTCAGCAAGCATCGAGCGGTAGACAGAGAGCTTTTAAACTAGTTGATACGTGTGAAGAGGGTATAGGAAATGTACCGCTTTTCTCTATTTTTTATAAATATGGAATGATTCGTTCTGTCCGTAGACAAGAATCGAGCGGAGAGAGTGACGAGGTAGGTCCGTATACACCAATGTTTCGCTAATTAATTACGAAACATTGGAGGAATGAACATGTTAAAATCATACCGAGCTGCGCTCATTAGTTTATCATTATTACTTGTTTTTGTTTTATCTGGCTGCAGTAATGCAGGCACAATCGATTCACATAGTACGGGAATTTGGAACCATTATTTCGTATATCCAATCTCGTTTATGATTCAATTTGTTGCTCATCATATACCTGGTGGAAGTTTCGGGATTGCTATCATTGTTATTACGCTAGTTGTTCGTTCAGCGATGATTCCATTAGCTGTTTCGCAATATCGCAGTCAAATGAAAATGAAAAAGATGCAACCTGAATTACAGAAGCTGAAAAAGAAACACGGTGATGTGAGTAAAGATCTTGAAAAACAAAAACAGTATCAAAAAGAAATGTCAGAACTAATGAAATCAGGCGGTTGGAATCCGTTAGCTGGGTGCTGGCCAATCTTTATACAAATGCCGATTTTCTCTGCTTTGTATTATGCGATTAGCCGAACTGAAGAGATTCGTACATCCTCATTTTTATGGGTGAACCTAGGACATGCAGATCCATATCATATATTACCGATTATCGCAGCGTTAACAACATTTATTCAAATGAAGGTGTTCCAATCAAATGTAACGCCTGGAGAGCAAGTACAGATGCTAAAAATACAGCAAATTATGATGCCTGCAATGATTCTATTTATGGGATTTGCGGCGCCATCAGGACTTGTGCTGTATTGGATTACAGGTAATTTATTTACAATGACACAAACAATTGTGCTAAGAAAAGTAATGGAACGTGAAGAAGTACAATTACAAAATGCATAGAAAAACACCGCTCATGATGAGCGGTGTTTTTTATTTACATCGTTAAGGAAATTTTAAGAAACCAACATTACTATTGGCATTGTATACGAAAGTGTACATGCTTTAGAAATATGAAGGAGGAAATTTCCTATGAAGAAGAAAACAGTTGGGTATTTAGCAATTGCAGGTGCTTTATCATTTGGAATTATAGGAGGAGTGGGTATACCAGCATTTGCGGCAACGAATACTCCGGCGGCTGAGCAACCTACAAAAACGGCGAAGAAGGATTTAGATGACGCTACAAAACAAAAAGTAAAAACGATTATGGATGATACAAAGAAACAGTTAGAGGAGCTAGGTGTAAAGCTTCCAGAGAAAGAAAAACGTAAAGATATGTTTGCGGGATTAGATGATCAGGCGAAAGAAAAAGCGAAGTCGATTTTAGAGCAAGAGAAATCTGGGGAATTAACACGTGAGCAAGCAAAAGAGGAATTAACAAAACTAGGTGTGAAATTGCCAGAGAAGGGTAAGCATAAGGAAATGTTCGCGAACCTAGATGAAGCGACGAAAGAAAAAGCGAAGTCGATTTTAGAACAAGAAAAGTCCGGAAAATTAACACGTGAACAAGCGCAAGAGGAATTAACAAAGTTAGGCGTGAAATTGCCAGAGAAGGGTAAGCATGGTGATATGTTTGCGGGATTAGATGATCAGACGAAAGAAAAAGCGAAGTCAATTTTAGAACAAGAGAAGTCTGGAAAATTAACACGTGAACAAGCGCAAGAGGAATTAACGAAGCTAGGTGTGAAATTCCCGGAGAAAGGTAAGCGTAAAGATATGCTTGCTGACTTAGATGATCAGGCGAAAGAAAAAGCAAAGTCTATTTTTGAACAAGAAAAATCAGGGAAATTAACACATGAGCAAGCAAAAGAAGAATTAACAAAGCTAGGTGTAAAACTTCCAGAGAAAGAGAAGCATGAAGATATCTTTACTGGATTAGATGAGGCAACAAAAGAAAAAGCGAAAGCAATTTTAGAAAATGAAAAGAAACAATTAGAGGAATTGAATGTTAATTTACCGCACCATAAATTTTTTATGAAAAAAGAAGATAAATAATTGAACTATGTCGTATCTTTCGTGTGGGCAACCGAAAGGTACGTATGCGAGGAGGCTGTCTTTGGGACAGCCTCCTTTTAGTATTTAGAGTGATATCGTTGTCGTTTTTGTCGAATTATCGATATGATTTCATTTACGATCTTATGGCGTTCGTGGAAGAGGAGATTAGAGAAATAAAGTAGCTTCTGTTATAATATAAGAAGAGAAATATTTCTTATGTTATATAAAAAATATATTGATTTTTTCTAACAATTCAATATAATGGGAAATAACTACAAAATTCGACATCAAGAAGTGATGATGAGGACATGATCAATTTTTTACGATTCTCAGAGAGGGAAGCCTTTGGCTGTGAGCTTCCTAATACGGGAAAATCGATTACCCCCTCTGAACTGCAGCAGTGAACGAATATCTAGTAATTGCTTGCCGGCAAAAACCGTTATTTAGACTTGAGAAATTGGTGAAGTGTGTCACTTTGCGAATTGAAACAAGGGTGGAACCACGAATACAACACTCGTCCCTTTTTAGGGAGGAGTGTTTTTTTATTTCATTTTTGCATCACACTAGAATTGGAAGGAGGATATGCAGCATGCATCATGATGAGAAAAACAAAATTGGTTTAACAGTGGCACTTTCTATCGTAGTAGGAACTATTATTGGGTCTGGTGTGTTTATGAAACCAGGGAGTGTATTAGATTACTCAGGGAGTTCTAATATGGCTATTTGGGCTTGGATAATTGGTGGTCTGTTGACGTTAGCAAGTGGTTTAACAGTAGCCGAAATTGGAGCGCAGATTCCGAAAAATGGTGGGTTGTATACGTATTTAGAGGAGATTTACGGAAGCTTTTGGGGGTATCTATCTGGCTGGATGCAAACGATTGTATATGGTCCAGCTATTATTGGAACGTTAGGTTTGTACTTTAGTTCTTTAATGATTAATTTTTTCTATTTAGATAAAGTCTGGAATTTACCAATTGCAATTGGAACAGTTGTGTTCCTAGGCGTTATAAATAGTATGGGAACAAAATATGGAGGCATCGTTCAAACCGTTACGACAGTTGGGAAGATGATTCCAATTATATTAATTGTTGTGTTAGGGTTTTGGAAAGGGAATAGTGATATCCTCAACGTAGTTGTACCGATATCAGAAAATCAAAGTATCGGGATGGCAATTTTGGCAACTTTATTTGCTTATGATGGTTGGATTTTACTCGCTTCTATTGGCGGAGAAATGAAGAACCCAACAAAATTATTACCGAAGGCAATGACAGTTGGGATTTTAATTGTAACAGCTGCTTACGTATTAATTAACTTAGCGTTATTAAATGTATTACCAGCAGCGAAAATTGTAGATCTTGGAGAAAATGCAACAGCGACAGCTGCGGGCATGTTACTTGGAGAATATGGCGGGAAAATTATTAGTATCGGTATTATCATTTCTATTTTCGGCTGTTTAAATGGAAAGATCTTAACATTCCCACGTATTCCGATGTCGATGGCAGAGCGTGGACACCTTCCGTTTTCTAAGTTTATTGCAAAGGAAAGCCCAAGATTTAAAACCCCAGCGAATGCGATTACTGTTGAAATCATATTAGGAATTATTTTAATGCTTATTAGTGATCCGAATAAGCTATCTGAGATTTCCGTATTCATTATTTATATTTTCTACGTAATGACGTTTATTGGTGTCTTCATTTTAAGAAGACGTAACAAGGATAAAGAGCGTGCATATAGTGTACCGTTATTCCCGATTGTACCAATCGTTGCGATTTTAGGGTCATTGTTTGTACTTGGAAGTGCGATTATTAACGATCCGGTAAGTTGTTTCTTATCGATTGGAATGGTATTTACTGGACTTCCAGTGTATTGGTATTTAAATAAGAGGAACAAAACTGAAGTGTAATGATTGAAGGGTAGGCGTATAATACGCCTACCCTTTTTTACTGTAAAAAAGTTGTACTTGCTTACAGTTTCTATTTTGGTTACTATAGTCGTAGTAACCAAAATAGAAAGCGTGGGGAAAGACTTGAATTTTCGTGTGTATATTCTAGCTATTGCGGCTTTCGTAGTCGGAACGGTTGAGCTAATTATAGGAGGAACGCTCGATTTAGTTGCCAATGATTTAGGAGTATCTATTAGTGCAGCTGGTCAGCTTATAACAATATTTTCAGTAGTATTTGCTTTGTCAGGTCCGGTTTTATTAGCATTAACCGGCAAGTTTGAAAGAAAGAAATTGTATGTTGTGGCATTATCAATTTTCTTAATTGGAAATATCGTTTCGGCATTTAGTGTGAATTACGGGATGTTAATGTTCTCAAGGGTAATTTGTGCAGCGAGTGGATCGCTTATTATTGCACTGTCAGTAACACTTGCTTCTAGTGTAGTAGAGCCACATTTTCGTGCGCGTGCAATTGGAATCATTTTTATGGGGATTAGTGGATCGCTCGTACTTGGGGTACCACTTGGCCTTGTACTCGGAAATGCATATGGATGGCGTGCGCCATTTGTGTTAATTTCAATATTAACGGTTATGGCGATTGCTTGTATTTCATTATTCTTAACGAAAGTACCACCAACATCGGTATTATCAATAAGAGAACAAATTGCTACGTTAAAGGATAAAAAAATTGTAAGTGCACAGTTAACATCATTTTTATTTTTAACAGGTCATTTAACACTGTATGCATACTTAACACCATTTTTAAAAGATGTGATGCATGTGGAAGCGAACTGGATTAGTGTATTTTACTTCATTTTCGGAATTGCAGCGGTACTTGGAGGTGGCCTTGGCGGCTGGCTTGCTGATAAATGGGGATCGAAGAAAAGTATTATTTCCATCATTATCGTATTTGCATGTGCAATCTTTATGTTGCCGATGATGACATTCTCATTCCCGCTGTTCATTATTATGATGGGACTTTGGAGTATGCTGAGCTGGGCAATTTCGCCAGCACAGCAAAACTATTTGATTGAAATTGCGCCAGAATCAGCTGGTATTCAGCAAAGTTTAAATAACTCTGCACTTCATTTAGGAATTGCACTTGGCTCAACAGTGGGCGGAGTTGTTATTGAGAAATCATCTGTTATATATAACGCTTGGGTAGGCGGCGTTTTCATTATATTGGCACTGCTTTGTGCGATTTTCTCTATTACGAGAGGACGCTCTACTCAGTTCGCGAAAGAAGAATCTATCGTTTGATAGGTTCTTTTTTGTTTTGTAAAAAATTGAAGGGTTTAGCAGGGGCGGAGAGAAGGGTGTATATAGCGAGGTGATAGTACATGTATTCAAATTTTTCAATAATTGGTTTTCTATTTACGATCATACCATTCTTTCTTGTAATTTTTATATTTAGATGGGTTCGTTTCATCTATCAAAATTCAGAGAAACAAGTGGAGCAAAATGAGAAAATTATTGAACTGTTGATGGAGATAAAGGAGAAGAATAAGTAATAGTAGTTATTTTGAAAATAATTATATACAGATATAAAGAAATTTAATTTTAGCAAATTTGAAAGGTACTTTTGAAAGTGCCTTTTTATTATGTTTGAAGGGCTGAGCGCAAATTATCTTTATTTATCAATAGTCAAATGAGAATGAGAATGAGAAATTCAAAATTCGCAGTTTATCCGTTTAAATTTCTCAACAATTCGACAAGATACTACAAAAAAACCACCTATTCTCTTTTTTTTACTATAAGTACAATGAAACAGTAAGATTGCTTCATGTAGAAATTTATATATGGTGGTGGAGAGAATGAAACGAAAGATGTTAGGAAAATGGTTTAGTTTTTTAAGTGCTCTTATTATTTTATTAGGAATTGCAATGCCACAAGTGAAGGCAGAAGTAATGAACAGAGAAACATATAAAATGGATTGGAGCTATAGTAATTCGAAACAGCGTGAAATAAAGACAGAGATAATTAAAACGGCTTCGGGTAGTATTGCGTATTGTTTAACGCCTGATTTACGTTCTCCCAATGGGGATGATTTGCCTGAAATGGGAAAAACATCTGATGCTGTATATCGTGTTTTATTAAATGGATATCCTCAAAAAAGCCCATCTGAATTAGGTGTAGCGACAGTAGAAGAAGCGCATTATGCGACACAATTAGCAGTATGGATTGCAGCAAATGAATTAACGGAAGAAGATTTAGTTGCAAAAAATGAACGAGTACATAATCTTATGAAGAAGTTAGTAGAAGCTTCAAAAAATACAACTGGATCACAAGATGTGTTTTTTGAAGTTAATCCTGTAGATCCACAAACTGCTACACAAAAAGGTGACTATTTAGAAACAGGGTTTTATGCAGTGCAAACAAATGCGGTTTCTGGCTCTTATACAATTCTTCCTGAAAATGCTCCTAAAGGACTTCGAATTGTAAATGAAAATGGAGAAGAGAAAAGTACATTACAAATTAACGAAAAATTTAAAATATTAATCCCGAAAGATACGAGTAGTGGAAATTTTAAAATGAAAGTGAAGTCTACTTTAACAAATTTACAAGCAATAGCTTTTAAAGGCTCGGGAAAAGTTCAAAATACAACGGTATTGTTACAAAGAAATAGTGAGAAAATCAGTACAGATTTAGCTGTAAATTGGGAATCAGTAGGCTCTTTAAAGATTATGAAATTAGGAGAAAAAAAGGAATTATTAAAAGGAGCTGTGTTTGAAGTCTCTAATGAAAACTTTAAACAAAATGTTACGACAAATGATAAGGGGGTTGCGGAGCTAGGTAATCTTCCAATCGGTATATATAGCGTCAAAGAAATTCAAGCGCCAGCTGGATATGTGTTAGACGAAAGTGTTAAAAAAATTGAAGTGAAAACTGGTGAAACAGCTGTATTAGAGTTGAAAAATGAAAATCTAAAAGGTGAATTAGAAATAACGAAAGTAGATGTAGCGGATGGAAATACGAAACTGCCAAATGCAGAGTTTACAATTTATAACGAACAAGGAAAAGAAGTAGTAAAAGGAAAAACAAATGAGCAAGGTGTAGCGAAATTCAAACTAGCATACGGAAAGTACACGTATAAAGAAACATTAGCACCGAATGGATATGTAATAAATGAAGAGACATTCGCATTTGAAATAAAAGAGAATGGAGAAATTATTAAACATATTGTGAAAAATAAGAAAGAAGAAAAGGCATCACTTCCTTCTAAGCCAAATAAGCCAACACCGAGTGGAGAAGTGAAACCTTCCACTGATGTGAAGCCGGTAAAACAACCTAATACTCATAATGAAGTTCGTTTACCAGCTACTGGTGGCGTCGGTAATGAATTTACGTCGTTATTCGTTTTAGGAATTAGTTTTATTATTGCTGGTGCTTATGTGTTAAGAATGAAAAATAGAAAAGAAATGTAGAAAAAAACGCCTTGAAATAGAGGCGTTTTTTTTAGTATCTCAACTTCATCAACAAGCTCTTAATTTCCTCATCTTCCATAAAGAGATCATGGTGTTTCAGGGTAATCTTTGCAAGTGCAACATCATGATAGAAGAACTCCGTAAAGAACTTCACGAAAGGTTGTGACATTGTTTTCATCGCTTGCCATGATTCTTGCTCTACACCAGCAAATAAAATTTCACGATCGTCAACGATGAGTAGTAAGTAGCGCTCTAATGCGTTAGGTTCTTCAGTTGGGATTAGAAAATGCATGTTTTCTAAGTCTGTTTCTACTTTTCCAACTATGAGGGACTCGATTTGGACACCTTGTTTTGTTTTTTGTTCTAGTAAAGGAAGATATTCTAAAAGGGTATCGTTCCATGCGGATATGCGTATAGATTCTTTTGCATCTTCTATAAGTTGCCTACTTTGTACTTTAATAGAAGACTGCATTTTTAAGCTCCAAACGCGGTCATCTGTAAATGACTTTTTAGAAATATTATTTTCAAGTTCTTTAATATTAGATTGGAATTCTGTCGTTAATTTTTCAATTGCTAGCTTGAGTGGTAATGCTGTATACAACTTTTTCTTTTCTGAAACAGAATCCATTACCATCCCCTTATCAATGAGGCGTGCTAACACTTCATATATTTTTGCTTTTGGAACACCTGAATGTTTAACGATAGTTGTTGCATCTAATGGTTCGTTGCTTGATACGACAACTTCATAGGCCTGGCTTTCATATTGTGAGAAACCGAATTTTTGTAGCATAGTTCCCTCCGAACGAATGAGATTATATGTTAAGGATAATGAACTATTTGTTTTTGCACAAGTGTTGAGATAATAACTAAGTTGATTGAAATGAGAATAAATTTTAATTTTTTATACTATATAGATTGAGCTTTTATATTTATCTATTATACTTAATATAGTAATTAATAGAGTTATAATTCATCGAGAAGGAGATGCTTGAGGGAAGATGTTGAGAAGTTTAAAAATTGCAGTAGTGTTTTCGGTGCTTATTTCTATGATGTTTGTAATATTAGGTACAGCTGTGTATCAATTACAAAAAGAAAAAGAAACGCACTCCTTAGACCAGTATTCTAAAAATACGATGGATCTTGTGACAGAGCAATTAAATGCATTTATGCAGCAAATTGAAGAGGGCATGGGGTATTATGGGAGCCATTATAGCATTCAAAATATGTTACAAGATGGAGTTACGCCAGAAGAAGAAAGTTCTATATTAAAGGAGTTTTCCTATTTTAAAAAATCCCACCCCGATATTTTAGACGTATATATTGGGACGAAAGATAAAAAGACATTAAGTGCAAATATTGCAGATGGTGGGACGATTCCAGAAGGATATGATCCGACGAGTCGCCCTTGGTATAAAGCAGCAGAAGCAGATACGAATTCTATTATTTGGGGACAAACACATTATGAAGTTGCGACAGGCAAGCTAAGTATCGGAGTTTCAAAGGCTATTGTTGGTCAAGATGGCTCAGTATTAGGAGTTATGGCAATGGACGTATCGCTAGGGACACTTCAAAAACTACTCCATAATATTCAATATAACAATGGCGGGGAAATGTTTATCGTAAATGATAAACATATTGCCCTTGTATATCCGGGGAAAGTTGGGAAAGATGTTTCGAAAGAACCACTTGTGAAAAGTTTAAATAAAGGTGAAACGAGATTTGCAGTAACGACACTAGATAAGAAAGATGTAGTTGCGTATAGTCAAACCTTTAATAAGATGAACTGGAAGGTAGGGATTGTATATCCGAAAGAGGAAATTGATAATTTACTTGTAGAAACAAGAAATACGGTTATTTTAATGGCGTGTATAAGTTTATTAATTGGAATAGTTGCGTCATATATATTCTCAAGAAGATTAGCAAGACCATTACAACTATTAACAAATCACGTTCAAAAAGTAGCGGAAGGTGATTTAACACTCCAAATGAAGGTGACAAGTAAAGATGAGGTTGGTACGCTTACGAATCACTTTAATCATATGGTTGAGCAAATGAATGAAATGGTAAGTGAAATTAAAAATAGTGTATCGACAGTACAGCAATCAACTCACAATCTGTATTATTTAACGAATGAAACGGTAGCGGCTAGTAGAGAAGTTTCAGGTGCAATGGATGATGTGAGCGGAGGCGCATCTACTCTTGCTAATAGTGTAGATAAGGTTTCAGCGCAACTTGAAAATATGGCGCAATCGATGGAAGAAATGAATGGTTCCGTTGGTGAAATAAAGGGAGTGACTGGCAAGGCGGAAGAAGCGTCTAAGCAAGGATTAAATACGATGCGGAATTTAGTTCGTACAAGAGCACAATCATCTTCTATCGTTGTTCATACGGAAGAAGCATCCGGTAAGTTAGAGAAAAGAGTTGGATCCATTCAAAATGTTGTAGAGCTTATAAAGGGTATTTCGGATCAAACGAATTTACTAGCTTTAAATGCTTCGATTGAAGCAGCACGTGCAGGTGAGCAAGGTAAGGGCTTTGCTGTTGTTGCTGAAGAAGTTCGAAAGTTAGCGGAACAATCGAAAGAGGCAACAGGAGAAATCGCAACGATGATTGGCGATGTACAAGTAGAGGTAAAACGAGTTGTAGAAGTTGTAAGTAAATTAAAAGATATTGCAGATGTACAAAATAAAGTTACGACAGAGGCAGAGGCAGAATTCCGTACAATTATGTCAGTTGTAAGCACAATTAGTACTTCAGTCGAAAAGATTGTAGCAGAAGTGCAAAATATAGGTCATGAGCAAGAAGAAATTACAGAAGTTATGCAAACAATTGCTAGTACAAGCCAAGAGAGTGCAGCTGTTTCTGAAGAGGTTAATACAGCGACTGAGTCACAAGTTAATCATTTAGAAAAAGTGGCTCATACAATGGAAAGTTTGACAGAGAATATGCAGGACTTAGAAAGATTGGTTGAGCAGTTTAAAGTAGACGAATAACAAATTATTAAAATGATAAAAATTTTGGTAAAATAGATAATGGATATATAAGAAGCGATTTAATAGGAGGAAGACTACTATGGCAATTGTTGACGTATCGATTATTCCAGTAGGAACAGGTAATCCAAGTGTTAGTGAATATGTAGCAGAAGTACAAAAGGTGCTAGAGAAAAATGCAGATCGCGTGAAGTATCAATTAACACCGATGAATACGGTTATTGAAGGAGATCTTCCTGTCATTCTAGAAGTAATTCAACAAATGCATGAAGTTCCATATACGAAAGGTGCACAACGTGTTGCAACAACAATTCGTATTGATGATCGCCGTGATAAAGTAAGCACAATGGAGAAGAAATTAAACTCTGTTCGATCAAAATTATAAGAAAAAGCAGCGATCTTCGCTGCTTTTTTCATATAGGAGGAAATAAGATGAGTGAAAAGTTTAACGAGCAATTTGATGGATTACTAGAGAAATACACGGAGCTATTACTTGGAGAGAGTAACGAAGAGCGAAAAGAGCAGGTGCAAAAATGGGCGCTTTATTCTTATATGGCTAAGACGATGCCAGTTTTAGTGAAGCATTGGAATGAGACTTATCCTGATGCGAAAGAAGAGATGGTGCAGTTAATTACGGATATTAAAAGGCTGAATGAAGAGAAGAGAAATGAAGGATAAAAACAATAAAATGCACAACCTTTTCTCAATACAATATTGAGAAAAGGTTGTGCATTTTTTGATTGTTTAATCAGTTATTTCGTATGTTCTTGGAAGAATGCTGATTGAATTAATGCTCTATCTTTTTTCTTCTTTTTCTATTTCGGATACAGATTTTTCAGGTTCTTTTATAAGTTTTCCCAGTTCTCCAGAACGTGTAAGCTGTTCCTCAAAATCTTTTGTAGTACTGACACTAGCTATAAACCATAATTTATCATCTTGGTTTATATATCCATTTATATGTGGAATGCCCATAGGGGTTATTTCTCTTTTTGTAAATGTAATAGATTTCACATCTTTTACATTATAACGAATGTACTTTTCCACTCGTGCTTCTTGTTTTTTCCAAAATTGCTCTTCCTGTTTTTTCTTTTCTACATATTTCATCGCAATATATCCTCCTGTTATAATACAAATTATGACAAATATAATTACCAATTTCTTTTTCATTTGGAATCTCCTTGCATTAAAATATATCATGAAATGAGTGATTTTTATGCGACAACATATGCTGCACCTAATATTTATCGCTTGTTAAGTGATGAAGCAAAAAACGTGTAGATGAAGGTGTAATGGATCATAAGGCTGTTGATTATACACATGAAAAAGATGCTGTAGGGAATTTTGAACAATTTGGTGCAAATCCGATTGGTAAACAATATGTTGTAAAAAGTAATGGAACTTCTCATGGTGTACTGGGTCTTTTACTTATGTCAGAACACCCTATGGATACATTTCAAGGAATGTTCCACTCTGATGGAAGTCCGATGTTAGTAGCCGAACCCCATGGCGTTATTCGCCAAGTTAAGAATACAGAAATCCACCTGAAAGTTGAGGATATTCAAGCCATTACAACAGATTTACAACGTGAAATAGATCATATTAACGAAAAAATCGTGGAAGCCAGCTCAAAGATTATACAAGTATTACAGCAATCACCGGCTAGTGTAGATGGTAATTTAATCCCTACAATCACGTATGCTGTAAATCAATTCCAAAGAAACTATGTGGAATCTCTACGTTCTACATCAGATTTTATTTATCAAAAGGCAAATGAATTTGAACGGGTGGATAATGAAGGCTAAATAGGAGGAAATAGCATGAAAAACTATGATGTTATTCAACATTCTTTAGATGTACAAGGGGCAACCAATCAATTAGCTGCGTGTTTATCAGATTTAGAAAATCACAAAATCAAACTATATTCTATCAAAACATTATTAGCTCATAATTGGAAAGGGAACACTGCAAGCGAAATTGAAAGAAGATTAAGTGAAACTGAAGATAAATTAATGTATGTACTTAATCAATTTCAAAATATAGAAGGTGATTTAGAAAGATATAAAAGAAGTGTAGACAGTTTTGCCAATCAGTTTATGATGATGGGGCCAAAATATTAATTAATATCCTCTATATGCAAAATATAAAATGAGTCTTAATCTACATAGAAAGTTGGTTTTACTGTAAAAGGGTATATTTAATTGTAAGTGCTAGTCATTGCATCCCTTTTTAAGTAGATATTCAAAGTCACGATGATTGATGAATATGAAACATATATTGTTCTTTACATTAATATCCTCATATAATTTACATGGAATATAAAGGGTTTTATAAGCATGTCGAATATTTTCGACATGCTTATTTTTTGCCTAGTAAACCCGTTTTTTATAAATGTCGAAAAATATTTCCGGCATATTTGTAAGCGAGAATATGGGGTTTTAAATATTTTTATAGTATTTTATAAATTATCTAAATAATTATTTGTATCAAATAATTTTAAACAGTGATATAATTTTGAAGAGGGGTAAAAAACAGATAAAGAACAGTCATAGGGGTGAATTACATGGAACAATTAATGCGCAATTCGTTTCTTTTTTTATCAAAAAATAAAGCGCTAACAAAACTGGCTAAAAAGTACGGTTTACGCTTTGGCGCGGGTCGCTTCGTCGCAGGGGAGACGATTGAATTAGCGACAGCAGCAATTAAAGCATTAAATAAGCAAGGTCTTTGTGTAACGATCGATTATTTAGGTGAATTCGTTGATAACGAAGCGGAAGCAAATGAAATGGCTAGCGAATCGATTGAAGCGATTCGTGCAATTGGAAGAGAAGGTCTTAATTCGCAGCTTTCTTTAAAGATGACTTCTATGGGATTAGATATTTCTGATGAAATCGTAATGAACAATATGCGCCGTATTTTAGAAGCTGGAAAAGAAAACGGTGTGTTTATTACAATTGATATGGAAGACTATACGCGCTGCGGAAAAACAATTGATATCTTTAAACAGTTAAAATCTGAATACGATAATATTGGTACTGTTATTCAAGCTTACTTATATCGTACAGAAAAAGATATGGAAGAATTAAATGCTTATAGTCCTAATTTACGTCTTGTAAAAGGAGCTTATAAAGAGCCTGAAGAGGTAGCGTTCCCGGATAAGAAAGATGTAGATGATAACTATAAAAAAATTATTAAAATGCACTTATTAAATGGAAATTATACTGCAATTGCTTCACATGACGAAGCGATTATTGAATATACGAAAAAACTTGCCGAAGAACACAATATTCCAAGAGACCAATTTGAATTCCAGATGTTATATGGTATTCGTAATGAGCGTCAACTTGAGCTAGTAAAAGAAGGTTACAAAATGCGTGTTTATGTGCCTTATGGAAACGACTGGTATGGCTATTTCATGCGCCGTCTAGCAGAGCGTCCAGCAAACGTTGCGTTCGTATTAAAAGGTATGGTTAAAAAATAACCAAGGAGAAAATACTCCTTGGTTATTTTAATTGCTGAAATGCGTAGTGCGCCATTTTCTTCGTATCAGGGTATAGCTGCGTACGAGTAGAAGATAACACGACGTTAATGACGCGTTTACCGTCTTTTTTATCAACTGTTACGACTGTATATTTTCCGAGTGCGGATAAACCACTTTTACTTCCAATCGCATATGGATCGTCATATAGTTCTTCTCGTCCATAGTTTGCAATTTTTGGAGAGCGCTCTGAAGTATGTAGAGTAGTATGTGTTGAATTCATATAATCTAAAACAATTGGATACTTTAATGCTTCTTTCGTAATAATAGCAATGTCATAAGGTGATACTTTATTTCCAAGTGCATCAGCACCGCTTGCATTTTTGAAAGTTGCATGCTTCGTCCCGAGTTCCTTCGCCCTAGCATTCATCATTTTCACAAACTCATTTTTTGATCCTGCGATATGTTCTGCAATTGACTCAGCGATCGGGTCTGCACTAATGATAAGCATAAGTTTTAATGCCTCATCACGTTTTAATTTTTCACCAGCACGAAGCTTAATCTTCTTACTTTGACTTTCTGTTTTTATTGCGTTTTCTGTAACTGTAATTTCCTCATCTTCTTTTACATTCTCAAGTAAGAGAAGAGTTGTCATCATTTTGGCTATACTAGCCGGATAAGAGCGCTCATCCTCGCGTTTTCCATACAAAATTTCACCTGTGTCTGCATCGATTGTAATTCCATATTGCCCAGTAATACTAGGTTGATCCGCTCTTACGGCTTGTTGTCTGTGAGCATAAGAGAAGAAAATCATCCCTGTAAACAGTGTAGCAATCATTACAATCATAACTATTGTTCGTTTCATTATAATTCCCTCTTTTGTTCCAAATAAATTGGGCAGAAAAAGCAGCCATTAATCATTATGCCACGTTCTCTGCCCAAAAATATAGCGTTATTTTTCGCCCATATTATGCTTCTTATATTGTTGGTTATTACCTTGACGCCCTTTTTCAACACCTTGATTATGCGGGCCTGCATTTCCAGTTACGCTTGCTGCGCTAATTCCAGCTTTTGAAGGGTTCTTCTTAAGTTTTGCCATATATATTCCTCCAGTTTCGTCAGATTATAAAAAGGAAAAGTGCATTTTAATGAAGAAAATACACATGTATAGCATAGCCAAATGAAAGAAATATATTTATTTCAGAAAATTTTATCAATAAATATATTGCGAAAATTCAAACTGTATCATATATTTATTAGTAGAGGCTCACTCATTGATTGCGACTTATGTCGAAAAATTGAATGAGCATTCATTCAAGAATAGGGGGAGAAATGGATGTTCCAAATTAAAAAGGCTGCTGTTCTAGGTTCAGGCGTAATGGGTTCAGGAATTGCGGCACACTTAGCTAATATTGGTATTCCGACATTATTGCTTGATATTGTACCACCTGCGCTTACGAAAGAAGAAGAAGCGAAGGGACTTACATTAGAACATAAAAGTGTGAGAAATCGTTTTAGTAATACGGCTGTGCAAAAACTATTAAAGCAAAAACCAGCTCCTCTGACAGTGAAAGGAAATTTAGCACTGATTGAAGCAGGTAACTTAGAAGATGATCTTGAGCGTCTAGCTGATGTAGATTGGATTATTGAAGTAGTAGTTGAGAACTTAGATATTAAAAAGAAACTATTTGAAAAAGTAGATGCTGTTCGTAAACCAGGCTCAATTGTGAGCTCAAATACATCAGGCATTTCCGTTGAAAAAATGGCAGAGGGTCGTTCAGACGACTTCCAGAAACACTTCTTAGGCACACACTTTTTTAACCCACCACGATATTTAAAACTTCTAGAGGTAATACCGACGAAAGAAACTGATCCACAAGTATTAAGCTTCATGAAACTATTTGGCGAAGACGTTCTTGGAAAAGGCGTTGTTATCGCAAAAGATACACCAAACTTTATTGGAAACCGCATCGGTACGTATGGCTTGCTTGTAACATTACAAGAAATGATTAAGCGCGGCTATAGCATTGGGGAAGTTGATTCTGTAACAGGCCCACTTATTGGTCGTCCGAAGAGCGCAACGTTCCGTACATTAGATGTTGTTGGTTTAGATACATTCGTACACGTTGCAAATAACGTATATGAAAATGTACAAGAAGAAGAGCGTGATGTATTTAAAGTACCAGCTTTTATGCATGACATGCTTGATAAAAAGTGGCTTGGAAGCAAAACAGGTCAAGGCTTCTTCTTAAAACAAGGAAAAGAAATTTTAGAACTAAATCCTGAAACGATGGAATACGAAGCTCGCAAAAAATTAAAAGCTGCATCTATCGAGTTAAGTAAACAAGAAAAAGGTTTATCGAATAAATTGAAAGCGCTTGTATACGCGAAAGACCGCGCAGGAGAGTTGTTATGGAACATCATTACACCGACTCTTTTATACTCTGCAAAACTTCATAAAGAAATTGCTGACGATATCGTTGCAATTGACCAAGCCATGAAGTGGGGCTTCGGCTGGGAGCAAGGACCATTTGAAGTTTGGGATGCAATTGGCGTTGAAAAGTCCGTTCAAAAGATGGAAGAAAACGGTGCAGTTGTTCCGACTTGGGTGAAAGAAATGGTAGAGAAAGGTTTCACTACTTTCTACAAACATGATAACGGAGATAGCTACTATTACGATAATGGCGAATATAAGCTAATCGAACGTAATAAAAAGGCAATTTCTCTTAAGCAATTAAAAGCGAAAAATGGCGTATTAAAGAAAAATAGCGGAGCGAGCTTAATTGATTTAGGTGACGGCATCCTTTGCTTAGAATTCCATTCGAAGAGCAATGCAATCGGTATGGATATTACGCAAATGATTAACTACGCTGTTGATGAAGTAGAAAAGAATTATAAAGGTCTTGTTATCGGTAACCAATCGAAGAACTTCTGCGTTGGTGCGAACCTAGCAATGATCTTAATGGAAGCACAAGATGACAACTACTTTGAAATTGAGTGGGTTGTGAAAAATTTCCAAGATGCAATGACGAAAATTAAGTACTCTTCTAAGCCAGTCGTAGCAGCACCATATGGTATGACGCTTGGTGGAGGTACAGAAGTTTGCTTACCAGCTGCTAGCATTCAAGCTTCTAGTGAAACGTATATGGGCTTAGTAGAAGTTGGTGTTGGCTTAATCCCTGGCGGAGGCGGTAATAAAGAGCTTTACATTAAACACTTAAATAAAATGCCAAACGGTGTAGAGTTTGATCTGCAAAAAGTTGCGAATAAAGTATTCGAATCTGTAGCGATGGCGAAAGTTTCTACATCAGCACAAGAAGCTGTCTCGAACAACTTCTTAGGCGATAAAGACGGTATTAGTGTGAATGGTGATCACTTACTATATGATGCGAAACAAAAAGCACTTGCTTTATATGAAGCTGGCTATAAAGCACCAATCCGTAAAAAGATACCA
Organism: Bacillus nitratireducens; assembly: GCF_001884135.1. GTDB lineage: Bacteria > Bacillota > Bacilli > Bacillales > Bacillaceae_G > Bacillus_A > Bacillus_A nitratireducens. The sequence continues at coordinate 11,950 of NZ_MAOC01000033.1, read as the reverse complement.
GTTGTTGGTGAAACAGGATATGCAACGCTTGTACTTGGTGCAGAAGCAATGCATTTATCAGGTTACATTTCTGAACATGATCTTCACATTGCGAAAAAACTTGCATATGTCATTGCGGGCGGAAAAGTGCCGTACGGAACAGAAGTTGATGAGCAGTATTTATTAGATGTAGAACGTGAAGCATTTATTAGCTTAGTAAGTGAGATGAAATCACAAGCAAGAATGCAGCACATGCTTGTAAAAGGAAAGCCATTACGTAACTAATAACGAGGGGAGATATCGTTCATGAGAGAAGCTGTCATTGTTGCGGGAGCAAGAACACCAATTGGAAAAGCAAAGAGGGGTTCATTAAAAACAGTTCGTCCTGACGATCTAGGGGCATTAGTAGTAAAGGAAACGTTAAAGCGTGCGAATTATGAAGGACCGATCGATGATTTAATTTTCGGTTGTGCGATGCCAGAAGCTGAGCAAGGTTTAAATATGGCTCGTAATATCGGCGGATTAGCAGGACTTTCTTACGATGTTCCAGCTATTACAATTAACCGTTACTGTTCTTCAGGTTTACAAAGTATCGCTTACGGAGCAGAGCGTATTATGCTTGGTCACTCGGAAGCTGTATTATCAGGCGGAGCGGAATCAATGAGTTTAGTTCCAATGATGGGACACGTTGTTCGTCCAAATAGTCGCCTTGTAGAAGCGGCTCCGGAATATTATATGGGTATGGGACATACAGCAGAGCAAGTTGCTGTGAAATATGGAATTTCTCGTGAAGAACAAGATGCATTTGCAGTAAGAAGTCATCAACGTGCTGCGAAAGCATTAGCTGCAGGGAACTTTGCTGATGAAACAGTATCTGTAGATGTAACGTTACGTACTGTTGGATCAAACAACAAACTGCAAGAAGAAACAATCATTTTCGCACAAGACGAAGGTGTAAGAGCAGAAACGTCGCTAGACATTTTAGGTAAATTACGTCCAGCATTTAACGTTCGCGGTTCTGTAACAGCTGGTAACTCTTCACAAATGAGTGACGGTGCAGCATCTGTACTATTAATGGATCGTGAAAAAGCAGTGAGTGATGGCATGAAACCACTTGCGAAATTCCGATCATTCGCAGTAGCTGGCGTACCACCAGAAGTAATGGGAATCGGCCCAATCGCTGCAATTCCAAAAGCGTTAAAATTAGCTGGCTTAGAGCTATCTGATATCGGTCTATTCGAACTAAACGAAGCATTCGCTTCACAATCGATCCAAGTTATTCGTGAACTTGGTTTAGATGAGGAAAAAGTAAACGTAAACGGCGGTGCAATCGCACTTGGACATCCACTTGGCTGTACAGGAGCAAAACTAACACTATCTCTTATTCACGAAATGAAACGCCGCAACCAACAATTCGGTATCGTAACAATGTGTATCGGCGGCGGAATGGGAGCAGCAGGAGTGTTTGAATTACTATAAAAAAGTGGAAGTGGCTTGCTCAGAACAGGAGGGCGTTGGAAGCCCTGACGAAGAGGCGCTTTTTGCCTCACAGGAAGGGGTGAAACGATCGACTGTTCTAGCCACTGGAACTGGATTATGAAAAAAAGTGGAAGCGGCTCGTTCAGAATGTGAGGGGGATGGAGCTTCAGACGTAGAGGCGTTCTTTGCCTCGCAGGTGGCTCGCTCAGAACGAGACGTCGCCAATACAAAGAATGGAAGCAACAAAGGTTTATAAAAAATAAACGGGAGAGCCAGCTTCTTTCAAAATGAGAGAAGCGGCTTATGAAAATATGAAGGAGGAAATTTTCATGGAAAAAACAGTAGGAAATGCGGTTAAAGGCGGTAGCTTTTTAGTTGATGAGATTACGATTGATCAAGTGTTTACGCCAGAGGATTTTTCATCTGAGCATAAAATGATTGCAAAAACGACAGAGGACTTTATCGTAAATGAAGTTCTTCCAGAGCTTGAATATTTAGAGCAACACGAGTTTGATCGTTCTGTGCGTCTTTTAAAAGAAGCTGGTGAACTTGGTTTATTAGGCGCTGACGTACCAGAAGAGTACGGCGGAATCGGTCTTGATAAAGTAAGCTCAGCGTTAATCGCAGAGAAATTCTCTCGCGCAGGTGGCTTTGCAATTACTCACGGTGCTCACGTAGGTATCGGATCTTTACCAATCGTATTATTCGGTAACGAAGAGCAAAAGAAAAAGTATTTACCATTACTTGCAACTGGTGAAAAATTAGCTGCATACGCATTAACAGAGCCAGGTTCAGGATCTGACGCATTAGGTGCAAAAACAACGGCACGTTTAAATGCAGAAGGTACACATTACGTATTAAATGGTGAAAAACAATGGATTACAAACTCTGCATTCGCTGATGTATTTGTTGTATATGCAAAAATAGATGGTGAGCACTTCTCAGCATTTATCGTAGAGAAAGAGTATCCAGGCGTATCTACAAGCCCAGAAGAAAAGAAAATGGGTATTAAATGTTCTTCAACTCGTACGTTAATTTTAGAAGATGCATTAGTACCGAAAGAAAATCTACTTGGTGAAATCGGTAAAGGTCATATTATCGCGTTCAACATTTTAAATATCGGTCGTTATAAATTAGGTGTTGGTACAGTTGGATCTGCGAAACGTGCAGTAGAAATTTCAGCACAATATGCAAATCAACGTCAACAGTTCAAACAACCAATCGCTCGCTTCCCATTAATTCAAGAGAAACTTGCGAATATGGCAGCAAAAACATATGCAGCTGAAAGCTCTGTATATCGTACAGTAGGTTTATTCGAAAGTCGCATGAGCACATTATCTGAAGAAGAAGTAAAAGACGGTAAAGCAGTAGCAGCTTCTATCGCTGAATATGCAATCGAGTGTTCTTTAAATAAAGTATTCGGTTCTGAAGTGTTAGATTATACAGTAGATGAAGGTGTTCAAATTCACGGTGGTTACGGATTTATGGCAGAGTACGAGATTGAAAGAATGTACCGTGATTCTCGTATTAACCGTATTTTCGAAGGAACGAACGAAATTAACCGCCTAATCGTACCAGGTACGTTCTTACGTAAGGCGATGAAAGGTGAATTACCACTTCTTCAAAAAGCACAAAAATTACAAGAAGAGTTAATGATGATGATGCCAGAAGAAGTAGGCGATGAGCCATTAGCACTTCAAAAGTATTTAGTAACTAACGCGAAGAAAATCGGTTTAATGGTAGCTGGATTAGCTGCTCAAAAATACGGTAAAGCATTAGATAAAGAGCAAGAAATTCTTGTGAATATCGCTGACATCGTAAGCAACCTTTACGCAATGGAATCAGCTGTTCTGCGTACAGAAAAAGCAATTAAAACAACTGGTCTTGAAAAGAATAAACAAAAAGTGTTATACACTGAAGTATTCTGCCAAGAAGCATTCAACGAAATCGAAGCAGATGCGAAAGAAACACTTATCGCAGTTGAAAATGGCGACATGCTGCGCATGATGTTATCATCATTACGCAAATTAACACGCCACACGCCACTTAACGTAATTCCGAAGAAACGTGAAATCGCTGCGAAAATTTTAGAAGATGAGCGTTACACAGTTTAATACCTTTAAAGAACAGTAGTCGTTTATACGACTACTGTTCTTTTTTTTTTGAAAAAATGAAATTTTTAGTGACATAAAACTAATGCCATTAGTATAATAAAACTAATAGCATTAGTTTTTCGGAAAGGGAGCTGGAAATATGAGAATGATACATGAAAAAACGGTATATCAATTGTCATTTTTACCAAGAGTGTTTCCTGTGAATTGTTACTTTGTGGAGGAAGAAGATGGTTTAACTTTAATTGATGCAGCTTTGCCATATAGCGCAAAAGGTATTTTACAGGCGGCTGAGAAAATAGGGAAACCAATTACTAAGATTGTATTAACGCATGCGCATGATGATCACATCGGTGCGCTAGACGAATTAAAAGAAGTACTTCCTGATGTCCCAGTCTATATTTCTAAGCGGGACGCAAAGCTGTTAGAGGGAGATACGTCGTTACAAAAGGATGAACCAAATATACCAATAAAAGGCGGTGTACCTAAAAAGGTAAAAACGGTACCTGATGTTTTATTGGAAGATGGCGACCGAGTTGGATCGCTTCTTGCGATTATGACACCGGGACATACGCCAGGATCCATGTCGTTTCTTGATGTACGAAATAAAGCTCTTATTGTCGGGGATGCCTTCCAAACAAGAGGAGGTATGGCTGTTTCGGGACAAATGAAATTTTGGTTTCCGTTTCCTGCGATGGCAACGTGGAGCAAAGAAATATCATTACAAAGTGCAGAGAAGCTAAGAGAATATGAGCCTTCCTTGCTTGCGGCGGGACATGGAAAAATGATAAAGGATCCAGGCGCTGCTATAAAACTTGCTATTAAGGAAGCTAAGCGGAATATGGAAAGTAGAAAAGAGGTTTAATTGATGTCACCGAGAATCGGACTTACATTACAGAAAATTGTAGAAACAGCAGCAGAAATTGCAGATATAAATGGAATACAAGAAGTAACGTTAGCTTCATTAGCGCAAACATTAGGGGTGCGTTCTCCCTCGCTATACAATCATGTGAAAGGGTTACAAGATGTACGGAAAAATCTTGGTATGTACGGAATAAAAGAGCTGCATAACAGACTGGAAGAAGCGGCCGAGGGTAAACGTATGGATGAAGCAATTCATGCTTTAGGAGAAGCGTATGTAGCATTCGTACGCAAACATCCTGGATTGTATGAAGCGACTTTTTTACGAGATGAAGAAGTAAGAAAAGCAGGTGACGGAATTGTAAAGCTTTGTCTTCATGTTTTACAACAATACGGCTTAGAAGGAGAGAATGCACTTCATGCGACGCGTGGATTCAGAAGTATTTGTCATGGGTTTGCGTCGATTGAACAGCAGGGTGGATTTGGTTTGCCACTAGATTTAGATACAAGTTTACATGTATTATTGGAGACATTTATTAAAGGATTACACGTAATGAGAGATTGAATAAGAGGCGAGACAACATGAAACCTTAGGAGCGATTCTAAGGTTTTTTAGTGCATAGGATTCCAAAAGAACGGTAGGTGGGCGGATTGAAGTTTCACTTTATCTGTGTTAAAAATAGTTTACATGATGTTAAAAATAAATTACAATTAAAATATGGAAAATAATGTAAAATAAGGAGAGGTTATGAAACAGAGTGGGAATTTACAAAATAATCTCGTTGTACTCAGAGCAGAAAAACGCTGGTCACAAACGGATTTAGCGAACAAAGCTGGGGTAAGTAGACAAACGATCGCATCAATTGAAGCGAATCGGTACAATCCATCTTTAATTTTAGCTTTTGAAATTGCGCATATTTTAGGTAAGGAGTTTCATGAAGTTTTTCAATATAAGATAGAGGGGGAAACGGAATGAGTATTGTAATAGGGATAATAATCTCAGTAGCAGGACTAATAGGTGTTTTATATTCAACACGTTTTCAGAAGAATGAGGGGGAAGATGAGAGAGGCGAGCATATTACAGGGAATGCAGCTAAAATTTCATTGTTTGTATTTTTATTTCTATATTTAATTATCTTTTTAATCGGGAATCTATATTCATTGACAGGCGAACAGTATAAGTTAGCAAATGCATTTTTATTAGCTGGAGTACTTTGTTCGTATGCTTTAACTATCGTAGTTTTAAAAAGAAGATATTAACTGGAAAAGAGTCTCTAATGGTTTAGAGGCTCTTTCTTGTTAAATGATATTATTTTGCAGGTTTGAAAAATGTGTATATGGCTAAGAAAAAGCAAACGAAACTGAATGCAATAGGATCTTGATAGGGGGTAGGTTCAGAGCCTTTCTGGATTTCTGTAAGGAATTCATGGGTTTTCATAGTCGTTGCTCCTTTGTTATGTAGAGTTTATAAAAGGGTGTTTTTCATTAAACTAACGCTTACCAATAGAGTTGCACTAATAAATATTAAGAAAAAAGTGGTATTACGATTTCTATAGTTGTTAAGCGCAATGAACAAAAAACCAATGAGAAATAACATATGTAAAGGTATGGAAGTGAATAGTGGTTTTAAAGTTGATATATCAATCAACAATTTTACATACAGGATTGCATAAACCATTAAGAAGATAGCTTTAAAATGTTTTTGCATAAGCACACCTACCTACTATGCTATGGGTTGTTTGGGGATTATATTGTTGTTATAGGTTACCTATTGAAAATTTGTATTTTTCTGTAATTATAACATTTTATTGGATTTATAAATAGGCGTGATTTATTTGAAATGTAAGAAAGCTTTTTAATGAATATGATTTAGAAAGAACAGAATACTAAAGGAGAATGAAAGAAGAAAGGTAGGAGTATCCTATGCAAAATTTAACAGAGCTTGAAGTAGAAAACTTACGCCATTTAATTGGTGGACATGCAACAATTATTAATAAATTAGACCAGTATGCACAGGCTTGTACAGATCCACAACTGAAACAAATGTTACAAAAGGATGCACAAGATGCACGAAATACGAAACAGCAATTAATGACTTTCCTAGGATAGGAGGAAGTGAAAGATGAATGAAAAAGATATGGTAAATGATTATTTAGCAGGATTAAATGCAAGTTTAACAAGTTATGCAAATTATATTTCTCAGTCTGATAATGAACAGTTACATCAAACGTTAATTCAAATTCGTAATCAAGATGAGATGCGTCAACGTAATATGTATGAATACGCAAAGCAAAAGAGTTATTATAAACCGGCAGCACCTGCTAACCCAATGATTGTACAGCAATTAAAAGGTCAATTAAGTGCGGAATAATGGGATGAAAAAACGAGCGAATGAAGTCGCTCGTTTTTTTTGTTTTGGGCATGTCAATAAATATATAATAAATATTTTTCCAGTTGTAACAAATATGACGAAAATGGAATATAACAATTCACAAAAAGGACAAAAGTTTGCTCAACATTTCACAAAGTATCCATGGTTTCTATCGTGGGAATCTATATAATTAGGGGTGTAAAGAACAAAAGAAATAGATTATATGATCAATTAGGAGAGATTGCTATGAAACGAAATACAAGAAAAATTGCAATTATCGGTACTGGATTAGTTGGATCAAGTTGTGCATATTCCATTGTCAATCAAGGCATTTGCGAAGAGCTATTATTAATTGATATAAATCATGAACGTGCAGTTGGGGAAGCAATGGATTTATCACACTGTATTAACTTTACAAATACAAGAACAAAAGTATATGCAGGAAGCTATGAAGACTGCAAAGATATGGACATTGTAATTATTACAGCAGGACCAGCGCCGAAGCCTGGACAAAGTCGTTTAGACACTTTAGGGGCAAGCGCTAAGATTATGGAGAGTGTTGTGAATGGCGTAATGGAAAGTGGATTTGATGGCATTTTCTTAATCGCATCGAACCCAGTTGACATTATTACATATCAAGTTTGGAAATTATCTGGTTTACCAAGAAATCGTGTACTTGGTACTGGCACATCACTAGATTCTTCTCGCTTAAGAACAATTTTATCTGAAATGTTACATGTAGATCCTCGTAGTATTCATGGGTATTCATTAGGAGAGCATGGTGATTCTCAAATGGTTGCTTGGTCTCACGTAACTGTTGGTGGAAAGCCAATTCTGCAAATTTTAGAGGAACAAAAAGAACGATTTGGTGAAATAGATTTAGATGAAATTGTTGAGAAGACTGCAAAAGCTGGATGGGAAATTTATAAGCGTAAAGGAACTACTTATTACGGAATCGGAAATTCCCTAGCATATATTGCCCGCTCAATCTTCAATGATGATCACCGTGTTATCGCTGTTTCAGCTATTTTAGATGGCGAATATGGCGAATACGATATTTGTACAGGAGTACCAGCAATTATTACTAGAGACGGTGTAAGAGAAGTGGTAGAACTGAATTTATTAGAAGATGAAGAAAGCCGCTTTGCGAAATCAAACGATGTTTTACGCGATTATATGAAGACAATTGGTTACTAAATTATAGGAGAAGGTGAAACAAATGAAGGAATATATAATGTCTCGTGTGTTTAAAGCTTCTGCCGGAATCGCACAGGGTATTTTCGTATCCCTTGGAATTGGTTTACTGATCGAAAATATAGGAAGAATTGTTGATATCCCATTACTTATTACAATCGGAGTTGTTGCAAAATCACTTATGGCACCAGCAATTGGAGCCGGAATTGCTTTTATGCTTGGTGCAAACGGACTCGTAATTTTCTCAGCAATGGTAGCCGGAGCAATTGGAGCAGGTTCCATTTCAATTACTGAAGCTGGTCTCATTATTAAAACAGGTGAACCAATCGGTGCATTATTAACAGCGACTTTAGCAGTTTATATTGGTAAACGATTAAGCGGAAAAACTGCTTTAGATATGATGCTCGTTCCATTTGCAGCAATATTAGGTTCTGGTTTAGTCGGTATTTGGTTAGCTCAAAATATTAGCCCAGTTTTAAATGCAGTTGGAGCATTCATTAAAGATAGTTCAGCTGGTAGCCCGTTCGTCGCTTCTATCGTGATTGCTGTAGTTTGGGGATTATTACTTATCTCTCCAGCTTCATCAGCTGCTTTAGCGATAGCACTTAGCTTAGATGGTGTTGCAGGAGGAGCAGCACTTGCAGGATGTGTTGCTCAGTTTATCGGATTCTCTGTTATCTCAGCGAAAGAAAATAATTTAGGTGGCATATTAGCTCAGGCACTTTGTACTCCAAAAGTACAATTACCGAACATTACTAAAAATCCAATGATTCTCGTCCCAACTGTCGTCGCCAGCGCTATAGTAGGCCCAGTATCAGCATTAATTTTCCAACTGGAAGCAGGGAAAGAAATTGCAGGTCTTGGATTAAGTTATCTTATCGCACCAATTAATTTAATTTCCAGCCAAGGATGGGAAGTTGTCCCAGCGATGGTAATCACTTATATCATCATTCCAGTAGCTGTTTCTTATATACTTTACATTGCTCTTAAAAAAACAGGTCGTATTCATTCTGGTGATATGACTGTACCGCAATCTTAAATTGAAAATCTCCTTAATATAGAGAAAAGCAGACTGAAGAAGCCACAGTCTGCTTTTTACATTTTTTGATTTTGTTTTACTGGAACACGTACTGTTTCTTTTGCTAATAATAGCTGAACACCGAAGTATAGTACGCTTGCGAGTGTCATTCCAGAAACGGCATCTACAAAAGCATGTTGCTTTGTAAATAGCGTTGATAAAATAATAAGAGTACCGAAGAACGTAAGGATGTAATACTCAAAAGCATGTTGTTCTCTACGTCTAAAGGCAGCTAACATAATTATAAAGGTGGTAAGGACATGAATGCTTGGGAAACAGTTTACTGGTTGATCAATACTATAAATATAGCGGACTAGTTCGGAAAATACGTCCGTTCCAACGACTGTTGGACGTGGTACAGTTGTCTGCCAAAAATAATAAATAGAAAAACAAGCAAGTTTTCCAAGAATTACACTACTTAAAGTGACATAATATTGCTTTCGATCAGCAAAACAGTAATAAATAAGTGCGCCGTATAAGTAAGGAAACCAAAGTAAATAAGGAATAATAAATGCTTTCACAAATGGAATCCAATCATCTACTACAGTTGTGACATCCACTGCGTGAACAGTGGATTTATTTAATACATCGTAAAGGGGACTTACGAGCACGAGTAGAAGTATATAACTTAACGGAAGAAAAGATGAAAGTTTAAAATTCTTCATGATAAGCTCCTATGTTTTAGTAATGTAAGTAAATTCAATTGATTATAATATAGAAAATCCAATTGGGCTATCGATTTCACTTACATTTTCTTGAATTTACCTTACATTTTTGTCACTTGACTTAAAAGAGGGAGAGGGTGCTAAATGAAGCGTTCATTTTATTTCTTAGTTTTTATATTGTTATGCCTAGTGAGTACTGGGTGTGCAAAGGATAAAGAAGGAGAGAAATTAGAATACAACGGGAGAGCACTCGTAATTGGAGTTGTTGGTGAAAAGCCGAAAGATACGTTTAGGAATATAAAGTTTGAAAATGTGAAGTTAGAGGAATTGGAAAAGAAATCTAAGGAAGTGGATGGTTTTCTAATAATGAAAAATCACTTTCAAGAGGCCTCAACAGAGCAGTATAAAGATGTATTTTCATCGCTAAAGAAACCAGTATTTTTTATTGGTTTACAAGATAAATCATATTCAACTTTTATTACAAAAGGGATAGAGTATAACAGTGCACGAAAAGATGTAAATGCTATGTATACGCAAGGTTTTGCAAATATCGGAAGTGGTGAAGGACAACAATGGGCAGTTGGTTTATCGAATGGTGGAAATACAGAAGAAAGTATTCATAATATGTATATCGTAGTATTTCAAACAATTGCAGATTATTTGAATAGATGATGAAGGAGCCTGTAAACGAGGCTTCTTATTTTTTTAGAAACGTTTGTTTAAGATGTATGTTCGGTAGGAAGAAATCGTTGCAGCTAAAGGGTTAACAAAGAAAAATATGGAATTAATCAAACGTTTGTTTAAGATGTATGTTCGGTAGGAAGAAACCGATACAGCTTAAAGGTTAACAAAGAAAAGTAGGAAATTAATCAAACGTTTGTTTAAGATGTATGTTCGGTAGGAAGAAAGCAATGCAGCTCAAGGGCTAACAAAGAAAAATAGGTAGTTAATCAAACATTTGTTTAAGATATATGTTAGGCGGGTGATGAGAGAAGAATCTAAAAAATTTATATATTTATTTTTTCTTAATAAATGGCGGAAAAATAAGAAAAATTAGCAGGATTATTAAAAATTATCACGAAATAAGTAAAAGTTTAGCGAATAATCGTTTGAAATAATAAAACGTTTTCTATATGATAAAGGTAAAGGTAAGTAAAAAAGTAGGTGAATTTATGACAGTAACATTTTATTCATATCCAAAGTGTGGCACATGTCAAAAAGCAAAAAAATGGTTTGAGGCAAATGATGTAGCATATGAGATGATTCATATTGTTGAAAATCCACCGTCAAAAGAAGATTTACGTAATTTACATGAGAAAAGTGAATTGCCATTAAAAAAATTCTTTAATACAAGTGGAATGCGTTACCGCGAACTTGGTTTAAAAGATAAGTTAAAGGATGCAAGCGAAGACGAAATGTACGAGCTTTTAGCATCTGATGGCATGTTAATTAAACGTCCAATTGTAACAAATGGAACGAGTGTAACACTTGGTTTTAACGAAGAGCAGTTTGAAAGTGTGTGGAAAAAGTACCAATAAGGTATTTTTACATAATTAATACATTCACTGGAGGTACAGTCATGAGCATTCCAAATAATTTACGTTACTCTGAAGAACACGAATGGGTAAAAACAGAAGGTAATGCGGTTGTTATCGGTATTACTCATTTTGCGCAAGGTGAGTTAGGCGATATCGTATTCGTTGAACTTCCTGAAGTAGGTGCAACAATCCAAGCTGACGAGCCATTCGGAAGCGTAGAATCTGTTAAAACAGTTTCTGAATTATACGCACCTGTAAGTGGTAAAGTTGTAGCAGTAAACGAAGAATTAAGTGACCAACCAGAACTTGTTAACGAATCTCCATACGAGGGTGCATGGATGGTTAAAGTTGAACTTTCTGATGCAAGCCAAGTTGAGAAGTTATTAACTGCAGAAAAATATGCAGAAATGACAAACCAAGACTAATTATAGTCGACTAAAGGACAGCCTTTGTGCTGTCCTTTTTTTATGTTGTGTTACATAATGAATTTGAAAGCACATATATATTAATTATCATATAGGAGAAGATTTTTGAAAAACTTTTTCGCAGATGTTTCATGTTGATTGAGCGGGTTCCGCTTTTCTTTATGATCCAGCTCCAGCGGCTAGATTGTTCGGTGGCTTCGCTTCTTCCTACAAGGCAAAAAGCGCCTTTACGTCAGAAGCTCCATCCCC
>NZ_MAOC01000032.1 GCF_001884135.1 Bacillus nitratireducens | reverse complement strand
TCTGTTCGAGCCGCTTGCGCTTTTCTTTATGATCCAGCTCCAGCGGCTAGATTGTTTGGTGGCTTCGCTTCTTCCTACAAGGCAAAAAGCGCCTCTACGTCAGAAGCTCCATCCCCCTCACAATCTGAGCGAGCCGCTTGCGCTTTTCTTTTGCAAAAATAAACAGGAAACAACATGAAAATAACGAATATACTATATACTAAGTTAAAGGTTGTATAGTATATGGTGATCGGGTGATGACATATGATTTATGTGGAAAAAGTCATTATTGTAGAAGGTAAGTCAGACAGAAGAAAGATTGAATCTATTATTCGTGAACCGGTGGAAATTGTTTGTACAAATGGTACAATTGGTTTGTCGAAAATGGATGAGCTCATTGATCAATTTTTTGATAAGGACGTATATGTGCTAGTGGATGCTGATGATGCAGGGGAAAAGTTAAGGAAACAATTTCGAAAAGAATTTCCGCAAGCAGAGCATATTTATATTGATCGCTCGTATCGCGAGGTGGCGACTGCGCCTTCTTCACATTTAGCAAATGTATTATGGGGAGCTGACATTGACGTTTATACAGAATATTTACGGTAAGGAATGATAGAAGTGATTGACTGGACAGGTACCGAAGCTACAGCCCTAATAGAAAACGAAGAAAAAACAGTGCTATATGTATATACACCAATGTGTGGAACATGCCAATTAGCAAAAAAGATGTTAACGGTTGTCGAGATGACGATTGAAGATTTGAAAATTGGAATGTTAGATTTAAATTATGCTCCGCATTTAGCGAAAGAGTATGGAATCGAAAGTGTGCCGTGTTTACTTATTTTTGAAAATGGGACACTGATGAAGAAGATATATGCATTTCATTCGGTTGAATATTTATATACGGAATTAAAGTAGGCGGCAAAGTTTTTGCCGCCTCGACATATTTCTTGGGAAATATGTCGAGATGCAGGGTGGTTACAGTATTTGTCGAGCGAAAGTTACAGGATTGCTCTTTAGTGAGAGGGAATGGTATGTGTAATAGAAAGTGATATGAAGGATGTGATTTAGGGTGAAATTATATTCTTTGCTACAATCATTTGTAAATTACGCTAATGGTCAATATCATTTAGAACCGCTTTTAAGACAAGGAGAAAGAACTGTTAATTTTCGTTTTGGAGATGAATGCTGTTCATTACAAATTTCAAGGGATTATATTGAACTTTTGAAAGAGGAAAGAGGAACAGAACAAATCGTTTGTGTAGATGAGGAAGATGTAAAACAATTGGTGAACGGAAATGTACGATTGCAAATGTTAATGAATGATGGACGTGTACAATATTCGGGAACGTATCGAACGATGCTATTAGTCGAATCGATGTTTCATATATGTAAACCGATGTCAGTAGGTGCCTAAAAGTCTGAAGTTTCTTTTTTTACGAAAATTTCTGTTGACATGGCGTATGGATATTGATACAATTCAATTCATAAAATATAGACAATTTAATAAATTACAAATCAGACGAAAATGTAATCTGATTTCTCTTATCAAGAGAGGTGGAGGGACTGTGCCCTGTGAAGCCCGGCAACCGTCAACTTATGTTGAAATGGTGCCAATTCCTGCAAAGCAAATGCTTTGAGAGATGAGAGAGAGGGATAATGTTGTTATATACGCATATAAACCTTTCTGCTTCTCTAAAAGCGGAAAGGTTTTTTTGTTGTTTGAATGTGGAGGACATTCAAATAATAAGAGGAGCTATACCGATGGACTACACGCATCAAAAATAAAAAAATTGCGGAGTCTATCCAAAGTTTTATGAAATCTAGCTCCAGCGGCTAGAACAGTCGGTCGTTTCATCCCTTCCTATGAGGCAAAAAGCGCCTCTACGTCTGGGATTCGGGCGCCCTCTTGTTCTAAACGAGCCGCTTACGCTTTTTAAACAAAAAAGGGGTGAACATCATGATCTTATTAGAAAATGTAAAGAAAATATATAAGGCAAAAAGCGGTGATGTCACTGCTGTAGATAACGCCAACTTACAAATAGAGAAAGGCGAAATATTTGGTGTTATCGGATATAGTGGCGCTGGGAAAAGTTCTTTAATTAGATTGTTTAATCAGTTAGAGAAACCAACGTCTGGTCAAATTACAATCGCAAATCGTGTAATTTCAGCAATTACAGGAAGTGAACTTCGTAAGGCAAGACAAGAAATCGGAATGATTTTTCAGCACTTTAACTTACTTTGGTCACGAACTGTACGCGAAAATATCGAATTCCCACTCGAAATTGCGGGTGTGGATAAGGCGAAGAGAAGAAAACGGGTTGATGAGTTAATTCATCTCGTTGGATTAGAAGGAAGAGGAGACGCATATCCATCTCAGTTAAGTGGTGGACAAAAGCAGCGCGTTGGGATTGCAAGAGCGTTAGCAAATAATCCACAAGTACTTTTATGTGATGAAGCAACGTCAGCTCTTGATCCAGAAACGACGGATCAAATTTTAGATTTATTATTAGACATTAATAAGCGCCTCAACTTAACAATTGTATTAATTACACATGAGATGCACGTGATTCGGAAGATTTGTAATCGAGTTGCTGTAATGGAGAAAGGGAAGATCGTAGAAACAGGTCCAGTACTTGACGTATTCCGTAACCCACAGCAGGACATTACAAAACGCTTCGTACAGCAATTAACTGATTCTGAAGATACGAATGAAACGATTGAAAGTTTAATAGAAAAATATCCAGATGGAAAAGTGGTTCGCTTGCAGTTTATCGGTGAAGCCGTAGAAAGACCGGTACTTCAAAGGTTAATGCAGCGCGGTGATATAGAAGTTAGCATTTTGCAAGGAAATATCGCACAAACAAATAACGGTTCTTACGGTAGTTTAGTCGTTCATTTAAATGGCGAAGAAACAGCGATCCAGCAAGCGATAGAAGGAATTCATCAAGATCAAGTAGAGCTGGAGGTGATTGCACATGGATAAGTTAATCGCAAATATTGATTGGAATCAAATGTTAGAAGCAACTGGTGAAACGTTATATATGACGGCAATCGCAGCGCTTGCCACATTTGTTTTAGGACTTATTTTAGGATTATTACTCTTTATGACAGCGAAAGATAATTTATGGGAAAACAAAGCAATTAATACGGTGATTGGAGCGTTCGTAAATATTTTCCGTTCTATCCCGTTCATCATTTTAATTATTTTATTAATCCCGTTCACAAAGATTCTTCTTGGAACAATACTCGGAGCGAGTGCAGCGCTGCCAGCTTTAATTATTGGTGCAGCACCGTTTTACGCGAGAATGGTTGAAATCGCGCTTCGCGAGATTGATAAAGGTGTAATTGAAGCTTCAAAAGCGATGGGAGCAAAAACAAGCACAATTATTTTGAAGGTGTTAATTCCAGAATCGTTACCAGCGTTAGTATCTGGTATTACGGTTACGACAATTGCTTTAGTAGGCTATACAGCAATGGCAGGAGTTGTTGGTGCTGGTGGCCTTGGAACACTTGCTTATTTAGAGGGGTTCCAGAGAGGGAATAACGATGTAACAATCGTTGCGACAATTTGTGTATTACTCGTTGTATTTTTAATTCAGTGGATTGGTGATAGTTTAACGACTCGAATAGATAAAAGATAATGAAAACAGGGGGATATTTCAAATGAAAAAATTATTACTTACAGCACTTATTTCAACTTCAATATTTGGTTTAGCTGCTTGTGGCGGGAAAGATAAAGATGAAAAGAAACTTGTTGTTGGTGCTTCTAACGTACCGCACGCTGAAATTTTAGAAAAGGCAAAACCGTTACTTGAGAAAAAAGGAATTGAGTTAGAGATTAAAAAATTCCAAGACTACGTGTTACCGAATAAATCGTTAGCAGATAAAGAATTAGATGCGAACTACTTCCAGCACATTCCGTATTTAGAAAAAGAAATGAAAGATAAGAAATATGATTTTGAAATAGCAGGAAAAATTCATTTAGAACCGATTGGTGTGTATTCTCAAAAATATAAGAGCTTAAAAGAACTTCCAAACGGGGCGACAATTATTATGAGTAATTCTGTTACTGATCATGGTCGTGGTTTAGCAATTTTACAAAAAGAAGGCATTTTAAAAATTAAAGACGGAGTAGAGCCAGTTAAAGCAACTCCAAAAGATATTGCAGATAATCCGAAAAACTTAAAATTCAAAACAGATATCGAGCCGGGCCTATTGCCACAAGTGTATAACAATAAAGAAGGCGATGCTGTTTTAATTAACTCTAACTATGCGATTGATGCGAAATTAAACCCAGAAAAAGATGCAATTGCAATTGAAGGTGATGATTCTCCATACGCAAACGTAGTAGCTGTTCGTAAAGGCGATAAAGATAAAAAAGAGATTAAAGCTCTTGTAGAAGTACTGCATTCTAAAGAGATTGAAGACTTTATTAACAAAGAATATAAAGGGGCAGTTATTCCTGTAAAAGAATAATTGCTGAAAAAGGGCTGGTGTATGCCGGTCCTTTTTTACTACATAACTATAGGGAGAAGGGGACGTCATATGAAAAAGATTCTACTGTCAGTTGTTACAGCATTATCTGTATTTACATTAGCTGCTTGCGGGGGGAAAGAAGAGAATAAGCTTGTTGTGGGAGCTTCTAACGTGCCGCATGCTGTTATTTTAGAAAAGGCACAGCCGATACTAGAGAAAAAGGGTATTAAATTAGAGATTAAAAAGTTTCAGGATTATGTTCTGCCGAATAAAGCGTTAGCGGATAAGGAAATTGATGCGAACTACTTCCAGCACATTCCTTACTTAGATAAAGAAATTCAAGAAAAGGGATATAAAATTGTAAACGCAGGAAAAATCCATTTAGAGCCAATGGGCATTTATTCTAAGAAATATAAAAGTTTAAAAGAACTTCCAGATGGTGGAACAGTTATTATGAGTAATAACGTAGCGGAGCGTGGCCGTATGCTCGCATTGTTACAAAAAGGCGGCGTTATTAAATTAAAAGACGGTGTAGATGTTGTTAAAGCAACAGTGAAAGATGTTGTAGAAAATCCGAAAAACTTAAAGTTTAAAACAGATGTAGAGCCTGGATTGTCACCAAAGCTGTATGAAAATAATGAAGGCGATGCTTTATTCATTAATTCAAACTATGCAATTGATGCGAAGTTAAATCCAACAAAGGATGCAATTGCGATTGAAGGATCAGACTCTCCGTACGCAAATATTATTGCAGTTCGTAAAGGTGACGAGAAGAAAAAAGAAATTAAAGAATTAGTAGAAGTACTGCATTCAAAAGAAATTCAAGACTTTATTAATAAAGAATATAAAGGTGCTGTACTTCCGGTAAGTGAATAAACACAAGGAAAGGACTGGAAAATTTCCAGTCCTTTTTTCTTTATATAAATAAGAAGAAAGGTGTATTATATAAGGATGCAAGGGAAATACTTATATACATTTGTGAAAAAATTGTTACTTTTTTTCGTCGTTTGCGATATCATTTTATTTGATATAAGATTAGAATGAGAATAAAATGAGAATATGAACGTTTTAGGAATTTTTAAAATGTATATATAGGATTAATGGAGGTATTGAGATGGCTGGTTCTACATTAACGGTTAAAGACTTACACGTATCAATTGATGGCAAAGAAATTTTAAAAGGTGTAAACCTTGAAGTAAAGGGTGGAGAAATCCACGCAATTATGGGACCTAACGGAACAGGTAAATCAACTTTATCTTCTGCAATTATGGGTCACCCAAAATATGAAGTAACAGAAGGTAGCATCATCATCGACGGTGAAGATGTATTAGAAATGGAAGTAGATGAGCGCGCACAAGCCGGTCTATTCCTAGCAATGCAATATCCAAGTGAAATTAGCGGAGTAACAAACGCTGACTTCTTACGTTCTGCAATTAACGCACGTCGTGAAGAAGGCGATGAAATTTCTCTTATGAAATTTATCCGTACTTTAGATAAAAACATGGAATTCCTAGAAATGGATCCAGAAATGGCACAACGTTACTTAAACGAAGGTTTCTCTGGTGGAGAGAAAAAACGTAACGAAATTCTTCAATTAATGATGATTGAGCCAAAAATCGCAATCTTAGATGAAATCGACTCAGGTCTTGATATCGATGCATTAAAAGTTGTATCTAAAGGTATTAACCAAATGCGTGGCAAAGAGTTCGGTTGCCTAATGATTACGCATTACCAACGTTTATTAAACTACATCACTCCAGACTTCGTTCACGTTATGATGAACGGTCGTATCGTTAAATCTGGTGGCCCTGAGCTTGCACAACGTCTAGAAGCTGAAGGTTACGACTGGATTAAAAAAGAATTAGGTATTGAAGACGAAACAGCAGAGCAAGAAGCGTAAGAGAGGAGCATAAACATGACAATCGGTACATTACCTTTCGATCAAGAAACAATCCGTCAGCGCGCAAGCGAAGTAAACGAAGCTGCTTGGTTGACTGAGTTCCGCTTACAAGCTCTTGCACAAGCAACTGAACTTCCAATGCCAACGCCTGATAAAACGAAAATTGAAAAATGGGACTTTATCGGAAAAGGCGACGCTGCTAAGCAAGAGCCTGTAAGTTCTTTAACAGAGCTTCCAGAAGCAGTGAAAAACTTAATCGATGAAAATAACAGCGTATTAGTACAACGTACTGGTACAACTGCTTTCGTTTCTTTAGCAGACGAAGCAAAAGAAAAAGGTGTTATTTTTACAGACATCGTAACAGCTGCAACAGAGCATGCTGAATTATTACAAAAGTATTTAATGAAAGATGGCGTGAAAGTAGACGAGCATCGTTTAACTGCACTTCATGCTGCATTAATCAACGGCGGTGCATTCGTATATGTTCCGAAAAACGTTGTTCTTGAAACTCCACTTCAAGCTGTATTCTTAGTAGACGGCGAAGAAGCTAACGTATATAACCACGTATTATTCGTAGCTGATGCGAACAGTACTGCAACTTATGTAGAAAACTACGTTGCAAATGAAAATGCTAAAGGTATTGCAAATATCGTAGCAGAAGTAATCGTGGAACAGGGCGCACAAGTGAAGTTCGGTGCGGTTGATCTATTAGCAAAAGACGTAACAACTTACGTTAACCGCCGCGGTGTTGTTGGACGCGATGGCCGTATTGATTGGGCTTTAGGCCTTATGAATGACGGAAACACAATTTCAGAGAACGTTACGAACTTAATGGGCGACGGTTCATATGCTGATACGAAAACAGTAACAATTGGCCGTGGTAACCAAACACAAAACTTTACAACTAAAGTTGTTCACTTCGGTAAACACTCTGAAGGTTGGATCTTAAAACACGGTGTACAAAAAGATAGTGCAACATCTATCTTTAACGGAATTGGTAAGATTGAACACGGTGCATCTAAATCAAATGCACAACAATCTTCTCGCGTTCTTATGTTAGATGAGAAAGCTCGCGGGGATGCAAACCCAATTCTTTTAATTGACGAAGATGATGTAATGGCAGGTCACGCAGCTTCAGTAGGCCGCGTAGATCCGTACCAATTATACTACTTGATGAGCCGTGGTATTCCAAAACGCGAAGCAGAACGTTTAGTCATCCATGGATTCTTAGCACCTGTAGTAAATGAGCTTCCAATTGAAGGAGTAAAAGCACAGCTTGTTGAGGTAATTGAAAGGAAAGTTCGCTAATGAATATTCATGAAATACGCAAACAGTTTCCAATTCTTGATCAAAAAGTGAACGGCAAACAACTTGTTTATTTCGATAGTGCAGCAACTTCTCAAAAACCAATTCAAGTCATTGAAACGTTAGAACGTTACTATAAAGAATATAATTCTAACGTGCATCGCGGTGTTCATACGCTCGGTACGAAAGCTACCGACGCGTATGAAGGTGCACGTGAGAAAGTTCGCAAGTTTATTAACGCGAAATCAATGGAAGAGATTATTTTCACGCGCGGAACGACAACTGCATTAAATACAGTAGCAGCTAGCTATGGTCTTGATAATGTAAAAGAAGGCGATGAAATCGTCATCTCTTACATGGAGCACCACAGTAACATCATTCCGTGGCAACAAGTTGCGAAGAAAACTGGCGCAACTTTAAAATACCTTCCGCTTCAACCAGACGGTACAATTTCTTTAGAAGATGTTCGTCAAACAGTTACACCGAATACAAAAATCGTTTCTATTATGCACGTGTCAAACGTACTTGGAACGATTAACCCTGTAAAAGAAATCGGAGCAATCGCACATGAAAACGGTGCAATCATGATCGTTGATGGAGCACAAAGTGCACCTCATATGAAAGTGGATGTACAAGATTTAAACTGTGATTTCTACGCATTATCTGCTCATAAGATGTGCGGACCAACAGGTGTCGGCGTATTATATGGTAAGAAAGAATTGCTAAACAATATGGAGCCAATTGAGTTTGGCGGTGAAATGATTGATTTCGTAGATTTACAAGAATCTACGTGGAAAGAGCTTCCGTGGAAGTTTGAAGCAGGTACACCGATTATCGGTAATGCAATCGGACTTGGTGCGGCAATTGATTTCCTAGAAGAAATCGGTCTTGATAATATTGAAAAGCATGAGCATGAATTAGCGCAATACGCTTTAGAAAGACTATCAGAAGTAGATGGCGTTACAATTTATGGTCCGAAGCATCGCGCTGGTCTAGTTACATTTAATATTGAAGACGTACATCCTCACGATGTAGCAACAGTATTAGATGTAGAAGGCATTGCGGTTCGCGCAGGACATCACTGTGCACAACCGCTTATGAAGTGGCTAAAAGCTTCTTCTACAGCACGTGCAAGCTTCTATTTATATAATACAAAAGAAGAAATTGATACATTTGTTGAATCGCTAATCAAGACAAAGGAGTATTTCACAAATGTCATTTAATAATTTAGATACGTTATATCGTCAAGTTATTATGGATCATTATAAAAATCCTCGTAACCATGGCGTGCTAGAAGATAGTGTTACCGTTAACTTGAACAATCCAACTTGCGGCGATCGTATTCAACTTACGATGAAAGTAGAAGAAGGTATTGTACAAGAGGCGAAGTTTGAAGGAGAAGGGTGTTCTATCTCAATGTCTTCAGCTTCGATGATGACACAAGCAGTAAAAGGTAAGAAAATTGAAGAGGCACTTCAGCTTTCTAAAATTTTCTCTGACATGATGCTAGGAAAAGAGTACGATGACAGCATTGATTTAGGAGATATTGAAGCATTACAAGGCGTATGCAAGTTCCCTGCACGTATTAAATGTGCAACATTAGCGTGGAAAGCGTTAGAAAAGGGCTTAAACGAAGATAAGTAATGTTAAAGGTTCCTAAAAACGAGGTTATCTAAGGAGGGACACACCAACATGGCGAAGCAACTGCCAGATATCGGCGATTATAAATATGGTTTCAAAGACAAAGACGTTTCGATTTTCCGTGCTGGACGCGGTTTAACAAAAGAAATCGTTGAAGAGATTTCACGTATGAAAGAAGAACCACAGTGGATGTTAGACTTCCGTTTAAAATCACTGGATAAGTTCTATGAAATGCCAATGCCACAATGGGGCGGCGACTTAAACGACTTAGATTTCGATGAAATTACGTACTACGTAAAACCATCTGAGAAATCTGAGAAGTCTTGGGATGAAGTACCTGAGGAAATTAAAGCGACATTTGATAAATTAGGTATTCCTGAAGCTGAGCAAAAATATTTAGCTGGTGTATCTGCACAGTACGAATCTGAAGTTGTATACCACAACATGAAAGAAGACCTAGAAGCTCTAGGAATCGTCTTCAAAGATACAGATAGCGCATTAAAAGAGAACGAAGATATTTTCCGTGAGCATTTCGGAAAAGTAATCCCACCAACAGACAACAAATTCTCTGCATTAAACTCTGCAGTTTGGTCTGGTGGATCATTCATCTACGTTCCTAAAGGTATTAAAGTTGATACACCACTTCAAGCGTATTTCCGTATTAACTCTGAAAATATGGGACAATTCGAGCGTACGCTTATCATCGTAGACGAAGGCGCACACGTACACTACGTAGAAGGTTGTACAGCACCTGTTTACACGACTAACTCACTTCACAGTGCGGTAGTAGAAATCATCATTAAGAAAGATGCATATTGCCGTTATACAACAATCCAAAACTGGGCGAACAACGTATACAACCTAGTTACAAAACGTGCGGTTTGTGAAGAAAACGCAACGATGGAATGGATTGACGGTAACATCGGATCTAAATTAACGATGAAATACCCAGCAGTTATCTTAAAAGGCGAAGGCGCTCGTGGTTTAACATTATCTATCGCGATTGCTGGTAAAGGCCAACACCAAGATGCTGGTGCGAAAATGATTCACTTAGCACCAAACACATCTTCAACAATCGTTTCTAAATCGATTGCGAAGCATGGTGGTAAAGTAACTTACCGTGGTATCGTACAATTCGGACCAAAAGCGAAAAACTCTCGCTCTAACATCGAGTGTGACACGTTAATCATGGATAACCAATCTACATCTGATACAATTCCTTATAACGAAATCAAAAACGATTACGTTTCACTTGAGCACGAAGCGAAAGTATCTAAAGTATCAGAAGAACAATTATTCTACCTAATGAGCCGCGGTATTTCTGAGCAAGAAGCTACAGAAATGATCGTAATGGGCTTCATCGAGCCATTCACTCGCGAACTTCCAATGGAATACGCAGTTGAAATGAACCGCCTAATC
>NZ_MAOC01000031.1 GCF_001884135.1 Bacillus nitratireducens | reverse complement strand
GCCCTGCTGTGCAGGGCGCTTTTTTATGTTGTGCTGGGTTTGAATCTGGTCAGGCTTGGGATACACGGGTGGGTGTTCAGCTGAATATATCAGCGATTTTTCAAATATATCGATCACAACTCAGAATATATCGGCGATTATTTCAATATATCGACGCTTCGACAAGGAATATCGATTTATCAACAAATTACGAAAGAAAGAAAGAAAGAAAAGGTCGTATACCTCGAACCTAAATCGTATCCACCTTATCCACAGATTAGAAAAAATAAAGTTTTCCATATTAAAAGGGCAATCTTTGGCTTTTTCTTATAATGCGAGTACAATGTAAAATAGCAAGAAAAGACGAAAAGTATTTACAGGATTATTGCGTACGTGTAGCGTAAATGGCAGTAAGGAACTGAGAGGAGGTTTTTTCTCTGAATATAAATAAAGAAACAATCATCCACCTTTATCATACAAACGATATACATAGTCATTTTGAAAATTGGCCGCAAATTTCTCGGTTTGTACAAGGGGAGAAAAAGCGAAGACAGGAAGCGGGAGAGACTGTTTTAACTGTGGATATTGGCGATCATGTGGATCGTTTTCATAGTATTTCGGAAGCAACAAATGGGCTTGGCAATACGAAGCTTTTAAATGAGGCGTTATATGATTATGTAACGATCGGAAATAATGAAGGAATTACGTTAGCGAAAGAGCATTTGAATCGTCTATATGATGATGCTGGATTTGAGGTGCTTGTCGCGAACTTATTTGAAAAAGAAGGTGTACGTCCAGCGTGGGCAAAGCCTTATAAATTACATACAACGACAGATGGGATTACGATTGCCTTTATCGGATTAACGGTTGCGTATCCAGAGTTTTATCATATGCTCGATTGGCATATTGAAGATCCACTTATCCATTTAGAGTCTATTTTAGAAGAAGTGCGAGATGAGGCTCATATTACAGTCGTCCTTTCTCATCTTGGAAAAAGCATGGATGAGTATATGGCGGAGCATTATGATATAGATGTTATTTTAGGGGCACATACGCATCATTTATTTGAGCGTGGTTTTCTTATGAATAATACTTTACTTTGTTGTTGTGAAAAGTGGGGACGTTACGTTGGGCACGTTCAGCTCACTGTGGATAAAGAGACGAAGAAGCTGTTGAAAAAGGACGGTAGGGCGATTAAGACCGAACGTTTAGGTGCTTATAGCAAACCGTTATCCACAATTGAATTGCTGCAGGAAGAAAGTAAACATATTATGGCAGAGCCTGTCGTTCATTTAAAGGAATCATTACCGGTCGATTGGTTTCAGGAGACATCGTTTTCGCATATGTTAGCAAATGCGCTGAAAACGTGGTGCGGTGCAGAGATTGGAATGGTGAACGCTGGGATACTTCTTGAAGGATTAGAAGAAGGTGTTGTGACGCGCGGAGATATTCACAGAATTTGTCCACATCCCATTAATCCATGTTTATTAAAAGTACCAGGGAAAACGTTAAGAGAAGTTATTTTGAAAGCACGTCGCCCGAATATGGAGAACCTTGAGGTAAAAGGATTCGGATTTCGCGGGACAGTGATGGGGAAAATGATTTACGCTGGTGTAGAAGTGATTCCAGATACGATTCCTGGGAATAAAATTTTACTGGAAGATGTATCGATTAACGGGGAGTCGCTGGAATTAGATCGTATATATACGGTAGGAACGATTGATATGTTTACATTCGGATACTTATACCCAGAGCTATCCACACTTTCTGACAAACAATATTATATGCCAGAACTACTTAGAGATGTGTTAACAGATGTGTTGATAACTTATACATCTTCCGTCAAACTATAGGCTAGTTAACTTGTAACACTCATTTTTCTCTTGTCATACAGATAAGAAAGAGAGGAGTGTGCACTATGGTTAATGTGGAGCCAATTATAATCAATAATTATACGTTTATTGCGGTTAGCGTCAAACTTCCAAAGACAAATTTGCTAGCTGTAATGAGCGATAAAGGATATATTATGTGCGGTGCATTAGATGTAGGTCTTTTAAATGAGAAGTTAGGTGATCGAGGAATCATTGCTGGCCGTGCGGTTGGTGTAAGAACGATTGAACAGCTTCTTGAAGCACCGCTAGAATCAGTAACGATTGAAGCCGAAGCTTTAGGTATTACGGCCGGCACAATCGGAAAAGATGCACTATTAAAAATGAGATAAGCATATATCGTCCCTCTTTCTTGCATAGAAATAATATAAGAAGGAGGGTTTTCTTATGGGCATATTTCGTTCGAAAAATTCGCGGTTTCGAAGGGGACCGATTTCCTTTCGGTATATAATGCTTATTTCGTTTATCATTTTTATCATAATGGTAGTTCAAGGTTTATGGATTGTAAATAAAAGTATTCAGCCAACATTAATTAAGTATGGAGAAACAGAGACGCATAAAATGGCGACAGCGGTTATGACGAAAGCGGTAAAAGATAGAATTAATGAAGGGTTTGATGTAGATTCATTAATGAAAGTACAAACGGATAGGAACGGGAAGGTATCTACAATTGATCTAAATACAAAACAAGTAAATGAAATATTAACATCGACTACTGCATACATAGAAAAATATTTACAACAAGTAGAAAAAGGGGATACGAAAGCACTTGGTATTTTTGAAGAGAATGGGGTATCTATGTCAGTTCCTTTTGGGCGCATAACTGATAATGCGCTTCTTGGTAATATAGGACCGGATATTCCGATTAATTTTACGCCAATTGGTCATGTGAATACGGATATTAAACAGTTAGTTGAGCCACAAGGAATTAATAATACAGCAATCAAAATTATTATGGAAGTGGAAGTGACGTTACAAGTTATGATTCCGTTACGCACGAAAGAAATTAAGGTGAAGCAAAACATTCCGATTGCAACGCGCATCGTTCAAGGTGAGGTGCCTACTTATTACGGAAGTGGGAGTGTTGTTGTACCAGATAAAAAGAAAACGGATAGTTAGCGAATATAAAAAAATAAAAAATAACCGTAGCAATTCGCTACGGTTATCGTTTTGTATTTGCTCGTTCTTTTCGTTCCCAAAGGCTTAAATGCATGTATGGATCGAAAGCCCATTCTGTATAGCCATTGTCTTTATACATGCCGAAATGTAAGTGAGGCGGGAACTTTCCAGCTGTACCAGGAGGACCATAACCAGTACTACCAACAAATCCGATTACTTTTCCTGGTTCGACAATTTGTCCGAGCTGTATTTCCTTAGAGAACCCGCCTAAATGAGCGTAATAGTGATAATTATTATGAAGGTCACGAATACCAATGCGCCATCCGCCAAGACGATTCCATCCTTTTGTTTCAATGACGCCATAGCAAGTGGATCTTACTGGTACGCCATATCCGGCAAAGATATCGGTTCCTTCATGAATTCGTCTTCCGCCAAAACTTCTTCCAGCTCCAAAAGTACTACGGTAGCTATTGTCACTGCGGATCGGGAGAGGGAAAGCATTTCCTTCTAAATTAATACGTCCATAATGTTTATAAATTCGGGCGTATTCTGTAATTAATTCAACTGTTTTGGCACGTCTATAATATTCCCAAAGCATAATGTTAATATGGTCTTCTGACGTTCCCTGTTTCTTTAAAATAGTTGCTGCTGTATGCAGAAGATCACGGTCGTTATTTGAATTTGCAAATCCATCTTTGTCACCATCTAAACCCATTCCGCCAAATAGAGAAATCGTATGGGGGAGAGTATCGTTACTATTAACAGGTCCAGCCCATATTTCAGGTTTGAAATAAAGGGAAATGATGGCATCTGGTTTTTTCGGAATATCCTTTCTTACGCTCCGTATGTTTCTTTCGTATTGATCCATTGCAGCTAAGTAATACCACGGAATGCCTGAAGATTGCTCAGTTTCTTTATATAGTGCCATGCGCTTTTCATATATGCTTTGCTGATTATCTTCACCGTAAGCGATGTTTTGGTGGAGAAGAAAGCAAATCGAAAGCAAAAGAGAAATTTTTCGAAGCATGAAATAGACTCCTTTCACAACATCACTCTTTTTAGTGTGGGATATACGGAGTATTTCATTATAGGGAACGATTGGAAAAAATCTTAGAATCTTCATTTGAGCAAATCGCTTTCATACGTTAGAATAGATATGTTACATTGAAAGAAGCGAACACGGTAAACTATTTCATATTGTGCGGAGTTGATAACCATGACAAAACAAACAGAGTATAAGCGCAAGCCCGAATGGTTGAAAATTAAGTTAAACACGAATGAAAACTATACAGGCTTAAAGAAAATGATGCGTTCTAAGAATCTTCATACCGTTTGTGAAGAAGCGAAATGTCCGAATATTCATGAATGCTGGGCTGTAAGGAAAACAGCAACATTTATGATTTTAGGTGCGGTTTGTACACGTGCTTGTCGTTTTTGTGCGGTTAAAACAGGCTTGCCAACTGAGCTTGATTTACAAGAGCCAGAACGCGTAGCAGATTCAGTAGTACAAATGGGCTTAAAGCACGTTGTTATAACAGCGGTTGCACGTGATGATTTAAAGGACGGCGGAGCAGCTGTTTTTGCTGAAACAGTACGCGCTGTTCGTCGCAAAAATCCATTTACGTCAATCGAAGTATTACCATCTGATATGGGTGGGGTAGAAGAAAACTTAAAAATGTTAATGGATGCAAAACCAGATATTTTGAACCATAACATTGAAACAGTACGTCGATTATCTAACCGAGTTCGCGCTAGAGCAAAATATGACCGTTCATTAGAGTTTTTACGTCGAGCAAAAGAAATGCAGCCTGATATTCCAACTAAATCGAGCATTATGGTGGGCTTAGGTGAAACGAGAGAAGATTTAATTGAAGCAATGGATGACTTACGTGCAAACAATGTGGATATTTTAACTCTTGGACAATACCTACAACCATCTAAGAAGCATTTACCAGTTCTTAAATATTATCCACCAGCAGAATTTGCAGAGCTTAAAGAAATTGCGCTTAGCAAAGGATTTAGTCACTGTGAAGCTGGCCCACTTGTGCGTTCTTCTTACCATGCGGACGAGCAAGTACGTTCTGCAAAAGAAAAAACAGCAGAAGCGAAATAATTAAAAACTCCTTTTTAGTTTAAAACTAGGAAGGAGTTTTTTTCTTGTGAAAATGATTAAGGAGGAATGAATGTGAAGGCGTTTATCTTCTTAACGATAGCAATTGTAAGCGAAGTATTTGGGACATCGATGTTAAAGGTATCGAATGGATTTACAAAATTGTTGCCAAGTATTGGGGTAGTGATCGGATTTGCTACAGCATTTTTCTTCCTTTCTAAAGCATTGCAGCATATGCAACTTAGTACGGCATATGCGATATGGGCAGGAGTGGGGACTGCTTTAACGGCACTCATTGGTGTATTTGTTTGGGAAGATGCTTTTACGTGGCAAACAGCCGCTGGATTAATACTTATTATAGGTGGAGTTGTAGTATTAAATCTGTCAGGTTCTGGCGCTCATTAAAAAAGAGAGCTAATATTAGCTCTCTTTTTGTTTATACTCTAAAACTGTATTTTGACATGTTGATAAGATTCTTTTTAATTCCTCTGTGGATAATTCAATTGTAAATTCAGGTACACCAGGTGTAATTAAAATTTTATTGTAAGTATAAATTGAACTGTCCACAATAATCGTTACATCTTGTGAATAACCGAAAGGAGCTACACATCCTGGAGTACAGCCAGTCTCTTCTCTTAGCTCATCAGGAGAACAGAGAGATAAGTTTTTTCCTGTTATTTCTTTTATCTCTCCTCGGTTGAGACGAGTTCCCTCTAACGTAAAGAATACGTAGTACTCCCCGGATTTTGATTTTAAAAATAGGCTTTTACTTGGAGTACCTTGTAAGCCGAGCCTTTCACGAACGATGCGATCTGTCTCATAATCGAGTACTGGTTCGTGTTCAAATTTTTCATAAGAAGCATTTGTTTTATGTAGTAAAGAAAGTACGTCTTCGTACATATTGCATGATACCCCTCTCTATGTTTTACTGCAGCCCTACCATATCTTCTCGCAGTGTCAACTGAATGTATTGGAAAGGGATATTACTTGGATGGCGCATCCCATAATCGTTTTATAATAGATTGTTCATCAAGTGTAATTTCATAAATGTCAGGATTAGTTAAAGTTTTCCATTCATCAAAGCCAATAGTATGATCAAAGTGCTTTAAAATTAATGTGAGTAAGTTGCCGTGTGTAACGAGTAATGTTGTGTCATGCTCTAGTTTTAAAACTTCCTGAATAAGTGAGATGGCGCGATCCATCGCTTGTTTTGTTGACTCTCCGCCCGAAAAGGCAATATCTATGTTTGTAAAAGTGGATTCTAGTTTTTGCAGCCAATCATCCATTGGAACGTTGCTTAATATACGCTCCGCTAACCGTTCATCTTCTTGAATAGGTAAATTAGCTTGGAGTGCATAGGACCGAATAGAATCGATAGCGCGGACAAAAGGGCTTGAAATAATATGATCTATTTGTAGATTATTTTCTATGAAGAATGCAGCAAGGTTGTTTGCTTGGTCTCTTCCTGCGTTCGTTAATTCGGCATCACGCTCTTGTCCAGTTGCTGAACAATGTCGTATTACAATAATTTTTTTCATATTTCATCCCCATCTTTCAAGTTGACCATATATACTTCGACAAATGTGGAAAAGATTCCTTTTTCTTGGAAAGGGCATAGTGATCTAAGTATGTGGAAAAGTAATGTGGATAAATGAACATTTGAGGTGTAATGATGAAAAAAATGATATGTATTATATTCGGTCTTTGTTTTTTTATACACTTGTCCACAACATATGCAGAATCGAATGCAAAATTAAATTATCCAAGCAATCGAAATAAGCCATTTGTGAATGAGGATGTGTTTTACGAACAGTTAGATAAGAAAATCTATAAAGAATACAACAATGCAGCATATAGCGTTCGAAAAAAAGTTTCATTTAAAGAAGTGGCTGATGAGGAATTTATTTTTAGGCAAAAAACAAATGCCGACTGTCACAGTAAAATGACGATGGACGATTCTTTCGTTCACCCTGATCGTCAAGTGTACTTTTTTGCTTCTTTTACTCAAAATGAGGTAGAAGAGTTTCATAAGTACATCGTCATAGATGCGGAAACAAAGAGGGAACTACAAGCGGGAAAAAGCTATCGTCATTATGATAATCCATATAAAAAATAACCCACCAACTGGTGGGTTATTTTTACGCCGACACACTCATTAATTTTTCTTTCATTTTAAGAATAAGAATGACAGCACCAATTGTGAAGAGAAGGGTAATTCCTTCTGCAACAAAGATGTTAATCATTTTTGTTTGGTAAAGTGCTGCGAAAAAGTCTACAAGTGCGTGGAATAGTATAGCGTATGCGAGGAAAATGTATTTCTTTTGTTTTACCGCGTATACGACAAGCATTGTGAAGGAAATTTGCAGTACTAATGCCATGATTCTTTCTAGGCTACCAAGTAAGTATAAATAGGCAGGTTGCTCTATTAACAAGTCCTTGATATGGCTCAACTGTGGGTATTGTTCAACCATTTGAGCGAAGCTACCATTGTTAATAGATGTTGCAAAGGTAAGAGTTTGAAGCCCAGCGAATCCGCCGACTAAAATCGATTCAATACCGCCGTGCCCAATTCCGTACGCAAGACCGTCTTTATAATCTCGATATTTTTTCAGTAAGTAGTAAAAGGCAACGAAACGACCTAGTTCTTCAAAAATACCAGCAGTTAGTCCGCCGAAAATCGAAAAGATAAATGGGTTCTCTAAAAACTCAGCTGTTGTGGGATTACCACGAATGAATAATTGGAATGGTGTTTCGAGAATTTGGGTAAACCCGATAAAGATAAGGACACCAACGCCAACTATTTTCAAATTAATATTATATTTCTTACGGAAATAAACGAGTACAATAATTGGGACCAGAATCGAAACAACGAGTTGAAATATGATGCTGGCAATTACAGTATTTGAAACCATACTTTCACCGCTTTCTAATGTATGTACATATATATTATGCATGAAATGTAGGAGAATGTGGAGAGATGAATCTTTCAAAAAACAAATGAAATTTTTGTTGACTCTAACGTTGCGTCATACTTTATCGTATATATTGAGGGGGAGATACGCATGACAATGAGGGTAAAAGAAGTAGCTAATTTAGTTGGAATTAGTGTGCGCACACTGCATCATTACGATGAAATTGGGTTGTTAACCCCAGATGAGACGACAGAGTCTGGATATCGTCTGTATTCCAATGAAAATTTAGAAACATTGCAGCAAATTTTATTTTTTAAAGAGCTTGGCTTCCCTTTAAAGAAAATTAAGGAAATTATCATGAGTCCTTCATTCGACCGTGAAGAGGCATTACAGCTTCATAAGAAAATGCTTCTTGAAAAGCGCGCTAGATTGGATAAGGTGATAGCGACGATTAATAAAACCATTCAGCATACAAAAGGAGAGATTGAAATGACGAACAAAGAGAAATTTGAAGGATTTGATTTTAGTCATAACCCATACGAAGAAGAAGCACGTGAACGATGGGGAGATGAGGCTGTAGATAAAGCGAATAAAACAGCGAAGGGTATGTCTACAGAGAAACAGGAGGAGTTTAATAATATTTACAGAAAGCTAGCAACACTTCGAAATGGAGCACCTGATTCTAAAGAGGCGCAAGAAGCAATTGGAGTCTGGTACGATTACTTGCAAAACTTTGGTGAATATTCATTAGATGCTTTTAAAGGACTAGGCCAAATGTATGTCGCTGATGAGCGCTTCACGAAAAATATTGATAAGTTTGGTGAAGGTTTAGCGCAGTTTATGTGTGATGCGATGGAGGCTTATGCGGATCGGAAGAAATAGTAAAAAAGGTGGAGGTTTTTTCCACCTTTTTATTTTTTTATCATATCATTTAAAGTTTGATCCCCTGTATTGTTCAAATGAGGGTTTTTACTCATTTCACGTTTTAACATATCAAGACTTTGTTCATATTCTGTATCGTTTAAGCTACCTGATTGAAGGCCTTGAATTTGAGAAATCAACTTTTGGTTTGTTGATACATATGCTTTATAATAGCGAGGAACGATGGACAAAGCAGTTTTATATACTTGATCCGCTACTAGTTTAGGATCCGTTGTGTTGGCACGGTATACAACGAATACTTCGTCGTCAGTAACGAGCGTAGCAGCATTTGCAACGTCAGGAAGTTTAACTGTCATGCTTGTAATCATTTCAGCGACTTTCTCACGGTTAATTGCTCCTACTTGTTTGTTAGATACTTCATGTTTTTGTTTAGATGAATAGCCGACCCTTGTGAGCCGTGTATTTGTATTTTCCGTATGATACATGTCGTTTTTGTTGGAAACAAGAACACGACTTCCTTCTTCACGCTCCATTTCGGCTTTATTAGTTGATTGGCAGCCTGCAAATAAGGAAAGAGTGAGGAGAGAGAGTATAATTTGCTTTTTCACGATGTATCACCTCCTTCTCCATAGCATGCACTAATTTTCAATTTTTTGTATTTGAAATTGTTGGTTGTTATGCTTTGTGATACGATAAAAAGAAGAATGCTTAGAGAGGAAGTTCATAATGGAGCAAAAGCAAGAGATTCATACTACGGTGAGCGTTAATAATGTTCAGTACGAAGTAATTAAAAACTTTCGTGACGGTTTTAGTGAAGAAGCATTTAAAGAGCGCTATGCAGAAATTTTAAATAAATATGATTATATCGTTGGAGACTGGGGTTATGAGCAACTTAGATTGCGCGGATTCTTTGATGATAGTAATCAACGTTCGACATATGATACGAAAATTAGTACTTTATCAGAGTATTTATACGAGTACTGTAACTTCGGTTGTGCACACTTCGTATTACGAAAAGTGAAGAAATAAAAAATCCTCTTACGATTGTAAGAGGATTTTTTCATACTTGCTCACAAACAAATTGAAATAGAATCGCCTTCAGAAAGTATTGCGTTTGGTTTCATTTGTTGTCCGTTCAATTGAATATCCCCATTTTTAATTTTATCCACAATGCGTGTACGGCTCCAGTCGGAAATATATGTGGATAAAGCTTTATCCATTCGGTGAGAACCGAAAACGATATCTAATACGATCGTGATTTCGGCTATGCCGTTTTCTTTATGTTGTGTAATGGAAAGGGTAGTAGTTGTTTCTGTTTGATCCTGCTGGGGCATATCGACTGTTTCAACGTGATCAGTAAATGCTTTATAAATACGAAGTTTTTGATTCCACGTATGATCTTTCGGACATTTATAAATGGCAAAGCGGTATATATTTTTTCCATTGGCGTTATGCCTACGAATATTCGTGTCAGTAAATAGGGTAGTGCGTCTACAATTTTTACAATACTTTTCGATTGTGTTTTGCTGATTTTCATATAAACTCCAAGAAAGTTGTACTTTCTGCATTTTCCTTCACCTCTTATATTAGTGGTAAAGGAACGTAATACAGCTATTTGGACGTCTTGTAGTATGAAGACATAAGAAGTAGACAAAAATAAAAAGAGGTTCCCCCAAGAGGAACCTCCGTAAACATCATACTACAGATGCTTTACGTTCCTTTGTAATGGGAATGGGCAGACTACTCCCTTGAAAAAGCACGGTGCTTTTTTGAGAGTAATGCTATCCAATTGCTGGTCCATTACAAAGTAAATGTTGGCATACGCAGATAACGTCCTTTCTATCCAAATAGATTTGTTCATAAGTATAACACATAAGATTGAAAATTCAAAATATAAATTGTAAAAAAACACCAGCTAAAATAGCTGGTGCACAAGATAAATTATATAAGTTCAAATAAAAATGAGCGTAATTCTTCTGCAATTTCTTCAGACATAGAAAATGCGTGCTCTAAGTAGCCTGGTTCGTTTAAATCGTCAGGACCGATGATAGCAAATTTGTTGCTCTGCATATCAAGGACTATCGTTTTACCGTAATGACGATCGGAGTATAGAAGCGCTAAATCATGACGCTCATTTTCCCCCATAAAGCTAACGAAACGAGTTTTTGTAGCGACTGTATCGTCGTACAGAAAGAAACGTTCTTCCATACACATGGCTCCTTTATTAAATATCTAAGTTTAAGTGTGGTTTATGATCTAAATGGTGATGCGTTTTAATGAAACGTACTGTTCTTGTTTTGTAACGCATAACGATAGAATATGTTTCAGCTAAATCTCCGCCAAGGAATTTCACGCCGTCTAATAACTCACCAGCAGAAACACCTGTTGCTGAGAAGATTGCATCATCACCAGATACTAAGTCATCTAACATAAGAAGTTGACGAGGATCTTCTAATCCCATTTCACGACAAC
This sequence comes from Bacillus nitratireducens, assembly GCF_001884135.1. GTDB lineage: Bacteria > Bacillota > Bacilli > Bacillales > Bacillaceae_G > Bacillus_A > Bacillus_A nitratireducens. The sequence continues at coordinate 57,369 of NZ_MAOC01000031.1, read as the reverse complement.
GAGCTTCTTCTTCTTCGTTCATTGGAACTAAGCGAGCTTGCATTTCACCTTCAAGGCATTTTAATGCTGCTGCAGAAATAACGCCTTCTGGAGCTCCGCCAACGCCTACAAATAAGTCGATACCTGTTCCAGGTAAAGCTGTTGCGATTGATGCACCAACATCGCCATCACCAAATAATTTCACGCGTGCACCTTTTGCACGAACACGGTCAATAATATCTTGATGACGTTCACGTTCTTGAACGATAACTGTTAGATCACGAATCTTTTTATTGTTAGCTTCTGCTACAATTTCAATTGTTTTTTCAATTGGATCATCTAAGCTAATTTTACCAGCTGCTTTTGGACCAACCGCGATTTTTTCCATGTACATATCAGGAGCATGAAGAAGGTTTCCTTTATCCGCGATTGCAATAACTGCCATTGCATTTGCAAGACCTTTTGCAACGATGTTTGTGCCTTCTAATGGGTCAACGGCGATATCTACTTCTGGACCGTTACCTGTTCCTAGTTCTTCACCAATATATAACATCGGTGCTTCATCAAGTTCTCCTTCACCAATTACAACTGTACCTGCCATGTTTACTGAATCGAACATATCACGCATAGCTGTAGTTGCTGCATCATCTGCTTCATTTTTCTTTCCGCGGCCCATCCACTGTGCGGATGCTAAGGCTGCTGCTTCTGTTACACGGACAATTTCTAGTGCGAGTTCACGTTCCAAGATTGCATTCCTCCAATTTCAAAAATCATACAAATATAACTATAACAAATAACGGAGAAAAGGTGAATTCGAAAAATTGTCGATTTTTTCAGAAGAAAGCGTTACAATTAAAATGTAAATGCTTTAATTTCCAGGTAGGTGACATTCATGTATTTTGTAGACAGAAAGAAAATAGAACAAATGCTAGTATGTTTAGAACGAGCAACAAATACATTTCAAGAGAAAAAGATATATGAAACCGAGTTTGAGTTTTACGCATTAGAGCGCATAGCTCATCTAATCATTGATTGTGTATTAGATGTAGGGAACGCGATGATTGATGGATTTATTATGCGCGATCCAGGAAGTTACGAAGATATTATCGATATTTTAATTGACGAGAGAGTCATAAGTGCAGAAGAAGGACAAGGAATGAAAGAAGTTATCCTTCTTCGAAAAATGCTTACGCAAGATTATATTCAAATGAATCATGATGAGTTATATAAGACGATTCAAAAACATATCGCAGTGGTAGAGAAATACCCAGCGAATATTCGCAGTTATTTAGAAAAGGAGTTAGGACCTGTATCTGCATTTGTACCAGAATAATTATGCTTATAAGATCCCCGAATACTTTTTGGGGATCTTATATTGTATATGAGAGAGAAAAGGGAGAAGGGTGAGCTATGGGGGAAGCACGTACTACGAAAGAAGAAATTATACAATTATTGAAGGTGAAGGGCGAGCATACTGTAGCAGAATTAGCCGAAGCTTTAGAAATTACAGAGATGGCGATTCGTCGACATTTAAGTAAACTAGAAAATGATGAGCTAATTTATTCAAAGATGGTAAGGCAGCATATTGGACGCCCAACATATTTGTATGGAATAAGTCAAAAGGGAGAAGATACATTCCCGAAAGAATATAAGCAGTTTGCTATTGATATGCTAGAAGATTTAGCTCGAATGGGTGATGAAAAAATACTTCGTTACGTTTTAAAAGAGAGAACGAAACGAATGGAAGAACAGCTGCAAAAGCGAGTGAGTAATCAAAAGAATTTAGCATATAAAGTGCAAGAGATAGCAGCTATGCAAGAGAAAAATGGTTATATGGTTCAAATAAAGAGAGATGGAGAGAACTCTTTCGTAATTGAAAAACAAAACTGTCCGTTAAAGGAAATTGCAGAGAGATTCCCGCAAGTATGTGAAGATGAGAAAGAGATGTATAATCGTTTATTTGCAGGTGCAGATGTAAAGACGTTAGCAAACATGTGTGAGGGCGATTGTAGTTGTTCTTACCAAGTAAAAGAGAAAAAATGAACGTTATGGGACGCTTTAAGGTAAAGCGTTTTTTTCTTTGGAAAAAGCGGGTAATATAAGAGTGGTATGATAGGTGAGAACGTTAGCATAGAAGGAGAGACATAATGATGTATAAAGGTTACTTAATTGACTTAGACGGTACGATGTATCGCGGAGAAGAACAAATTGAAGAAGCGAGCGACTTCGTAAAAGCGTTAGGAGAGCGCGGCATTCCTTATTTATTCGTTACGAACAATTCAACGCGTAAACCAGAACAAGTGGCAGAAAAACTTGTTCGTTTCGATATTCCAGCGAAAGCAGAGCAAGTATTCACAACGAGTATGGCGACAGCGAATTTCATTTATGAACGTAAACAAGATGCAACTGTATACATGATTGGTGAAGAAGGCTTACATGATGCTCTTGTGGAAAAAGGGTTTGAACTTGTGGATGAAAATCCTGATTTCGTTGTTGTTGGTTTAGATCGTGATATCACATATGAAAAATTAGCAAAAGCTTGCCTTGCTGTACGTAACGGCGCAACATTTATTTCTACAAATGGAGACATTGCTATTCCAACTGAGCGCGGATTATTACCAGGTAACGGTTCATTAACATCAGTTGTTGCAGTATCAACAGGTGTGGACCCAATCTTTATTGGTAAACCAGAATCAATCATTATGGAACAAGCGTTAAAAGTGCTTGGCATAGGAAAAGATGAGGCATTAATGGTTGGGGATAACTATGATACAGACATTTTAGCTGGAGTAAATGCTGGTATGCATACCCTTCTTGTCCACACTGGAGTCACAACTGTGGAGAAGTTAACAGAATATGAAGTACAACCGACGCAAGTTGTGCATAACTTGACGGAGTGGATTGAGAAGATGTAATGAAATGCAGGTAACCGGAAGAGGTTGCCTGTTTTTTATGCATAATTGCATATTCGCTGTTGTTATATAAAATGTAAAATTTATATGTATTGATGCAAAGGGAGGAATAAGAGTGTACTGGATGTCATGTATTATGTTTGTTTTTACATTATGTGTTTTATTTTTGGTTCTATGGAAGATATATAAAATAAATGAAGTGAAAAAAAGTGTGGGAAAACTTATTGCAACATATCCACGAGTGAAGAGACGTTGGATTGCATTACTTGGACCAGCATATTTCATTGGACAATGTATGTATATATATGCTCAGTACGTAAGTGGCGATATTGATACAGATGAACAGTTTCTTATTCAGTCGGGTAGTTATGTTGTAGCAAGTTGTTTTATGACTTTAATAGCTATCCATCTTATTAAAAGTGTACAAATATATGAAAAAGGTGTAATAGATGGATTGAACTTTTATTCATATGAAGAATTAAAAGGCTATAAAACATCAACATGGGAAAATCCAAAAGAAAATATATTTTTATATCGCGGGCGAGAAAAAATGAATGACAATGTGAATTTACTTATTAGACAAGAAGATATGAATGAATTAGAAAGCATTCTTCAAAGGTATATTCCGAAATTGATGATGAAATAAAAAAACTCCGGTTGTTAAAACCGGAGTTTTTTTATTAAAACGCACGATTCACAACATCTTTAACCTCTTCAAGATATTGTTTACGCACACTGTCATCCACAGAAGGAACACTTGTATAGAATGTATGCTCAATTGTTTCAATGCCTGTAAATTCAAAAATACCAACATCTGCTGTTTTCTTCATTGCTTCAAACATACCGCCTGCTGTATATGCTTCTTTCGTATTTCCCATCGTAGATAATAATAAGCCTTTTTTACCGCTTAATAACTTTTCAATACCATTTTCACCGTAAGCATAAGCGAAGCCGTGGCTAAATACACGGTCAACGTATCCTTTTAAAATAGCAGGAAGTCCCGCCCACCAAACTGGATAAATGAACGTAATGCTATCAGCCCAAGAGATATGCTCTTGCTCTTCTTTAATATCTTCTGGTGTGTTTCCTTGAGAAAACGAGATGAAATCGGAAGCGCCTAATACTGGATTGAAGTTTAATTCGTATAGATCGCGAACGCGTACTTCATGACCTTTTTCTTCTAATTCACTTTTTACCGTTTCTAAAACCGCATGGTTGAAGCTTTCTGTATTTGGGTGTGCATAAACGATTACATGTTTCATTGTTCTTCCTCCTATTTGTGGATATGTGAATAGTTTTTATGTATTCGTGTAACTAGTATGGTTACTTTTATTGTGAGAGTCAACTTTTCTAACGTGAGAAATAAAGTTGAAATGTAATCAGCTAATAAGGGATACATGTTAGTATGTGACAAAAAAATACAAAAAAGTAGGGATTTTGCATTCTGAATAGAATATATAGATTGATAAATAGAGAGAGAAGGGGATATAGGGATGAATATTATTGAAATTGAAAGGTTAGAAAAATCGTTTGATATTGGGGATAGTAAAGTAAAGATATTAAAAGGTATTAATCTTCAAATTCAAAAAGGAGATTTCGTTTGTATTATGGGGGCAAGTGGATCGGGTAAAACGACTTTACTTCAGTTGTTAGGTGGATTAGATATTCCAACAGTAGGCAGTATACGAGTAGATGGTACAGAGATTTCAACATTAAAAGAAAAAGAGCTTGCTTTGTTTAGAAGGCATAAAATCGGTTTTATTTTTCAGCAGTTTAATTTGATTCCAGTGTTTAGTGCGGAGGAAAATGTAGGATTGCCTTTACTGTTAGATAATGTCTCGCAAAAGAAGGCGACGGTGACAGCAAATCGCTTATTAGATCTTGTTGGATTGAAGGGAAAAGAAAAGCATTTACCAGCACAGTTATCAGGTGGACAACAACAAAGGGTTGCGATAGCGAGAGCTTTTGCAAATGAGCCAGCTATTATATTAGCGGATGAACCAACAGGGGCATTAGATTCAGAAAATAGCAAAAATATAATCGCGGCCCTTCGCAATGCCTGTGATGAGTTAGGACAAACAGCTGTCATTGTAACGCATGATCCATTCGTAGCGGCCCATGCGGATAAAGTTGTTTTCTTATTAGATGGTGAAGTGATCTATGAACATGCTGAAAGTAAGGGATGGAAATTTCGAAATATCCCGCAGCAAGTTACTCAAATTCAAGAGATTATGAATCGTCACTTTAAAGTAGGAGGTAAAGGTGATGCGATGGGTAATTAAGTATGCGGTAAAATCGATGAAACAAAATTGGTTGCGAAATATGTTGATTGCCCTCGGTGCAGCTTTAGGTGTTATGTTAGCGACGATGTTATTGCTAGGCAATCAATCAGTAGAGCAAAGTGTGAAGGAACAAGTAGTAAGTCGTTATGGAGATTATAATTTACAATTTGGATATATAAAAAATGATATGTATTTAAATAATGAAAGTTTAAAAGGGATAGTTGGCTTAGAAAACGCTGAAAAAATATCAAAAGTACTTATACCGTATCCTTTACCAAATTATAAAGAGCTATCAGGAAAGCCGTCTTATTGGGGTGTTGAGCAAGATTCTCCAGAAATGCGTTCTTATAAGATTGCAGAAGGTCGATATCCGAAAGAAGGTGCTGAAGTAGCACTGACAAAAGGTTATACAGACCGTGAAAGTATACGTGTAGGAGATATGATCAAGCTGCCGTTTCCGCCGCATGGAGAAAAGACTGTTAAAGTTGTTGGGATTTTGAATCCACCGTTAATGGCGGCAATGGGGCATGGTTCTTATTTTCCAATTAGTTGGCTTCAAAAAGAACTAAATCTACAAAATCAATTCAACCTCGTTCAAGTGAAAGCACAGGATGTAAATGTGAAAAGGGCAATTGCTCTTGATGTAAATAAGAAGATAGAAAATATAAAGGTGGACCAACGTACTTATGTCGATAAGGCATTTGAACGACTAAATGTAATGAAACCGTTAATTTTTAGTTTAGGTGGTATTGCCTTATTTGTTGTAGCCCTTTTAATAATGGGAAGTTTCTTCTTATCTGTCAGAAGTCGATTTAAGCAATGGGCACTATTACGTGCACTTGGTAGTAACCCAAATCAAATTATATTAGTCGTTTTATTAGAGGCTTTATGCATCGGAGCGATTGGATCGCTAGCAGGGATTATTCTTGGAGCAGGTACGCAAACAATTGCTGCATCATTCATTAATAAATGGGTGAATATTGAGGGGGCAGGGAAAGCATCATTATCGATCTCAGGTGAGATTTTACTCATTACTTTTTTACTAGGAATTATTATGTCTATCATAGGGGCTATTATACCGGCTTTCATGGTTAGAAAGATTCCACCAGTTCAAGCACTTCGGCCTGGTCTTCCTAGCGATGAGAAAAAAGAAAAAAGATGGAGTGCTTTTAGCCTTAGCATTTTAATTATTGGTACTGTTATTGGACTAGCGGGTAACGTATTAGAACAGTATGTCGGTTTTAATCCAAGTGCGATTGGAGCATTGTTATTTGCAGTTGGTTTGTTATTTACGATTCCGCTACTTATTCGTATAATAGCGCCAGTTATTGCGAAACCTTTGCAAATGATATTTCGAATTGAAACGACGATTAGTAGTCGAAATGTAATTCGTTATCGTAATAAGGCAGCTGTGTCGGTTGCTATATTAGCATTTGGTTTTATGTTAGCACTTGTTGGAACGATGTATGTAAATTCTATGTATGAAGGTACGAAGAAAGGATTACAAAAGCATTTACCAGCTGATTTAGTAGTGCGTGTACCGATGGATTCGCAAGGAATTGAGGTTTTACCGTTTAGTTGGATGGGGAAGATTAAAAAAGTTGACGGTGTAGATGCAAGTGTAGGGAATGCTACTGATTTCACAGCAAAACTTATAAATTATGACTTTAAAAAGGCAAATCAAGAATGGTATGAACATGCGAGAAAAAATAATTTTAATTATGATTCAATAGAGGTTGTGGGTAATGATATTGTAGCGTATCAGAAAGTAACGAAGGCGAAAGTGATTTCAGGACAAAATTTAAATAAGCCATTACAAGATGGTGAGGGAGTCGTTACGAAAGAAACGGCTAAAAATTTAGGGATCCAGTTGCATGATACGATTGAAGTACAAGGGAAAGGGAAAGAAAAACAAACGATTAAAGTCGTTTCGATAATTGAGCAAGGATTAAGGTTAAGAGGATCAGATATTTTTGTGAGTGAACAATGGGCACGGGATAAGTTTCATGTACAAGGATATGAAGCGATTCAAATTATGACAAATTCTAATCAATCATTTGAAGTAATTAAGAAACAAGTAAAACAAATTACAAATAATAAAGAGAACGTAGAGGTTATTAATAGTTATGATTTATTGAAAGAACAGGAGCAGTTATTATCGCAAATGATGATGTTAATTCGCTTGTTAGTTGTAATTGTTTTCATTATTTCTGGTATAGGATTAATGAATGCGATTGTTGCTAGTTTACATGAAAGACGTGCTGAAATTAGTATGATTCGTGCAGTAGGAGCTATTCCGAAGCAAATGAGACGGATTGTTTTATTAGAAGGGACTTTACTTGGAGCGATAGCTGGCTGTATTGGCATTTTTGGAGGAATTTTGTTTAGTTATATTGTGTTATCGAGCTTAGAGTTAACGGTTATTATCATTCCGTATAATCAGGTTGTCATATTGGCTCTAGCTAGTGTGATGCTTGGGGCAGGGGCAGCAATGATTGCTTCATTACAATTAAGAAGGTTCAAATTAAGTGATACTTTAAAAGAGTTATCAGCATAAAAGATTGCTATACTCCGCTCATACAAAGAACAAAGAAGACGAATAAAATGATAACAATACCAATGCCAAAGTTAAATACAAGAGTACTATCCATATATGTAACCTCCTTGTTTGAAAGTAAAAAGCACTCTGGCTGGAGTGCTTTTTATTATCCGAATCTGTCGCAACGAACACCGCAACGTATAGAAAGGGAATAATGCGTTTAAAGAGTTATAGTAATTTATGCATTTATAGAAAAAAAGACACTCTTTTGAGTGTCTTTGATGATGACAAAATGTGCCAATTGCTTGAATTTGATAAGACGTTAATTTTCCGGTTAACGGTCTTTCTTAATCAAGAAGTGTAACAACAGCGATTCAAATAAATTTTAGCATTTTTTTAATGGGTGTGCGTATGTAATTATGCATATTGTAATTAGAGGGAAATTGAGTGCTGAAAATGAATGAGTAAATATATATAGAATATTTGATGAGGAGCGAGAGGAATGGAAATACATAAGTTAACAGAAGAAGAAGCGAATGAGATAAATATGTGGACGTATGAGGAACCGTACAATTTATATAGTTTTTCAGGAGAGGCTGAAGTAATAGAAGAGCTATTAGATGGGACGTATTACGGTTGTTGCGGGGAGAAGGGAGAATTCATCGGCTATTTTTGTTTTGGAGAAAATGCGCAAGTTCCGGGTGGAAGAGATGCTAATTTATATAGGGGAGAAGATGTAATAGATATCGGACTTGGAATGAAGCCGGATTTAACAGGGAAAGGGATGGGGGAAATATTTTTTCAAGCGGGAATTGCATTTGCTACTGAGGAATTGAATTCAAAAATGTTTCGACTAAGTGTAGCGACATTTAATAAAAGAGCAATTAGGTTATATAAAAACATTGGATTTCAAGTAGGACCTGTTTTTTTGAGCCGTGGAAGAGAGTTTATGCTTATGGAATACGAAAGGCCATCAGTATGAAACTGACGGCCTAGACACCTTATTCCGAATGCTCAGCACGGTGCGCTAAACGACTTGAAGCAGCGGCAGCAATTCCGCCAACGATATCATCAAGGAATGTATGCACCTTTCCAGATGATTTATCATTTAAGAATTCTAAAATACCAGGTTTTAATTTATCGATATATCCAAAGTTCGTGAAACCGATAGAGCCGTACACATTAACGATAGAAAGTGCGATCACTTCATCAATTCCGTATAAGCCTTCATCACGTTTTACGATATCTTGTAACGGCTCACTTAACATTCCTTTTTCAGCAAGGACATCGAGTTCGATACCAGTAATCAGTGCGTTTTGTACTTCACGTTTTGATAATACACGCTCAACATTATAACGGCATTCTGACATCTCTAAATTTGGATGATATTTTTTTTGAAGAAAATGAACAAGCTCAGCAATATCGTCAATTGTTACACCGCGCTCTTGTAATAGTTGTAATGCTCTTTCTTGTAGTTGATTTGATTCTTTCATGTTTATCACCTTTTTTTCTTTTTAGTATTTGTATACGTTTCGTTGCTTTATCATGTGCATAGGAATGAAAGGCGAGCACAAGCTCATATATATAAAGAAAAACCATAGGTGGCGACTGCGATGATTCAGCATATTTATGAGCATTATCACATGCATGTTAAAGAATTAATCCCCCTTGGCCCCTATAAAAGCTTTTGGATTCGCAACAAAATTTATGTACTTGTTCCAATTGGAGAAATGGAGGAAGAAGTACTTGTAGAGATGAAAAAGCTCAGTGATTATATGAACCAGCAAGGGGATATAACTGTAGCGACTTTCGTTCCGACTATACACGGCTACTATGTAAGTGAGATAGAAGAACAAAATTACTGCTTATTAAAAGGTATGCGTGCGTTAGAACGACATGCTACATCATTAGGAAGTGAGCTTTCTATATTCCATAAACGAGGTGCATTCTTTCCAGAAGAAATCGAGAAATTAAGCCGCATCGGCGAATGGAAAGCATTATGGGAAAAAAGGCTCGATCAATTAGAAAAGTTTTGGCAATCACAAGTGATGAACCACCCTACAGACGTATTCGATCAATTGTTTATTGAATCCTTCCCGTATTACTTAGGAGTTGCAGAAAATGCAATTCAGTATGTTGTCGATACAGAGATGGATGATACGCCGCAAATGACTGATGCAGCAACAATTTGCCAAGAACGATTCACACCTTTATTATGGCATCAAACGAAGCGCCTCAAACTTCCTTTCAATTGGGTGTATGATCACCCAACTCGAGATATGGCAGAATTAATTCGCTATATGATGATAGAAAAAAAGAAAGATTGGGAGCAAACAATCGTCCAATTTGTTACAGATTATGAACGGAATTATTCGCTATCCTCATTTGGTTGGCGCCTATTATTTGCAAGGCTCCTGTTCCCACTCCAATACTTTGAAACGGTTGAACGATATTATCAAACAGGAAACGAAGAACAAAAAGGCATATATAGAGATCGCTTAGAAGCCATTTTACACGATGTGAACCGCTCCGAGCAATTTATGAAGCATTTTTACGGGTCACTTCGTTTACCAATTGATAAGTTAGGTATTAGGAAATTAGATTGGCTGTCTTAAAAGTATAAAAAAGAGACCGATTGAGGTCTCTTTTTTATATCACAATTGTATGTAATACATTATGCCCCTACCTGTTGATCTGCACATATATGTAAAATGAGTTGATGTTTTTCGATTTTCTCATTTACTTTACTCAATAATTCTTGCTGAATTTCTTTAAATAAAAATTGATAGCTTGTATTCCATGTTGGTATAACGGATGAAAGGTCTAATAAATATTCTTTTTTCTTTTCTAGTTCTTGAATTGTTACAAAAGTGTTCCCCATTTTTGGCATGTGTCGTCCCCCTATGTTTTTTGTATGTGTGAACGATTTACTATCTAGTAGTAATTATCGCATTTTTTGAGAAGGATTTCCAATTTTGTTTTATGATGTTAAAGGGGAAGTGTTATTTGAATAAAAAAAGAGACCCAAATGGGTCTCTTTTTAGAAAACGATTCTGAACGAGCCGCTTCTGCTTTTAATTAATATCTAGCTCCAGCGGCTAAAATGTTCGGTGGCTTCGCTTCTTCCGCCGAGGCAAAAAGCGCCTCTATGTCAGAAGCTCCATCCCCCTCACATTTTGAACGAGCCGCTTCTGCTTTTAGATGATATCCAGCTCCAGCGGCTAGAACAGTCGGCCAGGCAAAAAGCGCCTCTTCGTCAGGAGCTCCAATGACCTCCTGTTCTGAACGAGCCGCTTCCGCTTTTAAATTAAAATACTTGTTCTACTTCAATAACGCCTGGTACTTCTTCAAGTAATGCGCGTTCGATACCAGCTTTTAGTGTGATTGTAGAACTTGGGCAGCTTCCGCATGCACCCATAAGGCGTAATTTTACGATACCTTCTTCAATGTCTACTAATTCAACGTCTCCGCCATCGCGAAGTAAGAATGGACGTAATTTATCTAATACTTCTAATACTTGTTCTTGCATATGTGGGTTTTCCATTTTTATCGACTCCTTTCATCAGTTTTATTATAATCAAGATAGAGGGGAAAATCTATTTTTTCTCTTCTTGTTTTATTGTCGAAATATTGTATCATGTGTACAACGTGTTTTTTCAGTATAGGGGTATGGAATAAGTTTGTAAAATGATGTGCTTATGTAATAAGACATCTGAATATACTGTTTGAACAAGAATTGGGGGAGAAGAAATGGTTAATGTGCAAGTGTATGGGACGAAAGTAATTTGTGCGAGCTGCGTTGGAATGCCATCTTCAACAGAAACGTTTGAGTGGTTACAAGCGGCAATTGGTCGTAAATATGAGGGACAAGAAAATAAATTTAATTTCGAGTATATTGATTTTCAAGAAGAACAAGAGAATGAAGATAAAAAAGCATTCGCAGAGCGAGTAGTGGAGGAAGATCTATTTTATCCGGTCGTTCTTGTAAATGGTGAAATCGTTGGAGAAGGAAATCCACGTTTGAAGGATGTTTATGAAGAAATCGAGAAATATTTATAAAGCATGAAGCCTTTGCGAATTTGCAAAGGCTTTTTTATATGGAGGGATAGATGTGGAGAATGGAATAAAACATGCTTTACCAGAAGAAGTAAAACAGTTAATGGAGCAGTACACAGTAGAATTAAAAGAAATTTTTTTGGACGAAAAAATAGTCGGGGTATACATTTACGGATCGATTGCGCTAGGAGCATTTCATATAGAAACGAGCGATGTTGATTTTGTTACGGTAATAAGTGATTCCGTGAATGAAGCTGAAAAAAAGCAAATTGTAGAACTGCATAAAAAAATTAGTAAAAGTACGTTAGGTAAAAGAATGGATGGTATGTATATTCCGCTTGCTGACTTAGGGAAATATAATGATGAAATGAATGAGTACGTGTATTGTGCAGATGGTAAGGCGAATATTGGTCATTGGGACATTAATGCGGTCACGTGGTGGACATTGAAAAATCAAGGCATTACAGTTATCGGGAAAGAAGCGGAAGATCTTTCGTTTCAAATAAGGTGGGATGATGTAGTCAATACGATGAAATACAACGTAGAACAGTACTGGAGTGAAAAAGCGAAGCAGCCATATTTATTTTTCATAGAAGAGTGGGTAGAATCAGCTGTCGTTACGATGGGACGTATTTTATATACGTTAGATCATAAAACAATCGTTTCAAAAGATAGGGGATTAGAATACTTATTAGAACGTTCAGCGAAAGAATGGGATCCTTTATTAAAAGAAGTAGAGCGAATGCGGCATAATCTAGAAGAAAAGAAAAAGTTCTCTCGTTGGAGACGGGCTGATGTGACGAAGCGGTATTTGTTGTGTTTGATTGAAGAGTGCAGGGAGAAGTGGTAGGTGAATAGTAAAGCATCCTTTAGATAAAGGGTGCTTTTACTATTTTTATATAATGAAAAAACGCTTTACAAAGAATGAGAAGTCGAAAGATAATATTAAAAAACATATATGCGGGGGAAGAGAATGAGTAAATATAACTTTCATATAAGTAAAGAACAACTATGGAAAGGATGTATTTTAAAGTCGATTGCAGATGCAATTTTTGTAGCACACGCTCCTGATTTTTCACATGAAAGTTCATGGGATGGATTCAACTATAGTATGCAAGATAGTCAAGGTGGACAAGGGACAATTACTTTCCATCCGAATTACACGATCGTATGTATTCAAGATGTGAATAGTGAGAGAATTGATGAGTGGATTGATGCAGCAAATTATTTCGAAGGGGCACCTTCGGAAGTAGTAGACATTGCGAAAGAGGAAGCACTTCAATACGTATTAGAAGAGGTAGAGGGGGAAACAGTTCCTTTCATTACGACGGCATTTTGGATTGAGGATAGCGGTGCATATTCAATTGATTCATTTGAAGAGATGGAAGAGCACGGTGGATTCTTATTAGAAATCCCATTACTTGATACGGAATCTGCAATAGAAAGATTGGAAGAAGAGTATGAACTGACAGAGGAGCAAATGGATCTTTTACAACTCGTGTATGAGAGAAAAATCCAAAATCTAAACGAGGGAATTACGTTGTCTAAAGAAGAGGTGGCGATGATTGGAACGGATGATGATGAAGGGTTGGAAGTGAGTAAGAAGTCATTTGAAGAAATGAATATTACTTGGGCGTTGTAGGAGGGATAAAATGTTTCCGATTGGTGAGCAGCCGAGGATTATAAAGGACTTGGAAAATGTTACTGCTAGTTTAGAAGAATTAGCGATTGAGGGGAAAACAAAAAATATAGAACGATTAGCATCTTTACAAGTTAAGAAGTTATGGGTTTTCGCAGTAAATCAAAAGCAATTTGAGCATATTCTTACGTACGCTCGTCCAAATATATTGTACGTTTACGAAATGAGGGTCGAGGATTTAAGTAGCCTTCAAAAATTATCTGATTTACAACAGTTGTATATGTGCTGGAATACAAAAGCGAAGACGTTATGGGATATTGCGTATAATAAAAAACTCAAATCCTTACTAATTGATGATTTTTCTAAGCTAGAAGATTTAAGTGCTTTAAGTAAGTGTCCGCAACTCAATACCTTTTACATGGGTGGTGGGATAAATACAGCGATGAAAGTACAAACTTTACAACCACTCGCTGCATTACAACATTTGAAAAAGCTTACCCTTATGAACTTAAAGGTTAAAGATGATTCGTTAGGACCTTTAATACAATTAAAAAATTTGCGAGAGTTAAGTCTATCTAATCAATTTAAAGTGGAAGAGTATGCAAAATTATCTGTAGCATTGCTATATACGGAATGTAAGTTTTTTAAACCTTACGTATATATGAATGATGCAATAGAAGGGAAAAATATAATGGTGATTGGGAGAAGAAGACCATTCCTTAATTCGAAAACGGATACGGTAAAGATGCAAAAGTATGAAGAACAATTTAAAAAGTTACAAGAGGAATATAAAGCACTAGTAGAAAGCACAATGTGAAGTTACATTGCGTTTTCTACTAGTTTTTTCATATACATATCAACTTCATGAAAGAATACTAGCTCTTTCTCCTCGGTATTAAGATACACAGCACAATGCAAGTATTGCTGTAAGTAAAGATTAGCTTGTTCGTACTGTTTTAAGTTGTAGAAAGAAAAACAAGTAAGAAGCAGAAACGCTTTTTCTTGTAATATTGGAACGACAGCTAGTACCGGAGTAATGGAATGTATATTTGTTTTTGCTAAATTTTCATAAGACGCCCACACTTGAAACCAGTTGAAAATAGTAGAAAGGTAATTCGGAATGTCGATAGTTTCATGTGAAACATTATGTAATAACTGGTTCTGTTTCATATGTATAGGCTCTATTCTTGTTCGTAGAATGCAATCGAATATTGAGATGTTTTCTTTTACTTGTAATTGGTCTGTAATAAGTTGCGGGAGACCAATTGGATGAACACCTATATTTATATAGAAGTCATCTCCAAACTGGCTTTTTTGTATATGAATGATCTTATAAAATCCGTTATCAGCTTTGCGAAATGTATGTCTTTTTTTCTTAAACCGAAGTGACTTTAAAGCAGCGTGTAAGTTTGTAATGAAATCTTGCGCTCCTTTAGAGAGAGGTTTACTCTTCATCATAATCGTAAGTAGTTAAGTTTTGTAAGAAACTTTCAAAGTTAGGTGCTAATTCGATAATTTCCTCAAGCTCATTATCGATAAATATAACTGGAGGATTTTCAGCTACATTTCGATAGTCTAATGCAATCCACGTATGGCCGTCCCCAGATAAAAGTACGAGATTCTCAGGCATTTCCCATTCCTGAATTAAATAACGGCTCTCTAAAATACTAGATTCATTTTCATCAAAAGAAATACCATATAAGCCAGAAACATTAACATGATCATCCGCCCAAGAATTTGGCTCTGAAGTAGGGTGAGTATCAAGGCGCAGCGTTCCTCCGTTTTGTTCTTTTAGAAGATTTATGTACGATTCCGGAAGCTTTACGTTTAGTACTTCTTCAGCTTTTTTTATTAGTTCGTCGTTAATCGGTGCTAATTTTAAATAGTCGTCTTCTGTCCAAAGTGTAGTCTTCATATTTGGTCACCTCAAATAATAGTTTTAAGAATCTTATTTCATATATTATAGTTAGTTTAAATGACGAGCAATAGAAAGGGGGGGAAAATATGGATGTATTTGGATATCTTGATCATGTAAATTCTAAAGAAGACTTGTTGAAGTTTCTTGTATATCTTCAAAAGGATTTTAAAGTGAATCAAGATGAGTGGGAGAATGTAGAGGTAGAGACTTATTTAGAGGCATTACATGGTTGGTTAGGTGCTTATGAAGGTGTTTATATAAATCAAGGGGAGAAGCTTCCAGAAAATATTCCATGGAAGTTTATTGCCCAGATGTTACTGGCGGCAGCTCATTATGAATAAAATTAAATTTTAAAAAGATAGAATGGAGAAAATCTTATGATTAACCACAATAAAATTAAACAACTTTTAGCATATGTAGATCGTGCTGAGGATAATGAAATTGAGTTAGAGTATGAATTTGAACCAATGACAATAGAACTATTTAATAGTGAAGAGATAGAAGAAGGACAACTTGGTTATAGCGTTGATGATGAAGGTCAAATTTTAATCGGGAATGAAGAAGGAGATTGGAAAGAAGGATGGATTGTAATTGGAATAGATTCATATCTTGGAGATCCGATCTTTGTAGATAGTAATGATGAAAATTGTCCGGTTTATACAGCTATGCATGGTGAGGGAGATTGGGAGCCAGAATGTATAGCGGAACGTATAGAAGATGTTATTGAGAAAGTGAAGAAGAATGTGGCGAAGTAAAAGATATAATGAAACTGCCTAAAAATGTAGTCGAAGTAGATTTTATTGTATCAATTGAGGAAGTTAATGATAGATTATTCATTAGTTGTGTAAGTGGAAATATGTTTGAAATAGTAGAAAGCTAATTTGTGAAGTCTCTTAAGTCGAGATTTTAGATTTGGCGATATTCCAATAGTATTTTATATATTCACTAAAGGTGATGTTAATAAATCACCTTTAGTGAATATATAAAATAATTAACTTAGTGTATTAAAGGTATGATACATGATTATTTTAATATATTTAAAAGTAAAATGAAATAAGAATCAGGTAATTGTCGGAATATATTCGATTTCCGTTCAATTTTATGAAATATAACTACTTTTTGTTAGATTCCTTTGTTTTATTTCTTTACAATAAAAATTATATAGAAATAAGAGAAGGATGATGTACGTGAAGGACACTGTTTTACAAGAAACAATTTCTCCGCAAGAATTACATAAAGTTGTTCAAAAGAATACAGCTTATTATGACTTTAAATGGGGCAAAGTAGAAAATCCAGCGCAAGGGAATACATGGAATTGGGTAGCCTTTTTCTTCCCGTCTTTTTGGTTAGCTTATCGTAAAATGTATAAGTTATTTATTATACTTACATTATTATCGGTACCTAGTGTACTTGTAGCCCCTTTTATAGACATTCCAGATGGGATTTTTTTATCAATTAGTTTAGCTTTTCAATTAGTAATGATGATATTTACTGGATGGCAAGGAAACCGTTTATATTATAAGCACGCTGTTCGTATTTTACATAAAGCAGAAGATACGCTTGATCATGAGAAGGCGTATTACTTACAATCAAAGGGTGGCGCTAGTTTTGCTGGTATGATTGGTTTACAAGTTATAGTAGGGATAGTATTTGGTGTAGCCACGTTCGGACTCTCCTTGTTACCAACTGAGCCGAATATAAAAAATGTTGTTCGTTCAAGTGATGAAGGATTTACTTTAGAGGTTATGAATGATAATCCAACTTGGAAGTTTGTAAAGAAAGAAAAGGATTATGACGTAGTAGAGTTTACTGGTTATGATTATGAAGAGAAGAAAAATATAAAAATTAAATTTGCTGTTTATTTCAGTGAAGACTATTTTGAATGGCAAGAGGTATATGAAAATAATAAGAAGTTAAGTGAAGAAGAATTAGAAGAGTATCAATTTTACATTGAAGAAAATAGTTGGAGTTTCTAGAGGGAACTCGTTCATTTTGAAAAGAAGAATCTTGTGAAGGTTCTTCTTTTTATATGTTAGGAGGAAAAGGTAATATGATAGATGTACATTTTTATGATTGGGCTAAGAAACGTCCAAAAAAACATTATAATCGATTGCATGAAATGAGAATTTTTGAATTGATTTTTTCAAAGGAATTAAGTAGGTTCAATCTTGGATTAGAAACTGTAGAAAATATTGATATATATTGCCTAGCAAACCCTAATAAAGATGTTTCTTATGAACTACATGAGGCCCTGGGGAAGATTCGTATATCCGTGCCTTATGATTATATGCAATTTTTAAATTTGGAATCAGTTGAGGAGAAATATAAGCATTTTGTCGAGTTGGTTCACCTCTATGTTGTACCAGCTATTGAAAAATATTCAAAAATATCATTAGAAATGATTAAAGAGTATGTGAATGAAGCGCTTCAGGAAATAGAGAAAGAGAATTACGAGATTGTATTTTTAGTAGATAAAACACCGAAGAAGAGCCCAAGCCGAAAGAAAACGGCTATATTAAAAGGAATTCATCGTTCGGAAGGATTTCAGCTAATGTGTGAAGTGTATAACGATAAAGGGCTAAGAGTGGTAAATAAACTACTCGTAGAAGAAGTAGGGAATGAAGTAGTCTACTCCAGATTTTTAGGCAAACTAAAATGGGAAAATGAGCACTTAATAGTAGTGAAATCTAAGACAAGTAGTTGGATGGAAGAAGTACATGTCGAATAAGTTAATTAACGAAAAATGTGAATACCAAACGGCATACTAATTGAAATTTTGTAAAATACAATAAAAAATGAGAATTTGAGGTAGGCTTGTCAATAATGCGAGACTATGGCAGTATAAAGAAATGCTATACAAATTTTATTTATCGAGATGTAAACGTCAATTTTGATTTTTACGTATAAATAATGAACGGAGGAAATGAATTTATGGCTACTTTACCAAATTGTCCAAAATGTAATTCAGAATACACGTATGAGGATGGCGTTCTTTTCGTATGCCCAGAATGTGCACATGAGTGGGGCAAAGAAGCAGAAGCTGAAAGTAATGAAGGTGCAAAAGTTGTAAAAGATGCGAACGGAAACGTTCTTCAAGACGGTGATGCTGTTACTGTAATTAAAGATTTAAAAGTAAAAGGAACTTCTTCAGTTGTTAAGATTGGTACGAAAGTAAAGAGTATTCGTCTAGTTGAAGGAGATCACGATATTGATTGCAAAATCGACGGTTTCGGAGCTATGAAGTTAAAATCACAGTTCGTTAAGAAGGCGTAAGATTAGCAAAGAAAAAAGACGCTCTGTAAGTAACTTGCAGAGCGTCTTTTTTATGATTGTACGTCAACTTCTTTCAACTGACACCGCTTATTAAAGAACGTTTTATACCCAAGTTGTAAGAAGATAATAACAGAGAAAGCTGTACTTCCAGAAATACCAAGTATAATTGCGATTTGATATTGGATAGCTGTAAATGGTGATACACCGGATAAAATTTGTCCTGTCATCATGCCTGGAAGACTTATAATTCCCATTCCGACCATAGAATTGATTGTTGGTAAAATAGCAGAATCGAAAGCGTCCCGTATGAGCGGGGCAGCTGCTTGTTTTGGAGTTGCTCCAAGCATAAGTGCACCTTCAATATGGTCTCTTTGTGATTTCATGCTGCTTAAAAAGGTATTTGCCCCGAGGCAAATGCCTGTCATAGCGTTACCAATTAGCATACCGGCAATAGGAACGATATACTGCGGAGCATACCAAGGATCGTGTCCGATAATGACAAAGATAAATAGTAGAAGAGGGCCAATTGATCCAGCAATCATGGAGAGGGCGACTACTCGTTTTAATTCTTTTGACATTGGAATATTAACTCGTTTATAAATATTGAAAATCGCAAATGTAGTAATAGAAGTAATGAGAGCTATTGTATAAAACGGATTACTATTTTCAAATATGTATGTAAGGACATATGCGACTAGTACGAGCTGAATTGTCATACGTAATGTAGCAATTGTAATTTGTTTCTCACGCGGTATTCCTTTTAATTTCACAAGCCCGATTAAAATAAGGATGAAAATATATGCAGCTGCAAGTTGCCAAATTTGTAGTTCAATAACGCCCTTCAATTGAGAGCACTTCCTTTCTAGTTGCACCGTTTGTTTTACTAATTTCAATAATATCGTCTGCGATTTCTTCTGGAAGTTGTTGCGAGTGCGTGATGAAGATAACTGTTTTTTTCTTTTCTCTTGCCAGTAGAGTGAATTGTTTCATAACGCGTCGTTCTGTATCACTATCTAGTGCCGAAGTTGGTTCATCTAATAAATAGACGGGTGGATCCATTAGTACAATACGAGCAAAAGCAAGTCTTTGTTTTTCACCTCCTGATAAAGAAGAGGGGCTATCTTCTAATTTTTTATCTAGGCTAACAGTTGTTAATGCGTCCCGCAGGGCATCGTCATTTGGAAATGGCTTTTCAGAAAGGTGCAGTCCCATTAATAAATTATCTTTAATTGTTCCATCAAAAATAGGCGGAGTTTGTCCGAGCATGACAACTTCACGTCGTAATTGAATGGGAGGATAATCTAAAATGGATTTTCCGTTATATTCAATTGTGCCAGATGTTGGTGATTGTAAATCATTTAACATACGAAGTAATGTACTTTTTCCACTACCACTTTCACCGATAATACAAGTTATTTTTTCTTGTTGAATCTGTAAATAAGGAATGTGTAGAATGTTTTTATATTTGATGTCTTTTAATATAAACATAAATTGCTCCTTTCTGATTCTAGTTATATCGTATCAAAAAGAGAGAAAAATAGAAAAATAAAAAAAGTCTATTTAGAGGGAACATCTTTTTTCTTTGTTTGTAGGATTAGATCGTCTTGAGACGGAAGTTAGCTTCGTTAATAAGTTTAGCAAGCGATCTAAGTCTTGACTGAGAGAAATGACTTTATCGTGAGTAAATCCATACTTTTCAACGAGGTGGATTAATTCCCTCTTTTTCACTTCTATTCGATTATTTAGTTTTGTTAAGTTCATAAGTGAAATGAAATGCCTCCTATTATGTGTAGTACTTATAGCATAAAAAATAAGCCCGAACGTATTCGGCCCTAAAGAAAATAATAACTATTACGTATAGTATACACTTTTCATTTGTATTTTTTAATATTAAAATAAATAAACTTTTATGAACCTATATTGAGAAAGTTATTTTTAAAAAAATGAATAGCAAAAGGCTGTCTACATAGTAGACAGCCTTTAAAGTATTAACCGTTATGATATTTGTACATCCAAAGAAGACCGGATTTTAATAATCTCGGTACACGCCCCATTAATGGTTGGTTTGCTAGTAAACCAAATCCGTGTTTTTTGCCGAGAGAACCGAGAACACCTTTTAATTTTATAACAGGCAGTTCATCAGGAAGCGGTTCATTATTCCAACGTTTTAATAATATTTGGACAATTTGTTCTCCCTGACCTTCAGCAAGTTGAGCAGATGGTGCATGTGGAAGTGCTGCACAATCCCCGACAACATAAACATGCTCATTATTCGGAATATTGTGATATTTCGTTAAAACAACCCGTCCGCTACCATCTTGTTCAACTGGAAGGTTTCGAACAACTTCATTTGCTTGAATACCAGCTGTCCACACGATTGCATCACACTCAAGTGGTTCATCATGGTTGTATACAATGTTTGGTTCCACTTTTGTAATGTTAGAGTTTCGTATAATGGTAACTTTATGTTTTACAAACCATTCTTCTACGTATCTACTTAATTTTTCTGGATACGGGAATAAAATTCTATCTTTTCGATCAAATAAATAGATTTTTAAATCTGAACGGCTTTCGCGAAGTTCACTTGCCACTTCAACGCCGCTTAAACCAGCCCCAACGACAGCTACTGTTGCATTTGGTTCTAAGCTATTTAATTGTTCATATGTCTTACGTGTTTGTTCAATTGACTGTAGGCTATGTGTATATTCCTTCGCCCCAGGAACGTTATGATATTTATCTTCACAGCCAAGCCCAATAATTAAATCATCATATTGAATCGTTTCACCGCCATCGAGATGAACGGCTTTCGTTTCGAGGTCAATATTTGTTACTGTGCCGTATTGAATATTGAGACGTGGGTGCTCAGGAAACGGTATGCGAATATGCGTTTCTGAAATTGTACCCGCAACTAATGCATAATATTCAGTTTTGAAGCAATGATATGGTACTTTGTCGATTAATGTCACTTGTACATCATCTGGAAGTTGGTTGTTTGGAAGTAGCCGCTGCAGAATTCTCATTCCACCGTAGCCGCCACCTAGTAGTACGAGGTGTTTCATGATGGATTACCCCTTTTCTGTTGAAATATCCCCTAATCATACAATTTTATATTAATAAAATATTTTGACTTTACTCAATCAAATTATATCGAATTTGTGAACAAATAACAATGCATGAATGAATACTCTGTTGTACAATAAGAAGAAAAGTAAAGTAAACTGTTTTCATTTGCTAGTTACTATTTCATTATGAATAGTAGGTTATATAGAAACAGTCATCTACTTTGAAGTGAAGTAATGAAGTAACTAAATAGTTTAGAATATGTAACGAAAACAACAAGAAACAGCTTAGTTTTCTTTTTATAGATGAAGTCAGAAGGTAATTTGTTTTGTAGTACAGGGGGGAGAATTTTGATTAAACCATTAATTGAATTTTGTGTAGGTAACCTTGCGAGTGGTTCACAAGCAGCTTTAGAGAAATTAGAAAAAGATCCGAATTTAGATGTAATGGAGTATGGTTGTTTAGGATATTGTGGTATTTGTTTTGAAGGACCATTTGCCCTTGTGAATGGTGAAGTAGTACAAGGGTCGACAGTAGAAGAACTTGTTAATAATGTATATGAGTATTTGGATGAAAATCCAATGTTCTAAGGTGTTGCAAATTGGCGACACCTTTTTCATTAGATAAAACGCTATTTCACAGGGTAGGATAATACGGAATATAAATAAAAAAAAGGCCCTTTTAGAAGGGCTTTTTTCTTACACGATTTGTGTAAGAATGACTAATCGCCAAAACGTTGTCAAATATGAGAAACGGGGGACATTCATATTGTGTTCTAAAAGCATGCATTTTATACTTGAAATAATAAATTATTTTTGGAGTGAATAAAAATGAGCCAATTTTCTTTTACAAAAATGCATGGTCTTGGCAATAGTTATATATATGTAAATATGTTTGAGGAACAAATTAGGGAAGAAGATTTAGCTCTTGTCGCAGAAAAGGTTTCAAATATTAATACTGGTATTGGTGCAGATGGAATGATTTTAATTTGTCCTTCTGACGTGGCACCAGTAAAAATGCGCATGTTTAATAACGATGGTTCAGAAGGGAAGAGCTGTGGAAATGGTTTACGCTGCGTAGCGAAATATGCGTATGAGCATAAACTAGTAGAAGATACAGTTTTCACAATTGAAACGTTAGCTGGTATCGTTACGGCAGAAGTAACGGTAGAAGATGACAAAGTAACATTAGCGAAAATCGACATGGGAGCACCTCGTTTAACACGCGAAGAGATACCGATGCTTGGTGAAGGAGACACACCATTTATTCGTGAAAACTTCTTATACAATAATCACCGTTATGCATTTACAGCTGTTTCAATGGGGAATCCACATGCGGTTATCTTTGTTGATGATGTAGAAAAAGCGCCTCTTATAACGTTAGGACCAGTTCTTGAGACGCATGAAATGTTCCCGGAACGAGTGAATGTTGAGTTCATCGAGATTTTGAATGATGAAGAAATGAATTTCCGCGTTTGGGAACGTGGATCTGGTGTAACGCAAGCTTGCGGGACAGGAGCATGCGCAGCTGTAGTTGCGGCAATTCTCAATGGGAAAATGGAACGTGGTAAAGAAATCACAGTTCACTTAGCAGGTGGCGATTTAATGATTGCATGGACAGAAGAAGGAAATGTGTTAATGAAAGGACCTGCGGAAGTAATTTGCCACGGAGTGTATGAGTACAAGATAGAAGCGTAAAGATGTATAATAGAACGAGAACAGAAAGGATGGTGTATTTCATGATTGAAGTAACAGAGCAAGCAGCTTTTCAAATTAAAGATATGTTAAAAGATGCTGAAGATGGAGAGAAGTACGTGCGCCTTGCTGTACATGGCGGCGGATGTAGTGGTCTTTCTTACGGCTTAGGATTTGAAGTAGAACCAAAAGAAGACGACACAGTTCTTGAATTTTTCGGTGTTGAATTTGTTATTGATAAAGAAAGTGCTCCGATTGTTAAAGGAGTGAAAGTTGATTATAAGCAATCGATGCTTGGCGGCGGATTCACAATCGATAATCCAAACGCAATTGCATCATGTGGATGCGGATCATCTTTCCGTACAGCGTCGAATGCTGGTAAGCCAGAAGAGTGCTAAATTTTTGGCCGAAATAGAAAAAGACCTTTTTAGCGATGGAATAAAATCGTTAAGGAGGTCTTTTATTTTGCTTTAATCGTTCTCTTTCTTACAAGTATAATTGAAGGATAGAAAGAGGAGGGATATATGTTGGAAGATATTTTTGAATTTGTAGTGAGGTACGTGATAGGTCCTATTTTTAGATTTATAAGATACATTGTGATAGATATTATAATAGAGTGCATAATAGAAGGTGTAATAAACGGTATAAGGAAATTACGTGATAAAATCTGTGGTAAGTGGCGAAACAGGCGTGAAAGACGTTATTGGCGGTAATAGATGCATAGAAAAATTGGTGGTAAAGAGATAGAGAATAAGAAGCCTTAAGAGAGATGAATTATAAAATTCATTTCCCTTAAGGTTTTTTATTTTGACATTTTGTATACAAATGTATACGATTGTAAATATAAAAACGTGTATACATTTGTATACAAAAGGGGGATTTAAAATGAGAAAAGATAAGTTCATGAAAGAAGGACAACACCGTGGTGAGCGTCATAAAGGGAGAGATGAATCACATCATCGTGGGCCGAAAACATTTCGCCGCGGGAGAGCGATTGCCTTTTTAGAAATGATGAATTTAAAGCGTGCTACGATTAAGCAACAGTTAAGTGAGCCAGAATTCCAGTCCATTCAGCAAATTTTAATCGGGGAATTAAAGGCAATTGATCTGGTTATTAATGAATTTACACAACTATTTGAAATACATGAGAGTGAAACAGAAGACGCGCCTATGTTAGATGAGAAGGAAAATCTAGAGCAAGGGACTGCATCTGATGAAACAAATTAATCGTTATATCGATTCAGTATTTTGTGGTCAAGATGCTATTTTGGATGAAGTGATTGCTTCCATAAAAGAAAACGAAATGCCTCCGATATCGGTATCGCCTTCTTCGGGGAAACTTTTAACGATGATAGTTTCTATTTCTGGAGCGAAAGATATTTTAGAAATAGGTGCATTAGGTGGTTATAGCGGAATTTGTCTTGCGAAAGGTTTTGGGGAAGAGGGTACGTTAACTTCTCTTGAACTAGAAGAGAAATATGCAGAGGTAGCACATAGCAATCTACATAAAGCGGGATTTGGAAAACAAGTGTCGTATATGACTGGTGCCGCTTTACAAAGTCTTGAAATATTAGCTAGTGATAATAAGCGATTTGATTTCTTCTTTATCGACGCTGATAAAGAGAATTATGCAAACTATTTAACATACTGTATTAAACTTGCTAAGCCAGGAGCTGTAATTGTTACAGATAATGTTCTAGCTGGTGGTAGTGTAGCAGATGAAAGTGTGAAATCAAAACGTTATACAGAAATTATGAAGAAGTTTAATGAAGTGGTAGCAACTCATTCAAATTTAGAATCTGTACTCATTCCAATTGGTGACGGGATGACGATTTCTAAAGTGAAGAAATAATTGTTATCTTACAAAAGTGTAATGTTCATGTCATGTTTTTGAATTTCTTCTTTAAGCCCCAGGCTTTAAGATAACAATATAAGAAAAACACATGAGGTGAAGGAAATGAAAAGATATATTGCACTTTTTAGTATTTTAGTTGTATTTGCAAGCCTTTTAGCTGGTTGTGATATTAACCGTATGGGGAAAGATCAGTATTATGTTCAAATTACAGCTGATGGAATTGAAAAAAACGGGAAGTCTGATAACGGAGAGCCATACAAATATTTTGAGTATAAATTAAAAGGCTTCGATAAAGACGGAACAGAAAAAGAATTAGAATTCACAGCTGAAAAAAACTTACGTAAAGATGCATTCTTACGCGTATACCATTCAGATAAAAAAGGTGTATCAGCTTGGGAAGAAGTGAAGAAAGACGAGCTTCCTGCGAAAGTGAAAGAAAAACTAGGTGCGAAATAAGACAGAAAAAAGGAATTGACGAACAGGGTCAATTCCTTTTTGTATCTTCAAAATCCTCTTCTGAAACGACTTTAAATCCATGTCTTTTGAATAAAGCAGTTGTCACCCCGTAACCAGTTTGTTTATTGCCGTTAAATTCCCCTGTGTAAATAGTAGAACTACCACAAGATGGACTGCGTTCTTTTAAAATTATATATTCTGGGTTTAAATCTTTTATTTGTTCTAATGCTTTATAAGCACCACGCACGAAAGCCTCCGTGACATCTTGTCCTTCTTTCGTCATTACTTTTGCTTTTCCATCTAAAACATCATCGCCATTACCGCCGATAATTTCAGCAGAAGGGCGTGGTGTTGGTAAACCGCCTAATACTTCGGGACAAACGAGGATGGTGTCTTCCCTTTGTAATAACTCTTCTATTTTTGAAACGAGATTATCGTTACCGTCATAACGACAAGCGATACCACCTAAACAAGCGCTAATTACAATCATATTTTCATCTCCAATAAAAAAATATTAAATATCACGCCAATTTCTCTTCCTATTTCTTCCCTATAAGTGAGGTGATAAAAATGGGAAGCAGCTGTGAGAAGAAGTAAGGGGATACCGTTATTTGATCCGTTTAAAAAGGAGCCATGCGTATAACACATGACTCCGAGTAGCTAATCAAACTTTCTTACAACTGGAACACGAATCGCTACAAATAGTACGAAGACGATAACGGCGATTGCACCGCTTTTCATAACGGTTACGATTGGAATTCCTATTGCAAGCGCGATTGATGTGAATGCATAAGAAAGCGGGATAAAGCCCATTGATGATAGCATAAGTAAACTCATTACGCGTCCCATCATTTCTTCTTTTACTGTCGATTGAATCATTGCCATAAGTGGAACGATAGCCATCGCAATTGTAATACCGTAAAACATGCCGGCTAATAATGCTTGCCAAAGTACGGTACTAAAGTTGATGGATAGGAAGAATACACCAGACAGTAGCATCATGATAATGCAAAATAGACCGCGTCTACGATTAATATTTTTTAAACCGACGATGACAGCGCCTATTGCCATTCCGCCGCCTACAGATGCTTCTAAGTAACTGAACTGGAGTGAGTCACCGTGCAAAACATTTTTAACGAAAAGCGGGAAGCCGACTTGCATCGGACCGATTAAAAATAAGTTTAAAAAGGCGCTACAAATAAGGAAAGTTGAAAGAAATGGTGATTCCTTTACATATAAGATGCCTTCTTTAATAGAAGTGAACATGCCTTTGTCTGTCTCATTTTTTTCGGGTACTGTAAATTGTATTTTTTGAACGAGTATCGCAGCGATAATGAGTAGCAGAATTGTAATCGAAAAAATTGTTTCATAGTTCGTAAATTTAATGAGAATACCGCCAAGTACAGGTCCTAAAATGACAGATGCTTGGTTTGTCATTTGAGTAAGTGAATTTGCTTGTGTTAAGCGGCTTTTTTCTACAAGTTCAGGCAGAATAGAGCCGTCTGCTGACCAGAAGAAAGCGTCAGCAAGTCCGAAGAACAAAGCGAACAAAGCAAATGTATATAGTGTTACATCACCGACGATGAACCAAGTGAGAATTGTTGCGACAAGAATAGCGCGAATAATATTTGAGTAAAACATAATGTTTTTTTTCGGGAATTTATCAGCTAATGCTCCGCCAATGATCATAAAAATGAGCCTTGGAACACTAAGAGCCACGAAAACAATACCGAGTGAAGCCTCAAGGTTTAATGTTTTTGCTATGTACCATGTTTGTGAAAAAGTAAAAAAGGCTAAAGCAAAGCTTGAAAAGAGAGTAGCTGCCCAAAGAAAAAGGAAGTTTGTATTTTTTAATAACGGTTTTGCATTTTCTTTTAAAGCAGATTTATTTTGTTGTAGTTCCTCCATATTGCTTCCTTTCTATGTACCAAATTTAGACTAAAAAACCTATTAACAATCGTTTTATACAGTTTCTAATATTTCTATACTGCACTTTCTCATTGTAGACAATAATGTTGGATTTGCACAGTGGCTATTTAGCTTAAAAAAAGATGCCAAAGGGCATCTTTTTTTAAGCTAAAGCAATGTAAATATCCAATTGTACGTTATTTGGATCTGTTGCTTTTTCATCATACAGTTCGAAATCTGTTGTAAAAGCGCGTTTGTTTTCTTTCGACCATTGCCAAATATATTCCCAAGCCTCGCACACGACTTCAGACACAGGGCCTTTTCTCGTTGTAAATACCGCATACGTAGCGGCAGGTATTGTTAAAGTTGTCATATTTTCAGGAGCGTCTTCTAATGAAGAAACAGGCATGCCAATAGTAAATTGATATGTACCGGTTTCATCCGATTCGTAGTTTGAATAGAAGGCGAATGTTTCTTTTGTTTGTTGATCTGGAATTTGATGCATGATTTGTTCTTGGAAGTAGCGATTCCAAAGCTTTGGAATTTCTCCTTCAGGAGATGCCTCTTTTTCGTTTGTCGTCGTAATAGAGACACCGATTGCTTGGAAAGCTTCTTTTGTTACGATAATCGGTTCTTTCATTAATAAAACCTCCCTTTATTAGATAAAACATACGTTCTGTTTTTATTGTAACATATTTTGGAAGGGAGCAGTGTTTTTTAGTAAGTTGAAATGTATTTTATTTAGGAAAAGGAGAGTATGAAAAGGAGGAATTTCGATTAGGAATCTCGAAATGAAAAGAACTCCTTTCATGTAAAAGGAGTTCTTTTCATTTCTATATTAAAACATACTTGAGCTATGCATTGGTTGGAGTTTTGCGTTTGGATCGAAGTAAGCTTTTGCATTATTTACTGCTGTCGGTGCTTCACCAAAGCCGCAAGCAATGAGTTTTACTTTTCCTTCATATGTACAAATGTCACCGGCAGCATAAATGCCAGGAATATTTGTTTCCATTTTTGAATTCACGAGGATGCTGTTCTTTTGAATGTCTAAGCCCCAGTTTTTAATTGGACCAAGAGAAGAAACGAAGCCGTAGTTTACGATTACGTCATCAACATCGATGATAAGTTTTTCTTCCGTTTTTACGTGCTGAAGAACGACTTGTTCAATCTTGTCATCACCAATGAGTTCTACTGGAACATACGGTGTGCTTACTTCTGCACGAGAATTCATTAAGCTTTCTACGCTATGTTCATGCGCACGGAATTTATCACGTCGATGAACGATTGTAACTTTGTCAGCGATCGGCTCTAACATCATTGTCCAATCAACCGCTGAGTCGCCGCCGCCAAATACTACGACGCGCTTACCAGCAAATTTATTCATATCATCAACGAAATAATGTAAGTTTTTCTTTTCATATTTTGCTGTACCTTCTAATTCTAAGCGGCGTGGTTGGAAAGCACCATTGCCAGCGGTAATAATAACTGATTTAGAATAGTGAGTTTGCTTATTCGTAACAAGTTTAAATATACCGTCAGCTTGTTTCTCAAGCGTATCAACAGCTTCTTCTAAACAAACGGTTGGATCAAATT
This sequence comes from Bacillus nitratireducens, assembly GCF_001884135.1. GTDB lineage: Bacteria > Bacillota > Bacilli > Bacillales > Bacillaceae_G > Bacillus_A > Bacillus_A nitratireducens. Next base: position 28,205 of record NZ_MAOC01000031.1, on the reverse strand, counting down.
TCTTCATTTGCTCTTTTAAGTTATCAACTAATTCTTGTGCGCGCACTTTTGGAAATCCAGCTACATCATAAATGTATTTTTCAGGGTAGAGTGCGGATAATTGTCCTCCAAGTTGAGGTAAGCTTTCAATGATTTTTACACTTGCTTGTCTCATACCGCCATAAAATGCTGTGAACAGTCCTGTTGGGCCACCACCAATAATTGTTATGTCGTAAACTTTTTGATTTTCTGCCACTTTCATTCCCCCTATAGATGGAATTTTAATATTGATTTCATATATTGTTCATATGTACACGAAAATCCTGCAAATGATGACACTTTCAAATAAATGATAGCATATTTGAGTTCATAATACTTCTGAAAACGACTGAATTGTGTGTAAGTTTTCGCATGGATGTTTTTTAATTGTATAAAATATAAGGAAAGGAAAATACATGAAAAAAAGGCTAAAAAACCCTTGAAAACGCTATGTTATTTTAAAATATTGATAATTCGCTAGGTGCTTGAATTCTGGAATAAAACCGACTAATATAGGGAAGTATTATGTTAAATTTCTATGACAAATTTCGTACGATTTTTTGACTGCGTTTTGTTACGATATAGAATGTGATAAATTCCACATTCTTGACAAATAGAGTTTTTAGTACTTGGTACTATTTTTTATTACTATTATATAAAGAAAAGGGTTGTGATTTGGTGAAGACTCCAAAAATCGTAGTTTTAGGTGCAGGTTATGGCGGGATGATTACGACTGTTCGTCTGCAAAAAGCATTATCTGTAAATGAAGCTGAAATTACGTTAGTAAACAACAACAGCTATCACTACCAAGCGACTTGGTTACACGAGAGCGCAGCTGGTACATTACAAGATGAAAAAATCTGTCTAGATATTCAAGACGTTATCGATACAAATAAAGTGAACTTTGTACAAGATACAGTAGTAGAAATTAAAGCTGCTGAAAAACGCATTATCTTAAAAGACGGCGAATTAGAGTATGATTACTTAGTAATCGGTCTTGGTTTCGAATCAGAAACATTCGGAATTACAGGATTAAAAGAGCATGCATTCTCAATTGCTAACATTAATGCAACTCGTCAAATTCGTGAGCATATGGAAGCTAGTTTCGCTAAATATGCAACTGAACAACGCGATGAGTTAGTTACAATCGTTGTTGGTGGTGCTGGATTTACTGGTATCGAGTACGTAGGTGAGCTTGCAAACCGTGTTCCAGAACTTTGCAAAGAGTACAATGTACCACGTGAAAAAGCTCGTATTATCTGTGTAGAAGCTGCTCCAACAGCACTTCCTGGTTTCGATCCAGCATTAGTAGAATACGCTGTGAAACAACTTGAGAAAAAAGGCGTAGAATTCCGCATTGGTACAGCAATTAAAGAAGCAACTGAAGAAGGTATTATCGTAGCAAACGGTGAAGATACTGAATTACTTAAGTCTGAAACAGTAGTTTGGGCTGCAGGTGTTCGTGGTAACGGTATTGTGGAAGAGTCTGGCTTTGAAGCAATGCGCGGACGTGTAAAAGTTGATGAGTACATGCACGCTCCAGGATACGAAGAAGTATTCATGGTTGGTGACGCTGCGTTAATCATTAACGAAGAAATTAACCGTCCATATCCACCAACAGCACAAATTGCAATTCAACAAGGTTACAACATTGCACACAACTTAACTGTATTAGTACGTGGCAAAGGCGAAATGAAAAAATTCGCATTCGACAATAAAGGATCTGTATGTTCATTAGGTCATGACGATGCAATGGGCGTTGTTATGGGTAAAAAGTTAACAGGTTGGAAAGCTTCCTTCATGAAGAAAGTAATCGATAACCGTTACCTATTCTTATTAGGTGGACCTTTATTAGTTCTTAAAAAAGGTAAATTAAAGTTCTTTTAATATATAATAGAAAAAGCAGAAACGGCTAAGAGCTGTTTCTGCTTTTTTCATATTAAAAATATAGTATAATATATAAAAAAGAAAGAATATTCTGTCCGTTCTAGTGGAGGAGGTTATTACATCATGGAGAAACGAGGGAAAGTGTGGTTAGCTGTTAGTGGTTTAGTAGCAACAAAAGATGGCAGGTGGCTATTTGTTAAGAAGAAATACAGTGGATTAAAGGGGAAATGGTCTTTACCGGCTGGTTTTGTAAATGAAGGTGAGACAGTTGATGAAGCTGTGAAACGTGAAGTGTTAGAAGAGACAGGTATTGTCGCTCAGGTGAAGGGGATTATTGGTATTCGATCGGGCGTTATTCGTAATGAGATTAGTGATAATATGATTATTTTCCTTTTGGAGCCTGAAGGAGAAAACATTATTGTACAGGAGAAGGAATTGTCTGAAGTGGCGTTCTTACATCCAGATAAGATTGCGGACGATCCGAATACGTCTGTACTTATTAAATATTTGCTAGAAGGAAGATCAGAATTGCATCTTGAAATGGACAAAACATTAAATCCAGGAGAGCAATTTGGTTATACAGCCTATCACGTATTTACGGCGCATGCGAAGGAGAGGGAGAAGAAGTGAGTATACCGGTACTACTTATTTCAATGATGTTATTCTTTATTTTGTTTTTTGGAATTGGATTTTTACTCAACATGATTTTGCGGGCTACGTGGGTAATGGTTATTGTGTATCCAATTGTTTGTATGCTTATTATTAATAAAGCGAGTGTGTGGGATTATTTTTCAAAGCCAAAAGAAACATTTTCTTCATTTGGGACAAGTGTATCGCATTTAGGACAAGCAGATATGTTTATTCTATCTACTGGATTAGTAGGTGCTGCTTTAGCGGGAATCGTAATTAAGAAACTTCGGAAAAGTGGATATCAAATGTTTTAATCTCCAATCAATTTGGAGATTATTTTTTTGCATATTCCTTCATCGTATAGGGAATGATTAACGATGAAGGAGTGTGGAATATAAAAATGTTAAAACGATATTGTATTCGCATTATGATGACTTGTTTACTTGCATTCGCATTATGCGTAACATGGAAGGCTTTCACAGGAGTTTCTTTATTAGAGATTATAAAACCATATGAAGAAACAAGTGCAAAAGAAGTACATGCAGCAGAAATTGGGAAAAAAGTTGCTCCGAGTAAAGAAGTGATAAATGCTTTAGAACAGGCAAATGACTGGTCTAAATATCGTGTTATAGAAATGACTGCAACTGGTTATACATCAGGAATAGAGTCAACTGGTAAGAGCCCGGGACATCCGGAGTATGGTATTACATATTCAGGTGTTAAAGCGAAACGGGATTTATATTCCACAATCGCTGCGGATTTACGCGTATTCCCGATCGGAACGATTCTATTCGTGCCAGATTACGGATACGGTGTTGTTGCTGATAAGGGTGGCGCTATAAAAGGAAACCGTCTTGATCTATATTATGATACGGTGAAAGATGTTTATAGCCAATGGGGTAAGAAAAAGGTAAATGTATACGTAGTGAAAATAGGAAATGGTAAGTTTACAGAAGAAGAGTTAACGATGTTAAATGAAGACGAAACGATGCAAGTGTTTCGAGGTCAATATTTAAAACAAAGATAGTCTAGTGGTAATAACGCTAGACTTTTTTCTTGTCTTATTTCATTGTATTAGAAGTTAGAATTGTCGCATTTTATCGAAAATAAAGTTATAATAGGCGTAGAGTAAAGAAATTTAGGGGGTTTGAACATGTTTCAAGTACAAAAAGAATTAGCAAGCCATGAAGCGGTAATTGTTGCCTTATTTGAAGAAGAGAAAACGAGTAGTTTTGTACAAGAACTGGACAAAGCGTTTGAAGGACAATTACAATTTTTATTAGAAGAAAAAGAACTTTCAACTAAGAAAAAAGCCATTTCAAAAGTACATAGTTTAGGAAAAACAAATGTGAAACGTTATTATTTCGTTGGCTTAGGTAAGAAAGAATCATATACAACGGAAACGTTACGTGCGGCTCTTGGTAAGGCGTTCAAAGCGTTACAAGCAGCAAAAGTACAAGATGCAGCTATCTTACTTGATTCTTTCGTGACAGATAAATTAGATGCGATTGATGTAGCTCATATTGCGGCGGAAGTACAAGGTCTTGGTACATATGAATTACAAACGTATAAAACAGATAAAAAGGATCGTGTAGAGTTAGAGAAGTTTACGGCTATTACAGCGGAAGATGCACAAGAAGTTGAAGCTGCATTAACAGTAGGATACGTACATGGACGTGCAACGAATTCAGCTCGTACACTTGTAAATATGCCGCCAAACGTATTAACAGCAACAAAGCTTGCTGAGTATGCGGTTGAATTAGCGGAAAAGTATGATATGGATTATAAAGTTCTTGAGAAAGAAGGGATGGAAGATCTTGGTATGGGTGCGTTACTTGCAGTAAACCAAGGTAGTACAGAGCCACCGAAAATGATCGCTCTTATTTATAAAGGAAAAGAAGAGTGGACAGATGTAATTGGATTCGTTGGAAAAGGGATTACATACGATACAGGCGGCTACTCTTTAAAACCACGTGAAGGCATGGTTGGTATGAAAGGTGATATGGGCGGTGCAGCAGCTGTTCTTGGTGCGATGGAAATTATCGGTGAACTTCGCCCAGAGCAAAATGTTATCGCTGTAATTCCATCAACGGATAACGTTGTAAGTGGTACTGCATTCAAGCCAGATGATGTGATTACATCTATGAGCGGAAAAACAATCGAAGTATTAAATACAGATGCAGAAGGTCGTCTAGCGTTAGCTGACGGTATTACGTATGCGAAGAAGCTTGGTGCAAATTACTTAGTTGATGTTGCAACATTAACAGGTGGTGTAATTGTTGCACTTGGAAATCATACAACAGGCGCGATGACAAATAATGAAGAGTTGTTTGAACAAGTATTAGAAGCATCAATGGAAACGGATGAGCCAATTTGGCAATTACCGATTTTCGAGCGCGATAAAGAACGTGTCAAAAACAGTAAATTTGCTGATTTAAATAACTCACCAGGTCGTGAAGGACATGCGGTTATGGCTGGGACATTCCTAGGTGAATTCGCTGAAGACACACCATGGGTACACTTAGATATCGCTGGAACATCTGAAACAACAGGAGCGCATGATTTAGGGCCATCTGGAGCAACAGGTGCAATGGTTCGTACACTTGCAACACTTGTTGAACGTTTCGGAGAAGAATAATTTTTGAAAAAAGGCTGTCTCAAATTTTTTTGAGACAGCCTTTTATTATTAACATGGTACGATTATTGTCAATTTTTTCGGTAAATCGATCTCATTCATTTATTATTGTACTGTTCAAAAAAGTGTTACATAGTGAAGGATTCGCCCTATAAAGAAATCGTATATAACGTACCATTTAAAGCAAATGAAGTGCGACCTGTTTCTTCAGAGACAACTAATATAAGTGCGTCACTTTTTTCTGATAAGCCAATTGCTGCCCTGTGACGTGTTCCTAGCTCAGGATCAATATCTGTACTTTTCGTTAACGGAAGAATATTAGCAGCTGAGACAATATGATTATTTTTCACAAGAATGGCTCCATCATGGAGAGGGTTACCTGGGTAAAAAATTGATTCAAGTAACGGTGCGGTTAAATGAGCATTTAATGTTGTTCCAGTTTGAATGAAAGATTCAAGTGTCTCGTTTCGCTCTACAACGATTAGAGCACCGTGCTTTCGGGCGCTTAAATGTTGGACAGCTCTTGTGATAAACTGTGAGCTTTCCGTATAAGGTGATAAATAAGCCTGAATATAGTATGTAGCTGCCAATGTTTGTACATTTGCTAACATGTGATGAATATCTTCCATTTTGCATAAAATACATTCATCTTCTTTATCAATTGCCTGTCTCATAATTGATAATTCTTTTTCAGCAATTTCAATCATTTGTTTTGTTTGTATTTTGAGTTCTTCTGACAAGCCCCATTCTTGCATAATCCTCATTCCCTTTGGTGGAGTATTTAATCATAGTGTATACAAATATTCCTAGTAAAATCCTGCTAGATTTTATAAAATATTGAGATACAGGTTGTTTTTTTCATATAATAAAGGTATGACAAGTGGGAGGAGATAGAAGCATGGATTGGAAACAAGAATTTAGTCGCTGGCTTTCATATGCAGAATTAGATGCAGAATTAAAAGAACAGCTAGAAAACATGAAGCAAGATGAGAAGAAAATTGAGGATAGCTTTTATAAAAATCTAGAGTTCGGTACAGGTGGTATGCGTGGTGAACTTGGTGCTGGTACGAACCGATTAAATGTATATACAGTTCGTAAAGCGACACAAGGATTAGCTAGGTTTATTGAAAAATTAGGTGAAGAAGCGAAGAAACGTGGTGTTGTTGTAGCGTATGATTCTCGTCATAAATCACCTGAATTTGCAATGGAAGTAGCCGCTACACTAGGTGCACACGGTATCACAACATATGTGTTTGAAAGCTTACGTCCAACGCCAGTGCTTTCTTTCGCAGTTCGTCATTTACATACAGTAAGTGGAATCGTTCTTACGGCAAGCCATAATCCGCCTGAATATAATGGTTATAAAGTATATGGTGACGATGGTGGACAATTGCCTCCAAAAGAAGCTGATGAGTTAATTAGTTACGTAAATGCAGTAGAAGATGAATTAACAGTTGAAGTTGCTGATGTGGAGCAATTAAAAGCTGACGGTTTATTACATATTATTGGACAAGAAGTAGACGATGCATATGCTGCAGAATTGAACAATGTCATTATTAATAAAGAAATGGTACAAAAGGTTGGTAAAGACTTAAAAATCGTCTTTACGCCATTACATGGAACATCAAATATTTCGGTACGCCGTGGTTTAGAAGAAGTTGGATTTACAGATGTAACAGTTGTAAAAGAGCAAGAGTTACCAGATCCAAACTTCTCTACAGTAAAATCACCAAATCCAGAAGAGCATGCAGCGTTTGAGTATGCAATTCGCGACGGTGAAAAAGTAGGCGCAGACGTGTTAATCGCAACAGATCCTGATGCAGACCGTCTAGGTGTAGCAGTTCGCAATCACGATGGTGAGTTCCAAGTGTTAACTGGTAACCAAACAGGTGCGTTAATGCTTGATTACTTATTATCACAAAAGAAAGAAAATGGAACACTTCCAGAAAATGGTGTTGTTTTAAAAACAATCGTAACGTCTGAAATTGGCCGTACAATCGCAAAAGCATACGGTTTAGATACAGTTGATACGTTAACTGGATTTAAATTTATCGGTGAAAAAATTAAACAGTATGAAGAAAGCGGACAATATGAATTCCAATTCGGTTATGAGGAAAGCTACGGTTATTTAATCCGTCCATTCTGTCGTGATAAAGATGCCGTGCAATCTGTTCTATTCGCATGTGAAGTAGCTGCGTACTATAAATCACAAGGTAAAACGTTATATGATGGTCTGCTAGAAGTATTTAAGAAGTACGGTTTCTTCCGTGAAGATCTTGTATCGTTAACGTTAAAAGGAAAAGACGGTGCTGAACAGATTCAAAAGATGATGGCAACATTCCGCGGGAATCCTCCGAAAGAAGTGGCTGGTTTAACAGTCGTTGCAGTTGAGGATTATAAGGAAAGCATCATTACAACGTTACAAGATGGAAATAAGGAAGAGATTCACTTACCGAAATCAAATGTGTTAAAATATCAATTAGAAGATGGTTCTTGGTTCTGCTTACGTCCATCTGGCACAGAGCCGAAGATTAAATTCTACTTTGGTGTACAAGATGATTCCTTACAAAATAGTGAACAAAAGTTACTTACTATTAAAGAAGATATTATGAATCGTTTATAATAGAATAGAGTGCTACTGATAGGAAAAGGGGAGAACGGAGAACGGCCTCCTCTTTTCTTATAGTTTTGTATGATGTAGAGGATTATTAAGAGATAATGTTATAAATTTGCACCTTACTAAGAGAACTAAAAGGAAAAGCGAGGGTATTTGTCATGAAAAAAGTGAGAAAAGCAATTATCCCGGCAGCGGGATTAGGAACACGCTTTTTACCAGCAACGAAAGCAATGCCAAAAGAAATGCTTCCAATTGTAGATAAGCCAACAATTCAATACATCGTAGAAGAAGCAGTAAAATCAGGCATCGAAGATATTATTATCGTTACTGGTAAAGGAAAGCGCTCTATCGAAGATCATTTCGATAATGCATTTGAACTAGAGCAAAACTTATTAGAGAAGAAAAAGTATGAGTTACTTGAAAAAGTACAAGCTTCTTCTAAAATGGTAGATATCCATTACATTCGTCAAAAAGAACCAAAAGGATTAGGACATGCTGTTTGGTGTGCACGTAAATTCATTGGTGATGAGCCGTTTGCAGTATTATTAGGCGATGATATCGTTCAAGCTGAAAAACCATGTTTACGTCAACTAATGGACGAGTATGACAAAACACTTTCTTCTGTTATTGGTGTGCAAACTGTTCCTGAAGCAGAAACACATCGCTACGGAATTATCGATCCATTAGAGCAAGAGGGTCGTCGTTATCAAGTTCGTAATTTCGTTGAGAAGCCAGCGCAAGGTACTGCGCCTTCAAACTTAGCGATTATGGGACGTTACATTTTAACTCCTGAAATCTTTATGTTCTTGGAACAGCAACAAGTTGGAGCGGGTGGCGAAATTCAGTTAACGGATGCAATTCAAAGCTTAAATGAAATTCAACGTGTATTTGCTTACGACTTCGAAGGAAAACGTTACGACGTAGGTGAAAAGTTAGGGTTCGTTCAAACGACAATTGAAATGGCTCTGCAACACCCAGAATTACGCGATGACATGGTCACAATGATGAAGAAAATTTTAGAAGAGCAAACGAATCAAGAGTCTTAATAAGAAAAAGGAGTTGTTCCTACTGGAACAACTCCTTTTTCTTATGAAATCGTCGAATGAGAATGCTGATAAGCCGAGCGACGTACAGCATAGTATATGCGAGGTGCGATAATAGCGCCGATAATTGTAAATACAATATCTTTTACTGCGAACCACATCATAATCATCCATGCAGCTTTATAACTCATATTACCACCCATGAAAATATTGACCGCTCCGTACATGTAAGTAGTACCGATAATATACGTTAAAATAATTCCTGTGAACGAAGCAAGTGCAAAGGTGCTGAATGTTGGTCGTTCTTTTTGTTCTACTATTTTTCCTGATACGTAAGCAACGATAATAAATGCAATAATAAAACCACCAGTAGGATCTAAAAGTGCTCCAAATCCAGCTTTGAAGTTAGCGAAGATTGGTGCACCTGCTACTCCAACAAGCATGTAAACAGTCATTGATAATGCGCCAAGTCTACTTCCAAGAAGAAGCCCTGCTAAAATTGCGAAAAATGGTTGCATAGATAATGGGATGCCCGCCACTTGCAGGAATGGTGCCCAAGATACAATATTTGCACCAATAGCCATAAGAGCGACGAACATGGCAGCTAATGCTAAATCTAAAACATGAAATCTTCTCATAATGTTAACCTCCTGTTGTTTTTAGGTTAACATTATCGTAGCGAAAATATTTACTTGTTGTCAATCAAAATATTTTGATAAGAAGGCTTTAAGTAGTCTCTTAGCAACGTATATGGAATATGAAATTGCGGGATTCCGCTTGAATAAGGAGCAATCTCATATAAGGGGAAATAAATCACAAGATTATCTGGTTCTAAAAAATAATGAAACCTTTTTGTGCTCGTTACTTTTTCGACTGCATCAGGAAAATAAATGCCTTCATTTTGTTTAATTTGTCTTACAATCTCAGCACGGATTACTTCTTTATATTTGTCTTCTTGTTGAAATAAATCGTCTAAGTGTAATAATTTTTTTTCGTTTAAATCAAATGTATGTGCTTTCCACGTATAAAGCCCATGCGCTCCGCCTGTATATTGATAGTAATTCACATATAGACTTAGAAAAGGTCGTTTATTTAAAGCTACTTTATAGTCAACATTTGCAACGTATGGATGGAAAGGTGTACTAGATCCTTCTGTTTCTTTATAATATTTCTTCGCTTCTTTTTCTAATTTACTTTTAAATTTGGCAGTAGAGTTTTTGTAATAGGAATTCAGCTTATTTTGAAATTTTGAGTCAGAAAAGTTGTGAAAGGAAGGCCTATTAATTTGATATTCTATATAAGGTTTCTTACCTTTTTGCGTTACAGTCTGAACGTCGATTGTCAGGTTAGATGCTTTGGCTGCTAGTGCGCAATTTGGTACAATAGTCAGCAAGGAGAACATAAGCAATAGTATATAAAATTTCTGTTTCATTTAGGTGAAACCTCCTTATATAAGTGTTATAGGTAGTTTGAAAGTAAATAGGTAAAAATATACATTTAATTAAAAGTGAGGAAAAGGGGGAAACGATATGTCAAAAACTTTAATGGATTCGCTTGGAATTGAGTTGTTAGAGATGACAGAAGATAAGGTGGTTGCTACGATGCCTGTTGATGAGCGCACGCACCAGCCATTTGGATTTTTACACGGTGGTGCATCTCTTGCATTAGCAGAAACGGTAGCAAGCGTTGGTTCATACAATTTAATTGATCAAGAGAAATGTATTTGTTTTGGTTTAGAAATTAATGCAAATCATATTCGTTCAAAGAAAGACGGAATTGTAACAGCGATTGGTACACCGATACATAGAGGGCATTCAACGATGGTTTGGGATATTCGTATCATTGATGAAAACGACGATTTATTATGTATTTCAAGATGTACAGTAGCAATTAAAGAAAAACGTGAAAAGTAAAAAGAGGCGGCTCAATAGAGCGCCTCTTTTTTATAATTAGAACTGGATTTTTTTCTCTAAGAAACCTTTTAGCTCGCTAATTGGCATACGAACTTGTTCCATTGTGTCACGGTCACGTACTGTAACAGCTTTGTCTTCAACAGAGTCGAAGTCATAAGTGATACAGAATGGTGTACCGATTTCGTCTTGACGACGGTAACGTTTACCGATAGAACCAGTTTCGTCAAAGTCTACCATGAAGTCTTTAGCTAGTTCTGCGAATACTTCAGTAGCACCTTCAGATAGCTTTTTAGATAATGGTAAGATAGCTGCTTTGTATGGTGCTAAAGCAGGGTGGAAACGAAGAACTGTACGAGAATCGTTTTCTAATTGCTCTTCTTCATATGCATCACATAAGAATGCTAATGTTACGCGGTCAGCACCTAAAGATGGCTCGATGCAGTACGGTACGTAACGCTCATTCGTTTGTGGATCGATATAGTTAAAGTCTTCGTTAGAGTGTTCCATGTGACGTTTTAAATCGAAGTCTGTACGAGATGCAACGCCCCATAGTTCGCCCCAACCGAATGGGAATCTGAATTCAATATCAGTTGTTGCGTTACTGTAGTGAGATAATTCCTCTTCACCGTGGTCACGAAGACGCATGCTTTCTTCAGTCATACCAAGTGAAAGTAACCAGTTCTTACAAGTTTCACGCCAGAATGCGAACCACTCTAAATCTTCACCAGGCTTACAGAAGAATTCAAGTTCCATTTGTTCGAATTCACGTGTACGGAATGTGAAGTTACCAGGTGTGATTTCGTTACGGAAACTTTTACCGATTTGGCCGATACCAAATGGAAGTTTTTTACGCATAGAGCGTTGTACGTTTTTAAAGTTTACGAAAATACCTTGTGCTGTTTCAGGACGAAGGAAGATTTCGTTCGTGCTAGACTCTGTAACACCTTGGAATGTTTTGAACATTAAGTTGAACTGACGGATTTCAGTGAATTCTTGGCTACCACAATCAGGACATTTTACTTCATGTTCTTTCATTAAATCAGCCATTTGGTCGAAAGTAAGACCATCAACAACCATTTCGATGCCTTTTGCATCTAATGCATCTTCAATTAATTTGTCAGCACGGTGACGCGCTTTACATTTTTTACAGTCGATCATTGGATCGTTGAAGTTACCAACGTGACCAGAAGCGATCCAAGTTTTTGGGTTCATTAAAATAGCTGCGTCTAAACCAACGTTGTATGGAGATTCTTGAATGAATTTTTTCCACCAAGCTTTTTTAACGTTATTTTTTAATTCGATTCCAAGTGGACCGTAATCCCAAGTGTTTGCAAGACCACCGTAAATTTCAGAACCAGGGAAAACGAAACCGCGATGTTTCGCTAAGTTTACAACTTGTTCCATTGAATACATAATAAAATCCTCCTTTTGAAAGTTAACGTATTTGCGATGACGTACTCTGGTACTTGTGAAACGAGCAGTATATGCTTTAAAGAACATAAAAAAACGCTCATCCCAAGGCTTAATTGCCTAGGGACGAGCGTTTGCCCGCGGTTCCACCCTAGTTGATGCACAAAATGCGCATCCACTTTATAATGTATTGCTCGAGACTGCCGTTTCCTTGCGGCTTCAGGCTTTCACTATCCCCAAATCGCTTTTGTGCAAGTACTTATAAGTCCGTCATCGCTACTTATATTAATAATAATGAACATATTCTAACACGTTCTTTTTTAAATCTCAATAGAGGAACGCGTCTATCTATGATAGAGTCTCGCCTATTTTTTCGTTATTTATTCCGTAATTTTGTTTAATGTGCTTAATTGCTTCGCGCTTACTAAGTGAGGCAAGCTCGTTATTTTGTACGTATTCCCAAACGACATCGGGCTTTGTTTTTGCATATCCGCGAAGGACCCAGCCAATCGCTTTTTGAATGAAAAATTCTTTTGAAGAATGTAGTTGTCCGATAATCCAGAAAAGAAGTTCTTCATCCATCTTTTGTTTATATTTTAGCTGGAATAAAATTGCGGCACGTTGTAACCATATGTTATCTGATGCAATCCACTTTGGAATATAGGCAGAAATTAATTCTGGGTGTTTTAAAAAGATAGTCCCTAAAAATGTAGGAACGATGCTATCAACAGAGTCCCACCAAGATTTTGTGACAATAAGTTCTTCTAGAAATGGGATATGAGTTTCGTTTATATGCTTTTTATATTTTTGCATAATATCAAGTGCAGCTGCCTGAAATTCACGTTCTGGTAAATCCCAAAGCTCACGTACGATAATTTGGAAGTCTTTTTTATCTGGGAGAGTATGTATTTGAATAACGTCTTTTAATAATTGTCTTCTTTCAGGTGTTTGAATACCGAGAAACGGGAAGTGATTTTTCATATAACGTGCCATTGGTTCTGCTTTTTCTGGGTTTTGATTTGCTGTGAAGTGCTCTTGTAATGCTTTTACAAATGGATGCATAAGTACGTTCTCCTCTCTTATTATCTTTCTTATTTTATTATACAGAGAGTTTGGGTGAATTTTAAAACATAACTTGCAATGTAATGAAATATGTTGAGAGTAGAGAGGAGAGGATAAGATGGAAGATCAAAGCGTACTAGCAGGTTTCTTTGCTCTTAGTTTTGCGTTTATTGTTGTTATATTAATTTGGGCAATTATTTCGTATTTGTTAACGGCTTTTGCACTTTATACGATGGCGAAAAATGATGGGGCGACGGATGGTGTTCTTGCTTTTATTCCTTTTTTAAATAGTAAGACGTGGGGTGACTTGGCAAAAGACAAATTACCAGATTTCTTAAAAGAAGAAGCAGGGTGGAAAGTATTCGGCATATATGTCGCATGTTTCATTTTTAATTTCGTACCAATTATAAGTTTACTAGCAACAGCTGTATCGATTGTGTTGTCCATTTATCTCATCTACGCTATTTTAGACAGATACGGAACGAACTCTATATTATTTACAATTATTCATACAATCACGTTTTCGGTTTTCTTGCCGATTCATTTGTTCATTATTCGGAATGAGCCGGTGAGATATAACGAGTAGATATATGTAGGGAGCTGTTCCAAAGATGTTTTGGAATGGCTCTTTTTCGATAAATCGATATTTTGTGTAAAATCGTTGATATATTGTGATTTGTGATAGATATATTCGACAAATCATTAATATAATCCCATTTACCAAGAGAAAAAGGGCTGCCACATAGGACAGCCCCTTTTTCTACTACATAAGGTAGCGTAAATAAATGTAAATGTGAGAAATGATTAATGAAACGATCATAATTGGGAAGCCGACTTTAAGGAATTCCATGTAGCTGAATTTATGTCCTTCACGACTTGCGATTCCGGCTACGATTACGTTAGCAGAAGCCCCAATTAATGTTCCGTTTCCACCTAGGCAAGCACCTAATGCTAATGCCCACCATAGTACGTCGATTTGTGCGTCAGAAGGTGATAAACCTAGCCCAACTGCCATATCGTTAATAAGTGGGATCATTGTTGCAACGAATGGAATGTTATCGATTGTTGCAGAGGCGATACCAGATACCCATAGAATAAGGATAGATGCTTGAGAAATATCCCCGCCTGTTATTCCGATTACTTTTTGAGCTAACATTTTGATAAGACCGATATCGATAAGTCCTCCAACGAGTACGAATAGTCCCGCGAAGAAGAAGATTGTTACCCATTCTACGCTAGCGAATACTTCTTCAATTTCATGTTCTTTCACACCGATTAACATAAGGACAGTAGCACCAGTTAAGGCGATGATGGCTGCATCAATATGGAAAATAGAATGAGTCATGAAACCTACAATCGTAAGTCCAAGTACTGTTAAAGATTTTTTCATTAATACTGGATCTTTAATGTATTGTTTTTCATCTAAGCTCATTAATTTCTTAATTTGTACAGGGTCAGCAATTAATTGCTTACGGTACATGAAGTAAAGCATTGTTGCTGTTACTGCAATGATAATAATTACGATTGGTGCTAAGTTTAGTAAGAAAGCATTGAAATCTAAATGCTTATTTGCAGAACCAATCATAATATTTGGTGGATCACCAATTAATGTTGCTGTTCCTCCGATATTTGAAAAAATAATTTCAGAAAGTAAATATGGAACAGGATTTACTTGCAAGATGCGCGTAATAGATAAAGTAACTGGAACAACAAGAAGTACTGTTGTAACGTTATCTAAAAATGCGGAGCCAAGCGCGGTAAGTAAGGAAAGTGAAATTAAAATTTTAATTGGATTTCCTTGAGCTCCTTTTGCGGCTTTAATGGCAACGTATTGGAAGACACCTGACTTACTTGTAATGTTTACCAGTATCATCATACCGATGAGTAACGTAATAGTTCCCCATTCAATATGTTTCGTAAAGGCATTGTGTAAGTCAACGACCCCTGCAATCACCATGAATGCTGCACCAAGAAGTGCGATGACAGCACGGTTAATTTTTTCAGAAATAATAATGGCATATGTAATTAAAAAGACTGCGATAGCGAAATAATACTGCCAGTTTGCGAGCTCTTGCGTTGTTTCGTGCAAAACTCTCATCTCCTTTCATTCACTTTTCTTAGTGTGTCAAAAAATTAACTAGATGAAACACATATAACGTCATTATAAAGTAGAAAAATGGCGGATGTAAATGAAAGGGTTTATTTTGTCATATTTTCTGCATAGGTCATTTTTTCTTATTTTTAAAAATATTTGTGGGCATTTGACATATATATAAGATACATCCAATCTGAATATTTCAAATGGAATCAGCATTCGAGCTTGTTCGTGTAGGAGTGTCAAATAGAAAGGAATGACAAAGATGATAAGGAAGGGATCGTATGGATGAACAACAATTTTTATTTTTAGACTTTGAGTTTACGATGCCCCAGCATAGAAAAAAGCCAAAAGGTTTTTTCCCAGAAATTATCGAGGTAGGACTCGTTTCAGTTGTTGGTTGTAAGGTGGAAGATACGTATGCAGCACATGTCAGGCCAAAAACATTTCCGTCCTTAACGGATCGATGTAAAAAATTTTTAGGAATTAAACAGGAAGTAGTGGATAAAGGAATTTCTTTTCATGAACTTGTTGAGAAACTTGCAGAATATGAAAAGAGGTGTAAACCGACAATTGTAACGTGGGGAAATATGGATATGAAAGTCTTAAAGCATAACTGCGAAATGGCGGGCTTAGAATTTCCATTCTTTGGACAGTGTCGTGATTTATCGCTTGAGTATAAGAAGTTTTTTGGAGAGAGAAATCAAACAGGACTATGGAAAGCAATTGAGGCGTATGGAAAAGCAGGAACAGGAAAGCATCATTGTGCGCTTGATGATGCGATGACGACATATAATATTTTTAAGTTAGTAGAAAAAGATAAAGAGTATTTAGTCAAACCAGCACCTCCGACATTAGGGGAACTTGTTGATTTTTCGAAAGTGTTAAAGAACGTGAGTACACAGTAACGACCAAATTGCACAGTATGTAATTTGGTCGTTTTGTTTTTTTAAAGTTTGTAGTCTTTTTTTAACTGCTGAAGTGTTTCTAGACTACGCCCCGCAAAAGGTGAATCATCTTCAGAAAATGAATTCATTTGCGTTTCTAATGCTAATTTTAGTGACTCTGTATAATCTGGAATTTCCCCTTCATATTTCTTCACCATTTGCTCTGGAATGTTCGTCTGTTCACGAAAAGCTAAAGCGCGTCTTTCATGGAAAAATGGTACGTCAGCTTGTTTTACATTATGTAAATCCCCTTGCACCGGATGTTTTAAAACAGCTAATACTTTTACGACGTAACTGCCAGGACGGCTATTTGTAATTTCGCCTATGTATTTTCCTGTTTTATAAATACCCGTAACGATTTCACCAATTTCAAATGTTTCTCTCATATTTTTCACCTCAAGTTTATAGTAAGGAAAGTATAAGAAGGAGTCAAAGAAATCAGTTGATTTTTGAATATCCTTGAGAATATGACAGGCTTCAACTATAATTTAAAATGATATGACAGAAAATTCTGATGTTGATTCTTTTCATAAATTCCCTAATAAGGAGTGTTGTATATGATGCCTTTATATTTTCCTGAAGATAAAACGGAGTATATTATTCCAGGTATTGTTTGCGTTCTATTTATCGTCGGTGCGGTTGCTACGTGGCGTATGTTTATTCGTATATCAAAACGAGAAGCAGAGCGATTGCAGAAAGTAGAAGAAAAGCTTTTAGCTGAAAAGAAACAGTAATTCATTTTTGTATGTTTCCCTCTATGCTCGGACAATCTAAGGGCAGAAAGTATTTTGGAGGGAATAGAATGAAAAAACGGCTTTTTTTCAGTTGTTGTTTATTATTTCTAATGGCGGGTTGTGACCAAGGGAAGCCGAAAGAAATTGATGTGAAATTACATAATGCTTCAGGTGATGAAGTTGGGACTGCAAAAGTAGCTCAGCAAACAAGTGGAGTGAAAATTACGATCAAAGCGGAAGGGTTTACACCAGGGCCGCACGGGCTACATGTACACGAAATCGGAGAGTGTAAAGCGCCTAGTTTCGAATCATCTGGGAATCATTTTAATCCAGATAATAAAAAACATGGGCTCCTCAACCCAAAAGGTGCGGAAAATGGTGATTTACCGAATGTAGTGGCGGATGGTTCTGGAAAGATTAAAGCAGAAATCGATGCGCCGCATATAACGCTTGAAGAAGGAAAAACGACGATTCATAGGAAAGATGGCGCGTCTATTATTATTACAGAAAACGCTGATGATGGCATGACACAACCAGTAGGAAAATCTGGTGACCGAATTGCTTGTGGGGTTATTGTTAAAAAAGCGTCGGATATGAAGAAAAAGTAGAAGCTACCGTGAAAGGTAGCTTTTGTTGTTATGAGAATGTATGGTGTAGTCTGTTTAAAATTTCTTCTAAAACAGATCGTGGGCAGCCTATGTTAATTCGGATATGGGTTTCCCCGCCTGTCCCGTATTTCTCACCAGGTTCAACGATGATTTTACCTTTCTCTTCAAGTAATGCTGTTCGTTCATCTTGAGAAAGGTTCAAGCGGGAACAATCAATCCACAGTAAAAAACTACCTTCTGGTTTAATTACAGAAAGAGCTGGTATGTGATTTTGAATATACTCACAAGCAAATTGAGCATTATCTTCAACGTACAATCGAATTTCATTTAGCCAATCATTACATTCTGTATACGCGCTTTGCATTGCTGTATAAGCAAATGTATTTAATCCGTGAAATCCTTGTCTATGTTGGATAGACATAAAGGCATTACGGAGATTTTCATTCGGAATAATAATGATTGATGCTTGTAATCCAGCGATATTAAATGTTTTGCTCGGAGCCATACAAGTAATAGTGCATGCTGCTAATTCTTCAGATAAAGAAGCAAACGGTGTATGAGTATGGCCTTTATAAATAATATCGGCGTGAATTTCATCGGCGACAACGGTTACATTATATTGCGTACATAAAGAACCGAGCTTTGTTAGTTCATTTTTCGTCCAAACACGTCCAATAGGATTGTGAGGGCTACAAAGAAGCATTAGTTTTACACCTTGTTTAAATTGAGTTTCTAGATGCTCGAAGTCTATCTTATATGTGCCATTTTGTTTAAACAAGGGACTCTCACATAATTGTCTATTATTTGTTTTGACCATTTCAAAAAATGGTGGGTAAATAGGAGGTTGTATAAGTACAGATTCTCCTTCTTGCGTTAATGCTTGTATGCTCGTACTAAGAGCTGGAACGATGCCTGCACTAAATACAATCCACTCTTTTTTTATATCCCAATCGTATTGGCTTTTTGTCCAATCGCAAATAATATCCCCAATATTTTCTGGAGGAATTGTATAGCCGAAAATAGGATGTTCTATACGCTGTTGTAATGCAGTTTGAATTGGTTTTGGTACTTCAAAATCCATATCTGCAATCCAGGCATGGAGAAGTTCTTCGTTTTTATATGTATCCCATTTTGTACTGTGTGTACCACGCCGATTTACCGTTTTATGAAATAGTTGCATATGTTTGCCCCCTTCTTCTGTAAAACCGTTAAAGTTATGAAAGTTCTCTCTCTTCTTATAGAATAGCTGATGTGATAGGATAAAGAAAAGTATTAAAAAGTGAAAAGGCGGGAAGCGAATGGGTACATATGAAAAGATGATAGAGTTTGTGAAGAATTGGGATCCGTTTCAAATGGGGCCGGAGTTTTATGAAACAGAAGCGAGCGATGTTGTGAACGTCGTAAGTGTGTTTGACGATCCAAAATACATCGCCAAAAAGATTCAACATATATACTTTATGTCTTTTGAGGAAGTACCAGCGCTTGAAAAATGTGAGAAGTTAGCTGTGGAATTACTTGTAATAAAAGAAGGCGGAAGTTGTTCATTGTAGGCTGTCGGAATTTACGACAGCCTTTTTGTTTATTTTAGTTCGTTCGGATTGATTAAAGTTGCGCTTCACAGTGCGGAAAACGTCATGATTTCTTCATAAACATGCTCGGGCTTTTCTTCTGGTAGTAAGTGCCCTGTATTTTCGTAAGAGATAAATGTTGAATTAGGTAAATCTTTATGGAGACGGTGTCCTACATGTACAGGGACGACGCGATCTTTTTCACCCCAAATGAGTAATACTGGTGTTTCGATTTTTTGTA
Source organism: Bacillus nitratireducens (assembly GCF_001884135.1). Classification (GTDB taxonomy): domain Bacteria; phylum Bacillota; class Bacilli; order Bacillales; family Bacillaceae_G; genus Bacillus_A; species Bacillus_A nitratireducens. The sequence goes on along the minus strand of NZ_MAOC01000031.1, from coordinate 8,797 downwards.
ATTCAGTTGAAGATAGGTCACCTTCACGGTCCCTTATCATTCGAGTTAGGGCAGGGAATATACGATCATCATAAAAAGGGGCGGAGTAACCTTCTTTCATTTCATCGTCAATTAATGAGTGATCATGAACGACATTCATTAAGTTGTGAACGATACCGCGCCGTATAATCCAGTTCTTTACGTATAAATGAAAGAACGGTAAATAAGAAGAATACATTAAAGGTAAGTTTGCGCGTGCTAAATAGCTAGAGCTACATAGTAAAATCGTCTTTGAGATTAGTTCAGGACGTATACGGTTTACATAGAGAGAAATTTGCCCACCCATAGAATGACCAACTAATACAATATTTGAGAGAGATAAATGTTCAATTAAATCGATAATAATCGTTGCTAAATTGTGATAAGAATACTTAAAGAGATGAGATTTATCACTTTTTCCGAATGGTGGTAAATCAAGGGCGATTACTGTGCCTTCCTTTGTTAGTAAAGGAATGAGTCGTCGATAGCTAAATGAGGAAGATAGGAAGCCGTGAACGAGTACGAAAGTAGGTCGCTCTTTTTTATTATTATGTTCATACAATTCGTAATGAATAGTAGTGCCGCGAGTGGAAAAAGTGAAGTAAGGGCATTTGCATTCATGGTTCATTTTTTGTCACTCCATTGATTTTTGTTCATATCATCTCCAGGTAAGAAAAAAATATGTTAACAAAAAAAGGCAAGATGACGATGTCATCTTGCCTTTCGTTTATTCATTATTACCCGCGCACAATATTAGGTGGTGTTTTTCCTTGTAATCCTGCAACTAAATTTTCAGCGGCTGTCATAGCCATTTGCTGTCTAGTTTTTAATGTTGCAGATCCAATGTGCGGTAAAGTCACAACATTTTGTAATGATAAGAGCGGATTATCTTTTTGAATAGGCTCTTGTGTAAATGTGTCGATGCCAGCTGCAAAGATTTTCTTTTCTGTTAATGCATGAATTAATGCAGTTTCATCTACTGTTTTCCCGCGAGAAGCATTAATGAAAATTGCTGTTTCTTTCATCAATGAAAATTCCTTTTCACCAATAAGGTGATACGTTTCATCTGTTAATGGAGTAAGAAGAATAATAAAATCAGATTGTTTGATTAGAGTTTGTAAATCACAATATGTAGCATCAAATTTTTGTTCAGCTTCTTCTTTACGGCGACGGTTATAATAAAGAACGTTCATATCAAATCCGAATTTCGCTCGTTTTGCAACGGCTTCACCAATTCGGCCCATACCGATAATACCGATTGTACTATGGTGTACATCCAGTCCGAAGTGCTCTTTTCTAATTTCGGCATTCCATTCACCATTTTTCACGTAGGAGTCGAGTTCGCAAACACGGCGACTAGCAGATAGCATAAGGGCGAAAACGAGGTCAGCTACTGTATCATCTAGTACATACGGTGTATTCGTTCCGATGACATTTCGCTTTTCCATCGCTGTTAAATCAAAATTATCGTAACCGACAGAAATGTTACTCACTACTTTTAAGTTAGGAGCTACATCTAACAATTCTTCATTAATAGCAGATCCGAAATTTAATAACCCATCTTTATCTTGTATTTTCTCCAATAGAACATCACGAGGTACTTTCTCGTTTTGATCCCATTTTTCAAAATCACAGTGTTCTGATAAATAGTTTTCTACACATGTTGGAACTGGTGCGGCAATATATACTTTTGGTTTCACGGTTCCATCCCCTTTCGCTTTATCACACATTTTCCCGCTGATTCAAGTTTCACTTCATTTTGACATAATTCTCTAAAAAAATCTTCTTTTCAAACTGGAAAGGGTATTTGTATAATTTAGACACAAACGAAAAGGAAGGATGATTTATATGGTGACAGAAAAAGAATTAGAATTATTAGCTTGTCTTGAAAAAAGTAGTCGATTATCTGTAGATACATTAGCGAAGCTGTTAAATATAGAAGTAGAAGAAGTGAAGAAGATTGTTGCGAAATTAGAAAGTGAAAAGATTATTGTGGACTATGTAACACATATCGATTGGACAAAAGTGAAAGAACATACTGGTTTAACAGCGATGATTGATGTGAAAGTTACGCCAAAGCACGGTGTGGGGTTTGATGCGGTTGCTGAACAAATTTATCGTTATTCAGAAGTGAAATCCGTGTATTTAATGTCAGGGACATATGATCTTTCTATTACATTAGAAGGGAAGACAATGGGAGAAGTAGCGATGTTTGTTTCTGAGAAATTAGCAACGATTGAATCTGTCGTTTCTACGACAACACATTTCATTTTGAAGAAGTATAAACATGAGGGCATTATTTATGAAAAAAACGATGATGATAAGCGAATTGTGGTGACACCATGAAGCAATTTGAACTATCTAGAGCGGCAGAATCTTTACAACCATCTGGTATTCGAAAGTTTTTCGATTTAGCAGCAAATATGAAAGGTGTTATTTCCCTTGGGGTAGGAGAGCCAGACTTTGTTACACCTTGGAATGTAAGGCAAGCATGTATTCGTTCTTTAGAACAAGGATATACGTCATATACAGCAAATGCAGGATTATTGGAGCTCCGTCAAGAAATAGCAAAGTATCTAAAAAAACAATTTGCAGTATCTTATGATCCAAACGATGAAATCATTGTTACGGTTGGAGCAAGCCAGGCGTTAGATGTAGCGATGCGCGCCATTATAAATCCTGATGATGAAGTGATCATTATTGAACCGAGCTTCGTTTCTTATGCACCGCTTGTATCATTAGCTGGAGGAGTTCCAGTTCCTGTAGCGACTACTTTAGAAAACGAGTTTAAAGCACAACCAGAACAAATTGAAGCCGCTATTACAGCGAAAACAAAGGCAATATTACTTTGCTCCCCCAATAATCCAACAGGTGCAATGTTAAACAAATCTGAATTAGAAAAGCTAGCAGTTATTGTTGAGAAGTATAATTTAATCGTGTTATCTGATGAAATTTATGCAGAGCTTGTATATGACGAAGTGTATACAAGTTTCGCGAGCATTCAAAACATGCGTGAACATACGATTTTAATTTCAGGATTTTCAAAAGGATTTGCGATGACAGGATGGCGTCTTGGGATGATTGCAGCCCCTGTTCAATTTTCAGAATTAATGCTCAAAATCCATCAATATTCAATGATGTGTGCACCAACGATGTCTCAATTTGCAGCACTTGAAGCATTACGCGGGGGAAATGATGAAGTAATTCGAATGAGAGATAGCTATAAGAAACGCCGCAACTTTATGGCGGCATCTTTTAATGAAATGGGCTTAACATGTCATGTACCAGGCGGGGCATTTTATGTTTTCCCTTCTATAGCTTCAACCGGACTATCTTCAGCAGAATTTGCAGAACAATTATTATTAGAAGAACAAGTGGCTGTTGTTCCTGGAAGTGTGTTTGGTGAGAGTGGTGAAGGATTCATTCGTTGTTCATATGCAACATCGCTTGAGCAACTTATGGAAGCGATGAAGAGAATGGAACGGTTCATAGAGAATAAAAAAAGGACAAAACATAATACGTTTTGTCCATAAAAGGGGGGGAATACTAGAAAGCCATGTGTTAGTATTCTATCCCAATATTGGAGAATTATACGTATTGCAGGAAATTTTTTCGTGAATTTTGAATGAGTTCTATCATAGTGGTATAATTTACTAATATAAGGTGTGAGTATCCTCGGTATTTTACTTAAGGTACTTATTCACCAATCGGATATTTAATAATAAGTACATCTGTTTTGCAATCTACATTTGTAGAGAAAATGGTAAACGTATGGGAGTGTTTCATATGTCAGAACAATATACAACAGGAGTGGTTGTAACAGGGAAAGTGACTGGAATTCAAGATTACGGTGCATTTGTAGCGTTAGATGCAGAAACACAAGGACTTGTGCATATATCTGAAATTACAAATGGATATGTAAAGGATATTCATGACTTTTTGAAAGTCGGCGATACAGTAGAAGTAAAAGTACTTTCAATTGATGAAGAGCACAGAAAAATGAGTTTATCGTTAAAAGCGGCGAAAAGAAAACAAGGAAGGATTCTTATACCGAATCCATCTAAGGACGGGTTTAATACGTTGCGAGAAAAGCTGACAGAATGGATTGAAGAGTCCGAGTTAACAAAGTAAAAGAGGAGCGCATATGAGCGTTCCTCTTTTACTTTATCTTATGATATATATTTGCAAATATGATTGCATGCAATCATATTCGTATGTCGGAGGTGAAGAGGACATACTGGTTATCGAATTTCGTTTGTTTCTGGGTGTGTACCAAGATTTTCAGATGGTTTAAAGAGTAAACCAAGATTGATAAGCCCAGATATACCAACGATGCCGTAAATAATACGTGCGAGAGCTGAGTTTTGTCCGCCGAAAATGGCTGCTACTAAGTCAAACTGGAAGAACCCGATTAGTCCCCAGTTTACAGCGCCAATTACAGTAAAGACTAATGCGATACGTTGCAATGTACTCATGAAAAAGCCCCCCTTAATTGTGAAGCATGAGAAGCGGTGAGTTAATAAGAAAATTTAACTCCTTTATAGAATGGTGTAGTTTGGGTGTTTTTATACATAAAAAATGTACAAAAAAGGATGTATATACATCTATACCGAAAAATGCGAATTTTTATGCAAAAAATGAACTTTTTCTAAAAAATAAATAATGGTTACGTTTACAATTGTTGAATCGCTTGATTTACAACTTTAGTTTCGCTAAAGTGAATACAGAAATACATATACATAATTGGAGGGAAAAAGATGAGTACACATGTAACGTTCGACTATTCTAAAGCGTTATCCTTCATCGGTGAAAATGAACTAACTTATTTACGTGATGCAGTAAAAGTAACACACCATGCAATCCACGAAAAAACTGGAGCTGGGAACGATTTCCTTGGGTGGGTAGAGCTTCCGCTTCAATATGACAAAGAAGAATTTGCCCGCATTCAAAAATGCGCAGAAAAAATTAAAAATGACTCTGACATTTTACTTGTTGTAGGTATCGGTGGTTCTTACCTAGGAGCACGTGCAGCAATTGAAATGTTAAACCATTCTTTCTACAACACGCTTTCTAAAGAACAACGTAAAACTCCACAAGTGCTATTTGTTGGACAAAACATTAGCTCCACTTACATGAAAGATTTAATGGACGTACTAGAAGGTAAAGACTTCTCTATTAACGTTATTTCCAAATCAGGTACAACAACAGAGCCTGCAATCGCATTCCGTATTTTCCGTAAATTATTAGAAGAGAAGTATGGAAAAGAAGAAGCTCGCAAACGTATTTATGCAACTACAGATAAAGCGCGTGGTGCCTTAAAAACATTAGCTGATAACGAAGGTTACGAAACATTCGTAATTCCAGATGATGTTGGCGGCCGTTTCTCTGTATTAACGCCAGTTGGTTTATTACCAATCGCGGCAAGTGGCTTAAATATTGAAGAGATGATGAAAGGTGCAGCTGCTGGTCATGATGACTTCGCGACATCAGAACTGGAAGAAAACCCAGCTTACCAATATGCAGTAGTTCGTAATGCCCTATATAATAAAGGGAAAACAATTGAAATGCTTGTTAACTATGAGCCAGCACTTCACTACTTCTCTGAGTGGTGGAAACAGTTATTTGGTGAAAGTGAAGGAAAAGATCAAAAAGGTATTTTCCCATCTTCAGCAAACTTCTCAACTGACTTACACTCATTAGGTCAATACATTCAAGAAGGTCGCCGTGATCTATTCGAAACAGTTCTTAAAGTAGGTAAATCTACACACGAACTAAAAATCGAATTAGATGACAACGATTTAGATGGATTAAACTATCTTGCTGGTGAAACGATAGACTTCGTAAACACAAAAGCATACGAAGGTACATTACTTGCACATAGCGATGGCGGAGTACCAAACTTAATCGTAAACATCCCTGAATTAAATGAGTACACATTCGGTTACCTTGTATACTTCTTCGAAAAAGCATGTGCGATGAGCGGCTATCTATTAGGCGTAAATCCATTTGACCAACCGGGAGTAGAAGCATACAAGAAAAACATGTTTGCTTTACTTGGTAAACCAGGATTTGAAGAATTAAAAGCAGAATTAGAAGAGCGTTTAAAATAATTAAAAGCGATCGGGTCTCCGATCGCTTTTTGTTATTTTACGGAAAGGTACATCGGTATATTCAAACTAGAATGGGTATGCTAAAGGAAAAGTCTAGGAGGGATGGGCTTGATTCCGATTCAATCAAATTTAGAAGGACGTACATATGCGTTATATAAGTTAGAAGAGATTATGAAACCACTTGGATATAGTATTGGCGGCAATTGGGATTATGATAAAGGATGCTTTGATTATAAAATTGACGAAGAAGAAGGGTATCAATTTTTGCGCGTACCATTTACAGCAGTGGATGGAGAACTAGATGTGCCTGGTGTAATAGTCCGTCTTGAAACACCGTATATTCTTTCGCACGTATATCAAGACGAACTAGATGATAATGTTAATGCTTTAACAGCTGGAACGAGTGGATTGGATCAATTTGCGGAGCCGCAAGATCCAGATGGAGATGTGAAAAGAAAGTATGTCAATATTGGTAAAGTATTGGTACAAGAACTAGAAAATCATTTTTTTAATGGTGAATAACAATGAGTATGTCGCTTTCGATGAGAATGGAAGAATGAACTGGATTGATCATATATTGCTCGTCGCGCTTTACACCTAGTAAGAGAATGTTTTGCTTTAAAAGAGTATAGCTACAATTCGCAAAGGATTGTCCGGTGCAGGACGGGGGAATTTCCATCAGTTGTAATTTGTTATCAGAGATTTCATCGTAAAGTGAGAATAGTACACCTGAAATAGAAGGGAATAAAAGAGAAGCAGTAAATACATAGCTCGTTAATTTATTTCCTTCTATAATTTCTGATACGCCAGCTCGCGTTGCATTTTGAATTTGATCAGAAGTAAGAAGTTCAGCGATGCAGTGAATGTTTGGATTAAGTCCTTTTGCAGTTAAAATATTCAAAATGGATTCTGTATCTGCTAAGCTTTCGTTCTTCTCTTTGTCCGCTGTTATTAATATAGTGTGAGCTGTTGTGATGTTAGCTTTTAATAAAGTTTGGTCGTGATGTGGACAACCTTTTATAAATTCTAAATGATGAAATGGCTTTGGAAGTAAAGAAAGTGTTTCATCAATTAAAACGATATCAAGGTTCGGTTGCAATATGTGCATTTGTTTTACAACATGTTTTGCTCGCTCATTCCAGCCGACGATAATCATATGACCATTAGAGGTAGCAGCGTCTTCTCCTTTAATTTTCATATATTGTTTATTAATCATGTCGGTGGCGAATAGAACCATATAATAAGAACAAAATCCAGTTCCTAATAGAATAATACCTATACCAATAAGTTTTCCTATCGTTGTATGGGGGGCAAAATCGCCGTATCCAACGGTGAAGATGGTGACGATTGACCACCAAACCCCGTCGAACCATGTGGTGAAGTGAGCTGGCTCGAGTGTATGTATAAGAAAGCCAGAAAAAGCAGTAAGTACAATAATAAAACAAATTAAACGAAAAATAATGGAATCACGAAATGTATCTACTAAATTCGCGCGGGATTTCAAATTCTTATTCCTCCTTACTTTGCAGGACTACATTCATTGTTACCATTATAGAAAAAAGAAAAACTCTCTAATTAAAAAGAGAGTTTTTTCATATTACATACTTTCTACTTCAGTTTGTTGAACACTTTCAAGGTGCTGAAGAGCATAATAAACATCAGCAGTATGTCTTTTTTGATCGATAGACAATTTCAAATGTAAATAGTGCGAACCATTTTCCAATGTTTTGAGCTTCATGTTCTTAACTTTTATATCCATTTCTTTTATTTCTTCAATTACGGTCGGGATATTGTCCATATTTCGTACAACAAGTTTCACTGCGATATCACGTTGACGAAATGATCTAGGACCGACGAATTTCATCGTTAATGGTATAAGTTCTACACTAATCATAAGGAAACACATCCCGAAAATCGCTTCGATATAGAATCCGGCTCCAACGGCAATACCAATACCGGAAGCACCCCAAATCATAGCAGCAGTCGTTAGCCCTGCAATACTATCATTTCCTCTTCTTAAAATAACACCAGCACCTAAAAAACCGATTCCTGATACGATTTGTGCAGCAAGTCGAAGTGGATCCATATTCATATGATCGGTATGCGGTAAGTTGTAAGCGGCTTTAATAGAAACAATCGTCAGGAGGCAACTAATTATAGAAATAACTAAACACGTTTTTAAACCAAGTGGTTTACGTTTTAATTCGCGCTCTAAACCGATGGCGAATCCTAAAATAGCTGAAAGACCTAGTTTGATTAATAAATCGGTGTAGTCCATATATATTCCTCCTTGTATGATATGGTATATGAATAAAACATTTATATAGAAAGAAATGTTTTTGGGTAGAGTGACTTTATATAGAATATATGTAGGAATTACTTATACATGAAAGAGATATTTCGTTTAAGTATATGATATTAAAAAAGAAATGTAGTTACTTTAAAAAAAGTTTTCAAAAGGTGTTGCATTTCATTTTTCTGCATGATATATTAATAACCGTCGCTGATGCGGAAACGCAGAAAACGTCAAAAAAGAAATTGAAAAACTTAGTTGACATCGAAAAACGAAGATGTTAACATAAGGAAGTCGCAAATGAGCGGCCAAGTAGTTCTTTGAAAACTGAACGAAACAAACAACGTGAACGTCAATTTTTATTTTTAGATGCTAG
>NZ_MAOC01000030.1 GCF_001884135.1 Bacillus nitratireducens | reverse complement strand
CATCGCTATCAAGCTAAGCCCATACAACGTTAATTATAGTAGAGGTTGTTTCTTTTTTTAAAAAGCTACGTGTAGGGAATTGAAAGATTTGCATACGAAATAAACCCTAATGGGTTTCAATTTTTTGATTTAAGCCGCTTGATTATCAAACTTGGTACAATTGTAAATGACACCTAATATATCAAAGACTGTTTTCTTCTCATATCGATGAGATTTTCTCCCGTTTTGCTGTAGGAGGTTGAACAGGCGAAGTAACACCTTTGATAGCTCTTGGGTGTCTTTTTGTATCGATTGGAAAAGAAGAAAAAAGTAATCTTTAATCATATATATGGCCTTATATTCACTCAGTTCTCGTTTCTTTTTCATAAGAAGTAATTGCCGCATTTGAAACATGGTAGAAGAACAGAGTAGAATAGCAATCAGTTGCCCATACAAATGGCATTCCAATCGTTCTCGTTTTATCTTTTTACAATGATGAATATGGAAGAATGATTTCCATGTTTTAAATAAAATCTCGATTTGCCAACGTAAAGAATACCAATCATGTACTTGTCCCATCGGGACAATATCTATAGGGGTATTTGTCATATATACATTGATACCGCTAAGTCGTTTACTACGAGCAGAATACTTCATTCCTTTCTTTTTTTCTCTTACCGTTTGATCGTGTAATCGTTTTTGTTGTTGTTCTTTTGTTAGTCGATGAACAATCACACGAGTTGGTACTTTATCAGTCATTCCTACATAAGCGTCGGATATTTCATATGTTTGTCCTGGCTGAAGAGAGTTCATTAAAACCTCCATATCTATTTGGATATACTCTGTACCCTTCTTAATTCTGCCATCTTGAAAATAATCAGGGTTTGGATTTTTTTGATAAATACGTGTATTCGATTTGATACGTGAGATATAATAAGCCTTTTTATCTTGTATATGTTGAAGATCTTTCAAATGAAAATAACCTAAATCTCGGATACATAAATCATTCGCTGTTACAGTTGGGGCACACAGGGAACCGTAGGTTCGATCATGTTGTTTACCTGGACCTGTATGAATATGAAGGAATTGTCCACTTAATAAATCATACTCAAGCTGTATCTTTACTCCCGCTGTATGGCTGCATCCTCCCGCACCAGGATAAATTGATGAAAATACATCCGGAAGTTGAAATGCAGTTGAATCTAAAATACGAATACGCTTGAAAACAGAAGTATATGGATAAGAAATTGGCATAGATGAGGTCAGTTTTTGCTTTAGTAGTTCAGCTAATAGGTGTTGTAAAAATTGAACAGCCGCTTTATTAAATCGTTGATTCAAGCCCTCAGGGCTGATGAGTACTTCTGTTGATGCTTCTAAACAGCTAGATAACTGAGTTAAAGAAGTCATAGCTACATTTTGGCTCACCCATACACATAAAGCGACTAAATCTTTTGCTTGGTACTTACTGGTTCGTTGTACAAAGCCAACATCTCTAGCAAGATCTCGTAAGGCATTTGGAGATAGGGCACTTTGAATCTCTTGAGCAAATAGTTGTAATTCGTTAGACACAGAAACAGACATAAAAAACGCCATCCTTTCCTATGATTCTACAGAAAGAATAGCTTATTTTTTCATTTTAGGGGGGATTTTGTTTTGTTAGCTTGATAGCGATG
>NZ_MAOC01000029.1 GCF_001884135.1 Bacillus nitratireducens | reverse complement strand
AGTGGTTAACATGCCTGCCTGTCACGCAGGAGATCGCCGGTTCGACCCCGGTCGGGACCGCCATTTTATATAAAGAAAAGAACGAAACAAGTTGTTTCGTATTTTTTTATTTGTTTTAACAAAAAACTAATAAAGACAGTCAAACTATCCTTAGGAAAACTCCTAAGGACTTTTTTATATATTTAAAACCTGTATAATAAAGAGCAGAGAACATTGTGAGTAAAGTAGGTGAAGTCTGTGAGTAAATATGAAATAACAACAAAATCTTCCGAAGAAACCCAGCGATTATCAGAAAAATTAGGGGGACTTGTAAAGGAACAAGATGTAATTATTTTAGAGGGTGATCTTGGAGCTGGCAAGACGACTTTTACAAAAGGACTAGCAAAGGGTCTTGGTGTGAAAAGAGTTGTAAATAGTCCTACCTTCAATATTATTAAAGAATATAAAGGAAGATTGCCGCTATATCATATGGATGTATATCGTTTAGCGGAAAGTGAAGAAGACTTGGGCTTTGATGAGTATTTCTACGGTGAAGGGATTACAGTAGTAGAATGGGCTCATTTAATAGAAGAATATTTACCGAATGAAAAGTTACAAATCAGTTTATTCCATGCCGGAGATGATACAAGGAAAATTGTACTCGAACCAATTGGAAATCGCTATATTAGATTATGTGAGGAGCTATTACAAAATGAAAGTACTAGCAATTGATACTTCAAATTACGTAATGGGTGTATCCCTTATTGAGGAAGGGAACGTGATTGGAGAAATCATTACAAATTTAACAAAAAACCATTCTGTACGTCTTATGCCAGCTGTAGAGAAACTTTTAAAAGAGTGTGGTGTAAAACCGAAAGAATTGACTAAAATCGTTGTAGCAGCTGGGCCTGGATCATATACAGGTGTTCGCATAGGTGTGACAGCTGCAAAAACATTAGCTTGGTCACTTCAAATACCAATTGTAGGTGTATCAAGTTTAGAAGTAGTTGCAGCAAATGGTGTTAATTTTAATGGATTAATCTCTCCTTTATTTGATGGTCGACGTGGTCAAATTTACACGGGGCTATATACATATGAAGGGGAGCAATTAACTTCAATGGAAGAAGACCGAATTATGCTTATTGTTGACTGGTTGCAAATGTTAAAAGATAAAGAACAGCCTGTTTTATTTATTGGTAACGATGTTAAATTGCATAAAGAAACAATTATAGAATACTTAGGTGATCAAGCTGTATTTGCTCCTTTCACTAAGAATAACCCAAGACCAAGTGAGCTAGCATTTTTAGGGTTACAAAAAGAAGAACAAGATGTGCATACGTTTGTACCTAGTTATCTTCGTTTAGCGGAAGCTGAAACAAACTGGTTAGAAAGTCAAAAGAAGTAGAGGTCTATAGAAAATGGATATGATATTTAGAAAGATGGCACTCGATGATATTGCTCAAATTGTAGCTATTGAAGAAGCATCTTTTTCAACTCCTTGGACTGCAGATGCCTTTCACCGTGAATTAGCGATGAATGAACATGCACATTATGTTGTGCTAGAAAAAGATGGTCGCGTAATTGGTTATTGTGGATTGTGGATAATTATTGATGAATCACATATAACAAATATAGCTATTTTGCCAGAGTACCGAGGTCAAAAATTAGGAGATGCCTTATTGAAAGAAGTTATTTCGGAGGCGAAAGACCTAGGAGTAAAAACGATGACACTTGAAGTACGCGTATCAAATGAAGTAGCAAAACAGTTATACAAAAAATACGGATTTCAAAATGGTGGGATTCGTAAACGATACTATGCAGACAATCAGGAAGATGGTCTCGTAATGTGGGTGAATATATAATGGAAAAAAACACGATTATACTTGGTATTGAAACAAGCTGTGATGAAACAGCAGTAGCAGTTGTTAAAAATGGAACGGAAATTATTGCGAATATCGTTGCATCACAAATTGAAAGTCATAAGCGTTTTGGCGGAGTCGTACCAGAGATTGCATCCCGTCACCATGTAGAAGAAATTACAGTTGTGCTAGAAGAAGCTTTAAAAGAAGCGAATATCACTTTTGAGGATATTGATGCAATTGCCGTAACAGAAGGCCCAGGTTTAGTCGGAGCACTTTTAATAGGTGTAAATGCAGCGAAAGCTGTGGCTTTTGCGCATGATATCCCTCTAGTTGGTGTTCATCATATTGCTGGTCATATTTATGCAAACCGTTTAGTAAAAGAAGTACAATTCCCATTACTATCACTTGTTGTATCTGGTGGACATACGGAGCTTGTTTATATGAAAGAACACGGTTCATTTGAAGTAATTGGTGAAACACGAGATGATGCAGCGGGGGAAGCATATGATAAAGTAGCTCGTACGTTATCTATGCCATATCCAGGTGGTCCACATATTGATCGCCTTGCGCATGAAGGAAAGCCGACAATTGATTTGCCTCGTGCATGGCTAGAGCCGGATTCGTATGATTTTAGCTTTAGTGGATTGAAATCGGCAGTTATCAACACTGTGCATAACGCAAAACAACGTGGTATAGAAATTGCACCGGAAGATTTAGCAGCAAGTTTCCAAGAAAGTGTGATCGACGTACTTGTAACGAAAGCGTCTCGTGCGGCGGATGCATATAACGTAAAGCAAGTGCTTCTTGCTGGTGGAGTAGCTGCTAATAAAGGGCTTCGTGCACGTTTAGAAGCAGAATTTGCACAAAAAGAAAATATAGAGCTAATTATTCCGCCTCTATCTTTATGCACAGATAATGCAGCGATGATTGCAGCTGCAGGTACAATTGCATACGAACAAGGAAAACGTGCGACATTAGCTTTAAATGCAAATCCAGGATTAGATATTGAAGCATAGTTATACACAAAATTAACCACAGCCTGTGGACAAAACCCATATTATCTGTTGATAATATGGGTTTTGTTGTGTATATAAAATGTGTATAACTTTTTTTGGTAATGTGGATAATGTGGAAAAGTTATTTTAATGTCTATTTTATAAAGGTGGATATGTGTATAAACCTGTGGATAAGGTGGAGGAAGTCTGACCTTTAAAGATATTCTTTTTCGGGAAATAAAAAACAAGAAGATATCCCAAAAAAACTTTTGAAACATCCTCCTCTTATTATATAGGTTGCTACTATTGTCAATCTTTGTCGGTTAATCGATATGTCTTGTCGAATCGTTCATATATTTTAAGTTACGGTATATATATTCAAAAAATCGTTGATATAATTTCATGTGCTACGGCACTGGTTTTAAAATAGAAAATAAAAAGGATGTCTCATACATCCTCGACGTATGAGACATCCTTCTTGTTTAAATTCACTTATATATGCAGTTCTTCCCATTCTGCCATACAAGCTTCAAGTTGTTCTTGTAGTGTGTGCTTTTTAGATGTAATTTCACTAGCCTTTTCATAATCTGCATATATTTCTGGTAAGCAAAGCTGATCTTCTAGTGTAGCAATTTCTTCTTCAAATTCTACGATGTTTTGTTCTAGCTCCTCAATTTTCCGAGTGCGTTGACGCTCTAATTGTTTACGCTCTTTTTCTTCGAGATAATTTAATTTTTCTTGCGCTACATTTTTTTGAACAGGTGCCTGATTTTCTTGCTGTTCTTGTTGTTCAAATTCTGCACGTTCAATCATTTCATTTTTCTTTTCAACGTAGTAATCGTAATCGCCTAAATATTCTTGTGCACCTTCTGTTGATAACTCAATAACGGTCGTCGTTACACGATTAATAAAGTAACGGTCATGTGAGACGAATAGAAGTGTTCCTGGGTAATCAATTAAAGCATTCTCCAAAATTTCTTTACTATTTAAATCAAGATGGTTCGTTGGCTCATCGAGAATTAATAAATTTGATTTCTGCATCATAAGCTTTGCAAGAGCTAATCGAGCTTTTTGTCCCCCACTAAGAGAAGATACTGGTTTTAGTACATCATCCCCTGTGAATAAAAAGTTGCCTAGTATAGTGCGAATTTCTTTTTCAGGTTGCAGAGGATATTCATCCCATAGTTCATTTAAAACTCGCTTAGAAGATGTTAAGTTAGCTTGTTCTTGATCATAATAACCAACAGATACATTGGATCCGAAAGAAACATCACCATTTAGCAGAGGTAACTTATTCACAAGTGATTTTAATAATGTGGATTTCCCAATTCCGTTCGGTCCAACTAAAGCAACACTATCCCCACGAGTTAAGCGCATAGTTACATGTTCAATAATCGGATCTTCATCATAGCCAATAGTTGCATCTTTCACTTGTAAAACATCATTTCCGCTTTGTTTTTCAATATCAAAGTGGAAGGAAGCTGACTTAGAATCGCCCAATGGTCTAGTTAACAATTCCATTCTGTCTAATTGTTTACGGCGACTTTGAGCACGCTTTGTTGTAGATGCACGAGCTATATTTTTTTGCACAAAGTCTTCAAGCTTAGCGATTTCATCTTGTTGCTTTTCATAACGTTTCATCTCTTGCTCGTATAGTGCTGATTTTAAGTCTAAATATTTACTGTAGTTACCAACAAATCGTCTGCTTTCTTTATTCGAAATTTCATATACTTGTGTAACAAGCTTATCTAAGAAATAACGGTCATGAGAAACGATTAAAATCGCGCCAGGATAACCTTGTAAATATTGTTCAAGCCAAGTTAATGTTTCAATGTCCAAATGGTTTGTAGGCTCGTCTAAAATAAGTAAGTCTGGTTTAGTTAATAATAATTTACCAAGAGCTAATCGTGTTTTTTGCCCACCACTTAATGTAGAAATTGTTGTCTGGTGCATCTCAACTGGAAAGCCAAGACCGCTTAAAATCGAGCGGATATCCGCTTCGTACTGATAGCCACCTTGATCTTTATAATCTAATTGTAATTGGTCATAATCAGCTAATAATTTCTCGTATATAGCCGCATTTGAAAAGTTTTCTTCTTTGCCCATCTCTTGCTCTAGCCTTCGAAGTTTTGTCTCCATTTGCTGTAAGTGTGTAAAGACGGTTAACATTTCATCCCAAATTGTTAAAGACGTTTCTAATCCGGTATTTTGAGCTAAATACCCCATTGAGACATCTTTCGGTTTTATAATTTCACCACCATCATGAGATAACTCACCAGCTATTATTTTTAATAATGTAGATTTTCCGGCTCCATTTCGTCCGACTAATGCAATACGATCTTTCGTTTGTACTTCCAATTTTATGTTTGCAAGAATCGTTTCTGCACCGTATAATTTCGAAAGCGCGTTTACTTGTAATAAAATCAATGTTTTCACCTCAAATAATTTCTTAACTTTGCCATGTTTATATTTCTCAATCATACTAAAAATAGTGTATAGTTTAAAATAAAGAGAGAATACTTCTTCTCTTTATTATACAAGGAAATTCATGAGTACTAAACTTCTGTATTTGATTCAAGTATATGAATAAAGATAGGAAGAGAGGAGAGGTTATATGGATCAGCAAAAAATTCCACAGGCCACTGCCAAACGATTGCCTCTATACTATCGATTTATCCAAAACTTATCTCTTTCTGGTAAGCAACGTGTTTCATCAGCCGAATTGAGTGAAGCGGTAAAGGTTGATTCCGCAACTATTCGAAGAGATTTTTCATATTTTGGAGCGTTAGGGAAAAAAGGTTATGGATATAACGTAAATTATTTATTATCATTTTTCCGTGAAACACTCGACCAAGATGATATAACACGTGTAGCACTTATTGGAGTAGGTAATTTAGGGACCGCTTTCTTACATTATAATTTCACGAAAAACAATAATACAAAAATTGAAATGGCGTTTGACGTTAGTGAAGAGAAAGTTGGAACAGAAATCGGAGGCATTCCTGTATATCATTTGGATGAACTAGAAGAACGTTTATCAACTGATATACAAGTGGCAATATTAACAGTACCCGCTACAGTAGCACAATCTGTGGCAGATAGATTGGCAGAAACGAACGTGCATGGTATTTTAAATTTCACACCAGCACGCTTAAATGTGTCAGAGAATATAAGGATTCATCATATTGATTTAGCTGTAGAGTTACAAACACTGGTTTACTTTTTGAAGAATTATCCACAATAAAACGCAGAGGAAGCGACCTCTGCGTTTTATTATTGTTTTTTCTTTGTGAATTTAACTAAGATAAGGCGAAGTGCCAAATTAAAATCAATTGTTGCCATAACTGCAAATAGTATTGTCCACATATTCCAGATTGTATCTGTTACGTTCGTAATGGCGAAACGTGTAAAGATACATCCAAGAAGAAAGTACAATGCAGCCATGAACAATGGTGAGTTTCTCATACAAAAAATCCTCCGATAAAGCCTTGCATTTTTTCAGCTTCTTTAATCATTTCTTGAATTTGTTCATTGCTTACTAAAACTTGAGCAACTGCAACTAATGTATTCATTGCAACATGGGCTGCAATAGGGACGATAATCCGCTTCGTTTTTACATATAAAAAGGCGAATACGAGCCCCATAGAAGTGTATACCAATAAGTGAGTAAAATCAAAATGAATCGCCGCGAATACAAGTGAACTAATGATAGCAGCAATAAAGAAGTTAAACTTCTTATAAAGTGTACCGAATAAAATTTTTCTAAATACGATTTCTTCCAAAATAGGTCCTATTATAGATATGACGATAAGGAACCAAGGTGTCGTTCTTGCGATGTCCATAAGTCTTTCTGTATTTTCAGAGCCAGGTGTAATCCCTAATAATCGCATTTCGATCATACCGGCAATACTTTGTGAAAATAGTGCTAAGAAAAATCCGATAAAAATCCATCCAACTGTAGCTGGAACAGTAGAGCGCATTTTATCTAAATGCCTGTCACGAATGTCTGTTCTGAGTAACCAAAGTACAACGCATAATGCAATGAAAAAGCTAATGATAGCCCAATGACCAGTTATGAGCTGAATTTTTTCCTCTCTAGTAAATCCCCTATTATCGTATAGTCCAGTTTTCAGGAGAAGCGGTAACCCGGCAATGCCTGATAACTGCATTAAAATGTATGTAACGATAATCCACCAATATTGTTTTTTCAAATGGTTTAACCATCCTTTCTAACGCTAGTGTATGAGATAAGGTAGGATAACATGTAAATATGCTACCTACGATATAAACTTTCATTTGAATTATATTTTTTTTGTAAATAAGTGTTTGAAAATAAAATAGGAGACAGGAAAAAGTTGTGCATTTAGCGAAAACAACTTAGGGTGTCTTTCATATTGTAACATACAAGAAGTGGGAACAACGATTCATACGGTAAAGGCAGTAGAAGAAGTAATGCTATATAGGAAAGTGTATAAAGTAATTTGCGAAAAAATTATGATTTTTTTACTTGCAAAAGAAATTGAGATTATTTATTATTAGAAGTGTGTTAGCACTCGTGTGACTTGAGTGCTAATAAATAAAATTTACATAACAAAATGAGGAGGTTATTGTTCATGCTAAAGCCATTAGGTGATCGCGTTGTAATTGAACTTGTTCAAGCAGAAGAAAAAACAGCAAGTGGTATTGTATTACCAGACACTGCAAAAGAAAAACCACAAGAGGGTAAAGTTATTGCAGTAGGTACAGGCCGAGTGCTTGAAAATGGTGAGCGTGTTGCTTTAGAGGTAGCAGCAGGTGATCTTATCATCTTCTCAAAATATGCAGGTACTGAAGTGAAATACGAAGGTACAGACTACTTGATTTTACGTGAAAGTGACATTTTAGCAATTATCGGTTAATTATATACATTTTAAAAATCCAAGGGGGTCAATTATTATGGCAAAAGATATTAAATTTAGTGAAGAAGCACGTCGTTCGATGCTTCGCGGTGTCGACACTCTTGCAAACGCAGTAAAAGTAACGCTTGGACCAAAAGGTCGTAACGTTGTACTTGAGAAAAAATTCGGTTCACCACTTATTACAAATGACGGTGTAACAATCGCAAAAGAAATCGAATTAGAAGATGCATTCGAAAACATGGGTGCGAAATTAGTGGCAGAAGTTGCTAGCAAAACAAACGATGTAGCTGGTGACGGAACGACAACTGCAACTGTATTGGCACAAGCTATGATTCGTGAAGGTTTAAAAAACGTAACAGCTGGTGCTAACCCAATGGGTCTTCGTAAAGGTATCGAAAAAGCTGTTACTGCTGCAATTGAAGAATTAAAAGCGATTTCTAAACCAATCGAAGGTAAATCTTCTATCGCACAAGTAGCTGCTATTTCTGCAGCTGACGAAGAAGTAGGTCAATTAATCGCTGAAGCAATGGAGCGCGTTGGTAACGACGGCGTTATTACTTTAGAAGAATCTAAAGGATTCACAACAGAATTAGACGTAGTAGAAGGTATGCAATTCGATCGTGGATATGCATCTCCTTACATGATTACTGATTCTGACAAAATGGAAGCGGTTCTTGATAACCCATACATCTTAATCACTGACAAAAAGATTTCTAACATCCAAGAAATCTTACCAGTATTAGAGCAAGTGGTACAACAAGGTAAACCACTTCTTATCATTGCTGAAGATGTAGAAGGCGAAGCGTTAGCTACATTAGTAGTGAACAAACTTCGTGGTACATTCAATGTAGTAGCTGTTAAAGCTCCTGGATTTGGTGACCGTCGTAAAGCAATGCTAGAAGATATCGCAATCTTAACTGGTGGCGAAGTAATCACTGAAGAATTAGGACGTGACTTAAAATCTGCTACAGTTGAATCTTTAGGCCGCGCTGGTAAAATCGTTGTAACGAAAGAAAACACAACTGTAGTTGAAGGTATCGGAAATACACAACAAATCGAAGCTCGCATTGGCCAAATCCGTGCGCAATTAGAAGAAACTACTTCTGAATTCGATCGTGAAAAATTACAAGAGCGTCTTGCTAAACTTGCTGGCGGCGTAGCAGTAATTAAAGTCGGTGCAGCAACTGAAACTGAGTTAAAAGAGCGCAAACTTCGCATTGAAGATGCACTTAACTCAACTCGTGCAGCAGTAGAAGAAGGTATCGTTGCAGGTGGTGGTACTTCACTTATGAACGTATACACAAAAGTAGCTTCTATCGTAGCTGAAGGCGACGAAGCAACAGGTATCAACATCGTACTTCGTGCATTAGAAGAGCCAGTTCGTCAAATCGCAATCAACGCTGGTCTAGAAGGATCTGTAGTTGTAGAGCGTCTAAAAGGCGAAAAAGTAGGCGTTGGTTTCAACGCAGCTACTGGCGAGTGGGTTAACATGCTTGAAACTGGTATCGTAGATCCAGCTAAAGTAACTCGCTCTGCACTTCAAAACGCAGCATCTGTTGCAGCTATGTTCTTAACGACTGAAGCTGTAGTAGCTGACAAGCCAGAACCAAATGCACCAGCAATGCCTGACATGGGCGGCATGGGCATGGGCGGTATGGGCGGAATGATGTAATTCCGTTCGCCCCGAAAACATCCACTTCTTTATAGAAGTGGATGTTTTTTTGTGTTTTTGAGAAAAGGAAATTAATTTCTGTAGAATTTTGTCGCTTTCTCTCTTGACCATACCGATACTTCATTGTTAGAATCTAGGAAGATAATATAAAACAATCCTTCATATATCCTCGATGATATGGTTTGAGAGTCTCTACCGGGTTACCGTAAACAACCTGACTATGAAGGCAGTGCGTCTTATATTTATAAAGAGCGGAAGACTATCTTTCTTTATAAAGCCAGACCCCTGCCTTTTCTTTGTTATGAGACTAGAGGCGGAGGACTGGCTTTTTTTATTATATTGGTAATGCTTTTCGCCAAATTGGTGAAAATATTTATATACGAGAACTAACGTTGGGGTGATTATTTTGAAGAAACAGCATGATACAATTATCGTTTTAGATTTTGGGAGTCAGTACAATCAGTTAATAGCACGTCGAATTCGTGAGTTCGGTGTATACAGTGAACTTCATCCACATACAATTACTGCAGAAGAAATTAAGGCAATGAATCCAAAAGGGATTATCTTCTCTGGTGGACCAAATAGTGTATACGGTGAAGGTGCATTACATTGTGATGAAAAAATCTTTGAACTAGGATTACCAATTTTTGGTATTTGTTACGGTATGCAGCTTATGACACAACAGTTCGGTGGTAAAGTAGAACGTGCAAACCACCGCGAGTACGGAAAAGCTGTTCTTAAAGTAGAGAACGAATCAAAATTATATGCGAACCTTCCAGAAGAGCAAGTTGTATGGATGAGTCATGGTGACTTAGTAACCGGTTTACCTGAAGGATTCGTAGTAGATGCAACAAGTGAGTCTTGTCCAATTGCTGGTATGAGCAATGAAGCGAAAAACTTATACGGTGTACAATTCCACCCAGAAGTACGTCACTCTGAGCACGGTAACGATTTAATTAAAAACTTCGTATTCGGCGTATGTGGTTGTTCTGAAGGATGGAACATGGAGAACTTTATCGAAGTAGAATTAGAGAAGATCCGTGAAACTGTTGGAGACAAAAAAGTATTATGCGCACTTAGTGGCGGTGTAGACTCTTCTGTTGTAGCAGTATTAATCCATAAAGCAATCGGTGACCAATTAACATGTATTTTCGTTGATCACGGTTTACTTCGTAAAGATGAAGCAGAAGGTGTTATGAAAACATTTAGCGAAGGCTTCCATATGAACGTTATTAAAGTGGATGCAAAAGAGCGCTTCATGAACAAGTTAAAAGGTGTAGAAGATCCAGAACAAAAACGTAAAATTATCGGTAACGAATTCATTTACGTATTTGATGATGAAGCTTCTAAATTACAAGGAATGGACTTCCTAGCGCAAGGTACACTTTACACAGATATCGTTGAAAGTGGTACAGCAACTGCACAAACAATTAAATCTCACCATAACGTTGGTGGACTTCCAGAAGACATGCAGTTCAAATTAATTGAGCCTTTAAACACGTTATTTAAAGATGAAGTACGTGTATTAGGATCTGAATTAGGAATTCCTGATGAAATCGTATGGCGTCAACCATTCCCAGGTCCAGGACTTGGTATTCGTGTATTAGGTGAAATCACAGAAGAGAAATTAGAAATCGTTCGTGAATCTGATGCGATTTTACGTGAAGAAATTATTAAAGCGGGCTTAGACCGCGAAGTTTGGCAATACTTCACTGCGCTTCCTGGTATGCGTAGCGTAGGTGTTATGGGTGACGAGCGTACTTACGATTACACAGTAGGTATCCGCGCGGTAACATCTATCGACGGTATGACAGCTGACTGGGCGCGTATCCCTTGGGACGTATTAGAGAAAATCTCTGTACGTATCGTAAACGAAGTAAAACACGTTAACCGTATCGTGTATGATATAACAAGTAAGCCACCAGCAACTATTGAGTGGGAATAGTATTATAAAAAAGATCCATCTATCGTTCTTGTATAGATGGATCTTTTTTTGTTTTTGCCATTAATACGAACGAAATTATAAAAGTTTATAAAAATGTTCGTTTTTAAATTGACAAAACCACCTCCTCGAGTTAATATGAGTATGTAATTCAAACGAAAAATGAATATTATGCCGTCGTATAATATCGGGGATATGGCCCGAAAGTTTCTACCTAGCTACCGTAAATGGCTTGACTACGAGGCGTTTTGATAAAGATGAGGGGAAACTTGTCTTTGTTTATAGAACGCTTCCATGTATATGCAATGGAAGCCTTTTTTATTTTTATAGATAAAAGAGGGCTAGGGGAAATACGGCGAGTAATCATATAACGGGGGAAACGTAAGATGAAACGCTATTTTCAGTTTGATGAACTCGGCACAAATTATAAGACTGAGTTCATAGCAGGTTTAACGACATTTCTATCTATGGCTTACGTACTATTTGTCAATCCTGCTACGCTGTCACTTGGAAATGTTAAAGGATTACCGGCAGGTACAGGAATGGATCCAGGTGCAGTATTCGTTGCTACAGCATTAGCAGCGGCAATTGGTTCGTTAATTATGGGGATATTCGCGAAGTATCCGATTGCTTTAGCACCAGGTATGGGAATTAACGCGTTCTTTGCTTATACGGCAGTGTTAACGATGGGTATTCCGTGGCAGACGGCAATTGCTGGAACGTTAATGTCAGGTATTATCTTTATTATTCTTACTGCTTCAGGTATTCGTGAAAAAATCATTAATGCAATTCCATCAGAGTTAAAGTTTGCAGTAGCGGCAGGTATCGGATTGTTCATTGCATTCCTTGGATTCCAAAATGCCGGAATTATCGTGAAAAATGATGCTGTTCTTGTTGGGTTGGGGGACTTAACAAAGGGCACAACGTTACTAGCAATCTTCGGAGTTGTTACGACAATCATCTTCATGATTAAGAAAGTTAATGGTGCGGTATTCTACGGTATGATTCTTACGGCGATCTTAGGAGTAGCGACTGGATTAATTGATACACCGAAAGCTGTAGTGGGAGCAATACCGAGTCTAGAACCAACGTTCGGTGTGGCGTTAACTCACTTTGGAGACATTTTCACTGTTGAAATGGGTATTGTTATTATAACGTTCTTCTTCATCGATTTCTTTGATACAGCAGGTACGCTCGTGGCGGTTGCGAATCAAGCGGGATTAATGAAGAACAATAAATTACCACGTGCAGGAAAAGCACTATTTGCAGATGCGATTGCAACTGTAATCGGTGCGATCTTAGGTACATCAACAACAACGTCTTATATTGAATCTTCTGCAGGGGTAGCAGCGGGTGGACGTTCTGGATTTACAGCAGTTGTAACAGCAGGGTTCTTCTTACTGGCACTATTCTTCTCGCCGCTATTAAGTGTTGTGACACCAGCTGTAACAGCGCCAGCATTAATTATTGTAGGAATCTTGATGGTTTCATCTTTAGGAGAAATTGATTGGAAGAAATTCGAGATTGCAGTACCAGCATTCTTTACTATCATTTCAATGCCACTTACGTATAGTATCGCAACAGGAATTGCAATTGGATTTATCTTCTATCCAATTACAATGGTTGTGAGTGGCCGTCGGAAAGAGATTCATCCAGTTATGTATGTTATGGGAGTTTTATTCGTACTATATTTCATCTACGTTCGTAAATAAAAGGGGTTTTTTGAAAGGTCTAGACTTAAGGGGAGTCTAGACCTTTTTTGCGTCTTCAGAAAATCTTAAGGATTTCCGAGCGTTTTTCTTCAGAAGTTTTCCTATAATAGAAGTTAGGGATTAAAAAAGTGATGGAGGAGATATTGTGGCGCACGAAACAATACTTGTCGTAGATGATGAAAAAGAAATTCGAAATTTAATTACAATCTATTTAAAGAATGAAGGATATAAAGTACTGCAAGCGGGAGACGGAGAAGAAGGATTGCGTCTATTAGAAGAAAATGAAGTGCACTTAGTCGTATTAGATATTATGATGCCGAAAATAGATGGTATTCATATGTGTATGAAAGTAAGAGAATCGAAAGAAATGCCAATTATTATGCTTTCGGCAAAAACGCAAGATATGGATAAGATTTTAGGATTAACAACAGGTGCAGATGATTACGTAACGAAACCATTTAATCCGTTAGAGTTAATCGCGAGAATTAAATCTCAGTTACGTCGTTATATGAAAATGAATGGTTTTGCTATTCAAAATGAGGACGAGTTAGAAATTGGAGAGATGAAAATAAACATCTCAACCCATAAAGTCATTGTGGATGGAGAAGAAGTGAAACTAACTCCAAGGGAATTTTCAATTTTAGAATTGTTAGCTCGTAATCCAGGTATGGTCTTTAGCGCGGAACAAATTTATGAAAAGGTTTGGAACGAAAGATCTTTCCAGTCGGATAACACGGTAATGGTTCATATTCGGAAAGTGCGTGAAAAGGTTGAAGAGAATCCAAGGAAGCCAATATATATAAAAACAGTATGGGGAGTGGGGTATAAGATTGAAAAAGATATTTAATCCATTTACTTATGTTAGGAAAATCCGAGAATTAGTTGGGAAGCTAGTGAAGAGTGTGAAACGGAGTGTGCGAATTCAACTTATTACTGCGTTCACTGCTTGTGCGTTGTTAGGGGTTTTGTCAGCAAAGGCAGCAGCACCGTTTTTTGAGAATGCGAATCGAGAGGCGACAATCGATTATCGGGCTGGTATGGAGCAAATTAACCAACAAGCTCAAAGTGTGGCAAATAGTTCAGTTCATGAAAATAAATTAGAAGCTATATCAAGTATGATTGAAATAGAGAATCAAAATTTAGAACAAAATTCTAGAGCTTTAAAAGTATTGGTCACTGACGAGAGCGGTAAAGTTTTATATAAAACGAAGCAGGCACAAGAAGAGCAAATTGATTTGCATAATACAATTCGTAATGCATCATCGTTTGCGATTAATTATATGAATGGTAGAAAAGAATTTGAAAGTACGAGAAAAGAATTTATAGCTTTTGCACCTATTACAATAGAAGATAAGAATTTATACATGTTTGTTAGTGGGATTCCAGAAGGTGAAGTAATATATGATACGCAAGAAGGGCCGTTTCCATTTTTCATAGGTGTACTTGTATTCATTTTCTCTTTCTTCTATATAACAAAGAGAAAGATGAAGCAAATTGAAGCGATGGCACAAGGTGTAAAGGAAATAGAAAAAGGAAACTTAGCGTACCGTATTGAGAAAAAAGGTGAAGATGAGATTGCGTCTTTAACTGAGAATATTAATAATATGGCGGAAGAGCTTATGAATAATATAGAAAAGGAACGTAAATTAGAGAAGCAAAAGAATGAGCTTATTACGAATGTATCACACGATTTACGTACACCACTGACTTCTATAATGGGTTACTTGCGATTGCTTCGAGATTCTAAATATGAAAATAAAGAACAACATGATGAGTATACGAGAATTGCTTTTGCGAAGTCGGAGCAGTTAAAGAATTTAATAGAAGATTTATTTGAGTATACGAAGTTAACAAATGAGCAAGTTATATTGGAAAAACAAGAGGTTTGTATAAATGAGTTATTGGAGCAATTAATAGAAGAGTTAGTACCGCAGGCAGAAGAGCATGGACTTGCGTTTGTTAAGAAGTTTCCTGAGGAACGTGCCTATGCAGCGATTGATTCGGAAAAGATGGTCCGTGTATTTGATAATCTATTAATGAACGCGATTAAGTATAGTAAAGATGATGGGGAGATAAAAGTTTCTCTTCAAAGGCAGCGCCGGGATATACAAATTGTAATTGCGAATCATAGTGAAGAGTTTACGAGAGAAGAGTTAGGGAGTTTGTTTGAACGCTTTTATAAGAAAGATCAATCTAGAAGTAGAGTAACAGAAGGATCGGGACTTGGATTAGCGATTGCGAAAAGTATTGTTGAGTTGCAAGGTGGTAGTATTCGAGCTGAATATGAGGATGGTATTATTCAGTTTATCGTCTCGTTACCAATTATAGAAAAATAATAAACGAATAGAATGATATTTGATAAAAAGGCTTATTTTAAAAGAAATAAGCCTTTTTATATTTTTTTAGAAAAACATGTTGACGATTAGAGTATAGAGGTGTAATATAGGACAAGTCGCCGATAGCAACAACGCAGAAAGCGACAAACGAAATAAAAA
>NZ_MAOC01000028.1 GCF_001884135.1 Bacillus nitratireducens | reverse complement strand
GGGTCCAACAGGAGTAACGGGTCCAACAGGAGTAACGGGTCCAACGGGAGTAACGGGTCCAACAGGAGAGACAGGTCCAACAGGAGGAACTGAAGGTTGTCTTTGTGATTGCTGTGTTTTACCTATGCAAAGCGTTTTACAACAACTTATTGGAGAAACTGTTATTCTTGGCACTATTGCAGACACACCCAACACGCCCCCGCTTTTCTTTCTATTTACTATCACTTCCGTGAATGATTTTTTAGTTACAGTTACAGATGGCACTACAACCTTTGTGGTCAATATATCTGATGTAACAGGGGTAGGTTTTTTACCACCAGGACCACCTATAACATTGCTTCCACCTACCGATGTAGGATGCGAGTGTGAATGTCGTGAACGACCAATTAGACAATTACTGGATGCGTTTATCGGATCTACAGTAAGTCTTTTAGCAAGTAATGGTTCTATTGCAGCAGATTTTAACGTGGAACAAACAGGACTTGGTATAGTACTAGGGACATTACCTATAAATCCAACTACAACCGTTAGGTTTGCAATTTCAACTTGTAAAATTACAGCTGTGAATATAACCCCTATTACGATGTAGTCTATTTCTTTCAGAAGTATCTGTTGCTACTCGATAAGAAAAGCACAGTTTATTTGTCCACTTTGAAAACGCATTGTTTTCAAAGTGGACAATCTACGTTTCTAGGATGCTCCATCTTAGAAGTATAAAAACGGAGCTGGTTCTGTAGATGCAGGGATTTATGATTGATGCAAAGGTGAGTGTCAATGGTTCGCCACAGTACAAAGTACGCAGCAGTAAAGGGAAAACATACTATGTTACTGCAAATGAAGCCTATTTATTCATATAACCGCACTATACATTCATGATTAATTAGCCATAACCCCTTATTCTTTCTATATCCTTCATTTGTAAATTTCTTACTACTATATTATTGGCGTACAATATATGGCTAAATGTATCTAAATGGTTTTCTAAACGCACTAAATTCCCAAATTGATATGGTAAGGCTATAAAAACTATAATGAAAAATAATAAATATCTCTAATGCACTATTAGGATTTTTCCATTTTATATTGCAAACCATCTTTCTGAAAGATAAGCTCAAATGCTAAATCAAAATGAAGGTTATATAATGCTTTCGTATTACATATTAAATGATAGAACTTAGTTCCGTGATGTACATATTGGTGTAATTTATTTTGAATTGGTGAAACAATGATTTTTAAAATTAGGTTAATATCTTCATTAAAGAAGTTATAGGAGGGAATAACTTGGGCTCATTATTTGATGTAATAGCAGATATAATTTTATTTTACCCTCGAAATGACATGAAATTAAAACATCATATCGCAAAATTAAGTGAATTAGAGTGGTTTCGAAATCTACATGAAGATCCGAAGTATACAAGTTTAATTTGGAGTAATAGAAAAATTAAAAAGTTTATTTTGTCTTCTATTAACATGGAAGCATTAATAAAATCCGAGAAAAAACAAAAAGAATTTGTTCATCTAGTACAGGATGAATATAAAAAAAGAAGGTAAGAATTTTTTTATTTTTCATATTTGGCGAAACAAATGGTACAATGAAAGCTAATGTGAAAAATAAGGAAAAGAAGTGGTCTATTTGAAAAACTTTTTAGAATTAGGAATTAGTGAAACTTTTAATCATACATTACGTGAAAATGGAATTACAGAAGCAACACCAATTCAAGAGAAGGCAATTCCTGTTATTATGTCAGGTAAAGACATTATTGGTCAGGCGAAAACAGGGACGGGTAAAACGTTAGCATTCGTGTTACCGATTTTAGAAAAAATCGATCCAGAGTCTAGTGATGTTCAGGCTTTAATTGTTGCACCAACAAGGGAACTAGCACTGCAAATTACAACTGAAATTAAAAAAATGCTTGTTCAAAGAGAAGATATTAATGTACTAGCGATATATGGCGGACAAGATGTAGCACAACAATTAAGAAAATTAAAAGGTAATACACATATTGTTGTTGCGACACCAGGACGATTATTAGATCATATACGACGTGAAACAATTGATTTAAGTAATCTTTCAACGATTGTACTAGATGAAGCGGATCAAATGCTTTATTTCGGTTTCTTATATGATATTGAAGATATTTTAGATGAGACACCTGCTAGTAAACAAACGATGTTATTCTCAGCAACGATGCCAAAAGATATTAAAAAATTGGCGAAGCGTTATATGGATGAGCCGCAAATGATTCAAGTACAAAGTGAAGAAGTAACGGTAGATACAATTGAGCAGCGTGTCATTGAGACGACAGATCGTGCAAAGCCAGATGCACTTCGTTTTGTTATGGATCGTGATCAGCCATTTTTAGCAGTTATTTTCTGTCGTACAAAGGTTAGAGCAAGTAAGCTTTATGATAATTTAAAAGGGCTAGGTTATAATTGTGCTGAACTTCATGGTGATATACCTCAAGCGAAACGTGAAAGAGTTATGAAGAGTTTCCGCGAAGCTAAAATTCAGTACTTAATCGCAACGGATGTAGCAGCTCGTGGACTTGATGTAGATGGTGTAACGCACGTATTTAACTTTGATATCCCTGAAGATGTAGAAAGTTATATTCACCGCATTGGCCGAACAGGACGTGCAGGTGGATCAGGTCTTGCAATTACATTCGTTGCAGCGAAAGATGAAAAACATTTAGAAGAAATTGAAAAAACGCTTGGTGCACCAATACAAAGACAAATAATCGAACAACCGATGATAAAAAATGTAGATGAAAATGGAAAACCGGTACAAAAGCCGGCTCCAAAGAAATCAGGTCAATATCGTCAAAGAGATAGCCGTGAAGGTTCAAGAAGTGGTTCAAAAGGTGGCCCAAGAAACGATTCAAGAAATAGTTCGAGAAATGATAACAATCGATCATTTAATAAGCCAAGTAATAAGAAAAGTAGTACAAAACAAGGTCAGCAAAGACGTGGCCGTTAAATAGTTTTTATACAAAAAGAGTCGCAAATCGTTGCGGCTCTTTTTTGTTTTTATACAACGAAGTCGATATAAGTACAAGAGTGGTTACGTAGAAATAACCTTTAAAATTTCATTCACCGTATTAAAAAATTTAAAATTCATAAAGGAAATAGAAAGTAAGATGGTGTATATGTACGATAATAGGAAACTTTTTACTAACTAAACATATAATTTAAGTAGACCGACAGTCGGTCTGGTGGGAAGGAGAACTTGAATGCGAATTGTAAAGGAGTATGAGGAGCGTAGAAAGGAAATTTTAGAAACTGCTGAACGTTTATTTATTACGAAAGGTTATACGAAAACAACAGTAAATGATATTTTAAAAGAGATAGGGATAGCAAAGGGGACGTTTTATCATTATTTTAAGTCGAAAGAAGAAGTAATGGATGAAATTATTATGAGGATTATTAAAGCGGATGTTACTAAAGCGAAAGCAATTGTCTCTAATCCTAATATCCCAGTTTTAGAAAAGTTATTTCGAGTTTTGATGGAGCAATCACCAAAATCAGGAGATGTTAAAGATAAAATGATTGAACAATTTCATCAGCCAAATAATGCGGAAATGCATCAAAAAAGTATAGTACAATCAATTATTCATTTATCTCCTGTTTTAGCAGAGATTTTAGAACAAGGAATCGCTGAAGGCATATTTTCTACTCCATACCCACAAGAAACAATTGAATTATTACTCTCTTCAGCACAAGTCATATTTGATGAGGGTTTATTCCAGTGGAAGCCGGAAGAAATGATGAGGAGAGTTAAAGCTTACATTAAAATGATGGAAGTATCTGTTGGTGCGAAAGAAGGATCCTTTGATTATATGGTCGAGGTTTTAATTAAACAGAAATAATGATTTCTGTTTAATTATTATAGACCGACAGTCGGTCGAAATTAAATGAAGGATGTGATGAGGATGCCAGTAAGTATAAAATCTTCTATGAAAGATTTTCACTTAATGGTAAGTGGGCAGATTATTACTATTTTAGGTTCAACACTTTTACGTTTTGCCCTGTCTTTATATGTATTAGATATAACAGGACGTGCTGATATATTCGCAGGACTATATGCAGTAACGAGTATTCCTTTTTTGCTATCCCCTCTCGGCGGAGCAATAGCAGATCGTTTCAATCGCCGTAATTTAATGGTTATTTTTGATTTTATAAACGCTGCGATTGTATTAAGCTTTATAGTTTTATTATTTACTGGATCTGTATCTATTATATTGATTGGAACTATTATGTTTTTACTTGCAGTCATTAGTGCAATGTACTCACCGGTTGTAATGGCGAGTATTCCGCAATTAGTTCCAGAGAAAAAGTTAGAACAAGCGAACGGTATCGTAAATGGTGTGCAAGCATTATCTAACATAGTAGCTCCTGTATTAGGAGGAATATTGTACGGTATAATTGGTTTGAAAATACTTGTAATAATAAGTTGCCTTGCTTTCTTTTTATCTGCGATTTTAGAAATGTTTATTACAATACCTTTTATAAAAAGAGCACAAGGAAACCATATTATACCGACAATTGTAAAGGATATGAAAGATGGCTTCGTATTCGTTTTAAAACAACCATTTATTTTGAAATCTATGCTTTTAGCTGCATTGCTAAATTTAATACTTACACCGCTATTTGTTGTTGGTGCTCCAATTATTATACGAGTAACATTGGAAAGTAGCGACACGTTATACGGAATTGGAATGGGATTGATCGATTTTGCTACTATTTTAGGTGCATTATTAATAGGTTTTTTTGCGAAAAAGCTACAGATGAAAACATTGCATTACTGGATGCTTTTAATAGCGTTATTAGTAATACCAATGGCACTTTCAGTTATGCCGGTTATTCTTAATTTAGGATACTATCCACCATTTATCCTCTTTATACTTTCTTCTATTCTAATTGCAATGATCATGACAATTGTATCCATCTATGTGATTACTGTAGTCCAAAAGAAAACACCAAATGAAAACTTAGGAAAAGTAATGGCAATTATAACAGCGGTATCTCAATGTATGGCACCAATTGGGCAAGTCATTTATGGTTTTATGTTTGAAGAATTCAGTATGAAAATTTATTTACCTATATTAGCTATTAGTTTCATAATGATAATAATAGCGATAGTGACGAAGAAAATATTATGGAATGAAGGGAACTAGCTCCATATGATTAGGAGAATGTTAAAAAGAGATTTCTCTCAAAATAAAATGATAATTACCATTCTATTTATGTTTATCATGTTATCCAGTCTTTTAATGGCAAGTGCTTCAAGTAACGTTATAAATCTATTGAACTCAATGGATCAATTATTTAAAGTATCAAACGCACCGCACTTCGTACAAATGCATGCCGGAGAAATAAACCAAAAGTCAATTGATTCATTTGTAGCGCAAACTCCTTTTGTAAAAAAACAACAAACAGCAGAGATGGTTCAAATAGGCGGATCTAACATTTTTATAAAGAAGAAAAATCAAGCGGAACATAATAGTGTAATGGACATTAGCTTCGTTAAGCAAAATACTATTTTTGACTTTTTATTAGATTTAAATAATGAAGTGATCGATGTTAGGAAAGGGGAAATAGGTGTACCAATTTATTATATGCAAAAATATAATTTGCGTATTGGAGATAAAATATGGGTTGTGAAAAATAATAATGAGCTAGAATATACTATTTCGGCATTTGTTCGTGATGTTCAAATGAACCCATCACTTGTTAGTTCAAAACGATTTGTAATAAGCGATGAAGACTTCGAAAGAATAAAGGGGAATTTTGGAGAAAATGAATATCTTATTGAATTCCAGCTAGCAGATTTAAATAATATAAATGAATTTGAAAATCTATATCAGTCATCGAACTTACCTCAAAAAGGTCCCTCTATTACGTATTCACTCTTTAAAACACTCAATTCATTAACAGATGGAATAATAGCTGCAGTACTTATCATAATAAGTGCATTATTAATGTTAATCGCAATTTTATGTATTAGATTTACGATTATGACTTCTATGGAAGAAGATTATCGGGAAATTGGTGTTATGAAAGCTATCGGCATTACAAGCAAAGAGATCCAAAAATTATATGTAACAAAATATGTTGTTATTGCTGCTATCGGATGTATATGTGGATATATCCTTTCGTTATTTGTTACAAAAATATTTACCTCTAACATCGCACTTTATATGGGGACAGCTAATAAAAGTATTTTACATTATGTTGTGCCATTGATAGTCACAACATTGTTATTTCTAGCCGTTATCCTTTTTTGCCGCATCATTTTGCGGAATTTCAGGAGAATTACAGCAATAGACGCTTTACGATCAAGAGATAAACTAGGAAAAAGAAAGAGTAGAAGATTTTTTTCTCTCTCTCAAACTAAAATTAAAAATGTAAATATCTTTATTGGTATACAAGATGTAGTGAAACGATTTAAGTTATATCGAGTATTAAGTATCGTTTTAATAATTGCAGTGTTCATGATTGTTGTACCAGTTAACTTTTTGTACACGATTCAGTCACCGCAATTTGTTAATTATATGGGAACAGGAAAGAGTGATATACGAATAGATTTACAGCAATCTGAAAATATAGAAAAGCGGTTTAATGACGTTATATCGTATATCGGAAACGATGAAGAGGTAGAAAAATATGCAGCATTTGTAACGAGTACATTTAAAGTGGTGAAAGCTGATGGTACACATGAAAACTTAAATGTAGAAGTGGGAGATTTCACTCAATTTCCAATAGAATATGTTAAAGGTATGGCACCAAAAAATGAAAATGAGATCGCTCTCTCTTATATGAACGCAAATGAATTAAAAAAGAATGTAGAGGATGAAATCGTTTTATTTGTAGAAGGAAAAGAGAAAGTACTAACTATTAGTGGTATATATCAAGATGTAACGAATGGCGGTAAAACAGCTAAAGCGAGTTTTTCTTACAATAAAGAAAATATATTATGGTACGTAGTAAATGTAGATATGAAACCCAAAGTGAATCTGCAAGAAAAAGTGAAGGAATATAAACAAAATTTTAATTCTGCAAAAATAACAGATACGGATAATTATTTATCTCAAACTTTAGGAGAGACAATTAAACAATTAAGACTCGTGACTCAAGTGGCAATTTTGGTGGCTATATTGATATCGGTTTTAATTACTGCAATGTTTTTTAAAATGTTATTGGCAAAAGATTCTTCACAAATATTAATTATGAAAAGTATCGGTTTTTCTTACAAAGATATTCGTATACAATATGTTACTCGTTCTATTGCTATAGTATTAGTAGGCATTTTAACAGGGACATTTATAGCTGCTACGTTTGGTGAAATGCTAGTAAGTTGGTTAGGTTCATTTATGGGAGCAGCTCATATAAAGTTTGTCGTGAATCCTATCGTTTCTTATGTAATATGCCCAGCTATATTATTTATATCTGTGACAGCAACAACACTTTTCAGTAGTTTTACTATGAAACAAACAAAAGATTTAAAACGAAATGGGGAGTAGGGGTTGTAACGTGAACAAAATTTTAGAAGTAAAGCAATTAAACAAAAAATATGCAATAGATGGAAATGCAAATTATCATGTACTAAAAAATATAGATTTAGAGATTTATGAGGGAGAATTTGTATCGGTCATGGGGCCTTCTGGTTCTGGGAAATCGACGTTACTATATAATATTAGTGGAATGGATCAAATGTCATCAGGAAGTGTGAAAGTTGATAATAAAGAAATATCATGTATGAAAGAAGAAGCGTTAGCCAAATTGCGCCTAACTGAAATAGGATTTATTTTTCAACAGAGCAACCTTCTAAGAAACTTGAATCTATTTGATAATATCATCTTGTCAGCATATTTAGCGAAATGTGAGAGTAAGAAAATAGTAAATCAACGTGCTCTGGAGCTAATGAGGAAAATGGGGATAAGTGATATAGCGTCTCATTATATAACCGAAGCATCTGGAGGCCAATTACAAAGAGTTTCTATTTGTAGAGCGCTAATCAATAATCCAAATGTTATTTTTGCTGATGAGCCAACTGGTGCTCTAAATTTAAAATCAACAGAAGAGGTAATGCAAATATTACTAAATGTTAATTGTGATGGAACTACTATTATGTTAGTGACTCATGATGTAAAGGTAGCAGCTAAATCAGAAAGAGTTCTTTTTATGGTGGACGGAGAAATTGTTAGCGAAATACAGATGGGTAAGTATAGAAACGATGATTTGAAAGTGCGAGAAGAGAAGTTGTTAAAATGGTTAGCTGTACTTGGATTTTAAAGATAAGAACTCCTATTAAATGTAGGAGTTTTTCTTTGTATGAAAGTTCTGAAAGATATATAATAATTTTCTGACTATTAAAATTTGGAGGAGTACATATGAAAAATGAAACGTTGCACAAGCAAGAAGACATTATTAAAATGCTCGATTCATTATTAAGACCGGCAGAACCATTTTGGAATGAATTTTATGCGAATAGAGAAAAAGATGTTCCGTTTTTTGCAAATGTTCCAGATGAAAATCTAGTTTCATATATAGAAACAGGATGGGTTTCCAAAGGGAAAGTGTTGGAACTTGGATGCGGTCCAGGAAGAAATGCTATTTATTTAGCGATTGAAGGATTTGGAGTAACAGCAGTGGATTTATCTATAGAGGGCATTAATTGGGCGAAAGAAAGGGCGTTAGCAAAAGGAATAGAAATTGATTTTATTTGTGATTCGATTTTTAATTTAGAGGGTCAAAATGATTTTGATTTTGTATACGATTCGGGCTGTTTACATCATATTCCACCACATAGAAGGATACATTATGTGGATTTAATTAAAAACTCATTGAAAGCGGGTGGTTATTTTGGGGTAACATGTTTTGCAGCAGGCGATTTAGATGAGCGAAATGGATCAGAAATAACAGATTGGGACGTATATAGAGGATGGAGTCTACAAGGTGGTCTTGCATATTCTGAAGAAAAATTAAAAGAAATATTTAAAGAATTTGAAGTGATTGAAATTAGAAAAATGAAACAGATTGAACAACCAAATACTATGTTTGGAGAATCATTTCTTTGGACAGCATTATTTAAGAAGAAATAAATAAGTAGATAATTGACAAACTCATCGTTTTTATAGACAATATATTTATAAGAATATACGTTCGGTTTTTGTTGGCTGATGTATGTTTCGCATAAATACATAACAAGGGGCTGTCTCTATATGAGTAACACAAATCAAAAAATCACTACGTTTTTAATGTTTGAAGGTAAAGCTGAGGAGGCGATGAATTTTTACACGTCGCTATTCGATCAATCAGAAATTGTAAATATCTCTCGTTACGATGAAAATGGACCTGGTAAAGAGGGTTCTGTCATTCATGCAACCTTTACGTTAAATGGCCAAGAATTCATGTGCATTGATAGTTATGTAAAGCATGGTTTTACATTTACACCATCTATGTCTCTTTATGTAACTTGTGAGACAGAAGAAGAAATTGAAACGGTTTTTCATAAACTATCGCAGGATGGATCTGTACTAATGCCTTTAGGTTCTTATCCATTTAGCAAAAAGTTTGGTTGGTTAAATGATAAGTATGGTGTGTCTTGGCAGTTAACGCTTGCGGAATAAAAATTTAATAAGAAAAAGCGTAGTCCATTTATAGCTACGCTTTTTCTTATTAAGAATTTTGCTTGCCAAATCTTTTCCCAAGTTTAGCTAACAATTCAGGCTGATCCCCTTGGCTCATTACAACTTCAACAAAGGTAAGTTGATTCTTATTAAAACTCATTTTTGTTAAGACTGCTGTTAACTCTATTTCATTGTCTGCTTTAAATGCTTGCTTTTTTTCTGATCCGAATAGGCTTACTAGTTTTGTGTAATCAAGAGAGACTTTCCCCATGTGAGAAAGAAACTTTGGAAAGAAATGTTTTGGTCAAGAAGGTTTTGCTTGATTACTACGGGTGGTTCGCCGATAGGTGTAGTAAGAAATATATTGAAAATCAAGGGAAAGATGAGGTGTAGAAAATGTTAAAATCATACAAATATCGTATCTATCCAAATAAAGAACAACAAATATTTTTCTTAAAAACATTTGGATGTGTTAGGTTTGTATACAACAAGATGCTTGCAGATAGAATCAAATTTTATCAAGAATCACAGGATAAACTTGATAAATCTGTTAAATATCCTACGCCTGCACAATATAAGGCTGAATTTCCATTCCTAAAGGAAGTGGATAGTCTTGCGTTGGCGAATGCTCAAATGAATTTGAATAAAGCATACGCTAACTTTTTCCGGGATAAATCTGCTGGATTCCCGAAGTTCAAAAGTAAGAAAGATAACCATCGTAGTTATACAACAAATAACCAAAAAGGCACGGTTTACATCGAGGGTGGTTATATCAAGCTGCCAAAAATAAAGACCTTGGTAAAGATTAAACAGCACAGACAATTCTTTGGATTAATTAAGTCTACTACAGTGTCTCAAACACCTACTGGGAAATACTTTGTATCGGTTTTAGTAGAAGAAAATGAGCAATTGTTTCCTAAAGTTGATACAAAAGTTGGTGTTGATGTTGGACTAAAAGACTTTGCAATATTGTCTAATGGCAAGAAATATGAGAACCCTAAATGGTTGAGAAAAGCCGAAAGAAGATTAGCTTTTCTGCAGCGCTCTTTGTCTCGTAAAAAGAAAGGTTCAAACAATAGAAACAAGGCCAGATTACAAGTTGCAAGACTTCATGAGAAGATTGCGAATCAACGCAATGATTTTCTTCACAAGATAAGCAATGAAATCACAAACGAAAACCAAGTAATTGTGATTGAGGACTTGAAAGTGAAGAAAATGCAAAAGAATCACAAATTAACAAAAGCAATCAGTGAAGTATCTTGGGCTAAATTCAGAGAGTACCTTGACTATAAAGCAATATGGAAAGGTCGTGATTTGATAATCGCACCTAAGAATTATGCGAGTAGCCAATTATGTTCTTGTTGTGGTTTTAAAAATAAGGAAGTCAAGAATCTAAACCTTAGAGAGTGGATTTGCCCTGAATGCAATAGTCATCATGATAGAGATATAAACGCAAGTATAAACTTACTAAAATTAGCCATGTAATTGGTATTTTCTTTAGGGGTAGGTACTACCCTTATGGCTTGGTAAATATAGGTAGCTAATAAAAGTATCTACTTCCCAAGAAGCTCCCACTTCAAACAGTCTGTAAGGACGTTAAGTGGTGAGTAGTTCACTTCATTACAATTGCCAACCCACTCTAACTTTTCATGTGCTACTACATCATCTAAAAAAGCCAAATTATAATCACCAGGAACACCAAATATATGTTCAATTCCTAATTCGTTTAGTCGATCTAATAAATATGTACTTACAGTATATTGCGTTTGCAATTGAATCATCTCCTAACTGTACAATGAATATTTCAATTAACTAAAGAAGTTCCAGTGCATTGATTAAAATATTGATTACTGGATTGTGGTATAATTTACATACAGGGGGAAAGTAGATGACACAACATAAAGAAGAACAGATGAATGAGGCATTAGCATTATTTTACTTTGCATATAAAACATTTACTGAAAAGCCAGATGAAATTATAAAAGAGTACGGTATACAACGAGTACATCACCGAATTTTATTTTTTATTGCACGTTTTCCAGGGATAAGTGTAAATGAGTTACTATCGCTATTAGAAATAAGTAAACAAGCTCTTCACGGACCACTTCGTCAACTTGTGGAAAAGGGACTTATTGAAAGTAATGAA
Source organism: Bacillus nitratireducens (assembly GCF_001884135.1). Taxonomy (GTDB): domain Bacteria; phylum Bacillota; class Bacilli; order Bacillales; family Bacillaceae_G; genus Bacillus_A; species Bacillus_A nitratireducens. The sequence continues at coordinate 3,511 of NZ_MAOC01000028.1, read as the reverse complement.
GCTACACATGACCGCCGTGTGAAACAGTTATCTTTAACAGAAGAAGGTACAGATTTAGAGAAAAAACTGAGCGATGTTCAAAGGATGCAAATGGATGCTATTTTTTCAAAATTTGGTGAATCATGTGAAGAAAATTGGCATCAAGTTATGAATGAAATGGCGAATAGCCGTTCAGGCTTTGATGCATGGATATCAAAACGAGAAATACCGGTTGATCAAAAATAATGAGAAGTATGCCTTTCTTTATAGTTTGAAAAAGAATGAATTTTATCCATGGATTTGGTAACTAGGGATAAATCATAGAGTGAATGGATAAAAAGTTACATTACTAGATACTTTATACGTGTACGCGATGGAACAATAAAATTCACATTTCCGAGAGGGGAATTATAATGATAAAACTTGTACTTATTCGTCACGGACAAAGTTTATGGAATCTTGAAAATCGCTTTACTGGATGGACTGATGTAGATTTATCAGAGAATGGATTAAGTGAAGCAAGAGAAGCAGGAGCAATATTAAAGGAAAATGGTTATACTTTCGATGTTGCTTATGCATCTGTATTAAAACGAGCAATCCGGACTTTATGGATTGTGCTGCATGAAATGGATCTTACTTGGGTGCCTGTACATAAATCGTGGAAACTAAATGAAAGACATTATGGCGCACTACAAGGGTTGAATAAAGAAGAAACTGCAAAAAAATATGGAGAAGAACAAGTTCATATTTGGAGAAGGAGTGTTGATGTAAGACCACCTGCACTTACTGAAGATGACCCTAGATATGAAGCGAACGATCCAAGATATAAAACACTTCCAAAAGGTGAATTCCCATTAACTGAATGTTTAGAGGATACGGAGAAACGAGTGCTTAATTATTGGCATTCAGAAATTGCACCGTCATTAAAAAATGGTGAGAAAGTAATTATTTCATCTCATGGTAATACAATTCGATCGCTAGTGAAATACTTAGACAACCTTTCAAATGATGGTGTAGTTTCATTAAATATTCCAACGAGCATTCCGCTTGTTTATGAATTAGACGAAAATTTACGTCCAATTCGTCATTATTACTTAAGTATGGACGGAGAAGTACCAGAAGGGGAAATTCCGAAACATATTTCTTTTTAACATGAAAATTTGAAACGCATGCTTGTCTACATATACAATGTAGATTCAAGATAAAAGACGTGGTACCTTCTAATGTATATGCGATATTGCTAAATTTAGAAGCTTGTCCACGTCTTTTGTCATAAAGAGAGCTGCTTGTGCATGTAATGATATCGTGAGTAGTTTTTGAATGGAGGGTGATGTCATTGGTGATCTCTAACATTCGAATCGGCTTATTTATTTTAGCAATCGTTTTTCTAGTACTTATTTTCTTTTACTGGAGAAATGAAGAGTTGTACGAGGAGAAGAAGCAACGAATTAGAAAGACTTGGTATGGGTTGTTTATAGTATCAGTCACCGTGTATTTCATGATAAAAGGAATTGATTTAACCCTCTGGAAAAATCTTTTAATGTTCACTGCAATGGTTATTTTCGTTGATATTGCCTTTATTTTAACACCTAATATTTCAGAAATATGGGGAGCGAAATTTAGCGATATCGGCAAGACTGTTCAATCGATAAAACGGTCATTAATTGCTTCTAAAGCAAGAGGAGAAATATACACAACAATTATTCAAAATGTCAATCCAGCAATGTTCGGTACAATGGAATGGCATACGGAAGAAGAATATACAAAAAGTTTAAACGCATTTTTAGATTCATATGGGGAAAAGATTGGGGCGAAGATTGTTGTATTTGAAGCGGCAAAGGAATTAAATACAAACTTTCGCGGTATCCGCTCGCAATTTAGTATTATCGTTCCGTTTGAACACATTGAGCAATTGAATGAGCAGAAAGCGGTGCAAGTAGAAAATGTCGGAATTATACCAGCAAAAATAGTGAGTGATGTTTTTATTGTTATTGATGGGAAGAAAAATAATCTGCAAGATCGGGATTTTGAAAATGTATATAATTTAACAATACATCATAGTTATTTTAGTAAATAAGGACAGAGTTTTTTTCTGTCCTTTTCACTTATACATAAAGACAAAGTAAATTTAGACAAACTTGTATAAAATCGGACAATCATCCCTACACTAGCACGTAGAGGTGATTGTAGTGATAAAAGATTATGACAATGATTTTTTTAAAGAAGATAATGAAGATACAACGGATTTCTCTTTAATAAAAGGAGATACATTACAGCAAGTAGAAGAGTTAGAAGAAGAATTAAAAAGAAAATGATACTTGTACACGCTGTCTACATTTGCGATATAATATAAATAGAAGATTGTATCTTTTTGAAAAGGGGGAGAAGAGATGGCTGAAGTAAATGTACAAAAGTCTTCATTTTTTAAAGAAAAAAAAGAAGAACCAAATACAGATTTCTCTCTTGTGAAAGGTGCATTGACTCAAAATGTAGATCGATTAGAAAAATTTATAGAGGCGACTCCATATAAGTATACAAAAGAGAATGCGTAAAAGCATTCTCTTTTGTATTACACTCTTTATGATTTGCTTATCTGCTATTTCTTTTTTTGTTTAAAAATGATTTTATACATATAATACCCAAGGGCTGCAAAAAGGAATCCAATAGCAGCACCAACTACTTCTTTCATAAACAATAAGTATAACGAAGCAATAATTAGGGCAAATAAGATTAAAAGTAATACATACTTTGAAATGAATTCTAACCCTTTGTATACTAATAGTATTACACCTGAAAGAACAGTGAGGATAGGTAATATCCTATTTTCGAAAAAACCTTCCTTTTTTTTGCTAGAATGCTGTTGTTTATTCAATATAGATATACTCCCGTCTTAAAGGATTAATGTTTTACTAGTTTTGCTATTTCATTTTCGAAAAGATTTTTGGTTAAATAGGTTATATCAAAGGAATCATTTATTATATTTCGAGTTAATAGCCATTGGATGTTTGGTGATTCAATAACAAAGAATCCATTGTCAGAAATAACCTCATTCTTTTCTGTTATATCCAGACGCATAATAGTGTAAATAGACTGCGTTGATTTTAAATCCTTTATAAAATTTTCAGCATATAAGGAATTAAATCCATTCTCTATTAATATTGTTTTCCCTTCTTGAATAGACAGAGGGAATAACTTTTCGATATTTTGTACGATATGATTTGGAAGAGTCCCTACAATGTTACTTCCTTTTTCCTCTTGCTGAAATACTAGCTGTAATAAATTTTTAGATTCTAAAAATAATCTATCGTCTGAAATTTCTTCGATTTTATGTGCAATCCCATCTAAACTCTGATATGTAACGTTTGAAGTGTTATCAATATAAATGTTAGCAGTAATCGTTGTTTCGTTTATAAAATCTACTTTTTTATAATATCAAATATTATTATTAAATAGTAGATTAATATTGGTAATTTTATGATAATTAACAAAAATAAAAAAGAGAGAATGCCAGGTAGGAGTTAAAGGTATATCA
>NZ_MAOC01000027.1 GCF_001884135.1 Bacillus nitratireducens | reverse complement strand
AAAAGGAGATACATTACAGCAAGTAGAAGAGTTAGAAGAAGAATTAAAAAGAAAATGATACTTGTACATACTGTCTACATTTGCGATATAATATAAATAGAAGGTTGTATCTTTTTGAAAAGGGGGAGAAGAGATGGCTGAAGTAAATGTACAAAAGTCTTCATTTTTTAAAGAAAAAAAAGATGAACCAAATACAGATTTCTCTCTTGTGAAAGGTGCATTAACGGAAAATATAAATCGTTTAGAGAAACTGATGAATAATAGCGGTTCAAAATATATACGAGTGAAAAAAACAAAAGAAAATGCATAGTGCATTTTCTTTTGTTTTTTATTTAGCATTTAACTTTTCTTTTACTTTTGCAGGTAAGTCAGCTTCCTGAACCTCTTCATATGACTTCACTTCAATTGATGATATTTCATTTTTGCTCTTATCATCTTGATCTACATAAAGACATAAAAATGCTTTTTCATTTAATTTATGTTCGTTTGATGCTTTCTTACTTCTAAATGTAATTTGTTTTTTTACTCCGTCTTCGTCATATGCGGGCAGCGTGTAGTTTCGTAAGTTTCTACCTTCTACTTTTTCGATAGTTCCTTCGCCTTTTATCTGCACATAATACACATCTTTACCAATTCGATTTAGTGATGCTCGCTCACACCCAATAGTAATACTAGAAAATAATAAACATAGTGTAATAATTGATAAAAACTTTTTCATTTTCTTTATCTCCTTCAATTTGTTTCTTTACACAGTATACGGCTATTATGAAATGAGGAAAATCGATATAGCTTACAACACCCTTACAATGTTGTAAGAGTGTTGTACATAAAATGAATAATATATTAAAAAGTTAAAAGAAAGGTAAAATAATGAATCATGGTATAATGATTAAAGACTTACATATTATTTTGTCATTTTGAGAGGAGCTTGAAAAATGTATTCTACTTTAGAACAATTAACAAAGCACCCTGTATTTTATCATTTTGCAGAAATTTCAAAGATTCCTAGAGGATCGGGTAATGAAAAGGAAATTAGTGATTATTTAGTGGGCTTTGCAAAAGAGCGTAACTTAGAAGTGATTCAAGATGAAGCAATGAATGTCATTATTAAAAAAGACGCAACTACTGGCTATGAAAATGTACCAGCTATTATCATTCAAGGTCATATGGATATGGTATGTGAAAAAAATCAAGCAACCGTACATGATTTTGAAAAAGATCCAATTGAATTACGAATCATTGGGGACATGTTATATGCAAATCAAACGACTTTAGGTGCTGATAATGGTATTGCAGTTGCGTATGCATTAGCTCTATTAGATTCAAAAGACATTCCGCATCCAGCACTTGAAGTAGTTATTACTACTGAAGAAGAAACGACAATGGGCGGAGCTTTCGCTGTTGATTCAAATCATTTTGAAGGAAAGATTTTTATTAATATTGATTCTGAAGAAGATCATAAATTACTTGTAAGTAGCGCAGGTGGTGCGAAAGCAGTTGAAACAATTCCAGTAATTTGGGATGAAGCGCCAGCGAATATGGATGCATACCGTCTATATGTTGGTGGTCTAAAAGGCGGACATTCTGGTATGGAAATTGATAAACAACGCGGTAATGCGAACAAAGTATTAGGACGAGTATTACGTGATTTATCAGCAACTATTCAATTTGATATAAGTGAGGTTCACGGCGGATTAAAAACGAATGCAATTCCGCGTGAAAGTGTAGCTACACTCGTATTACGTACAGAAGATGTAGAGAAAGTAGAAGAAAAACTAGTATCATGGACAAGAGTATTACAAGAAGAAATGCGTGCTGTTGATCCAGATGTTCATGTAACACTTACAAAATTGGATAAAGCAGGAGAAAAAGTATTTGCTAAAGAGACACAAAAGCAGCTTATTTCATCATTATTCTTAATTCCGAACGGCATTCAAAGTATGAGCATGGATATTAAAGGTCTAGTAGAAAGCTCAACAAATTTAGGCGTTATTGAAACGTTGCAAGATGAAATTAAATTACGTAACGAAGTGAGAAGTTCTGTCAGTAGTTTAAAACAACATGTTGCAAATGAAATTAAATGTATTGCCGAATTAGTTGGTGCAACATTTGAAATAGAGTCAGAGTATCCAGAATGGCCATACAATCCGAATTCACAAATTCGTAATTTGTTTGAAAAAGTGCATCAAGAAAAATACAACAAGGATGCTGAAATCTTCGCTGTACATGCAGGTATTGAATGTAGTGCATTCGTTCAAAAGATGCCTGACTTAGATGCGATTTCATTTGGTCCAGACATTTTTAACGTTCATACACCGGATGAACATATTAGTATTTCTTCTGTTGTGAATAACTGGGGATTCTTCGTTGATGTAATGAAGGGTACGAAAGAATTAGCTAAATAATATGGATGAAATGAAAAGTAGCCTATAAAACTGTATAGGCTACTTTTTTGTATTGAATTTTATTAGAAATTCATTTTTCATTAGTATGTACTATTAAGTTTTACAGCTAATAATGATTAAGTGCTGTTTTTTTTAGTACTTATGAAGGGGGAAATATACTTTATTGTATATATACTTCTGTTTATTTTATATTTTGTTTTATTTGTGTTATAGCAAAATCGTCATATGTTACATTTTAATGTATTAATATATATCCGAATTAATGCATAGGGAGATGGTACATTATATTTTGGTTAGGATGTATTTTAGGATACATTGTAGGACTGGTTATTACAAGTGCATTACTTTATTTTGGTTTTCGATCCGAGGAAGAACAAAAAGAAGATATACAAAGAAAAATGATAGATGAATTTGTAAAAAAGGAAATGGAGCCACTGACGGAGATAAAGAATAATGGGAAGGAAGTTCAATGGAATTTGAATTTTTTTAAGAAATAATTACTTTGTTTATCATATAGATTCATTTTTGAATATTGGATTTACTTAGAAACGAAAAAAGTCTCTCCAATAAGATTTGAAGAGACTTTTCTCTCATATACCATAACAACTTAGCTTGTATAGAAACAGGGTTTAAGTTCTTTCTAAGGTATTTATGGAGTACCGATAGTTCCTGCGAGCAATGAAGCAATTCTATCTAAAGCTTCCTGTACTGTTGTAGGAGGAGGAGCAGCCCAATTTATTGGATTGATAGGTGCATAAGCTAAATCGAAAGCGTCATCAACTCTAATTAAAGAAGTATTTGTTCCTATAAGAGTTATTCGGGAACGAATAGGTAATGAATCAACTGTCGCTCTGACTCTTGTAATAACGTTATTAACGCCATTGACATTTAAATTCCCTGAATTAGGACTGGGATTAAAAATGTTTTCTGTAATAGCAAAACTGGTTAAATTTAAAGGGTCAATTGGAATATGACCAGATTGTACATTAATAATGACATTACCATTTATTCCTCCACCAACTAAATTGACTTGAGTATCTGTGGTCGCTTGTGAATTAATAGTAATATTACCATTAGAAACGAATGAAGCAAACATCACCATGTTAATGCCATTTTGAGTATAACCAGCGGATAACATTGAGTCACGGATATTAACTTGATTCACAGAAGTAGATAAAGCTGTGAATATAGGAGTAGGGGTTATATTAACGCTAACAAAGAATAATTTACCTGAAACACTTTGCGCTGTTTGAAAGTTAAAATCAAGTGGCCCACTTATTAATGACAGATTGACAAACCCAGATCTAGGATCTTGTGAAAAATTCAAATCAAACCAAGTCGGATCATTTATATCAAAAGGAATTTGTAATCTAGTTAATAAAGTACTAGTCCCTATCAATTGAATGTTAGCTTTTAAATGAATTAATGGTTCAATATAGGTACCGGGTCCAATTTTGATAGCATAACGTTTAGTTATATTTAAAGTATCCGGAAATGGCGCTATTGCATCCGTTATTGATGCCATTGCTGCAGTAACTGTTAAAAACGGTGCACATTCAGAACCATCAGCGGTAACGTCATTACCAGCTTTGTTTACATAGACTATTTGAGTGAATATTGGTAGTGGCTCTATACATCCAGGTCCAGTGTCCCCAGTAGATCCAGTGGGCCCGGTAGGTCCGGTGTTGCCAGTAGGCCCAGTAGGAAGTGTGAATGGTGGAATAGGTGGTAAAGTAGGTCCGACTAAATTAGGATTTACTGAAGAAAAAGATAAAAACTCGTCCATAATAATTTCACCTCTGAAAAATTAGTATTACTAATAATAAATGCAGAAGTAGAGAAAAGCGAAATGGACAAGTGAAGAATTAGACAATGGAATTTTCATAAAAGCGTTATTTGAAAGAAAAGGAGAATGAAGATGGATCAAAAAATAAAAGGGCATTTTATATTAGGAATTGGATATCACGGTCTAATCATAAAGATGAACTTACTTTATAACAATTAGAATACGACCCAAAAATCCAGAAAGAGTTGGGAGCTTTCTTCGAGCAAGAGTGAAAAGAATGGTCAGCAAATTATATTGATGGTGGATGGAGTTTTGAAGAGGAAGATATTTGAATAGAAAGTGACAGCTGAAATGTTTGGGGCGTATTAGCTGTCACTAAAATAGATATTAATTTTTATTATTAGTTTTTTTTAGTTAGTATTTTTTCTCTTATTTCTAGAGGGAATTGTACCAAAGATTGCTCCGGATACTGCTCCGATTAAAGTCATAAAAATTGCACTCCATGCTGCAAATGACATTATTACACCTCCAAATAATAAATTATTGTTTCTTAGCCTTTTGAATAGAAATGATAATTGCGACAACTATTAAGAAAATAAGAGGAGACCAAGAAAAGAAAGACATGTAATATTCTCCTTTCAATATTAATTTAAAATACTTATATAAATAAATTATCGCATGTTTAAAGCATGAACATATCGAATTGTAGGATATAAAGAAAGTAAGGATTTTTTCTAACCTTAAAAGGGCAGACAATCAAAAAGCTCTCTACCTTATATAAGGCAGAGAAGCTTTTAAAATAGTTTTTGTCTAATAACTATAGTATCCATTATTTATTGGTGAGATAAACGTAAATTATTTTGAGATTTTAAAGCTGCCCCCATAATAATAATTTTCTCCAAGTTTCATAACAGCTACATATGTTCCTGGATTATAAACCGTAGTAATAGGTGTTACAAATCTACCATAATTATGTGTTATACCTGAGTCGTAAATGGTTTTATATCTATGTAAGTTTATTCCATCATTTTCATTTCCACTCAATTGATATATTTTTACAATACCAGTATCCTTACCACCAGTATATATATTAGCATCGAATGTATCTCCATGCTTTAAGTCACCAACTGCTAACTCTTCTAAAAAATCTGCATTATGATGTAATAAAAAATAGCTTTGCCACCGCCAATTATCTGTAAATTGTGATTCTTTTTGTATAAGTTGCGATTCAGCAGACACAGGTGGGATTGTACTAATTGTATTTGAAAATAAAAATCCTCCAACAGTCAATGCACCGATAATTGTTGATTGCTTTAAAAGTTTCATCATCTAAACCTCCTAATTAATAAAGGATTCAGAAATCATTTTTGTGAAAAACTAGCTGTGAAATCTAATGGTTGATAATATCTTCTATAATCATATTAACATTTATTGATTTATCAGACAAATCAATAAATAATAAAATTATATCGAGGGAGTGAAGGCTAATATAAGAAAGAAGTTAGAGATATAGCTAATAAATCTTTATTATATGTAATTGCGATATATTATTTGAAACCATGATTATTTTAAAACTGAAATTTCAATGCACACCTTAAGTTTGAGCACATAATTTTACAATTTGACTTATGTAATTTATCACGTTATGATTTTTTTATTATAAAAGAAAGGCTTGAATATAATGATTCGTCGTTTGAGAAAGCTAAAAAATGTAGCGGTCGTATTAAGCTTCTAAGTGAATTACAAAGATCTATAATACTTAGAAGCGAGGAATAAAGTTATGAAGCATCCATTATTTAATCATTGGTCAGAAACGAAGTATTTAAAAGATATAGTAACAAATCCACTCATAGAAGTAGGAGAATACTCCTATTATTCTGGCTATTATAGTCATCAAAATTTTGAAGATGGCTGTGTAAGGTATTTGTGGGGAGACGCTAAGTCCCGAGCACTTTTCAATCCAATTGAACAGATGGGATGGCATCTTGATAAACTCATAATTGGGAATTATGTTTGTATTGCCAGTGGAGTAGTCATATTAATGGGTGGTAATCATAATCATCACTCAGAATGGATTACAGTATATCCATTCGCTGAGCAAATTGAACAATCATATGAACCGAAGGGTGATACAGTCATTAAAAGTGATGCTTGGATTGGAATGAATGCTATTATAATGCCTGGTGTTACAATCGGTGAAGGTGCAATCGTTGCAGCAGGATCTGTCGTAAGTAAAGATGTTCCGCCGTATACAATAGTTGGTGGGAATCCTGCTAAGGAAATAAAGAAGCGGTTCACTGATACAGAAATGAATATGCTAATGGAGATGCGTTGGTTTGATTGGGATAGAGAGTTGATTGAGAAGGCAATTCCTCTATTATCTAGTCCAGCCATTGAACCATTATTTGCTTTTTATAAAAATGAAGTAAAAAATAAATAAATCAGCTAGAAAAACTACATTCAATATAGGATGTAGTTTTTTTATTATAAAAAACTAATAGTCTAGACTAAGGAAAATTCATCTCTGGTATGAGTATAGCAAATAGCTGAATTGAATAATTAAAATCCTTGATAGCTAATAAACGAATGTTTGGCTACTGGTATGCCTCGATATTTAATCGGGACACACTGGTTTTATTTTTTATAAATGTGGAACAAATGTATTACTTAGATTGTCTATTAAGTGTAATCCTAAAAAATATGAAAGTACGAATCATTTTGAAAAATACAAAGGTATTAAAAAGAGGGATGTGTGTGGGAATACTGAGTGTCAGTGTGTCTAAAAGGGTGGGATGAGATGTTCTATATGAAAGTGGTCCTAATGTCTTATATGTATATAGAATTTGATAACGCTGTCCATTTTTTGAAGGATTATGTTAGAACAACTTTTTTTGAGTACAAAGATATTGGAGGTAACAGAAGTGAAAGGTATGTTTTGCAAGAGATTTATTGCAATAGTAACAGTGCTTACACTATTTTGTAGCATGATCGTTACATTTGGAAGAGCATCAGCGGAAACAGTTCCTGCTATAGACGTAGAAGCAGGATCAGCAATTTTAGTAGAAGCAAATTCTGGAAAAATTTTATATGAAAAAAATGCAGATGAATCATTAGCAATTGCTAGTATGACAAAAATGATGAGTGAATACTTAGTTCATGAAGCGGTGGATAAAGGAAAACTCAAATGGGATCAAAAAGTTAAAATTTCTGAATATGCATATAAGATTTCGCAAGATCGCTCATTATCAAACGTTCCATTAGAAAATGGTGGCTCTTATACGGTAAAAGAGTTATATGAGGCAATGGTAATTTACTCTGCAAATGGAGCAACAATTGCTTTAGCTGAAGAGATTGCTGGAAAAGAAGTCAATTTCGTGAAAATGATGAACGATAAGTCAAAAGAGTTTGGAATGAAAAATTATAAATTTGTAAACTCTACAGGTTTAACAAACCATGATTTAAAAGGACATCACCCAGAAGGGACAACTCCAGACGAGAAAAATAAAATGTCCGCAAGAGATTGTGCGATTTTAGCACAACGTCTTATTCAAGATTTCCCGAAAATATTAGATACAGCAAAAATCCCTAAAAAAACATTCCAAAATGGTGGCAAGTATCCGATTGATATGACGAACTTTAACTGGATGTTAAAAGGTTTAATTAAGCAATACGAAGGTGTAGATGGGTTAAAAACAGGAACTACTCCAGAAGCCGGAGATTGTTTTACTGGTACAGTAGAAAGAAACGGTATGCGTCTAATCTCTGTAGTGATAAAAGCAAACTCTCATACAGCACGTTTTGATGAAACCAAGAAATTATATGATTATGGATTTGCGAATTTTGAAGTGAAGAAGGTCTATGGAAAAGAATCCGTAGTAAAAGGGTATGAAACAGTGCGAGTAGCAAATGCAAAAGACAAAGATGTAGTAGTTCAAACGAAGCAAGCTATTTTACTTCCAATACCAAAGAGCAACAAAGACGTTTATAAAAAAGAATTTAAAGTATCGAATGAAGAACAAGAAGCACCTATTAAAAAAGGTGTAACAATTAGTAAAATGATTATCTCGCCTAAAGATAGTACAGATCCTGGGTTTTTATTAGGTAAATCATTACAAGTAGACCTTGTAACAAAATCTGATGTAGAACAAGCTAATTGGTTTACACGTTTTATGCGCGAAATAGGATCTTTCTTTAGTAGTATGTGGGATAGTGCAATTGATATAGTAAAAAGCTAATTTTATAGTCTGAAACAAAAAAGTTTCAAAGTATTATAGATTTTTATGTAGACGGCTTGGAATTAAAGATTGCATTGATTTACAAATTTGGTCCTCCGGAATTTTTGGTATTGCTATCAAGCTAAAATAAATTTGTGTCCATATAATCAAAAAACGCTATTCTTTTTGTAGAAATATACAAAAAGAATAGCGTTTTTTATGGTTTTTTCGATTTAAAGGGTTCTGATGCAAGGATAGTTTAATAAAGTTACACATGGTAAAAATATTCAATATGCCATTAAATCACAATGAAAATAGATATACGCTGTAAACTATTATATAGTGTAGATATAAATAGCAAAAAGGGGGATTAGATATGTGGAAGCGTTTTGTAGCGATTGGTGATAGTTTTACAGAGGGGATAGGGGATGAAGTTGAGGGAATAGCATTAAAAAGCTGGGTAGATCATTTTGTTCAACTGTGTGTAAACGATATAGAATATGCTAATTTTGCAAAGCGTGGATTAGTAACTAAAGAAATTCGCTCACAGCAATTGGAAAAGGCATTAACTTTTAATCCAGATTTGGTTAGTCTAATTGCAGGTGCAAACGATGTTTTAAAAGGACGTTGGAATCATCAAGCATATAAGAACGATATGGAATTTATGATAGATACATTAAGTAAAACAGATGCTGATATTATTATAGCAAACCTTCCAGATTTTACAGTTCGGCTTCCTTTTTCTTCTGAAAAAAAACAAGTATTAAAAGAACAATTATTAGAGGCAAATGAAGTTATACTTTCACTGAGTAGCGAGTATAAGCTTCATCATGTTGACTTTTGGAATCATCATTTAGTTAATGACAATACGCTTTGGTCTACAGATTTAATTCATCCAAACTCAAAAGGATATGTAAAAGTTGCTGAATTGATTTTTAGTAGTTTGCCTGTACATGACTCTTCTAAATAAACTGTAGAATGACCTAAACTCCTGTCGCATGCTGTACAGGGGTTTTTGGTGTGAAAAAGAAGGATATAGAGTGCCTATAAATTATACTTTAAGTAATTCTTTTTATTGTCTATATTTTTGTTATTTTCTGGTGCAGAATCCTTAGTAAAAGGATTCTTTTTTTTGTATCAAAAATCTATAAAGAAAAAAGATAAGATCGGTGAAAATGAACTAAAAGGTATTTAAAATAAAATTGTTAAAACAACACTAATAATGATAACGTTCGCTAAATATATTCGCTCCTTATGTTTGGAAGAAACTTAAAATCTTCCCTCCCGGAATGCAGCTTAACCATAAATTTAATCTTTTTGTAAATATGGAACAATTTCATTACTTACACTGTCTATTAAGCGTTAAAACATTTTTAACTAAGGGAGAAGATTGAATTGAAAAAATTATGGATGCTGCTTTTCTTTTGTTTCGGAGTTATGTTGGTAGGATGTAATAAAGACGAACCGCCAAAACAAGCATTTGAAGAATATGTTAATTTATGGAATGATAAAAAATTTACAAATATGTATGATCATTTATCAGAAAATGCCAAAAAAACGATTTCTAAAAAGGATTTCGCAGAGAAATATCAAAAAATCTATGAGGGTATAGGAGTTAAGAATTTAAAAGTTAAAACGAAAGGCGAGAATACTAAAGATAAAGAACTTTTTCTTTTTGAAGTTAATATGGATACAGATGGAGGAACTGTTTCATTCATCCATGAAGCAAAACTCGTGAAAGATAAGGAATCTTGGAAAATAGATTGGACGCCAGACTTCATTTTCCCAGGTATGAAAAAAGATTACAAAGTACGTATGCAAACAGAGCAAGGAAAACGCGGAGAAATATATGATCGAAATGGAAAAGGGCTTGCAACGAATGGTAAAGCGACTGAGGTTGGAATTATTCCAGAGAAACTAGGCGAAACGGCAACGCAGACAAAAGAAATAGTAGCACAATTACTTGATATGTCTATAGAAGAGGTCGAACAGAAGCTCACAGCGAAATGGATAAAACCAGACTCCTTTGTACCAATTGGTATTTTAAATGAGGGAGCCAGACAGAATGATTATATTGAATTAGAAGGAGTTTCATCTCGACCAGTAAATATTCGTACGTATCCATTAGGAGAAGCAGCCGCACACTTAACTGGATATATAGGAAAGGTAAATGCAGAGGAGTTAAAATCGCTTCAAAAAAAAGGTTATCAAGCAGATGATTTAGTAGGTAAGACGGGTTTAGAGAAAGTACTAGAGAATAAATTGCGTGGTGAAAAGGGTGGACGCGTATTTATAGAAGATGAGAATGGGAAAGAGATTAAAAACGTAGCAAAAAAAGAAGCAAAAGAAGGGGAAAATGTCACGTTAACAATTGATGCTGCAATTCAAGAAAAAATCTTTAATGAGATGAAAAATGAAGCAGGATCTAGTGCAGCGATCAATCCTAAAACAGGAGAAACAATCGCACTTGTAAGTAGCCCTGCTTATAATCCAAATACAATAGTTAGAGGAGCATCAAAAGCGCAACGAGAAGCATGGAATAATGACTCGAAACTACCAATGATGAATCGCTTTACACAAGCATTTGTACCAGGTTCCGTATTTAAAACGATTACCGGTGCAATTGGTTTGGAAACAAACACAATAAATCCTAAAGAAGAATTTAAAATTCAAGGATTAAAGTGGACAAAAGATTCATCCTGGGGAAATTATTATGTAACACGTGTGAAGGAAGCTAGTCCAGTTGATTTTGATAAGGCAATGAAGTACTCTGATAATATTTATTTTGCTCAACAAGCTTTGAAAATGGGGAAAGATCAGTATGTAAATGAATTTAAGAAATACGGATTTCACGAAAAATTACCAATCGAATACGAATTTCCTATTTCAATCATTGCAAAAGATGGGATAAAAAATGATATTCAACTAGCAGACACGGGATACGGACAAGGACAAGTATTAATGACACCACTTCATTTAGCATTAACATATGCGCCGATTGTGAATGAAGGGAATATTCCGTCGCCACATCTTTTAAAAGAAACAAAAGTAGCGGGGAATTGGAAAGAAAATGTGGTTTCTAAAAAGAATCAAGAGATATTAAAAAGTGCATTAATAAAAGTCATTAATGACCCTGATGGCGCGGGGAGAATCGCTAAGGTTGATGGTGTAAAGCTTGCTGGTAAAACAGGTACAGCAGAACTGAAAGAGTCGAAAGAAGCAGACGGAAAAGAACTTGGGTGGTTTGCAGCTTTTGATGCAAATGCGCCAGACATGATTGTTACCATGATGATCGAAGATGTAAAAGGAAGAGGGGGGAGTAATGTTCCGGGCGAAAAAGTAAAACATGTTTTTCAGAAATAATACTTAATTAAAAGGTGAAATTTACTTCTTTAGTAAATATGCAAATCTTACCGATTCAAGATTATATTAGGAATCGGTTAATTCATGTCTAAATGCAGATTTTATGATTTTAATAATCGTATTTAATTTCGTGTTTTTTACACAATTAAATACGATTATTTTTTATTTGAAAATTATAAAACAACAAATTTAAAATGTTAAATTTAATAATTGAAATTTAAAAAATAATAGATATTATACTTAACTTTATTTTCAGAAACATTACAAAGCTGTTAGTTTGAAGTAAGGTTATTCAATATAAGTAAGAGGGAAATTTCTTTATACTAAAAGGTAAAAGTATATTTTATATTCTTACAAATAATAAACATATACTTTAACTAATCCCACTTAACGACCTTGCGGCATGTTTGAAGAGGGAGATTCCTACGGACACCGAGAAGGGAGTCTTCTGTCGGAAAAGATAAATAAAAGGAGCTTAATATATGTATAAAATTATGATTGTAGAAGATGACCAAAAAATTTCTAAATTACTTCAATCCCATATTAATAAGTACGGATATGAAGGGAATATTACAGAGGATTTTGAAAATGTTTTAGATAACTTTGTGAAAATTCAACCTGATTTAGTTTTATTAGATGTAAATTTACCTAGTTTTGATGGTTTTTACTGGTGCCGACAAATTAGAACGCTCTCAACTTGTCCCATTATATTTATATCAGCACGTAATGGAGAGATGGAGCAAGTTATGGCACTTGAACATGGTGCAGACGATTATATCACTAAACCGTTTCATTATGAAGTTGTAATGGCAAAAATCCGAAGTCATCTTCGAAGAATCTATGGGGAATATGCACCTAAAGCAGAAGAAAGAGTTGTTCAGCAATCTGGTTTAATACTTTATCCAGAAAAAATGGAATTAAAGCTAAATGATAGCATGTGTATTCTGTCTAAAAAAGAAACTGTTTTACTAGAAACTCTCTTACGACAATCTCCTAGCATTGTTAGTCGAGAGAAAATCTTAGAAAAACTTTGGGATGACTATACGTATGTAGATGATAATACTTTAAGTGTAAATGTTACACGTGTCCGAAAAAAATTAGAAGAAATCGGAATAAAAAATGCATTAGAAACAGTTCGTGGTGCAGGATATCGTCTGAAAATAACTTGGAAGAATGATGAGGTTTAATAATGAATTTATTTTTACGTGAACATATCCCTTTCATCTGTTTCTCAATTATTCAGCTATTTGTTGTTCTAACTGTTTATTGGCTGGATGGATATAATCATTTATCTACTGCATTATATAGTGTGTTTTTAGGAGGATGTTTTTTAATTGGGTATTTAGTTTATTGCTATTATAGCCATCGTAGATTTTATAAAAAATTATCCACTTCTTCAGAAACATTAGAGGAATCCTTAGAAGAACTGGATTCTACTCCATTATCAGTTGCACTTCAGCGAGTATTAGAAACACAATATAGTCAATATCATCAACAGTTAAGGACTTGGGAGTATAAACAAAAAGAACACCTTACATTTATTAATCAATGGGTGCATCAGATGAAAACGCCGTTATCAGTTATTGAACTGATCACACAAGAAGAGAATGGGGAGGTTTTTGAAAGTATTGTAGAAGAAGTAGATCAAATGCAGTATGGATTAGAAATGGTGTTATATATGGCGCGATTACAAACGTTTGAGCAAGATTTTTATGTGGAAAGAGTGTCATTACAGGATATTGTTCAAGAAGTAATCCGTGAAAATAAACGTTTATTTATCCGTAACTATGTATATCCAGAAGTGAAAATAAAACAAACTATTATGGTAGAAACCGATAGAAAGTGGCTTCGGTTTGTTATTCATCAAGTGATATCCAATGCCATTAAGTATTCAGCAGGAAGTAGAAAAAACGTTACTATTACTACATTAGAAGAAGAGCGCTCTGTAATCCTTACAATACAAGATCATGGTGTGGGAATTCCAAAGGAAGACCTTCCGAGAGTGTTCCGCCCATTTTATACGGGAATAAACGGGCGGAAATTTAAGGAATCTACTGGGATGGGATTATATCTTGTGAAAAGTATTATAAAAAGATTGGAGCATAATATTGAAATAAAGTCGGAAGTAGGAAAAGGAACAACAATTCGTATCATTTTCCCTTATGCAAATCGTTAGCATATATTTATTTTAACTTTTCAGAAATCTTACACACCTGTTAGATACATGAAAGGTTAATCGATATGAGAAGAAGGAAGGTTTAGATAAACTTAGGTTATCAAAAGATAATAAGGAGCAAAATGATATGGAAATATTAAAGGTCTGTGAACTGAGTAAAATCTATACAGGAAAGGTAT
Source organism: Bacillus nitratireducens (assembly GCF_001884135.1). Lineage (GTDB taxonomy): Bacteria > Bacillota > Bacilli > Bacillales > Bacillaceae_G > Bacillus_A > Bacillus_A nitratireducens. The sequence continues at coordinate 228,348 of NZ_MAOC01000027.1, read as the reverse complement.
CTTATGAAGCACTCTCCGACATTAATTTGAGTGTGAAAAAAGGGGAGTTTGTAGGAATAATGGGTCCATCAGGAAGTGGAAAAACTACTTTGTTGAATATGGTTTCTACTATTGATTCTCCCACATCAGGAAAAATATTGATTAATGGAGAAAATCCATATCAATTATCTCAAAATGAACTGGCATTATTTCGAAGACGTGAATTAGGTTTTGTGTTTCAGGCATTCAATCTTCTTACAACATTAACTGTAAAAGAAAATATTGTTCTTCCTCTGACGTTAGATGGTACCAAAGTTGAGGAAATGAATCGGAAGGTAGAAGGTATTGCAGAAAAATTAGGCATTCAAGATATATTAAATAAACGAACATATGAAATATCTGGTGGGCAAGCACAAAGAACAGCCATTGCACGTGCTCTAATTCATAAACCCAAATTATTACTAGCAGATGAACCGACGGGAAACTTAGATTCAAAAGCGGCTAATGATGTAATGGAGTTATTAAAACGATTAAATAAAGAACAAGATGCAACAATGATGCTTGTTACGCACGATCCAGTGGCTGCAAGTTTTTGTGATCGTGTTGTATTTATTAAAGACGGAAAATTGTATAACGAAATTTATAATGGAGAAAACCAACAATTGTTTTATCAAAAAATTATAGATGTACTTGCATTATTAGGAGGTCGTAAGCATGACTTTTCAAAGATTCGCTTTTAATAATATCATTCGAAGTAAGCGGACTTATGCTGCACACTTTCTAAGTAGCTCATTTTCAGTTATGGTTTTTTTCACATATTCACTCTTACTTTTCCATCCTGATTTACAAGGAGAACTAGTCTCCACAAGTAAAACAATGAGTCTATTAGGAACAATGGGTATGCAAATATCTCAATATCTCATTTTTATATTTTCATTTTTCTTTCTTTTATATTCGGTGAGTTCTTTTTTTAAAACAAGGAAAAAAGAATTTGGAATTTTAATCATGCATGGTATGACACCGGCGCAGTTAAACAAATTAATTTTTTTAGAAAATATGTTAATTGGAATCGGATCTATTATGTTTGGTATCTTAATTGGATTGATATTTGCAAAGCTCAATTTATTAGCAAGTGAAAATATATTAGCGATTGATAATGGACTTCCTTTTTATGTTCCTATAAAAGCTGTCTTTATGACAACTGGCGCATTTTTGATTCTGTTTCTAGTTATTTCTTTGTTTACTTCTAAGATGGTAAAAGGAAACAAGTTTATTGATTTGATGAAATCAGAGGAAAAACCAAAACCAGAGCCAAAGGCATCAAAAGCATTAGCATTTCTTTCCGTATTCTTCATTGGATTAGGGTATGGATGTGTGTTCTATTTCGTACTAGAAAGAAACTTCATTATGCCTTACTTACTTGGAGGGGTAGTCTTTGTAGTGATAGGGACATATTTTCTATTTTCACAGTTGAGTGTGTATGTAATACGAGTCTTAAAGAAAAAAGACACTTTGTTTTTTAATAAAACAAACCTGCTTACTATATCTGAATTGGCCTATCGTATGAAGGATAATACAACTATGTTCTTTATGCTAGCGATCGTTTCCGCTGTGGCCTTCACAGGGATTGGTACATGCCTAGCAATGGGAAATAAGGGATTAACCGAAATGACCAACCCATTTGCATTTACCTATACTTCGTTAGGAGATAATTTACAAGAAGAAGAGCACATTACAGAAATAAAAAAACAATTCACTCGCTCAAATTTCTCTTATCAGGTAGCGGTTACGAATCCTAAATTCACGGAAAATAATTTAGTGCTAATCAAAGTATCAGAGTATAACAAGTTTGCAAAAATCTTCGGATATGAAATGGAAAAGTTAGACAATGATCAACAAGCAATCATAGTACCATCAATAGTTTCGCAAAAGGAAAAGTATGCAAGAGGAAAAGATATACCTGAGAGAATAGATGTAGTACAGGAAAACTTGGAGATGTCTCTTCAGGTCAAGAAGGCGGTCCCATATATAGTTCTCCCAAATACAATTGGATCTATTATTGTTGTTTCGGATTCTTTGTACGATACAATCCCGAATAGAAAGACGGAAGATGATTCTTACGTAATGAAAAATCAATATGGATTTGTAGTGGGAAATTGGGAAAAATCAAGAGCGGTTACAAAAAAATTAGAAGCAACAATGGGTAATAATAATTCGGTGCAAACACATCATTATTTTGAAGCATTGTATTCCGAATGGATTTCTTCGAAACAAGAGAACGATATTTTACTTATCGTTAGTGTATTAGTAGGTATCGTATTCTTTACGTTCGCAGCCAGTCTTTTATATTTCCGACTATATGCAGATTTAGAACGGGAACAACAACAACAATATGAAATGATTGCGAAGGTCGGTCTAAGTAGAAGAGAGCTAAAGAAAATCGTAACGCGTCAGCTTACGTTAATGTTCTTCTTGCCTTTAATTATAGCGATTATTCATAGTGGTGTCGCTTTTATAGCCTTGCAACAGCTAATTGACTTCTCTGTTTTAAAGATGTCCATTTTAATTATACTAGCCTTTATATCCATTCAAAGTGTGTACTTTTTCACTGTCCGTTGGCGTTATTTACAACGGTTATATAAAAAAATAATGTAACGTATTGATAAAACAAGCAAAGAGGAGAAAAAGAAATGAAAAAAGTAATGAAAGTGTGTATGGCAGGAGTTGTATCAATTTCTATGTTAGGGGCTTGTTCTTTTGGAAAGAAAGAAGAACCAAGGAATGCCGCTTTATTGATTGGGGAAGAACAATCATTAAAAGAAATAGTAAGTCAACATAAAAGTGAAATTAAGACCAACACTTTATATAAAGTGAAAAAAGCAGAAACTGGTGGTAAACAACTATTAATTATGGATCGAAAAACTGCAGAGAAAATGGTTGAGATAGGTGTGTTGAGAGAATCAGATAATGATAATGAAGTATGGAGTTCAGATCCAATAAAGTCATTACCTTCAGCTCCAAAAGGTAAAGCTGTATTATTGGCTAGTAAGAAAAATAAAAAAATTAAGGAATTAACAATTAATGAAAAGAAAATAGAAGTCCAGTATGCTAGCGATACTTGGTTCGGTCACTATCGTAATTCAGATTATGAGGAGCTGATTGTAATTGTTGACAATACTACTTTCAATCAAATCCCTGTAAATGAAACATCAATGGAAATCCTTCATTTCAATAAATCGTATGGTGAAGATAGACCATATAACACAGATGATGTTACGGCTGTACAAGCAGAAACTGAATGGAAAAAACTCACTAAAACTATGGGGAGTCAAGTGGATGTATTAGATGCGGTTTCTATTATAAAAAAATAATGAAAATATATTTAATACGGAAAAACCAGGATGATTTTAAGAATTTATCCTGGTCTTTTTTATTACATTTTTTTAGAAATATCATCTGTCGAAAAAAAGATAAACAATGGAACAAATGAAACTTGTATCATGTCTATATATTGAAACCATATTAAAAGTGAGGGCAGTTTTATGTTTATTCAAATAAGTTTGAGGTGTGGAAATGGAACAGAAGTTTATTGAAAAATGTAATCATGATGAGCTTGAGTATGTTATAAAAGACTATTGGCAAGATGTATGGAATTATTCATTTATTATTACGAAAGATCCACACTTATCAGATGACATCACACAAGATGTATTTATTAAGGTTTTTAAACATTGGCATTCGTTTCGAAAGGAGTCATCTATTAAAACGTGGATATTAAAAATTACAAGAAATACGGCAATAAACTATTTGAAATCCTCTTATTTTAAAAGGATATCTTTAGTGGGATTTTTTAGTGACGATAAGCAATCTCCATCGGCAGAACAAGAATTTTTTAAGCAAGAAGAAATGAATGATGTATGGGATGTTGTATTAAAACTACCTAAAAAACACCGCGAAATACTAATATTGGACGCGAAATATGAATTGTCTTATGAAGAAATGGCTGAAACATTAGAGGTGTCAATTGGAACAGTCAAATCTAGATTAAGCCGAGCGAGAAGTAAGGTTTCAAAACTAATAGGGGAGGGTAGAAGTGATGAACAGTAAAAAAAATCCTGACTGGTATAGCAAATTAAAAAACGGACCAATGGAGCGTCGTAAAGATGAAGAAGAATTTATTAATAAAATAAAGCAATCGGTATACCAAAATAGTGAAGTAGATTCTGTAACATACAAGAGACCATTTCGTAAAAAAGCATTACCTATTGTAGTTGTTTTGGTTTGTACAATGTTATTTTTTATTGTACAACAACCTTGGCTTGATGATAATAAATCACCGGTACAAAGTAGTACTCAAATTAAGCCGAAAACAAAAGATGAGTCTGCTCAAGATCCATCATTAAAACAATTTATGAATGATTTATATCAAAGTACAAATTCAAAAAATGAAAATGACCTGTTTAGAGCTTTAAATGATGAAGTTCTATTTAAAGGGAAGAGTTATAAGAAGGATGAATTGAAGTTTGATGAAGATATTTTTCATGAGTTGCAAGTCGCTCTTACAATGGGAGGAGAATTTGCAAATGATACAAAAAAAGTATACAAAGTACCAAGTGGATTTACAGAAGGTAACCAACCAAAGCAAGCGCATTTTATATATGCAACTGTTACTGGAAATAAAACAAAAATTTTAGCTGAACCAAAACGAGAATCACAAGTTTTATATGAAGTATCTAATGAAATGGTAAAAGCTTGGATTCCAGAAAAGGTGCAGAATGATGGATATATAAAAATATCTACAATAAACGGTAATACTGGATATGTACAAAAAGAGTATGTTTTAACTGATATTAAGTATTCATTTATGTTTGAAAAGAATGATGCAGGTGAATGGAAAATAATAAATATAGATACTATATGGTAAAAGAGGAAGGTTCACTTTAATGAACCTTCCTCTTTGTTTTTATTTTCTTTTTGAAGCGTATTCCAGGACTCTAAAATTTCTGATGTAACGAGAGCAGCAATATTTTTTTCTGAATTACTACCAGGAATAACGACAGAAATAGCAATTTGTGGATCTTCGGTAGGAGCATATGCAATGAATAGAGAATGATTTATCATTCTTTCTTGCTCATTCGGAAAACCTGTAATACCCGTTTTACCTGCCACATGAAAGGGAAAGTTTTTAATCTCCTCTATATTTTGACTCATTCCACCTTGCACGACACTCCAAAATTTCATAGGATAACGATTGGAACTTTCTAAAATTGGCTTAAACTTTTTTGTTTCCTTACCGTCCTGACCAATAATAGCACTTACGATTTGAGGTTTATATTTATCACCTTTACTTGCCAAAGTTGCTGCATATTGAGCGAGTTGAAGAGGAGTATGCACTTCATTTCCTCCCCAAGAGGCATTTAATAAAGCGGAGATTCCATTTTCAAACTTATTAGATGGATGGAATTCATATTGTCCGTCTTCTTCAAAGGGTAAATCAATCCCGGTTTTAGAACGTAGGCCGAATTGCATTAAATAATCTGTCCATATATGTGCCACTTTTTCTATATTCCCATTATTTTGGTTGAATAAGGGCAGTGCTACTTTTGCTGTCATAAATGTGTTAGATGAATTAATGATAGCCTGCCTCGGTGTAATTTCACCAGTTGGCGTTCCAGGTGCATTCGTAATGTTATTTTGATTATCATACTGAAAACTACCCTTATCTAAATAAGTATCTTCAGGTTGAAAAAGCTTTTCGTTTAATCCAATTAAAATAGTAAGTGGCTTTATAGTAGAGGCCATATTTACATAATATTCACCGTACTTTAATTTTTGAATTGCTTTATTTTGCGAAAGTGATTTAATGTTTTCATTTTTAGATGATACATGTGTATTTAATGTATTTGGATTAAAAACTGCTGAGTTGGCCATAGTTAAAATTGCGCCAGTTTTTACATCGGTTACTACAACATAACCAGCATTAGCATCAGGTATTTTCTTAATTTGAGATCTTAATGCTTCCTCTGTTTTTTGCTGCAATTTAGAGTCTAAAGCTAGCCGGACATCTTTTCCTTTTTGTACTTTTTGAATGTTCCATAAGAACTTTTTATTATTCATTTTAAAAATCAGAGTTTTTCCGGGTTTTCCTTTTAAATCATTTTCATATTGAAGCTCAATCCCACTTTTCCCAACAGGTCCATACTTAGAATTAAGGTCATTTTCTACATATCCAATTAGTTGTGAACCAATTTCGTGTTTAGGATAATATCGGATCCATTCATCTTTGATTATTACATTATTGGGTTTGTTTTTGTTTATGAATGTAAGCTCACTCTCATTTATGTCAGAGTATAACGGTATATCATTCATAGTCTGCTTTTTACAAGATTGTTGTAATTGTGATTTTATGTCCTCTGTAGAAATATCATGTTGAAACTCGTTTGAAAATTGATTAAAAAAAGCTAATGTGTTTGATGTATCTTGATTCGATAGTTTTTCATCATTAGAAGTGCAATATAGAGACTTAACTTTCTTATTTGTAGCTAGTATTACACCATTTTGATCAAGAATTTTTCCTCTTTCAGCTGAAGAAGTCTCGGTAGTAATTGAAACGAAATTACTTTTTAACAAAATTATTAAAATCACACCTACAATAGAAAAAACCGCTATAAATCTCCATCTTTTTATTTTTATATGTAACATAAAACCCTCCCTTTTTAACCTATTCCATCTTATAGTTAATAATTTTTTTTGTAAATGTGGAACAACTTTATTATTTAGGTTGTCTATTAAGTATTACAGCATGAAGAAAGGAATAATCAGTATGAAAAGTTTTTAGCAAATTTATGTGTAAGTTTAATATGGGTCATTATACAGTTTAGTATTTCTAATATGAGCGACAAAAAAATAGAGAGAACAACAGGAAAGGAGGGTTATTAATTACGTGGCTAAACGAAAAGGAATTGACTCTTATAAGGATTTAGAAAAAAAGATAAGACACTATTTATAACTGAATGGTGGTTTCTAATATATAGGGAACGTATTTACTATATTTATTTACTAAGTATTAGTGAGGAGTTCCGGAAGAATTATATGGAGGATTTATGAAAAAACAAAAAGGAAATAAGCAGAAAACATATATATCTATTCGATTAAATATAATGTTCCTTTGCATATTTTTACTATTCTCAGCTATTATTGTTCAGCTTGGAAAGGTGCAAATTGTTGAAGGAGAGGCGTATAAGAACCAAGTGGAAAACAGTCAAAATGAAACAACTAGCATTCCGGTTCCACGTGGACAAATTCTAGACCGAGAAGGAAAAATGGTTGTTAATAATCGATCTCTTCGTACGATTACGTATACAAGGGTGAAGGGGATAACGAGTAAAGACATTTTAAAAACAGCAAAAGACTTGGCAATAGTACTTGAAATGCCTGAGCAAGATATAAATAAATTAACTGATATTGATAAAAAAGATTTCTGGATGCAATTGAATACAAAACGTGCGGAATCAAAGATTACTAAAAAAGACATAGGAAAGTTTAAAGAAAAGGGAATAGAGGGAAAAGAGCTAGACAAAAAAATTGAAGATTTAAGACGAAGTCGTGTGACAGAAGTGGAATTGGCAGAATTAACAGCACAAGATTTAAAAGTATTAGCTATTAAAAGTAGAATGAGTTCAGGTTATCAACTAACACCACAAATTATTAAAAAAGATGTAACAGATCAAGAGTATGCGCGCATAAGTGAAAACCTTACGGAGTTTCCAGGAGTAGATGCAGCAGTTGAGTGGGAACGTAATTATGTAAATGGTAATTTATTTCGTTCCGTGTTAGGTAATATTACAAGTAGTGAAGAAGGATTACCGAAAGAAAACTTAGATTCTTATTTGGTACGTGGATATAACCGTAATGATCGTGTAGGAAAAAGTTATATTGAACAACGATATGAAGATGTATTACACGGCACAAAAGAAGAAGTGAAAAACATTACTGATAAATCAGGAAACATTATAAACACAGAAATAATCTCTAAAGGAAAAAGTGGTAATAGTTTAACATTAACGATTGATATGGAATTACAAAAGAAAGTGGAAGAAAGTATTGAGAAAAATTTGAGAGCTTTTAAGAGTTCAGAGCCACTGTTGGACCGAGCTTTTGTCGTCATGACGAATCCAAATAATGGGCAGATTTTATCTATGGCAGGCAAAAAGATTGTAGAAAAAGAAGGGGAAATAGAGATTGAGGATTTAGCATTAGGTAACATGACAACTTCGTATGAGCTAGGGTCAGCTGTAAAAGGTGCTACTTTATTAACTGGATATGAGACAGGGGCAATACATCCAGGAGATCAATTTTATGATGCACCGATGAAATTTAAAGGTACACAAGCTAAGAAATCGTGGAATGTATCGGGATTTGGTAATATTAATGATTTACGAGCTTTACAAGTATCTTCGAATGTATACATGTTCCAGACAGCTTTAAAAATTGCGGGAGTTAATTACGTACCAAATGGTTCGTTGGATATTAAACAAGAAGCATTTGATACGATGCGCTATTATTTTAGACAATTTGGTTTAGGGGTCCCAACAGGTATTGATTTACCGAATGAAATAATTGGGCAAACTAGAAAAGTAGATAGTCAACCTGGATTTTTACTAGATTTTTCTATCGGTCAGTATGATACTTATACGCCATTGCAATTGGCACAATATATTTCAACTATTGCTAATGGCGGTTATAGAATGCAACCTCAAATTGTACAAGAAATACGAGAACAATCAATAAAAGAAGAAGAGGTTGGCAAAGTTATACGCTCAATAGAGCCTGTCGTATTAAATCGAGTTGATATGAAGAAAGAACATATTGATCGGATAAAAGAAGGGTTTAGATGGGTATTCCAAGAAGGTGATGGAACTGGTGTAAAGTATTTCAAAAATGCTTCATATAAACCAGCAGGAAAGACAGGGACAGCTCAAACTGTATATGGTGGAGATGATCCAATTGGTAGAAATGCAAAGGGAGAACGTATGGAATGTTACAACTTAACATTAGTTGGATATGCTCCATATGATAATCCAGAAGTAGCATTTTCTGTAGTAGTCCCGTGGCTTCATAATGATAAAAGTGGAATTAACTCTATAATTGGAAAGGAAGTTTTAGATGTATACTTTGATTTAAAACAGCAACGTATACATGGTGAAGCTGCTAGTACAGATAGTTCAAATAAAAATCAGTGAAATTTGGGTATCTTTCTTTAGGAAAGAGAACTATTACCAGGGCTGAAGAGACACTGTTTATATAAATCTGTTATAAACTAAAGAATAAAAATAAGATTTGAAATGAGAAATAGCAGCTACCATAGTTGTTATTTCTCATTTTTGTTAATACCTCTATTACTAGTTAAAGAATTTTTTTATTTATGGAACAAACTTGTTACTTAGAGAGTCTATTATGTGTACGTATAAAAACAGGTGTTCAAATTGGATACAGTGTATTGAATTTACCACTTGTTTTCAGTATTAAAAGTTTGAAAGGAATGATGATTTTGAAAAACAAGAGGATACTAAAAATAGGAATATGCGTTGGTATATTAGGTTTAAGTCTTACAAGCCTAGAAACTATTACAGGAGGGACATTGCAAGTTGAAGCGAAAGAAAAGACAGGGCAAGTGAAACATAAAAATCATGCGACGTATAAAGAATTTTCTCAACTTGAGAAAAAATTTGATGCTCGGTTAGGCGTGTATGCTATTGATACTGGCACAAATCGTACAATTGCATATCGACCTAATGAGAGGTTTGCCTATGCATCAACCTATAAGGCCTTAGCGGCAGGGGTATTGCTACAGCAAAACTCAATTGATAAATTAAATGAAGTTATCACTTATACGAAAGAAGACTTAGTTGAATATTCACCCATTACAGAGAAACATGTAGATACAGGCATGAAACTTGGGGAAATTGCAGAGGCAGCTGTTCGTTCCAGTGATAATACTGCCGGGAACATTGTATTTAATAAAATAGGCGGACCTAAAGGATATGAAAAAGCACTTAGACAGATGGGTGATCGTGTTACTATGGCTGATCGCTTTGAGCCAGAGTTAAACGAGGCTATTCCAGGGGACATTCGTGACACTAGTACAGCGAAAGCAATTGCTACGAATCTTAAAGCTTTTACGGTCGGAAATGCGCTTCCAGCTCATAAACGTAACATTTTTACAGAGTGGATGAAAGGAAATACTACAGGAGACAAACTTATTCGTGCAGGCGTACCAACTGACTGGATAGTTGGAGATAAATCAGGAGCTGGAAGTTATGGGACACGCAATGATATTGCTATCGTTTGGCCGCCAAATAGAGCACCCATTATCATCGCAATTTTATCTAGTAAAGATGAGAAAGAGGCTACCTATGATAATCAACTAATTGCAGAGGCTGCTGAAGTTGTAATCAATGCTCTTAGGTAATAAACTCTCAGTTTTCTCATTTCTTTCCCTAATTTTATTCAGAGTCTTATGCGGGGGAAAAGTTGGGGAGACTAGAGGGTAACAAATAGCATAAAATTATTTTAGAATAGTAAATAATAAAACGGACAAACTCAAGAAAGTATGAATTCGTCCGTTTTATTTGCTACTTATAATGAGGATTATCTAAACCAAATATGAATATGGTATACAATCACTTTAAAGCAAACGCAATTGTCCAATTTTATCTTAATTGTTTTTCGTTAGACTAGATAATTCAACAGATTTTTGAGTACAACGATTCATAGCTGAAATGACGGCTGTTCTTAAACCTTTTTCTTCTAATGTTGCTACAGCTTCTATAGTCGTTCCACCTGGAGAACAAACCATATCTTTCAATGCACCTGGATGTATCCCTGTCTCTAGTACCATTTTTGCAGAGCCTAATACAGCCTGGGCTGCGAATTTATATGCTTGATCTCTTGGCATGCCATTCAATACAGCAGCATCTGCCATGGCTTCTATAAACATATATACATAGGCTGGCGAAGAACCACTTACAGAAGTTACAACATCCATTAATTTTTCATTTACTATCTCTGTTTGGCCAAAACTATTAAAAATGTTTAATATATCTTCTAAATCTTTTTCTGTAACCAGTTCATTATGGCATAATGCAGACATTCCCTCGCCAACAAGAGCTGGTGTATTAGGCATTACTCTTACAATCTTTAACTTTCTACCAAAAGCATCCTCAGTACTCATAATGCTTTTTCCAGCAGCAATAGTTACGATTATTACATCACCATTTATTTGGTCTTTTATTTCGTTAATTACTGATAAGTATAAGTCTGGCTTGATTGACAAAATTAAAATATCAACATTTTCAGCTACCGCATTGTTGTCAGAAGTTATAGTTACGCCATATTTTTCGCTAGCATTTTTTAAATTTGTAACGTTTAAATCTGAACAAATTACTTTTTCTGAAGGCACTATATTTTCGTTTATCATCCCACCAATCATAGCCATCCCCATATTTCCACATCCGATGAATCCAATTTGTTTGTCCATAATAACTCGATCTGGCTCCTTTAATAATCAATTTTATCGGTTTTAAAATATTATTCTGAAAAAGTTAAATAATATCCCATACAATATAAAGAAATATTTTAAGAGAGTGTAGTCCTTTTTGCAATACTAAAAATTAATTAATTTTTTTGAAACTATATAAGTACATGCAGTATAATTTAATATTTTGTATTGTCTACACTAGATAACATCAAAAATCATGTTTGATAATAGCAAAACATTCTATTATTCGCATAAGGGATTAGGAGAAGTTGTAGGATTTGTGACATGACTAGTTCTATGTGTTGCATGCTAAAAAGCTGTATGTTGATTAATAATCGATAAGGTATAGTTAAATCCACATTTTTAAGAAATGGTGATGTTCATAATTTTATACTAAAAACTTGCCGCTCTATTTATTTTTAAAAATACTTCTTGACACCAAATCAAACTATATCGCATAATATAAAAAATTAAACCGAAAATCGTTGAAGGGAAATAGTACATATATCTTCTTGCGAAAGAGAGTGGAATTCACCGGCTGAAAGATTCCTCGTATAGAATATATCGAACCTATCCCTGAGTCTTAAATGAAAGTTTAGGCGTTCGCCTGCGTTATAGGCGCCAAGTGGATATCTATGTATATCAATTAAGGTGGTACCGCGGAACAATGACCGTTTCGTCCTTTTTATTTTATTAAGGGCGAAGCGGTCATTTTTATTTTGCTCTTAAATAGGCTAGGCGCAGCATTGAAAAGAATAGAATCGCTGCAAGCTGTATGACTAGAAGTGTAATTTATAAAAAACTTTGATTTTAGACTTGGAGGATAAAAAAGTGAAAAAAAAACGAATTGTTGTAAAGATTGGGAGTAGGTCCTTGGCAGATAGTCACGGAGGCATTTCTAAAGAACAACTTTCAGATCACGTTGCCGCATTGGCTCGATTGAAAGAGGAAGGGCATGAAGTTTTGTTAATTACATCTGGGGCTGTCGCTGCAGGTTTTTCTGCTCTAGGATATCCTAGCAGACCTGTGACAATTAAAGGAAAACAGGCTGCTGCGGCTGTCGGACAAAGTTTGTTAATGCAGGCGTACACGGAGGAATTCCGTAAGTATGGTATCGTTACTGCGCAGCTCTTGCTGACGAGAAGTGATTTTTCTAGAAAAGAACAATATAGTAATGCTTACGCTACTTTAGGAGAGTTACTAAACCGTTCTGCTCTTCCAATAATTAATGAAAATGATTCCATCTCTTTAGAGGAGCTGACGTTCGGTGATAATGATATGCTGTCAGCTTTAGTAAGCGGGCTTGTTTCGGCGGATATGCTTATGATTTTTACGGATGTGAACGGTTTATATGACAAAAATCCTCAGAAAAATGCAGATGCGAAAAAATATTATTTTCTTCCTGAAGTTACGGAAGAAATCGCTTCTCTTGCAGGAGATGCTGGATCAAAACTTGGGACTGGCGGTATGAAATCAAAAATTGATGCTGCGAAGACAGCACTCTCTCTTGGCGTGAGTGTATTTATCGGAACAGGACGTGGACAAGAGAAGTTTGTAGATGTTTTGAAGGGCAAAGGTGACGGGACGTATGTCGGAAATGCTCCTCAAAAAGAAGTGAAGATGAACAAGCAATGGATCGCCTTGCATTCGCTTGTTAGCGGACAAATTGAAGTAGATGCCGGAGCAGCTACTGCTATCATTCAGCATGGTAAGAGTCTTCTTCCTGCTGGTGTTACGAATGTGTCAGGATTTTTCAAAGTGGGTGAAGTCGTAGAAGTAATCACGCAACAAGGGCGCGTAATTGGAAAAGGACAATGCACATATAACGCAGAGGAACTAGGGGCTGTAAAAGGTATGCAAAGCCAAGATATTCAAGCAAGAGGCGAAAGGCATAATTATGAAGTCATTCATAGGGATCATTGGGTTTCATTTTAAGCTTTAATTCTAATACAAGAAAGATTTAGATACTGGTGTTAAAGGGCTCTTAAACTGTAATCTTTAAAAAGGAGGAAATAAAAATGAATGAAGTGTTGGCAAAGGGAAAAAAAGCGAAAGAAATTGCTAGGGATCTTGTGCTTAAATCAACCAATCAAAAAAACGAAGCACTTGCTTCAATTGCTGAAAGGCTAATAGTAGAAACAGCTTATATTTTAGAGGAAAACAAACGGGATATTGAAGAAGGTAAGGCGAAAGGATTTTCTCATTCTCTTCTTGATCGTCTTATGCTCAATGAGCAGCGTATTATTGATATGGCAGAAGGAATTAAGCAGCTAATTGAATTACGTGATCCTGTTGGAGAATGTGTAAGCGAATGGGAGCGACCAAATGGACTATCTATTCAGGAGATGCGTGTACCACTTGGTGTTGTTGGGATGATTTACGAGGCAAGGCCAAATGTAACGGTAGATGCTGCTACAATATGTTTGAAAACAGGAAATGCAGTCATTTTACGTGGTAGCTCTTCTGCTATCAATTCTAACAAAGCCATCGTTGCCGTTATTCACCGAGCGCTCAAACAAACAAGCTTGCCTCCAGAAAGTGTACAGCTAATAGAAGATACAACGCGAGATAGTGCAAAGCAGTTGTTTACATTGAATGGGTACTTAGATGTTCTTATTCCAAGAGGTGGCAAACAATTAATAGATACTGTAGTGAGAGAAGCATCTGTTCCAGTACTCGAAACAGGTGCGGGAAATTGTCATATTTTCATTGATGAAACAGCGAATAAACAAATGGCAATTGATATTATTATAAATGCAAAAACGCAGCGTCCATCTGTATGTAATACCATTGAAACGATTATACTTCATGAGAACTGGGTGCAGCAATTCGGTAGCGAGTTGTTTTCTTCTTTGAAGGAAAGAGGCGTGGAGCTACGAGGTGATCAGAAAGCATTTGCAATTGATTCTTCAATTGTACTTGCTTCAGAAGAAGACTGGGGGACAGAATTTTTATCTCTTACGCTGGCAGTTAAAGTAGTTTCTTCTATAGAAGAAGCGATTCATCACATAAATACGTATGGATCTATGCATTCCGAAGCGATTATTACAGAGAAGGAGGAAAACGTCGGCAAATTTTTCACAGCTGTTGATGCGGCAGCACTTTATCATAATGCATCAACTCGTTTTACTGATGGATCTGAATTCGGATTTGGAGCAGAAATTGGCATCAGTACACAAAAGCTACATGTAAGGGGTCCAATGGGGCTTCCTGCATTGACTTCTACAAAATATGTGATCCGTGGAAATGGACAGATTCGGAGATAATAAATATAGGGGAAGAGAAAAAAGCTACATGCCTACTAAAACGAGACAGGTTGAGCTTTAAGCAAAATGCGTATGCTGAGGGTTTTTAAATTGATAACATTAAAATAGAAAGAGGACTGGAATACGGTCCTTTTTGTTTTTTATCGAAGCGTCATGCTCGTGAAAATTTTTTAATAAAAGGGCATATCTATAAGTTGAAATAGGCGATTCTTTTTCTATTAAGGTTA
Organism: Bacillus nitratireducens; assembly: GCF_001884135.1. GTDB lineage: Bacteria > Bacillota > Bacilli > Bacillales > Bacillaceae_G > Bacillus_A > Bacillus_A nitratireducens. The sequence continues at coordinate 213,337 of NZ_MAOC01000027.1, read as the reverse complement.
CATTAGCGTTAATATCGAATATATAAAAGGAAGACATACGAAGCTATACAAGGTTCCAATGATACGGGTGATCAGAACTCAATATTTGTGTTATCGTTACGGAAAGCAGTTTAATACATATTAAAGTAATAAAGTAGTAAGGAAATATTAATGGATTTTGGTGCGGAAATAAAAAAGAGAAATCATGCTATATGTTAAATTAATGAAAACCTTTTAGGAGAAACTATGAAAAAAAATATTAATAAAATCATATTGATTATTGGTACGTTAGTGGGTATTAGTATATTTTTATATTTACAGAACAACTTAATAAGTGTAAGTGAAATTAAAATAACATCTAGCAAAATTCCTTCCTCTTTTAAAGGCTTTAAAATCCTCCAGCTTTCAGACTTACATAATAAAAAGTTTGGTGATAATCAAGACGTGTTAATTAAAAAAGTAAAAAGTATTCAACCTGACATCATTACTATAACAGGTGATTTAATAGATAGTAAGTCATACGATGCAGAAGTTAGTTTGCAAGTAATACGAGAGCTTGTAAAGGAGTATCCGGTATATTTTGTGACAGGAAATCATGAAAAGTGGTCAGGACAATATAACAATTTAGAGAAAGAATTGAAGAAACATCATGTCACTGTTTTAAGAAATGAACATATAAACATTCAAAAAGACGGACAGGAAATATATTTGTTAGGTATAGATAATCCTGAGTTTACTAGTGGAAATCATAATGAAGGATCTATAGTGAAAAATGAGATTGCTAAAGCGAAAAATGAAGTAAATCCAGATGGATATAAGGTACTGCTTTCTCATAGACCTGAATTTTTAAATGTGTATACTGAGGAAAAAATAGATTTAGTTTTATCTGGACATGCCCATGGCGGACAAGTAAGGCTACCATTTATAGGTGGGCTGGTTGCTCCTAATCAAGGTATACTACCTAAATATACAGCGGGTTTATATGAAAAACAAAATACATCAATGATAGTTAGTAGAGGATTAGGTAATAGCATCATTCCGCAAAGAATCTTTAATAGACCCGAGATTGTAGTCGTACAGTTAAATTAATCTGTACGGCTTTTTTGTTCAGGAAAATAATTTAAAGCTAAATTTTCTTCAGTACAAGTTTCCATTACAATTTTGTTAAAATTTTTCCACGTTACATAAAGTAACAAAATTTGACCTATTGAGTTTGTTATAGTGTAAATAATCAAAAAACTTAAAAATTAGTCGAGTTAAAATAGTTATTATTAAACGATATTAAAAATATAAAGGGGTGTACAAATGCATAAAGAATTTGAAATTGAGGAATATACGGCGATTGAGGAGCAAATTCATTATTATAGTAAGTCTTTATTAGTAAGTCATCCTGAGCAAATTGTAAAGTATTTAGAAAAACGGTTAGAAAAGTATGCAGAAACGTTACAATATGCACATTTATATCCGGAAACGGTTATATTACCAATACAGCAAATAGTTATCGAATATTCATTAGATGTTGCTAGAATTAGAAGGTATTTAAATTTAAAAACATAACTAAAATCGAATAATTTACAATGAAACAGAGTCGACTTTCAGAAAAGGTATTCTAATGTCGACTCTGTTTCATTGTTTTAGTAAATAACAGAAAAATATTTATTTGTAAAGTTTGACATATAATAATTCGAGAGTAAAATAAAAGTGAGTACTCACTCATTTTATAGAAAAGGGGGATTTTTAGTGCAACAATCTTCAATTATTTTACGAGATGTATCAAAAAGTTTTGGAAAAAAAGAAGTTTTGCATAACCTTTCGTTGCAAGTAGAAAAAGCAGAAATTTTTGGATTGGTTGGACCTTCCGGATCAGGGAAAACAACACTCATTAAAATGATTGCAGGTATTAATGAGTCAACTACAGGAAATGTAATTGTTTTTAATACAAACATGCCTAATTTAAATGGCATGAAAAAAATTGGTTATATGGCTCAGGCTGATGCATTATATGAAGAACTATCGGCATATGAAAATGCAGATTTTATTGCAACGATGTATGGGTTAAAAGGTAAGCGTAAGAAAGAGAGAATTGTAGAAGTTTTTGAACTTGTGCAATTATCCGAGCATATGAAAATGCAAGTACAGCAATTTTCAGGTGGAATGAAAAAACGTTTATCATTGGCGATAGCACTCCTACATGAACCAGAAATATTGATTTTAGATGAGCCAACAGTTGGGATTGATCCACTTCTTCGAAAATCGATTTGGGAAAAGTTTTATGATCTTAAAAAGAAAGGGACAACTATTATTGTAACAACGCACATTATGGATGAAGCAGAGTTTTGCGAACGTCTAGGGCTAATTAGAGAAGGGAAGTTAGTTGCGATTGGTACACCTGAGGAATTAAAAAAACAAACATCATCAGGACGAATTGAAGATGTCTTTATGTTAGAAGGAGTGATTGAATCATGAGAGTCAATGGTGTAGTCATCCGAATCATCCGTCAATTTTTTCGAGATAAACGTTCTTTAGCAATGATGTTTGGGGCACCAATGTTATTACTTTGGTTATTGTCGCTAATATTTACACAAAAAGACTATACACCGCATATCGCTGTAGTCGATGTGCCTGCTCCTATAGTAAAAACGATGAAAAACCAAGAAGCCTCAATTTATGAATACGGGAAAGAGAAAGCAATTTCTGAGTTAGAAAAACAAAAGGTAGATGCAGTAATTTATTTAGAGAATGGGAAAATGAATCTTCTGTTAGAAGGCAGTGATTCTTCAAAAAATCGTGCTGTACTCCAAGTGTTGCAAAAGAGTACAGAAAAGAATGATGTATCAGTTATGAAGCCTGAAGTGAATTACTTACATGGCTCTAAAGACATTACGATGTTTGATGGGCTCGGTCCCGTATTAATTGGTTTCTTTACATTTTTCTTTGTATTTATATTGTCGGGAGTTTCTTTTGTAAGAGAACGGTTAAGTGGCACATTAGAGAGATTATTGTCCACGCCGGTGAGAAGATGGGAAATAGTTGTAGGATATATTATTGGTTTTGGAATCTTTGCATTTATACAATCTATTATTATTGTAAGTTTTTCAGTTTATATTTTAGATTTATATGTAGCTGGCTCAATATGGCTAACGCTACTTATAACATGTATGCTTTCTTTAACTGCATTAACATTAGGTACATTTTTATCGGCATACGCAAATAATGAATTTCAAATGATTCAGTTTATACCGCTTGTAATTGTACCTCAAGTCTTCTTTTCTGGATTGTTTCCAATGGAATCCATGAATAAGTGGTTGCAAATGTTAGGTAAATTATTTCCACTCACGTATGGTGCTGACGCAATGAGACAAGTAATGATTCGGAATCAAGGATTTACAGAAATTGCTTTAGATCTTACTGTTTTACTTCTTTTTTCACTATTATTTGCAGTAGGAAATGTATTTGCTTTAAAGAAACATCGCAGAATATAATGAAGACAAAAAGGAGCATTATAAATGAAGAAGGATTGGCTGGAAGAATTAGTTGCCGCAACGAATACTGATAAACGTAATCAACGTCAAATGCGTATATTAGAGGCAGCTGTTGATATGTTTGGAGAAAAAGGATACGCCTCAACTTCAACGAGTGAAATTGCAAAGCGTGCGGGTGTAGCGGAAGGAACAATCTTCCGCTACTATAAAACGAAAAAAGATTTATTGTTTGCAGTCGTAATGCCGACTTTAACAAAGTTCGCTGCGCCATTTTTCATACAAGCTTTTGCAAAAGAGATATTTAAAAAGGATTATAAATCGTATGAAGGACTTTTAAGAGTAGTAATTCATAATAGATTTGAATTTGCCAAAAAGCACTTTCCAATGATAAAAATATTGATTCAAGAAGTACCATTTCAGCCGGAACTAAAAAGTGAAATACAACAATTAGTAGAAACAGAACTGCTTTCACATTTTAAAAAGTTAATTGTAAAGTTTCAAGAAGAAGGGGAAATTATTGAACTTCCCCCATCTTCCGTATTACGTCTTACTTTATCAGCTGTACTAGGATTTCTCTTAACGAGGTTTTTATTATTGCCTGAAGAGAAATGGGATGATGAAGTGGAAATTGAAAATACGATTCAATTTATATTATATGGACTAACGCCACGGAGGTAATGAAATAAATTATGTGAAATTTTCCGATTGCTCAAGTTGCATAAAGGAACGAATTGCTGTTGGGACGGGCTAATACACACCTACCGCTAATCCTTCTAGAAAACCTGAATTCAAACGCTGATATAACGATAACGGCTCTTCGGCCATCTGATCATGCTGGATTAGTGGTGAATCTAGTTGTTTAATACAGACTTTCAATAAGAACTACAAAAGATACACGAAATTCAAAGCAATCGATATATAATCGATTGCTTTTTTTCTATTTCAGAAGAGGAGCGTAACTTAATATTGGCTAAGTTAAAAGAACTAAGACAAAAAAACATAACAATAGGCTACAGGATGAATTAACGTAAGAACTCGATGTGAATCGGACAACGCTTTGGAGTGACCTGAAAAGTAGCGGACTTTATGGCCTTCCAAAACGAAATCATTGATAGTTTTCTAGCAGAAAAGCAGGAGTAAGTATACGCACAGTTTATGAATTTAATTGGATTGATTTTTAGATAATAGTCGAGTTGATAAAGGTAATTTTACACGACATGAAATAAAAACGAAAAAATTGATTAAATTAAACGTTAAAATTATGTGATTAAGAAAAGAGATTGTCGAATTTTATTATTCGGGAACATTTCTTTAAAAGTCTTTTAACAATCGCACATTTTAAAACGTTAGAAATTAATTGAAATATGAATGCCATTTAAACTTATAACTTGATTAAAGATCTTTATTTATGGCACATAACAAAGTGAAGGATAAAAAATTAGGATGCAATGTTACTAACGTTAAAGGTAGTATTTGAAAATCATGAGAGGATCTTTTATTAGTTATTAATGCATACGCCGCTATATATATCAAATTGAAATGTATGTGAGCATATTTTCAGGTATTATAAAACACAGTTTAAAAATAGCATGAGCATTTGCTGAGGTATTTCATAAATATGCAGGAAAGTGAAAAACACTTAGCGGTTTGATGAAAAGTATTATTAAAAAACATATTTCGAAATATTCTCAGAAACGATAGTGATAATTTCTGATTCGGAAAAAGATAGAGATTATTAAACAAAATAATACATATTTCGACACAAAACATCCTATGTTGTTGTAGAACAATGTAGGAATTTTTTTGTGCATTGGTACAGAATCTGTTTTAAAATTAAGTTATGACAGAATTATAGCAATTGTCTAACTAATATTCGTGTCTTTTAATAAGTAATGTTTGTAGTAGTAACTCGCACGCTGTCGAAACTCAATATTCGATAAGGGGTGTGTAGCGTAATGGAATTTACTCTAACTCGCGAAAAACAAATGATTAAAGAAATGGTACGTGACTTTGCTGAAAAGGAAATCGCACCGAAAGCTGTATATTATGACAAAACTGCGGAATTCCCATATGAAACATTTCAAAAAATGGGTGAACTAGGATTATTAGGCATCCCATTCCCGGAAGAGTATGGAGGTTCAGGTGGCGATACTGTATCGTACGCACTAGCAGTTGAAGAAATTGGTCGTGCTTGTGGTGGTACTGGTTTAAGCTATGCTGCAACAATTTCATTAGGTGCTTCTCCAATTTATTATTTCGGTACAGAAGAACAAAAACAAAAGTATTTAGTTCCAATGGCATCAGGTAAAACATTAGGTGCTTTCGGATTAACAGAGCCGAACGCTGGATCTGATGCAGGGGGCACTCAAACGAAAGCTATTTTAGATGGCGATGAGTATGTAATTAGTGGTGAAAAGTGCTGGATTACAAACGCAGAGTACGCAAATACAATTATTGTAACCGCTATCAACGGTGTTGAAGACAATGGTAGAAAACGTATTTCTGCATTTATCGTACCGACTACAAGTGAAGGATTAACGATTACAAGTCCTTACGATAAGATGGGTGTTCGCGCTTCTAATACTTGTGAAATCGTACTTGATGGTGTACGTGTACCGAAAGAAAATATTCTTGGTGATGTTAATAAAGGATTTAAACAATTCTTATATACACTTGATGGAGGACGTATTTCAATTGCGGCATTAGCAGTAGGTATTGCACAATCTGCATTTGAACGTGCTCTGCAATATGCGAAAGAACGTCAACAATTTGGAAAAACGATTTCTAATTTCCAAGCGATTCAATTTAAATTAGCTGATATGGCGACTGAAGTGGAATTAGCGCGTAATTTAGTACATAAAGCAGCTTGGTTAAAAGATAATGATAAACCTTTCGGTAAAGAAGCGGCTATGGCAAAACTGTTTGCATCTGAAGCAGCAAGTCGTATAGCGAATCATGCAGTACAAATTCATGGTGGATATGGCTATATGCGTGAATATGAAGTTGAACGACATATTCGTGATGCAAAACTGTTAGAAATTGGTGAAGGTACTTCTGAAATTCAACGTCTCGTAATTGCAAGACATTTAGGATGTAGATAAAAAGGAGGAATCACTATGTTTCAAAAAATATTAATTGCTAATCGCGGGGAAATCGCAGTTCGCATTATAAAAACTTGTCAAAAACTTGGCATTCGCACTGTTGCTATTTATTCTGAGGCTGATGAAAATGCCCTTCATGTAAAAATGGCAAATGAATCTTACTTAGTAGGCGGCCCGCGTGTCCAAGAAAGCTATTTAAACCTTGAAAAAATTATAGAAATAGCTAAGAAGTCAAAAGTTGAAGCAATCCATCCAGGATACGGATTATTATCAGAGAATCCATCTTTTCCAATTCGCTGTAAAGAAGAAGGAATTGTATTTATTGGTCCTTCAGAAGAAATCATTACGAAGATGGGAAGTAAAATTGAGTCACGTATAGCAATGCAAGCAGCAGATGTACCAGTAGTTCCAGGTATTACTACAAATATTGAAACTGCTGAGGAGGCAATTGAAATTGCAAAACAAATTGGTTATCCATTAATGCTGAAGGCATCCGCGGGCGGCGGGGGCATTGGAATGCAGTTGATGGAAACTGAGCAAACGCTCACCAAAGCATTTGAAAGTAATAAGACAAGAGCGCAAAACTTCTTTGGTAATGGAGAAATGTATTTAGAGCGCTATATTGCAGATGCACATCATATTGAAATTCAGCTTTTAGCAGATACACATGGTAACACAGTGTATTTATGGGAGCGTGAATGTTCAGTGCAGCGCCGAAATCAAAAAGTAATTGAAGAAGCACCTTCACCATTTTTAGATGAAGGTACACGAAAAGCAATGGGAGAAGTTGCGGTACAGGCTGCTAAAGCCCTTGGTTATACGAATGCCGGTACAGTTGAATTTCTTGTAGATGATCAGAAGAACTTCTATTTCTTAGAGATGAATACGAGATTACAAGTAGAGCATCCAGTTACAGAAGAAATTACTGGTTTAGATCTTGTAGAACAACAACTACTTATCGCATATGGTGAGAAGCTATCATTTACACAAGATGATGTAAAACGTAGTGGTCATGCCATCGAGGCTCGTATTTATGCAGAAGACCCAAAAACTTTCTTCCCATCACCTGGGAAAATTACAGATCTAACGTTACCGACAAATGTACGTATTGATCACTTTTTGGAGAATCAAGTAACGATTGCACCTTTCTATGATCCAATGATTGCGAAAGTAATCGCTCATGGTGAAACTCGTGAAGAAGCGATTTCAAAATTACAGGATGCGCTGCAAGAGTTAAAAGTAGAAGGTATTAAAACGAATACACCAATGCTCCTACAAGTATTGGAAGACGATGTGTTCAAAAGTGGTATTTATACAACAGGTTTCGTAACGAAACAACTTGTTAAAAAATAAGATTTATGAATATTAAGGGGGAAAAAATGATGACGAAAGTATATGCATCGATGGCAGGAAATGTTTGGAAAATTGTTGTAGGAATAGGAGACACAGTAGAGGAAGAGCAGGATGTCGTCATTTTGGAATCTATGAAAATGGAAATTCCAATCATTTCAGAAGAAGCTGGCACAGTTATGAAAATTAATGTGCAAGAAGGCGATTTTGTAAATGAAGGAGATGTATTATTAGAAATTGAATAGGGAGATATAGGGGGAAGCGAATTGAAACTACCTAATTTTGCTGTCATTAAAGAAGTCGGGCCACGTGATGGCTTACAAAATGAAAAAAAGATTGTTGGCACAAAAGATAAAGTAAAATGGATTCAACTACTTACAGAAGCGGGATTATCGTACGTTGAAGTTTCCTCATTCGTTCACCCTAAATGGGTTCCTGCATTAGCAGATGCAAATGATGTGTTTTCTGAGCTGAAAAGGGATCCGAATGTTACATATGCAGCGCTTGTTCCAAATCAAAATGGTTTGGAACGAGCTTTTTTGCAAAATGTAGATGAGGTGAATGTTTTTTTATCAGCAAGTGAATCTCATAATAAAAGTAATATTAATAAATCAATTAAAGAAGCATTAGTTGTAATTGAAGATATAACAAAACAGGCAACGTTCGCAGGTAAAAAGGTAAGGGGTTATGTTTCTACTGTATTTGGTTGTCCTTATGAAGGGGATATAAGTGCCACAGCAGTTGATGAATTATGTAATCAACTATTTTCATACGGTATTTATGAAATCTCTCTTGGTGACACGATTGGTGTAGCGAATCCATTACAAGTAGATCAAGTATTAGAATATTTATTAAAGAAGTATGATGCTTCACAGTTTGCAATGCATTTTCATAATACGTATGGAATGGCACTGGCAAATGTAGTTAAGTCTTTAGAACATGGTATTACAACGTTTGATAGTTCTTGTGGTGGGCTCGGAGGGTGTCCTTATGCACCAGGAGCATCGGGGAATGTTGCTACTGATGATTTAGTACATATGCTCCATAAGCTGGGAGTCCAAACTAATATTGATGAAGAAAAGTTATTGAGAGCTAGTCAGTTTATTCAAAGTAAGTTAAATATCCAATTACCGAGTCATGTGTATAGAGCGCTTCAACATAAAACGATAAGTAGGTGAGAAGATGCTACAATTACAAAACATTTCAGTTGATTATGTAACACCGCATGTTGTAAAGATTTCGTTAAATCGTGAAAGGCAATCAAACTCATTATCTTTGGCATTATTAGAAGAATTACAAAATATATTAACTCAAATAAACGAAGAATCAAATACGCGCGTAGTTATTTTAACAGGAGTTGGCGAAAAAGCGTTTTGCGCTGGTGCTGATTTAAAAGAGCGTGCCAATATGAATGAAGAACAAGTTCGCCATGCTGTGGGTATGATTCGTTCTACTATGGAGATGGTGGAACAATTACCACAACCAGTTATTGCTGCTATTAATGGAATCGCACTTGGTGGAGGTACTGAATTAAGCTTAGCTTGTGATTTTAGAATTGCTTCTGACACTGCAAGTCTAGGTCTTACTGAAACTTCTCTTGCAATTATACCTGGAGCAGGTGGTACGCAGCGTTTACCGAGATTAATCGGAGTCGGTAGAGCGAAAGAATTAATTTATACAGGAAGACGTATTTCGGCGCAAGAAGCGAAAGAATATGGTTTAGTAGAATTCGTAGTACCAGCTGATTTACTAGAAGAGAAAGCAATTGAAATTGCAGATCGGATTGCTAATAATGGTCCAATTGCTGTTCGATTAGCAAAAGAAGCTATTTCAAATGGTATTCAAGTAGATTTACATACCGGATTACAAATGGAAAAACAGGCGTATGAGGGCGTAATCCATACGAAAGATAGATTAGAAGGATTACAGGCATTCAAGGAAAAACGCAAACCAATGTATAAGGGGGAGTAAATATGTTAGATCAAAAACAACAATCTAATTCATTTGAAGAACGAGTTGAAACAATTAAGCAAGGCGGGGCACCGAAATATCATGAACAAAACAAAGCAAAAGGAAAACTTTTTGTTCGAGATCGTTTAGCTCTTCTATTTGATAACGGCGAATATGTGGAAGATGCACTATTTGCAAATTGTGAACAAACAGGATTACCAGCTGATGGAGTTGTAACTGCAACTGGTAAAATACATGGTCGTACTGCGTGCGTAATGGCAAATGATTCAACTGTAAAGGCCGGATCATGGGGATCACGTACAGTTGAAAAGATTTTACGTATTCAAGAAACGGCTGAAAAATTACGTGTGCCATTGTTTTATTTAGTTGACTCTGCTGGTGCACGTATTACGGATCAAGTAGAAATGTTCCCTGGACGCCGCGGCGCAGGAAGAATCTTTTATAATCAAGTGAAATTATCAGGTAAAGTTCCGCAAATTTGTTTATTATTTGGACCTTCGGCAGCTGGTGGCGCATATATTCCAGCATTTTGTGATGTTGTTATGATGGTTGAAGGAAATGCATCTATGTATTTAGGATCTCCTCGTATGGCCGAAATGGTTATTGGCGAAAAGGTAACTTTAGAAGAAATGGGCGGAGCTCGTATGCATTGCTCAGTATCAGGATGCGGAGATGTTTTATGTAAAACAGAAGAAGATGCAATTACGCAAGCAAGACAATATATTTCTTATTTCCCAAGTAACTATTTAGAAAAGACTCCATTGATTACACCTCAAGAGCCGAAACAGTTCGATAAAACGTTAGAACAAATCATTCCAGAAAATCAAAACGCTCCTTTCAATATGAAAGATCTCATTAACAGAATTATTGATGAAGGTTCTTTCTTTGAAGTTAAAAAATTATTTGCTCAAGAACTAATTACAGGTTTAGCTCGTATTGACGGTAAGCCAATTGGCATTATTGCAAATCAGCCGCGTATGAAGGGCGGCGTTTTATTCCATGATTCAGCTGATAAAGCAGCAAAGTTTATTAATTTATGCGATGCATACCATATTCCATTATTATTCCTTGCAGATGTACCTGGATTTATGATCGGTACAAAAGTAGAACGTGCCGGAATTATTCGTCACGGTGCAAAAATGATTTCTGCAATGAGTGAAGCAACTGTACCGAAAATTTCTATCGTTGTTCGTAAAGCATACGGTGCAGGTTTATATGCAATGGCAGGTCCAGCATTTGAACCAGATTGCTGCTTAGCATTACCGACAGCTTCTATTGCAGTAATGGGTCCAGAGGCAGCGGTTAATGCTGTATATGCAAATAAGATTGCAGCTTTACCAGAAGAAGAGCGTGCAAGCTTCATTGCTGAAAAACGTGAAGAGTATAAGAAAGATATTGATATTTATCATTTAGCATCAGAGATGGTGATTGATGGTATTGTTCATCCAAACAATTTACGTGAAGAGTTAAAAGGACGATTCGAAATGTATATGAGTAAATATCAAGTATTCACGGATCGTAAACATCCTGTATATCCAGTTTAAAAGCCCTATTAAGGGCTTTCTTGTTCAATAAGTCAAGGAGGGGAAAACATTGAAACAAGCAGTTTGGTTTCCAACAGAAGAATATAAAGAAAAAACGAGATTATTTAGTTGGATGAAATCATTAGGTTATGAAGATTACGAAGCCTTTTATAATAAATCAATTGAAGAAACAGCGTGGTTTTGGGGAGAAGCTGAGAAAGCAGTTGGTTATCAGTGGATGGAACCATATACAGAAGTGTTAGATTTAGAAAATGGTACACCGTTTGCACAGTGGTACACTGGGGGTACTTGTAACGTTGTAGAATCTGCTTTATCTCGCTGGCTTGCAGACGATAAAACGAAAACACAGGCAGCACTCATGTATGAAGGGGAAAATGGAACTTCGAAATCATTTACATATGAAGAGCTTGACAGCTGGGTAAGCCGTGTTGCCAACGGTTTGAAACATGCTGGTATTGAAAAAGGTGATCGTGTAACAATTTACATGCCAATGATTCCTGAAACAGTTGTTGCTATGTTAGCAGTAATGAAAATTGGAGCGATTATTTCACCAATATTCTCAGGTTTTGCTTCGGATGCAGTAATGACACGTGTACAAGCAGCTGGTTCAAAGATGATTATTACTGCAGATGGCTTTTCACGCCGCGGGAAAATTGTTTCTTTAAAAGATGAAGTAGATAAAGCTTGTGAACATTGTCCAACTGTTGAAAAAGTGGTAATTGTTCGTCATGCAGGAAATGATTTTACACCGCATAATTATGATTATTCATGGAGTACGTTAGAAAAAGAAAAACCATTTATACATGCTGAAGAAATGCATAGTGATGATCCATTAATGCTCATTTATACATCAGGAACGACTGGTAAGCCGAAAGGAACAGTACATACGCATGCTGGTTTCCCGCTAAAATCTGCATTTGATGCAGGATTTGGAATGAATATAAAACAAGGTGACCGTGTATTATGGGTAACTGATATGGGCTGGATGATGGGACCATTTTTACTATTTGGCTCTCTTATTAATGGAGCAACGATGGTTATGTACGAAGGTGTTCCAGACTTCCCAGAATCAGACCGCTTATGGGAGACAGTCGATAAATATGAAATTACTCACCTAGGTATTTCACCAACATTAATCCGTGCGTTAATGGCTAAAGGCGATGAATATGTAAATAAACATTCACTCAAGAGTTTAGAAGTATTCGCATCAACAGGAGAACCTTGGAATCCAGACCCTTGGATGTGGCTGTTTGAAACGGTTGGAAAAGGGAACGTCCCAATTTGTAACTATTCAGGCGGAACTGAAATTTCAGGTGGGATTTTCGGGAACGTCCTTATTAAACCAATTGCACCGATTAGTTTTAACGCATCTTTACCAGGAATGGCAGCGGTTGTACTCGATGACAAAGGTAAGCCAATCCGAGATGAAGTTGGAGAATTATGCTTAGAGAAACCTTGGGTAGGGATGACGAAGAGTTTCTGGGAAGATGATGAGCGTTATGTAAACACTTACTGGTCACGTTTTGAAGATAAGTGGGTTCATGGTGACTGGGTCATTTATGACGGTGAACAATATATCATTACAGGTCGTTCAGATGATACGTTAAACATTGCTGGAAAACGTATTGGGCCTGCTGAATATGAATCTATTCTTGTGAAACATAATAGGGTAATAGAAGCAGCTGCAATTGGTGTACCTGACGATGTTAAAGGCGAGGTTTGTCATTGCTTTATAGTATTACGAGACGGTGTAATATTTACAGCAGAATTAAAGAAAGAATTAATGAGTTTAGTAAATTCTCATATCGGAAAAGCATTATGTCCAAAAGATATTCACGTTGTGGAGGATTTACCAAAAACACGTAATTCTAAAGTAATGCGACGTGTTATTAAAGCAGCTTACTTAGGAAAAGAGTTAGGCGATTTATCGTCACTAGTAAATCCTGAAGTAGTACCCTTTATTCAAGGACTACAGTCTAGCAAACTATAACATTAAAAATGAGCTCTATTTACATAGAGCTCATTTTTAATGTTTACAAAAAGATACGAGAGAAAAAGTAAATTTGAAATTAAAAAATCTACTATTAGTGTTAAGTATGTCTGTTTGTTTTTAGTTTTTATCAAAATAGGATACTGTGGCTGTCTATTTAATGGAGTGATTGAATTCTGTTAAGAATGAAAATTTAGTGAAGAAAAAAGTAATGAATAAAAGGAGAAATCCCTGGGGGACAGGGATTCAATAAGGGAGATAATTTTGTCGTTCAATGTCGAAATTTGGCGTATCCGACAAATTAATATTATCACGAATTTTTAGGAGATTGTGATAGTGGATGTGTCAAAAATGTGTACGCGTTTCATATAAAAATGTTATTTAAATAGGAAAAGGGAAAAGAATTAAGTTCAATCGTTCTTAAGATTTTTCCCTTTTAAATTTACTGTTTGTTCGTTGTTCTATATACATCTGAAATTGGTAAATCTTCGCCATGTAAAGCTTGAGTACTGTCCTTTTTGTTTGAATTATGTGCCTGCTGAGATTTTTCTTGCATTTGCTCATGGGCTTTACTAAGAGTATTCAGCGCATCCGATGATACATAATCAAGTTGTTGATTTAATAGATTTTTCTTATCCATGTTATGTAGCTCCTTTTTGAACGTAGATATAAAAACGATGTCTTTTTAAATAGTTACGTGGGTATTATGTAGCTTTGAATGGAATTATATACACAAACTATATTGAGAATTTAACTAATTATAAAAATTACTTGTGATGACAAGCTTAAGAAATATAAAGATCATTAGTTCTTAATAAAAGCATTATTTTAGTAGGGTGTAGATTAAATAGGACCTGTTATACGGAACAAGTCCTTTCAAAAAGGACAACAGATAATGAATGGAGGTTACTTGAACATTTCAATTAGTGGTAACTAAATCCCATTCGTTGGATGCTACGAAATTTCATTTGAAAGGAACATCCCAATGATAAGATGAGCACTGTAAATCAGTGCTCATCTTATCAGAAATTGCTTAGTCCTTAAAAATAAAACCATTATGGACAATTCACAATGGTAATAGTGACGTTTGCCATTGTTCCAGGAGAATCAAGAAGTGAAGCAGTAACAGTTACTGTTCCAGGCCCATTAGCGGCTAGAAATACAGCGGTAAAGTTGCCTGAAGCATTGGTAATGACAGCAAGAGGAACCACGAAAGCAAGAGAAGGGTTACTAAATGAAAAACTGACTACTACTCCTGGAGTAGGACTACCGTTTACTAATACTTGACCCGAAAAAAATAAAGTATTATTTCCTTGAGTGGATACACATGCTGTGGTTTCGTTAGAAGTCAAGGTAATAGATGCAGGCCCAGCAGGAAGATTAAATCCAGTTGGTCCAGTTGGTCCAGTTGGTCCAGTTGGTCCAGTTGGTCCAGTTGGTCCAGTTGGTCCAGTTGATCCGGTTGAACCGATTGATCCAGTAGAACCGGTAGGACCGGTAGGGAATTGAAAGGGTGGAACAGGTGGAAGTGTAGGTCCAATAGAACCCGGATTAAGTGCAGCAAAAGATAAAAACTCGTCCATTATATATCACCTCTTAAAATCGTATTACTAATAGTAAATGTAATGATAGAGCAAAGTGAAATGGACAAGCGGTTGTATTTTAATAATTTAAATAAAATAGTTATTTGATAGAAAGAGAGATTAGTATGATTACTTTAGAAATTAAATATAAAAAGGCGATTATCTTCAATCGCCTTTTGGATAATGCAGTGTAATTTTATTCAGTTATTTGAAATATAGTTTCATTCGGTTTGGAAAACCCATACAGTTTCCTTGCGAATTTTAAAATTTCTTCTTCACTACCTGTTAAAACTTTAACATCATTTTTAAGGGTATGACCATCCTTCTTTAAAGAAGATAATTTTTGTTGCTCCGTATTAACCGCGATTTGTTTTTCTTTAATCATTTCTTGTTGGTTATTAAGAGAATATTGAAGGACAAAAATTACAGGTAATATAAAAGCCAAAGTAGTTATAATACGGCGTCTTGTTTTTTTATTATTACCTTGTTGGGTGTTAGGGTTCACTTGCTGTGAGGGTATCTTAGGATTTGATTGTTGTGATGATACTTTTGGGATGTTTCCCATCAAAATGCCTCCATTACTGATTGTAGAATTTAAACCGTTTAAAAGTATTATAAATGTTCAATAGGAATTTTAGAAGATATTTTATTAATATAGGTGAGTTTTGTAAAGTTTAAACAAAATCAGTATTTAAATAAAAGAAACCCCGATTGTCTGCAGGGCTCCTAAGGGTAATCATCAAGTAATGACGTACTCGACTAATTAACGATATCATGAATTTTTCGGTGAAAATACTGATAAATCCGTTCAAATTAATGAGGGCATCATTTGAAACAAAAAAGCTATTTTAATAGGGCGGGGAATAATGGTGATTCCATGGGATAAGCGAGTATACATTGGATCAAGGTGATCATTTTATTACAGTGGGTAAAATTTTAGAGGCTAGTGAAAAGGCAAATAAATCATTAGATTGGCTTCGGTGCATGTTAGCTTTAAACTATGAAAAAGTGTACGGTAATAGTACATAGTGACTTCGGTTGATTCGGATAGATGATGATTAATTATATAAAAATTTCATTTCGTAGAGAAATATGTTGATTAAAGATGGGCATTGAAAATGCCATGTTTGTATGAAAAAAGAGCAGGATTTAGCCTATATATAGGTGTTGGAATTGTTCTAAAAGGGGGGATATCTGAAATATAAATAATTGAGGGGAGTGAACTAATGATGGAAACTAGTGTTTTTTTAGGATTGTTTTGGGGATGGATAACGGTTATCGTATCGGGAATACTTTTCGTACGGCCATCAGTACTACGTGAATTAAAAAAATTAGTTGTTGAAGACAGAGGATTTGGTATTACGTACGGTTTTCTATCGATTTTCCTAGGGTTAGGTACTGTAATCCTACATAATGTATGGGTATTCAACTGGCAGGGGTTCCTAACGGTTATTGCATGGCTTGCATTATTAAAGGGAATCTACATAATTGTATATCCTGAACCCTCCAAGAAAACAGACTTTGAATTAAGGGTTCTATCTACACGTATAGCACTCGCTATCATTGGCGCCTTGGCTGTATGGATGCTTATAGTAATCTATATAAAATAATCTTTTTCTAATAAGAACTATATTAAAATAAATCTTTACGTGTTCATTGACAAAAAGCTGACTATACTTAGTCAGCTTTTTGTATACTACATTCTAGTATTTATCGGTCACAAAAGACATATTCTTTCCCTTAAATTGATATTAAAAATATTACCAATTTTTTCTTTTACAATGACAACAAATAAAGAAACATTTACAACGACACTTATTTCGTTTAGAACTCCAATCATCATCACAATGATTCTTTTCTTTAGATTTCCACCAATCATCATCACAATGATTCTTTTCTTTAGATTTCCACCAGTCATCACAACAATGCTTTTTCTTAGAACTCCAGCAATCATTATTCCAGGACATTCTTTTATACCTCCCTTCAATAGGATTCATACTATTCTATGATTTAGTAAAAGAATGGCTTGTTTATTAACCTATTATTTTACCTTTATATGATAAAGTGCTTTCTACTAGATATAGAATTCATACAAACTATGCTAATTTTCAAGAGATAGTTGAGAGAACTACTGGTTATGATATTAATCAACAAACACTTGTTGAAGGAAACGTTATGATTTTAAATAATATCTATTTTTGGAGTACGCTTTTCTAAATGTATATTTCACAACAGCAAAGGAAAAAGATACTATATTACTGCAAAAAAAGCCTATGTATATGTGAAGTAATAGGAAAAGCTGGTGACTCTTAAAGGAGCTGACTTATAAAAGGTTGTCTACACTTTAAATTCAGCAGAATTAAATCCAATTTCCCTCATTAAACAAGCTTCTAATTGTTAGAGGTCTGTTTTTTTAGTTAATAAAGAAAAGAATGTCTAATACAATTGTTAGTTTTTTCCTTTCTATGTGTTTGTCTCTTACACTTTTAAGCTTGTGGACATACTTTACTAATAGAAAGGATTAGGGGGTGAGGTTTTGGGTTCTCGATTTAATAATTGTAAAAAGAAGTGTACATGTAAACAGGATGATTGTTGGGATGCTTTCGAAGAATGTAAAAAAGAACAAGAAGAACAAAATAAAAAATGCGATTGTTGCTGTGTACAAGGAATTAGAGATGAACTTAAAAAATTAGTAAACAGAGCAGTGCGCATTACTACAGTAGGAAATAATTATGCAGGAACGGTTTCTTCAGTAACTTGTGATGTTGTAAAGCTTGCTAATAGTGCTGGGGTAGTTACGGTAATTATTTCTGTTTGTAAAATTGAAGCGATTGAACTATTGTTGACATAGGAAAACAGCATGATTATGCTGTTTTTTGTAAAGCCATTCATAAGAATGGCTTTATTTCAATTTCGTATAAAAGGAGAATATATTCTTTATATAGAAATAAGTTTGAGGCTATAAAGAATGGTATATGAAAGGAGAATCGGAGTGATTAAACTAGAGACCTTTAAAAGATCCGATTTTAAACAATTAATAAATTGGATTAATTCCGAAGAATTTTTAATACAATGGTCGGGAAATGCATTTACATATCCTTTAAATGAACAACAATTAGAGAAATATATAGAAAGTGCAAATACACTCTCTTTCACAGTAATAGATGAAGAGACTGAAGAAGTTATTGGTCATATTTCACTTGGGCAAATAGACAATATAAATAAGTCTGCAAGGGTTGGAAAAGTGTTAGTTGGCGATACGAAAATGAGAGGGCGTTCTATAGGGAAACATATGATGAAAGCCGTACTTCGTATTGCTTTTGAAGAATTAAAACTACATAGAGTAACTCTTGGTGTTTATGACTTTAATAAGTCAGCTATTTCTTGTTACGAAAAAATAGGTTTTGTAAAAGAAGGTTTATTAAGAGAGTCAAAAAAAGTAGGAGAAACGTATTGGAATTTATGGGAAATGAGCATGTTAGAATATGAATGGAACAATAAATAATAGTATTTTATAATTATATTATGTTAACAAAAAGGGGTTTGGTGGGAATCGTGAATAAAAAAACAAAAATAATTACAATTGCAGCTGTTTCAGGGGGAGGGAAAACGACAATTACAGAAGGTTTAGCTCATGAGTTGAAAAACTCAAAGGCTCTATATTTTGATAGTTATGATTTTGATAACTGTCCTGTTGATATTTGTAAATGGATTGATGATGGAGCTAATTACGATGAATGGGTACTTACACCGCTAATGAATGATATTCAGCGTTCTATACAAGATAGTAGTTTAGATTATATTATTGTAGATTATCCTTTTGCATACTTAAATAGAGAAATAGGGCAATTCATTGATATAACTATATTTATCGATACACCTTTAGATATTGCGATGGCTAGAAGAATTTTGAGAGATTTTAAAGAAGATACAATGGGTGAAATACATAATAATTTGAAACATTATATGACACATGCGAGAAAAGCTTATTTAGAGGCAATTCATACTGTTAAGCCGAATTCGGATATTGTATTGGATGGATCTTTATCTATAAGTGAAATAATTGATCAAATAATAGAGGAACTTAATCGAAGAGAAGTGATTGTGAATGGTTAAATGTATAGAGGAATATGTACAGGTTAATGCCTTTAAAATATTTACGAAAATATTCCAAGGAAAGAAGAAGCACCCTGTTATTATAATGGAAGCAGGTTATGGTGATTATTCAAAGGCATGGGATCGTATTGCGGAAGGGCTGACGGAATATGGTACGGTACTTACATATGATAGAGCTGGATTAGGAAAAAGTGGGAAGAGTTCCAAACGGCGTATTAGTTCTGAAATGGTAAAAGAATTAAGAGCTTGCTTAAAACAATTACAGCCTAAGCCACCCTATATTTTTATAGGACATTCCTTTGGGGGTATAAATATACGTTTATTTACGACTTTTTATCCTGAAGATACGATGGGAGTAGTTTTAGTTGATTCGACACCAGAAAATTATAAAGAAGATTTTTTACCAATAATGCCTCCAGAATTTCAAGAAGCTTACTATAAGCAATTTATATATGAAAGTTCATATGAAGAGTTTATGTTTAGTCTAGATGAAGCAGATAGACATTGTAAATCAATGAGTGATATTCCACTTGTCGTGTTAGCTGCTGGAAAAAAAGATTTTTATTCAGCAGATGCACAACTGAAATGGTTACAATTGCAAGAAGAATTATTACAATTATCAACCAATAATAAATTTATAATTGCAGAACATAGCGGTCACTATATTCAAAAGGATGCTCCACATTATATTATAGATGCTGTTAAGTGGATCCTTGGGGTAGGTGGGAGATAAATGTGTACACTTTATTTCAATATAATTGGCAAGTACGAGAAGATTGGTTTAAGTGGTGTGAACAGCTTACAGAGGAGGAATTGCTTCGCAAACGTGTTGGAGGTGTTGGGAGTATTTTAGAAACACTATTTCATATCGTAGATGTTGAGTATAGCTGGATTTGTGATTTGAAAGGAAAGGAAGTAGATGAGCCGCAATTTAAGGATTATCAATCAATCCAAAAACTGAAAGCGTTATCTGATTTGTATAACAAGGATTTAGAGGGATTTCTACGATCGTGGACAGAAGACTTAGAGAATAAAATATTAAAAGTTTCATGGACAGATAAAGAGTATAAGTATGGTGAAGTGTTACGACATGTTATTGTACATGAAATTCATCATATAGGTCAGCTATCAATATGGGTGAGAGAATTAAATCTTCAGCCCGTTTCAGCGAATTTAATTGGAAGAGGATTGTAGATTGAGAAACCGACTTGCTAAATGCAAGTCGGTTTTTTATATAAAAGAGAACGGTTAGTTAAAGTCCTCGGATTTTTTCTGACGTATATGTAAAAACATTAGGATCGTAATGATTAAAAAGATTATTACTGTTTGTATGATTAAATTTTTAAACTGAAGTAAAATGGTCCAAGATGTAATAGTGTCTTTGAAAGCTTGGAGTGCAGAATATGAGGTAGGTTCAAAACCGTATTGAAGTAACTTTTTTGTTTCAACAAAAGCGGTGTTTTCTTCATTGGCGTCTAATACTACAGAAATAAAACGTGTGTCTCCTTGTTTTGCGGTACTAACAAAACTGTAATTACCGTTAGTTGACAAACTAGATTGTAAGCCATCAACATCTTTTAATTTAATGTTTTTATTAAGAGAATAAATCATTTTATTTGTGTTGAAAACTTGAACATCTTTGAAGGTAAATCGATAAGAGGTTTGTTTAGTAATATTTAATACATCTGGATAGTCTTTTATTAATTGTGCAGCTATTTCGGCTGCGTCTATTGCTGTAGTAATTGATTGTCTATTCTTTTCACTATTTATTCCGGTTGAATTTAAAAATGGAGATTGTTGTGATAACTTTAGTTGCTTTGCTTTTTCATTCATTAACGATGTAAAATTATCTTCATTTCCAGCAATGTGTTCTGCAAGTGCAAGCGCAGAACGATTATTTCCGGTTAAAAGCAAAGCATGAAGTAAGTCACGAACGGTAGTGTTATCCTTTGATGTTACTTGGATCGGACTTGTTTCTGTTTGAAAAACTTCGTTTCTAATTTTCACAGATTCATCTAATTGTATTTTGCCATCATGAAGTTGTTCCATTACAATATATTCTGTCATTAATTTAGATAAAGTGGCCGACTGAATAGGAGTACGTTCATTTTTTTTATAAACAATTTCACCAGAATTAGTATCTATTAAAATAGCTGATTTAGCTCGAATAGTTGGACCATTTACATAAAGATAAAAATATAAAACGATAAGTACAGTAATAAGAAAAGATAATAATAAAATTGTTATTTTTTTAAAAAATTGCATACGCGATCCTCCTACAATTACATCAATAATATTATTGTAAGAAGGAATGCTTAATTAGTAAGAAAGAAAAGGTAAAGAATTTCTAAAGAATTTTAAGGAATTCTTAAATTTTGGATTTTGATGGAAAATTAAAGGTTCAATTTCTTATTAGATAAGAAATTGAACCTAAAAATATGCCATATTAACATTTATATGGAAGTAATTTTACAGTGAAAGTTGTCTTTTCATCATCACTATATACTTCAATTGTTCCTTTATGCAGTTCGACAATACTTTTTGCAATTGCTAATCCGAGCCCTGATCCACCGGTGTTTGTCGATCGTGATTTTTCTACGCGATAAAAACGTTCAAAAACATGAGGTAAATCAGTACTTGGGATAGCCTGTCCGTAATTTGTTATATCAATTGCAATCGTATGATTGTCTTCGTAAGCTGTAATATCAATATGATTTCCATCATTTCCATAAGTAATAGCGTTTATGATTAGGTTTTCAAACACACGTACTAATTTATCCCCATCAGCGAGTACCATTAGCTTTTGAGATGGGAAAGAAGGGCGACATTCAATATTAGCTTCTTGAAGCTGTATCCGAAATTGGACAGTTAATTGTCCAAGCAATTCTACAATATCAATAGGAACAGAATTTAAACTTAACTCTTTATTTTGAACACGTGTATATTCAAACAAATCATTCATTAATGCGTTGAGACGGGTTACTTTATCGTATATGACTTGTATATAATGACGCAATTCCACTTCATCTCTATAATTATCATGATGAATTAAATTCACATATCCAACTATAGATGTAAGAGGCGTTCGTAAGTCATGTGATACATTTGTAATTAGTTCGCTTTTTGCTTGTTCCGCCTGTCTTTCTTCATCAATTGATACTTTTAACTGTTCAACAATTTGATTAACGCCAGTTGCTAATTCTTCTAAATAATTATGCTGTACAATAGAAACTTTATGATTAAAGTTTCCACTCGCAATATATCGAATTTCTTCAATCATTTTTTTGATACAAGTTTCATAGTAAAGCTTTCTTTCATGACGATAAAAAATGTAAAGATAGGATGAGAAAATAGAAAATAAAAACAAATAAGAAACGATCATCATCCATAAAGATTCCTTTATCCCTCTATACTTTTCATAACCAAAAATTCGAATGAATTCTTTACCTAGTTCGCTTAGAGTAAGTGAACTCTCAATTACACTCGTTACGAGGCGAAATAT
This sequence comes from Bacillus nitratireducens, assembly GCF_001884135.1. GTDB lineage: Bacteria > Bacillota > Bacilli > Bacillales > Bacillaceae_G > Bacillus_A > Bacillus_A nitratireducens. The sequence goes on along the minus strand of NZ_MAOC01000027.1, from coordinate 190,719 downwards.
AATTAATTCGGTAATAGGTGTAAGAGTGATAGCTAATAAAAGCCAAAAAATAAGCTTCCACTTTGGTATATCTTTTAATATATCAAATGCTTCATTTCTCAATTTTATATCCTACTCCCCAAACCGTATGAATTAGTTTTTCACCATTCATTACGGTTTCAAGTTTATCGCGTAAATTACTAATATGGACCATTACCGTTTTATTAGAACCATAACCGTCTTCATTCCAAACGCGTTCGAATATCTCTTCAGAGCTAAATACTCTTCCAGTATTACTCGCAAGTAAATATAAAATATCAAATTCGATAGAGGTGAGCTTAATATATTCACCATTTACTTTAACCGTATGATTATGTTTATGAATTTCAACTGTACGAATGCGAATAATACCATCTTCATTCTTTGGTGTGGCAGCGTTTTGGAAAGATGATCTACGTAACAATGCTTTCACTCTAGCAACTAATTCTAGAGGATTAAACGGTTTAATCATATAATCATCTGCACCGGTCATAAGTCCTAATATTTTATCCATATCTTCAGCTTTTGCACTAAGCATAAGAATAGGTACAGTATTATTTTCACGCACTTCTTGACAAACTTCTAATCCATTTCGTTTTGGCATCATAATATCCAAAATCATAAGGTCAACTTCATATGTAGATATCATTTGTAATGCTTCATCACCATCATAAGCTTTATAAATGTTATAACCTTCATTTCGCAAATAAACAGCGAGTAATTCTACAATATCTTTATCATCATCAATAATTAATATGTTTTTATTCATCATATAGTTCCTTTCCTTGCGAATCATCAACATTACTATAATATCAAACATTTATGTATTTTGTAGTAAAGTTTCTACATAAAATTTCACGTAACGTATTAAAAAGGAATTAACACAATTAAAACGAATACAAAATAAGAAGGATATTTAAATTTCACGTTATATTGAAAGTTAGTTATAAGGGGGACTTGCTATGATATATATTCATTTACTCCGACTGGAAAAATAGAAAATGATATTAAAGCTTCTCTATTAAAATACAATAAAGAATTTACATATAAACATTCAATTCGTGTGGCAAATGAGGCAAGAAAAATTGCGAAAATATTTTATGAAGATGAAGAAAAAGCAGCGATTGCAGGGTGTTTACATGATATTAGTGCAATCTTTCCGAACGAGGAGCGGATTGCAGTTGCTGAAAAATTTGGAATAGAAATATTACAAGAAGAACGAGAATTTCCAATGATTATTCATCAAAAATTATCGAGAGTAATTGCAAAAGAGATATTTAAAATAGAGGACGAAGAAGTTTTAAATGCTATCTGTTACCACACTACTTTGCGTAAAAATGCTACAAAGATGGATTTAGTACTATTTGTTGCTGATAAATTAGAATGGGATCAAATAGGGACACCTCCATATTTAATAAATGTAAAAAAAGTTTTAGGAAACTCTTTAGAACATGCTGCTTTTGTATATATTTCATATTTGTGGGAAAGAAAAGATACATTAAAAGTCATACACCCGTGGCTAGAAGAAGCATATTGGCATTTAAAAGAAATTGTAGAGTAGAAAGGGTATAAAAATGAAATTAAAAGAATATATGAATCAAACATTCCCAGGAGTTACATTAGTACCGTCCATATACTTTCAGTGGGAAAATCATCTTCATTTTGATTTTGGGAAAGATAAATATCAATTCAAAGAAGATGGTAACACGTATAATATGGAATATTTCACACAACTATATAGGTATAATAAAAGTCTATTTAAAGATATATTTTCAAAAGAAGATACCGTCTTTTTAGTCACAAATGTTTATCGATTTAAACAGGAAAATATAAAAAATTCGCAGAAAATAAATGTATACAATAGATTTATTAAAAAGAAGGATTTAAAGTTTCATATAAGACAAGAAACATTCCCTTTTCTATTTGAAGATGAAGAAGCTGACTTATATTGTACATATCAATTTTCTTTACAATGTTTTGCGGGAGATATTAAATATGAACCGCTTATTGAAGCTGTTAATCATGAGGATTTTCCTGACCTACGTCCACACCTAGGACGAAAAATAGAAATTTCATATCCAGATGTATTTTTTATAAATGTAACAAAGGATATAATCATGTTTATTTATGATGATAGAGGATGTGAAGTGATCGCGAAGAATAAAGAAATGATACGGGATTTATATGATCCGTATAAAGAGTGGATACCAGATTATGAACGAGAAAGTATAGATAGCTTATTTAAATGACAATAGGGGAAGTGAAGCGTGTAATGAAACGTATTGCCATCGTATCCGCATGGGAACCAGAACTTACGTATTTGCATCAACATTATCCAAGTGAGCGTGTAGAGAAGATAGCAGCTTGGGAATTTCATTTTCATTTTATTAATGAATTAGAAGTGATATCAGTTGTAACAGGTGTTGGTAAAGTAAGTTGTGCTAGTTGTGTGCAATTATTAATTAGTGAATTTCAGCCGGATGAGTTGTTTATGACAGGGATATGCGGAAGTTTATCAAATAAGGTAAAAAATGGTCATATTGTAGTTGCGCTCAACGCAATACAACATGATGTTACTGCTGCTGGATCAGGAGAAGATGTTTTTAATTTATATAACGGTAGAACAGCACCTATTGAAACGACAAAAGCACTTGTAAGAAGAATAAAAAAAACACGTTCTTATGATCCGGTTCACTTCGGTACATTCTTATCTGGGGATCAACGTATACGTAGTTCAGAAATGAGATATTTACTTCATACTGTATACGGAGCATTGGCGGTTGATCAAGAAGTAGCTGCTTTCGCTTACGTATGTCATATAAATAAAAAACCATTTTTATGTTTAAAAGCTGCTTCGGATCAAGCGAATGATAAAACGAAAGAAGAACAAAAAATCTTTAAAATGTTAGCATGCGAAAGAGCGTGTGAGCATTTAATTGCTTTTTTACGTGTTTATGAGATTACTGTAGTTAACAATAGATAACAAGAGGGGAAATATCCCACTCATTTCAAATTAAGAGGTGAATTATTATTGCATACGTATTATGGAGAATTTTGTACAAAGATATATGAAAGTGATAAATCAATTGCGAGTGGAAAAGAATTGGATTTTTATCTTTCTTTTGCAAAAGACAAAAACATGAAAGTGTTAGAACCAATGTGCGGAAATGGTAGAATGCTAATTCCTTTTATACAAAATGGTGTGAATATAGAAGGATTCGACCTTTCAGAAGACATGCTTAAAGTGTGTAAGCAGAAAGCGGAAAAATTAAACTTAAAACCGGTTGTGTCACTAGGGAGAATAGAAGAATACCATAGTGATAAAAAATATGATCTTATTATGATTCCTATAGGTTCATTTTCACTGTTACCTGATAATTTAGTAGAAATTAGTCTTCAAAATATGAAAAAAACTTAAAGGAAAATGGAAAATTGCTTCTAACAATTGTACAAGGTGGAAGTGATACAGAACAAATTCTAGATTGGATAGAGACAAATAGAAAAGAAATTAATAATGAATTAATTGTTGAGTATAGAAAAGTGTCATATGATAAGGCGCAAAAACTTTTAAATATTATACTGAAATATGAAGTCGTTCATGATGAGAAAATTGAAGAAACTGAGATTATGGATTTTCCTATAAGACTATATGATTTAAAAGAGTTTGAAAATATACTTATTGCTAATGGATTTAGTCAAATTTTTGTTCATGAAATAAAGGATGGATATGGTGAAGGGAATGCGTTTCATGTGTTTGAATGTAGTTTATAACAAATCATAGCGGAGGATTATATTTATATGATTCAATACAAAAGATGTAGTGAAGTCAGTATAGATTTGGTATATGAAGCTTTTAAGGATGGATTTTCAGATTATATTATTAAAATGGATGTTTCAAAAGAAGACTTTATAAAAAGGTTTTTTGGACCAGAAGGGAATTCACTGGAACACTCCTTTCTTGCTTTAGACGGTGACAAATGTGTTGGCGTAATACTTGGTGGTATTAAGGTATATGAAAGTATAAAAACAATGCGCTGCGGAACATTAGCGGTTCATCCAGAGTTTCGCGGCATTGGTGTAAGTCAAAAGTTATTTGAGTTACATAAAGAAGAAGCAACACAAAATAAATGTAAGCAGCTTTTTCTTGAAGTTATTGTAGGAAACGATCGTGCGATTCAATTTTATAAAAAATTAGGTTATGAAAAAGTATATGATCTTTCTTATTATAATCTAAATGATTTAACTGAAATAATGAATAAAAGTAATAAAAATATTGAAGTAAAACAATTAGAATTTCCAACATTTAAAGTTGAAATTCAGAAATGGTTAAACTTCCATATAAATTGGCAAAATGATATTGATTATATCGAAAAAACAAATCATACATTTTACGGTGCATATGTTGATAGTGATATAAAAGGTTCTGTATGTGTAAATGAACAAGGAAAAATTAGTTTTATTTTCATAGACAAAGACTATAGAAATATTGGTGTTGGGACGAAATTATTACAGATAGCAAGTGAAGAATTAAAGTTATCAAGTTTATCAATTGGGTTTCCAAACAACAATTTACTGGAAGGGTTTTTAAAGAAATCTGGATTTGAAAAGAATTCTTTAGCACAATATGAAATGTATTTATTGCTATAAAAAGCGGAAGGAATTATTCCTTTCGCTTTTTATTTTGCACTATAGACGTTTTTGCTGTATGTGGGAGGATAAGTAAAAATAACAGAAGTCTTGTCACATATCTTATTGAGCTAACTGGCACTTTAGTTGAAAAAGGAAAATATATAGTAAACATAGAATATGTTAATACATTAAAAGATTTATGAGGTGAAAGTGATGGCAATTAAGCAAAACGAAATTAAAGTAGTAGTCGGAGCTGGAGTATTTAATAATAATCCAGGTTGGATTCAAACTCAAGAAGATGAACTTAATTTACTAGACAATACCACTTGGGCAGAAAGATTTGAATACAATTCCATTTCAGCTATTTTAGCAGAGCATGTATGGGAACACCTTACGTTTGAAGAAGGTGTAAAAGCAGCTGAAATTTGTTATAAATTTTTAAAGCCAGCAGGGCATATTCGGTGCGGTGTTCCTGATGCGTTTTTCCGAGATGAAGCATATCAAAATATAGTTCAAATAGGCGGGCCTGGTCCGAAAGATCACCCAGCAGCAAGTCATAAAATTGTTCATAATTATAAAACATTAACGAAAATGTTTGAAATTGCTGGATTTGAGGTAGTTTTACTTGAATATTGTGATGAAAATGGTCAATTTTATTACAATGAATGGGATGCAAACGATGGTGTTATTTTCCGTTCGAAAAAGTATGATTCTAGAAATAGAGGCGATAAACTTGGTTTTCCATCGCTAATTGTTGATGCAATTAAACGTTAAGTCATTCAACTAAAGCAGGTGCTAGTACTATAATTTCATGAGTCGCAGCGGCGTTTTTTTATGAGGGAACAACATAACAGAGATTCTTAAAATTATATAATACGAGTTAAATTGAACATACAAAATATATTATTTATTATAAAATGCGCAGAAAGTATTCTTTCTGCTTTTTAATTTGTCAGAGGGAGGAAAATATAGTATGAAACTTGTAAAACAAGTAGCATTAACATGCATTACTCATGATCCAACAGGGGGATTATTAGCTGCAATAAAAGAATTAAAAGAGGAACTGTTAAATTTAAATTATGACGAAAAATGTATAACAATTAGTAATGTAACTCCAAGAGAGATTGTAAAAGAACTGGAGGAATGTAACTTTCATATAAACATAGTAGAAAAATCAGGGGTAGGAAGTGCACGTAGGGATTCTCTGCATTTTGTTAGTAACTATGATCATGATTACTATCATTATTGTGACTTTGATCGTTTACTAACTTGGATCAAAGAATATCCAGCTGAGCTTAATTCTTTCATTCAGAATATAGTGGATGTAGATTATTTAATCATTGGGAGAACGGAAACAGCTTTTCAAACGCATCCTGAAGAATGGCAAGTTACAGAAACAGTATCAAATAAAATTATGTCATTACAATTAGGGAAAGAAGTAGATATTACAGCTGGTTCATGTGCGCTATCAAAACGAGCAATAAATCACATAATAAAATATTCTAAATGTAGAATGACTGATGGAGAATGGCCAATGATTATAAATACTTTTACAGATTTTAATATTGGTTACATGGCAGTGGACGGTTTAAAATATGTGAACAAGCTTAACCAAGATAATATTATGGATCCAATAAAAGCATGGTCAACCAGATTAGAGCTCTCATATATAATAAGTCAATCAATTTTGGAGGTAACAAAAAAGTCTTAAACTAGTATGGGGGTAATAGAGATATCTTTTTTAAATGAAATCATGTAAAATAAAAATAGAACGTATATTCGTTTTGGTGAAGAGGAGGTTAATTAATAATGTTAGCTGTAATAGGTAAACGGGGTAATGAATACGTAGTACAATTTGACCGTTATTTTTCATATTCGATAGAAGAAGTTTGGTCTGTATTAACAGATAATAATAAGTTAAAAAAGTGGATGTCCAATTTACAAATTGAAAACCTTAAAACAGGTGGAATTATAAAATTTGACATGATGGATGGTTCATTTTTAAATATTGATATATTAGAGTGCCAACTAAATTCAGTACTTGAATTCACATGGGATAAAGATCGTGTCCGATTTGAAATACATAAAGAGGAAAATGGTTCTCTTTTACTTCTTAAAGAATACATTCATGAATTAACTGATCATACACCGAAAGATATAGCTGGTTGGCATATTTGTTTAGATCTTTTTTCTTCCGTTTTAGAAGGGGAAGAGAAAGAATTTTCTAAAAGTGAATGGCAACAATGGTTTGAAAGATACAAGGATAAGATTCATGGAGTGAGAGGGTAATTGTATAATAAATAATATTCATTATATAATTATTATATTATAAAAATGATTTTGTGGAAAAATAAGAATAGAGGTTAATATGAAAGTAAATCAATTAATTGCTAATAACATAAATAAACTTGATACTGTCATTCCATTTAATAAATCACTTGGTATTGCTGGTTTATCTGGATCTGGAAAAACAACTCTTTGTCAAACAATTGGTGAAGAATCAAAGAAGCGTCTAGTTTCCTTATTGCCAAAGGCTGAATATCAATATTTATTTCCTAATATTATGGAAACTAATTTTAGTGCAATTAAAATGGAAGAAATGCCTTTAGTACTATTTTTAGGGAAATCATCAATTTCTTCCAATCCGCGTTCGACGATTGGTACTCATACAGGTGTTTTTAAAGAGATTCGTGAAAAACTAGCGGAAGAATTTAATCTTTCTCCTGAAGTCTTTTCATTTAATAATCAATTAGGTTGGTGTGCTGGCTGTAAAGGGCGTGGTACTACTAAAAATATTGAGTGTAAAAAATGTAAGGGGAAACGTTATAGTGAGGAAATTGAACAACATGTATTTGATTTGTTCGCTAAACCACATACAATTTCAGATATTAACGATTTAAGTGTTGAATCTATTCTTTCATTAGCAGAAGAATTAAATATTAGCGAAGCAAAACAACATATACTGCAAAATATAGTTAATATGAACATTGGTTATTTAACATTAAATCGAATTATGGGTACGTTGTCAGGTGGAGAATTAACACGACTTTACTTAGCTGAATTCATGGCAGTAAGTGAAAATGCTGTAATTATTATTGATGAGATTTCCGTGGGGCTTGATCACGAAACATTATTACAAATATTAGAAGAGATCAAAAAATTAGGGTGTAAAAATCAAATTTGGCTCATTGATCATTCAGATACAGTACTGGATACAACGGATAAGCAAATGTTCTTCGGACCTGGTAGTGGAAAATATGGTGGAAAAATCGTAAAAGAATCACCAAGGCCAAAGCCAATACTATCGGAACGAAATTACGAAATGCCAACAGAATATTATACATTCCATGAATTAAATTGCCGAAATATCCAAATGACTGAGTTTCAGATTCCTAAAAATAGACTTGTAACTGTTACAGGAGAGTCTGGATGCGGGAAATCTACACTTGTCAATGAGTGTTTAGCTACAGATTTCTTGAATCGATATCCAAAAGATAAACTAGTTATGGTAGGGCAAGATCGAAACCAATCGATTACAAGTCGATCAACTGTAGCAACTTTCCTAGATATTAAAAAGAAACTGACAAAGTATAGTGAAGAAATTGATGATATTTTTGAGCGCTCAATTGAGGATATTATTGATGAAATTCCAAATGAAGATATTGCGTATAAACGCTTGAGCCTACTAATCAAATTAGGACTGGGCTATTTAACATTAGAACGAAAAACACAAACATTATCAACGGGTGAGTTTCAATGTGTTCATTTAGTTTCTGAGTTATTTGCAAAAACAAGAAATCCATATACATTGTTTATTTTTGATGAGCCATCAAAAGGTTTATCGCAAAATATTTTAAATCAATTTATAGATAGTGTTAGAGGGATATTGCAAGATGAATCAGTCTCTATCATTATGATTGAACATAATAGTTACATGTTAGAAAGCTCTGATTATATTGTCGATTTTGGAAAAAGACAGCTTGAATCTATAGAGCATCTTGATGTAGTAAGTCATGAGGATTATTATCGTCAAAAAAGCAGTCTGAATAATGCTGAGCAAATACATATTTCTTCAACACTGAATCAACAAAATGGAATTAATTATTTAGAAGAAAATCATATTGATTATTTTAAAAATTCAGAAAACATCTATAAGGGTGGCATATTAAAAAGCTTATCATCAATGGCTCGTTTAATTTACGGTGAATACGAATCTGATACAATTGCACCTGTTGTTGCTATTGATCTCGAAAGACATTTGTATAGTCAATATAGTTTCTTATATGAAATTGGTGGATTGATCAATCATATTGTAGCTGCTCATCCGACTAATAAAGATACGAGAAGCTTCGATTTCTATTCTCAGGATAATCATTGCCCATCATGTTCGGGACGTCTTCAAATTGAAGTTTTTGATAAAGAAATTACAATTCAAGATAAAAATGTTCCATTTTGGGATGGTCTATTCGGTCCTGAAATCATGAAAGTATTAAAATTTTATCAATATGAAAAAATGGAATTTCTATTTGAAAAAATTAAAAATGAGCTTGGTCATGATTTGTCAAAGAGCTATAATGGTATGTCTGAGGAAGAAAAACATACATTTTGGTACGGCTATTTTGATAAGTCATTTTATGATAAGAAAGGCAAGACACGTAGAACATGGGTAGGATTTAATACAATCATCGGTGGATATATTGTTATTTCTAAAGCAGCAATTAAAGAAGAAATTAAGTCTTCTAAAGAAATGATGACATGTCCAATTTGTAAGGGGACGGTTTTAAATCATCATAAACCGCTTAAATTTGGAGATACAGATATTCGTGAAATTATCAATCAGCCGCTTAATGAAATAATAAAAATTGTAGGAGATTTACCTGTACTCATCAAATTGAAATCTATCGTAGGTGACAATATGATTATGACAGAAGATGTCTCTTTACTGCCTAGGAAAACACAAGTCGCACTGAAAATGTTTGAATTAGAACAAGCAAGCTTTTCAAACTATGAAATGGTGTTACAAAATGTTTTACCATTCTGGGGCGAAATTAAAGGTAATATCGAATCAATCAGCAATAATAATAAGGTGACTATTTGTGATTTCCAAAATATCAATGAAACAAGAGAAACTATCATAGATAAGTATTTCACAAATGGAAAATATAAAAAATTAACATATGTGTATGAAGCATTTGGTTATAAAAAATTAGTTACCCAAATTAATAAAATAAAAAAAAGCAACCCCTGCCCATTCTGTAACGGAAAAAAAGTTATAACCGAAGATAATCTACATGATGGCGTGTTTAAATTAACAATTCCATGTATAACTTGTAATGCAAGTGGTATTAATGATGAAGGGCTTAAAGAAATTGTTGATGGCATAGATGTACAAACATGGTTAACTGGAAAAGTTAGTGATGTTGTGGATGAAAGTTTACGAACTGAGGATGTTGCAGACATTCTAATATTTAATCGAATTCGTGAGTTGAATAAGCGAGAAATGATGGCAGTTTATGAATGTCTGGAGACAAATAATTAAACGGAATAACTAGTATAACGATTAAATTAATTAGTTATAAGGATGAAAATGCATGGTTTTAATTATGTAAAAATAACATATTTAATTGTTATTTTAATCATTAAAAATGGTTAACTCTCATATAATAAATGTTAAGCTAAAGTTGAGCTTTGAGGTAGATAATTTATAGAGAAAAATAATTGTGTTACAGAGATGTCATATCCAATTAAATAATGATAAAGAAAAAGGCATATAAATTATGCCTTTTTTTCTTTATCATAAATTTGCCCGTAAATATCAAGACAGATTACCACTCTTTCTTGTTTCAATTTCACAATTGCATGTATCTCTCAACTTTTGTTTTTAGCAGAACTTTTAAAAAAGGATCCTGTATTACTTCAGCAGTTTCTAGATTAGCAACAAAAAGCCACCTTAATAAGTGGCTTTTGTTTTAAATAATTTAATGGTAAGTGTATCCTCCATCAGGAAATAATACATTACCTGTAGAAAAACTATTTTGCATTAAATATAGTACAGTATGCGCAATTTCATCATTATGCCCAGGTCTCTGTACAAGAGAAAGGGATTTATAAGCTTCATAAGCAGCTAGTCTATTTTCGTTTTGTTCATTTTCCCTTCGTATCGTTCCAGGAGAAACAACATTAACTCTAATTGGAGCTAATTCAACAGCTAAAGCTTTTCCTAAACTTTCAATAGCGCCATTACAAGCTCCGTAAGCAGGCGCTCCTTTAAGTGGCCGTTGACTAAATGCACCGGACATTAATACGATAGATCCAGAGTTTGAGAGAAAAGGAATTGCATATTTTACGGCATAATATTGTGGCCAAAACTTTCCGATAAAGCTGCTTTCGGCGATATCATCCGTAGCAGTTATTGGTCCAAGTGTGTAAGAGGCTCCTGGTGTGAATAAATGATTAAAATTCCCAACTCTCTTGAAAAAATCTTGTAATTGGTTTTTATCTTGGTTATCCAATACATATGTTTGAAGATGGTTGTTATTTATTACTTCTCGAGCAACTTTTAATTTTTCTTCCGAGCGTCCTGCAATAATAACATGTGCGCCTTGTTCGATTGCTTGTTTTGCTGTTGCTAATCCAATACCAGAACTTCCACCAATGATAACGATATGTTTATCTTTTAATGCAGTAATAGACATGATTAAACATCTCCCTTAATATAAGATTTAAAATAAGTTGTGTTAATTTTATTATTCGTTAAAAAATGACTACTGAAAAGTACGCACTTTAAATGTACTTAGCCGCGAATTTCGTACTAATCGCTTGTTGTATGGATACATAATATAAAAAATTACTGGGAGGAGTGGTGAGGAAAATGAATTTAGAGGAACCGAAATTAAAAGGGGTAATAGCAACATTACAAATAATCGGAGGTAAATGGAAACAACTCATTTTATTTATATTATTAACAGATGGAACGAAACGGTTTGGTGAATTAAAGCGATTAATACCAGACATTTCTCAAGGAACATTAGCGAAGCAGCTTCGTGAATTAGAACAAGATCAACTAATAAAACGCGAAATTTATCAAGAAATACCACCTAAAGTGGAATATAGCTTAACTGAGCATGGAAAAACAGTTAGTACTGTTTTAGATAGTATGTGTGGTTGGGGAAGAGGACATTTAGAATATATCGATAAAAATAAACTATAATATTATTATGTAAATTAAATGTGATGTGTCGAAACATATCGTTTTAATAATTTGTATTTTATAATATATAATTAAATAGTGTTATAGGTTATTGTATATGCAGTCTTCTAGATGAGGTGATATAGATGAAATGGTGTATCTTTCGAAGTAACTAGTTGTTCGGGGCTGAAAAAATGCGTACCAGATAAAAAAGGAGATTTACGAAAATATCAACTTTGAGTCTATTTCGAGGATCATCATAAACATTTAATACATTTTTGTAAAGGGGAAATAATAAAATGAATGAATTAGAGTACAAAAACTTTTATGATAAAGTGGGAAGTGAAAACGGTTGGGATTTTAGTAAGCTAAAATGTGAGACTGTAGGTGACACTTGGGACTTTTATGGCGAAGTGCAAGAAAGATGTAAACCATCACATATTTTACTTGATGTTGGTACAGGTGGAGGAGAAAATATACTTAACATAGCATCTTCAGCTGCATCACTGATTGGGATAGATAATTCTAATGGAATGATCAAAACAGCATATTCTAATTTGAATAAAGCAGGTGTACAAAACGTTGAATTTCTTCAAATGGATTCTGAAGCTTTAACGTTTCCGCATGCTCATTTTGATATTGCTTCAAGTTGTCATGCGCCGTTTGTAGCATCTGAATTGGCAAAAGTAATAAAAAAAGGTGCTTTTTTCTTAACACAACAAGTTAGCGAACATGATAAATTAAATCTTAAAGAAGCATTTGGTAGAGGGCAATGTTTAGGTGAAAGAGATGGTACGTTAAAAGATAAGTATATGGGTGAACTTATTAGTGCAGGATTTGAACTCGTACAAGTACGTGAATATGATGTTACTGATTATTACAGTACTCCTGAGGATCTCATTTTCTTATTAAAACATACGCCTATTATTCCTAGATTTGGAGAAAAAGAAGAGGATTTTAATATTTTACAAAAGTTCATTGACACTAATAGTTCTGAAAAAGGTATTCGTACGAATTCAAAAAGGTTTATGATTATTGCTGTTAAATCATAGTGTATTTTAACGTAAAAGCTGATCTTCTTAAAAAAAATCAGCTTTTTTTGTGGAAAAGAATGCAGAGAAAACTGACAGTATAGTAAAAGTAATTCCTGACACTACACATTTGCTGCATTGGGATAAACCAGAAGTTGTTATAGAGGAAATAAAAAGTAATTGGAGCTAACATATTCATACTAAAGTTGTAGTTTTTATATAAAAAATCCATCCTTCGGTTTGATTTTATCTATTTATAAGTGTAATACAATAAGAATAGATAATAAGAAACAAGGGGGAATGTAACGTGATTACACATATATCAGATATAAAACTACAAACGGTTTCTATAGAAGGGGTAAAACAAGTTTATAAAGACATATTATCTTTTCCAATAAAAAAAGAAACCGCATCATTTATTCAATTTGAAGTAACACCGTATACAACAATTAGTTTTCAAGAAGTATATGAACCAATTGCACCTGCGCATTTCGCCTTTGAGATTCCATATTCAAAATTTCATGAAACAGTAAGATGGCTTGAAGGTTCTGGATTACTCATTGTGAAATGGAAAGATGGAAATACAATTGGTGAGGAGAACGGTCTATTCAATTTATACTTTAAAGATGGTGATGGAAATCTTCTCGAAATTATCGCACATAGTTATGTTAAAGAAGAGGTATTAGTCCCGCATTCACCGTTAAGCATTTTATACGTAAGGGAAATTGGTCTTCCGGTTAAAAGTGTACCTGTATTTACGGAATGGTTGAAATCAAATCTAGACATGAAAACGAAGGAAGATGGGGATATTTTTAACTTTGTTATAGGTGGCACTGCATATATCGTTGCAACCTGGTGGCAGCGACCGTGGATTCCAATCGCGATGAAAGCTTTACCACCGAAAGTACATGTTTCATTCGGAACACCGGATCATGCGTTTTTACAACATATCCAAAATAACTTTAAGAAAAATGGTGTTCCATTTGAAAATAAACATACTGAAGTATTGTTTATTCAGCAAAGGTATTCATTTTCTGTTTGGCATACACCGGAGTTTCGTTCCGATATTCCTAGCAAATTAAACTTACCACTTTCTATATAATTATAGGTAGGGATAAGTTTTTTGCATTTTTTATGAAGAAAAGGATTTCAGATAATTACACTGAATTTAGGAGTATAAAGTGTTATTCTAATTTACTGTAAGGAGAGAAATGAATTGAATCTAGGAAATCCGATAGCCAAAGGAAATACGGCTGAAATTTATCTTTGTGATAATAAAGTTGTAAAATTGTTTAAAGAATATCTCCCTAATACAGAATCTCTATACGAAGCACAAAAACAAAAGTATGCATATTCATGTGGTTTACACGTTCCTAAAGTATTTGAAGTTACAGAGATACAAGGTAGACAAGCTATTATTATGGAATATGCGGAAGGAGAAAGTGTTGGTGAGCTTCTACTTAATAATTTGAATAAAGCAGAGCATTACATTGGCCTATGTGTTAATGAGCAAAAAAAGATTCATGATAGACGTGTGAATACGGATGAAATGGAATCAATGAGGGAAAGGTTAGAGCGTCAAATTAAATCTGTACATAAATTGGATGAAAAGCAAAAGGAAAATATATTGGATAAATTACATTCAATCAAATTTGAACATAGATTATGCCATGGGGATTTCCATCCATTTAATCTAATTTTGAGTAAAAAGAATGTGAATATTATAGATTGGGTAGATGCTAGTTCAGGTGATATTCGCGCAGATGTGTTTCGTACATATTTATTGTATGCGCAGTCTTATATAGAATTAGCGGAAATGTATTTACAAAAATATTGCAATAATACTGATCTAACAAGAGATGAGATCTTTCAATGGGCTCCTATTATTATTGCAGCTAGATTTTCTGAGGAAATATCTCCGCAAAATGAAGTGTATTTGAAAAGATTATTGAATCAGTATTTATAAGTAATAAAACAAAGGTTGTCTAGTAGCTAATTAATAAATGCTGTTGTTTAACTAAAGTTTCCTTGTAGTTAAACAACAGCATTTTTAAATATTGATATAGGTATACTTATTTTCTATCTTCATTCTATAAAGATTCATTATCCGTACTTCTTCCTCAGTTAATTCTTCTTTATCCCAATACATATGCATTAAGCTATATTCGAATATCTCTTTTAATTTAGTAAACAATGGTAGCTGGTCTAGCATCTCTTTAGGTAAATCATTTTCCTCTTTGTATCCTTCAACTATTGCTTTTGTAATAGAACTCTCATAGTCAACTATGTTACCATTCCCAACGAATGAATACTCTATCGCACTATAGATTGGAACTGCTAAATCGAATATATAAAAATGTTTCTCACAGTCTTGAAAATCAATCATTGTTAAATTTGAATTATTTTCGACTAATATGTTTTCTAACCATAAATCTCCGTGAATTAAGCCATAATTTGAAGGATTCTTTGGCAGTTCCTTTATAGAAGCTAAAACGTCAGATGCAATTTCTCTTATAGAAGTTTCTTCTTGAGGGATATAGTTAAGAAAATTATACTCTTCATTTTCATACCAGTCATTTATATGATCTACCGGTTGAATTCTTTCAAAGTCTTTAGATATACGATGTAATTTTCCAATTTGTTGACCAAGCTTTTTAAATACATTAGAATTCCAGTCGTTTCTTGGTAAATGTATACCAGGAGCAGCTTTATATAATACAGCAAAAACTTCTTTGTCTAATGTTATTTTCTCTACTAAATTCCCCTTTAAAGAAGGTATTATTGGAGGGACTCCTAAGCCCTTTTGATATAAAAAATTCGTATATGTAACTTCTTCTAATTGCTCTTCATATGTTTTATAGTTTGTAATTCTAACGAAGTAAGTACCCTGTGCTGTGAAACATTGATACATTTCATTTGTTATTGGTGTCATTTCAATAAAATCCAATGGATATAGTTTATTAATTAGTTTAAGTATCTCTTTTTCTATATTATTCATTTTAACTTCCTTTCCAAACATAAATTTTTCACTCACAAAACTACTAGTTCCTTAACTTACAAATTTCGTGTTTTATTTGGTAGAATCCTTTAAAAAAAATTTATCCCATAAAATCCCGATTAGTATGGGATAATAATCAGTGGGGAGGAACAAACTCCCCACTGATTAAAGTTTCACTTTATTGGAAATTCAAGTAAATGTATAACAAAATAAGATAGCTGAAAAAATATGAAATGAGTAATTACATATGATATTTAAAGGTTCTAGAGAGTGGTTAATGTTATAAACCACAAGAAATATCAAAAGAAAGAAGTAGATACTTCTTATAATTTTTAGTGAGGAGGGGGATAAATGAATGAACATATACAGCTAATGATTGAATGGATTGAGGGCAATTTAAAAAAGAAGTTTTCATTAGATAAATTATCTAATTATATGGGATATTCTCCTTACTTCTGTTCGTTTAAATTTCATCAAGTAACAGGGATAAGTATTAGACGATATATTCTTCTTAGAAGATTGTATTTATCAACGGAAGATCTGACGAATGATAGAAAGATAATTGATATCGCATTTGATTACGGGTACTCTTCGCAAGAGGCTTATAGTAGAGCATTTAAAACTGTTTTTGGTATAACACCAGGAAAATTCCAACTTAACAAAATACCGGTTCAATCATTTATTAAACTCTCAATCAATGATGGCAAGGAGTGGGATAGAATGAATTTTTCTAGAAAAATTGAAGTTGATCAGTTACGAAATGCGAAGAGTAATCTGTTTGATAAAGATGTACTAAACATATTAAATGGTCAATTTATGTATGAAGAATTTAAAAGTGAAAAACTAATGGGGGAGTCTGATTACGCTCCATTTAATGAAGCTATGTGTGTAAATGCGACGACTGCACAGATTTTTGATGATGAGTTTATTAAAACAAGGGCAGAAGGGCACCAAGGTACTGTAGAAAATTATACGAAAAAGGTTATTCATCCTTTAGAAAATCTTTTTAAGAAAGAGTATAAATGTATTGTTTTATGGTTCGGTGAAGATATGTTTTGCCAAATGAATCTACTTACAGTACTTTCTTACCTTGAACAGTCTGGTTATAAGGGCAAAGTATACTTAAATAGCTTCAGAGAGGATGAATTTAAAGTAATTCAAATTGAACTTGAATTAGGGAACTATTTTTCTGTTTACAATGAAGTTCTAGTAAATCATAAAAAGCCATCTCATGAGATACTACCTGTAATGTATCAGGCGATAGATTTATATTTAGAAATGCTAAAAGAAAATAATGTAGTAGTAAAGTATATCTCCAAAAATAAAGGTTTACCAACACAAGAGTTATTAAAAAGGTTGTTTAATCTTTTTCCAACAATAGGATATGGGGACCTACAATATATAGAGCTTATTAATAAAACGAGATGAAAATTGAAACTAATTAGAAGAGAATACAGTAAAAAAGATGCACCTAAAAGTATAGGTGCATCTTTTTTACTTATATTTGTTCAAGTAAATTTAATTCTTTTTCTACAAATGCCATTAATTCTTTTATTGTCTCACTAGAAAAATCAAAACGAATTCCAGCTGCTTCATATACCTCTGGTAAGGATTCAGAGCTACCTATAGATAATGCTTGTTTGTAATTTTGTAGTGCTTGTTTAGGATTCTCTTTATATTGTTTATACATATGCAATGCACCAAGCTGCGCAATTGCATATTCGATATAATAGAATGGTATTTCGAATATGTGTAGTACAGGTAACCAGCCAGTTGCTATCCAGTTTTCATAACCTTCAATATTTACCACATTCGATTGGTAAGTGTTATGTAATTCTAAATATTTTTCATTTCTTTCTTTAGCAGTATGATTTGGATTTTCATACATCCAATGTTGGAATTGATCAACGATAAGCATTTGTGGTAAATACTTAACAATATCTTTAAAGAAATCTAATTTTGCTTTTATAAATTCTTCTGTATTCTCATAAAATGTATCCCAATACTCCATCGAAAACAATTCCATTGTCATGCTGGCTAGCTCAGCTGATTCTGAAGGGATTTCTAAATATTTTTGTAGCTTTAGCTGCTTCATACATTCATTATGAATACTATGGCCCATTTCATGGAGGAAAGTAGTAACATCATAATGTGTATGATTGAGATTCATAAAAATAAAAGATAATTGAGAAGCAGGTAAGTGTTCGCAAAATCCTCCAGGTGCTTTTCCTTTACGACTTTCTAAATCTAAGCAATCATTTTTATGCATACGGCTCAATAATGCAGAAAATTCTGGGTCTAGTTTTTGTAAAATATGAGAACTTTTTTCGATTAAATCACTCTCGTCTTCAATGGGTTTTAATACTTTTTGATTTAGTGCGACTGCTTTTAGATCCCACGGACGAAGTGTATCTACTTGAAGTTCAGCTTTTTTCTCATTAAATATATTATCAATAAGTGGCACAACGTATTTACGAACGGATTCTGCAAGTTCATAGCAATCATCAGCCGTATAATCAAAACGTTCATATTTTTTAAACATATAATCACGATAATTATCTAATTGAATGTTTTTTGCCTTTTGGTGACGGATTGCAATTAATTCATTTAAAATAAGTTGTAAATTATTTTCAACAGATAAGAATTTTTCAGAAATGAGCGTTTTTGCTTTTTTTCGTATATCACGATTCGGATTTTGTAAGTAAGACTGTAGTTCAGTAATTGTTTTTTCTTCGCCATCCCATAGTGCAGTCAAACTGCCTGTAATTTCGAAGTACTCGGTTACTAATTTGTCTTCTTTTACTTCTAAATCAATGTTCTTTTCACAAAATAATGTTTGCGCATTTTTTATTTTTTTATCTAGTAAGCTATAAGTTTTTGGATCAAGTTGCATTCGAAATGGTGACTCTAAATATTTATTATCAAAGGAATTTTGATAACGTTTCAAAAGAGGTCTTACATATTGTTGATCATATTCAAACATATCTTTTATTTCTTTGTTATCTGTATTACATTGAAAGTCAATATAGTGTGATCTTAATTGTTCTTCGATTTCCCATATTAATTTCGACTGTATTTTCAGCCAATTTTCTAAATCTTCTCCTGAAGAAATGGGTTTACTTAATAAAGTAGACAATTCGTTCTCTAGCTCATGTATATTACGGATATCGATCGTATTAGAGTTCTGCATTATTTACCCCTCACTTTTTATTTACTCAAGGAGGTATTCTTTTTTTTCGCTATGATTCCTTTTTTTCCTAGAAAATTTGTGCCTATTACTCCAAGAACAATCATAAGTGTACCGACAATATGATAGTAGGCAATTTGCTCGTGTAAGAATACAACGCCTGCGATAATGGTAATAAGTGTAGATAAGTTGCTAAAAACACTTATTTTGGCTGCTTCAATATAAGATAATGAATAGTTTAATAATAATGCTGTCAGTAAGGATGATAGTAATCCTAAATATAAAATGGAGATAAGAAATGTGCTGTTCGTAAATGGCTTAAAGTATACAGTTGTTGTACCTTTGTTTATATGGCTGACGATAGCGATTAAATTAAAAGTAATAAAACCAATTGCTGTCATTGTGTATGTTAAATCCATTAGCTTGAATTTCTTTGTCATTTTTCGAGCTAACACATTATAGCAAGCAGATAATAAAATGAGAATAACGCCGATGAAGCTCGTTTCATGAGCTCCTATACCATTCATGATAAATATATATGACACCGACGACAGAAATAAATACAGATGTTTTTTGCCATGTATTCGTATACTCTTTTAAAAAATAGGAAGCGAGTATCATTGTAAATATAGGAATAGCTGCTTGTATAATTCCAGCTTCAGAAGAACTTGTATATACTAATCCAAATGCTTGGAAAGCAAAGAATAGTGCTGGATAAAATATTGCGAGTGGTAAAAGTGCAAGTATGTTTTTGAATGAAATATTTAACTTTACAAAACCGAAAATAACCGGAATATTTGCTGCCATGAAGGCAACTGTAAAACGGTGAGCCAGAGTATCAAGAGGACTCGTAATGGTTAGTGCTAGTTTCACAAACATAAATGAAAATCCAATAATAAATGAATAGAGTAATGCTGATATATATGCTTTTGTTGTATTTTTCATCATTTCACCTCATAGTAGTTAATTTCTTACTGGCCAGTATACGTACATAGTAATCCTTCTGATCTAGTGCTACAATGTGAACAAATACAAACTGTACCGGTACAAAAAATATAGGAGGTGTAATGATGTATAAGTATTTACATGTTTTGAACGACTTAGAAAGTATGATTCAAAATGGTGAGATAAAAGAAGGAAAGAAATTACCGTCTATACGGTCGCTTGTTACACAATATGAATGTAATAAGGCGACTGTAATACGAGCGCTACATGAATTGGAAAAGCGTCATATTATTTATTCTGTACCTCAAAGTGGATATTACGTTGTTAAGAAATCTGGAAGTTACGTAGAAAGTAACGAGATTATTGATTTCGCTTCTTCGGCCCCAGATCCAGATGTTTTTCCATACTTAGATTTTCAGCATTGCATTAATAAAGCGATTGATACCTATAAGAATGATTTGTTTATATACGGAACACCGAAAGGGTTACCATCTTTAATTTCGGTTGTGCAAAAACAGTTAGCAAACTATCAAGTTTTCACGAAGGAAGATAATATATTTATAACGTCAGGTGTGCAGCAAGCACTTGCTATACTAACTTCAATACCATTTCCGAATGAAAACGAAACGATACTAATTGAACAGCCAAGTTACCATTTATATATTGAATATGTAGAAACAAATAAGATCCCTGTGATCGGAATAAAACGTACACATGAAGGGTTAGATTTAAATGAACTAGAGCGGATATTCCGAACAGAAAAAATTAAATTCTTTTATACAACTCCAAGATTTCATCATCCACTTGGAACTTCGTATTCTAAAAAAGAGAGAGAAAAGATTATTCAACTTGCGAAGAAATATAATGTATTTATAGTGGAAGACGACTATTTAGCAGATTTAGAAACTGATTCAAAAGTTGATCCTTTTTACAGTCAAGATAATTGTAACCATGTTATATATTTAAAAAGTTATTCGAAGATCATCTTTCCTGGTTTGCGAGTCGGTGTTGCAGTCCTCCCGCCATCCATTGCGGATGCCTTTTATAAGTATAAAAAGATTTTAGATATCGATAGTCCTATGATCTCGCAAGCTGCTTTAGAAATTTACATAAAGAGCGGAATGTTTGATCGGCATAAACATAAAATAAAAGCATCTTACTACAATAGGTCAAAAAAACTAGCGGCAGTAGTAGAAGGTGTTCAAAATGATAATCCACATTTGTTTACTTATAGAACAGTAGATCCAATTGGGATACATACTTGTTTACAGTTGAAAAGAAATATAGTCACGGACACATTTATTAAAAATTTAAGCAAGAGTCAAATAAGGATAGATTCTATTGATAAAAATTATTTAAGTAACTTTCATAAAGAGAGATTGTTAAAGTTAAATGTATCTAATGTAAAAGAAGAAAAGATTGAAGAAGGGATTGGCAAAGTAATTGAGGAAATAAAACGAATGAACCGTGTAGATTTTCAGTTTAATAAAGAATAAGGTTTATTAAGAGGCGTAATATGAAAAAGAAAATAATTGCCTTGTTTGTATGTACTGCTCTGGTTGAGTCACAATAATATCGTTTAATTATAAAAAAATCGTTCCATTCATGATATACCATTAAAAGGTCGTTTTCTTGAATATGAATAAGAGAATGGGTTATTAATATGTGAATTAAAGGTAATTCAGAGAGGGTTATTTTATTTAGTTTGAGGAAGTATTACTCAACATTATGGAGGGAATCGATTATGAGCAATACACAAACATTACGAGGACTAACTACAGTTAGTTTTTGGACAGATGATTTAGCAGCTGCAAAAAAGTGGTACGCTGAGCTATTAGGAAGCGAACCATACTTTGAACGCCCAGGATATGTCGAATTTCGCATTGGAGACTACCAACATGAGCTAGGTTTAATCGATAGCCTTTATGCACCAGTTGGTACAGTGACCGGTCCAGCTGGTGCTATCGTGTATTGGCATGTTGATGATGTAACAGCAACGTTCAATAAGCTGTTGTCTATGGGAGCGAAAGAATATGAGGCACCTACAGAGCGTGGCGTGGGATTCATCACGGCTTCTGTAGTTGATCCCTTCGGAAATATATTAGGCATTATGTACAATCAGCACTATTTAGATGTGCTGATTTCGAACGAAAAAGCGTGAACCTCGCTGTTGCACAATGAGGCATAGGGCGCAATACTAATCAAATTTAATTCATATTATTTAACCCCTTTCTTAACATCAGAACGGGGTTATGCTTGTTTTACGTTTACTGTAATGTTTTAAATACTCCGAAGTAAAACTTTTAAATAACAGTTTACCTTCAGTTTCTATAATACAACCTAATAACTATTAATATATATAGTAGATATTTACTTTATAAAATAAGGGGGATATTATGACTGAAACAAAAGAATCGTTAGCAGGGAATCTAGAAAAAGATGTGAAGTTTTCTATTATAATTCCTGCACACAATGAAGAAAAGTACATTAAAAAATGTTTGGATTCAATTGCAAAGGCATCAGAGGCATATAAAGATCAAACTGAAGTCATAGTTGTTTTAAATCGCTGCACAGATAACACAGAAGAAATAGCAAAGTCTTATAACTGTATTACATTAAAAAATAACGATAAAAACTTATCCAAAATCCGAAATGCAGGGGCCGAAATAGCTAGTGGAGAAATAATCATTACTATAGATGCTGATACCCAAATGACAGAGTTTATGTTGTCTAATGTAGACAAATATTTAGCTTCAGGTAAATACATTGGTGGTGGGGTAACTGGGAAGTTTGAAAGGATGTCTTTAGGAATATTCGTTTCCGCAATGTTAATAATAATCCCCTTACTTTTTAAGTATGGAGCTATATCTGTAGGGATTTTTTGGTGCTATAGAAAAGACTTTATGGCAATCAACGGATTTAATGAAAACATGCTTATGGCCGAAGATGCAGATTTCGCTAAACGATTAAAAGAATGGGGAAAGCAAAATAATAAGAAATTCGGTACAATTAAAAATGGAATGATAACTTCATGCAGAAGATTTGATAAATATGGAGACTGGACTTTACTTAAAAATCCAAAAGTAATCTTAGCTTATCTAAAAGGAAAGGATAAAAAATACGCAGATAAAACATATTATGATAACCAAGAAAGGTAACTGTGAAGATTTCTAAACAAATCATCCTCAAATGAACTGGTGAATCAAGATAAATAAAATTCAACAAAACAAAAAGAATCTTATTTATTATCTCTACACATATATCGCATAAAACATTTTTAAAATTTTATTGAATAAATGGAAAAACATTGCCAAATAAATGATATCCTTAAAGTATAGTTTTTATTTTTTATAGGAGGGTGATGGAGTCTATGGCGGTACGTATAGTCGATGATCTACAACAATTCTCTTTATTACTTATGTTTTTGAGTACATTAATATTTTACAGATACTTAAAGAAGATTAAACGAGAGAGAAAACTGACTTCTTTCGAATGGACAATGTATTTTGTCACTCAATTCGCGACTTCCATTTGGGCAATTACTTATTTTATTAAATTCTTGTCTGAATCGTAAGTTACATTCAACCATTTTAGTTTATTAGATTATTGTTATCTATTAGGGATATAAATATAGTCCGTGTCTAAATCAATGACGACATCGCTCGTAATGTTTTCTTGTAATGACTTTGGAATGTTTTCAAAATGATATCGTGCACAAAATAAACTTACAAGATTCTCATTAGATAACTCTTCATTTTTCACGTTTAAATACATTACTATTAACTGGTTAATAGAACAGTTAGGACCAATAGCATACTCATTAATTTCATATCCATCAAATTCAATTATCATGTGATCACTGTTGAGTGCTAGCCAACGTTATAGCTTTAATTTTGGATGAATCTATTATATATTGTTTGAATTTTGGTGAGAATATATTTTTGTAAAGTGAGAGGATAGTAATGGAACAATATAAGTTAGTTTTAGAAGGACGTAAACAATTAAATTGGCAAACTTGTGAAATTAAGTCTATACAGGATGATGAAATTATCATTAAAACAATCGCAGGTGCAATTAGTATTGGAGCAGAGTTACCACAGTATAAAGAATCGGATGTTACAGATACAAATCCTTTTTATCCAAGAGAAACTGGATATGAAAGTTATGGTGAAGTTATTCAAGTTGGTAATAAAGTAACAAATTTAAACGTAGGCGATAAAGTAGTTTCTTTTTATGGGCATCAAACGATAGGAATAGTTAAGGGATATAAAGTAACTCGAGTACCTAGTTATATAAATCCTAAAGTTGCCTTATTATCCATTCTTTCATGTGATGCCGCTAAAGGAGTATTAAAACTAAACCCACAACAGGATAGAAAGGTACTTATTACTGGCATGGGAGTTATGGGTTTACTCACATGTTATTTCTTAAAATACTATGCAGGTGTGGATCATGTGGATGTTGTTGAACCTAATAAAAATAGAAGAGAATTGGCACAGAAATTTGGTGCAAAAAACATATATGATTCAGAAGAGCAAATAATAGAAACATATAGTTACGGTTTCGAATCTTCAGCTACAAATAGCGGATTTCGTACATTGCAAAAAGCTCTTAATAGTAATGGTGTAATATGTATACTTTCAGATGGTAATAAAGAAGAACTAACATTAACCGCCGACTTTTATCGGAAAGAATTGCAAATCATTGGGTCAAGTGACGGATATGATTATCAAAAACATGCAGATTGGTTTTTTAGAAAAATAGAACTAACACCATTTATAGAAGAAATTTTTCAACATGACATACATTATACTGCACTCGTACAATGTTTTGAGGAATTGAGTCAAGGGATAATTAATCCTTTAAAAGTATACGTTTCATATGAATAATGAAAAAACTAACCAAATATTTGTCACATACTTTACATATGTTTCGTCTTAATTATGACATTCAAAATGAGGAGGAACACATATGAAAATTTTTGTAGCAGGTGCAACGGGTGTAATAGGACGTTCTTTATTGCCAATGTTAATAAAAGAGGGGCATACGGTATTTGCAATGACTCGTAATGAATCGCAAGTAGAAGCAATAAAAAAAGTTGGGGCTATACCAGTAAAAGCCGATGTATTTAATCGTTATGCTGTATTTTCTGTATTAGAAGAGACAAATCCCGATGTAGTTATTCATCAATTAACATCATTGTCTTCATGGGATTTTGAAGATAATGCAAAAATTAGAATTGAAGGTACTCGTAATCTCGTTGACGCAGCTAAAAATGTAGGTGTAAAGAAAATAATTGCTCAAAGTATTTCGTGGGCATATGAACCAGGAGATACGCTTGCATCAGAAACAGATCCGCTAGATTTTTCAGCTTCTATACCTCGTCAAGCTACGATAAATGGTATTGCTAAATTAGAAGAAACAGCCTTTGAATTATCCGAAGCAGTTATACTTCGATACGGTACGTTATATGGCCCAGGAACGTGGTATACGGAAAACGGATTGATTGCGAATCAAGTTCTAAATAACGAAATTGTTGCGACGGATGGGGTAAGCTCGTTTATACATGTCGAAGATGCAGCTAGGGCAGCTGGGTTTGCTCTTAATTGGCCCTCAGGTATAGTAAATATAGTTGATGATTACCCAGCTACTAGTAAAGAATGGTTACCGGTATATGCAACTGCAATAGGGGCACCTAACCCTAAGATTCAAACGGGGAAGAATAGCTGGGAGAGGGGTGCTTCAAATAATAAAGCACGTAAAGAGTATGGATGGATACCTTTACATCCTTCATGGTCTGAAGGGTTTAAAACTTTTATGAGCGTTTAAAATATCATAAAAATCCTTTAATGGGAATACTAGTAACATTCACAATTAAAGGATTGGATGGTAATGAATATACTTTTTGAAAGCATAATTTTAATCCTCACTGGAATTATTTTTTTGAAATTGACAGGTAGTAAATCTGTTAGCCAAATGACTCGTGCTGAAATTATTATTGTTGTTTCTATAGGTCGTATTATTGTAGAACCTGTATTAAGTAGGAAAGTAGTCTCATCTATTTTTGCTGCGTTTATTTTTGCGAGTGTTTTACTTATCATTCATTTTTTTGAATTGAAATCACGAAAAATAGAAAAGTTTCTAAATGGAACTAGTATTATTGTTATAGAAAACGGAGAGATTCTAAAAAAGAATTTATTACGTGCAAAAATGTCAGAACAACAATTATTTATGCATCTGAGAGAAAAAGGTATACATGAAATCAAGAATTTACAACAAGCAACTGTAGAAACGAACGGGCGTATTGGGTATCAACTAACTAACACGGCACAGCCAGTTACTTTAGAAATGTTAGAAAAGCTATTAGAGCAATACAATCTTAAAAAATAGTTGTAGATTGAAAAATGCTTATACATAAAGGTACTTTTTGCAAATATGTAAAAGTCCCTTCAGTAATTCTGGAGGGACTTTCGTGTTATCTTTTGTGTTTCTTAAGACTGGAAGGTATGATTTTTAAAGGTCTCATCATATCATGGTCTTCATGCTCTAAACGATGACAATGCCATACATAATCTCCAGAATAAGGCTCAAACTTCATAATGATTCGAACGGTTTGTTCACCTGCTACAAGCACGGTATCTTTTAAACCGAAATCAGTTGGGAGAGGATCTAATAAGTTTCCATTCAAATCATGACGATCAAGAACTTGAAAATTAACTAGATGTATATGAATAGGATGAATCCCAACGGTCAAATTTACTAACTCCCATAATTCAACAGAATTTAATAAAGGTGTTTCTGTCACTGGATCGTCCCATTCTTTATTATCTAATAAAAGCATGAGTCGTCCAAATTCATCCTCTGAGTCATTTAATGTTAATCGTCTTACTTTCTTTACTTTTTCTACGGGGATAAAGTCAATGTTACTTAATTTGCATGGGATTTTACTTTTATCTGGGCAGGATAATCGTTTCGTTACTTGGAACTCCATAATCTCACCAGTTGGATTATCTAAATCAATTCCATTTTGTAAAACTACTTTTTTCCCTTCAAACCTTGAAAAATCAATAATAATGTCAATACGCTCTGCTGGTGAAACATCTAAACTTTGTACTTTAATCGGCCGTTTAAGAAGGCCTCCATCAGTCCCTATTAAAAAGAATGAGCTAAGGTCACTTAATTGGAACTTGTATGTGCGAGTATTAGAAGCGTTTAATAAACGAAATCTATATTTGCGGGGCTCCACTTTTAAAAATGGCCATACTTTCCCGTTGACTGCAATTGTATTTCCTAAAAATAGAGAAACAATAGAAGGGTATGGTAAACCTGGTGATGGATCTTCAGGTTGAGCAGGATAAAATAGGGAACCGTCCGGATTAAAAGATTTATCTTGAACGATAAGTGGTATCTCGTATTTCCCTTTAGGTAGGGGTAGTGATTTTTCTTCTTTATCACGGATCAAGTAAAGTCCTGCGAGACCCGCATATACATTTAAACGAGTAATCCCAAGTGCATGATCATGATACCAAAGGGCAGTTGCTCGTTCTCGATTCGAATAATGATAAATCTCTTTTACGAAACTAGGTCCTGTTTGTTGAAAGTTTTTCGTAAACCATGCTTCAGGATGACCATCGCTATCTGGTTCACTTGGGCTTCCATGTAAATGTACAACAGTTCGTACTTCTGGGTTATCATGCGCCCCGTGAACGGTTGTATCAACAGGTAAGAAGTGTTTTTTAGGTAAATCGTTAGACCATCTCACATATACAGGATGATCCTTTTTCACCTCAAACGTTGGACCAGGTACCATGCCATTATAACCCCATACTTTCGTCTTTGGTAAATCACTATGAAACTTGTGTAGCGTTTCAATCATACGTACATCATAAAACGGCTTACCTTTATATGTTCCTTTAGGTTTTATTGTAGAGGGAATCGGAAGGGGATCAATAAATTTTTTTAATTCCAAATATCGCTATCTCCTTTCGTGTAATATAGTATATTCTATTACGTGAATGTTATATTGTTTGTATAATTGACCAACAAAATCATTGATATATTCCTTATACACGTGAAGCTAATATGACTTAAAATAATATACAGAAAAATTTAGTGGTCTAACTGCTTCTTCAGGGGTTTTAGGCTGTGGACCATCCGAATTTTCTTGAAATTTACAGAGGAAGATATATTACTGGACATAACAGAAACTCTATTTGATTTAGTATGTGCTTGTATTTTATCAAGGGTGATGACGATCAATATTACGATTAACAACGACATTAAAGTTCATAAAAATAAACAAATAATTGACAAAAAATGAGAATAGTAGTAATCTAACGTAAAACATACGCTACCGTATTTTATTGGAGAGATAATATGCAATCAACGAGGGAAGACTGGATAAAAGTAGGATTACAACAATTAGCTAATGAAGGAATACATAAAGTTCGCATTGAAGCACTTGCTCGATTGCTAAAAATAAGCAAAGGAAGCTTCTATCACTATTTTCGTGACCATCAAGAGCTTTTAGATTCTATGCTTGACTTTTGGGAAGTACATGCAACAAAGCTGATTGTTCAAAGTATGGAGCAACCGGATGCATCTTTAGAACAGCTATTACAGATTAGTTTTAATCGAGATAAAAAAATTGAGAATGGTATTTATGCTTGGGCTAAATATGATCCTGTTGTGGCAACACGTTTAGTAGATATAGAAGAGCAAAGAATTTCTTGTGTTGCAAAATTGTATCAAAAAATGGGCGTAGACGAGACTGAATCAATTGATCAAGCGAGACTTGCCTATTTAACGTATGTAGGATGGATGACAAGGTTTGAAGCAAATCCTAATTTTGATATTGATAAAATGGTTGAGCTTTTAACTTCTTTCAGCGGGTGTCCAAACATCCACTGAAAAAAGTAAAGCCTCCGGACGCAATTATGCTGAGGCATAATTGATTATTCGATAAATGTCCCTAATATGGTTATAAAACCTGAAGGGACAAAATTTTCACTGTAACATACGGTGGTGTATGTTATTTTTAAAGTTACGACATTGGGGGCGAATAAATGAAATTACTATTAACATTAGTAGCTGTAGTGCTTCTGTGTTTTATCAGTTTTTTGCATATTTATTGGGCTTTTGGAGGTCGATGGGGTTCTGCTGCTGTTATCCCAGTAAAAGAGGGAGAACATAAGCCTGCTTTTACTCCGAGAATATGGGGAACATTATTCGTAGCCATTCTTATTCTATTAGCTAGTGTCATTATTGTTGTTCAAGTAGGTTATTTGCAGAGGTTCCAAGCAAATAGTTTATCTAAAATCGGAAGTATTGTCTGTGCTTTAGTTTTCATTATTAGGGCAATTGGTGATTTTAAGTTTGTTGGATTTTTCAAAAAAATTAAACATTCCCAGTTTGCTAGATACGACACTTGGTTCTATAGTCCATTATGTTTATTCTTTGGCTTTGTCTATATCATGTTGTTGTTGTTTTAATAAGTATAATAAATTCCCTATAAAATAAATTTTATGCAGGAAGAAAACACCTCTTATTGAACAAGTAGTAATAAAAAGAAGTTTGAGCATAATAGAGCAATACAGGTTCTGTTGATAGCGAAGTCCGCTATGATTAGTCATTTGTGGTTAAAAAAAGGATAGATAGGGCGAATGTATTCAAGCTCTTCTATCCTTTTAATTTTTATATAATGTATGACATTAGATAAGAATTCACTATTAATAATAGGTTCAGCTTATATCTTGACTTTTAATAAAATTTTAAAGTGTTGTTTTTTTATTGTGTGAATAAGAGGTTATTTGTTGTTTTGGAGTTTAAATGAATGATTTAAACTTGGCAATTGTATCATATAATCTTTCTAATCCAATCAGCATATCTTTTTCATTTAACATTGAATAACTAATTCGTAAATGATTATATTGAGTTTCATGGCTTAACAGACAAGCTGTGCCGGGTAAAAAAGAAACATCAACTTCATTCGCTTTTTGTAATAATGTAAAAGGATCGATTGACTGAGGGAGTGTAACCCATAAGTTAAATCCTCCATTAGGTATTTCAAATTCTAATTCTTTTAATGGAGATAATATATCAATTGTTAAATCGCGTCTAATTTGTAAAGCAGTCCGTAATTTTTCTAAATGATTTTTCATTCGTTCCGCTCGTAAAAAAGGAAGTAGTGCTTTTTGTGTCAATAAGGGACTACCAATATCCATCGAAGCCTTCACGGCGTATAACCATTCAAAGATAGGACCTTCAGCTGCTAGCGCTGCAATACGAAGACCTGGTGCTAACGTTTTACTAAATCCTTTTAAATATATAACATGACCATTTGTATCAAAGCTTTTTAATGGAGGGGGAATTTTAAAATCCTCAAAATAAATCTCTCCGAAAGAATCATCCTCTAAAATGAAAAATTGATAAAGCTCTGCTAGTTCTACAAGTTCCATTCTTCTTTCTTTACTCATTACTGTGCCCGTTGGATTCTGAAAAGTAGGATTCACATATAACAAAACAGGATTCTTTCTTTGACAAATATCATCGATTAAATCTGAGCGAATGCCGTTGTTATCAAGACTAACAGGGATAATTTGAACGCCTTTATTAACAAATACATCAAGCGCCGCTCCATAACACGGACTTTCTACTAACACTATGTCTCCAGGCTTTAATAATGTTTGGGCGATTAAATCGATTCCTTGCTGGGCACCGCTTGTAATTAATAATTGAGATGGATCTGTAACTACTTGTTGGTGTTCTTTTAAGTAGTTTGTTATTTCCACTCTAAGTTCTTTATCACCTTGAACCGGTCCGTATGTTGCAAGTATCATTTGATCCTTATTAAGTAATTTGTGCATTTCATCTGAAAGAAACGGATTTGGTAATAAACGTGGATAAAGGACCGCCTGTGAAAAATCGAAATATTTACGGTGTTGGTTCATTACATATTGAGAACGCATAACATTAATGGATTTCGTTTTTTGCCATTGATACGGAATTGGTTTGAAATCTTTATTCACACGTTTATGTATATAGGCACCTTTTCCTTGCTCAATGCGTATATATTCTTTCGTTTCTAACTGCTTATACGCTTTACGAACAGTTAATAAACTAATTTGTAAATCATCGGCCATAGAACGTAAAGAAGGGAGGTAATCGCCATGTGAAAGCATCCCGCTTTGAATTCTCTCAACAATTTGCATATATATTTGTTGGTAATATGGTATGTTGGATTCTTTACGTACTACTATCTTCATAGAATCACCTGTTTTTCTTTTTAATTTAATTAAAGCGAAAAACAGTCTGACAATCAACTATATTTTCATTCAACTGTTATATGCGTTGATACACTGTTATACACCATATCCTCTATACTCGTTTCAAGAGTAAAAAGGAGGAAGCAAAATGGTCATTTTAAATTATATTTTAGTATGTATTATTTTTGGAACGACATTTTTAACGATAAAAATTGGAATAGAAGCGGGGGCACCACCATTATTTTCAGCTGGAATTCGTTTCTTTTTGGCAGGTCTTATTCTCATTATTATTTTTAAATTAAAGCGAAAGGATATTATGCCTTACTTATTATCGAAACGTATTATATATGCTGGTTTTTGTTTAACATTTATGACATTCGCGACCCTTTACTGGGCTGAACAATATATTTCTTCTGGATTAGCTGCAATTCTATCTGCTACGGGTCCAATGATGATCTTGCTATTGCAATCAAAGAGAAATAAAACAAAATTGCAAAAAGAACAACTTGTTGCTTTAGTTATAGCACTTATAGGTGTTTTTTGCATTTCTTTACCTGGAATGCATCAAGAACTTACATTCATATGGAGTATCGCTTGCCTTGTTATATTAGTAGGGGAGTTGTTTTATGGAGTAGGTTCTATTCGTTCAAAAGAAATACTTTCAGATTTACCTAACATATCACCATTTCTCATTAACGGCATTCAAATGTTTTATGGAGGAGTTTTGTTGTTAATTGTATCTATCGTAATGGAACAGCCTAATCTAACAATCTTAACATCTTGGAATGTACAATGGCCAATTTTATATCTCATATTTGTAGGTTCTATCGGTGGACACGGTTTATATTACTGGCTTTTATCAAAAACAAATCCTGTATTTCCATCAACGTGGTTATATGTATCTCCGTTAATCGCTGTTATTGTAGGTTATTTTGTATTAGGAGAACCATTAAATCCTACAATGGGAATTGGTGCTTGTTTAATCTTGATTGGTGTATTTTTAGCAAATCGTTCTACACTTGGAGTTTATTTTAAGCAAGGAAGGTTGTTAAAAAAAGAGATGTAGTTAAAGTTTAATGATGTGGAAAACAGCGGAAAACGTATTCAAAATTTAGAAGGAAAAATAGTTAATTTGAAGAAAATGATTAACACGTTAGAATACAGATTAGAGATAGTAAAATCAAAAACACAGTTGGAGAAATAACCAACTGTGTTTTAATATAGGGTGTATTTAATTTTACACTTAACTAAATCGATCGCATATTGTTTGGTGGATAAGTATTATTTTTTTATTACGGTATTACCCATCGCAATAGAAATTCGATTCCAACTATTTATTTGATTAATGATTAACACAAGATCAACATATTGTTTTTCGTCAAAGTATTCACGTACTCGGTTGTATAGATTTTCAGGAACTCTTTTAGTAGGAATGAGAGTAATATGCTCTGATAGTTCCAGAGCCACTTTTTCTTCAGGAGTATAAAAATCACAATCATCCCAAGCATTTAAGCAATAAATTCTTTGCTCGGTTTCACCCAATTTTCGGGCGTCAGAAGTATGCATATCGATACAATAAGCACAACCATTAATTTGAGAGACTCTAATTTTTATAAGCTCTCTAACAGCTCGATTAATTGAAGATTTCTTCGTGTATTTCTCCATATCCATCATAATTTTCATACCATCAGGCGAAATATCATAATAAGACATTCTTTGACTCATATGACAAAACCTCCGTTATTATAAGTTTTTATAATAAAAACACACTAGGTCGCTATTGTGACTTCTAGTGTGTTTTTGTAATTAATTCACTTTTTTTATAAATCCTTTATAATGACGCTTCACAAGTTGACTTTCTAACGTCTTCATCGTTTCTAATGCAACACCTACGATGATTAGTAAACTTGTACCACCGATTTGAGCAGATGGTGGTAATGTAGCGATTTTTGTAAATACAAGTGGCAATATTGAAATTGCTCCTAAGAAAATCGCACCGATAAATGTTAAACGGTATAAAATTTTTGTTACATACTGTTCTGTAGATTTACCTGGGCGAATACCAGGAACGTATCCGTTTTGTTTCTTTAAGTTATCGGCCATTTGTTCAGGATTTACTTGAACGAATGCGTAGAAATATGTGAAGGCAACGATAAGACCCACATATAGTGTCATTCCAAATGGATGTGCAAAATCAAGATTCGCAATTATCCATTTAGATACGCTTGAATCAGGGAAGAGCTGCGCAATTGTACGCGGCGTCATTAAAAAGGCTGAGGCAAAGATAACAGGAATTACACCTGCACTATTTACTTTAAGGGGTAAATGAGTATTTTTTGCTCCTTGATATTGATTGTTTCCTGAAACAGCTTTTGCATATTGAATCGGTATTTTACGAACAGCTTGTTGAATGTAAATAACACCAACTACTATCGCTAAAATTACGAGTCCAATTAAAACCATTTTTATTATGTGCATGAATAACTGATCGCCTGCGTTTTGGAATTGTTGCAAATAAATTTGATTAGCGACATTCGGAATCGCCGCAACAAGTCCTGCGAAGATAATCATTGAGATTCCATTACCAACGCCATTAGCGGTAATTTGTTCACCTAACCAAAGTAAAAATGCAGTACCCGCAGTTAAAACTGTCGCAATAAATAAGTATGTAGTCCAGCTTTGATCTGTAATTAATTGTCCACCTGCTATATTATTAAAACCATAAGACATCCCAATGGATTGTATGAATGCGAGAATGATTGTAAAGTATCGAGTAAATTGAGCTGATTTTTTACGGCCCATTTCTCCTTGCTTTGCCCACTCTGTAAATTTAGGTACAACGTCCATTTGTAGTAATTGTACAATGATAGAAGCTGTAATATATGGTGTGATACCTACAGCAAAGATTGAGAAGTGTTGCAGTGCTCCTCCGCCAAATACGTTCAGCATGCCTAAAACGTTGGCTTGATCTTGTACTTTTAATACCTCTGCGTTAGTATGAGGAACTGGAATAAACGTGCCAATTCGAAAAACAATTAGCATCGCTAGTGTAAAAAGAATTTTGTTTCTTATCTCAGCTACTCTCATGAAATTTGAAATCGTACGAAACATTATGTCGCCTCCTATATTTTTATCAGTTCAAAACTGATTATTATATCCCGATGAAGTAACCACAAACCTCCTTCCGCATTAAATTCATTTGACAAATGGAATTTTATACATTTTGTAGTTTTCACGGATATAAAAATATAAGGTGTTATACAAGCGATTTATTAACTTTTCGTAATCATTCAATACCCATAATATAACTAATAAATTAACAAATGTACATACATAAGCATTAAAAATGAATGAATAGGTTGATTTTTTACATATATTTAATGCTAGATTGATAATTAGGAACGTTTTATGTAGTTATATTGAAAGGATTCCGTTGAAAGTATTATGATGTAGCTGTCGCGCATAATAACCTCAAGGAAATCTTCAAGGATGTTGAGAGAACTCATACATTTCAGCATGAATTAGAGAACCTACTAAAGAAAGAAAAGATTGGATTGGAATAATAGTGAAGGAAAATCTTTTTTCCATAGAGAATATTTCTAGCGTAGGAATTTAAGTATGTATGTTCTAGCGAAAGGAGAATTCATATGAATACATTTGTAAATGACAAGTTTTATGAAACTAGAAATCAATTATTTGAGGAAATTACTTTGTTAAGTGATGCTCAATTTAATAGGAAACCAGATAAGGATAAATGGAGTATAGCACAAGTTTGTCATCACTTAGTTTTATTAGATGAGAGAGTTATAACAGTTATTTCATCGGGATTAAAAAAGATGGATAGTATCTTAAATGAGCGTAAAGAAATTCACACTATTTTATTAGATAGATCGATAAAATTTATAGCCCCAGAAATGATTGAACCAAGTATAGAACCATTTGAAGTGCAGCAAATGGTTGATTTGTTAAACGACTCTAGAAAAGAATTGATGCGTTTCCTGAGTACAATAGAAGATGAATCTATATTAGCGAAAAAATCAGTGACGCATCCAGCTCTTGGAGAATTACTTCTTGATCAGTGGATAGAACTGATCTATTTGCATGAACAGCGTCATATAGAACAAATTAAAGAGATAAAATTGCTTTGTGGAGTTGAAAAGTAAAAATCATTATCTATTTATAGAGCGATTTGGGATAGCATCAAGGGTTCGAGTGATAAAATAGAAATCCTGATTAAAATTATGATGAATTTAGTTGAAAGCAACCAAAAAGCTGAAGAAATTACGAAACTAGCAGATCTTACCCCTGAAGAGGAAACGAACATTCGAAAAAAATCTGAATCCGATTTGCTGTATAAGTGTAACCCCGTCTTAAATGAAGAGCGGGGTTATTATTTTTGGAAGTGATCTCAGCATTTTCATTTAGAAGGAAATAAATTGGCAATGAAATCCGAAAATGTAATCAGCATTACACACTATATCTTTAAGTTATAATGATTTTCGGAAATGAGCTATATGTCCAAATTTTTGAAAGTACTCTTACACCTACCATTGGGTAAGCACCTTTCACGCGTTTGAGGAATAAGTATTTTGTCAGAAAACGATAAAATACAATTCTATTAAGGGATATATGCATTTTATTCTCTTTATTTTTGCAGTTGAAGTTTTCTGAATAACAAGTTATATTTTTAAAGTTCAAGCAACTTTATGACAGTACAAAAAGGGGAGAAATATTGTTATTATGCAAAAAATGAAATGGAAGAACTATGTATGCAATTTTATTATTCTTATGCTTCTTGTAACAGCAGTAACAGTCAAACCAGCTATTTCTAAGGCTGAGGAATCTAATGTTAA
Source organism: Bacillus nitratireducens (assembly GCF_001884135.1). Lineage (GTDB taxonomy): Bacteria > Bacillota > Bacilli > Bacillales > Bacillaceae_G > Bacillus_A > Bacillus_A nitratireducens. The sequence goes on along the minus strand of NZ_MAOC01000027.1, from coordinate 154,605 downwards.
TATTACATTGTTAGGTACTGCAGATATTCATGGTAGATTTATGCCTTGGGATTATGCGCTTGATGGAGCAAATATGAGTGGAAGTTTGACGCAGCTTTATACGGTTATAAAGAAGGTACGTCAAGAAAATCCAAATACCATATTAGTAGATGCCGGGGATACAATTCAAGGAAACTCAGTAGAATTATTCAACGATAAGCCACAATCGCCAATGATGGTAGCAATGAATACAATGGGATATGACGCCTGGGCATTTGGAAATCATGAATTCAACTTTGGTTTAGATACATTGAAAAAAGTTAGTGAGCAATACAAGGGAAAGACGTTAGCAGGAAATATTTATAAGGAAAATGGAGAGCGTTTTCTTCCTGCATATACGATTGTTGAAAAAGGTGGAATTAAAGTCGGGATTATTGGTATGAATACACCAATGATTAGTGATTTTGAAAAAGGGACAGATCATTTGGATGGTTTAGTAGTGAAAAATCCAGTAGAAGAGACAAAAAAGGCTATTAAAGAATTAGAAGATAAAGTAGATGTAATGGTAGGGGTTATGCATATGGGACTAGAAAATGAGAATGGAATCCCAGGTACTGGTGTTCAAGATATTGCGAATGCTTGTCCGGAACTAAGCGCTATTTTTGCGGCTCATATGCATAAACTTGTAAAAAAAGAAGTTGTAAATGGTGTAATTATTACAGAACCAGATAAATATGGAACGCATATTTCACGTATTGACCTTACTTTTACAAAGCAAGATGGAAAGCTGGTTTTAAAAGATAAAACTGCTACCGCTATACCTGTAAAAAATACTGATGGAACAACAGTAGTATCTGATCCTACACTTGAAGAAACACTAACACCTTTTCACGAGTATGCGAGGGGAGATGCAAATGTTGTAGTCGCTCAATTAAAGGGTAGAAACCTTGTTCCTGAAAATGAAATAAAGGGTATTCCAAGTGTGCAGATTCAAGAGACACCTTTATCAGATTTCTTTCATGAAGTCATGCTCCATTACAGCAAGGCGGATGTAGTAGCCCATCAAATTGATAATGATTATGCCCGTTTGGATATAGGTCCTATAAAGAAGAAAGATATTGCTTATAATTATCAATATGCTTTGGGAGAAATTACAGTATATAAGATAACTGGAAAAGATTTAAAAGACTATATGGAATGGGTAGCAGGATATTTTAACTCATCTCGTGCCGGAGATGTAACAGTTAGCTTTGATAAAAACCGTCGTGCGTCTAAATACAGTACGAACGATTTCTTTGGAGGCGTAAAATACGAAATTGACTTAACAAAACCATATGGTAGTAGAATTAAAAATTTACGCTCTATTCGTACAAATAAACCAATCAAAATGAGCGATGTTATGACGCTAGGAATGAATGCATATAGAATGGAGGCTCTTCAGGCAAAAGGAGGAGCTTTAGAGGGACGTAAATTTGAACAAACTTGGTCATCTAAACAAGAGAATGCATTCGGAGAAACAGGTGGAACCATTCGTAACCTTGCTATTACATATTTAAAAGAGGTAAAGAACGGTGTATACACGCCAAAAGTTATGCATAATTGGAAAATTACTGGTGTAGATACACATTCTTCAGAGCATAAGGCTGTAGTTGATCTTGTAAATAAAGGGATTTTAGAAATCCCAAAAACAGAAGATGGAAAATATACAAATATAGCATCTATAAATACTAAAGATTCAATTACAAAAGAAGAGATTGTAGCACTCTCACAAAAAGCTAATATTAATCCAAATCAGTTTAATCATATAAAAAGAAAAGGTGAATTTTACAAAAAACTTAGTAGGATAATTAAATAAATATAAAAAGATGGCTCTCGTGCAAAAAACTATTCAACTTGGACATACCATTATCCTAAAAAAGTTTGTGTTCGGTATGGAAATATAGAGAATCATCGGTAAAAAATCCCCTGGATCGCTTTAAAAATTCAGGGGGTTTTTCATTTGAATAATTATTGTTTCATTTCTCACTATGTATATTTATAATATGTTTTAAAAGAACATACCTTAAGTTAATAACATGCAATAGATATGTCCTTTTCTATATTTAAATGGGGAGAAAAATTTATCTTTAAAAAATATTTTTGACAAGATAAAAAAGCCTGAAACTCATATAAGACTTCAGCAGTCTCAAAACGTTCCAATCCATGCAGTTATAGACATAAATAACAAAATTATATTGAAAAATCTAACTTGTATATGCGTTGCCCCACTAAAGTATTTATCTACTATTCTTAAAATAGTAAAGAGTGGTTTTTTATGTTGTTAATAAGATATAAGTGTACTTTGATTAGAATGAATATAGATAATTAATAACTAACCAATTGGATGAGCACCTAAAAGGGCTCATTTTTTATTTTATCGACCACATTTATGTAATTTTGCATAATATTACATAAATTTTGTATTTTCCCTTTTTTCCGACAAGATTAGACAGTATACTTTGTACAAGCTTTCTATTTCAAAAATTATACGAGGTGAAAAAATGAAAAAAACAAAGACATTAACTAAGGTAGCATTAACAACAGGATTAGCTTTAACAGCTGTGGCACCATACGGAATAGGTCATGCAGAGGAAACAGATCAACTACAAGTTCAAATTCAGGAGGACTCATTCCGTTCAGGTGAACTTACACAACCGTCACAAAAAACACCAGAGAATGTAGTAAAAGATGCTCTTAAGGAGAGAGCTGAACAAGCTCTTTCTCCAAATCAAGTCAATGGAGAAACAGGAGTAGATTATAAAGTTCTTCAAAAACGTGGTTCGTATGATGGAACAACACTTGTGCGTATGCAGCAAACATACGAAGGAAAAGAAGTATATGGCCATCAATTAACTGCACACGTAGATAATAAGGGTGTTATTAAAAGTGTTTCAGGCGATAGCGCGCAAAATTTAAAACAAGAAGAATTGAAAAAGCCTATTAATCTATCAAAAGATGAAGCGAAACAATATATTTATACGAAATACGGGAACGATATCAAGTTTATTTCTGAGCCAGAAGTTAAGGAAGTTATTTTTGTTGATGAAAATAATGGACAAGCTTCAAATGCATATCAAGTTACATTTGAAGCGGCAACACCAAACTATGTTTCTGGAACTTATTTAGTAAATGCACAAAATGGTGATATGTTAAAAAATATGGTACAAGAATCTAACTTAAAAGCAAGTGAAAAACTAGTTGGAGCTTTAAAGGAAAGTAAAAAAAGTAGTCTTACATCATTAAATGGAACAGGAAAAGATGATTTAGGTATATCTCGTTCATTTGGTATTTCTAAACAAAGTAATGGCAAATATGCACTTGCTGATTATACAAGAGGGCAAGGAATTGAAACATATGATGTGAATTACAGAGATATTACTAAAGAAGAAAGCTATTATCCTGGTACACTAGCAACCAGCACTTCAACAACATTTAACGATTCAAAAGCAGTAAGTGCTCATTACTTAGCAACAAAGGTATTTGATTTTTATAAGGATAAATACAAGCGTAATAGTTTTGATAACAAGGGACAAAAGGTAGTTTCAGTTGTACACGCTTGGGATTCTGAAGATACGAACGATCCGAAAAATTGGCAGAATGCATTAAGTGCTAATAATGGAAGTATGCTAGTATATGGCGATCCTATTGTCAAGGCATATGACGTAGCTGGACATGAATTTACACATGCGGTTACTTCTAGCGAATCTAATCTTGAATATTACGGTGAATCTGGTGCGATTAATGAGGCGCTATCTGATATTATGGGAACATCTATTGAGAAATACGTAAATAATGGAACCTTTAACTGGACAATGGGAGAACAAACTGGATCTGTTTTCCGTGATATGGAAAACCCAGCTTCTGTTCCATCTTCACTTGGAGTACCGTATCCAGATGATTACAGTGAATTTAACGATTTTAATGGATGGGATCAAGGTGGCGTTCATTTTAATTCAAGTATTATTAATAAAGTTGCGTATCTCATTGCAAAAGGCGGAACTCATAACGGAGTAACTGTTAAAGGAATTGGTGAAGATAAAATGTTTGATATTTTCTATTATGCAAATACAGATGAGTTAAACATGACTTCTAATTTCAAAGAATTGAAATCCGCATGTATTCGAGTGGCAACTAATAAATATGGGGCGAATACTGCTGAAGTTCAAGCAGTGCAAAAAGCATTTGATGCAGCACAAATTAAGTAAGTTAGAAATATAGTTTTCATTCATACATTAATACATTATGAAAATCAGCTAATGTAATTTTAAGGATATTAGCTGATTTTTTACGTAGCAATGTATTAGTGAAAATAAAATTACTAAGCAATAATCAGGCTGTCTATCTTCAATAAGCTACGACAAATATATAAGATTTAAAGAATGTAAAAACAGAAAATTAATAATATATTGACCTCTTAATAGTAAGTGCTATAAAATGAAAGCGATAACAAACGATTGCTTTAAAATGATTTCCTTGATCTTTTAGTATTTACAAATATATGAAGGCAAAAACAAATCTATTTTTTTAAGCAGTAATGCAAACGTTTTCGTATTAAAAGATCATTGAAATACATACGTGAAAGTAGTCAATATGGGGGTGAAGTAAAAGAGATTTTTACATTAATTTAAGCAGTTTAATTTAGTACGAGCATAATAGATAGCTCGTACTATTTAAAGAAAGGGTGTATGTGGTGCAAATGACAAAAAGATTAATTAACAAATCATTTTTATTACTTGCCATAATCGTTATGTTATCATCTGTTTTTTCTTTTCAGAATGTGAGTGCAGTTTCAAATTCGAAAACAACTGAAGTTATCATTCATTACAAAGAGAAATCTGGAAATACAAAAGACTGGAATCTTTGGATGTGGGGAGAAAATGCAAATGGTAATTCATATGAATTTACTGGTGAAGATGAATTTGGAAAGTACGCAAAAATTAAAATAGAAGGTGACCATAATCGTGTAGGCTTTATCATTCGTACGAATGAGTGGGAAAAAGATGGTGGAGATCGTTGGATTGAAAATATAAAGGACGGTCGTGCTGAAGTATGGATTCTTTCGGGTGATGAAAAAGTATATGACTCTAAGCCTTCTTCGGATCTCTCAATTCAAAAAGCTACTATTGATAGTTTTAATGAAATTACTGTAACGACTAATGTTCCGTTTAATATTAAGGAACAGAAAATTGAAATTGAGGGCATTAAAATTAAGAATATTAGTCCGGATGATATAAACAGTGGAGATATTACTAATAAGGTTAAAATAATTACGGAACAGAAAATTGATTTAAAACAGACATACAAAGTTAAAATAGAAAACTTAGCTAATACGAATACTGAAATTGGCAAAGTCATTCGTAGCGAGGAATTTGATAATTTATTTTATTACGGTGGTAATGATTTAGGGAATACATATACCCCGCAATATACAAAGTTCCGTGTATGGGCTCCTACTGCGAATGAAGCGAAGTTAGTTACATATAAAAAATGGAACGATAAAGTAGGTACTGAAATAAACATGCAACAAGGTGAAAAGGGAACTTGGAAAGCAGAACTTAAAGGGAACCAAAAAGGTCTCTTTTATACGTATAAGGTAAAAATTGGTGATAAGTGGACTGAAGCAGTTGACCCTTATGTGCGTGCTGCTTCTGTAAATGGCGATAAAGGGGCAGTCGTTGATTTAAAAGAAACAAATCCGAAAAACTGGAAAGCAAACAAAAAACCGAAATTTAAAGATCCGGAAGATGCAATTATTTATGAATTGCATGTACGTGATCTTTCCATTCAACCTGAAAGTGGTATTAAGCAAAAAGGAAAATATTTAGGTGTAACAGAAAAAGGAACAAAAGGGCCTGAAGGTGTAAAAACAGGACTTGATCATATGAAAGATCTTGGTGTTACTCATGTTCAGTTTTTACCGGTATTTGATTATGCTTCAGTAAATGAAGAGAATTTAAATGAACCACAGTATAACTGGGGATATGACCCGAAAAATTTCAATGTCCCAGAGGGCTCCTATTCTACAAATCCTTTTGAGCCAACCGTTCGAATAACTGAATTAAAGAAAATGATTCAAACATTGCATGATAATAATCTTCGTGTTGTGATGGACGTAGTATATAACCATATGTATAATGCCGCTGAATCAAATTTTCATAAGTTAGTTCCAGGTTACTATTATCGTTACAATGAAGACGGAACATTAGCAAATGGAACTGGAGTAGGGAATGATACCGCTTCAGAACGAAAGATGATGAGAAAATTCATGGTAGATTCCGTCACATACTGGGCAAAAGAATACAATTTAGATGGGTTCCGTTTTGATTTAATGGGTATTCATGATTATGAAACGATGAATGAGATACGTAAAAACGTTAATCAAATTGATCCTTCTATTATTCTACATGGAGAAGGCTGGGATTTAAATACACCACTTGTAGCTGAGTTAAAAGCAAATCAAAAAAATGCAGAGAAAATGAAAGGGATTGCTCATTTTAACGATAATATACGTGATGGATTGAAAGGTAGTGTATTTGAGGAGAAAGAAAATGGTTTTGTAAATGGAAAGGAAAACATGGAAGACCGTATTAAAAAAGGTATTACGGCAGGTAGTGACTATGATACAAATACGTCTACTTATCAAGATCCGGAGCAGGTGCTAACTTATGTGGAAGCACATGATAATCATACATTATGGGACAAATTTGAGTTGACTAATCCAGGTGACAGTGAAGAAGTGCGAAAACAAATGCACAAATTGTCTTCTTCGATTTTATTAACATCACAAGGTATTCCATTCTTACATGCAGGACAAGAGTTTATGCGCACAAAATATGGTGATCATAATAGTTACAAATCTCCTGATTCAATTAACCAGATGGACTGGTTACGCCGTGCAGCATTTAATAATGAAGTAGAGTATATGAAGGGTTTAATAGATTTACGCAAAAAATACCCAGCTTTTCGTATGACATCTGCAGAGCAAATTAAAAAGCATATAGCTTTTATCGATGTTCCAAAAAATGTTGTGGCTTATTCAATAAATGGAAAGAGCAATGGGAATAAAAACGAATACTTTATGGTGGCTCACAATGCAAATAGAGAAGCCGTTGACATAACGCTTCCATCGAAAGGTCCTTGGAAAGTACTAGTAGATGGTAAGCAGGCAGGTAATAAAACACTTTATGTTGTCCATGATAATAAAATTAAAGTTCCTGCATTAAGTTCATTAGTTTTAAAAACAGAGAAACCAATCAAATAAAAGCAAATAATGTGGAAGTATATATTGAATTGAGTAAATTAAATAAGGATTGTAAATGCAAAAAGCGAAGTGACAGTTATTTTCACTTCGCTTTTAAAGTTAAAGTAATATAATTTCACATACTGTAATTATATTACAATTTAATAACGGAAATAGACAAGAGATTATTGCTATTGTAACAGTAGGAGGAGAAGATATCTTTGTATTTATTAATAAAATTATGTGAAGCACACTCTTAATTTATATAATTTTTATTATATATTCGAACATCTAACGGGCTAGATGTTCGAGTTGTATTAATTCCTACAAATCGTTTGAAAAATAGCAAAGATGCAAAAGTATATGGAATTAAAATAGAGAAAGACACCTTAAATGGTGTCTTTTCTCTATTTTAAATACGATATGTTAGTAACTCACTTGTATGTAAAAGTAAGTTGCATTTTTACACTAACTTCAAAAGAAAAATATTAAATTTATTACTTAATCTATATGTAATAAATCTCATTAGAAATTTTTATCGCTATAACAAATAAAACTTTCTCAATATTATTGTGTTTAATAACTATATCCATCTGCTTTCCAATCCATTACAATAATTTCACATTGGAAATACATGAAAATTCTCAATGTTCTAAATGGTTTATACCTTATAGGATTACTATGGGAAAGGATGTGAAATGTCTAATAAAAAATCATTTTTTATGATGAAATAAAAAAATTTAATGAAGAAAAAGTTATTTTATTATTCTCAAGCTTCGTTGAAGTACATGTATTTATAATCACTATGAGACAAGGGGCAGAATCTAAAGATTATTTTTGTAGATTAGAAAATTGTATTTTAAAAATAAGTAAAACATTTATGGAGGGTTATATGAGCGAGCAAATTTATTACTGGTCTCCTATTAAGCATTGGGAGAAATTGCATAATCAAATTTTGATAGGGGAAACAAGATTTACAGGCGTTCTGTCTGAGTGGTTTCCTGAGTTTTATTTTTTGACTCAAAAAGGTGTGAAAATTAGTGAACTAGTAGAGCACTTTTCGTTAGGAAATGTAGAAGAGACACAAAAAACAATAGAGCTTATGATAAAAAACCGTGTGTTAGTAAGTAACATATTACCCCCAAGAGAAGTATTTGCCACACAAGAAAAGATTTTTCCGAATCCATATAGCAACCAGATTCGCTTTTCTAAAGAAGATTTAGATAAGTATATGAGTGAACAATTGAATCGAACGCACCATGCTGTGCGGTCAACCGAAATTCAACTTGAAACAACAAATGAGCTACCCACTATAATCAAGGAACGTAGGTCTTGTCGCCAATTTGATATGAAAAAACATATTAGTTTTTTAGAATTTTCCCAATTCATATCAACTCTAAAACAGGTTAGGAAAGAAAATATATACTATCATTACGCAAGTGCAGGCGGACTCTACCCTATTGATATCTTTGTTTATATAAAACCAAAACGTATAGAAGGTATGAAAGCTGGGTTTTATTATTATAACCCATCAAAAAACTGTCTTGTGATTGTAAATAATATTGATCAAGTAATCAAAAGTGATCATGAGTTAATTAACCAAGATTTATTTACTCAGTCTGCCTTTTCAGTTTATTTGGTTTATAATGCGAACGCTTCCATCCCGAAATACGGTTCAGATGGATATTTATTTGCTTGTATTGAGTCTGGTATTATCACTGCTACCTTAAATATGGTGGCTGAGACATTGAATTTAGGCGTTTGTTCAGTTGGTCATATGAAATTTGAAGAGATCCAGCAGTTTTTATGTTTGGATAACCATCAAGTATTTCTCCATGGGCTTGAAATTGGTTTGAAAATTAACGAATAGATGAAATGAATATTAGGGGGATAAAGATAAAAATGCACATTAAAGATCGAAGTTCGATTCATGAAAATAAAGGAGTAGAGGCGTTTTGGAAGGAGCAGTTATCTTCCGAGGTTCTCGATTTTTCTTTATTTAATAGCGGTTACCAACTAAATAAAGAAAATCCTTGCGAGCACGTTCAAGTCATAATGAATGTAGAGTTTAGTAAAAGTATACAAAAAATAATTAAGTCTCAAGATTTATTATTATTTAGCTGGTTACAGGCCGCGTTAAGGATTTGTTTGGCACACTATACAGATCAAGAAAGGATTACTATTGGTATTCCTGTAATTGAAAAGAATATTGAACAAAGCGAGAATCTTAATAAATTGATTCCTTTAGGAAGTGAAATCCATCCGCATCACAGCTTTAAACAAGTAGTAAATCAGATTGAACAAACGACTTTATTCGGGTATGGCAATCAGAGTTATCCACTCTCTGAATTATTAGCGAAACACCATTTAACTCCTTTTCAAATTGTTATTGGGATGGAAGGATTACATAATAAAAATTCGATAGAAGAATATGCAGAGAATAATTTAGCCATCTGGATACAAAGAAAATGGAATGAAATACATAATGAATTTGAAATTCAAATTTCTTTCAATTCTCACTCATTCTCTTCTTTGCAACAGTTTGCAAATTCATATCTTTATGTTTTAAAGCAAGTGTCAACAAATTCGAATTTGGCTGTGAAAGATATTTGTATCATTTCAGAAGAAGAGAAAGAGTTGCTAGAAGAATTGAATCAAGGTCAGGCGGACATAGAATTGTCTCAATCATTTCAAGATTTGTTTGAGGAGCAAGTGTTAAAAACCCCAGATCAAATTGCTGTTGTTTGTAATGATCAATCTTTGACATATAGAGAATTGAATAAGAAAGCAAATCAATTGGCTTCTATTCTTCAAAGTAAAGGTGTTTCGAAAGAAAGTATTATTGGGGTTATGGTAGATCGTTCATTGGAAATGATCATTGGCATGGTGGGGATTTTAAAAGCAGGAGCAGCGTATTTACCAATCGATCCTAACTATCCAAATGAACGAATTGAATATATGTTACAAGATAGTCAAGCGAAATGTTTACTGAGCAAGCGAACAGAAGTAGAATTGCCGCAATTTGCGGGTGAAGTGCTGTATCTTGATGAGGAATATCTCTTCCAAGGTGAGGAAAGTAATTTAGTTCGAGAAAGTTATCCTAATGATTTAGCTTATGTTATTTACACATCGGGATCGACAGGGAATCCAAAAGGGGTAATGGTAGAACAGAAATCTCTTGTCCATTTTTTAAGTGTAATGAGAGAAAAAGTAAAAGATAATCAGTCATTCTTGTTTCTTGCTAGTGTATCTTTTGATATCTCCTTGTTAGAAATATGTCTGCCTTTAACACAAGGTTCGAAAGTAATTATTGCTACAGAGGATCAGTTCGCAACAAAAGAATTAGCTTATTTGGTCAAAGAACATAAGGTGGATTTATGGGAATCAACGCCATCGCGAATGGAAGTGATTTTGAGTGATCCAGAAGGGGCAAATTTTCTAAAAGATTTAAAATCTATTTTGTTAGCAGGAGAAGCATTTTCCATTGATTTGGTTGAAAAAATTCGATGCATCAGTGAAGCGACAATTTTAAATATTTATGGTCCTACAGAAACAACCATTTGTGCAACAGTAAAGGATTTGAGCTCTGCCAAAGAAGTTACGATTGGAAGTCCCAACCCGAATTATCATTCCTATATATTGAATAAGTATGGTCAATTAAAACCATTTGGAATTCCGGGTGAACTCTGCATTGGTGGCGTGGCGGTAGCACGAGGATATCTTGGGAAATCTAAACTGACAGATGAAAAGTTTGTACCGAGTCCTTTTACAGCAGGAGAAATGATGTATCATACGGGTGATCTCGTTCGTTGGTTGCCTAATGGAGAACTTGAATATCTAGGTCGAATGGATCATCAAGTGAAAATTCGGGGATATCGGATTGAATTAAGAGAAATCGAAAGCCAGTTAAGGGAATATCCAGAAATAAACCAAGCTATCGTTGTTGATCAAGTATATGGAAATAGGAAATTATTAGCTGTGTACTATGTATCGGATAATAAGGTCTCTTTTGATGAAATCAGAAAATATTTAAGTGATAAATTACCTGAGTTTATGATTCCTGAAAAAATGATTCAGGTGGAAGAGATTCCGTTGAATCCAAATGGGAAAGTAGATAGGAAAAGGTTATTAGAGATAACACAAACAGATTATGTATCAATTCCATACGTTGCCCCGCGCAATGAAATTGAACAAAAATTGGTGCATGCATGGGAAAAAGTTATGGAGATTGAGGGAATCGGTATTCATGATAATTTTTTTGCTTTAAAAGGAGAATCGATTAAAGCACTTCAGGTAATTAATTTATTAAGAAAAGACTGCTTAAAAATAAGTACAACAGATTTTTTTAAGCATCCCACGATTGCTCAACTTAGTAATTGTGTAAAGTTAGAGCATAAAACGGAAAACTTTGAAAATAGACTAACCCATGTTAAAGATTTGTCTAAGCCATTTCCCTTAACAGAGGTTCAGACAGCGTACATGTTAGGACGGAATTCACAGTTTGAATTAAGTGGTATTTCACCTCAAACTTATTTTGAATATGAAACAGAATTGAATATCAATCGTCTTTCAAAAAGTTTTCAAAAGGTAATTCAACGTCATCCGATGTTACGAGCTGTAATTTTACCAGAGGGAGAACAGCAAATATTAAAAAGCGTTCCTGATTACGAGATTGAAATAGTGAGCCTCATAGATTTAGATGATAGGAATCAAAATGCTCGCTTACAAGAAGAACGTTCTCGAATGACTAATCATGTATTTCCTTTAGGGCAATGGCCTTTGTTTGAATTAAAAGCCTTTCTTTTAAAAGAAGACACGTATTTATTATGTTTTCGATACGATGCTTTATTAATGGACGGAGCAAGCATGAACATCGTTGGACAGGATTTGTTTCATTATTATTATAAACCAGAGCAAAGGTTAGAACCTCTATCTTTTGATTTTCAAGATTACATGTTTATCTATGATGAACTGGAACAAAGTACAGAATATAAAACAGCAAAAGATTATTGGACAAGTAAGCTTCCTGACTTTCCGTTTGCGCCTTCTTTGCTGTTAAAAAAGGATCCGGCAGAGATTGCTACTCCTAAGTTCCAATCACTTACTAAGATCCTGGATAATGAAATATGGAAAAAGCTACGAAAGTTAGCACAAGAGAAAGAAGTAACTCCTTCGGCTCTGCTTTGTACAATATATGGTGATGTATTGGCATATTGGAGTAATCAACGTCGATTGGCAATTAATTTGACTGTATTTAACCGTTATCCTGTTCATGAAGAAGTAGAGCAAATTGTGGGAGATTTCACTTCACTCATCTTGTTGGATGTTGATGTGAATCCAGATCAAACTTTCTTTACTAGAGTAAAAGAAACGCAATCTACTTTATTAGATGGTCTCGAACATCGCCATTACGATGGAGTTAATTTCATTCGAGATTTTACTCGATATCATCAAATGACGCCAAAAGCAGTTATGCCAATTGTTTTCACCTCGATGCTAGCAGGTGCGGGGGCTTTTGCTTGGGAACAGCTTGGTTCACTTCGCCATATTCATGCTCGGACTCCACAAGTGTATTTGGATAATGTGGTAATTGAAAAAAATGGAAAGTTATTAATTAGCTGGAACTATGTTGAAGAATTGTTTGATGTTGATGTGATAGAAGCGATGTTTCACCAATTTGTTGACTTATTGGAACAATTAGTGAAACAAAGTGACGTAACATCTTTGCAGATGAAAGAGTCAGACCATGCTTTAATTGAGCAATACAATGAGACAACAGAAAAAATACCGTCGACTACTTTATATCAATTATTTACAGACCAAGTAAAACGTACACCGGATGAAGTAGCAGTAGTTTTTGAACAAGACTACTTAACATACTCGGAGCTTCATAAGCGCTCCAATCAAGTTGCGCACTTTTTAAAAGAACAAGGAATTGGTCTAGGTGACAAAGTTGGTCTTTTAGCACAAAGACGAGTTGACACAATTGCTAATATGATAGGTATTTTAAAAGCAGGTGCCGCTTATGTTCCAATTGATCCCGACCATCCTTCAGATCGCCAAACATATATTTTAGAAAATAGCTCATGCAAACTTGTATTAGAATCTAGTCTTTATGCAGAAAACCACTTGTCATTATATACAACAAAAGATATGCCTGCTATTGCTGGTCCGGAAGATCTTGCCTATATTATCTACACTTCAGGAAGTACAGGAAAACCGAAAGGAGTAATTATTACTCACCAAGCCGTTACAAATACCATTCAAGATATTAATCAAAAATATCAGGTAAATGAAGATGATCGTATTATTGGTATTTCTTCTATGTGTTTTGACTTATCTGTATACGATATTTTCGGAACGTTAAGCACAGGTGCAATGTTGGTAATGATTCGTGACCCAAGAGACATGCAAGAATTAATCCGTACTGTCGAACGTAGAGGAATTACAATTTGGAATACAGTACCTGCAATTATGGATTTGGCATTAGATCAAGTAGGTTCTCATTTTGAACATTCTTCCTTGCGTTTAGTTTTACATAGTGGAGATTGGATTCCACTTTCTTTACCAGAAAAAATAAAACGACATTTTCCGATTGCGGAAGTAGTTTCACTCGGAGGAGCAACAGAAGCATCGATTTGGTCAATTTATTATCCAGTCAAACAGGTGGGATCGAATTGGAAGAGTATTCCATATGGGATACCTTTGGCAAACCAAACGTATTATGTGTTGAACTATGAAAAGAAAATGTGCCCTGTTGGTGTAATTGGAGATTTATATATCGGGGGAATGGGCCTTGCTAAAGGATATTTAAATGATGAACAGAAAACAAATGAAGCATTTGTATCACATTCTGATTTTGGTCTTATTTACAAGACAGGAGACTGTGGAAAAATGCATCCTGAGGGATATATTGAATTTTTAGGCCGCCAAGATTATCAAGTTAAAATTCAAGGATATCGAGTAGAGTTAGAAGAAATCGCCCATTGTCTTCTCACTTACAAACAAGTCGAACATGCAGTAGTGATTGATCAGACAGATGAGTATGGTATAAAATTTTTAGTCGCATATGTGGTAACTGAGCAAAATATTAGCACAACAGAACTACGAAAGCATTTGCGAGATCACTTGCCAGATTACATGATTCCTTCTTATTTTGTTTATTTGGAACAATTGCCCTTGACTCCAAACGGGAAATTAGATAGAAAAGCGCTCCCTACTCCGGAGAAACAAACAAATGAAGTATTTATTGCTCCAAAAACTGAAATGGAAAAAATATTAACTAGTGTTTGGCAAGAAGTACTCAAAGTAGATCGTATTGGAGTAAATGATCATTTCTTTGCCTTAGGTGGAGATTCGATAAAAGCGATTCAAGTTTCCGTCAGACTGTATAGACAAGGATTTGAGCTAGAGCCAAAAAATTTATTTTCATTTCCTATATTAGGAGACATGGTTCAATTCGTTAAAAAGCTTGATCATCTTCCAAATTCGCAAACAAGTGATGTAAACAAAATGAACGATAATAAAGTTACATCACTAAATGTTAAAGATAAACAACTTAATCAACATACACTTATCAAAATACAAGAAAAAATGCCAGAAATAAAAATAGAACGTATTTACCCATTGGCACCTTTCCAGGAAGTTATTTATGAACATGCTGCGACTGAACCTGATACAAATGCATATTTCGAACAAACAATTTGGGCACTTGAGGGGGAGCTGGATATTAATCTCTTTATTCAGTGTTTCCAACAATTAGTTGATCGTCATGATTCTTTAAGGACGATAATTGTGCAAGATGAACAAGCACAACCTTGGCAAGCTGTTCTACACGATATTCAAATGATTTCAGAGATAAAAAACTTGATTGAGATGACGAAACAAGAACAGCAAGAATTCCTAGACCAGTGGATGAATGAAAATTTAAGTCAAGGATTCAAAAAAGATGAACTCATGACCCGTCTCTGTATATTCCAACTAGGAAATAACGAGCATAAGGTGGTTTGGAGTTCCCATCATCTATTATGTGATGGTTGGAGCGTCAGCATTTTGATAGACGAATTATTCCAGCTCTATGAAACAATAAATGCGGGAACTACGGCAGAGTTACCTATGGTGAAACCTTTTGAGACATTCATAGATTGGACTGTAGCACGAGATCATGAGAAAGCACGTCATTTTTGGCGGGATTATTTATCAGGATACAATCGAAAAATTAGTATTCCTAAACAGAAAGTATCAACTCAAAGTGAAGGGTTAAATTTCACATTTATGGATTTAATATTAGATAAGGATTTGACTAATCAGTTACAGACATTTGTAACTAAAAACAATATAACTATGAATTCGGCATTACTAGCTGTATGGGGAATATTGCTTGGCAAATACAACGGAATGAGAGAAGTAGTACTACCTAATCTAGTATCAGTCAGACCTCCCGAAGTAGAAGGGATTGAAAATATGTTCGGTCTGTTCACAAATGTTTTGCCTATCCGACTAGCATGGACAGAAACGCAATCTTTTGTGGACTTCCTGCAAAAAGTACAACTAGAAACATTGAAATGTAATGAGTATGCATACTATTCATTTGTTGATATACAAAAACAAAGTGAATTAAAAACTGAGTTGACTGACCATCTTTGGGTTTTTGAAAACTATCCGACTAACTCAGCTATCTTTTCTTCAAATGAAAACAGAAATTTTGCCATCACAGATTACGAAGTTGTTGATGAGCCTCATGTAAAGTATGGAATTATGTGTTTCCCTGAAGAGAAACTTACAATAAAGTTTGGATATGATCAATCCGTATATGAAGCGGAGAAAATACAGGAAATATTGAATCACATCCATCAGTTAATCAACAGGATTCTTCAAAATCCAATACAGGCAATCGGTGATTACAAATTATAAAAAATGAAAAGGCGAGCAAGAACTCGCCTTTTTAAATAGAATAGGAGTAAACCAAATGACAAAAAACTTGCAGTTATCAGCCGAAGAGATGCGTCAGTTAGGATATCAAGCGGTGGACTTGATTGTTGATCATATGAATCATTTAAAAAGTAAACCAGTTTCGGAAACGATTGATAGTAATATTTTTAGAGACAAGCTAATTGAAACGATTCCAGAAAACGGATCCAATCCAAAAGAGTTACTTCATTTTCTTAATAACAATGTGTTTAATCAAATTACTCATGTGGATCATCCTCATTTTATGGCTTTTGTGCCAGGTCCTAATAATTATGTTGGTGTAGTAGCAGATTTTTTAGCAAGTGGGTTTAATGTATTTCCTACAGCTTGGATAGTAGGTGCAGGTGCTGAACAAATTGAATTAACGACAATCAACTGGTTAAAATCAATGCTAGGATTCCCTGATTCAGCTGAAGGGCTATTTGTCAGTGGTGGTTCCATGGCTAATTTGACGGCACTTACTGTAGCGAGACAGGTCAAGCTGAATAATGACATAGAAAATGCCGTTGTGTATTTTTCTAACCAAACTCATTTTTCTGTAGATCGAGCACTTAAAGTATTAGGTTTTAAACATCATCAAATTTGCCGAATTGAAACAGATGAAGATTTAAGAATTTCAGTTAGTACTTTAAGAAAGCAAATAAAAGAAGATCGATTAAAAGGGAAAAAACCATTTTGTGTTATTGCTAATGCAGGGACAACGAATTGCGGAGCGGTGGACTCCCTCGATGAATTGGCTGATCTATGTGGTGATGAAGATGTATGGCTACACGCGGATGGTGCTTATGGGGCTGCAGCAATTCTCAGTGAAAAAGGAAGGGAGTTGTTAAGAGGAATTCATCGTGCTGATTCTTTGACGTTAGACCCGCATAAATGGCTTTTTCAGCCTTATGATGTTGGTTGTGTACTTATTCGAAATAGCCAATATTTAAGTGAAACGTTCCGTATGATCCCAGAGTATATTAAGGATACGGAAACTAATATAGAAGAAAAAGTGAATTTTGGGGAGCGTGGAATTGAACTTTCTCGTAGATTTAGGGCATTAAAGGTATGGCTTTCTTTTAAAGCATTTGGAGTCACAGCTTTTCGTGAGGCAATTGATCATGGTATTATGTTGGCTGAACAAGTTGAAGAGTTTTTAAGGAAAGAAAAAGATTGGGAAGTAGTAACACCTGCCCAATTAGGAATTGTTACTTTTCGTTATATTCCTTGTAAGCGAACGTCTACAGAAACAATTCATGAAATAAACAAAAAACTGGTGGAAGAAATTAATCAAAGAGGATTTGCTATGCTAAGTACGACTAAATTAAAAGAAAAAGTAGTAATTCGACTTTGCTCTATCAACCCGAGGACAACATTAGAAGAAATACTTCAAATCATGATGAGCATTAAGGCGTTGGCAGAGGAAATAAACACATCGCCTAAACATCTTATATCTGTTTCTCAACCTTGATATATTAGGTGAATTTTACATATTAATAGCCGATTCTAAATGAGAATCGGCTATTATACTATTTACGAGTGTTTTTCTAGTAAAGGGATTAGGCCTCAACCTTAGATACTCTTTTGAAACCAGTCTTTACTGCTTGTACCATTTCGTTCACAGCGTAAATAGATACATCAGCATTTGGATTTAATCCTTCAAACCAGTGATAGGAATTTGGATATAAATGAAATTCGACATCAACACCAGCTTGCGCTAGTTTGCTTACATAGGTCAATGTTTCACTACGGAATGGATCTAATTGACCAACAAATGTATAAGTATATGGCAAATCACTATAATCCTCTGCTCGAGAAGGTGCTGCATAGGCAGGGATATGATCCGCTCCATACATTTTTCCTAAATACATTTTCCAACCAGCTTCATTTGCCTTTTGATTCCAAACAAATCCCTCTTTAATTTCATTGGCTGAAGGTGTATTATTTCGATCATCAATCATTGGATAGAGTGGCATTTGTAAACAAATCGAAGGATATTTTCGATCTCGGGCTAATAATGATAATGCTGCTGTTAGTCCACCTCCAGCGCTTACTCCTGCAACCCCAATTCGATTCGAATCAATGTTTAATGACTCTGCATTATCAGCAATCCATTTTAAAGCTGAATAACAATCTTCAATTGGTGCTGGGTAAGGATGTTCAGGAGCTAAGCGGTAGTCTACAGATACGACCACACAGCCAGCTTCTTTTGCAAACCTCATACAAGTATCATCGTTATCATCTATAGACCCTAAGATATAACCACCACCATGTATCCATAATAAGACAGGTAAAGATTCATGATTTGATTTTGGGCGATAAATTCTTAATGGTAACGAATTAGCATCTGGTCCAACAATGACTTCATCTGTTAACGAAAGGGAGTCATCAACAACGGTAGGTGGTCTCATTTGAGCTATTCCTTCTCTGATTGCTTGCAAGTTTTCCGGGCGTAAATCGAGATCTGGAAACATCTCTAACCCTTGTAATAACTCTGGATTTACTCTTGTTTTCATTTTAGCACCTCTATTTGTAATTGTTTTCAAATAAATGAAGTGTGTTCTAAGTAGTTTAATTGTGAAAGAACATCACAATTAAATTGTAAATTGGATATGCGATAACAGTCAACAGAATATTCAGAAATTAAAACCTTTCTCAAGAAGGAGTTTCACGCAACCAATAATACAAGTAGTGGATTTAGGAGCAAAGTGTTTTCATATCGTTGTATTTATGTACACTTAGTTTTCTAATTAAACCAAGTGATAATCCTTTTTATTTTAATGACATATTGCAAGTGATACCTATTCGAATTCATACTCGGAAAGAATTAATACATTTTCATTCCTTAATATATAATTCAGGGAAATACTCATGGGCAGGCATTAATATAGGAGAACAGTATAAAATAACTGTTTAAAAAAATTCCTTTTATTTGGCTAGAAAAGGAGTAGATTCTTTTTTCTTATCTAGACTCATGAAGAAGTATGAAAATCAGAATTTATAATTCAAAAGCCAGCTTAAAGTAATTGCAATAATTACTTTGGATAGTAATCTTAAAAAAATAAAAAAAAGAGAAGAACTCACCAAGGTTCTTCTCTTTTTTTTATGTAATTAGGGTTTCCATAACTGTAGATATGGATGGTGTAAATTAATGGATGAATAATTTACTCTTAAAATTATAACAGAACAATTAAAGATTTTTATATGTAATATTGCATATAAAAGGTCAACAACAATAATTTCTTTTTATAAAAATAAGCCACTGGTGAAAATGATGAGTAACCCTTTTCCATATGAAATGAACTTGGTATAAAATGAAAGATTACAAGTATAAGATTCTATACTTAGTAATCCCTCACTTTAAGGTATGTCTTTGGGGAAGTTTTGGGAGTCCAATCGATTCTGAATAAAATTGATAGTATCAGATGCAATTTTTTTACGTTTAAGGACAATTCCGGCATGCCCACATGTATAAATATATCGCGTAGGTCTTTCCCAGGATTCCCACAAATAGTCCGTATCCTCAGAATGCACATATAGATCGTGCTTGCCTGAAATTAATAAAATATTTTCTTTTTTTACTTTTGGTAATGCTTGACTCGGTTCGGTGATTTTCCAATAAGCTATTAAATCATCATACGTAACACCATGATGTTCCAAGTCTGCTCTAATAAATTTACCTGGATTTGTCTTCCAAATTGAATATGAGAGTCGATTCGCGTAAAAAATGGATGCTAACACATCAATTTCTGGTTCAACAAGAGATGTTAAGTTAGTAATAACTCCACCTAAACTGATTCCTATTAAAATCAAAGGACCATTTTTATTTGCTTTAATCCATTTGATCAAAGTTCGTAAATCAGCTACTCCTTGTCTAGTTGCTTCTACAGTTCGTTCAATATTGGCACTTACCATGTACTCTCCACTGTATAGGGATTGGTTCGGTTTTCTGTCAAAATGATATGGTAAAGTGAAATAATACATATTCCACTTCAAGTTGGTCATATGGTCATGGAATATTTTTTTGACACGTTCGTTAGAATCCATCCTCCAACCGTGAACAAAGATGACATGAGGTGCATCTTCATTTTTATGTAAGAATAATTCCCCAGTGACAGAGTCGTTGCATGAATCACCAGATTGAACCGAGCTTTTATATTTGAATTGCCCAACCATGTATTCCTTTTCTTGTTTTAAATGCTTAATGTTAAAATGAATATGAGATGGTTTTACTTTATAAAAAAATTCTATGTCCTTTATATATAGTGAGGTGTTAGAAAGAGAAGTATACTGAAACTCTACACTTCTTTTTTTGTGCAAATCATACAAGGCGTATCGATCAATGAGTTTTGAAAAAATCAAATTAACCTCCTCCAAAATACATATCGTCTAAAAGATGGACAAAATTTATGCTGTAAATTAATTATAAAATATTCTCTTTTCCTAATAGTAGATGCTTGAATTATAAATCAGATGAGGAATTTGTATATTATATTATAAAGCTATCAATAAAATAAAACTATAAATAATTTTTACTAAAATCTAAAAAGAAAGTTAATATTCTCATTCATAAAAGAGAGCTTTAACTTTCTTATTTTCGTATCAAAAGGTACACCTTTTGAAGTGACGTAATTTATATGAAAGACAATGTGTCAATTTGTATACCTAATACAGTGATATTTACCATAATTTTGAAGAATGTAATTAATTAACCTTACAATACACGTCTTTTTGGTATATAAATAGCTATATTCATTAGAGAAAGAGTTTTAATCCTTCATGAGAATCTTTAAAACCTAATTTCTTATAAAATTGTAAAGCTTCTTGTCGTTCTTTATCTGTTGTTAACTGTACTAAATGACATCCCCGTAATTTAGCACGTTGAATAGCCCATTTAATAAGTTTACTTCCTATACCTTTCCCACGTTTTGATGAGGCTGTCCGTACACCTTCAATTGTAGCTCTCCAGCCCCCTTGACGTGCAATGTAAGGCGTAAATGTAATTTGTTGAATACCAACAATCTCCGTCCCATCACAGGCTACAATCAACTCGTTATTTGGATCACAATCAATAGCGTGAAATGCTCTTATATAACTATCAGGGAGTGGCGTTTCATAGCGCTCTCTTTTATTTCCTAAAACATCATCAGCAAGCATTTTTACAATTTCATCTAAATCATCGGCCGTTGCAATCCTAAATGTTATAGTTTCTGTCACTATTAAAAAACCTCCTTAATATATGCACTTGTTACTTTTATTTTACTTGTTTAAATACAATAGGTTAAATTATAAAATATTATGAGTCTCTATAACTTTTTCTTATAGATAGCATTAAAGCCTAACTTATAAAATTATAAGTTAGGCTTTTTAACACAATATTATTATTAGAAAATCTGACCAACTTCAATAAACCTCCATATTCTTTAATGAATTTTCATATTTAACAAGCACACATATAACCATCCAAATAGGGTGGTTTTTATTTGTTGTATAGAAATTACGTAATAAGCATGGGTTTATATGCTCTCATTCAATGCTATCTAAAGCCATATACCTCCTTGCACATATTCAAAAACGATTACGTTTTTGAATATGTGTTCCGGTTTTTCTTGACCAGGTCAATGAATAACTACACATAAACTCCTTATATCTCTAGATAAACTACTGATTAGCTCCATATAGACTCTAGATAACCTATATAGAATACAAGTTATCAAGGAGGTAAGAAAAAATGAACTTTATGAAACGAGCAATTCTCAGTATGAAAAAAAGAGTAGGAACATCATTAATTTTGATGGCGGTTTTCCTAATTGTTACAAATTTAGTGTTGGCAGGATTTACAATCCAAAATGCATCAAAAAAAGCTGCTGATGCAGCAAGAAAAAAACTCGGTGCAGATGTTACTTTAAGTCTTGATTTTGACAAATTAGGTCAACAAGCTAGGGAAACCGGAGAGATGCCTAATCCGCCAAAGCTTAATACAAAAGAAGCAGATCAATTAGCGAAGTCAAAGTATGTAAAAGACTATAATTACATAACTAACACTTTCGGAATTTCGGATGGACTTAAACTAGTAGGAGCTTCAGAAGGAGAAGAAGAAGGAAAAGGTAAGGCGGGAATGGCGGCTGTACGAGGCGGTTCAAGCTCCGGTACAGAAATAGATATGAATTCTTCTTTTATGATTGAGGGCGTTCGCAAAACTGCATTACAAGAAAGCTTTAAGAATGGAAAAAGTAAAATCATTGATGGGAAACCAATTACAGAACAGATGAAAGATCAGAATGTAGCTTTAATGGAAAAACGATTAGCGGAATTAAACAATTTGAAAGTAGGAGACAAAGTTAAAGTGCAATCAGGGGATAAGAAGGAAACCCTGGAGGTTGAAATTATCGGCATTTACGAAACGAATGAGCAAGCCATGGGTCAACAGGCCCCTCCTATAATGGATCCAGCTAATAAACTATATATGCCGCATTCAACTATGAAAAAATTAGAAGTAGATCAAGGTATAAGTAGCATTCAAGTCGTGTATTTCTTGAAAGATCCACAAAACATTGATGCATTTAAAAAAGAAGCAAAAAAATCTGATATTGATTTTAATTATTATAAATTAGATGCACATGATTCGTTGTACAAACAAATGATTGGTCCTATCGAAAATATCTCTTCTACTTCTCAAATGATTATTTATATTGTATCGATTGCAGGGGCGATTATATTAGGTTTAATCATTATGTTATCGATTAAAGCACGTCGTAAAGAAATGGGGATTCTATTGTCCATTGGAGAGAAAAAGTGGAAACTGATGGCGCAGTTCGTAGTAGAAGTAGTATGTATCGCTATTTTAGCATTTGGATTATCCATAACAACAGGAGCAAAAATTTCTCAATTCATAGGGAATAATTTACTTTCGAGTGAAATTGCTACAGCAGGAGAAGAAACAAACACCTCACAAAATGGAACTGTGATGGTAGCTGGACCTGGTGGAACTGTACAAAATCAAAAAGAGGATCCAATTGATAAAATTAATGTAAGTGTAACAGGAGAAGATGTAGGGAAAATGGGGGGGATTGGACTAGCTATTGCTATATTAGCAACGCTTCTTCCAGCATTATCTATTCTACGCCTGAATCCAAAACAAATTCTTTTAAAAGATGAATAAGGAGGCTCGATATGGAGACGATTTTACAGTTTAAAAACTTAGATTATTATTATGAAAGTAACGGAAAAAAAGTAGCGATACTAGAAAATGTTAACTTTTCTTTTCAAAAAGGACATTTCTACACGATTCTAGGACCATCCGGATCTGGTAAAACCACTACTCTTAGCTTAGGTTGTGGGCTAGATATACCTAAAAATGGTTATGTACTGTTTAATGGAAAGGATATTCGAAAAATTGGTTTGGATCGGTACCGTAATCAAAATGTATCGGTAATTTTCCAATCTTATAATTTGATTACCTATATGACTGCTCTTCAAAATGTCTTAACAGCAATGGAAATTACAGGTGTTAAAGTGCAAAATAAAACGGCAAGAGCGTTAGAATTATTAGAAAAAGTAGGACTTACAGAAGTAGAAGCGAAACGAAATGTTCTGCAACTAAGTGGCGGGCAACAGCAGCGTGTAGCAATCGCTCGAGCGTTATCTTGTAATGTTGATTTACTGATTGCGGATGAGCCGACAGGAAACCTCGACGAAGAAACGGCAATGGATATAATAGAACTGTTTCAAGAACTTGCACATAAAGAAAATAAATGTATTATTGTTGTAACGCACTCACAGGAAGTTGCTAAAAAATCAGATCGTGCAGTTTATTTAAGTAAGAAGAAGTTGGTAGTAAACGAAATTTAATATAAATACCCTAGTTTTTAATTCACATAATTTTCGAAATCAGTTTCTTCAAATGTTTATATTTGATATACAATATAACCAAGCCATAATCAAAATGGTCTCCCTGTATTGAATGTTAATATAGTTTGTTATTCCCTTTTTAACAATTTTTGAAAAAGAACTTGTAGTATATTCTACAGGTTCTTTTTTGTACTCTTTCAATATCAACGGTCTTCAAATGAAATATGAATTTTAACTAAGTCATTCTTTGGAGTAATTATTTATTCGTTACTTTTAAAGCGTCTAACACTATTTTAGTTGCATTTGCAATAAGTTTATCATCGTATTTTGCATCTTCTTTCGCATGATTAGAAAGTATCGCAAGAATAATTGGCTTTTTATTTGGTGGCCAAATGATTGCAATATCATTCCTTGTTCCATAAGACCCAGAGCCAGTCTTATCGGCTACTTCCCATTCTCCTGGAACTCCAGCACGAATTAAGTTGTCCCCCGTAGTATTTCTTTTCATCAAATCTATTAAAAAGTTCCGTTTCTCAATGGAAAGTATATCGCCTAGCGCGTATGCTTGAAGACTAGTAGCTAATGCCTTTGGGGTACTAGTATCACGAGTGTCTCCTGGCTGCACTTCGTTTAATTCTGGTTCAAAACGTTCAGGATTTGTGACAGTATCTCCTATTTCTCTCAGTGATTTTTTGAATTCACTTGGCCCACCTAATTGTTTAAGAATAAGATTTTGTGCAGTATTATCGCTATATCGAATGGAAGCATCCGCAAGCTCTTTCAGAGCCATACCTGTATCTACATATTTTTCAGTAATTGGATTGTAATTCACAAGATCTTTGCTAGTATACTTAATTATTTGATCTAAATCTTCTATTGATGTCTTTTGTAACAGTGCTCCTATAGCAAGGGCTTTGTGGGTAGATGCGTATGCAAACCGTTCATCTGAACGATAAGTAACGGTTTGATTCGTACCTGTGTCCAATGCATAAATACCAAGCTTAGCATCATAATCTTTTTCAAGCTTAACAAAAGATTGATTACTTATATGCTCTTGTTTGGTTTGTTTAGGGGATTCGGATTGAATATTACTATTGGAACAGCCTATAAGCGTTACACATGAAAGTAATACTACAGGGAGCATCTTTTTATAATGTGCAATGTGAAAAAACTTCTTTGAAACTATCATACATTTTCAACCTCTTTCAAGAATATATGGATTTTGTTTAGGTATTTTACATACCGATACAATTAATAAATCTACCAGATAGCACTCCTCATGTGTTTCTTGCATTACAAAATGAGAGTACTACCAAAAGCACCTTTTTATACGTAATAGACAATCTAAGTAACACATTTGTTCCATTTATGATTAAAGTTTTTAATATATCCATTAACTTTGTTTTTAAGCATCGCAAAATCCATTTTTTTGAACTTCACTTAATTTAATATGGATTTAGATTGAATTTTCCTTGTAACGGGAATTTCAATTGGATAGCGCATATATAACAACCTCGTTTCGGATAAAATAAGTAATAACAACTACTGATTTCATTTTAAGTGAGGTGTTATACGATACATACGCCAAAGCAAAAAAGACTTGTGGTGCAAAGTATAACTACATTTAGTCTACTAATAACGACTATCTTTACACCCATGCTTATTTATATTGTTTATGGATTACAGATTTCGAAAGGCTTTGAGGGATACTGGCCATCAATCTTGTTTTATACAACTTATATGACGGGTGTGTTTATCTGGATACCTATTGTGAATAAGGCTGGGATTCACCGCTCCTTATATTGGACTGTTTCTATTCTGATAGTATCATTACTTAGTGTTACTTTCTTTGGATGGAGTTCAAGATGGCTCGAAATAAGTGCGTTAGTTTCTGGTTTTGCAGGTAGTACAATTTCTACCATGACGAGTACTTTATTGTTTCTACATGTGGAAGGCGGGGGAAAGATTTATAATAAAAATCAACAAGCGATTATTATTGGCATCGTTTTTCTTTTACTAATAATCGTATTGTTAGCGATTAGTTTTCTATCGCCGCCGCTGATAACATGCACATATGGGATTTGTTTAATCAGTATCCTTTTTGCTATAAAAAAAATGCCGAGAACAGAGTTAGCCAAAGGGCTTTTACCTATCTCTATCGTATCGGTAGTAGGAAAGTTTCTTTTTGTCTCAATGCTTATTCTTTTGATACGAACAAGTCGTAACATAAATAATGACCAATATATTTTCTGTTTCTTTCTACTCTCTATAGCGCTTATTTGTTTCATGTTTTTGGGTTTGTTGAAAGGAAAGTTCTTTCATAAACTTTCATCTTCTTTACCAATTCGCTTAAAGGCAGAATCATTTTTACTTGGATTAGGAAGTGGATATTTATTTTTGATAGGTATTTTTTATAGTTTTACTTTCTATAACATGTTAATCTGTATTTTCATTGTAGTTGGACCATACCTATTAGGGATTTTGATGTCCATATTTTTAGATATCAAAGCTGCTAAGAAAGTTAATCCAATCCATTTGTTTTTAGTAAGTACTTTAATCATGATATTCGGGTTTTATTCTCCAATATTTATAGTCCTTAGCGTTACATTTGGGAGCTATGCCATTAATAGTATTTCTTCTCAAAATAATTTGAAAGTATATATGGTGGATACTATACATAGAGAGCTTTCTTTACTCATTTACACAACATGGAGAAATGTGGGGAATATATTTTTACAATTTTTTATATTGATTGTGATTGTGGGAGTAGGGGTATTTTACAATGTCGAATGGTCGCAACTTTTCCAAACAATTGTTGGGAAGAGTCAAATGCAGATTGAAGGGTTATCCGTACAACGATTGATGTTTATGTTAGCAATTTGCTGTTGGCTTGGCATGGTGGGCTTAGGTATGTGGATTGGTAAAAAGGCTAATCCCAATAATGCTTAAAAAGTAACTCGAAAAATAACAATACTAAAACTACAAAAACAAACAAACTCGTCCTACTAAGAGGGGAGTTTGTTTGTTTGTTTTTTGTTTAGATAATGGAATGTTCATGCTAAATTGTACACTACGTTCCATATTCTTTATAGAATACTTTATATCTAGCGTTTCAAGAATTTGTTTAACAATATATAGCCCCAAACCACTTCCTCCAGTATTTCGATTCCTTGATTTTTCAATTCGATAAAATGGTTTGAAAATTTGTTGTATATCCTCTTCTTTAATATTGACACCTGTATTCATAATTTGCATTTTGATTTGACCTTGTTTAGAATCCTCACTTAACTTTATATAGACTTTTTCATTATGTGGTGAATACATGACCGCATTATGGATAATATTTTTACATGCTTTTTCAAAAAGAACACGATCTGTATAAACAGAAAGATCAGAATCAATTTCTTTTATTATTTGGATGCTTTTTTGAGAAGCAAAAAATTCGAGATCTTTTGTGATTGTACCTATTAACTTTGAAAGATTAACTTCTTCTATTTTTAGTTTAAAGGTGTGTTGTTCTAATTTCGACATGCTTAAAATTTCACGAACTAATTGTTCCATACTTTCAATAATTTGATGATTTTTCTTTAAATATTGATCACGATTTTGATAAGGGCCAATATTGTATATCATCCCTTCTAAGGATCCTTTCATTACAGTAAGAGGGGTCTTTAATTCATGTGCTACAATCGCAAAAAACTCTCTGCGTTTTGTTTCTATTTCTCGTTCTTTTTCAATATCATTTTTTAATTGCTGATTTGCTTTTTTTAAATCAAACATAGCTTGTTGTAAGTTAATAGACATGTCATTCAAACTATTAGATAATTCTCCTAACTCATCTGTAGAGCGAACCTCAATTTTTTCGGAGAAATCTAAATTTGCCATCTTTTGTGCACCCTCATTAATATAAATAAGTGGTTTTGTAATAAACCTGGAATAGAAATAAGCACTCCCTATACCAATTATGAGTACAATGATACTAATATAGGGGAGAAAGCGTACTAAAACCTGTGAAGCTTCATCAATTGGTTGAAATGTAGCAAAGACTATAAGCGTTAAACTACCATCTTGGAATTGAATTGGTTTCGTAACGTTATATGAATTGCTAAGGGTACCTGCATTTTCAAACCGTGTCGCTCTAGTAACTACTGTTGTTTGCGAACCATTTTGAGTAAAAGAAAATGAAGGAGAGTATTTAATTATTCCCTCATTATTTTGAAGATAAAGCATCGCATTATTTTTTTTTGCATATTCATCAAAAAGTGGTATCGCATCTTGAAACGTAAGATCTTTAGACTTATCAATGATTTCTTTTATCCCTGTTTGAAGTTGATCTGTTTTGTATTGCTCATAAAACGTAGGGAGAAAGAAGTATAAAATTAAATAAATCAATACTGCAAAGGATAACAAAATGAGAGAGGTAGTCATAAAGAGTTTATAAGTAATTTGCTTCATCTTCATAATTTTTATAATGCTACTCATCAATTTTATAACCAATACCCTTTATTGTTTTAATGTAAGGAATAGCTAATTTTTTACGTAGGTTTTTAATGTGTGTATCAATTATTCGTGTTTCTCCAAAATAATCGTACCCCCAAACTTTTTCTACGATATTTTCTCTTGTGAGTACTTTTCTCTCATTTTGAAATAGTAGTTGTAGAATTTCAAATTCTTTTGTCGTTAATAAAATTTCAATGTCATTTACATATACTCTATATGCATCAACATCGATACGCACTTCTTGAAATACCAAATGATTATTTACATTTTTATCATAACTTCTTCTAAGTACAGCTTCGACTCGTCTAATCAAAACATGAAACGAAAAGGGTTTTGTTATATAATCATCGATTCCAAGATCAAACCCTTTCATTTGATCTTCTTCCTCTTCTAACGCAGTTAGCATAATAATTGGTACGTTTGACTGACTTCGAATCATCTTGGATACTTCAAATCCATTAAGATTGGGCATCATTACATCTAGAAGAATTAAATCAAAGGATTGCTTATTAAATTGTGTCATACCCTCTAATCCATCTGATGCGACTACCACTGTATACTGTTGTGTCATTAAAAATTGTTTAATTAATTCCTGAATTTCTTGATCGTCTTCTACCACGAGAATATGATAGTTTTTCATAATATCACCTCTGGTAGTCATTATAGCCGTACTATCTGTAGTTTATGTGGAGAAACAGTGGGACGATTAACGTATTAGCTCCATTTTCAAGATTGTGTATTCTCCATAAAAAAGTATTATTACCCATATTCCTTTTTTATGGAGAAATATTTGTGTGCTTGAAAAAACTTATCATATAAAAAGCTGAACGATTAATATTTACGAAAAACTAATGTATAATAATGTAAATTGCATGTAGTTTTTTAAACTGTTTGAAAATATACTTTCGATACTTTACTAGAAGGGAGAAAGGGAGATGAATTTAAATATAAAAGAAGCCAGCGAAATTCTAGAGCGTACGCCACAAACTTTGGAGTTTTTTTGCTAATTTAGTAAAGGCCTAAGGTGCGAACTAGGGATTATTTAAATCATGTGAGAAAGGTTGTGAAATTATTTGATGAGTTATAAAGCGATGCTGTTTGATTTAGATGATACGTTACTTGATAGGGATAAGGCAGTAGATAAATTGTTTTTATTTGTTTTAGAAAAGTGTTATGAGGATGTTAGTGATACAGTCAAAAACAATATGTTACAGAAATTCAAAGAATACGATAAAAGGGAATACGGCATTAGTGATAAAACGATAGTTTTAGAATCATTATTTAATGAATTCGCGCCGAAATATAGATTGCCACACAATTATATCCAAGATTTCTGGAATGAAAATTTCCCTAAATGTTTTTCAATAGACCAAAATACTATTCATTTCTTAAATCATATAAAGAGGCACTTTAAAATTGGAATTATAACAAATGGCTCAACGCATAGACAAAAAGCTAAAATAATTAACACAAATTTAAACAATTACTTTGATACTATCATTATCTCTGAAGAAGTGGGACTTAGTAAACCTGATAAACGTATATTCGAATTAGCATTAAATAAGCTAAATGTACAGCCGGAAAATACTTTATTTGTTGGGGATGACTTAGAAAAGGATATTGCTGGTTGTCAAAATGCAAATATAAAGGGTGTATGGTTTAACCCTCAGATAATCAAGAACACTGCCGAAATACAACCGTATGCCGAGATTAATACTTTGGATAGTTTGTTAAGTTATGTTAAACCACAATATTTTTATAACAAGTAAAACCAATCTCGATATTTAATAATTTCATTGACCGTATTAGTAATATAAATAATTTATATTTGAAATAACAAGAGGCTACTTTGTTTGCTGTATCTAATTTGAACTATGATTAATATGAAGAGCTGCAATACAAATTTACTCATACTGTGTAAGTAATAAAGGGGTGAGACTATGGAAATAAAGAAATTAGTTATCGATGGAATAAATATTGCGGTCATAAAAAATGATAAAGTACTAATATCTGATGTTCAAACTGCGTTGGATCTTATGGCAACAGTTCAATATGAAGTAGATGCGAAACATATTATTATCGACAAATCATTAATAAGTGAAAAGTTCTTTGACTTAAAAACACGCCTTGCGGGTGATATTCTTCAAAAGTTTATAAACTACAAGGTAAAGATTGCTATCATTGGAGATTTCTCTATGTATACTAGTAAAAGCTTAAAAGATTTTATTTATGAATGTAATAAAGGGAAAGACATTTTTTACTTAGCAACTGAACAACAAGCAATTGAAAAACTAAGTACATTAAAGTAATAATAATACCTCAGTAAAATCTTCCTCTTTTCATGTCGCTAATTATTTACAACATATAAGAACTAACGTTTGTGATAAACTAAGAAATGAATAAAGGGGGATTTTTCTTGAACACTTTTAATGATACAATCCGAAAATTAAACAATTTAGTTTACAATCCTAACAAATTAATAATCACGAATCTAAAAGAAGAAAAGCAAAACGCAGAATATGCAGGATGTTTATTCCACTTAAATCATAAAAGCATTCGTTTTAGAATATCAAAAATTACGCCTAATAAAATTGGTCAATTTGTTTCTTTTTGGGAGAAAGATGACAATATGCAAAATCAAGCATTTTCTTATAACGCTGCTCCTGACTTATTAGTTATCACTTGTATTGATGATAATAAGCTAGGACAATTTATTTTCCCTAATGAAATTCTACTTAAAGAAAAAATATTAAAAACGCAAAGTCAAAAAGGGAAGATGGCTATGAGAGTTTATCCAATTTGGGATATCCCTGTTAGCAACCAAGCTAAAAAGAGCCAAATGTGGCAACTTCAATATTTTGTTGATTTAAGCGATCATAATAATTTACCTATAGACAAACTATTAAATTTGTATTTGTAGCTTCTTTTCTTAAGTAATCTTATGAGTTAGACTTTTTGTACCGGTACAGTTATACGAAATGTACATTGTTTGAGTACCTCATCAAATTTACAATCAGCATATACTATTTTAACTTATAAAATTTAAGGGGTGCTGATTATGACAAGTCTACAACAAAAACTTTTTACAAGATTGAATCTTGCAAACCATACTGAAGTTAAGTTTGAAGAATTAAATACAATTCTCTTTGCATTTGCACACACTATACCATTTGAGAATTTAGATGTTATAGCACGCAACGCGAATACAATTACTATGGGGAATTTACAGAATAAAATTTTAACTACATCTCGCGGTGGACTTTGTTATGAATTAAATACTCTATTTTACTACTTTTTAAAAGATTGTGGTTATGATGTACAACTTGCACTTGGAACCGTATATAAAAATGAAATAAACGCATGGGCACTTGAGGATGGGCATATAACGATTATTTTAAATTATGCTAACGAACGATACTTAATTGATGTAGGTATCGCTTCATTAGTACCTTTAATCCCTGTACCTTTTACTGGAGAGTCTGTTTCCTCTAAAAATGGTTCGTATCGAGTGAGAAAACGAGACACAAGTAAAGGAAATTACATTCTAGAAAGAAAAGATACGAACGGAGAGTGGAAAGTTTGTCATGCTTTTTATAATCGTATCATTGATGAAGCAGTAGTGAACAATGTTCAAAAAAGAGTAATAGAAGATGAGAAATCTATTTTTAATAAGGGACCAATTGCAGTTAAATTGACGGAATCTGGCCATGTCTCATTAACGAATACGAGTTTAACTGAAATGATTCATGAGGAAAAAACGAAACGCGTAATTACAGAAGATCAATATAGGGAGCTTTTATATACTTTATTTGCTATTGAGTTGTGATGAAACAAATAGCCAGCCGGTTCTTATTCAGAATCGGCTATTTTATTCATTTTTGATTTAAAAGATTTCTTCTAATATGCTTTTCGAATGTATAAAATTTATATTAGAGGTGATGAAATGAGTCACACTAGGCTAGTATATATGTTAGTAATATTAATATTATTATTGTTTAGTGGCTGCACAAAAGATAAAAAACAAACTAATCATTCTTCCGGAATTTCATTAGATAGCACTAATTTCAAATCAACTATTGAAAGTGCATTAAATCGGGATAAATTGCCTTTTGCCAAAACTGGGGGAATTAATTTAGGAATATATAATCTAAATGGAGAAATCGAGAAGGATTTCAACTTTAATATAGAAGAAAATCAAAGTCTTAAAAAATTTATTTCTTTAGGAAATCTAATTAAAACTGAAAGAGTTTATAAGATGTTTCTACTTGTTGATTATAAACAAAGTAAATTTAAAGTTGATGATAGAGAGTTAGCAAAAGACTTCACCTTTCAAGTAGGTGCGGGAGAAGCAGTGGAAATCCCGATAGAAATTCCACCATTACCAAAGGGGTTGCATGATATAACTTTTGTTATTGCTAAATTCCCAGATAAAAAGATATTGGATGAAGAGTTCAGGAAACAAACTGATGCCTCAAATCTTCTGTTTGTAAGATTTAGTACAGTAGTAGGTGGGGATGAGACTGTAAATAATCAAGTTAAATTTAATAGTTACGGAGAAATGAAAACAGAGGATATTTTAGATGGTGTTTTTATTGCTAAAGAAAATAATTACAAGAGATGGTTAACTCAAGAAGTAACTAACGATAAAAATTTGAATTTCTATACGAAGGTCGGCAATAATAGTAATTTAAGAAAACAATATGCATTAATACAATTCTTTGATTGGGAGCAAATGAAATTTATAGATAATAAAGATGTATTATTTTATGATTTAGAACCAAATACAGTTTATACTGTAAAGTCTCAAATTCCTATAAACAAAGACAAAGGAGTGTATGATCTAACACCGATTTTAATACATAATCCTTTTCAAAAAGTCACAGTATACAATCAACAAATAGATACAGCAATTAGGGTTGGAGTAAATGTAGAAGATTAATAAATAGGGATACGGTTTTAAATAGAGGAAAACAGAGTGATATATTGACTGGACTTAAAATAGAGTAGTCTAGTCTCTTTTTTATTTATTGAAAAGTAATTAAGAAAAACTAGAAGCTAATGAAGTGACATTTTTAATTTTAAACAATACAGTTTGATTTTATTAATAGATATAATACACTAGAACAGTATGAACAATGAATTTTGAATGTAAAGGAAGATTTTTATGTCAGTTATCGATAAATTGAAACTAAATAAGTATACAAATATGGTCGTAATTAACGAACCAAGTGATTATGACATTTTCACAGGGAAAGAAACTGCATTTTCAAAAGAACACGATGCTATTTTTATTTTTGTTGAAACGCTTGATGAAATGGTGAAACAAACGAATTTTATTATTAATAATGAAGAATTATTACTTGAAAAAGGTTATGTGTTTTTCGCATATCCGAAAAAAGGTAATGCTCGTTACAGTACGTTTATTCACCGTGATGAAATGTTTCCTGCATTAAACGTTGGTGAAGATGGGTATGTAGGACAGAGTAATATTAAATTTGCAAGAATGGTAAGTATGGATGATGTATTTACTGTTGTAGGTTTAAAGCGTGAAAAGAAAAAAGAGAAGAAAACGCCTGCTATGAGTCAATGTGTTGCTGATTATGCAGATCGTATTCAAGATGTCGAAGCATTATTGGCTAATCATCCAGCTGAACTTAAGTTTTATCAAAGTATAACTCCTGGTTATCAAAAAGATTGGGCACGTAATTTATTTTCTGTGAAACAAGAAAAAACACGCGATAAACGTCTTGAGAAAATGATTGAAATCCTTTCACAAGGCTATAAAACAATTGAATTATTCCGTAAGAAGAAAAAATAATAATTAGGAACGTCACAATGATGCAACAATTAATTGCAAAGAGTACATTGAAAAGAGGATTCCTTTCAATATACTAAAATATGTTCTTATATTTAAATAATTAGCAAAAGAGAAAAGGTGTTTGAAATGAAATCGTATATTGTAGTTGGAGCGGGAATTTTAGGGGCATCTACTGCCTATCATCTTGCTAAGACTGGTGCGAAGGTTACTATTGTAGATCGTCAAGATTTAGGTCAAGCAACTGACGCAGCAGCAGGTATTGTCTGTCCGTGGCTGTCGCAACGTCGTAATAAAGCATGGTATAAAATCGTTAAAGGCGGTGCACGTTACTATTCTTCGTTAATTCAGCAATTAGAAGAAGACGGTGAAACGGATACAGGTTACAACCGTGTAGGTGCAATTAGTTTACATACTGATGAGAAAAAACTAGATCAAATGGAAGAGCGAGCGTATAAACGCCGTGAAGATGCACCGGAGATTGGTGAAATCACTCGTTTAACAGCTGAAGAAACGAAAAAGTTATTCCCAGCATTATCGGAAGAATATAGTTCTGTTCATATTAGTGGCGCTGCACGAGTAAATGGAAGATTATTACGCAACGCATTAATAAGCGCTGCGAAAAAGCATGGTGCAACTTTCATAAAAGGTGATGCAGTATTAGTCCGTGAAGGGAATCATATTACGGGAGTTAAAGTAAATGATGAAACAATTGTAGCGGAAAAGGTAATAGTAACTGCAGGCGCATGGGCGAACGAAATCTTAAACCCATTAGGAATTAATTTCTTAGTTACGTTCCAAAAAGGACAAATTGTTCATTTACAAATGGAAAATACAGCAACAGGAAATATGCCAGTTGTTATGCCGCCGAACGATCAATATATTTTAACGTTTGACGATGGTCATGTCGTAATCGGTGCTACCCATGAAAATGACACTGGTTTCGATCACCGTGTAACAGCGGGTGGTTTACATGAAGTATTCCATAAAGCGTTAACAGTAGCGCCTGGTTTAGAAGATGGTACAATGATTGAAACAAGAGTTGGCTTTAGACCGTTTACACCAGGGTTCTTACCTGTTATTGGTCCACTACCTAAATTTGAAGGGATTCTCGTTGCAAACGGATTAGGTGCTTCGGGTTTAACTGCGGGACCATACTTAGGATCTCAACTTGCTAAACTGGCATTAGGACAACCAATTGAATTAGATTTAAACGATTATGACGTTGCTGGGGCAATGGAATAGTAATAAACAAAAAGATTAGGAGTGATTTCCTAATCTTTTTATTATGTTATTTGGGCGTAACTAAGTATTTTTGGAGGTAAGAGTTCTTTTAAACAAGGGGTACCACCACATCGCTATCAAGTTAAGAAAATAAATAATCCACAAAACGAAAATTTTTTGCCTTTTATAGCAACGAAGTGCATTTTTATCGTTTGAGGCATTAGAGAAGAAAGATTGATTCGTTCAATATAGAGACGAATATCCTTTCTTTTAATACATATCAGAAATATAAACAATAACCTCAAAAACTGGAGGCTATTCAATTTCACAATCTATTATGAGCAATTACAAAAGGTAAGCTCTTTAAAGTCTGTCCCATCGCTGTATTCGTAAAATGATGAATAACATCAAAAACCTCAACTTGATGGATATTAGTGAACCGTTTCACAAATGAAATTAAAGCGATAGACGGGATCCAAATTAAAGTTTTTTAAACCTAATTGGACTTACCATTAAGAGAGCAAGGATTAATGTAATCCATGCATTGCTATATGAAAACAATCCCATACCGGCCAATGGTAATCCAGCAGCTGGAATAGGTAATCCCATAAAATATCCAATGGTTGGTTTTATACTAAATTTAGCTAATCTTAAAGCACCCATCGTTGGGAAAAGGATAAATGCCAAAGAAGTTAAAATAGATGGTGTTGCTATCGAATGAAATAAAAGTGCAGGAGCAACGCCGAAACTAACAATATCAGCTAAGGAATCCAATTGTACACCAAACTCACTGTTCACTTTTAATTTTCTCGCAATTCTTCCATCAAGGAGATCTAAAACAGCTGAAAAGAAAATAAAAATGGAGGCTACTTCCAAATAGTCACTCATATTCATGGTAATTGAAAAAACACCGCACAATAAATTTCCAATCGTAAATAAATTGGGTACAGCTTTTACTATGTGATTGAACAAGGTTGTCCCCCCTAAGTTGATCAAACTTCACGTTTATGTAGCATTTTCTATATATTCTTCCGTTATTCTTGAAAATATATGACCACTGTATGCTAAGTAAATTTCGACAAGAAAAAAGTCGATTTCCTGTACGTTATGTTGGTAAGTCTATTATTGCTAATTTACCTAATATAAAAAAACCGTTTTTGAAAAAAAGAGTTATCCAAAATAGGCTCTAAACATATTTTATAGAATGACTTTTTATAAAATATGTTTAGAGCCTATTTTCGGTACGCGTTGTTGAACATTAGCACCCGATAGTTGAATTGCCGAGTAGTCAAACATTTTCCTCCGGTTTTAAATGTATTGTTTTTTATATGTTTAAGATTGATTTTGTCCGTAATTTCTTTAAATAAAGGTAGTCCACTGCCTAAGAGTACAGGAAACATATTAATCCGATATTCATCAATCAATTCAGTTAGTTTACGAAATTCTGGTTTTCCGCCAGAAAAGATTAGTTAGATATATTAATGATATAGTGGAACAAGATCATCGTTTTATCAATAAACATGTGCGTTCTATTTTGGGATTTAAGTCCTATAAAACAACATCTACACCCTAAAAGTTGCACCATATCTTCATATAGTCATAAAATTAATCTGTAGTCGAAAATACGTAAAGAGCTGCTAGAATGAATTACTGAGAATACGAAGAATAAAGGAGAGAGCGGAGTAAAAACTAAAAAAATTAGACAAAGAAAATGGAGAGATGAACTAAATGTTAAAGATCATCAAACATTTAAAACCATTTATTGCTTCCATCATTGCGGTTGTATGTCTTTTAACTGTACAGGCAGTATGCGATCTATCACTGCCAGACTACATGTCTAACATTGTCAATGTAGGGATTCAACAAAAAGGTGTAGAAAATGCAGTACCTGAGGTTATCCGTAAAAGTGAAATGGATAAACTTACGCTCTTTATGAATGAAAACGAGAAGAAAAAAGTTGCTGACAACTATGTGCTTTTAGATAAGAACGACCTCTCTCAAAGTGAACTAAAAAATGACTTAAAAGATTATCCACAGCTTGATAAAGAGCCACTTTATAAGTTACATACAGAAGATAAAAAAATAATTAACGAACTTAACGATACCTTTGGGAAACCAATGTTAATTACACAAGGAATTGAAAAAGGTGGCTCATCTGCTTTCTCTCCTGCTGCGATAGGTGACAACAATACACCAGCGAAACTGCCGCCAAATACAGATCCTTTTGCAATCATTGCGAAACTTCCTCAAGATCAAATCAATGCAATGAAAGATAAGGCAGATGAAAAGTTTAAGAATATGCCAGGCAGCATGGTAACACAGTCAGCTGTTTCATACATCGAGAATGAGTATAAGAAAATAGGTATCAATACTGATAAACTTCAATCTAATTTTATTCTTACTTCCGGCGGGAAAATGCTACTTTTATCCTTAGTAAGTATGGCAGCTACCGTTATCGTGAGTTTACTTGCTGCAAAAGTAGCTGCAGGACTCGGCAGAGACCTTAGAAAGAAAGTATTCCGGAAAGTTACAAACTTCTCGAATGCGGAGTTTGATAAGTTTTCCACTGCATCTCTAATCACAAGAAGTACAAATGATATCCAACAAGTTCAAACACTTATGGTTATGATGCTTCGCATTGTATTCTATGCACCAATTTTAGGTATCGGCGGCATTATTAAAGTACTTACTACAGACCTTTCAATGGGATGGATTATCGCAGTTGCGGTAATTGCGATTTTAAGCCTAGTCATTGGTTTATTTAGCATCGCGATTCCTAAGTTTAAGCGTATCCAAAAGTTAGTAGATAAAATTAACTTAATCACTCGTGAATCTTTAACCGGTATGCTTGTTATTCGTGCTTTTAATAATCAAAAACATGAAGAAAAGAAATTTGAAAAAGGAAATCAAGATTTAACAAAAACAAATTTATTTGTAAGCCGTTTAATGTCATTTATGATGCCAATGATGATGTTTATCATGAATGCCGTTACTGTACTTATTATTTGGGTTGGATCACACCAAGTGGATATGGGACATATGCAAGTTGGTGATTTGATGGCATTTATGCAATATACAATGCAAATCATCATGGCCTTCTTAATGATTTCAATGGTATCTATTATGGTTCCACGTGCTTCAGTTTCCGCACAACGTATCGCAGAAGTTTTAGATACTGGCATTACCATTAGTGATGTAAAAGAGCCAAAAACATTTGCTTCAGACAAGAAAGGTTACGTTGAATTTAAAAATGTTGGCTTTAGATACCCAGGTGCAGAAGAAGATGTGCTTTCCAATATCACCTTTACTGCGAAACCTGGTGAAACGACAGCTTTCATCGGAAGTACAGGTAGTGGTAAATCAACATTAATCAACTTAATTCCACGCTTTTACGATGTCACAAGCGGCCAAATATTAATAGATGGCACGGATATTAGAGAAGTATCGCAGAAGGAATTAAGAGAGAAAATTGGTTATGTACCGCAAAAAGGAGTTCTCTTCTCAGGTACAATCGAGAGTAATTTGAAATACGGTAAAAAAGAAGCAACTGAAGAAGAACTCGAAAAAGCGGCAGAAATCGCGCAGGCTATGGAGTTTATTAACGCGAAACCTGAAAACTTCCGTACAGAAATATCACAAGGTGGTACGAACGTTTCCGGTGGTCAAAAACAAAGACTTTCTATTGCGCGTGCTCTTACGAAAAAATCGGAAATCTTCATATTCGATGATAGTTTCTCAGCTCTTGACTTTAAGACAGACGCAGCATTGCGCAGAGCTTTAAACAATGAGATTACAGGAAGTACTATTTTACTTATTGCTCAAAGAATCAGTACAATCATGAATGCCGATAAGATTATTGTACTTGACGAAGGAAAAATAGTTGGAACTGGTACTCATGAAGAGCTTATGGAAAACTGTGAAGTTTATAAGCAAATTGCTTTATCACAACTTTCAAGAGAGGAGTTGTCATCATGAGTGATAGAAAAATAGAAAATACAAAACAAAGCGGCCCTGGTCCTGGCGGTGGCGGTCATATGGGCGGCATGAGAAAGATTGAGAAAGCAAAAAACTTCAAAGGAACGATGAATAAACTCCTTCAATACTTGAAGCCCTATAAATTATCAATCTTAATCGTTATCCTTTTCGCAATCGGTAGTGCAGCCTTTACAATCGTTGGTCCAAAAATTTTAGGAAACGCGACAACAAAACTTTTCGAAGGACTTGTAAGCAAAGTATCAGGAGCACCTGGTGCGGCCATTGACTTTACCTATATCGGAAACATTGTCATTTTACTCCTTGGATTATATATACTGAGCACTGTGTTTGGTATTATCCAGGGGTACATTATTTCTGGGGTAGCTCAAAAAGTATCTTATAACTTCAGAAAAGAAATCGATGAAAAAATTAACCGTATGCCGCTGAAATACTTTGATAAAACAACGCACGGCGAAGTATTATCGAGAATTACAAATGACGTAGATACGGTGAGCCAAACTTTAAACCAAAGTATGTCGCAAATCATCACATCCGTTATTACAATCATCGGTGTACTTATCATGATGTTATCAATCAGCTGGCAAATGACATTAGTGGCGCTCTTAATATTGCCAGTATCGATGATTCTCATCATGGCAGTCGTAAAACGATCACAAAAATACTTCAAATCCCAGCAAGAATATTTAGGACACGTAAACGGTCAGGTCGAAGAAATTTATAGTGGTCACAATATCGTAAAAGCCTTTAACAAAGAAGAAGAAGAAGTAAAAAAATTCGAAAAGGTAAATGATGCCCTTTACCATTCCGCATGGAAATCTCAATTTTTATCCGGAATGATGATGCCGATTATGACATTTATCGGTAATATCGGTTACGTCGCTGTATCTATTTTAGGTGGATGGCTTGCGGTAAAGAGAACCATCGCAGTTGGAGACATTCTAGCATTTGTGCAATATGTTAGAAGCTTTACGCAACCCATCGCTCAAGTAGCGCAAATCGCGAACGTACTTCAATCCACTGCAGCAGCTGCAGAAAGAGTCTTCGAATTTTTAGAAGAAGAAGAGGAAGTGCCAGAAGCAGAAAATCCAGTGAAGCTGCAAAAAGTTCAAGGAGAAGTTACCTTCCAAGATGTTCAATTTGGATACAATCCAGATAAGATCATCATCAATAATTTCTCATCTAACATTAAACCTGGACAAAAGGTAGCGATCGTCGGACCAACCGGAGCTGGTAAAACAACGATTGTAAAACTGTTAATGCGTTTCTATGACATAAACAGCGGTGCAATATGTATCGACGGTCACGATATAAAAGACTTCACGCGAGTAGACCTGCGCAACATGTTTGGTATGGTACTTCAAGACACTTGGCTATTTAACGGCTCCATCATGGAGAATATACGTTACGGTAGACTCGATGCTACAGACGAAGAAGTAATTGAAGCAGCGAAAGCAGCTCACGTTCACAATTTCGTAAAAACATTACCAAATAAATATCAAATGGAACTAAACGAAGAAGCAAGCAACGTATCCCAAGGACAAAAGCAACTACTAACAATTGCACGTGCCCTTATAGCGGATCCGAAAATATTAATACTCGA
Organism: Bacillus nitratireducens; assembly: GCF_001884135.1. GTDB lineage: Bacteria > Bacillota > Bacilli > Bacillales > Bacillaceae_G > Bacillus_A > Bacillus_A nitratireducens. The sequence continues at coordinate 113,409 of NZ_MAOC01000027.1, read as the reverse complement.
TGAAGCAACAAGCTCCATTGACACTCGTACAGAAGTACTGATTCAAAAAGCGATGGAAAACCTTATGGAAGGTAGAACAAGCTTCATTATCGCTCATAGATTATCAACAATACGTGATGCAGATTTAATCCTTGTCATGAAAGACGGGGATATTGTAGAACAAGGTAATCATGAAGAGTTATTGAAAGCTGATGGTTTCTATGCTTCGCTTTATAATAGTCAGTTTGAAGGTGCGGATGCTTCTTGAGTTAGGTGAAAGTCCATTTAAATAACTAAACCCACGAAGAAAATGCATTTTCTTCGTGGGTTTTTATTATTTTTAAGGTTCTGTTACAAAGTTTTTAAAAGTAAGCTAGACATTTGCAAAACAGAGTGAGGAGCATGATAAATGGAATATTTTAAAGGGAAACAATTTAAAAAGAACATTAGAAGATTAATTAATACATTCTTGTAATGTTTTAGTGTTTCTCCTCCTTCTCTTGTTTTATAACTATCTCCAAAGATAAGGAGCATTTCTTCCCTATTAATTATTGCCCAACGGATAATCGGTTTAATTAATGGGCATTATCAAAAAGGGTACTATAAAACAGAACAAGCCCAAGAAATAGATAAGGAGTGAGCAAGCGATGGACAACATGATTAATACGGGCAACTTTGGTTTACAAAGGGGACCTGCTCAAAAAACGGTTGGCCAGTATTTGTTCGATTGCCTGAAACTCGAGGGCATTACCGAAATTTTTGGTGTCGCAGGGGACTATAATTTTACACTTCTTGATACTTTGGAGTGTTATAACGGCATCCGTTTTATAGAAGGACGAAACGAACTAAACTCGGGCTACGCTGCAGATGGCTATGCAAGAATTAAAGGAATATCGGCTCTTATTACGACATTTGGGGTCGGGGAGCTCAGCGCATGCAATGCGATAGCGGGAGCCAACAGCGAACATGTACCAATAATACACATTGTGGGTGCGCCTCCTGAGAAGGATCAAAAAGAGCATAAGCTGATGCATCACACCTTAATGGATGGAAATTTTGACGTTTTTCGCAAGGTGTATGAGCAGATTACGGCATATACCACGGTGCTTACGCCGGAAAATGCCAAGATTGAAATTCAGACTGCGATTCGCATTGCTAAGGAAAAGAAAAAGCCTGTATACCTGGTTGTGGCTAATGATTTAGTGACCAAGCCGATTAAAGTTTGGACAGAACCGGTACCACCACGTCCAACATCCAACCCTAATACCCTTCAGGCTGCAGTGAATCATGTCCGTCCGCTTTTGGAACGTGCCAACCGGCCAGTTATCTTGGTGGATGTGAAAACGATGCGTTTCGGCCTTCAGACAGCAACTCGGCAACTGGCCGATGCAATGAATGTGCCTGTTGTAACGATGATGTACGGGAAGGGAGGATTCGATGAGACCCATCCAAATTATATCGGAATGTATCTAGGCTCTTTCGGGAGGACTGAAGTCCAAAGTACGGTGGAGAATGCAGATTGTATCATTGCGATTGGCATGGTATGGGCGGACACAAACACCGCAAGTTTTACCGCAAAGCTGAACCCGCTGATAACTGTCAATATTCAACCAGATATAGTTAAAATCGCTGAGGCGGAATATCCGAATGTTCTTGCAGCCGACATGCTACTTGCCGTTCAGAAGGTGGGTTATACGGGCAAAGGTTTGACAAAAAAATTGTCATTCCCTTATGAGCAATTCACAACTATTGCCGACGGACCTCTAATGGCGGACGGCTATTATCCGCGTTTTCAGCGCATGCTGAAAGAGGGGGATATTGTAATCGCCGAGACCGGAACGTTTTATTATGGAATGGGAGAGATAAGACTGCCGGGTAATGTAACATATATTGGACAAGGTGGATGGCAGTCCATCGGTTACGCAATCCCTTCGGCGTTTGGTGCTATTATGGCCGCGCCGGAACGCCGGGTATTGGTGTTTACAGGTGACGGTGCCCTGCAGCTAACGGCACAGGAAATCAGTTCTATGCTCTATTACGGCTGCAAGCCCATAATCTTTGTTTTGAACAACGATGGTTATACAATCGAGAGATATTTAAATGTCAAAACAGAGAATCAAAAGTACAACCAAATCCCTCGATGGTCTTACACCAAGCTGGCAGAAGCTTTTGGAGGTAACGCGTTTACCGTTACGGTCCGGACCTATGGAGAGCTTGATCAGGCTATAATCCATGCTGAAAAGGAAAGCGCCAAAAGACTCTGTATAATTGAAATGATCGTAGGGAATCCAATGGACGCACCTGAATATATGCGACGGATGCGTAGTTATATGGAGAAGCAAGAAAAGCAGCGCAGTCAGAAATAGTATTCAATTCCCTAGTCCCTAATTGAATACTAATCGAACAGTTCTAATCATACTCTTTTAATAAAACGCAATTAAAGGGGTGTAAAGTAAGTTGACAAAAATTAAGGTTAGTTTACGGCCAATCGTTCATAACATAAATTTACCAACTGTAATAAAAACAGCCATACTTCCAGGTGAATCGGCTGAAAGACTATTTATTGCAACCCAATTAGGAGAGATTTTTTATATAGGAGACGGTGTAATAAAAACATTTTTAAATATTAGTCCGCGAATTATTAAATTAGGCACGTTTGAAGAAGGTGTTTCTAGTAGCGGTTATGATGAACGCGGATTGCTAGGACTAGCGTTTCATCCGCAATTTAATCATAATGGCTTATTTTATCTCCATTATTCAATGGTTGGGACTCAAGGACCAGGTGCACTTACAGAACAATTTAAACCGAATCCTTGTGACCCGAAAACTTTAAATTTAAAGTGGATAAATAGAGATACCCAATATGATCATATTGATACAATTGAAGAATGGATTTTACAATCAAACGGTCAACCTCAAAAACGAAGAACATTACTTAACATAAAACGGCCATTTTTTAATCATAACGGTGTTAATAGTTTAAACTTTTCACCCGAGACTGGAAAACTTGTTTTTACAAATGGAGATGGTGGATCGGGTTATGATCCATTTAATCTAAGCCAGAATGATTTAGAAATAGCTGGTAAAATAATTGAAATCGATGTAAGTAAAAATACATTTATAAATAACCCTCCAGTAGTTACGCGCTTTAATGAGTTTCCATTATCTATACAAGAAACGCTTACGGTAATTGCGAAAGGGGTTCGTAATATAACAGGTATTTCATTCCAAAGGTTTTATAATCAATATATCAAATATGCCGGAAATGTCGGACAAGATATAGTAGAGTCCATTTTTTCGTTTACTCATTATAAACCAATGCCGGTTACCGAACTTGTTCAAACGCATGTAATGAGATCCACTACCAATCAAGATGGATTTATTAATTTTGGTTGGCGAGGATGGGAAGGGGAATTCCCTACGTCTTTTATAAGGCACTGTTCTGAGAATCAGACATTGGATGAGAGAACAATGGCTTATTATAATGAAACAATTCAAACGTCAGTGAGGCGTATTCAGCCTCTAATTAGTTATTTTCATAAAGATTCCAGACTAGATAAATTTGGAGGAACTTCACTTACAGGAGTCCAGCCATATATGGGAACTGCAATTCAAAATTTAGCTGGTAGTGTCGTGTTTACAGATCTTGCTAAGAAAGAAGAATCTCAATCTCCAGTAAAGGGAATGTTAGCTTTTACTAGAGCAGCTATAGACGGGAAACGTAATGATTTTCATGTTATTGAAACCAATTATGATTTTGGTGCTCAAGCAGCTTATTATATGAGTTTGGGAACAAACTTAGATCAAACTAGATTATATTTAGGAGTTTATGGATCAATGAAAGTAACGGATTTTAACAAAGGTACTATTTTTGAAATTGTTCCTTAATACGGTATAAACTCTTAGTCTAAAAATATATGGAATTCATACTTTTTCAAACGCATGATTTAGCGCCTTTTAAAAACCTTCTATGGATAAACATCTATTGTATAGTGATTCCTAACAATCAGAAAGTAAAACATAATCAATACGTATATGAATAAAAATAGTAAGTGGTGAATTAGGTCTCTTTAGGGGGTAATTTGATGAATCGCTTTAGAAGCTATTGGTATCAATTGATGATATCACATGATGTGAACTTAGTTTATAAAAGAAGGATGACTCCTGCAAGTAGGTTAGTCATTACAGCATTACTCGGTTCACTTGCTGCTATTTTTCAATCTGCGGGGAACTTAATCCCTGGTATCGGGTTATTTATTAGTCCTTTTGCGACGCTGCCGATTTTTCTAGCTATTTGTTATTCTATTCGTGAGGGAATACTCTCTTATATTCTTACTATTTTCCTATTATTCATTATTGAGCCAAGTGAACTAATTGTTTTTCCCTTTACTACAGGCTTATTAGGTATAGTGTTAGGAGTATCTTTTATACAATTCAAGAGAAGGATTTGGGTTGTTTCCTTTTCGGCGATATGTCTACTTATAGGAATTATGATCGTTCTCGATATATTCCGCTTTCCAGTACTTGGTCCTACTGTTCATACAATTATGGATATAAAAGCTATTACATTAATATTTATACTGAGTTTTTTATACTGCTGGATCTATGCAGGCCTTTGTAGAATAATGTTGAATAGAGTATATAAAGTATGGTATTAACAATTTCTCATATATTTTTAAAGATTGGAGATTCAAGTCGTGTATAACGTTAACATTAGAAGGCCAAATTCGGATGATTTAGATGAACTACATTTGTTTTTTCGTCTTGTTATTACTGATACATTTAAAAATGAAGGGTTATCACAGTTATTAGATGACATAGAAAATGAAATTAAAACGAAAAAACAGTATTTGAAAAATGATTTGGAGAGTAACGGAGAAAGTCGTTACTTTTTATTAGCGATAGATACAAGTAACGATAAAATCATTGGAACAATTGAAATCGGTCCAGCAAGTACATTGATTAATAGTTGTACAGACAGTGTACTTAAGGATTTGTATGAAATAGGAACTGTATTTATACTTCCGGAGTATCAAAGAAAAGGTGTAGGGAGTTTACTACTAAATACAATGTATCTTACATTACTTAGCAGAGGAATAACTGAGTGCTGTTTAGATAGTGGATACAAAAAAGCACAAAGTATATGGACAAAAAAGTTTGGAAAACCTAGTTATGTGCTGAAGGATTATTGGGGCGAATCAAACGATCATATGATTTGGAAAAAAAGTTTACATGATATACCTATAATATTTGAATTATAAAATGAAATATCTCTCTTAACATAGCTTTTCTTACATACTTATGCTATTATTTATCTTTATAATAAAAGAGGACGTGAATGAACTTGATTAAAATTAATATTCCTGAAGCTGATGTTTCAATTACTGAACGTAAACAAGTTGTTAAAGGAGACGAGCCATTAATTACTCCAATTAACGGTTTTATCGATTTCCACTTGTTCCCTAGAGATAAAGGCGGCATTTTTATGTTTTTCAATATTAATGACGAACTTCTTTTCGTAGGTAAAGCTCGTAAAATTAGACAACGTATTAAAAAGCATTTTGAAGACAATGTTTCACCAATCAAAAATCATCGTGATGAAGTATACCGCATCGATGCATGTATCGTAGAAGATCCAACAGAAAGAGAAATTTACGAAACTTACATTATTAATGAATATAAAGCAAAATATAACGTTGATAAAGTGTTCTATAAATAAGTAACAAAAAACAATCCTAGCACATATACTGGGATTGTTTTTTTGTGTTTCATTCTTCATTTCTTTCTCCTTTTTTAAAATGATTAGCAGCAATTAAACAGAAAAGCCCTATAAATAAAATTATAATTCCAAGCGTTCTATGTTTTCCTTCAAAAAAAGGGATATCTGAAATAACATTTGTCATACATAACCCTATAAACACAAGGATAGGTCCTGCCCACAGTAATACATTGCCGAATTTCGTATGTTGCCACATAGTAACCCTCCTCACTCCTTTTTACATATATATCCATAAAATAAAAGTAAATTCATAGAGAAATATAGTTTTTTTCATATCGAAAATTGAACCTTCATATATTGGTACAAGCAAACGAGAAAGGGGACCATCATGAATTGGTTAGAAGCTTTTATATTAGGGATCATACAAGGTTTAACAGAATTTTTACCGATAAGTAGTACAGGGCATCTTTATTTAGGTAGGCATTTGTTTCAATTAGATGAAGCAGGATTGTTTTTAGATACGATGCTGCATATTGGGACTTTGCTTGCAGTGTTTATTTATTACAAAAAGGAATTTATATACTTAATTAAAAATCCATTTTCAAAACTCATGTTACTACTTATTGTTGGGACGATACCTGCAGTTGTAATCGGATTGTTATTTAAAGACTTCTTTGAAGATATTTCAAAAACAGGTATTACGATTGGATGGGAGTTTTTAGTGACAGGTTTCTTTCTCTACATGGCAGATAAACAAAAGAATGGTCGTAAAAAAATGGATGACATTACATATAAAGATGCATTTATCATCGGTTCATTTCAAGCGGCTGCAATTTTCCCTGCAATTTCCCGTTCTGGTATGACAATCGTCGCTGCATTATGGAGGAAGCTAGACCGTGAAACGGCTGCTTACTTTTCTTTTTTATTATCAACTCCAGCCATTGTTGGAGCTATCATTTTGCAATTAGCAGATGTTTATCAAGGGAAAGCAGAATCAATCTCTAGTACACCTTTAATTGTCGGAACGTTATCAGCAGCGTTCTTTGGTTACATAGCAGTTTCATGGATGATTCAATATTTAAAACGTCATTCCTTAAAAGTATTCGCGTATTACGTATGGGGATTAGGTATTTTAATTTTAACGTTGCAATTCACTCATGTATTTTAATTATAATGATAAAGAAGCAATGTAGTTAAGATCCTGTTTCATTCATAAAAGGCAGGGTCTTTTTTCATTAAGGGGGAAAATATGTTTAATAAGGCTATCGTTATTGGCGGAAGTATAGCAGGAAAACTTGCAGCAAAAGCATTATCAACTACTTTTGAAGAAGTAATCATTTTAGAGGCCGGAGAAAAATGGAACGGAATAGACACGCGTAAAAGAGTTCCACAAAGTAATCATCCTCATGTGTTATTAAAAGGTGGAGAAAAAGCAATTGAGGAATTGTTTCCTACTATCACTAATGAACTAATTGAAGCGGGTAGTATCGTAAATAACTTTACTCGTGATTTAAAATGGCATCAATTTGGCTTATGGAAACAACCGTTCATAGGGGAAGTACATATGATTCAACAAAGTAGGCTTTTGCTTGAATGGCATATTCAAAAACGAATACATCAAATTTCAAATATTAACACTAAATTTGGAACATTGGTTGAAGGATTATTAGTAGATGGAAAGCTTAACAAAGTATATGGAGTAAAAGCTAAATGTTTAGAGACTGGCACGCAAGAAGAAATTCAAGCGGATATTGTTGTTGATGCGAGTGGATTCGGTTCAAAAAGTATAGCGTGGTTACGTGAATACAATATCGAAGTGCAAGAAGAGAAAGTGCGTATCGATTTATTCTACGCAACTAAAATGTTTAAACTCAAAGAAAATGAGAAATTAGACTGCTGTAATATGCTAATGTCTCCAAGTTTCCCGGACAATCCGTATGGTGTACTTATTCAAACGATTGAGGATAATCGTTATTTTGTTACTTTCAGCGGATACGCAAATGAGAAAGCACCACAAACAGATGATGAGTTTTATGATTTCGCTGAAAATCTATCAATCCCAAATGTGACAGATTTTCTAAACAAAGCTGAGGGAATTACTGATATAAAGACATATAAAATTCCTTATCAAGTACGTCGGCGATTTGATTTAGTAAATAATCTACCCGAAAGATTGTTAGTAGTTGGGGATGCACATTGTCGTTTTGATCCTGTTTTCGGGCAAGGCGTTTCAGTTGCGGCTATGGAAGCTTACCAATTACAGTTACTTTTACAAAGGAGACGAAAGCTTGATAAAGCATTTACACAGCAGTTTTATAAAGAAACTGCTAATATCATACAAACTCCTTGGGAAATGACTACAACGGAAATATCACGTCATCCTCAGCTAAAAAGAAAATTAACGATAAAGCAAAAATTTCAGCTATGGTATACGAAACAAATATATCAACTATCTGCAAGTGACTCTGACGTTTATATTCGATTAGTAAGAGTGATGAATTTAATTCGTAGTCCATTTCACCTATTTCATCCGAAAGTGCTATTTGCTGTGTTACTGAAGCGAAAGAAATAGCAGGAAATTAATTGATAAAAAAGAATATATAACAGTTAGTAGATATAGAAGGAGTAATCGAGATGAAAGTATACATAGAACAATTAAAGAAACACGATGCTAAAGATTTATTTACGTTTGAACTTACGAATAAATCTTTTTTTGAAACAATGGTACCAAATCGCAGCTCGCAATATTTTGATTTTGAATATTTCCAAAAACTACTAGACGATTTATTAATAGAACAGGCGGATGGAGATTCTTATTTTTATTTAATTCGTAATGAAGAAAAAGAGATTGTAGGACGAATAAATTTAGTAGATATAGATACGGAAACTCGAAGCAGTTCGTTAGGTTATCGAGTCGGAGAAAAGTTTACAAAAAAAGGAGTTGCAAAAGCAGCTGTAAAACTAGTTTTAGACGTGGCGAAAAATAATGAAATTAATGAGGTTCACGCTAAAACAACTACAAATAATCTCGCATCACAAATTGTACTAGAAAAAAGCGGATTTTCTTCTTATCATAACGAAACAGATACAGCTTATGTAGAATTAAACGGAGAACATGTGAAGTTTGTACATTATATTTGGAGAAATACTTCGCGCTTATAATAAGGGGGACTTATACATGAATGATTTACGTTATCCAATTGGCCAATTTACATACAAACGTCCTATAACTGAAGAAATGATTGATACATGGATTCAAGAAATTGAAGATTTACCTAATGAACTAACAAAAGCAATCAAAGATTTAGATCAGAAGCAGTTAGACACACCGTATCGAGTTGGTGGATGGACGGTTCGTCAAGTAGTTCATCATGTTGTTGATAGCCATATGAATAGCTACATACGCTTTAAATTAGCACTAACAGAAAAGAATCCAACTATTAAACCATATAAAGAAGAAAAGTGGGCAGAACTACCCGATTCTAAATTACCAGTAGATGTTTCACTAGTAATGCTAGATTCATTACATAAAAGATGGGTGAACCTTTTATATTCTCTAGAAGTTGAAGATTTAGAAAAGACATTTAACCATCCAGATACTGGCGAAACAAAACTTGCTGCTGCAATTGGACTATATGCATGGCACGGACGTCATCATACAGCTCATATCACTTCATTAAGAAATCGACTAAATTGGTAACATGGAGATTACTTTAGAGAAGGCGACAGAAAATGATGCAGAAGTTTTATTTCAAATGCAAATAGACTCATTTAGCCCTTTATTAAATAAATATAATGACTATGAAACAAATCCAGCAAATGAATCTATAGAAAAAACTATTTTAAGGATAAATAATCCCGGCAGTAACTTTTATAAGATGATAATAGATTCAAACCTTGTGGGGGCGATAGGTATATCCCAAAAGGAAATACCTTATAAATTTTGGATCAGTCCAATGTTTATTCATCCAAACTATCAAGGGAAAGGACTCGCTCAGAAGGTACTTATTTTAATTGAAGAGATGTTTCCAGAAGCACGGAGTTTTGAACTTGCTACGATTTTAGAGGAAGAACGAAATTGTTTTCTATACGAAAAGATGGGTTATAAAAGAACAAAAGTAATAAAGAAATTAAATGATAAAACTACACTTATTTATTACAAAAAAGAAAGGTAAAGCATTTAAAAAATGCTTTACCTTTTTATGTTATTTGAGATTAAATATACAAAAATAATGTATATTCTTCCAAAATGTTCGGGTTAGTAATTTTGAAAGTGAATAAAAATACAAAAGTGCGTTATTTTGTCGTATATGTTACTAACGCTTTTTGAATGCTTAAAACACTATCGTCACCTTTAAATTCTTTTGTAATCGGCGTACTCAAACTAGATATCCAAATTTTAAGCTCAGCGTCTAAATCAAAATGCCCGGCTGTTTCAATGCTGAATTGTGTAATGCTTTTATAAGGAATAGAATGATACTCTGTTTTTTTACCTGATATCCCCTGTTTATCTACTAAAATAAGACGGCGATTTGTAAATACAATTAAATCACGAATTAATTTATAAGCATGCTCAACTTTCTCATCGTCTAGCATAATCTTCTCTAAATCACGTTCTACACTTTCTGTACTCGCATTTGATGCGTTTCCTAAAATACCACTAAATAAACCCATAAGAAATTCCTCCTTTATAATATGTGGAATGAGTTTCTTATATTGTACCACGCGAATGACTAAGAGTTTATGACATTGCTTTAATAGTTTTTTGTTATTATTGCAACTATTTTATATAACCTCATCCTAAAATCTTGTGCTAACATGTAAGTAAGAAAACAGAAGTAGAGGGATTAAGCATGAAGAATATCGGTTTAGTATTAGAAGGCGGCGGGATGAAAGGATTATATACTGCAGGAGTACTCGAGTATTTTATGGAAAGGGACTTATTCTTTCCGTATGTAGTCGGTGTATCCGCTGGAGCGTGTATGGGCGCAACCTATTTATCACGTCAAAAAGGAAGAAATAAGAAAGTAAATACAGAGCTAGTAGCAGATCACAGGTATATATCTTATCGAAACTTAATTAGAAAACGTGAATTATTTGGAATGGATTTTTTATTTGATGAAGTACCAAACAAAATTGTCCCATTTGATTTTCAAACTTTCTTAAACTCAAATGAACAGTTTGTAATAGGAACGACTGATTGCGATTCAGGAAAAGCAGTTTATTACAATAAAATAGAACACGGAAATGATATTTTAAAAATCATTCGTGCATCAAGCTCTGTCCCATTTATAGCGCCTGCTGTAGATTATGATAATCGAAAATTGTTAGATGGAGGGATTATAGATCCTATACCAGTTTTAAAAGCTCAAACTGATGGTTATCAAAAGAACGTCGTTATTATGACAAAGCCAGGAGGGTATGAGAAGCAGCGAAACAAATTTTCAGGCCTGGCTAAAATTTTATATAGAAAATATCCGAATATCGCAGAATCTTTAGTAGAACATTATCGTTTTTATAATGAGACGATATCGTATATGAATCAAATAGAACAAAAAGACAACTTTTATGTCATTCAACCTAGCGTACAACTTCCTATAAGCGGAATAGAAAGAAATAAAGAAAAACTAGTTAATCTATATAACCTTGGCTATACAGATGCTCAATATCATTATGAAAAATTATTAAGTTGGATAGAGAAATAAAGGGGGAGAAGTTGATATTAGGAAAAAAGATTATTTTTAATGAATTGCAGAAAATGCATAGCTCGCTGCATAAACCGTTTCCGTATCGTGCTACAGGAAAATTGCAACGAGACTTAAAAAGTAAATTTACAGATGAGGACTGTATAAACGCTGATTTAAATTATTATTGGATGCATACAACAGGTACTTTAAGTTACGTACTTAATAACAACGAAAAGGAGATTGTGTTTGATCAAATAAAGTGGCTAAGGAAATCATTTTATGAATGGTTTCCGCAATATCGTTTTATAGAAACAGAAATTGTGAAGTATCCCATTTTATATAGAGATTTCATGAATTATGAGAAGGTCCGGAAACTATTACTGTATTATCTTACTGAATAAAAATAAAAACGTACAAGTTACATTGCTTGTGCGTTTTTATGTTCATAAAAAATACAATTTTAATACCTTGTTTATATAGGGATTCTAATACGAAGAAAGAAGTACATATAGAATGATGCAAGGGAGGGAGAGATGTTTAGTGAGCGTTTTCCTTTAATTTATTGTCCAACTCGAATATATTTAGTTAATTATGTTAAAATATTTCGAGTGAAATCAAGTACTTATTTTATCAAACATTAAACAAAATAATTGCGAAGGGACAACATTAACATGGAAAACGTATCAAATATAGATAAATTGGAATCAATAAAATCTTTACAGTCAACAATCCGTAAACTTGAAAATGCACTATCACAAATGACTCAAAAAGGTGCAAATACTACATTAGTGAAAAAAAGACTTAATGCTGTTTGCGTAGGGTTAGCAGTGCTAGAAAACATTTGGAATCAAGAAAGTCATCAATATAGTCAAGAAGAGTTAGCAGAAGCTCGTAATGTCCTTGCTGGTTTGCTTCCATCAATCGAGAGGGCCTATGATAAGTCTAAAGCTGGTAGTCCTCAAAAAACACTTTTAACAAGACGGATAAAAGCGTTGGAACTTTCTATTCAGGCAATTGATAAACTTTCTAATAAATAGCTCATAAATAACTCATCTAAATACAAAACATCCTAATCCTAATTTTATAAAAGCAATTTAGTGAAAAGAAAGAAATACAAAGGAGGAAGATGGGTGACTTCAATAATTAGTCCTAAGTTAGAGGAGCTTAATAATCAATTAAAGAATGGAAGCGAGAAAGCTTTTTATACTTTTTTGCATGAAATAAAGTCGAATAATACGCCACTAATAGAACAGTGTCCTGTAGATAGTCAGTATAAGCTTATAACGTATATTTGGTTAGGGGACCTAAACACTGAAAACGTTTATGTATTCGGAAGTTTTCCTGGTTGAGATCTGTCTGTAAATCAATTAAAACGATTGTTACAGACAGATATTTGGTATGCAACGTTTAGGACGGATAAGAGTTTTATTTCAACGTACTATTTTTCAGTAAACGATGTTTTCGAAAATGATTGGATAAAGCGTAGTGAACAGTACCAACTAGACCAATTTAATGAAAATACATTTGGAGAAGGTGCCAATAAAGCGTCTGTGTTAAACATAGGAATGGAAGTGCAGTATAGCAGTCGTTTTCATTCAAACCATTATCCATCCGGAAAAATTGAAACATATTCTTTTCATAGTACGATTTTAAATAACACACGTAAAATTCATATTTATACGCCTCATGATTATTCTCACTCTTCACATCTTCAAGAACTTCTCATTGTATTTGATGGGAATTCATTCATTAATAACCTTTCAATCGAAAGAACACTCAATTATTTAATTCACGCAAAAGAAATCCCAACTTGTATTGCTGTTGCTATAGAACCAGTTAATCGGCTAGAAGAGCTAACTTATAACGATAAAATGAATGCATTTTTAACGGAGGAATTACTTCCATGGATTCAGTCGAAGTATCGTGTGCATCAAGAAGCGAAACATACAACAATTGCCGGTTTCAGTCTTGGTGGCTTAGCAGCTTGTTATGTAGCAGTTCAAAATCCACACATTTTCGGGAACGTGTTGTCAATGTCTGGATCCGTTCATTGGAAAAAAGATGGTTATGAAAATAAAATTCCTTGGATTGAAAATCAAATTTCAACTATAGATTCCAATACGAGTCAACCTCATTTTTACATAGCAAAAGGAGAACTCGAAAACAAACCTCTTTTAACGGCTAATAGGCACCTGTACAAAGCTTTAAAAGGAAAAGGGTACAAATCTACTTACGAAGAGTTTCGAGGTGGACATGACAGCGTGTGGTGGCGAGAAAAGTTATTTGATGGATTGATAACATTGAAACATACAAAAACAACGCTAAAAAATGAAAAGGGGAATGAATCTATGAATCAAGATGAACTAGATAAAAACCTTAAAAAACAAGAAATTTTAGTTAAAGATGAAAAGGTTTGGTCATTTACTTATGAAGACCATATTAGCTCAATCATAAAGCAAGCAGAAAAGAAAGGGGTTTTTAATGATTTACCTGGTAAAGGGAAACCTCTAAACCTAGATAAAGAACTTTCGTACAATCCAGAAAAACAACTTTATAGAACTTTGAAAAATAATCATGTTTTGCCTAAATGGATTGAACTTTCAAAGGAAATCGATGTTCTAAAAGAAACTCTAAAAGAAACAACAAATAGCGCAGAAGCAGCGAATTTAATTCGAATTATTAATAAAAAGGTTTCAGAACATAATTTAATTTGTCCACCAAGTGCGCAAAAAACAAGGGTGAAAACGGATTTTTAACGATTTTCAATAAATCTATCTCTTGCTATATAATTAAGTAAGGCATTTTTAATTCACTTTTAAAGGGAGGAAAATGTGATGAAGAATACGTATCAACTTCAAATTCCGAAAGAACTAGAGCAGTATCGTAGTATTTTAGAAGAAAGTGTGAAACCGTATATTGAAGTGTCTGGAACGAAAGCAGAGACAACTCTTTTTGAGAGCAAATTTGGTGGTTATCCGTATTTACCTATAAACCAAGAGCATCCTAAAGACTCAAATGGAAAACCTATGATGTTACTTGCGCAGTTAAACTTTGAAGAAATGCCGCATGTTGAATATATGCCTCAAAAGGGAATGTTACAATTTTTCGTAAGTGCTGATGATGAGCTTTTCGGAGCAGATTTTGATCATCTAACAAGACAAAATGACTTTCGACTTATTTATCATTCTACAATTATAGAAGATTTAAATAAGGTTATTACTGATTTTAGTTATTTAAACACTTTAGAATTAGATGACTTTATCATACCTGAAGCAGCGAAACTAAAGTTTGAAGTGGGTTATCAACCAGTAACATTAAGAGATTATCGATTTGAAAAGATTATAAGCGATGACATTGATTGGGAAGAAATCGTTGATGAAGAAAACAACATAGAATTAGGCGAACTGTATGATGATTTATGTAAAGATCAAGGACATAAAATTGGTGGTTATCCATTTTTCACACAGACAGATCCAAGGGAATGGGAAGAAAAGTACCAGCAACATAATATATTATTGCTGCAAATCGATACAAAGGTGAGGGAGATTTTTTTATGTTAAAAAATAAACGTTATGTTAACTAAGAGTTGAAACGATAAGTGCAATAAAAGTCAAGCGTAAATAACAGAAATAACAACAAATAATGTAAAGTTGTAAACATGTGTAAATAGCAATAATTTTATAAAGTAACATATAAAATAAAATTATTAATTTGTATTTTATATAGCAAAAAATATTTCGCATAAAAAATTCTTGCCAATCAAAAATGATTTCAATTCGTTAAATCTTAAACAATAATCAATTAAGATTTGCTGAGATGGATTTATTGCGAAATAAATGATAAAAACTGTAGAAATCCGTTTAGATAAGATTTTGTGTGAATCTCACTAAAAATCTCTGTTTCGTCTCATTAAGTATAGTTTACTTGGTTTTTGATACCTGAGATTACTTTGTCTCTATAACTGCCTATAATATATATTATGTTAACTAGAAAAAGTAATAAACTTATTATATGTTAATTGAAGTTGTTAGACTCCCCTTTTCTTTGGATTCATTCTGTGTGATGGATTTGTGTGGTTATTTGTTTTGTTGTTGTTTTATAAGTTGTTGATGATAATGTCTCCAGATATAAATGATATTTAAGACAATAAAAAATACAATTCGTTTAAAATGAATGCATTAAACGAATTGTATTGATATGATTACGAATAAGTTTTTAAAATTAGTTTGCTACAGCAATTGCTTCGATTTCAATTAATAAGTTATCGTTAATTAATTTTCTAACTTCTACAGCTGAACTTGCTGGTGGATTTTTAGTATCAATGTATTGATCTCGAACATCTCTAACAATGGCCATTTGAGAAATATCTGTTAAGAAAAATGTTAATTTTACTACATCATTAAAATTTAATTCCGAAGTTTCTAATGCGCTTTTAATATTTTCGAATACTTGTCGCGTTTGTGTAGCTAAATCATCAATGCCAACTATTTGACCATCGGTATTGATCGCTACTTGTCCAGATATGTAAATTGTTCGTTTAGCGTCACTAACTTCAACTACATGTGAGTATCCAAAAGTTGCTGGCATTGTTTCTGGATTGATAAATTTCTTTTGCATGGCTCTTCTCTCCTTCAATATCGTATTTTCTGTATATTTATTTTTATTATTTGTTTATAAATGGTCAATTTTGTTATACTCACGTATTTTCCATTGTTCTTGATGATAATAAATGCTACTTATACAGGCCGTAAAAAGTTTTGTTTTTCCTGATCCAATTTCATTATTTGATATAAGAGCAAGAATTGTGTTTATAACGGCACTATGAGTAACTAAAATAACATTACTATCTGGGTATTTTTTCAGGATTATATTTAAACCGGTTATAATTCTTGCTTTTAGTAGTTCTCTTGGTTCTTGATTTTTATAATTACGTTTTGGAAACATTTTCGTCCGCTCTTCTGTCGTTAATCCTGAAGCCATGCCATAATCACGTTCTATAAAATTCTCCATTTCAATTATGTTTACTGATGTTAACATGTACGTATTTATGATTTCAGCTGTTTGCTTAGCTCTTGATAAAGGGCTAGAAATAATTATATCCCATTGTTTTTCACGCAAATACAAACCGCATCTTTCGGCTTGTTGTTTACCGTTTTTATTTAGCTCAATATTCTCGTGGCCTTGGAGCTTTCCAATAGCATTCCATTCAGTTTCCCCGTGTCTAACTAAGCATAAAACAGTCATACATATATCCTCCTGCTACATATGTGAAGTTTAAATTCTATACGTATAGTTTAATACATTAATACATTATATATGACTGATCCTTTTGGGAACTGATTTTAATTACGCCGTGTTTAATTAATTCTTCAGTTACTTTTGTATAGAAAAAGTGATACCACCAAATAAAAAATTCTTCGTAAGTTATTTCTTTTGAGTATCTGCTGCTTGCAAAGTATTCTTTTAAAGGCTTCTCATTTTCTTTACATAATAAAATCAAATCTTCACTGACCGTGTTCGCGATTTCGTTAAGTATAGATAAGTCTGCGGCTGTAAACACTGGGATAACAGGTTGTGAATTTTTATATAAGCCTAATTCTTCGTATAATACATTTAAATTTAAGTCTACTTGTCTATCTACTGCTACAAAATTTTCAACTAATTGCTTTTTCGTATAATTAATATCGATAATAGCATCGTGAAAATATTCTTCAAACGTTTCTTTATTCGCAGTTATTAAATTCAAAGTTGTATATCGAGTGTTTCCATAAAGACCAATTTGATATTCCCCTAAATCCAAATACGTATTACCATACATTCCAAAGGCCTCTTTGTCTGTTTGTTCTTGTTCTAGAATCGCATAATAATATCTTTTATTGTTTCTCAAAGGCCGTTCTGTTTCTAAATAGTTTTCTTCAATGTTAATTATTTGTCCAGAATCTAATAACACACCGCTATAAAGTAAAAGACTATACGATTCTTTAGATAAATGATTAAATGTCTCGATTCTTTTAGTCATAGCATCAATTTGATTAGAATACTTTTCAATTATGTTAAGTGTAGGTTTAATTAGAGGCTCACATAGGTTATAAAGTTTTTCTCCTTCAGTAGCTGTTATAACCATACACGTTGGATAGTAACTCTCTCCTATCTTTTTCAATAAACCTTCTAGTTCTAATGCATGTATTTGTTTTTCGAATTCTTCGTTCGTCCAATTTAGCTTCGTTTTTATAGTATTTGACTCAATTCCATGATGGAGCATTACAAGTAAATATTGAAGGTTTGTTCCGCTTATTTTTAAAGTTGGATAATTGTCACCTGATGAAATCATTTTTGTCTCATAAGTTGTTTTAAGTATTTTCTCCGGAATATAATTAGCAAGCATTTTAAAATCCCTCCTTTTTTAGTAATTTAATTGTAAAATCTATGTATTTACTATGTTCTATAAATAAAAATAAGAATCCTTTAATGATTTCAAATTAAAAACCTTAGTATGGCTATGTTAATACCTATACTAAGGTTTTCTAGAGTGTTATATTTAGTTATCGCTAGTTGGATTTATCAAATTACTCTTTTCAAACTCTCTGTTAAATTGATTATCATTTTTTAACCAACGTTTAAAAGTTGATTCACTTATTTCTAAATTAGAACAAGCTGTAGCATTACATTTAGTTTTCATATATTCTTTAAGGAAATTTCGTTTTCTTTGTTTAACGGCAGTTTGTTTTAGTTTTCGATCTTGTAATTGGTCTAAACTTAGACTTTCTTTCTAAAATACTTCATATTTTCTATGCAAATAAATATCTTTGTCTTTATAAATCCAATTTGAAAATAGTTGTATTGATTTTCTTCCGGATAAAGCTGGTAAATTGTGATTTTGTAGTATTTGATTTAAAGAATTCATAAAATTATATGATCCACCTACAAAACTGACTGTATAAGTTTCATAATTGACGTAACCATCCCCATCAAAATACCCACGAATAAAATGATGTAAATATTCTTCTGGTACAAAAGGAAATTCAATGTTAAATGATTTACATGGCATGATTCCGTGTATGTTCATAAGGTCATCTTTTATTGTTTTGCTATTAATGTTTAGCATATATACGCCTGTTTTTTTATTTTGATAAAGTGGCTGGTTGGTGTTTAATTCTATTTTTATATCTTCTAGAATGTAACTTTCTTTTTGTGATATACTGACACATTGATTTTCTTTTTGTATGACACCATCTGCTGCTATAAACCCTAATATATAAGCCATGTTATTTGACCATGTTTTAAAATAATCTTCTATTATGCCATACTTTCTCTTCCAGCTCCCTATAGCTCGCCTTGGAACGTTGTTGTCTGTTAGAACCATACGAATATACCTTGCAGACACATTAGCAAGCATCGCGATTTCTGAGGTACTCTCCCCTTCTGCATAAAGCTGCATTATTTCAGATTTTGATAGTTTACATTTTGACTTCTTATTTCTTTCTGCTTGCATTTACAAATTCTCCTTCCTTTTATTATTTAGAGACATATTTGCTTCTATAACATATAACGAAACATATGTTCTTTGTTGCGTATAAGAAGGGATTTACTAAATTAAAACAATTTACATTTACTTCATATTAGTTTTAGCTGCTGCTAAATGAAATTCATTTTATAAATACAAATAATAAATATGTCAAATTAATGAAATGTACTGCATTTAAGATGAAAGGTAAAATGATATAGTTTAAACTACAATTAGCAACAATAACAACATACGTATATTGTTAAACGTAAAAAGGAGAACGAATGAAAAAGAAATATATAAATCAAATTCATACTGATGTAAGTTTTAAACCAAAAGATATTATAGGTTTAATGTCTGATTACTTTAAAATAAAAACAAAGCTGCGTCCTATAAAGAATTTACCTATTGTATTATCGAATAAAGATAATGAGTCTTTAGAGAGTGTTACATGGTTTGGTCACTCTGCTTCTCTTTTAAAAATAGAAGGTAAAAAACTGTTGTTAGATCCTATGTTTGGCGATGCCTCTTCCCCATTCCCTGTTTTTAATAGTAAACGTTATAGTGGTGCTTTTTCTTTAGAACGTGAAGATCTTCAGGAAATTGATGCGATTATCATTTCGCATAATCACTATGATCATTTGAATTACAAAAGTATTATGCAGTTAAAAGATCGTGCAAAGCACTTTTATGTTCCGACTGGAGTTGCGCGTTATCTTATTAAATGGGGTGTTTCACCTAGTAAAATTAGTGAGCATAATTGGTGGGACGAAATTATGCTTGATAATATTAAGTTAGTTTGTGCGCCTGCAAGGCATTTCTCTGGACGTGGTATGACAGATAGAGATTGTTCATTATGGTGTTCATGGCTTATTCTTGGTCAAGGGACTAAAATTTTCTTTAGTGGTGATAGTGGTTATGCTTCGCACTTTAAGGAGATTGGTAATAAATACGGTCCGTTTGATCTTACTTTAATGGAATGTGGACAATATGATGCGAGATGGTCTGCTATTCATATGTTGCCTGAAGAAACGGTACAAGCTCATATTGATGTTAAAGGAGAATTACTTCTTCCGATTCATTGGGGTGCTTTTACGTTAGCTTTACACGAATGGAGTGACCCAGTAGAACGTGTTACGAAAGAAGCCGAACGTTTAGGAGTTAAAATTACAACGCCACAAATTGGTGAATCTATTACGTTAAAATCTGAAGATTATCCTAGGTATGCTTGGTGGCGAAAAGTCTAATTATAGTAAAAAGCGAATCTCCCTTGTATAGAAGAAAGATTCGCTTTTATTTATTATAAAGTATTGTTTACAAACTGATTAAACTTGTCTATTTCTTCAACAAATGGATTATGATTACTTTCTTCAAATTTAGTTAATACTGCGTTCGGGATTAAATTTGCTATTTCACGAGAAAATATGTAGGGGCATTGTGCATCATGCTTACCACAGTATATAAAGCTTGGGATTTTTACGTATTCAAGTTTCTGACGAACATCATAGTTTTTATATTCAACTTGTCTAAAATAATTTAACCGATTGCCAACTGTCTTTCCGCTATTCGGAAATTTTAATGCCTCTTCAAGCTTCTCTCCAGAATAAAAAGACATAAGTGCCCACTCTCTACTTAATGCTTTTCTTTCTTCTTGTAATGTACTATCATCATTTAATGCATTCATAATTGATACGATTCTATTAAAATTTTCATTTTCACTACAGTATATACTATCTTTATGAGATGCATATTCCATACTCGCTGCCGCGCCACCAACAATTATTTTCGTTAAACTTTCTTGTGCTTCAGTCGCATATACAAGAGCTAACATCCCTCCTGTCGAATGACCAGCAACCCCCCATTTATTAATATATAAAGCTTCCCGAATCGCTTCTAAATCTTTAACAGTTTCCGTCATACTATATTCGGAATCGTTATTTGCTAAATCTGAATTGCCACAACCCTTTAAATTAACTAAATATACACTATAAAAATCAGTGAACGGGTTTGCAAAAGTATTTCCATTATCGTTATACTCGCTATACATATGTGTAACGCATAAAGGCGGACCTTCTCCCTTCACAAAATACTCGAACTTGCCTCTAGTAGTTTTGATAATATTTGTTTTCCACATATTGAATCTCCTGTCTAGAATTTTTATTTCTAACTGCTTCTTAGAAGTGAATTCATAAATAAAAATATTACTTTACTATATTAGCTTTTCCGCTATCTAAAAATCTATTTGTTGGTACACTGGACATTTCAATTACTGTGTTCATGCTCTTATCAGTTAGTTCAATGAGTTCGTTTTCGTGATTAATTTTCTGTAAATCCCACACCATTCCATTGAATTCGTTATGCTGTCCACTTACCCTTAAAATGTTTTTTGTTTTACTTGACGGTTGTATTTGTAGATTTGTAAATTGATTCCCGCTAATCTCATTTGGCGTAGTTAAATTACTATCCATATAAATCATATTCACACAATCCTCTAGAGAGAAGTTCATAAAACGGTTGGCATTTATCCAAGCATGTCCAGATTTCGGTTTTTTCGCTACTAATTTTAACCCTGTTTCCATTCCTGCTACTTTAATGTTTTCGAAGTTAATAAATGAGATTTCATTTTCTTTTTCACCAGTGAATAAAGAAATTCCTGTTCCTTTATTTGTTTCGGCCCAATTTATAATATTTATATCTTTTATTTGTGTTTTGTTCCAAGTGTTATAATACTTATTTTTACCATCTAAATATATAACTTCAGAATTAAATTTAGGATCATCAATAGCTATGTACGCTCCTTCAATCGAAGCATTTTTTTCTAGTTCCAATACCCTAAAGTTTCCCTCAACAACAAACTGTGTACCATAACCGAATAATAATTTAACACCTTGCTTAACGATGATTGGTGAAGTAATTTTATATTTTTTATCATCGAGCAAAACCGTTTTAATTTTACTTGATTCTGCTTTATTAATGGCTGCTTGAATTTTATATGAATCATTTTTACCTTTAAAGTCCTCAACAAACAATTTATCATTTTGAACTAAACTTTCTTTATTGTAATGAAAAAAAGCAAAAATAATTAGAACGATACCTAAGAGTAAAGCGATTATTTTCTTCATAATACTCACCCTCACGTTAAATTTTATCTTTAGTTTCACTTCGATTACATTAGCTGTTTTCTGTTACTGCGTACACTAATTTATGTATTGAATCTATTGGGCTGCTCTGCTTAGCTAATTCTTTATTCTTATACTCTACTAATTTATGATTTGATAAAACGAAAGAGTGCTCTAATATTAATTCATTATAAAGTACTTCAGTTAAAAATTTAGGTATCATCTCTCCTACGCCGTAATTATAGTCACTTAGAATCCAAGATACCTCTTTCCAATCTAGAATTCCTTCTGAGACTTTTTTTGGAGTGTGATATGTAAATTCATTAAGTAGCTCAACTAGATAGACATATATGCCACCAGAATATGAGGAATCCTCCCATTTAATAATGCCTTTAAATTGAATTTGATTTTGTTCCACATCTATATTTGTTTCTTCTTTTATTTCACGAATTGCATTTTCTAACGGTGTTTCTCCTTTTTCTATCTTCCCTCCTACACCGTTCCATAATCCTTTTACAGGATCATATTCTCTATTTAGCATAAGTATTTCTTCATTTCTTTTTATAAAACATAAAGTATGCTTGTACATTTTTTAATTCATTCCTTTCTTCTTAATAAGTTCTAACAGGTGATATTAAATATACTGCTGCAGATTGTTCACCTGCTTCAATTACTATCGGCCTCATGGAACCACCAAAACTTAAAGTAACTCTATCTTCTTTTATTGCTTTTAAAGTATCGACCATATATCGTCCATCAAAAGATATATTTAATTGCTTTTCACCGAGAATAGTATCTATTTGTTGTGTCTCGGATATTTTACCAATCTGAGAAGCATTAGAAGAGATTTGTATTGTGGATTCGTCGATGATTTCTAAGTTAACGTTGTTGTTTGCCCATTCACTAGCTAATAAACTTGACCGATCTACACCTTGTAAAATCTGTTTTCTATCTATATTAATAACCGTTTGGGATTCATTTGGAATTAGGCCGGATATATTAGGATATTTACCTTCAATAAGCCTTGAATACAACGTAATTGTACCAAATTTAAAAATAATGTGACTCTCTGAAAGATATATGTATACTACATTTGAATTACTGTTCATTAATTTTAGTAGTTCACTAATAGTGGAACTTGGTACAATACAATTTAATTTCGCATGTGAAGAAATGGGTATTTCACGTAAAGCCAGTCTATGCGAATCAGTAGCAGCACAAATTAATTTGTTATGATCAATAACAAAATGTACGCCAGTAAGAACGGGTCTAGATTCATTTTTAGCAGCTGCAAAGACAGTTTGTTTGAATACTTCAATCAACTGTTCCGTTTCTACTTGTATTTCTGCATGTTCGTCTATAAATGGTACATTTGGAAATTCGTTCGCCGAGAATCCATTTAAGTTTAAAGTAATTTCATCTGATTGAATTGTAATCAATTGCTCATTCATGCTTTTTATTAAAATATCACTTGGCATTTTCTTAATAATTTCAATGAAATATTTCGCTGGTACGACAATACTTCCTGCTTTTACAATAGTTGTAATTTGTACACCTTCAATTGAACTAGGTATAAATTTTTCAATGAAAATATTCGAATTACTTGCGATTAAAGTAATTCCGGATGGATTTGCTGTTATTTTTATTCCAGATAATATAGGAATTAAATTTTTTGTTGAGATAGCTTTACTTACTTCTGAAAGAGCTTGTGTAAATTGTTTATGATTAACG
The DNA here is from genome assembly GCF_001884135.1 of Bacillus nitratireducens. Taxonomy (GTDB): domain Bacteria; phylum Bacillota; class Bacilli; order Bacillales; family Bacillaceae_G; genus Bacillus_A; species Bacillus_A nitratireducens. The sequence goes on along the minus strand of NZ_MAOC01000027.1, from coordinate 89,670 downwards.
ATAAACTCCATTTTTCCCCCGCCTTAAATGTAATAATATATTTATGAAGATTGATGAATAATAGTTCCATTAAAAATATAAGGTATTGTTTCTTTCTTTTGTAAAAGGCCTTTTAAGTGTTCTGGTATACGTAAATAAGGTTCTGCTTTATGTAATTCCATCCAGATAATTTCTTCAATTTCTTTTGGTCGTGATATACAGATTTCCCCTCCGATTATTTCTCCTAAAAAATTAAAGAAGATTGCATGATGTCCCCTTTCCTCAAACAACGCTTCACTAATGGAACAAACCCCATTTACATATATATCTAGTCCGGTTTCTTCTTTCACTTCACGAATTGCTGCCTCTTCTAACGTTTCACCTAATTTTACTGCTCCACCTGGTAAAGTGTAATAAGAGCCATTTTTCCCTTTGTTTTTAACCATTAAGAGCTTTTCGTGAGTTTCATCGTATAAAAGCGCGTATGTAACATTCACCTTTTTCATGTTTAATCCCCTTTAATGATACGAATTTTCTGTCTTTATTTCATTCTACCATTAAATTATTTTTATTCACAAAAAAGAAAAAGAACGTGCTTTGAAAAAGAATAATCAAAACATGCCCTCTAAATGTTAAAAATCGATTCGGTTAAAAGATACTAAGCGATAGCAACTATAAATTTAATATGTTTTTTACAACCTTTTTTCTAAATAGTAGTGATGATGTCCTTTAGGATGATCTTTACTGACTCCGATCACTTTATATCCATGTTTTTTATAAAAGTTTGGAGCCTGAAAACTAAAAGTGTCTAATTTTATCAGTCGACATTCTTTTTCGATTGCAAATTCTTCAATAAGTTTCATTAATTTGCTACCATAGCCTTCGTGTCTATATTCTTCAGACACCCACAGAAAGTCAATATGCAACTGATGCCAAAATGTTATAGCTGTTACCCCTCCGATTATTTCTTCTTTTTCATTCCTTACTATAAAACTTACCTTTTCTGAAGGTGTTTTTTCCTCATTTGAAAGATGTTTTTGGTTATATTCAATTACTTTCTCTCTTATGTAATCACTATCTTCTTGTACCCACTGCTGCGCTATTTTCATTTTAAGTATCACGCTCCTTTTTACTTATCTATTCAATTTTATAATGATATTGTCCTGTCTTTAATGAGTTAGTAAAGAAGCAAAGTTAGCGTAATAAAAAAGAGCCCTGACATTAGGACCCTTTTTTGAATTAAGCTATTTTTCGATGTAAATGTTTTATTTCCTTTTTCTTCTCTGCATTCGGTGGACGAATTAATATAGAAATAATGAAGGAGATAATACTTAAAACACCGATTGTAATGAAGGTTGGTTGAAATCCGCCAAGTAGTGCTCCAATGAATGATCCTGCAAGCGCACCAAATCCGAAACCTTGGTAAACAATCCCGTAGTTTGTACTATGGTTTTTTAATCCGAAGAAATCCCCGACAATGGCTGGGAATATAGTGATATTACCACCAAAGCAAAAGGCAACACTTGCTACACAAGCAAAATAAATCCCATAATTTAGTGGAATAAAACTTAAAGTGAAGACGGATAATCCAATAATAATAAATGTAGCAGAGACAATTTTTAATCGGCCTATTTTATCTGATAACGTTCCAAGAATAATTCTACCTATTGTATTAAAGATTGCGATCATTGCGACGGCATTTGCGGCAGTCGCTGCACTAAGACCAACGAGCTGCACACCGATGTCTTTTACCATACCGATTAAATACAGTCCGCCCATACATGATGTGAATAACATGAAAAATAAGAGATATACTTGTTTCGTTTTCATCATTTCACGCGGCGTATAATCATTGTGTAATGTTTCAGCCGTAGTGTTACTTACAATTGCTTCACGTAAGAAGAATGATCCTATCAATACTAATAGTAAGACGATAATACCCCAATATAAAAATGCTTGTGATACCCCAAGACTGTTGATAAGATTTCCGTTTATATATCTAAAGATTAAGCTTCCCATTCCATATGCCGAAACAGATATACCAGAAATAAGTCCTTTACGGTTTGGAAACCATTTAATTAAATTAGATAGTGAGGTAATATATGCTGTTCCATCAGCATATCCGACGACAACACCAGCTAATAAATAAAGTAATGGTAATGAGGAAACTTGTGAACTAAGTATTAAACCGAGTCCTAAAACAATTCCTGCAGTAGCGATAAGTTTACGGAGTCCAAATTTTTGTTGTAGCTTTCCTGCAAATAGAGTTGAGAATGATAAAGAAAAACTCGTAATTGCGAAAGTAATCGCGACTGAATTGAGGTTCCATCCAAACTTACTTACAAGGGGTTGGTTAAATAAACTCCATGTGTAAATTGTACCTAGGCCAATTTGAACAATGATTGTACCTAGAACAATTAGCAACGGATTTATAGATGATTGTTTCATACTAACTGTCCCCTTCTTTTATCATGACATGAATTTTCACAATTAGTATATCCATGATAAATTGCACGATACCGTACGGAAAATGGAAATTAAGTTAGTTTACACAAAAAGACACTTCATCAAGAAGTGCCTTTTTGTAGGTTATATACGGATGTATTTAAAGAAAGCTTTGTTAAGATAAGACATTTTCAAATGCTTATGTATATATGTTATCAAATAATTTGCTGAAAGTGATGAGACTTAAGACGTATTTTTCTTTCATAAATAAGTCGGAGAGAAAATTAATATTCAACTTCCTCGAAGTCTTTCGGTTGCGGTACAGTTTGCATATTTGCTGCATCTTTCGGATCGCTATAAATCGCATTTTGTTCTGTGTTTACATCCTTTATGTTTTGTTTTTTATTTTTATTCACTTCATTTTTCATTATTGTTCACTCCTTTTTATTATAGGAGTAGTTATGCCCTAATCGTATTATTTATACTGCTACTAAATGCATCAGCGACTAAATTGCTAAATTCACGTAAATAATATAAATAATTGTCTCCACCATAGTTGTATCTTTTATTGTACATTTTAGCAACGACGACATTATATTCTGGAATGACTAATATCGTGGGTCCTGTAATTCCTAATATTTGATAGGAACCTTTCGGAACTCGCTCACCAAGTTCGCTAAGTAAAGCAGGTTCATTTTGAACGAACCAAAACAACCCGTTTTGAGGTAGTTCTTTATTTTTATACGCTGGACTTTGTATGCTTGTAGCAAGTTCTATAACTTCTTTTGGCACAATTTGTTTACCATTTAAGTACCCGTTATTTAAATGCAGGTTCCCCCAGTATGCAAATTCTCTCGCAGAGACAAATAAATTTTTCTCGGATCCGTCATCTACTGCACCGACACTTTCTACAGCATCTTCATTTGGATTTACAATAACCTTAACTAAATTTTCATCATGCTCAATTCTCCATCTAGTTTCATTGAAGTTGGCAGGTAGGAATACACGCTCCTTTAATAATTCAGGAAAACTCTTATTATACAGCTGATAAATAAGCTGCGTTACCATTCTTACATTAATATCTCTGTACGCCCAAGCTTGTCCCGGCTCAAATTCACGAAAAACTGTCCCCTCATCGGTTTCATTTAAACCGTGTGAATGAGTTACTAAGTGTCTTATCGTTGTCTTACCGAGTAATGAAGGATCATGTTTTTTTAAATAATTTACTACCTCGTCATCAAGAGATTTTATTTTCCCCTCATAAACTGCATAAGCTACCATTAATCCTAAATAGCTTTTTCTTGCGGAAGCGACATTGAACTGTGAAGATATGTTTACTTTTTTACTAATAGGAGAATTTGAATGCTTTCCACTATAGTGCTCTAGTACAATTTTATTATCTTTCATAATACAAAGTGCAGCCGCAGAACTTTGATTTGTTTCTTTAATATTTTCTACCCATGAAATTAATTTCTCATATTTGTACAAATAAATTTCCCCCTAAAATGAAAACGAAAAAATGATAGCATGAAAGAAAAGCGTTAACACAACATAAACTGGTATTTACACTTTTCTTTCATGTGAAATATTATTCTGTACTTAAATAATCCACCAGTTCCAGCAATTAGAACAGCTGAAACAACCAACACAACCTACACAACCACCGCAACGTCCGCCGCCACAACCACCACAGCGACCACCACAGCCACCACAACGTCCACCGCATCCGCCACAACGACGTGCATCGTCTTGGATGTAATAATATGGATATTGATTTTGTTGCTGATCCCAATACACAACATTACCAGGTTGATAAGCATTAAGGTTTAACGCTTGTAGTTCTTGTTGAAACTCATTCATTATGAAACCCTCCATTTACAAATGTAAATTCCGTCCATATCTTTAAGTTTATTTCCTTTTAAAAATAAAGTAGAAATAAGGCTATAGACTAAATGCGTACATCAACAAAATATGACTTTACACTAGGTGATGTACCTTGTTCATGAGCCTATTTTCTTTACATTCTTTTAGTGGACGGAATTAATATAAATAGAGATAACTAAAAGTTACTAATCCAGCAAGTTAATAGTTCATCACTTAATTTTCTTTCTAGTAATTCTTTTACTGAAGGTGTCGGCATTATTGTATAGGAGTTTATATTTTCTTTAGTAAAATCAATCCAGTGAAATACTAAATGGGACTCTTTAGATATTGGAGTAAAATCTGATTTCAACTCATTTGAATCTATTTCAAAAATGTGGTTAATTTCATGGTGGAGGGTTTCTTTAGCTTGCCATTTATTTTCTATGACACCTAAAAATTGTTTTATACTGCAAGTTACTCCAAGTTCTTCGCGTAACTCTCTTATTAGTGCATTCTCTGCTGATTCCCCAATTTCAACATGGCCTCCGGGTAAAAAATAGTGATGTCCTATGTATTCAGCAACTAGTAATTTTTCATCTTTTATCATGATAGCTCGTACAATATGATGGAATTTACTTTTCATTTTGTATTCCTCCTAATCATTCACTTTATACTTGCTCAAAAATTGTCATTTAAAAGCGGGATAATATTAATCATAGGTGCTTCATATGGATGAACATTATTAATAACTAGAAGATAACATTTTACATCTTCTAGTTTACAATTTAATTGAAACTAATATTTTTGATAAACGATTCTAAAAAAGAGTATGTTTATGAAAATAAATCATCGAAACATACTCTTGCTATTTTTAGTTGATTCATTCTTTTACAATAAGGTTCGATTAGCCCTATTCTTTGCGGCCTCAAAATCGAAGCCGTAGCTAAAGTATGCAATCACTACTATTCCATAAGCAAATCTATTCTCTACTTCAAATTTACCTGCCTGTACAAATTTTAGACTCTTAACGAACCACGAAAGCCTCTTGCGGCATAGTAAGATTCTGCCCCATTGTGATACACAAAGACGTGTCCAAAGCGATAATCGCAAAAAAGGGCACCTCCAAGTTCTCTAATATCAGAAGGTGTTTGCACCCAACTCGATGTCTTTAAATCGAAATTCCCGAGATTTTGCAACGCCCGATATTCTTCTTCCGTTAATAGTTCAATGCCCATACTAGTTGCCATATCAATAGCGTTATTTTCTGGTTTATGTTTCTTTCTTGATTCTAGCGCTTCAAGGTCATAACAAACACTTCTACGACCTTTAGGACTTTCTGCTGAACAATCATAAAAAATGTATTCGCTTTTTTCTTTATCAAAATCTACAACATCAGGTTCTCCACCAGTTCTTTCCATTTCATTAAGCGACCACAATTTTTCAGTATTAGCATTCAGCCTTTCTTGAACATTAGCCCATTCTAAACCTTTATGACGGTTCATATTATTCTCAAAACGATCTTTCAATGTTTGTAGTAATTCTTCACGTTGCTCTAGTGACAACTCTTTTTTATTGCTCTCTTTCATATTAGTTCCTCCATTGATGTTTTTATTAATGATAGTTTAAGTATATATAAATACTGTTTTATAATAAAATGTTAAAATAATTGCGTGAATTCAATTTGTGATAATTTATATGAATTGGTACAACCAATTCTCCGCAATTTGACCCTTTAACGGAACAACTTATTGTTTCCAAACAGTTTCTTAATCGATCTTTCAATTCTAGATGTTCTTTGCCTGTTCACTATAAATACAAGATGTAACTTTATTCAAAACAGTACATCTTTATTTCAACAACAATAAGCGATATACTTCCTCACCGTCATATACATTTCCTAACGGTTTAAAACCATAACATTCATATAGTTTCTTTGCAGAAATATTATCTTTATGAACAGTTAATCTAATTTCCTCACACTCTTTAAAGTTATTTTTTATTAAGTTAATGATTTCCTGTAATGCAGCTTTTCCATATCCTTTTCCTTGCTCTTTTTCATCAACGATAAATCCGTTAATCCAATACATATCTGTTGACTCACGTACAAAAGCATGCATAATAAAACCGACTATAAGGTCACCATCATATATAGCGAATGGAATATATTCGACATTTTCACCATCTGGTTTTATGTATACTTTAGCAAGTGATACTGCCACTGCCGGAACAAATTGCATTTGATTTTCTTTAACTTGTAACTTTAATGCATCTTCCCAATTTTCTCTCGTAACAATTTTTAATTGGACGTTCACTATTTTAAGCTCCTTTAAAAAGAGAATTTATCTTTTATATTCAACGGAGTGAAATGATTCCCTTTTTCGACATCAACTTATAACATGATTTTCATAAAATCCTGAATAAATTTTTCCTCATCTAATTGTAACGCTATACGAGCCCCTTCAGATTTAGAGTGTGGGCGAAAATCAGCAAAAGTTTGTCCCTTCGTTTCACCGCATATATCCACAGTCACTTTTCGGGATGTGTAATTTAAAAAAGTAGGATTCACCAAACCGCTTATAGCAAGTACATCGTGTAATAATGGTCCTTCAATAGATGGATTGAGCTTTTGGTATGCTGATAAATAATAATCGTACATGGGTTTCATAATCGGTTTAAATGGATTTTTTGTATTAGCTAAAATATAAGTAAATACACTTGGGGTTAAAACCGTTTTATTTGTTACATTTAAAGGGAATAACGTTATATTTTTCGCTTGCTGAAATACAATTTGACTTGCTATAGGATCTCCGTACACGTTTGCCTCTGCTAATGGAGTAACATTCCCTGCTTCTAAAAAGACACCACCCATAAAATAAATTCCTTTTACATTTAACATCAAGTCGTTCCATAAATTAAACGCAATTGCTAACGAGGTAGATCTTCCTACATCGACAATTGTTAGATCTTCTCCATACTTTACAAGAATCGAAGCAATACTACCAAAATTGTATATCGGAATGGATAACACACTTTCCGGTACATGTATGGGTCCTAATCCTTCTGGTCCATGAATTTCAGGGTAATACGTTGTAATTTCATTTGTAAGTGGTTTTGTTGCTCCGCTAATTACAGGAATATCTAGTCTGTTTGCTAACTGCAAAATATATGCGGCATTATGAGCGGCATGTATATGTTCAACATTTCCATATCCAGTTACGATACCAACAATTTCAATTTCAGGATGCAGTAAGCCATACATAATTGCAAACGAATCATCAATACCTGGGTCTCCAAAAAATAAAACCTTCTCCAAGAAATGCACTCCTTTCATAGGTAAGATAATTATGTATATGTGGAAAAAATTTAAATCTATACAATTCTAAGCAAATATTAATGGTGAGTAATGTATTGATAAAAAGAACTAGCATTATGCTAGTTCTTTTGCAGATAAATGATCTAACAGTTTAATTAAATCTCGTACAAATATTGGACTAGCTGATTTTAATATAAATCTTTTTCACTATATTTATTGAATTGAAAGCCTGTTATTAATCCGAAATTTTGCATTCAAATTGCAAATACTCGTAAGAATGTCTTACCATACTTTTTCACGCTCAATTTGCTTATAATCATCTTTATTAAATGTTAAATGAGCAATCACAACTCCAAGTATAGTAACTATCCCTCCAACAATCGAAACAAAGGTTGGTACCTCGCCTAACCATACCCAAGCAATAAAACATGCAGTAACTGGTGTTAAATATAGAGAACTTGTTGCCTCAGAAGCACCGGAATGGGATGTAATATACGCTAATGCAATATATGGAAGTACTGTCGGGAACACACCTAAATATATAACACTCAAAGTAATTTCTATAGGAGCTGCTACGATTTCTTCATAAATCCCGGGCAAAAAAATAAGCATACATACCGTACCAGACCAAATTGTATATATTGTAAATGGTAAGAAACCGTACTTTTTTAAATAAGACTTTTGGAAAACGAAAAATAGACTTTCTGAAAATGCCGCTAATAATATAAGTAATACCCCACTATTCAATTGAATAGAATCACCTTGACTTAATGATAAAAAAGCAATTCCTATCAAACTAATTACACCACCGATCCAACCATTAAATTTCATTTTTTCATTCAAAAAAACAGAAGCAAGAATTGCCGTTAATATCGGTGTTATCGATACAATGAAACTAGCAGGTACAGCATTCACACTCTTTTCACCGTAGTTGAGTGCAATATGATAAATCGTAAATCCCAGAGCGCCAAATATAAATATTACTGGAATATCTTTCAAATCAGGTAAACGTAATTTGTATATAAGTGAAAACAGAAAAAGAATTAAAGAAGCGATTAGTAATCGTAGCAATGTGAGGTGTTCAGGCGTGTAAGCTTCAAGCCCCATCCGAATTCCTGGAAAAGCTGTTCCCCATATAATAATCGTAAAAATGTGAGCACATACAATACGAAAATCCCATTTTTTATTATGCATACTTTCTCTCTCTCCCTCTCCAATAAACCAGCCATTTTCTAATTACCAATTATTTCTTTTCATCATATTTAATAGTTGATACAATGTCTTCAACCAGTTATTCCTCGAAAAAACCAACCACTTTGCATTTTTAAAATGAATGAGGGAGTTTTTAATATGTCTACTGATAAAAAACTGCCTAAATATCGGCAAATAATAGACTATATGAAAGGAAAAATTGAATATGGAGAATGGCCGATTGGAAGTAAGCTTCCTAGCCAGCGGCAGTTAGCGAAATTATTTCATGTAAATCGTAGTACTGTAATAACTGCACTAGAAGAACTTATGGCAGATGGTTTAATTCAAGGGCAAATCGGGTCGGGAACAATTGTAATAAATAATACATGGTCATTATTAGCTACCAATCCCCCGCCCGATTGGAGTGAATATGTAAAAGCTGGTATTCATAAGCCAAGTAAGCTAATGGTCCGAGAGATTAATGAAGCAGAAGCAAATAAAAAATTGATTCATCTTAGTAAAGGAGAACTTGCACCGCATCTTTTCCCATTAGAAACTATGCAATTCATTATGCGTAACGTATGTGAGGAACTAGATTATTTCGGATATGAAGAACAAAAAGGATATCTCCCTTTACGTGAAGCAATAAGTAATTATGTAAAATCATTTGGAATAAATACATCACCGAGTTCTATATTAATAGTCTCTGGTGCATTACAGGCATTACAATTAATATCAATCGGTCTTTTACATAGAGAGTCAACTGTTTTACTTGAACGGCCTTCTTACTTATATTCTCTTCACGTATTTCAATCGGCTAATATTCACCTTTCTGGAATACAGATGGATCAACATGGAATTATCCCTAATGATTTGTTAAGAAGAATTAATTATAGTCAAAAGAAAAATATTTTATATTCGATTCCTTGTTTTCAAAATCCGACGGGTGTATTAATGTCCGAGGATCGACGAAAAGAAATACTAAAAATATGTGAAAAAGAACAATTGCCTATCATTGAAGATGATATTTACCGTGAATTATGGATTGATGACCTACCGCCTCCTCCTTTAAAGTCGATGGATAAACATGGACATGTATTATATATCGGTAGTCTATCTAAAACACTTAGCCCAGGACTTAGAATTGGATGGATCATCGGACCAGAGCCTGTTATCGAGAGATTGTCAGATATAAAAATGCAAACTGACTATGGATCAAGTTCTTTATCTCAAAGAGTTGCGACGGAATGGTTAAGTAAAGGGGGTTATGAGGATCACGTAGCGAACGTAAGGATTCACCTAAAAGAACGAAGACGAATAATGATACAAGCACTAAATACGTACTGCGCTGACATTACTACATGGGATATCCCTAGTGGTGGATTTTTTATATGGCTAAGGGTGGTGCCTAACATTTCGATGAAAAAACTATTTTCAGAGGCTCAATCAAAGGGAGTTCTTATTAACCCGGGACGTATTTATGAGGAAGAATCAGATCAGTTTATACGTTTATCTTATGGGTATTCTTCCCCTGAACAAATTACTCAAGGTATTATTATAGTAAGTAATTTGATTCGTAAGTTAATGGCATAATAAAAAAATCCTCTTTTTATAAAGAGGATTTTTTATGTGCCTTTTTTACCATAATCTCATTTCCTGTCCTAATAAAATAAGTTCTTTATAGGGATCACCGTCAATGTTTAATACTTGAGCAAAAGCCGGTTCTGTTTTTAGCCCTTGATCTTTTAAGCGAATAATTTCTTCCCTTATATGCGGATGCTGCATTAATAGCATGTGCTCTACTATCATATGTCTATATGCATTTTGGTTACGCACTGGCTTAGGCTGAGCGAATAATTCAAAATCAAAACCTTCAAATTTAAAATTCACCTTTATCGATTCAGTACCTTTAATTTTTTTCTTTTTTATTTTGAATCCTTCATAAGAGCCATATAAAGATCTCATTTCCTGCTCAAAAACATCAAAGTTATATACTTCCATTACAATATCTAAGTCAGATTGAGGAGTATCAATTCTTATAGGGATTGTCCCGCAAAGAACTGGGCTATATAAAGCTAAATCCTCCATTATGTTTAGCTCATTCAAAACATCATATATTTTTTGTTGTTTGTTATTCCCCGATTGTAAATATGTAATAGATGTAAACATAGAAGTCTCTCCTTCATTTAACGTAATACGAGCCTCACTTAATTTAAAAAAATTTGTTCTAAGAGTACCTTTATTTCAAAATATTAAGCCGAACTAACTATATTTTTCAACTTTTCTCCTATACTGCAATACTATAAAAATAAAAAAAGGAGGAATTATTATGAGCATTTTCAGCATTCTTTTAACCATACACATACTATTTGGAACAATATGCTTAATCACCGGTATTGTAGCGATGGTTGCTCAAAAGAAGAAAGGAAAACATACGGAGTGGGGTGAAATATATCATGCATCCTATGTTGTCATCACCCTTACTGCAATTATATTATCCATTATAAACTGGGATAAAATCGCATATTTATTTTATGTAGCAATTTTCTCTTATTCATTCGCGATTTATGGATACCTTGCAAGAAAAAGGCGTTGGAAAAATTGGCTCCATCACCACATTAGAGGTATGTTAGGTTCTTATATAGGTGCCGTCACCGCACTTTTAGTAAATATCGGCATCCATATTCCTATTATAAATTTACTGCCGCCAATATGGTTTTGGTTTTTGCCGACGTTAATCGGTATTCCGCTCGTAGTCAGTGTATCAAAAAAATATAAAAAACAAAGAAAAAATTAATTACATTTTGATTACTTTCTGACAAAACTTATGAAAAATAATCATCAATATTGTATTATATCAAGTTTGGCGTATAGAAATAAAAAAGAATCCAATATGTTTATTGGATTCTTTTTTATTTATTACTCCCTTAAGAATAATACTTTTTAATTTTGACTTTTCAAATCTAATACTGAATGCAAACGATCCGGATAATTAGTAAACATCCCGTCTACACCCCATTTTAGTAACTTTTCCATATCTTTTTCATTATCTACTGTAAATGGATGAACTTCTAATCCATGTTTCTTTATTTTTTTCACATAGACTGCATCAATATATTTGTAGTTCATGCCTAGGCCAATGCAGTATGTTTTATACTTTTCTATTTCTGAGTCTGTTAATTGAACTGCTTTTTTATATGATAATAATTGTACTAACGGTATATTGTCATTTAAACTGTGAATCTTTCGCAGACTTTCTTCACTAAATGATTGAATAATTACTTTATCACTTATTTCGTAGTGCTTTATAATCTCTAATAGCTTTTCTTCCATACCAGGATATTCATCTGGCGATTTTGTTTCAATATAATAGTTTGCATTACGTCCAAACGTTTCAATAATTTCTTCTAGTGTTGGAACCTTAGCATCTTCAAATTCTTTCTTTGCTAAATTTGGATACTTTTTATTGAAAAAAGAACCTGCATTCAGTTGTTTTATTTCATCTAATGTATGATCTTTTACAAAACCAGTACCGTTTGTTGTACGGTTTAATGTTTCATCATGCATAGCTACTAAATGTCCGTCTTTTGTCATTTGGAGATCTATTTCTATATAGTCACCTTTTAATTGCTGTCCTAATTGATACGCTTCTAATGTATGTTCCGGTGCATATGCAGAAGCCCCTCTATGCGCAATATTTTTAATATGATTTGATTGATTAATAGCTTTTGTATATTTTTGTTCATTTACTTGCTGAAAAACAAAAGTGCTAATTACAAAAAAGAAACAGATAATTGTAATTATAGATATTTTCTTCATAACGGTATGTTTACTCCTATATTTAAAGCGATTTGATTTGGATGAATTATTCAATTAAATGTCGATTTTCAAAAACTGTCATTTGTCCTACAGCTTGAAAGCCAGATTTTTTATAAATATTTATTCCATCAGGTGAAGCTTGTAAAATGCAGTAAGTATCTTTTAGTTGTTTTGCTTCTTGAAGCAGGAAATTGAACATAATAGAACCAAATCCTTTTCCTCTCATTTCTTCTTTAGTCGCTATATCATAAATACCGACGCTATCTTCCGTACAAACTAAAGAGCCAACAGATACTACCTTCCCTTTATAAAGGCCTAAGTATAGTTTCATGGCATCACTATTCCATAAATCTAAAGAAGCAATTTGATTATAGTATGCTTGTACGTGAGTACCTTCTGTTGATGTACCGAATAAAGCTGCTAACGTTTCGCCAAATTGTTGTATTTGTTCTGGCGATGTTGCTTTTTCTATTGTAAAACTTACTGGAATGTCTATTATTGGATGAATTTTTCTTAAGTCTGCTACCATCGCGATATTCTGTTCTACTTCTTTTAAACCAAGTTTGATTAATTCGCTTTTTATAGTCTGTTCTTGCTTATCATCCCAAAACCAAACACTCATTGGAAATTTCTTTTGATTATAGCATTCTACCTCCTTATATAATTTCTCGATCCCTTTCGTTACATTACTATTTAGTAGTGTAATAATATTAAATGTATCTGCAGGTAATCCGCAGTCGACAGTAATGTAATCCTTCGTTTCTTTTACATCCATTCCAATTACCCGCCGCGCAATGTATGAGGTTTTATATGTAAAATTGTCTATTAGTAACTGCTTATAATTCATTCATTTTGCTCCTGTCATAAAATTTCGTATTCGAATCCTTCAGTATTAAATATAACATATAAGAAATCTACCTATTTCTATAAAAATATCTCTATAAATCACTCTTTGCGTCCTAAAAGAATTAAAAATGATATAACGTTGTCGGAATGAAAAAAGTGGTATATAATAAATATTAACATTACTAGTAATTATTTTAGGTATTCCTAGAATAAAGGAGCGATACATATGAAAATTACTATTTATTTCGGAAGTCATGAGGATCAAGATGTTCGTACTATGGACTGTCATTTAGATGTAGAAGATACAGAAGAGATTGTTTCTGTATCATAATATAAATAGTTGGGATGAACCCTCTTCCCTACAGCGTTTAAGGCACCTTTTCAGGTGTCTTTTTTGTTGTTTTTTTCGTCAAAAACCCTTTACTTTAGAGCGTTTTAATAGTAAAATATAAATATACGAACAAACGTTCTTTTTATTTTAATTGTACATGAAGGGATGATTTTAACAATGACTCAAGCAAAGCGCAGAGGAAGAAAAAAGCAAACACCTATTATTTCAAATACAGGCTTTATCGGCTCTGTCTTTATTGATACATTGGAGTTACAAAAGAAATCCTATTATTTCGCTCGTAAAAAACTTCAAATTGTGCACCACGTACTAGATGGTCTATCTGGAGCAACGAGTGCATTATTTAAAGAACATAATATTGCTGCATACATGTCATGTGTGTATTTACATAAACAAAAGAAAATCGGCTTCGTTCTTTCAACAAAACCTTTTGAACAAAGTGATGGTGTTTCTTACTTTATAAATTATTTAATTGAAAAGAATTTTTATGGTGACGAAGATATTGAATATCAAGAAGTATTTAATACAGGTTTTATTGGTGTAGTATTCGCGGATTTATCTAGTATAGATCGCTTTAATTTTGAGTTGGAAATGGGTATGTTAACGAAATTAATGAAAGATATGATCATTCCAGTTAAAGAGCTCTTTTTACGCCACAATGTACCGGCTTACATCTCCACTTCTCATTTAGAGGAGCAAAATAAATTAGGTTTCGTTCTTTCTGTAAAGCCATACGATGAACGTGCAGAAGCAGATTTATACTTCGAAACATATTTAAAAGAACGTGGATTATTTATTGGTGATGAAGAGGATGATATTGATAAGATTGTTATTAGAAAGACAGCTGAATTACGATAGAAAAGTGTAATGATAATAAATTTATTTAATTTTGATATAAAAACATAAGAGCCTTTCTGCAATAAAATGCAGAAAGGCTCTTTAAAGTTGTTTGATTTTTACGGATTTCGCGATACGGGAAATCCCATATCGAACGATTGTGTTAACAAATTTTGTATAGTGCTTTATTTTTCTATTACTCTTAAAAATTAGCTACTAAATATTATTAATATTTTTATTGAAATCAAATTGATTTTGAATTCCTGACCTATCAATTTGAATCAAATACTCTGAAATTTTCCAATCTTCTATTCTATACACCGCACTTGCCATTTGAACTATTGGGAGTCCTGTAGGTTGATATCCATCGGTTTCTCTTAGATGTGTACCTACTTGTTTCCAACGTACATACACTTTACTTCCTTGTACTAAAAATTCTTGAATTTCTAAAGAGAAATTTCCATATACTTCAATCATCTCTCTTACATGTTCAGCATAATCTTTAGGTGCTCTGCAAACTCTGAAAAAGCACTTAGCTATAAGGAACAAAACTTAGAAGTACGTGTAACGGATTTTGAAAATCAAGAAACCTTGTTGTCATCATTCAAAGATGTTGATCGTTTATTCATCATGTCAACATTTGGTGACTTTGATACAGTTATACGTGAGCATACAAATGCAGTAGAGGCTGCGAAAGTAACAGGTGTAAAACAAATTATTTATCCAAGTGTTACAAGAGCAGAAGGAAATGACTTCTTCCTAGCAGGAATGCATAGAGCACGTGAAGTAGCAATTATTGAATCAGGTATTCCTTATGTGATTCTGCGTAACAACTGGTATGTAGAAAATAAACTTGGTACAATTCAAAGCTGTATGGCTGGTGCCCCTTGGGTGACTTCTGCAGGAGAAGGGAAAATCGGTTGGGTATATCGTCCAGATTTAGCTGAAGCAGCAGCGAATGTTTTGGTAGCTAATGGTCACAAAAATAGAATTTATGAACTTTCTGGTGAGAATTTAACACAACAGCAATTTGTTGATACATTAAATGAAGTATTAGGAAAAGAAGTTCCTTTATTAGAAGTAGACGATTCTTCTTATGAACAAATATTAAAAGGTGCCGGAGTACCTGCAGCCTACCTTCCAATGTTAGTAATGACTCAAAAAGGGATTCGTGAAGGAGGATTAGAATCAACACATACCCATTTAGATTTCTTATTAGAACGTCAGGCTACACCATTAAAACAAGCATTAACTCATTTATTGTTAAATACAAAATAGAAAAATCTAATAATAAATTTTGTATTTAACAAAGTGCCAGTCCACAGTTGGAATGACACTTCTTTATTACTGCCTTTACTTCGCCCATCTATCACTGTAGTTAAAGAAGTATTTTTAAACAACAGTATTATTTTTTAATGGTCTTTATTGCAAAATAAACATCTTTTTTGGTACTTAACACATTCACTTAGCTACGCAAAACATTATAATCTTTTGAATGAATTTCTAAATTCAACTTATTTGAGTAAGCCTTATTCAAAATAAGAAATACTATCCCTCCTACAATTGGAATAGTGTAGGCTGGAATATAATTTAATAATAGACCTGATAGTGCCATTGCTATAGGAAGCATCATTTTCCCTAAACTTAATCCAATACTAAGCACTCTTCCCCTATATTTATCAGGAATCTCTTTTTGCATGAAATAAATTAAAGGAATATCAATTAGCGCTATAATAAGCCCTAAAAAGAACATAACAACACAATACGTAATAACGTATACAAAATCATTTACTTCAAAACTTTTGAATAAAACTGGAATTCCTGAAATAATCATAAAAACTGCCAGCATAGAACTTAGCTTTTTCAAAAGATAAGAGTAAGAAAAACGATCAGTTATCTTTTTTACTAAAATTGCACCAATTATCATCCCTACTGGAAAAGTCCCTTGAATGATACCAAATTGCTTAGAACTAAGATTGAGAACTGTATTAATAATGTATGGCAATGGAACAGTTACAGCAAACCCTAAGAAGAAATTAAGTGAAATTAAAATTCGAAACGTATTCTTTAAGCTTTCCTTTTCAATTAAGTATGAAAACCCCTCTTTTATATCTTTAATAAAATTAATTCTCCTTTTTGAGCATTCCTCATTTATGTTGAAATCGAACAGTTTAAAATGAATAAATAATATGGATATACCCGAAAGAATAAATGAAATACCGTTTATAATTATAAAAATCTTAATATCAAAGACTGCAAAAACGATGCCACCTAACATAGGACCGAGAATTAAAGATACAGAATCGATAATTTTACTTATAGAGTTAATACTCATAAGCCTCTCTTTAGAGACGATATTTGGTTTTGCGGCTTCTAATCCTATTCCAAAAAATGTTGTAAATACCGTCATAAGAAAGGTAGTTGTATAAATGATGAATAAGTTTAATCCATAATTGCTGCTTAATATATAAACCATTATTAATAAGCATCCACTTAGTAAATCCATACAAACAACCAGTTTCTTTTTATCAACCTTATCAGCAACTACACCGGCAAATGGATTCATAACAATCATTGGAATCGTTCCTAAAATGAGTGTAATCGCAAAATTTAACGCAGATCCAGTTATTTGTAAAACATATAATCCTAATGCGAAACTATAAATAGAACTACCAAATATAGATATTGTTTTCGCAATTGAATAGAGACAAATATTTTTTAGTTCTTGATTACTTTTTTTATTTTCTACATGTAATCGTAAACTCTCCATAACTTTTCCCTCCCACTGAACTTTGTATTACGTACAGTGTAAGTTCTTGGGTCAACCCAATATCAATATGCTATTATTAAAAACTTCTAAAAGAAAAATTTAAAAAGATGGGGTTAACCCCATGCTCATCAAGCTAAGCTCATGTAACGTCAATGATAAGTGATATTTCTTCTTTTTCTTCGAAAATCTATATGTAGGTGCTTTAAAGATTTGCAAACGAAATAAACTCAAACGGATTTTATTTTTTGAATTAAGTCGCTTGATTAAATCGTTGTAATTGATTAGATACAGAAATAGACATATAAAAAACGCCATCCTTTCCTATAATTCTATAGAAAGGATAACGTCTTTTTTGCTTTATATAGCCGTTTAATAATTACGTTTGTTATTTATATAATCTTCGTTAGCGAAAGTAAATCAATTTGGTTTTTTCAATAAACGAGTGCTTATCATTAGAATTCAAATTTAACAGGTCTTAAAAAAAGTTCTTCTAATGTATCTTTTGCCTCTTTACTTTCAAACAAAATCTCGTATAAAGCGTTACTAATTGGAAGTTCGACATCATATTGTTTAGATAGTTCTTTCAATGCTTTTACCGTTGAAACTCCTTCTGCCAATTTATCAAAATTTTGACCTAAGACAAACGCTTCTCCGAATTTTCGATTGTGACTATGTAATGAGAACAATGTTGCCTCATAATCCCCTAAATGACTCAATCCATATATCGTTAAATCATTTCCTCCCATAGCTGTAACCAAACGTGAAAGTTCCCTGGTCCCTCTAGCCATTAGTGAACCTTTCAAACTGCTGTAATTCAATCCATCCAACATTCCTGCGGCGATTCCCATAACATTTTTTGTAGCAGCTCCTATTTCATTGCCGATTAAATCTTGTCCATAGTAAAACCTTATTAAATCACTATTAAACTCCTGTACAATTTTCTTAGTGATACCAATATTCTCAGATCCAATCACCATACAATTCGGAATGTCATTTACAAAATCCTGTACATGTCCAGGTCCTATCCAAACGGCTATATTGGTATTTTTCCCAACAATTTCACTAAATACTTGAGAAAGCCTCTTTCCACTTGTTGCTTCAAGTCCTTTCATACATAAAATAAAGGTTTTTCCTTGTATTTCATCAATTAAGTTTAGTTGATTAGCAAAAGAACGTAATTCCTGTGCACTAATTGATATAATAATAATCTCCGCAAATGAAATTGCTTTATGTAGAGAATTACTTAGCTCGAGATCTTCTGAGAGCTTAAGATAATCATTCTTTCTTGTTTCACTTAATTCAATGTAATTTCTTGAATTTTCTCTCCCCCACAACATTACATTATGACCAATCTTGTTAGCATACCAAGCTATAAAAGTACCCCAACGTCCACAACCAAGAACTGAAATATTCAATAATCTCACCTTTGTCTTTATAATTTTTTTATTATGAAATGAATGGTTTTACTTATATTGTTCAATATTGGATAAACATTAACAAATATCCTTCATCTCTAATTAACATAAGATGATATTATCAGTAGTCAACAATGGAAAGAATCTTCGTTTTGGGAGAATTGTAATTTTCTAGGTTGATGGTGTACTACCGCAATGATAAAAATAACTCGGTTGTCATAAAATACATCATATTTTCATTCTGAAATCATTATAGAGGTTTAACCTTATATCTCTCCTGCATTTTGAAAAACTACCTTAAGCATTTTATTTATTATTTCGCTTATTACTTTGAAACTTTTAAATCTCACTAGCCATCGAAAGGTAGAACAATAAGATTATTAGAAATCTCGTTTTATCTCTTTCATATAAGGTCACGTATACAAATGATGAATTTTTTTATTGAAATGTAAAAAGTAATATGTTATCTTCTATTACATTGATTAATTACATATGAGAAATCATGTATAACTCCAAGAATATGGCTTGGGGGTCTCTACCAGGAACCATTAACTCCTGACTACAAAATGCGTCTTTTAGCGTTTGTAGTCAGGAGTTTTTTTGTTCTAAGGTAAATAATTTAGAGAAGGGAATACAAAAAATGAATTTTAAAGTTTTTATATTAGCTTTAGCAACAATAGCAGTAGGTCTTGTTGAGCTAATTGTTGGAGGGATATTGCCAGACATCGCTAAAGATTTTGGTGTTTCTTTAAGTTCTGCTGGTCAACTAATTACAATTTTTGCCCTTACTTATGCTTTAGCAGGTCCTGTATTATTAATTTTCACAAGTAAAGTGGAAAGAAAAAAATTGTATATTATTTCACTTTACATTTTTCTAATTGGTAATATACTCACTTATTTTAGCCCTAACTTTACTTTTATGATGATAGCAAGAATCTTGACTGCTATGAGTACTGCTTTAGTGGTAGTACTTTCACTTACAATTGCAGCTAAAATCGTTAATCCCTCTTACCGAGCAAAAGCGTTGGGATTAATTTATATGGGCATTAGTTCTTCGCTTGTTCTAGGGGTACCATTAGGAATATTAATTTCAAACACATTCGGTTGGAGAGTAATTTTTTTATGTATAGCTATTTTATCATTGGGATCCATTATCTTAATTTCGGTATTTTTAGAGAAAATACCTGGAGAAGAAAACCGAACTCCTTTATCTATCCAATTAAAAGCTGTTTGTAGTCCGAAACTAGGATCTGCACATCTAGCTACTATGTTTATGTTAGCAGGACACTATACTTTATATGCCTATTTTACTCCTTTTTTAGAAGAGAAGTTTCACCTGAGCCCTTATTGGATTAGTATATTTTATTTAGTATTTGGTATAGCTGCAGTAAGTGGTGGAGCTTTCGGTGGTGTATTATCAGATAAAATAGGTGCTCAAAAAAGTATTGTAATAGTTATTACTTTATTTGCTTTAATCCTATTTATATTACCGTTCACTACAGTTTCTATTAGCCTATTTATTCCTGTTATGATAGTCTGGGCTGCATTGAGTTGGGGCCTTGCACCACCTCAACAAAGTTATTTAATACAATCTGCCCCAGACACATCAGATATACAGCAAAGCTTTAATAATTCCGCTCTACAAATAGGAATTTCACTCGGGTCTGCAGTTGGAGGTATAGCTTTAAAACAAGTGCATGATGTCGCTAACATGGCCTGGGTTGGCGGATTTCTAGTCCTTCTATCTTTAGGTTTAGCTATCTTTTCTATTACTAGACATACGTTGACAAGAGAATGCCATTTATAAGTAAAAGAAGAGGTAAATCGCTTGTATTAGTAAATAGTCCGGTTATTAAACCGGACTTAAATTTCAAAAAACAAAATACAACTTTTCTATGTCACACAATCAGGTAACGATGGGGTTAACTTCATCTTTTTCCTAAAAATGAATATGTATAAATTTCTTCTCCTTGAACAAAGAAATCCTCGTACTTTCCGCCTCGATTCAAATAATTTGAAGTTCTTTCATCAATGAATTGAAACTGTAGATTTTGGATTTCTTTCGTTACTTTTGAAAGTGTAAAATTTTCTCGAAACCTAGTTTCAATTTGGCTGTTTATGCTAAAATTTTTAAATAAAATAAATAAACTTAATAAATAACAATCAGGTTTTAAAAGAGAATTTAATTTGTGAAGTAAAAAATTCTCATGCTCAAAACTATAATTACTAGTACCAGACTGATCAATTACAATATCAACAGACTGATTCTGAATAGGTATACTTAAAAAATCAGCACAGATAAAGAGAATGTTTCTTTTCGGATTTCTTCTTTCTAATACATCTTTTAAAAATAGTAGTTTATTCAAATCTCGATCAACTGCAATAAATAAGCAATCCTCGGGTAGTTCTTCATAAATATTTCGCAAAAAGAACCCAAGACCCGATCCTATATCAAGTAGTATTTTGTTATTTAAATCTAATTGCATTAGTTTCTTTTTCGCCCATTCTCCTTCTCTATGCATATTTTCCAAATATGCAGTATCAGTTTCATGAATATAATCTGAAATAGAACTTTCAAATGAAGATCGCTCATATGCTTTAAATAAATTGCCAGCTGTTAGAATACCTGAAGTAATAATGTATTCTTCCCCACAGTTACAAATTAACTTTCCCTCTGTAATTTGATTGCAATTAATAATTCCATTTTGAAGAATTAGGTTTTTACTACACTTAAAACATGTAAATAAATGAAGTACGCTTAAATCTATCCCAATAATAGAATTCGGAGTTTCATTTGTTAGCGATAAATCATTTAACACTTCTTTTAATTTATCCCTTCTCTCCTCTAAAACTTGTATTTCTTGTTCAAGCGTTTCGTATTTCGATTTAAATAAAGATTGGTAAAGAGTATCTTTTTCGTAATTCATAGATTTCGCTAAATTTTGATAAAGAAAAAGTTCTTTAATTTCATTCAAACTAAAACCTAGCCATTTGTACTCTAATATAAGCTCTATATCTTTTTGACAATACTCATCAAAAAAATAATGGCCACCTTTCTTTTCAGGAATAATTAGTCCGATATCCATATAATGTCTAATTGTATCTATACTTATATTATTTTTTTCTCCAAACTTTCCGATTTTCATAATATCACTACCATTTAAATATTTTTTTATATAGATTTCTATTTTTATCTTTAAAAACCCTTTCATCTCTCTATAAAACATTATTCACGGTATGAAAAAATGGTATTATTTATATTGGTGGGCCCCAAAATATAACATGCAACTTTTGGTTTTATGTATGGGAAATTATCAGTATTAAAATTATTAAACCTAAATAGATTTATAACCTTCTACTTAATGAAATATACATGTAAACGGACATCATAGCATTACTTTTATTGAACCATTGGAGCAGGATTACTGTAGAAGGTTACTTATAATATATCTTAAACAAAATGTACACGAGGTGCTAAAATGGCAAGGTTAAAATTATTAAAAGGGATAGGACATGATACTGTTCACAGTTATTTAAGCTTAATGAATTATAGAGAAAACGGATATGTTATTGAACATTTATATAATATTGCTGAAGAGAAAAATATAGATAGCATTGTCATAAATATTTTAGAAAAAAGTATTAGACCCAAAGTTTTTGAAATTCCAATAATAAAGGAGTCTTTAGATGATTTATTGAAAGACTTCGAACGTCTTTTAAAAAGTGGAAATATTCCCTTAGATAATGTTTTTTCCGCAACAGCAAGCATAATTTTCAATATTGAAGATCCATACATTGGTGTTTCCAGTGCTAAACTAGAAACATATGATTGTTTTGTAGAGATTATAGATAAAAATGAAAAATCACATAAAATTACTGTTAAAGAATGGTGGAGGTAGTTCCCTCCTTCTTTAATTAACAGGTTTGAAATTACCGATACTAATGATAAAAATGGTGTAGCTCAAGTATTAGAAAAGTTAATTGGTACTGTTAACAAAAGTAATGGAGGATTAGAAAATGAAAATTGCAATAGTCTGTTTCGATAAGTTTACTGATATAGATGTTTTTCTACCATGGGATTTATTAAATCGTGTACGTTTAGTTGGCGGTATTTCTGATTGGAATGTCCAACTATTAGGAACGGAAAAAACTCATATATCCATGTCTGGCTTACGTATTCCCATGACAGGAAGCATATCAGATATTCCTTCTGCTGACGCTGTAATATTTGCAAGTGGCCAAGGGGTACAAGATTTATATAAAAACCAAGAATATATTACTAGTATTCATGTAGATCCTCAAAGACAATTAATAGGATCTATGTGTTCTGGTTCACTACTACTAGGAGCTAAAAAATTGCTAACTGGCAAAAAAGCAACTACATATCCATCCGCAGTAGAACAGCTTAAAGAATTTGATGTAGACGTTATTGAACAAAGTTTCGTAAACGAAGGAAATATCTCGACTGCTGCGGGTTGTTTTGCTGCTCAAGATCTCTCAGCTTGGATCATAAGAACTCTAATTAATGAAGAAATGGTTAATACTGTGCTAGAAACGGTTCAGCCAGTAGGTAAAGGTTTATATTTTTAATTTCAACTTGATGGCGACGTGGTGTGTCCCATTTTCAAATAAAAAAACCCGCGAATCATTCACGGGTTTTTCCTTTTAATAACTAATTGCTATTGTACCTTCACCTGCATGAACAGCAAATGAAATCGGTAATGGATACAGTTTGAAATCCATTTCAGGAAATGATTGTTTAATATCTGAAATCCATTCTTCAGCTCCATCTTTATCGTTAGCATAGAACATATGAAGTACTTTTGGTAATTCTTTTTCAAGCTCATTTTTAATGTATTCTCTACATTTTTGTATTTTACGCACTTTCTTTTCAAGTAAAAGTTCTCCGCCTTTTACTTCTAAGATTAAGTTGACACTTAATAAACTTCCAAGTAAAAATTGAACTCCCTTTACACGACCACTTGCATATAAACCTTTTAAGCTCTTTGGAAATACATAATAAGGTCTTCTTTTTTCATCAACTAATGTTTTGTGTATATCTTGTAAAGTCATACCATCATTGTATAACGTCTTAGCTTTTCTCATAAGTTCATCCATTGGATAACTTGTCGTTTCACTATCTAATACAGTTAAAGGGAAACCTGCCATATCAGCAGCTAGCTTCATATTTTGATAGGTCCCACTTACTTTTCCGCTAATAGCAATTGCAAAGCCTTCTTCATATTCTTCTTTACATTTTGTAAATAACTCTACCATTTCTCCTATGTTAGGTTGTGAAGTAGTAACCGTTCTTCCGTCATTTAACGCTTCATAAAGACGTTCATGAACTCCCTCTTCGCAATCTTTATACGACACTCCATCAATAATAACTTCAATTGGGATAACAAAATTATCTCCTTCTGTTGTAAAACTCGCAGTTGTACTATCAGTAATCCAAGCAACACGCTTCATGTTGTTCCTCCCTTATTCAATTCCTCTTTTCTGACTTTTCTATATATTTATCTTATGAAAAGAGAATATCCCCTGTAATAGTAACAGGACTTTAATATTTTGGCTATAGAAGATGTATAATAAATGTGAATATTTTTTGTCTATTTGTCAAAAAAGAAGACCGCGAAATTTTGCGGTCTTTTTGTAACATTACTTAAATCTTTCGTTATCTAAAATTACAACATAATCATTCGTCAATCGGCCAGCTTCTTTCGTATAACTAACAAGTCTTTGTATGTTATCACAGCTAAGTTTTGCTCCCCATACGAGTAAGGGTACACCGATAAAGTCGATGTGGAACCTTCTAGAAAACAGTCCACCAAAAGTCATGGGTAAAGGAACTGTTGGTGATGTATTAGAAAAAATAATCTTTTCATGACTTTGATAATGTTTTTGCAAAATCTCTCCTAAATGCTTCATCGCAGGTACAACGACCTTTGATGCTCCGCATCCAATTGTATATACGGGATTCCCATATTCATCTTGTCCATGAAAAATAATCTTCCCCATATCTTCTGTTTTCAATTTATTAAAGTACTCCACATTTAAAATTTCTTCTTTCGTTAACTTCCGATCGGTTGGTAATTTATTCAAATGGTAAGCTGCAGCGAGTGCAGTTGAATGTGTTCCGCCAAAATCTGTGTAAATGAATATCATATTATCATCCCTTGTTGTAAAAGTTCAATATTATTTAGTATTTCCGTTCACAGCATTGTTAAACAAGGGATAAATGTATTTACACTTTTTGTATTAACATATTATATTTTTTCCAAATATAATATCGTCTACTAATTACTGTACCTAATGTGATGCATAAAAAGGCATTCGTTACAACCATTAATGTGTAGTGAGTACTGCCAGAAAACATACTTTGCTTAATTACAATTTTCGCACCTAAAATAACAAGAAGAATAATTGTACTTAACCAATTTCCTTTTCGTAATACATGACCTGTTTCACTATCTAATCGAAATGTTAAAGCTTTTCCCCTAATAACTCCAAGACCCAATCCAATTCCGAGCATTGCAACGAATAGTAGTACGTGCAATATATTTAATTGTCCCATATGAATAATAGACTGGATTGTTACAAAGCACAGCAAAGCCGGAATGAGCCAAATACGATTAATATTCACTTTGTATTCCTTACCTTGCACTAATACAATTATAAGAATAACAAGTAGAATAACAAATAGAATATCCATTTAGAGTCCTCCTATATACTTGTTTACCTTTGAAAATTATATTCGTCTCTGCTCATACCATACTTGAAATACGATAGCTACTTTAATTTGTATAATATGGAATGTGGTTTCCCATCAGCCTGAAGCATAATTTATAAAAGTAAAAAGACGTACTTTTTACTCATACGTCTTTAGTAGCTTTATTAGTACATTCCTAAACTGTTTTAAACTTTTATTTCATATTCAATATCTATCAAACCTACTACTTGGTCTTCATATATAGCTACTAGTTCAATAGCTGGATTTCATATTTTTCTTTCTCTCTAAGTACATTGTCAGAATATGCTGTACCTAAAAAAGATAACGAACGGCAACGTACCCAGCTTATTTCGTCTTCTTTTTTAGATGCTCTAATTTTTATAGCCATGTAATTACAAAACCCCTTCTATTTCTACCATTAATTTTTCAGGTCCTGCCCCTTTATTTGATGGAATAACTAATGTGATTCCTAAGTCTGGGTATACGGCTGAGCGAAAACTAACGCCAGGATCATATCCCATTACATGATATTTAAAAATGGTATTCTGTTTTTTCTCAATCCATATTCCATAACCGTAAGACTGACTATTATTCACTAAAATATGAGGGGTTAAAAGTAAATTTGTATATTGGTGGCTTAATATTTCATTATTAAATAGAGACTTCCAAAATTTCAACATGTCTGGTGCAGTAACGTAGGCACCGCCATCAGCGCCTCCCTTAATAGGTATAGAATATACATTTGTTCTCCATTTTTGATCATTTACATCTTTTATATATCCTATGGCTGTATCTTTAGGTAAATTATCTAAAGAAAAATAACCCGAATCATTCATTCCAACTGGAACAAATATATTTCTTTCTATATATTCCGTAAATTCAAGCCCGGACTGTTGTTCTATAATTAATCCGAGTATGATAAAACCGGCATTGTTGTAGTGAAACTTACTTCCTGGGGCAAACATCATATTACTGTTTTGGAATAATGGTAAAAAGTCTCTTAAACCTTTTAATAGATACATAGGTGTTTTTTTCCAAATATCCTCGAAATTAGCCATAATACTTTCATCAAAATAATCTGGAATACCAGAGCTATGCGTTAGAAGTTGATGTATTGTAATGTCTTGATCGAAGTTTGGAAATTCAATACTTAAACAATCTTTTAATTTTGTATGAAAAGAAAGTAAACCTTTTTCAACGAGTTGACATATGCCAATTGCAGTAAATATTTTACATCCTGAAGCGATTCCGAATCTTGTTTGTAGTGTATTGTTTATACCTTCACTTCGGTTAGCATATCCAAATGAATTTTCGTAGATAATGTCATTTTCTCTTTTAATTAAAATTACCCCGGAAAACTCTAATTCTTGGTGTAATTCTTTTACAATTTTCGCAACCTCATTATTTGTATTGATCATGACAACCACCCTTATCATTCAATAATGTTCTTCCACCTAATTATTTTTCAATATAGAGATGGAAGAACCCTCTTATTACGTGCCATTAATTTTAAAAAGGAAGAAAGATTATTTTGAATCTATGGATTCAGCTGTATATACTTTGATCCTTGAAGGTAATAAAGTATATACACACAATATGATAGTAATTAATAGCATTATAAATGCGCCTACAGTTACTACAAATTGAATGGACAGAAATTGAGTTGCTACTCCGAAGAGTATCGTTACAAAAATTGTTATAATTGCAATGATAAGCCCGTAAATGCTACCAATTCGCCCCATTAAATCAACAGGAACATTATTTTGATAAAATGTGTAATACCCCGTATTTGCAAACGCCATAGAGAAAGATAGTATAAAGAATCCAATTGCAGCTATTAAAAATCCATTTGAAAAAGCATAGACCATATAACCGATCGCGATGAATAGTGATCCTACTCCAATAAGAAATGCAGTTGCTAATTTTTTTGACAAAATAGTGTTTATTATTGCCCCTAAAATAATACCTGCACCAGCAATGCTAACTAGGAAACCGTATTTACTATCTGTTAGTAGTAAAATTTCTTTCGCAAACGATAGTTCAAGGGCATCAATAGCTGTTGCTAATACCATTATCCCCTGGAATAAGAAGTATACACATACGATATACGTAGATTTTTTACTGAAATTTAAAACTATGTTCCAATCTTTTTTTAGTACAGTTAGAGATAACTTATCACTTGATGTATTAGATTCGTATCTTTTATCAAGATTAGGTAAAAGTAATGTAATTAACCCTGATAACAGAAATGCTATAGCATTCATATATATAGCAAACTCTGGTGTACCAGTTATTAATAATATCCCCGCCACTGCTGGGCCAATTAAAAAAGCGCCAGATCCTATTAAACTACGTAGTGAATTGAAACGTTGCCTTTTGTCTACTGGAATTAGTTTTGTCATATATGTCATAGCAGTTGGCTCATAAATTGCACTAGCCATGCTAATAAAGAATACTAAGAGATAGACACTCCAAAGAGATGGAAGTAAAGGTAACATAGCGATAAGTATTACGCGATATATATCAAGGTGGATCATTAACTTCCGTTTATTTAAACGATCTATCAAACTTCCTGACCAAGCATTTGTAAATAATGTCGCAAATGGCTTAATTACATATAAAGTAGCGACCGCTAAAGCCGATCCTCCCATATTATATACAAGTATATTTAATGCAATTAAATAAATCCATGCACCTAAATTTGCAATACCAACTCCGGACAGTAGTAATAAAGGATATTTCCAATCTTCAAGTAATTTTTTCACTTTAGGCACCCGCTTTCAAGTTTGTTTTAAATCAATAAAAAAATCCCACCCCCAAGACTTAAAGTCTTAGGGACGAGATTTATCATCGCGGTGCCACCCTAGTTTGTTAATATGTCGCCATATTAACCTTATCAGGTACTGCATTTCAAAATGCCTATACCTTAGCTCTATAACGGGAGCTACCGTCACTCCACCCCCTAATTAAAGGTTCCGGTGTGCTGCTCAGAGGCTTGATTCAATAAAAGATTTTTGCTCCTTTTCAGCTAAATGGAGCTCTCTGTGAAAAATACATTTTATTTACTCTTCTCTTCATTGCATGTAATTTTATCCATATTATCATAGAGGTTTTATATTGTAAATAATTTAAAAGAATAATCTGTTTTTTAAAACGGAGCATCCCTTATAATTTTTTGTGTTTTTTTATTTAATACAAAATACGGTGCGTGAAATTGCTTGTAATTTTATTAAAAAGAGCCCATTATGTTCTAGGCTCTTTCGAAATTCTATATTAATCTGCACTTGCTTCTGCTAATGGTTCTAGAGGTGGTTCTAAATCTATTTTTAAAGTAGCTCCTTCTTGTATAACTTGTCCTTTTTCAATACTTTGCCCGGTTACATACCCTGTGCCTATTGTTTTTAAATCTAATTTCAGAAGCTTGGAGAAATACATAACATCGCGCATTGACCAACCTTTTAAATTAGGCATTTCCACATTATTCCCTACTAGAAATATACGATCTCCTTCACTCATTATTTCGCCAGGCTGCGGATATTGTTTTATTATCTTTCCTTCTCCTAATAATACTGGCTGAAGTTTTTCTTTTTCTATAATATTTTTTATTGTATCTATCGATTGGTTCACATAATTTTGTACTTTTATTTCAGCCTGCTTCGTTGCATCAGTCATTTGTTTTTCTGTATATGGTTTCACTTTTAAATATTCTAGACTATTTTTCATAACTGGTTTAAAAATTTCAGAAAGAGGCTGAGCGCCGTACTCATCGCCCTTTAATTTCGGTTGTTTAATAGCTAAATATACAACTAATTGCGGATCATCAATCGGAGCCATCCCTAAGAAAGAAAAAATATAATTTTCTTTCCCTTCCATATATCGTCCATTTTCAGGATTAGGGATTTGCGCTGTTCCTGTTTTACCGCCAATTGAATACCCATCAATTTTATACATCGTTCCCGTTCCTTTTGATGAAGTTATTACTCGCTCCATTAAGCCCCTAACCTTTTCTGATGTTTCTTTTTTTATCGGATTCCCAATTTCTTTAGGTTGATTTTCCATA
This sequence comes from Bacillus nitratireducens, assembly GCF_001884135.1. Lineage (GTDB taxonomy): Bacteria > Bacillota > Bacilli > Bacillales > Bacillaceae_G > Bacillus_A > Bacillus_A nitratireducens. Next base: position 60,050 of record NZ_MAOC01000027.1, on the reverse strand, counting down.
ATAACTTGTTTATTTGTTGGATTTACAACCTTATCAACAATATAAGGTTGCATCATTTTCCCATCATTTGCTATAGCTGTGGCTGCTTGTATTATTTGAATAGGAGTTACAGTAGATCCTTGGCCGAAAGAAGTAGTAACTTGTTGAATTTGAGTATTTAACAATAATGTATTTTTACTTTCTCCGGGCAAATCTATACCTGTTTTTTGATTGAACCCAAATTTATTCATATATTGCTTAAATTTATTTGGTTTCAGTAATTGGTCTTCTAAAATAGAAAAGGCGACGTTTGATGACCTTTCAAACCCTTCATCAAATGTAATTGAGCCCCATCCATATCCGCCATTATGATCTTTGATTTCTGCTGAACCAACTGCGTACTTTCCTGATTGGAAATATTCTTTTCCGTTGTATACACCTTCATTTATTGCGGCAGCTAATGTGAATATTTTCATTGTGGACCCTGGCTCATATGCGTTCGCAATTGGATCATTTAAAAAATATTCAATGTCTCCTTTGTTAGGATTATAACTAGGCTTACTAGACATTGCTAAAATTTGCCCGGTTTTTGGATCTGCTATAATACCTACTAACATAGAAGGATCATAGTGTTGCTCAGCTTTATTCATCGCTTCTTCTAAAAAACTATCAATTTGTTTATCTAATGTAAGGTATACGTTGTTCCCATTTTTAGCAGGTTCTACTTTTCCTATATCATTTGTAAGTGGGATTCCTTTTCGTGAACCTACATATGAAACATTACCATTTGTAGAGCGCAAATATTTATCTAAACTTTCTTCAAGCCCAAACTTCCCCACCGCATTACCTTTATCGTCTGGTCTTGCAAAACCAAGTATATACGAGGCGAAATCTTCATTTGGGTATACTCTGGCTTTTTCTGTTGTAAACGATACACCTGGTATTTTCAAATTTTTAATTTCTTCCTTCGCTTCTCTAGATAAGTTACGTCCAATTTTACCAATTTCAACTTGCGTACGTCCTTCATGAAAATTTTTCATGATCTCCTCTTTATCAATTTCAAGCGCATCTGCTAAACGTTGTGCAGTATCTTCTTTATCTTTTAATTTATCTTTTCCTTTTAAGTTTACAACGATGCGATATGTCGTTGAGTCTTGGACTAATACTTTACCGTTTTGATCATAAATTGTCCCGCGATTTGCCTCTAAAACTCCATTTATGTTTTGTTGCTCCTTCGCAAGATCCTTTACATTAACATCATGCACGACTCCTACCGCTTGAATATAAAATATGCGTAAAAGCATAGTAAGAAACAAAACAATAAAAGCAATCATCATATATCGAGCGCCTTTATTCGTTTGAAGTTTATGCATATTTATCTCCTTTCTTTTCCAATGTATTAATGCAAAGATGTGTTACTAGATATGTTCTTTATTATATTAGATACTATATTTTTCGAAGTTTTTTTAGTAATTCCTCTATAACTATAAGAAAACTAGCTATGTTACTACTTGTTTTTTATTAATTTATCTTTTAAAAATAAAAAATACGGTAAGTGAAATTTAAGAAATTTCAAATAAAAAGAACCTACTTTTTGTAGGTTCTTCAGATTAAGCTATATGGTTATATTTCGCTAAAAAAGGCACCCGTTTTGCTACTAGTGCATACATTTTAAAAATAAAACTTGCTAACGGTTCAAATATACGTGCACTTTGCATTACTAATCCACTTGTAATAAATGTTAAGAACGCAGCACCAAGTATATCTAGAGGATAATGAACGCCTACGTACATGCGTGATACACCTACTAATATTGCCCATATTAACGCGATATATTTAAGGTTTTCTCCTCTAAGAATAAATACGAAAGCAATCGAAAATACAAGCACAGAATGATCACTTACAAATGATGAATCTGCTGCATGCGGTACTAATTGATTTACATGATGTGTTATAAAAGGACGCGGATGGTAATATACCGCATGTATAAGAACATTTACTAATAATGCAATACTGACTGAAAGTGTCGTATATAACACTGTATATTGTTTTCTAATTGCATTCTCTTTCTTTCCATTATTGAACCATAGGATAAGCATGAATAGAATAGCTACATATGGAACACTATTTGTAATAGCGATCATTAGCGTATCTAATAGCTTGGATGATCCAGCAAAGTTATTAATCCATTGAAATACTGTGAAATTCATAGTACTCTCTCCTTATTATTACTCATTGTACTTTAAATAAAGATACAAGTGTTCTTGATTTACACAGTATACAACATCAATATGAAAATGGGCTTAAACTTTTCTCATCTAATTCTCATTTTATTACTATTCATTTGACAATCGTGTAACTATTTACAAGAGCTAAGTATGTATAAAGATTGTAAAACATTTTAAATAGTATGATAAACACTCTATGCATGAATATAATACTTAACATGTTCATTTAAATATACTGTAAACGAAATCATATTTTCATTCCATACGAAGGGCAATATTACCGAATTGTTCTCCTTGCTGCATTCGATTTAAAGCTTGGATTGCTTCTTCAATTGGATATACTTTATCAATAATTGGTTTAATATTATGTTTCTCTATAAAATGAACCATCTCATTAAATTCTTCACAGCTCCCCATTGATGTTCCCATAATATCGATTTGATTATAAAATAATGCTCGTAACGGTAATTCAATTTTATCCCCTGAACTTGCACCAAAATTAACAATTCTTCCGTTTGGTTTTAATACATCAAAATATTTCAAGAAAGTCGCCGGACCTATACTATCTATAATTAAATCTACTTTTTCTCCATGTAGGCACTCTTCCCAAATACCAGAGCTATTAAATGAAAAGTCTGCACCATAGTTTTCTGCAGCCTTTCTTTTGTCCTCTATCCTTGAAGTAACACTTACCTTTGCTCCAATTGCTTTAGCAAATAACATAGCATAAGTAGCTACACCACCGCCAATTCCCGGAATTAGGACATGTTCTTCAGGTTTTAATCTACCTTTTGTAAAAAGCGCTCTATATGCAGTTAATGCCGATAAAGATAATACACCAGATTCTTCCCACGTAAGATAAGATGGCTTTTTTACTACATTTTCAGCCGGCACAATAACATATTCGGCAAACGTTCCATCGGCTGGTCCGCCTAGTACTTCAGGTAACTCTGGTATTTCATGAGTATTATTCCAGCCAATACTAGGATTTATTATAACCTCTGTATGTAGTGCGATATTTGAAACATCCTCTCCTAATTCCGTAACAATACCTGCACCATCTGATCCTAAAATTAAAGGTAATTCCATATTTTTTCTATTATTCATTATAAATAAATCACGATGATTTAAACCTGCTGCTTTTAATCTCACTTTAACTTCCCCAACATTAGGTGTTATCTCAGGTGAAAATTTATATTTTAAACCTTCTATTCCATTTTTATGTTGATGTACAATAGCTTTCATTAATTATTCCCCCTTAATCCTTTCAATGTACTTTAAATATCGAAATAAATAAAATAATTTGATTACTAAGCATCAAAAAAGGAGGAAATACAAAATGTATTCCTCCTTTTAAAAAGTATTTTCAAAAAGAATTTTTTACCTTTAACTATTCATGTGTAGTATCAGGAAATGTAATTGTAACAATTGTTCCTTCGTTTTCTTTACTCTCTAATTGAATAGCTCCGTTATATTTTTCTACAAGCCTTTTTGCAATTGATAAACCTAGCCCATTTCCACCTTGTTTTCGGCTTCTCGCTTTATCGACTCTATAAAAACGGTTAAGAACAAATGGTAAATCTGCTTCAGGTATTCCTGTCCCATGATCTATTATTCGGATTTTAATTTTTCCTGACCGCATACTTGATTCAATGCAAATATACTTATTAGCTTCTTTTGTATATTTCACTGCATTATCCATTACAATAATGATTATTTGTTCTAAGTAAGATGATGGTATTGAAACATACGCTTCATCTGCATCCAATTTCATATCAAATTGAAAGTCAGTTTGCAGCATTGCAAAGTTTTGTGTAACTTGTTTTAATACGCTATTAACATGGACTTGTTCAGATGCTATAGGATGCATCTGTTCTGATTCCGCTCTTGATAGCTCTAGCAGTTCTGAAACTAATTTATTTAATCGATCTACTTCTTTTAAACTGGATTGAAGGGATTTATCCAATACTGCTGGATCATTTTTCCCCCATCGATTTAGCATCGATAAGTGCCCTTGAATAATTGTTAATGGTGTTCTTAATTCATGTGATGCGTCCTCTACAAACTGTTTTTGCTGTGTAAAAGAAGTTTCTACTTCATTCATCATTTCGTTAAAAAGAATCGATAATTTTGCAAGTTCGTCATTATTTTCTCGTACTGGAACCCTTTCATTTAGTCCATTTTTCTTAATACGCTTCATCGTTTCTGTTATGTTCTGAACACTCGATAAAAGCTTTTTCGTTATAAGTATTCCGCCTAAAAAACTAAACACTAATCCACATATTCCTGCAATAGCCATTACTACTAAAATTATTTTTAACAAATGATCAAATGTCTCTAAGTTTTTCGCAAGCTCAATAGTTCCAGTAAATTTCTTTGTTTGAATGGGTATACGCTCAACTAATATTCGATCTTCTATATGTCTTTTTATAAATGATTCATCTTGCGTAACCATTTTGGGTTCTATCCACATTTCATTAAAATCTCTCGAAACGGTGACAATAGGTTTTCCGTCATTTCCTATAATACGAATCATTTGATGCTTATCGATCATGTTGTTTAGAAATTCTTTACTATTTTCAAATGTTTTGCTCGAGAGCGTATCATTTTTATCTTGAAAATATGCCGCTATTTCTGTCACTTGTCTGTTTATTTGTTTCTGTTCATAATCTATAGTCCACTTATTAATAACAATGAATTGTAACGTGCTATACAGAATAAATAAAATGAATACGAGTGCAGTGGACCAAAGTGTTAATTTCCACTTTATAGGTAGATTTCGAATCCGGTACATAATATTCTTTATCATTTCATTATATATCCAGCACCGCGTACTGTTTGGATATACTCCTCCTTATCTACACTATGTAACTTATTACGTAAGTAACGAACGTATACATCGACTATATTTGTCTCGACCATTGCATCATATCCCCATACTTGATCCAGTAAAATATCACGGGTAAGAACTCGATTAATATTTTTCATAAACATAAATAATAGCTCAAATTCTTTATTTGTAAGTTCAATTTCTTCATTTCCTTTAGTTATAGTTCGAGATTCAATCTGAAGCTGTAGATCTTTAAACGTAAGAAATGATGGGTGTTTCTGCTCTGTATTTTCTTCGCGCCTAAAAATAACTCTCATACGTGCTAAAAGTTCTTCTATCGCAAACGGTTTTGGAAGATAATCATCAGCCCCACTATCTAACCCTGTCACACGATCCATAATACTATCACGAGCAGTCAACATGATAATAGGTGTATTTTTAGTTGCTCTTAATCGCCGACATACTTCCAGCCCATTTAATCCTGGTAGCATTAAATCAAGTAATATGAGATCGTAATTCTTTTCAAGTGCTGCGTCTAATCCTTTTCGTCCATCAAATTGTATATCTACTTTATATCCTTCATACTTTAATTCCAATTCTAAAAAGTCCGCTAAACTTTCTTCATCTTCAATAATTAGTATTTGTTGCAACGATACTTCCTCCTATACGATTAAATGAATAATTAATCCTATTGCGAATATAACCGCAATGAATTGATGTACTTTTCGATACATCTTCAATTTTGTTTTCTGATTAGATTTCTGTAAAACAAATCCTGCAATCCCTAATGCTATTAATGTAAAAAGAGAAAATATACCACTGTATATTAGTAAAATATGCCGACTTCCTTTTATTAAAAAGTAAACACCGTGAGTTGTCGCAACAGCTATTACAGCGCATCCAATTAATACGTGAAACTGTTTTATAAAAAGATACAGCTCTTTAATTATTTTAAATCCGTGCATATTTCTCTTCTTTAAAAACAACCATATTTGACGTAAGAACCATAATGATGCAGCTATAATTGCACCATATTCACCAATAGATCCTAATTTCTTATTTAACCATTGAACATTTAATAAGTTCCCGTACAAAACATTAATAAATAGTAATTCCACACTGCAAATAATGATAGTGATTCCTATTATTTTAACGTACATATGAAAATATTTATTTCTTAGTATCTTCTCCATTTTATTTAATCCCCTTTTGACTCAAAAGCTCTATAATCAGCAGTGTATCAAGTAAAAGAGAGAATAACATGAGAGAAAGATTAAAATAAAATGAGAATCTGCAAATTACTTATATTTTGTTTATATCCTTTTTGGCCAATTCTAATATGTTGCAAATAAACGGTGCTTTTGCATTTGTATATGAAACACGATCAAAAGGATATGAAGCAGCAAGCATCTCTTTTAACACTCTATATTCTTCACGTGCCCAATCATGATTTTTTAGAAAGTCTCGAAATAAAAGGTTGTTCTTCCATTCTTCACTATTATAAATATAGACATGTAAATGGTGGGTACCAGCTCTCCATTTCCCTTTTCTAAAAAAACGCCAATTAGGTGTTTTTTTAGGAACATATTCATAGCCAATTTCTTCTAGGTCTTCCCTCCAATTTTCGGTAATTTGTAAATTTGTTACGCCGATCATCATATCAATAAGAGGTTTAGCCCCTAACCCTTCTACGGCTGTGCTTCCTATATGTTCAATAGCAATAATTTCTTCATGGAGTAACGGCACAATTTTATTTTTTTCATTTAAAAACTCTGTATGCCAATATTGTTGGTACGGTTTAATTATGATTTTTCCATCCATATTCTTTCCTCCTTATAACTGCACATTATTATATCTATAAAATTTAAGTTTATAAACATAGGGATTTCACAAAATATGTCGAATACTGTAATGGACAACTTAATTATATTAAATTTGAGGTGAATTATGAAAGATATTCCAGTTGAAATTCAGTTAGATACTATAACATTCCAACTAAAAAAACATCATAATTTTGATTGGCTTACAAAACTAGGTACAGTATTTGCGGTTTTTGACCAACAAGATTCCGGTAATATAAGTTTTGGTGTTGAAAAGAATGGGAAAAAGAACTTTATTAAATATGCAGGAGCACAAACACTCGCATATAATGCTTCTACAAATGAAGCTATAAAAAGATTAAAAAGCTCAGTTACTATATACAATGAATTAAAACATGTTTCTCTTATAAATTTAATCGATCACTACCCTGTACAACATGGATATGTTTTAATTTTTGATTGGTTTGACGGTGAATGTCTTCACCCGCACTGGAGTTTCCCACCCCCAGCAAAATATAATGATCCTAACTCACCATTTTATAAATATAAGAAATTATCCGTTAAAAATAGGCTAATTTCATTAAATTCTATTTTTAATTTCCATGCTTACGTTGAACAAAAAAACTATGTAGCTATTGATTTTTATGACGGGAGTATTTTGTACAACTTTAAAACTAATGAAACAAAAATTTGTGATATTGATTTATACAGTAACAAACCGTATGTAAATAAGATGGGGCGAATGTGGGGATCATCTCGTTTTATGTCACCTGAAGAGTTTCAACTTAATGCTATAATAGACGGGAAAACGAATGTATTTAATATGGGGGCTATGGCTTTCGCACTATTAGGTGGCGGGCAAGATCGTTCCTTTATGAAATGGGAAGCTAGTGAAGGCCTATATGAAGTCGCATACCGTGCTATAAATGAAAATCGTAGTGAGCGCTATGCGTCAATGGAAGAGTTTAATAATGTATGGTTAAAAGTATATAACGCTGAAAAGCTATAAAAACTACATACATTATAAAATGTGTATATAAAACTTGTACTTTTTTAATGTATAATACATATGGGATTGAAATTCAGGATAACGGGGCATGTATTATGAACTTTGTTTACATTAATCAAAATGTTTTAAATAATCTTCTATATATTTTAAGTAGTATATTTGTTTTTTATTTTATTTATGATAGTGGATACTTTAGGAAGAAATATAAGAAACTGCTTATCATTCTTTGTACGAGCATCCCACTAATTTTATGTATGCGATACCCCATCTATATGGATGAAAATTGTATTCACGATTTAAGACAAATCCCCTTTTTAATTGGTACACTTTATGGTGGATTTCCTGTCGGTATTGCATTACTCATGATTTTGTTAATAACACGTTTTATGTTTTATGGTTTTAGCTTGTTAACAATCCTTGTGTATGGAACGATGTTAATAATTACAGCATTCGCATCATCAAAATTTAATACATACAATAGAAAAATGAAAGTAGCTTCATCCATGTTTTTAACTTTTTTCCTTGCAGTGTTTACAACAGTAATTGTGTTAACTCTATCGGATTTTGAAGTGAATAATTTGTACATTATTTATTTCATTCTATTACCAACTATTTTAATATTATTTATGATCTATTTTAATGAAGTTTTAAAAGATGCAATATGCATGCGATCAAAATTAATAAAAGTTGAAAAAATGGAGATTGTCAGTCAACTCGCTGCAAGTATTTCACATGAAGTACGGAACCCCTTGACGGTTGTAAAAGGATTTACACAACTTTTAAAAACACCCAATATAACCCAACAATCCAGAGATGAGTATATTGAACATATACTTGAAGAATTAAATCGTGCACAGGCAATTATTGATGATTACTTAACTTTTGCCAAACCCGCTTCAGAAAAACTAGACTGTATTTCAGTGGAGCACGAGTTACATCGAGTTATAAAAATGATATTGCCTTTATGTAATATGAATAATATTAATATTACACAAGAGTTCTCTGAAGGAATAATTATTGGTAATACACAGCACTTCCATCAATGTTTTTTAAATTTAATAAAAAACAGTATAGAAGCAATGCCAAGTGGCGGTAACCTAATTATTTCTGCAACTGTTAGTAATAATAAGGTCATAATACGGATTGAAGATAGTGGAATTGGAATGTCGCAAGAGCAAATTAATCGATTTGGCGAACCATATTTTAGTACAAAAACGAAAGGTACTGGTTTAGGAACAATGGTTGCTGTAAAAATTATCGAAACGATGCGAGGCACATTGAAAATCCAAAGTGTTATCAATAAAGGAACTACCTTAACTATCACTTTACCTAAATGCAATAATGAGGAGATTTCGTATAATAAATGAAAAAGGAGCTATTAAGCTCCTTTTTCATTTATTTCGATACAAAACGTATCTACTATGTTTTTTTAGTTTACATTTAGAAGAGACTAATTAGAAATTAGTACCCTTAGCTCCAACAGCTACATCCAACAATAATTAATAAAATAAATAACACAACTAATAAAGCGAAACCTCCACCAAAACCACAAGAACCACCGAAACTCATATTTTCTCCTCCTTTTGGTTTGAAAACTAATAGGTAGTTGATCATTTTAACTGGTTCGTATTATACAGTATGTGTATCTCCTTTTTTTGAGCATGTCTTCATAAAAATTAGTAAAAGCACTCTATTGAGAGCGCTTTAAAATGGGTACCAGAAACTTTGGAATACATTCAGCTTTAAGTAAACTGCAATAACCAAAATGATAATACCAACAAAAAGTGTGATGTAATCCTCCTTTTGTGCGTCCTTTGCATAGTACCACGTTCGTTTATCCTTTTTTCCAAAACCTCTTAAATCCATTGCATTTGAAACAGTATCAATCCTTTCTAATGAATGAATAATAAGTGGCCAAAAAATTAAAACACGGTTTTTCATACGAATCCACAAGCTCGCTTCTCCTTTTTCAAAAGGTACGCCTCTTGCTTCCTGTGCGTGTCTAATGATTATATATTCAGATTGAATGCTTGGTATATAACGTAGTGCAATATTTATTGCATATGTAATTTTATAAGGAACAGCAAATTTATTTAAGCTGCTCACAAATTCACTTGGATGAGTTGTATAAATAAAAAGAAGTGTAAATGGTAATAACGTAAAATATTTCAATGAAAGTGTAGCTGCATAAAATAAAGTTTCATATGTAATTGTTGCATAACCTATATAAAAAAAAGAGGTATACGATCCCGTTAATTCCGATCCATGGGTGGGCGTAATGAAAAGAATCATAACGGAATTTAATAAACTAAATGTAAATATAACGCTGAAAATAACTATAATTTTACGCAATTGAATTTTTGCAATTAAGAGGCCGCTACATCCAACAATAAATAAAATTAGCAATATACGAAAATCAAAAAATAAAAAAGTAAGTGTCATACAAAATATAAATAAAGATAATTTAATTGCACCATCCATACGATAAAAATACGTATTATGCATATTCCTCCCTCCTATTAGCCTCAATGTAAAGTTTTACAAATGTTTCTGGAGTTGAAATTCCACTTAATTTAGCTAGTTTTATTAATGAAATCTCCCGTAGATTAGCTCTTTGTAACACTCGTTGATCCCCTAAAACAGCAGATACAGTATTGTCCGCAATAATTTTCCCTTCATGCAGAACTACCGCTCGATCTGCATATTCTAAAGCAAGATTCATATCGTGTGTGATAATAATAAAGGATATGCCCCTTTCAGCCAGTTTTCTAATAAACGACATAAACTGTTTGTAATGGTAATAATCTTGTCCAGCCGTCGGCTCATCTAATACAATAAGTTTTGGGTTTGTTATAAGTACAGATGCAATAGTAAGCCTCTTTTTTTGTCCATAGCTTAATGCCTGAATTGGCCAGTTACGAAATGGATATAATCCACAAATTCTTAAAGCTTTTTCGACTCTTGTCTCAATCTCATCTTTAGAAACCTTTTTTAATTTTAATGAGTATGAAACCTCTTCTAAAACAGTAGGCTGTGTAATCATTTGATTTGGGTTTTGCATAACGTAAGAAATAATTTCCCCGCGTTTACGAATAGACCAAGAATTTATATTTTCTCCATCAAATGTTATTCTCCCATTCTTTGTTTTATTTATTCCTATAAGAGTATGAGCTAATGTCGATTTCCCTGCTCCATTATGACCCAATAACGCTATTATTTCTCCCTCTCCTATTGAAAGGTTGATATCTTCTAAGGCTGTATGTTTGTTATTGTACGTATAAGATAAATTTTCTATCTTGCATAAGGCTTTTTTAATATATTTGTTTTTTGATGAATCTTGCTTCTGCATCCAGTTCTTTAATAGGCTATGAACGTCTTCATTACGAAGATTTTTAATTGGAAATGCCCTAACATTGTTACTGTCAAAATTTAATTTCTTTAGCGCTTCTATATAAATAGGTTCTCTTATTCCGATATTTGGTAATATATTAGAATTTAAAATACTATCTGGTGAACCAATGGCAATAACTTCTCCCTCATCTATTAAAATAATTTTATCTAAATCAAGGTTTAAAATTTCTTCTATTCGATGTTCAATAATTACAATTGTTTTATTATATTTCTCATTTATATTTTTAATGAGTTCTATTGTATTCAAACTACATGCAGGATCCAAATTAGCTAACGGTTCATCAAATAATAATATATCTGCATTTGTCGTTAGCAGACCTGCAAGAGAGACTGTCTGTTTTTGACCTCCTGATAATTCATGCGGACTTTGTGTATGAAAGTCCTGCATGCTTACCTTTTTTAAAGAATCCGTAACAATCTTTCTCATTTCTATTTGATTTACACAATCGTTTTCTAATGCAAATGCTACATCCTCTTCGACAGTAAGGCCTATAAATTGTGAATCTTGATCTTGTAATATTGTCCCTACGTGTTTACTCTGTTCAAAAACACTACCTTTTCTCGGATCCTTTCCAGCTATTAAAATGTTACCGGTACTTATCCCTTCGTAAGAAAATGGGATTAGTCCATTTATACAATGAGCTAATGTTGACTTACCTGAACCACTTCGTCCAGCGATAAGTACCTTTTCCCCAGGATATATTTGAAATGTAATATTTTTTAAAGTAGGCTGCGTGGCATGCCTATATTGAAAGGTAAATTGTTCAAAAGAAATAATTGGTTGCATGTATTCATCCCTACTTTTCAATTTTTAAATGTGTATGTTTCTTATTTGATTTCGCTAAGCCGATCGTGATTGGTAAGCCAAGAACTAAAAATACGATAACGTCTGCAATTGTTGCGCCTAGTACTTGTATAACTATTTTGTCAAACGGTTCTCCCATCACAATAATATCGAATGCCCCAGCAAATATAATAGCAATGACAATACCGATTAACCCTGTAATTGCAAAATAAGAAATATCACGGTTATTATACGTTCCATGTTTTACACTAAAACCAACTCTTTTTTGTATGAGTCCCATTGCAAAACCAATAATACCTGAACTAATAACCCATCCCCACCAAATACCCCAACCAGCGATCGTATCTGTAACGGAATGACCGATGAGTCCTATTAAAAGTCCTGCTACTGGGCCAAATAATGCTCCAAAAACGGTTAAAATAGCCAATGCGGGTTTAATAAATGTATTCGGTGCGATAGAAAATCCCCAAAGCCCTAATACCCCGTATAAAGCTGCTCCAATTCCAATAGCTACTACTAGCTTTGTCGTTAATTTGTTCATTACAATTCCCCTCTCGTATTATTCAACTTTTAATACTCTATATTTATTTTGAAAATGAATTATGCATCGACACTTCCTTTCTATACAACAAAAAATGACCTCTTAAATAAGAGGTCATTTTCTTTCACGTACAAGAATCCCCTTATCTTTCAAAAAACACATAGTGTCCTCTGCGGAATTAGCACCTTCCTATGTAATAACATAGGGGTTGCTGAGGTTTCATAGGGCCGTTCCCTCTACCTCTCTGGATAAGTATGTATTTGTAATCTGTATTATGGCACTAACAACAAATAATTTCAATACTTTTCTTACTATTTTTATTTTTCGATAAATAGTTCATTTAAATCATTGTATTCTTATCGGAATTGTGAAATAATGAATTCGAAATTGTTACGGGAGGAATGCATGATGAAAGTAATTGGCTTAATTGGCGGACTAAGTTGGGAATCAACATCATTGTACTATAAACATATTAATACACTTACTCTCTCTAAATATAATCAAAATGCGAAGCTTGTTTTATATAGCATGGACTTTGGGGAGGTAACTACATTATTGCAAAACCATCAATATGAAGAAGTGAAAAATGAATTAGTCACGGTAGCAAAAAAGGTAGAAAACTCAGGAGCTGAATGTTTACTAATGTGTTCTAATACTGTACATCTATTTGCTGAGGAAGTAGAACAAGCAATATCAATCCCACTTCTTCATATCGGTGATGTAAGTGCTAAAGAAATGGTAGAACAGAATATAAAACGGATCGGATTATTAGGAACGAAACAAACGATGGAACAAGATTTTTATACATCACGACTAGCAAAATATAACATTGAGACAATTATCCCAAATGACGAAGAAAGAACTTTTATCCATCACGTCATATTAAATGAATTAAGTAGAGGAATTATTTCAGAAACATCAAAAGAAAAACTAATACAAATTACCAATTCATTAATTCAAAATGGTGCGGAAGGAATATTACTAGGCTGTACTGAAATACCATTGCTTATTTCCAAAAATGACCTTACTGTTCCTGTTTTTGATACTGCTTTTTTACATGCAAATACTGCTGTACAATTTGCTGGATAATAATATAAAAGCATACAGGTAGAGCCTCTATGCTTTTATATTGTCCGAACTATTTATTTAAAAGAGCATCAATAACTGCAATGGCTCTTTTGGAACCACCACACTCTAAAAAACTTTCATTCAATTTTCGAATGCCATGTCTATACTTTTCATTTGAAAGAACATCTGTTACTGCCTTTTTTAAAGTTTGCACATTAACATGCTCTTTCAATAATCTATGTGCTGCCTCAAGCTCAGTTAATCTTTGCGCTATCATAGGTTGATCTTTATCATGCGGTATTATCACAAATGGGACATTATAATGGATTGCATCGTGCACACTATTCATTCCACCATGTGTAATAAAAACATCTGCTTCACTTAATATTTCTGATTGAGGTACGTAAGGGGTTATAATAAAGTTGTCTGGCGATTGCTTAATTTTTGAAATATCATTTCTATCACCGATCGCCATTACTACAATCCCTTCGAAATTTGAAAAAGCATCAATACAAGTATTAAAAAATGGTTCGAGCCCTTCGAGAAGTGTTCCCATTGAAATATAAATAACTTTCTTTTTTGAAAGCAATTCAAGTGGAAACTTTACATTTGTTTTGCGCTTTATAATACTCGGTCCAATAAAAATATTGTTTTCTCCGAACGAATCGCTATTAGGTTGAAAATAACGACTTGTATACACGAGACTAATATCTCCCTTATTATGCATAAATTGAAGATTATTTTTGGGCTTTACTCCAAATTCATGTTCCATTTGATACAGTAACTTTTCAGAGAGTTCATCGGGTTGGAATTGTATTTCTGCATTTGGATGAAAAGGCAAGGTTTCCAATAATACTGGTGGAATTAAAAATATAGGAGAGGAAACTATGCCTGGAACTTGTAAATATTCCTTTACTAACTCTCCAGCACCAAATATATCATAAACTACGAAATCAAAATTAATGCTTTTACATAATCGTTTCGTAATTTCTAATATGTATAAAGAAGTTTGAACATGTACATGAAAGAAAGATTTTAATCCATATGAAGTTTCATTATCAATAGAAATCTCCTTTAATAAATCCGGATGAGTATGTACAATAGCTCCCAAAACTTCAAGCCTTTCCTTAAAGCTTTCCGTTGTAATATAGTGTACGTTATCACCTCTTTCAGTATAGGCCTTTACTAAACTTAATGTAGGATTTACATGTCCCTCTGCAGGAAAATTAACTATTAAAATATTCATCACTTATTTCTCACTCCTTACAAGTCAATGTTCTCTTATTAATCGTACTGTTATTATTACAAGCAATCTTCCCTTAATAGTCCCAATATACTTACTACTTTAGGTTGATAAATAATTATCAGACATCGGAAAAGGCATCTACATAAGTAGATGCCTAACTGTGATAAGGAGTGTTCTGTGAGGTTAGGATAAGCTTTTCTGCTTGTCCTATGCTATCAATATATGAATTATTTTATAAAACGTGAATAGTTAATAGAATTATTTTAACCATTTTATTTGATCAAATGGATAATATACCATTTTTACTTTACCTATTATATGTGACTCATCAATTAGTCCAAGCGTATTCCTACTATCTTTACTATGATTTCGATTTTCAACTAACACAAATAATTTATGCGTGGGAACTTTCATTTCTCTACAGTTTGAAAAATCGAAATTCCTTCTACCATACAAAATAAAAATGACTTATTAATAAAAATAATTCCTATTATAATTAAAATATAGCTACATATTTTTCTCCAATCTTTTAGAATCAATTGCTTTATATATACCTCATTTCTAATCTATTCGTATGTAAAAAACGCCTCTAGTTCATATAATTGCTAGAGACGTTTCGTATATTTTAATTCTCTTTAGAGTCATCTATTTTTGGTACTTCGCCAGCTAATCGCTTATTTTTTAAATCAAAATAAGCATCTAAAACTTCTTTTCCAATATCAGAGTTAATACCAGACTTATCATCTATAACCCATGGTACTACAACGGAAAATGCTACTTCTGGATCATCATATGGCGCATATCCTGCTAATGTTAAATTATAGCATTCTCTACGATCGCCTTTCTCATTTCTCCCAATATCACTTTCTCCACCGTATACAGTCTGTGCAGTTCCTGTTTTGCCAGCTGGTTTATATGGTGCTTTTTGGAACGCCCTTACTCCCGTTCCATCCCCTTCTTGGAATACTCTTCTAAATCCTTCTTTTACTTGATTGATATATTCTTCTTTCATATCAATTCTATTTAAAACAACGGGCTCTATTGCATGCACCACTTTACCGATTTCATCCTTTTGAGCGGTTTGCTCTCTAACCTCTTGAACAATTTGTGGCTTCATTCGATATCCACCGTTTGCGATTGTTGAAATATACTGTACAAGCTGAAGCGGTGTATACGTGTCATACTGGCCAATTGAGTAGTCTAATAAAAAACCTGGCTGGTTATCTTTTTTACCAATTTGTCCAGCCGTTTCATTCGGTAAATCGATGCCTGTTGGAACACCTAATCCAAATTGCCTGAAATAATACCTCATTTCATCAAAGTATTCCTGTTTAATATTTAATGAACTATTTTTCACATAATCCACACCTGCAATTTTTAATGCTGTATTAAACATATACACGTTTGAAGAAACTTGTAACGCTCTTAAATCATCTATATTTCCAAACTCTTTCCAAGACTTCTTCTCCTTAGTACCTTTAAACTTCATAGGTGCATCATAAAAATAAGTACCTGGTGTTATAGCTTTCGTTTCGAAACCAGTCAATATTGTTGCACCTTTAACAGTTGATCCAAGCTCATATGAACTTGTCATTGTACCTAAAGCATAATCTTCAATCTCTGTTTTCCCGTCTTTTTCTACTAACTTTTTCCCTGCCATTGATAATACTTGACCATTTTTCGGATTCATCATTACAACGAAAGCACGGTCCAACATCGATTCTGAACCTTTATAGGCCTTTAATATTTTTTCTATGCTCTCTTCTACTTTTTTCTGTAATTCCATATCAATTGTTAACGTTAAATTCTTGCCGCTTTTCCCTGCAGAAACTGTTTCTGTTCTAATTGTATTACCTTGTTTATCAGCAACGCTTCTTACTTCTTTTTTTGTACCATGAAGTACATCTTCGTATTGCTGCTCGATATAACTTTTTCCAACCCTATCATTTCGGCTATAATCACGTACCAAGTAGTAATCTAATCGTTCAATTGGTAATCCTTCATCGGCATTAGAAACATTTCCAAGAACGGATCGGAATAGTCCATCATTTACATAAACTCTCTCCCAATCAACCGATACGTCTACACCTGGGAGATTCGCTAAACCTTCACTAATTATTGTAAATTCCTTTTCACTAACATCTTTTTTTATAATTTGTGGCGCCATTTGATAACCTGAAGTCATTTTACTTTTAATAGCTAACACTTCTATGTCTTTTGCTGTTAATTCCTGAAGATCTTTATCTGTAACTCGTTTTCTTTTTAACTCTTCTATTTTTTTATCTAGCTTCTTACCGCTAATATCCTTCTCTCTAAATGTATCTATTTCTTTTTTAGATACTAGATTTTCAGCAAGTTTTGGATTTAATTGCATCCAAAAATCTTTCTTATCCGTCTCGGTTAACTTATCTATATCTTCTTGCGGCATTTCAATTATTTCTGCAAGTTGTCTTGCAGTTTTTAGCATTTCTTCCGATTTTACACCTTTCACCTTTGTATATGTAATCGTACGTAAAGACTTATTGTCCACTACTGGATTCCCTTCACGATCATAAATTTTGCCGCGTGGTACTGTCAGACTAACAGTTGCATTCTCTCTTTTTTCTACTTCATTCTTATATGTTTCTCCATCGAAAATTTGCACTTTACCTAACTGGATTATAATTCCAGAAAATAATAAAAATACGCAAAAGAATAAAATATTTAACCGTATAGGTAGTGCTCTACCACTTTTCTCTTTTTTCTTTTTCACCACGTAATAATCTCCTTCCAACCACACTTTCATTAAAATATATAAATATCAATATAATATTAAAAACTTAATAGTAATTTAAAAAATAGTTAAGAAAAGGTAAAGTTTACTAAATTTAATATAAAAATATGCGATAAGAAAGGGCTTAGTATTCACTAAGCCCTTTCTTATCGCATATTAAATTTATTAAGAGTTAGAAATAGAACGAAGCGTTATACATCTACCCTTACTCTTGGATTTATATTTGCACTTTGAATTTTTGGTAAAAAAATAGTTACAGTTGTCCCAACACCAACATCACTCATAATACTTATGGTTCCTTGATGACTTTCAACAATTTTGTAACTTAACATCAATCCAATTCCTGTCCCCTTTTCTTTCGTACTATAAAAAGGTTCACCCAATCTTTTTATTCTTTCCTCTGGTATTCCTATGCCTTCGTCGACTACAGCTATAATTACGCCATCTTCATTTATTTCTTTCATATGAATAGAAATCTTACCACCATCAGGCATTGCTTCGATTGAATTTTGCAAAATATTAATAAATACTTGTTTCAATTGATTTTCGGAGCATTCAATAGCTAGTTCGTCGGAATCTGCAAATAACTCAACTTGAATATTCGTCATAATTGCTTTTGTGTTCATTAAAGAAACAACATTTTTAAATACTTGATAAATATTTTTCTCTTCAGTTGAGATTTCATCTGTTTTAGCAATCGATAAAAACTCTTGAAGGATCACTTCAATTCTCTCGATTTCAGAAAGCATAAGGTCAAAATATCTTTCTTGATCTTCTTTGTTAATTTGGAATAATTGAATAAACCCTTTTATTACCGTTAGTGGGTTCCTCACTTCGTGAGCCACACCGGCTGCTAATTGTCCAATTGCTGCAAGTGTATCTGATTTATTTAGCAATTCTTCTGCCTTTTTCCGCTCTGTAATATCGCGGACAATGATCATAATTTTATCTTGTAATAATGGTAAACATCTAGCTTCAAAGAAATCGATGCTTCCATTAATTGTTAGAGGATATTCTACAATTACATTCTTTCCTTCTTCTTTCAATTGGCGAATTGCTTCTTGAAATTGCTGTGCTACTGGAGACGGTAATATTTCGTAAAACTTTTTTCCCATAAAAGCTTCTGCGGGTACGTAAAATTTTGTAGGAGATCCTGCTTTATAATCTATAATTGTCCCATCGTCTTCTGTTAAAAAACATAAATCTGGTAAAGCTTTAAAAATTAATTCTAATTCAGACGTTTGTTGTTTTAATTGCCCTTCTATCGCTTTTAAATGTGTAATATCTACCCCAACAGCCCAGTAACTAAATCCTGTTACAGGAAACTGCTCAGATATATTGGACCACATTATCGTTTTAATTTCACCATTTTTACATGTTAAACTCATTTCCCAATCTCTAAAATTTTTTCCACGAGTCAAAAATTTATTTTGTATTTGATGGCGATAATTATGGTCAGGATACAGTAATTGAAGAGCGTTTGGATTCCCAATTATTTCATCAGCAGTATAACCTGTTACAATCTCGCATTCTCGATTCCACAAAACAAAATCTCCATTATAGTCAAGCGCATCAACCATAACAGGC
This sequence comes from Bacillus nitratireducens, assembly GCF_001884135.1. Taxonomy (GTDB): domain Bacteria; phylum Bacillota; class Bacilli; order Bacillales; family Bacillaceae_G; genus Bacillus_A; species Bacillus_A nitratireducens. The sequence goes on along the minus strand of NZ_MAOC01000027.1, from coordinate 40,753 downwards.
ATGTTTTGTAAGATCGTATGTAGTTCTTCCTCTTTTCGAGAAAGTAACGATGTATTTTTACTTTGAACTGCTTTTTTCACCCCATCTATAATGAGGTTAGAAAGCATTTCAAAATATTTTTGGCAATTGAAAATTTCGCTTCGTTTGGACCATACAACAAAAGATCCTAAATATTGATTGTATAAGAAAAGGGGGATTTCGATTTTGGGAAGTTTACATACTTTCATTTCATTAATTCCAAATGAAAATATACATTCGTTTTCAGCATCAAGAAGTTGATGTGATATGTTGGTTAAGTTATAAAATTGTTCTGCCATGGTTTCTATTGTACTCACATCAATAAGTTCCATTAGCCGCGCATTCATTCCTTTTTCACCTCTATATGTAAAATTTATACAAATTCAAAATTCATACTTCTTCATTATACGAAGAAAGTGCTCCTAGGTATATAGCTATAGAATAATTATTCGAACAAATTCTATTTTTCAATTAAAAACAGAAAATAATATGGGAGTGTTACGCGCTGCTAGCAGCAGTATAAAAATACAAAAAATATAAAGTTCATAAAATTTTCACAATTATTATGAAAAATATAAACATTTATTCCAATATATTCTATATAATAAAATGTAATAAGGCTTCTATGAATCTCATAGAATACCTTACCCCTAATAAAAAGAAAAAAGAATCCATTTGGATTCTTTTTTCTTTTTATATTTACATTACATATTTATATAAAGCATGTGCAACACCGTGTTCTTCATTTGATAAAGTTTCGTATTGACACATCACTTTTATTTCTTCAACTGCGTTCCCCATTGCAATTGATATATTTGCTTTTTCCATCATGGAAACATCATTTAGACCATCACCTATCGCTACAGTATTTTCAACTGGAATATTCAAGTGTTCTGCTAAAGTATATAATCCATTTCCTTTTTGAGCATCTCGATGATTAATCTCTAAATTATGCCAATAGGAAGATGTAATTGCTAAATCAGTATTATGCAGAAACGTTTCTTTTAACTTTTTTAATTTTTCTATGTCATAAGAAAATGGTAAAAGCTTATGCACATGTATATCAGTTTCTACAATTGGTTTACAACTTTCTGCACTATGAAATGCTGTATGTTCAAGATATAATGCTGCAATCGTTTCTAACTCTTTCAAGTCGAAATTTTCATTCGAATTCTTCACGTACTCGATTTCATTACGTACACTCTCTACTCCATAATCCGGTACGTACACACCTTTATCAGTATAAAGCTGATAATATAAACCATTCTCTTCAAGATAGTTCACAATCTCAAGTGCCTGCATATTTTGAATTGGATATCTCTTCATCATTTTTTTATCTTTATATATAAGCGCACCATTTTCCGCAATAATGGGACACTCTAAATTAACTTCTAACAACAATCGTTCAATATCGACGATAGAACGTCCTGTACAAATTGCTACAACATGACCCGCTTCCTGACATTTTCGAATTGCTTCTGCATTCTCTTTACTAATCATTTTATTCCCGGAAAGAAGAGTTCCATCTAAATCAATTGCGATTAATTTCATTATTTCTTCACCACTTTCTATAAATGCACGAGTTCATAATAAACAAAAGGTATCGTTTTCATACTGATCTCATGAAGTACTCCTTATTTATAATTTATGAAAAGCGTTTCAGGTCAAGAAATTATTAAAAATAAAATCAAAAGCTTTTCTCTTTAAAGAAAAGCTTTTGATTTTAAACTATGAACTATAACTAATATATTTTGTCTCACACATATACACATTCTTTTCTGCAGTTGGGACATATACTTTAAACTTTTCTAAACGTTTTCCGTAAATATGAATTGTGACAACGCTTTCATTTTTAGCTGTTTTAAGAATATGACAATCAGCTGGTGGAATGACTTTATCTGTTTCTCCTTCTCCCAAATAAAGATTTCCTGTATGGGTTAAATGAACAAGTGAATTTTCAAGCTGCTTAGTTTGTATAAAGTTCTGTACCATTATCCTTCCTGAAAAAACGCCTTCTACTCCCCATGTGCCATCATGATCATGTAATGGTGTAGATTGTCCCCCTTTCCATACGAGAGCTAATACTTCAAAACGTTTTAATGGATCTTCATACAGTAAATGTCGTGCATATTGAGCCGAATTCGCCTTCTGTTTATCTAACGGAAGCCATGTTTTCTTTTCTAAAAGTTCTTCTAGTAATTTTTCAATCGCACAAACAATTTGATCTTCTAATAAATTACTATCAATTAAATCCGTTATAGATTTAATAAATGTTTGAAACGTTTTACTTCCATTACTCGTTAACATAAGCATCCTCCTCCACTCTTTTTCACACACTTCCATACTAAATAGCCCGCTAAAAATTTACAATTGAGAAATAAAAAACAAGGTACAGTAATTTTGTACCTTGCTGAACAGTTTATTGAGTTTTTAAGCAAATAGGTAAGAATTTCAAAGTTTGTTCATTTTCCAATATACATTTTTCTAAATTGAAAGATGAAGATAGCTCTATTTTTTCAAAAGCATTTATAAAGGTAGTTAATGCAATCTCGGCTTCTAAACGTGCAAGTGGTGCCCCTAAGCAAAAGTGAGGACCTTTACCAAAGGTTAAATGCTTTTCATTTCCTATTCGGTGTAAATTAAATTTAGCGGCTTGTGAAAACTTTTTCGTATCTAAATTTGCTGCACTTACCCATGCAACAATCATTTGATCCTTTTTCATAAAAAGTCCAAATATATTTGTGTCCTCTGTAATCCTCCTAGCTAATGTAACGGGAAAGCGATAGCGTAAAACTTCCTCAATCGCTTTTGAAATTAATGTAGGTTCTTTTCTTAACTCTTCATATATTCCAGGGGAATCCACTAAAAAGCAATAAAAGCTATTAATAATTAAATTTGTAGTAGTTTCATTACCTGCCGCTAATAACCCTAAAGAAAAAGTTACAATTTCTTCATCGGTTAATCTTTCGCCTTCATATTCAGCTAGTATTAAATCTGAAATAATATCGTCGGTTAAATGATATCTTTTCTCTTGAACAATTGGAAGAAGGTATGTTTTAAATTCATTTAACGCAATTCCTTTTTCCACATCCAAATCGTTAAATTTATCTTTACTATACGGCATAAATAAAATATCAGACCATGCTTTAATTTTTTTACGGTCAGTTGTTGGCACTCCTAATAAATCGGATATGACGGTAACAGGTAAAGGTGCAGCAAACTCTTCAACGATATTAACCTCACTATATTTCCCGATATGTTGTACAAGTTCATTTGCGATAGACTGATATGTAAATATAATAAAAAACGAATGATTAATAGAAATATTCTACGCCACTCGTTTTTTATCGGACTTCTTTTTACTGTACTTTTATTTTCTTTATGAGTTATTAGAAAAATAATTGTCTATATAAGTCTTTATTTTTTCAAAATTCTTTTCCATAAATAAGATTGCTGGTACTTCAATTATTGGAAGATTATTTTCATTATCAAAAGGTGGACACGGTTTGGGAACTACCAAATAGTCAACTGAGTTTTTATCCCTAATATAATTAATTGAAACATCATAATACTTAGAAAAATACTTCTTCAAATCATCCTGATTCCTTAAAAATGGTAGAGAAAATATTGAACCATAATTTATACCAGCGTCGACAATTAATACAAAGCATATTTTTTTCATGATACACCCTCCTCGTATAATAAGTTTTAAGTTAATAACTGTTCCTTGAAAATTAAATAGTTTTTATCTTCAAGAGCTACATCAAAAAAATGATGTATGGGTAAAATTTAGTCTTGGATAAGGTAACACTGATAAAAACAGGTTTCCTTTTTCTTTATATTCAATTAAATTATATCATTATTTTACATGAATTTCCAGATTTTGTTTTATTGGTAAACTTATGCTTAGCATGAATTGGAGGGATATATATGATAGATTATAGAATAATTTCAAGAGAAAACTATTCAAATAAGATTGGAGAGCTTGTAACAATGCTTGAACATACAAGAGATGTTACATTGAGCGAAATCTCCAATTTAAACCAAAGTGATTTAGATTTCTTACCAAACGGTAGTTCAAACACTATTGGTTCTCTCTTATCACATATTGCAGCGATGGAGTTTGTTCATCAAGTTATCTCGTTTGAAAAAAGAGATTTAACTGAAAGTGAATATCTAAAGTGGCGAATTTCTTTAGAACTTGGAGACAAAGCAAGGGAAGGAATAAAAAAGCAATCTTTAGATTATTATTTGAATGAATTATCACAAGTTAGAGAAAATACACTAACATATCTGAAATCAAAACAAGATAGCTGGTTATTCGAGGAAAACAAGTGGGATAATGGTGTGCCTTATAATAATTACTACTTGTGGTTTCACGTTATGGAAGACGAAATTAATCATCGTGGACAAATAAGAACAATTAAGCGATTGATGGGAATGAATAAATAAATCTTATTCAACCAAAGGGTGCTTTACTTGAGAAAGTCACTAGAAGAGTCAAATGATAACTATGAACTGCCCCCAATTGCTAGGTTTTGTTTAACAATTGGGGGCAGTTCATTTATAGCGCATAGGTAATCAGCTTTTTGTTAATCATGAGGTAGATATTTTTAACTAAAAAACCAATAATGGAAATATATCACAGCTTATGACCCGTTTTTACACGTATCTCGGCTGAACCCCATAATACACTGTATCCCGCTCTTCGGCGCTTCGAAAATATGGGTGCTATAACGAAAAAAATACATAAACAAGTCGGAAAGCCAAACCGAAATATGTACGACATAACTGAAACAGGAGAAGGAATTTTTTATGAAATGTTAAGAGAGTTTTCCGAAAAGATTGCGACAAATAACGCTGAATTCCTTGTGCGTATCGCGCTATTTGAGAAACTTGATTACGAAGCTAGAAAAGAAATTTTAACAATACGCCAAGACGTACTACATAAACAGCTTACTGCTATTCAATCTTTACATGTTAGCTCATCTTTTATTACAGAAGTCATTGAATTTAGTAAATCACGTATTGAACATGAATTGCTCTGGATTACATCACTTATGAAGAAAATATGAAAAAATAAAAAGAAAAGTTAAAAACAATGAATGAAAATGAGATTTATTATCAATACTATAATTAATAAAAGGGCAACCACGATTTGGCTACCCTTCAAAATTTTATATTTCTGGATCGAAAGTTTTGCAATCTGTTTCTTCAGTTGTAGATGCATGTTTCCCTTTATTACTTACTACATAAATTGCATCTGCACTACATTTATTGCCGTTAGCCCAAAATTTACAGTTGTTTACTTCACATAAAACGTCTTGTGCCATAGTATCACACCTCCTTGTTCTATTATCATTAACAAAATTCGGAGGTATGATACTCTTTGTCATGCATTTTTTATTCCCTTTTTAACTTTCTTAATGGTTCAATATCTCCTTGTACAATAGCATCTATATTCTCGGTTATTTTTTCAATATCAAAATGCCACCATTGAATTTGCAATAATTCTTCTATTATTGTATTTGTGAATCGTTCCTTTATTTTATTTGCAGGGTTTCCGCCCACAATTGTATATGGTGCGATATCTCTAGTCACAACAGATTTAGCTGCAATGATTGCACCATCCCCTATTTTTATTCCGGGCATAATCGTTGTATCCATACCAATCCAAACGTCATTTCCTATAACTGTATCACCTTTGTAAGGTAAATCAGACAAATTAGGTGTATACTTCTCCCACCCATTTCCAAATATATTAAATGGATATGCCGAAAATCCATCCATTCGATGATTCGCTCCGTTCATAATAAAGGTAACTCCATTTGCAATACAACAAAACTTTCCAATGGTAAGTCGATCTCCAAGAAATTCATAATGATGTAATACTCGATCTTCAAATGTTTCTCCATCTTTCGCATCATAATAAGAATAGTCACCAACAAGTATATTAGATTTCGTTATTGTATTTTTTATAAAATGGACGTTTTGATTTCCCTCAATGGGGTATTTAACATTTGGATTAGGATTCATGTTGTACAGCACTTCCTTTACTATTCATTTCACTTTCTACCGCTACTACTGGCTTTAAATTGTATATAGGTAAAATAAATAATAATCCAATTATAAATAGTAAAGCTGTGCCTTCATACATCGTACCTAATGAGAACACTTCTTTTAATGAACCAGCTACACTCATTGTTACTACCATTGAACCGGTGAATAGTGGACTTAAAATGCCATTTACACGACCAATAAAATCAGTATCGCTATTTTGAATAATGAGCATATTAATACCTATTTGGATACACGGAAGAGCTAACCCACTAAAAAGTTGTGCTGTAAGTGTTACCCATAAATTTTCCGAATAACCTATAATACCAATGCCAATCGCCTGGCCGAGCATCCCTACAATTAACATCTTTTGCGGTGCAATATTTTTCGCAAATACCATCGCTAAAGCTCCGCCAACAATCATTCCTGCACCATTTACTGTTAGTAACCATTGTAAACTCTCTTTTGATAGCCCTAACTGCTCAGTTACAATAAATATACCTAGTGGCTGAATTAACCCAATACCAAGTCCTGCTGCCATAAAACAAAGCCCTAGCAAAGTTAATGCTTTTTTCTTTTTTACGTATTTAATACCGTCTAGCATTTCCTGTAATAGAGTGATTTCTTTCTTCTCATTTTCATTCTCAAGATCTTTCGGAAGTAATAACAACACAGCTGCTGCAAGTAAAAAAGCGATACCTGTTATGATGATTGAAATATAAATTCCAAAACTATGAAAAATAAATGTTCCAAGAATCGGTCCTAACACCATAAAAATTGCAAATATTGTTTGATATATAGACATCGCTAATTGAATTTGTTCCGTTGATAAATGCTGTTTAAACAACTTCATACCAGATGGTTGAGAAAACTGCGAAAGGATTGCAGAAATAAGCGTGACAAAAAACACGATTTTCCACGTTCCAAACATAAGAGTAATTAATACAGCGAATACGGAAATAGAACTTAACGTCTCACACCATATCATGGTCTTCTTTGGCTTCCACCTATCAGCAAAAGTTCCACCAATGAATGAGAAAATAAAAATGGGAGCAAATTCAGCAACCGAAATCATTGAAATAGCAAAAGCATCACCTTTTGTCATTTCCATTACATACAGTAATACCGCAAAGTTTCGAACCCATATTCCAATTTGTAAAAATAATGCTGATGCAAGAATTCCTTGTACAAACCGGTTTTTTAATACTTGTGATACCCCATTGTTTTGTTTCGTTACTACATTTGTCGACATAAAAAAGCCTCCTATTTCATGTTCTGAACAGGAGGCAGCACAAATCATATAAAAAGACTATATATTCGCAGAGCGAAATACATCCCTTTTCTATAAATGTACAGACTAATCCTATTCAGAAGAATATTTCGTTTTTTAACGAAGATCTCTTACAAATAGAATTAGTTGATCATTGGGATGTTTTCACCCTTCCGTTTCGAATTTAAATAACACATACATACTCTATGTAGAACATTTTTGATGTATGCATGTCTCAAAACAAATATTCTAGAAGGTTAACGGTAATTCCTCTAAAGAACGCATTAAATAATTACCTTGCCATTTAATTTCTTCACGATTCCCTTTTATTTGTAGTTCAGGCATGCGTTTTAACAGCGTAGTAATAGCTATCTTTGCTTCTAACCTAGCAAGCGGAGCCCCAAGGCAGAAATGACTTCCATGACCAAATGCAATGTGACGGTTATTCTCTCGTGTAATATCGAATACTTCTGGCTTTTCAAATACTGTTTCATCACGATTTGCTGAAGCTAATGAAATAATAACCATGTCACCTTTTTGGATTGTTTGGTCGTGAATTTGAAAAGGTTCAGCCGCCCATCTTGCAGTTGTAACCTCAACTGGAGAATAATAACGCAATCCTTCTTCAATTGCAGAATCAATTAATTTTGGATTATCTTTTAATAACTGTAATTGATTTGGATTTTCAAGAAGTGCTAATACCGTATTCGTAATTAAATTCACTGTTGTCTCATGTCCTGCTACAATTAATAACATGATCATTGAATATAGCTCTCGGGCACTAAGTTTATGCCCTTCATTTTCTGCAAGTATTAACGCACTAACCAAATCTTCTTTTGGATTTTTTCGTTTTACATCAACTATATATTGAAGATATGTAATAAACTCAGATAGTTGTTTTTCGGTTTCTTTTATTTCTTCAGGTGTTTCTGGCGATGCAATGACAGCATGCGACCAAATTCTAAATTTCGCTTGATCCTCTTTTGGAATTCCAAGCATCTCACTTATTACAATAATCGGTAGTGGGAATGAATAATCATCCACAAGATTTAATGTACCTTTTCGCTCTATCTCACTTATTAAATCATCCGCTACTCTCTGAATTCTTCCGTCTAATTGTGAAATCATCTTTGGTGTAAAAGCTTTTTGAACTAAAGATCGTAAACGACTGTGGTTAGGTGGGTCCGAATTTAACATGTGCGTTGTTAAATGATCACTATTGTTAACGGAAAGATACATGTTCTTTGTATCTTGAGGAAACACATTTGCCTGATCTTTTTTTAAGCGATTATCTTTTAAAAGTGGCAGAGCATCTTCATATCTTGTAATGAGCCATTCTTTACCAATTTCAACTTCATTTACAAATAATATAGGCTGCATTTTTCGCGATTCTTTATAAATTTCATATGCATCTTCTTTAAATTGAGCAGAAGCTAAATTAATGCCGTCCTCTATTCTTAGCCCCACTTTGTTTTTCATTGACATTGTATTCCCTCACTCTCATTTGATTTTGAAAACCAACCCAACATTTGCATTATACTCCAATAAAAACATGAAAATTGTAAATTTTTAATTAAAATCTTACTTCGTGTATTGAAAAATAAAAAAGTGAGAGAGTAAAATCATTCTACTCTCTCACTTTTCTTTATGCAAAGCACATAAAATTACTAATTTGTTGATATCGATAACTTACTTTACGACGGCGACCACCTTGCCAAGTGTAACCTGATACCCCATTTCTTCTTACTTCCGTCGGAAAAAACCATAAGTCTCTTCCGAATGGACCAGGACGATGCAAACGTAAATATCCCCATCTTCCTAGGCAGTTACACATCCATGATTTCATATTACCTGCTTGTGCAGGAGAAGCAAATGTAGACGGTAGCGACGGAGCTTGTGACGGTGGTGGTGACGTTGGAGCATCTTCTGCATCATCTGGTCGGTAATCTTCTAGTTCAACTTCTCTAACTTCGATATCAGGTTCATATCCGTATTGTTGTGGATTATAATACACCGTTTGATCATATGGATAATTTTGTTGGTTATACATATTAATAAATCACCTTCTTTTCATTCATTACCTTTAACATTCATATGTGATATGACACCTATCGGAAGCTTATGTATAGCCCAAATTCAACTAAAAAAAAGCTTGTAGTTTTAAAACTACAAGCTTTTTCATAAACGGAATGTATTTATTATTTTCTCAACTTCACACTATAAAAACGCATTTCTTCTAGTGAACCTTCAAATTCAAATACATCTTGATTAATTAATGCTTTCAAGCGGTATTCTAAAAAAGTATCCCCTACAAGTTGTTCGACATGACCAAGCACTTCCCCAATTACTCTCGGAGCTTTAAGGAAGTCTTTATCAGCACCTATTCTTTTTGCGCATTCAATCATAAATGGATCAAAATAGTCTTCTTCCACTGAATGTACTTCATTGTCTTTCCAAATTCTTAATAACTCTGTGCTATTCGATAAACTATCCCACTCATGTTTAAACTTTTCTCTAGTCTCTTTAGTTAAATACGATAACTCTGCAGAATTTTTTAAGAAAGTAGCTAAACTTTCGGGCGGCAATTCACCAGTTCCACGTATATCATATTCTTGTTTTAATATTTCTCTACTCGCTTCAGAGGTATTAATTATACGAATATTTTTCTTATCTTTTAATTGAGCCATTACAAAACAAAGGCCTACATGTTCATGTGCGTTATTCGCCTTCCAGATGGTAATTGGTGTTTCATTTGGAATAGAATGTAGCTCTTCTAAAGTTTCTATAAAATTCAGTAGATATTCCTCTTCAAAATAACCATCATAAGTAGTTAGATTGTTTAATAACCATTGCTGTCTTGCAAGTTGTCCCTCATTCATATGTAACTTGTTTATCGGTCCAATTGAAAAGAATTCCGAGAATGATACAACACTCTCTTCAAATAGTTCTTCTTGACTTAACATATGTTTTAAACATCCGCCTGTTGATTCATCGAAAGTGATATGAATATGTGTACTTTCTTTTACATTCTTTTTATAAGATGTATTACTCGTTAGTTGCTTAGGTATACTTATCAAGTGTTTAATCTTATCTTCACTATAGTTTTCTTCTAATAAATCTAATTGTATAAGAATGCTTTGCAGTAAATGTTTTGCTTCATCTTCGTACATGTCCTCTACAGCATTTTTGATTTTATCTATCATGTAAATCCCTCTATTCATTACTAAAATAACGTAGATTATAGTGTATCATTTTAGTAATGGTGTTTTAAAGGTTTTTATAGATAAATCTAATTATAACTTCATATTAGTACAGTGATATATTAGCGTTAATTTATGATTATTTCGTCTAGATGTTAACATTTCAGTACACTTTTTCTATTACACACCACTTTCACAGTATTTTTTATTTATTTTTAAAAGGCTTTGTAAATCCGTTTATTTGAATGTATATTTATATAGAAGGTAAAATTAAAGGAGCAAGATCTATGGAGAAAGTACATACTTATTACAAATATTATTTAAAAAATTGGAGATTTATATTCATTTGCATATTACCTGCTGTTTCTTTATTATACACTTTCGATTTTATCTTTGAACTACTGTTCCACCAAGATTTCTACTTGTCTAATTTAATATCTGCCATAATATTATTTTTATTATTTATTAATATTAAAGATAAGTTTCAAGTCAAAGATTAAAGGAATTTATGATAACTTCTGTTTTAATTTTGAATACTTTATTTTTGAAAGTGCTTTGTTTTATCAAAAGGTGATGCGATGTTCATCACCTTTTTTTATTTCTACAAAATGAATTTTTTATTAGGTTTTTTATCAATAGCGTTTATTGACTTTCCCTACAATTTGATTCAAAATAAAATAGTTCAACAATGAACAATATCGAGTTGGATTATTTTAAAATGAAAGGAAGTTATTACTTTGAGTCTACATAAACAAGGTATCAAACAAGCCAGTGAAATTGTCCATTCATTTGTAAAAATAAACAAAGAAATTATAAAATTTACTCATCAAAACGCTTCTACGTTAGGATTAACAGTTCAACAAATGGGCATCTTAAATTCAATTTATGCAACTCCTAATACTACTCTTAAAGATATCTCAGAACGCCTTTCAGTTCCTAAAAGCACAATGAGTGTAAATGTAGATGAGTTAGTTAATTTAGGATTAATTGAGCGAAAACAATCACATGAAGATCGTAGAGAAATACAATTAAAAGTAACAACACAAGGACAAGAAATATCTAAGAAATCCATTGAAAACTCGACTTCTTATAAAGCAATGGGACTAGCACTAGAACAACTATCTGAAGAAGATATCCAAACCTTATTACGTATCCATAATGACTTACTAAATTCTCTACAACATTTTAAATAATTCGTCTCAATCATTTTTCAAAACCAATCTAATTTTTTGTTTTTCATTTATGAAACAGCTAGCTTTTGCTAGCTGTTCTTTTTATGGTTCTCTTGAGATTAAATGACTAGAACAAGCATACCTTGTCATATGTTTTAAAAAAAGATAAGGGACGTGACAACATTGGATAACAATAACAATCAATTCGTTTTTCATACAATAAAAAGTTCGGCAATTAAAAAATTTGTAATTATCGACTTAATTACTGGAACAGGAATTTATTGGACCGTAAATTTCATCTCTTCAAGTGCATTACTTGCAATTATTAGTTGTGTTTTGGGAACAAAAAAAATAAAGAAAATGCAACAGTCTTAAAACTCCAAACAAAAATCTATCTGAACAAAATGAAATTCCTATAACAAATCGTTATGTTTCTGCTTGCAATCTTTACAGTAGTTTTTGAATTGGTGTCTTTCCTTTTTAAATGTGCCCTTATATTTCTTTAGAAACTCATCATCCGACATAACTTTCACGTCAACGGTTTCAAGCATTTTCTTCATCCTATTTAATTTCTCTCATTCCGTTTCCCTTCACTTGTCCACTTCTTCTTTATCTTCCCAAATCGGTATTTTTTTCTTGTCCACCTCTTTTTTCGGTTATATATCAAGGTATCTATCCAACTGGTGTAACTCTTCACCAGTTGGGCACGCTTTATTCATTAGCTGAATGACTGTAATAACAACGTCTATCTTTTTACTCGATGATATATGTAACTACTAGTAGTTACATATATTTCACTGGATAATTGCTTATAAACATGTGAGAGATAAAAAAGCACACAGAGGAATATATAAAACCCCTTAATGATTTATCAATTCTACGATAAATCATTAAGGGGTTAACTAATTTTACTATGCATTATGCCTATTTCTTCGACGTTCCATCCTTGTTTGTCCTTGGATAGCTTCTACTTTATATTGCGGTTCTTGCTCTATCATTTGATTTGATTGAGCCGGTTCATCATAATTACGCTCATAAATTGTTTCTGGTGTTTTTCGTTTAGAAGATTTCCCACCAAACTTTAATAATTTTAACTTAAACTTTGGTAATCTAGGAATACGAATTTTAAATGTTGGCTTGTTGCGTTTCTTTTTCTGTTTAAATAAATTAGTATTTTCTTTATTAGCACCTTTCTCTTTACGGTGCAATAACATCGCAAGTAATCCACCTAATATAAGTCCTCCAACTAAAAGGAGAATATATAAGTAATGGCCTGTCATTAAACTCATCATACGCTCAAGTATAATTAATGACTGTACTTCTTTTATATCCCATAGTAAAGCGGCCCATAATGAGAATAAGCCCAAAGTAAGCCCGTATGTACGAAAACGCAATATACATGGAATTAACGCAATACAAGCGGCGATTTTCGCGTTCGCTATTATTGAATTTGTTGAAATATCCTGATTCCAAATAACTAACAGTAATGTAATAAATGGCGCATACGCTATCCAGCTACATATTCGTGAGTACATCTTTTTAGCAAAGTAACTTCCAAAACTAGTGAAAAATAATAATCCTCCAATAAATAAAGATTGTTCTAGAGGGACTTGCTTCATAACACCTGCAACCGGAAAGAGGCCGCTCAGTATCATTAATAGCACATCTAATTTCTTCACAATTCCCCATTCCTTTCAAATTCTTTTTTCAGTTTCGCAAAATATAAAGTTCATACTATTTGAAAAACCTTTGTGATATTTCTAAAAAACATCTTAATCCTGAAAGTAAATAAAGTAAATATGAAAACGAAAATATACATGACAAATCATATCTATATTTACAATAAAAAATGACAAATCCTGTTTTATTATTACTAACAGGATTTGTATACTATCATTTATATTAATATCAATCCATCTTCTTTTTCCATAATTATTACATCTTCATCTAATTCATCATCGAATTCTTTAAACTCCCTTGAATCAATATCGGTAGTATAATTTTTTATTAATTTAACCATATGCATTATGTACGTATTATGAATATTTTGTTCTGAGAGCAAGGTTGATTTACAGCACATGTAATGTATCATTTTGGCGAGTTCTTCCCTCTCTTCAAATTTTACACCAAACGGGATAATTTCGAGTATACACTGCTGTGCTATCGCATTACAATTTAATTCGTAAGCAGCCGTGCTATAGTAAATTCCCAGTTGATCTACAAATAAACTCGTTTCATCCATAACATATTTTTGATCTCTAACAATATAGTTCGGTACATCTGAGTTAGTATTAATTCTAATTATTTTTATATCCTCTTTAAAATTTGAGATTATTTCAGGTAAAACCTCTATATTAACGCTTTCATTCTGCAATTCTTTTATCCAATGTTTTCTCATATTTGCATCTACAACAAAATAAACTTCTTTGTTTTGTTTATGTGCATCTTGTAAAATTTCAACTAATGTTTCTGATATAAATTGTTTAAAGTGGGCCCCTATATCATTCCTTTTTGATGGTTGTGGTAAAAACACTTTATTATTACCTATATTTAATAAAGTATGATCAATTGTATCCCATTCTTCTTGACCATATAATTTATATACTATTTCTCTCCCATTTATTTTTGAAAAAATAGGTAAGAAATCAAATTTAGACATTTTTTCAACTGATAAATTTACAATTATACCTGGTAATTTTATCTTATTCCAACTACGCTTTAAGAACCCATTTTGCTCTAACAAACTAAGAATAGCGGTAATAATTTCTTTTTTAGATACACTTTGTCCAATAAATAAATTAATAAAAGCTGAAATACGTTGTGTTCGAACGAATCCTTCCCTAATAATTTGCTTTGGATTAATTTTTTCACGGCCATTAAAAGTTTTTAATGCAATTAATGCTAGTTTCATTTCATTTTGCTCTCCTGCTGTAGCATGTACCGCTTTTACAACATCGTCTACAAGTTTCTTTTTATTTTTATGGCTATATTGCATTCTATATGGATTTTGTAATACTTTTTCAATGTTATATCTTACTATTTTTAACAACACCGGATTGTCTGCATTTAATACATAGGAGGAATCTCCATTTTGAGCTAAAACTATTTTGCTATCTAATAACGCTTGTTCTATCTCTATTACTATATCATCTGACCATACTTCTAACGTAATTGAGTCTAATCCCTTTGGGGTAAGTAAAGGTAATAACTCATTCTCATTATTAGTTAATACATTTTCACATTCAGGAATTAATGTAAAATATGGGAAGGTTAGTTGGAATTCATTTAAAAGCTTCTTTTTTTCTCTTACTTTTATACCAAGCTTTATTTTTGTTCCTTGAACTTTATATATGTTTTCGTTATATGGAAGAAGCACTCTTTTATTTGTTCCTCTAATATACTCTTTCGGACATTGGAGAATGTGTTCTAATTTAACTTCTCCCCCTATCCTATACTCATCTTTTAAATTTCTGAAACGCTTAATCCACTTTATTCCTTTTTCAGCTTGTTGCACTTTTAACTTTACAAATCTTTGCTTTTTCTTATTTGATTCAAATTCAGGAGTTGAAATCAGTATTTGGCTTCGCTTTCGTCCTAAAAGTATAGAAATATCTTTATGGTTATATTGCTGATAAAACCGTCTAATCCCTACTGATACTTTTAATAGTGGAATATTCTCACCTCCACGAGTTATGTATTCAAACCGATATACATAAGCGAAATAATCCTGTGTTTCGTCATCTTTAATTGGCTCAGACATCGCCTCAGAAACATGTTGGGATCGCAGTGGTGAAAAATATACTTCTTCATCATTCTTATTTTTCATAAGTAAAGGCTGTTCGCAAAAGATATGTGTAATTAGAGCTGGTACCCATTTAGAAAACGTTTTTTTATCATGTAATACTGGTAAATTACTAATTAAATCATACTGCCATTCTAAATGTGGTGGATCTATTAATTTATTCGGTTTCCAATCATGAATAACCTCATACCAACTTTGGAAAATATAGTCTAACTGCTCTTGGCTCATTGGTTCTTTTGCTACAATCCAAGGTGTATCTTCCTTTAGTATATATGGATTATGCTGAATGAATAATATATCAGAAAACATATCATACAATCTTTCATTTACAAGTTTTAACTTACTCGTTAATAAAAATGTTCTATAATGTATCTCTACAATCTCAAGCCATTCAATAGGAAAGTAAATATACGATACTTTCTCATTATAGAGGGGGTCTACTATATTTTTAAATGTTAATAACTGTAATTTTTCCATATTAGTAATACTTCCTCTCTTAATTAATATTGATCATGAATAATACTAGTAAATTCACCAATATTTTTAAGCATAAACAATTCAAATTTAAACGAAGCATATTTCGGGGAATAATTAAATTAAATTATTATAATAATAAATTACAAAAAACTAAATTAATAAAAAGTTACCATTAACATATAACTACCCCCTTATGTCACTTCTTATATTATAAAATCATTATAAAAGATTATTCGGTTTTATATCTATAATTTACAAAAAATTTACATAAATTAAATATAAGAAAAGGTATCGCCTCTTTATATAGCGATACCCTTTCTATACTCTTTATTTAATAAGACCTTTAACTCTTTCATTCACCGGCCATTTTTCTAATGTATATGCCATTTCCCAAAATGAATATTCATATTGACTACTAAAAATAAAATGTTGTCTCATACGATTACGGTCTGCCTCTGTTACTTTTTCAGCGATCGTATCTAATCGTGTGATTTGCTCTTCTACTAGCGTACGGAACCAATCCGATCCATATGCAGAAATCCATTCTTGATAAATCGGCTCTTCTGGTTGACATTCTTTTAATCGTTCACCGATTTCATAATATAACCAATAACAAGGTAAAATAGCTGCAATAATATCTCCTAAATGCCCTTCATAAGCTGCACGATACATATGAGATGTATATGCATATGCAGTTGGCGCAGGAATAAAATTATCTTTTTCTTCTTTCGTAATCCCTAATTTCTTCGCGAAATTCTCATGCAATGATAACTCAGCTTCATATGTATTTTGTGCATGATGCGCCATGCGTGCTGTCGTTTCTAATTCAAGAGCCTTTGCAGCACCTAACGTTTGTACTCTAGCAAAATGACTTAAATAATATGAATCTTGAAGCACATAATAACGGAAACTAGCTAAATCTAGTGTTCCTTCTCCTAGTTTTTTTACAAATGGATGATTAAAACTTGCTTCCCAAATTGAATCTACTTCTTTACGTAATGATTGTGAAAAAGTCATTTAAATCCCTCCAATAATTTATAAAATATAAATATTTATCCCATTTATTAAAGCTGTAAAATAAAAAAACTTTCTTTACAGGCGTAAAGAAAGTGAAATTGACAGTATTTATTCAATAAATAGCAACGTCTTTCCCACTTCCCTACGCTGGCATTAACCAGATCAGGTACTAAGAGTCTCAAAATTAAATTTGATCTCAGCCTATAAAGGCCCCCCTAGTGGATAAATATTTAGTTGTCGTATTGTAATTATCATAGCATACTTCGTAGAACTATCAAAAGTTTTAATTCTACAAATATCTTAAAAACCTTCTTCTTTCCTTACTTTTAATGAAGTTTCAATTATCATATCTAATAGTTTACTATAATTAATTCCAGCCGCATCTGCACTTTTTGGTAGTAAACTTGATTGTGTCATCCCTGGTAATGTATTAACCTCCATTACATATGGAATTCCATCCTTCACCATCATATCAACCCTTGCATAAACACTACATTTTAATGCTTTATAACAAGCTATTGACGCTTTGTTTACACGTTCTTTAATTTCAGCTGGAAGTTCAATAACTTCTTCAATTGTACTAACATCATCGTATTTTGCATTGTAGTCAAAAAACTCAGCTGCATGTCGAATTGAAATGATAGGTAACTGTTTACCATCAAAAATTGAACATGTAATCTCGTCACCTTTTATATACTTCTCAATTACTACCTCAGAATCCCATTCAAATACTGTTTCCAGCATTGAGATTAATTCATTTTTATCATTGACGATCTTAACTCCCACACTTGAGCCACCAGAGTTAGGTTTTACCACTAACGGAAATCCTATCTTATCTAACTCTTCAAGCTTTAGATCTTCCATTTTTGTGAGTTCAATCCAATCTGGTGTTTCTACTCCTTCATAACGCAAAATCTTTTTCGAAATATTTTTGTCCATACATATACCGCTTGATAACATATTGCTACCGCTATAAGGAATACCTAAACTCTCTAGCGTTCCTTGAACTGTACCATCTTCTCCGTACTTTCCGTGTAATGCTAGCAATGCAAAATCAATGTCTTTCGCTTTTTCAATTAAATCCATTTTTTCATTTAACGTAATTGGAACTATTTCATACTTACTCTTATCTAAATGTGTAATCATTTCATTCCCAGTCATAATTGATACTTGTTTTTCAGAGGAGACTCCTCCCATAATAACGCCAATTCTCATTTTCTCAACTCCAAGTTTCATTTTTTAATATTTCACCAATTATTTGAATCCCGCTAACAATTTCCTTTTCTTTCAAACGTGAAAATCCTAATCGGAATGTGTTCGTTCCTCCTCCATCAGAGTAAAAAACATCTCCAGGAGAAAACGTAACTCCTTTCTCATAACACTTTTGTAAAAGTACGCGGGCTTGAATTTTTTCTTCCAACTCTATAAACAAATGAAGTCCACCATCTCCAGTCATTCTTTTAAACGGAATGTACTGATTACACGCCTCAACAGCTAACTCATATTTTTTCTTATAAACTGATCTTGCTTTTTTTAAATACTTTTCAAAATATCCTTCATGTAAATATTGAAACAGAACAGCTTGATCTAACGTTGATGTGTGAATGGTTCTTGCTCTTTTTACACTTTCTAAATAATGAATGAGCTCTTTATCTGCAATGATCCAACCTACACGTAAACCAGGGAAAAGTACCTTTGAAAAGCTACTAATATAAATCACATTATTACCAGCCCCAGCAAAAGTTAATAATGGCGCTAAATGTGAACCTGAATAACGTAATTCCTCATTAAATCCATCCTCTATAATAGGAATCTTATATTTTGAAAATAATCTCATCAATTCCGTTCTTTTCTCCGAACTCGTAACAATACCCGTTGGATTATGATAAGAAGGGATTAAATATGCGAAATCAAAATCCTTTTCACGCAAACTTTTTTCTACTTCATTCGTATCAATACCATCATCATTCATATTAATTCCATGAACTTCAAGTCCATGTAAGCGAAATAGCTTCAATGCAGCATGATGAGTTGGATTTTCACAAATAACACGCCCTGATTTTTTCGATAACGAAGATAATACAATATCTAATCCTTCTGTAAATCCATTTGTAATTAAAATATCTTTGTTCGAAATATCTACGCCTTTCATTTCCATGTAATGAAGTAAATAATTCATTAACGGTCTATAACCTTTTGCATATCCGTAGTTCAGTACGATATCCCCTTCAATGGACATGCGAGTAAGAAAAGCTCTTTTGAAATTTTCAACATCAAATAGCTTTTCATCCGGTGCTATACTATTAAAAGCAATCATTCCTTTTTCCCAGCGAACACCATGTTTCATTAAATCTAATTCATCCGCTAATGCGGTAACTGTATTGAGTTTATTTTTCCAATCTATTTCAACAGACGAAGTGTTAGAAATATCAACCTTCGCAACAAAATTTCCTTTTCCTTTAACTGCATAAATGAGTCCTTCTTGCTCTAAATCCGCATAAGCAGCGAGTACTGTATTTCTGCTCACAGATAGTAATTCACTCAGTTCCCTTGTTGATGGGATTTTTTGGTTCCCTAGCAAATGTCCCTTCATAATCATCTTTTTTAAATAATCTTTCAGTTGAATATAAACAGGACGATCTTTCACAACTTTAAAATCTTTAAACAAATCCTTACCCCCTGCAATCATTTTTGCATATTTATTTCATTTTCAAAAGGTCCACTACATATGTGTTTTTTATTAATAGCGGTACGGTTATAAAACCTATAAATCCTTTCGATATAAATTGATTACATCTTTCAAAGCTGCTGCGGCTGCCCCTCTTGGATTAGAAGCTCCACCAATTGTAGTAACTTGCCCCATTGTATCTGTAAAGAACGTGATTCCTTTTTCTGTC
Source organism: Bacillus nitratireducens (assembly GCF_001884135.1). GTDB lineage: Bacteria > Bacillota > Bacilli > Bacillales > Bacillaceae_G > Bacillus_A > Bacillus_A nitratireducens. Next base: position 20,843 of record NZ_MAOC01000027.1, on the reverse strand, counting down.
CCATTTACTTTTGCTAGCGGATGATCTTTATCTATTTCGCACGGTTCAACATTTAGATTTACATTGCCTTCCTCATCTTTATGCGCCGATGCTATTAATTTAATAATTTTATGTTGTTCCTTAGCATTTCGAATTTGTTGTTTTGTAACGTGCTCGATTCCTTTTATATGTATATCTGTAAGTGTATACTCTACTCCCATTAAACTGTTTGTTAAAAGTAACAATTTACATGCACTATCTGAACCACTTACATCTAACGCTGGGTTCGTCTCAGCAATTCCTTTATGTTGTGCTTCTTTCAGTGCTTCTTCAAACGTAATATCTTCCCCATACATTTTCGAAAGAATATAATTTGTTGTTCCGTTTAATATTCCCTCTATTTTTTCAATATTGCAACCAGCTAAACTAAATTGTCCAATATCTAAAGTTGGTAGTGCTGCAGCAGTTGCACCACTATATCGAATTCGTACATTGCCCATTCTTGCTGCTGCATTTATTTCTCTCCAGTTTGTAACGAGTGCACCTTTAGAAATTGCAACTATATCCATTTGTTTCTCAATCGCTTGTTTTATATATTTCTTTCCCGGATTTCCATCTTTAAGATTTGTAACTGTTGATTCTACTAATACATTACCACTTATGCTATTTGTTGCACGTTCTTTCGGGTGATGTTCTATATACTTTTCAATTGCTGCAGTACCGCCACCATACGTTAATAAATGATGAATAGATAAGCCTTCTTCATTATGTATTGCAATATTTCTACCTAATACGCCACTTACCACTAAATCTATTCCATATGTTTCATTTATATATAAATATTTTTCATTTAATAATTTTATAAACTCTCTTCCTACTGTCCCGTATCCTGATAATACAATTTGAATTTTCATAATATCCCCCCATATTTTTATACCAAATCCCTCTTTCAATATAATATAAAGCGCCCTCGAATTCCATCGAGAGCGCTTTATATTACCTATTTCGGTAGACGTGATAATTTTCCAGCAATTGTTCTATAAAACTCTTGAATGTTAGAAAAACCTAACGTGTCTGAAACACTAAGCCCTACCATATCAAGATGATCCCAATTTGCTTTCGTTTCGATATGATTCCATTTTCCAACCTGTAATAACTCATTATTATTTACAGTAGCATTAGAAGATGGGGCAATCATAGAATTTGTATTTACTACACCATCGTTTTGCCACCAAGAAGTATCTATTAATGGCCGGTTTTCTTCATATCTTGCATAAGATCCTAAGAAGAATGCATTCCCCATTAGCACTTTATTCATCGTTATATGCGGTAGATGCAAACCTGTTATAGGTGCTGCTTGCGATGCATGTCCACTATAGGATAAGTAATATACATCCGATTGCGTCTTTACCCAATTATTTAACACCTTTGCTCCATCAGTACTTAAATCCCATTGACTTATATCTTTTGTATTTTCCCAAATTGAACTATTTAAAATACGATCAGTATATTGGAAAAAGGACTCTCCAGTATTCTTTTTTATACCCCATTGATCCAATTTAAAATCATATAATGATAAATTATTGTTTCCACCTAAACTTGCAGCTGCAATGAGTAAATCTTTAACGAACGGCAACAGAAGACTTCCGTCCGCGAGTGTTGTACCGTTGTGAGGAGTTGCTAAAGTTGTAACACTATGAACATACGATTTACCACCTTCAAATAGTGGTGATATCTTTGTGTTCGGATGATTTTTCACATAATCTTTTTCTCCATAACTTCCTTCTTTTAATAACTGCACTAATGTTCTTGTCGTTTGTCCACCCATGCTATGCCCAACTAAATGAACTTTATTTGTTTCACTCCAATTCGGTGCAAATCCACTATAAATTCTACCAAAACGATTATGTCCATGTTTCTCAGCATGCGCCGCGCCGTAGTCTACTGTTCCACCGTTTATTTGTGCATATAATTCACATGCACGGTCCCAGTTACTAGAAACTGGCCCAACAGCTGCAGTATGTACTGTATAACCATTTCTTTTTAAATCTTCTTGTATATCATTAACACCACCCCAATATTTTACCCCTAGCATTTCCTCTCTACCCCATCCAGCAAATCCATTCACTAAAATGATAGGATAATTATTTTGTTGTCCCTCTTCAGCGTATGTTGTTTTTGCTGCGAATGAACAAACAGTCACAAATGCGAAAAAACATACTCTTAAAAATAACTTCCCCATACTTTCTCCCCCTAATAAAACGTTTACATTTTCCTATTAAAAAAATCTACACAATTAGTTTGCAACTTAAACATAATGTAAAGTATTTTATATACGTTGTATATATAGAAAACATACACAAATGTTGATAAATATTAAATCAAGTAAGCATTTACTTTTTATAATAAAACTCGTAAATCCAATTATTTAAATTTACAATTAAATATAGTTTCCTCATGTCAAATGGATTTAAACAATCATAAGAAAACTAATTTCATTGCTTGAAAAAGAGGGGAAAACCATGCAAATCGGATTAAACATTCATACATTATCTCAACCTTCTAAAATAACCCATCTAATCTTGAGCATAATACTATCTCTTCTACTAAGCTTGAAGATAAGAAATCTAATGATCTAATCAAATTTGATATTCGTACATCTGAACAAGAAATGAAACAATGAGATCATAAATTTAGCGAATTAGGCTTATGGAAAATGGTAAAAGACAAAGGTGTACCTTTATGGATCATACTTGAAATGCTACAAAAGGCTCGTAAAGAGAAGGAAACTCGAGATAGTTCGGTTCAATATTCAAATGGTATTGAAGAAACGAGCGAGACACGATTAAATGAAGTAATGTAAGTTATTTAAATGGTATTAAAAAGAGTTCGAGGTTGATTTAGTTTCTATCAACCTCGAACTCTTTTTTAAGATTTTTCTCCAATCGTTACAAACTGGAATGACGCTTCCCCTATATAATCTTTAATTAACTTTTCTACTTTTAATTTTTCATTTATCAATGTATTATCTGTCGACATTTTAGGTTTTTCATCACCTAAAGACTTTTTCAAGTGGAGAAGGTGCATTTTCGTTTCATTTGCTTTTATTTCTTTATACACACTATCTTTTGCTACAATTACATACGATTGGTTTGGATACTTACGAGTGTTACCTATCCAAGCATCACTACCGTATTTAACAGCAATCTCCGTTCCTTCTAATTCAATACTTTTCAAATTTTTTCCATCTTCATTTGCAAACAAAAGCGATCCTTCTTTTGGTAAATTAGGTAACGTATCTATAGGTCTAAATTTGGATCCATTCTCTCTTTTACGAAAAACCTTTGTTTTAATCAACGCTTGCGCTGTGGATTCATTTAAAATTAATACTTGTCCTATTCCGAATGTATCTATTTTCACAGAAAACACTTCATTTTCTTTCGTAATCTCCTGATAACGATTAATAATTGGTGAAGTATAATTTTCCTCCCCAATAATTAATACACCGTTTGCTGGAAATCTATTTTCATTTTTAGAGCAAGCACTAAAGCTTATTAAAAGTATTATAATTAACATAAAAATGGTTAATGTTTTTTTCATCACAATTCCTTTCATAATTCATTTCTTTTTTATATACTTTTGTGTAATCTTACAAGCTGATATACTCTATTGCTCCATAGTTTTATAAAGCTTTTGTAAATAACGCCAACGTGTTATAAAGAAATATAAAACCTGTATACATATAAATGAAATTAAAATAACGATAGAGCTATTTAAAATAGAAAAATCGACTAATTGTTGTAATGCGGTATAAGCAACTACAGTATGAATCACTGCAACAACAATCGGTAAGAAAAACATTAATACTAACTGCCTTGTTACAACTTTTTTTAACTCTCGTTTACTTAATCCCATTTTTGAAATCATTTTATATTGCTGTTGATCACGATCCAAATCAGTATATAACCGGAAATAAATAAAACTGGCAGCAAATGTAAAGAAGACGATTCCAACTAAAACACTTGCCATAAGTAATAACCCATTCGTTTGTTTTGCACGTAACAAATCTAATGTTAGAGCTTGAAAATGGAAGTCTCTTTCTTTAACATCTTCACTAAATATACTATTTAATTGGTTTGAAATCTCTTTCGTTTTCAACCAGTCATCTACAACAAATCCGTAAGTACGATCTTTAACAACTATATCATTCTGATTAACATTAAAAGGAATTCCATCATATATATGATCTTGAACAGCAATATAAATACTACTAGAATCATGTGGTAAAACTAAATTTTCTAGAGCTTTTTTAACACGAAATGTCTTTGTCCAATCTCCTTGAATGATTTCAATGTTCTTTTTATAGTCACCATTTTTAAATTCTTGTTTCTGCGATACCATTCCAGGTATTAGTAAAATTTCATCTTCTTTTTCAATCGTTTCTTGTTGATAACCGAGTGCTCTCGCAAGATCGTTATATTCACTTAACTTCATTACATATACGTTACTTTCTGTATATATATATAAAGATGAAGCCATTCGATATGGAATATTAGCATCAGAAAGGTGTTTTTTTATAATAGAAAGATGTTCGTCCACCATTTTGTCTTTTTCAGGCCCTATATATAGAAATGTATATGGGTTTGTCATCCTTACCAAATCTTTATTTCCAAGAGCAGCTGTCGTGCCAATTGCTGTAAAAGCAACCGCTGAAATAATAGATACAATAAAAAACATCGTTGCATTATCTTTCATACGGTATATTAATTCTGAAAACGTTAATATGTTGGTTCTTTTTAAAAAGAAAGATTCACTCCTTTTAGCAAGGTGCAATATATATACGCTACACTGTGTATATAAAAAGTACGTGCCTATAATTACTAAAAGCACACCCATTCCGAGCGTAATAAAACTATAATTTGAGATAAAGCGAAATACTAAAATATAACCGTATCCTATACTAAATAAAGAAAAAAGTGATAATAAAATTGACGATTTCGGTTCAGGCTTTGGCTTTTCACCTGCTTGCATAAGTTCAACAAGTTCTGTTACTTTAACCGTTTTAAATGTAATTAATGAAACGATTAAAAATAAGAAAAGAAACGTGATAACTGTTAATAATACAGCCTGTACTGGTATATAAAAAGGTAAACCGTTACTAATCATTAATACACTGGCGCTTATTAATAAAACTAGTTTAGAAAATACGAGGCCGATAAGAATCCCAATACAAATTGAGCCAAGTCCAATTAACATATTTTCAATTAACAATAACTTTTTAAGCTGTCTCATAGACATACCTTGCATCATTAAAATGCCAAATTCTTTCTTACGCGTTTTTAAAAACGAACTCACTGAATATAAAATAAAGAAAAATGAAAATACAAAAATCAAACCTTGCGAAACTTTAAATCCTAATGTACCAAATGCACTTATTGTTGCACTCGTCGACTGTAACTCACCTTGTAAATCAGGATGAAATAATAAAAGAGCGTACGTAAAGAAAATCATAATTGAAAATGCACTGCTTAAAAAGTGAGCTGCATATATACGCTTATTGCGAAAAATATTATTAAATGCGAACTGACGAAAAGTCATGCCTTTTCCCTCCTAACAAAGAAAGGACATCCATAATCTTTTGATAAAATGCTTGCCTACTTTCACCACAATAAATTTCGTTATATAATTGACCATCTTTTATAAATATAACTCTGCTGCAAAAACTCGCTGCATACGGATCATGAGTCACTAACATCATCGTAGCTTTTTCTTCCTTATTTAGAGTATCTAACATCTCCATTACATCATTTGAAGATTTAGAATCTAAATTCCCTGTTGGTTCATCTGCAAGTAATAATTGTGGCTTATGAACAATTGCACGAGCAATTGCTGTTCTTTGAGCTTGGCCTCCTGATATTTCAAACGTTCTTTTATTCAATATATCTGTAATATTTAATTTCTCTGCGATTTCTTGTACGCGTTTGTTCATTTCTTGCACAGAAACGCCATCTAATGTCATCGGCAATACGATATTTTCCTTCACTGTAAGCGTGCTAAGTAAATTAAATGATTGAAAAACAAATCCTAATTGTTTCCTACGGAATAAAGCTAAATCTTCTGATGATAACTGGAAAGGATTTGTACCGTTTATTAATATTTCTCCTGAGGACGGAGAATCGATAGTAGATACCATATTTAATAATGTAGTTTTCCCGCTACCTGATGGTCCCATAATCCCTATAAATTCACCTTCTTGAATTGATAAATCAATATCTACCAATGCTTTAAAAGGTACTTTCCCTTTATATACTTTACTAATACTTTTTGCATGTAAAATTTCCATTTCTATTCTCCCTTCATTTGCACTTCTCACAATAGAGTGTAAATGAATTGTCTTAATGCTCATATTGATTCATCTTTCATTTATCTTACACGCTTGTAAGATTTCTAAAAAAACTGATAATGAAAATGTTTTCCAACTAAAATTAACGCATAACTATCTTATAATAATTGTATAGTGGTAGAAAATACAATTGTATATCAAATCTTTATTATATAAATGCAAAAAAGCTTAGAGTATTAGCTCTAAGCTTTTTTGCATTGTATAATCGCTCCTTTTAAAGAGCAATATTTTTTATCCACTCCGATTTACTCAATATATAATGATTATATAGTTGCTTTTCTATCGTCTGTTGGCTCATATAAGTAAATCCACATTTTTCAATAACTTTATTTGATGGTACATTTTTAATTAAAGCAATTGCGTTAAGGGCATCTACATTTGTATTTTCAAACAAATAATCGATCAACCCTTTTGTCGCTTTCGTTGCATAACCATTATTATGATATTCACTTGAAACAGCATACATAATTTCTCTGTTCGGTGCAGGGAGTTCATCTTTCATACCTGTGCAGCACCATCCAATAAATTCATTTGTGGCTTTCTTAAATATTCCTAGCTTTAATATATGATCATCTATGTTAGACGTTTTTGTCACTGCATAAAGAAATGCTTTGTTTGCTGGTATTTCATCATTGATAATCCAATGAGTCCTCTGTTCTTTCGTTGATTTCCAGTCGGGTAAAAACTTTTCTATTTCCGGTTGATTTGATATTTTATAAATACTCTCTGCATCTTTGACCGTAAACTCTTGTAGGTATATATCTCCACAATCTATTCTAAATAACTTAGTTAAACTCTCTTCTCCCATGTGAATCCCCTCCTTACGTTAAAGTGCCTTGATCTGCTTCGTAAGTTCCATAAACCGTTCATCTAGTTCTTTATATTCTTTGTCTTTAGAAGTTAAAAAACTTAATTTACCTAATACTTCTTGTCTCTCTGTTTCTAACGTTAAACGTAGCTCTTCAATATCATCTCTTGTTTTAATAGGTGCCTCTAGCTGCTTTTGTATCGTATTATTTGAAAACACGAGTTTCGTGTTAGTTGTTTTCTCCAGAAAATATCGATCGTGAGAAACGATAACGAGTGTTCCATTATACTCAGCTAATGTATTTTCAAGTTGTTCACGTGAAGGAAGATCAAGATGATTCGTCGGTTCATCTAAAATAAGTACATCTTTTTCATCTAAAATATAAGCCATTAGCTTACATTTCACTCGTTCACCCATACTCATATATCGAATCGGCTCTGTCCATTGAGTAGCTTGGAATCCTAAATGTTTCATTAAATTTTGGACTTTTCCTCTTTCTTCAAATGTCTCTTTATAAAATAAATCTTCTGGCGATTTATCCAGTGGTAAATCAAATACTTCTTGTGTTAAATAACCGATGTTTGCTGATGGTGAAATCCATACTTCTCCTTCGGCAGTTTCTGTTCCCATAATCATCCTCAGTAACGTTGTTTTCCCGCTACCGTTTGGTCCAACAATCGCTACCTTCTCACCGTGTTGGATTGTAAAATTAACGTTTTCAAATAATGTCTTTCCATGAAAGTCTTTTTTTAATTGCTTTACTTCTAAAAAGCGTTTTCCTACTTTTTTATTCGCCTGAATAGAGAACTCGACTGAATACTCTTCTTTCACACGTTCCACTTTCGTTTTCTCCAGCTCTTTTTCGAGACGTTTTCGTTTTGACTTCACTTGCGCATCCATTCGCTTCGCTTTTACACGATAAAACTCTTTCACTCCTTCTTGTTTTGTAGATTGCGCGTGTGCCTTTTGTGACCATGAGCTTAATTCTTTTATATGTGTTTCTACTTGTTCTATCTTTTTTTGTTGTTTTTCATATTCACGCTGCTGCGTCATTCTTTTCTGCTCACGTGCTTTCATATAACTCGTATAATTACCGCTATGGTCAATTAATTTCTTATCCTCAATTGACCATATTCTTGTTGCGACAACATCTAAAAAGTATCGATCATGCGATACGACGATAACTGTACCTTTCATATTTTTGATTTGTTTAATGAGAAATTCCGTACTCATCTCATCTAGATGATTTGTCGGTTCGTCTAATATTAAGACATTAGGATTTTCAGAAAATCCTTTTGCTAGTCGAACTTTCAACTTTTCACCACCACTTAAAGTATGAAAATCGTTCGTTGGCACGCTCCATTTCGCAAGAAGTTCGGCTTCTTTTGCAATTATATCCTTACTAACGAAAGATTCTTTTTCTTGTTCAACATATGCTGTTGTCATATTCATTTGCATCCATTCAACAGTACCTTTTGATGGTTCAATCTTCCCATTTATTAATTGAAGTAACGTTGATTTACCAGCACCATTTTTGCCGATTAATCCAATAACATCCCCTTGTCTTACTGTCACATTCATTTTCTCTAACAAAGTGTTTTCCTTTATTTCAACATAAACATCATTTAATTTTAAAAGTTCTTTCATAATACCGATCCCTTTCATTAAGGGAGAATAAAAAAATCCTCCCAAATAAATTTGGCAGGATTAGTCGTAAAAATATTTATACCCAAATAAGCTATTGCGCAACTTAAATAGCAATACCGTTGTATGGAAATTGGGCAGACTAATCCTATTTTTTAGAAATTGAAATTTATTTAATTTCAACATTTAAAAATAAGATTAGTTAATCATCGTCCACCCATCATTCCTTTCCGTCGTTAGTAACCATATTGTACCATGATAGTACTATATGAGTAAATGTAATTATATGTGCTGTTATAAAGATTGCTCTCTTTTAGATCTATTTATCATATCTGAACTTCATATCGATCAAGCACAAACAACATTTGTTGTACTACTGGATTTAGATTTCCCTAATAGTAAACTTCTAAGCACTCCCTCTTATATAATTTTTATATAAATTTATCATTAATCATATATTATACATATTACATTTCAATTCTTATAATAAAGATATCATTTTTAAGGGGGGCTTCTACAATGGAATTTAGCAAACTAGGAAACAGTGGATTAACAGTAAGTAAGATTGCATACGGTAACTGGATAAACCATGGTGGAAAAGTAGATGAGGATACTGCAAATGACTGTGTGAAAGCCGCACTAGATGTCGGAATTACAACATTCGATACTGCTGATGTTTATTCAGACACTATAGCCGAAGAAGTACTTGGCCGATCTTTGAAAGGTATACGCCGAGAAAGTATAGAACTCTGTACAAAAGTATGCCATCCGACTGGACCCGGAAAAAATGATCGAGGCTTATCACGAAAGCATATTTTAGAAAATTGTAATGCATCTTTACGTCGATTGCAGACAGACTACATCGATGTCTATTATGCACATAGATATGATACAACAACCCCTCTTGAGGAAACAATGTTAGCTTTCTCAGATCTTGTACGACAAGGTAAAGTCCTTTATATTGGCGTAAGTGAGTGGACATCGGAACAAATTACCCGCGGTGCAGCGCTTGCACGAGAAATGAAAATTCCACTTATCGCTAGCCAACCTCAATATTCGATGTTGTGGCGAGTTATTGAAACTGATGTAATACCAACATGCCAACGTGAGGGACTTGGTCAAGTTGTTTGGTCTCCCCTTGCACAAGGTATTCTCACAGGAAAATATCAACCTGGTAAACCAGTACCGAATCAATCACGTGCTAACTCTGATGCTGGTAAACCATTTTTCCAAAAACTCGTGCAACGTTGGATGAATGAAGATGTACTCACTGCTATTCAGGAACTTAAACCCATCGCACAAGAAAATGATCTTACCTTATCTCAACTCGCAGTTGCTTGGGTGCTACAAAATCCAGCTGTTTCATCTGCAATTATTGGCGCATCAAATCCGGAGCAAATAAGAGAAAACGTAATTGCTTCTAGTGTTAAATTGCAACCTGAAATTATGGATCAAATTGATAGCGTACTAAAAGGTTTCGTTGAGTACGATCCAAGTAAAACAGGTTGAATCATCAGTGACTTTAAAATAAAAATAGAAGTTTCCCTTTCCAAATTCCCACTGCCCATCCTATCAAGATGGGCTTTTACTTTTCAAATTCAAATTGTGAAGTCGCATAAACCTCTCTAACAACTGTTAAGAAGTTCTCTAACACGACAGACCTTTCATCTTGTCTCCATCCAACATATAAATTTATTTTCGGTGTATTTTCTTGAATGTCTTTATACATGACACCCGATTTTTTATAACTTTCCACCGATGATGGAACGACAGAAATCCCCATTCCTGCTGCAACTAAATTCACAATCGTTTGCATTTGGATCGCCTCTTGAACAATATTTAAACTTACTCCATGTTCCCAAAAGTAACTAATAATTAAATCATAAAAGTTTGTACCGAAATGACGAGGAAATAAAATAAATGGTTCATCAACTAATGATTTGATTGAAATGTTAGGTAACGAGATTAAAGGATGATCTTGATGCAAAACTAATTTTAAACATTCTTCAGAACAAACTTCGGAAGCTAATATTTCATTATTCTGCTTGGAACGAATAAATCCAATATGAATTTGTTTTTCATATAGCGCTTTTATTTGCTGGTCTGTTGTCATCTCGCGTAATATAAGCTGTATTCTAGGAAAACGTTCTCGGAATCTTTTTAATATCTCTATTACGGTTTCTGTAGAATCGACAAAACCGATTATTAAATGTCCTATCTTCCCTTCATCCGCGAGCTGTGTTTCTTTAATAGTTCTATCTACTTGAAGTAATGTTTGCCGCGCACCTTCTAAAAATATTTTTCCAGCATCCGTAAGTTCAACCATTCTTTTCGTTCGATGAAAAAGTTGAACTCCTAATTCTTCTTCTAATTTACGAATTTCTTGACTTAAAGGAGGTTGTGCCATCATAAGACGCTCTGCTGCACGACTAAAGTTTAATTCTTCTGCCACTGTTATGAAATATCTCATTTTACGAATATCCATTACAATCCCCCTACCATAAACGAATAATAAACAATTCGCTTTTACTTCTCTTAGGTAAAAAATTCTTTATTCCCAAGTGGTACAAAACAAGGCTAAAAAACTTATCTCCAAAGTTCTTTAGCCTGAATCACTTGTTACACATTAAAAAATATTATTCGTACAACGGTACCTTTACCAACTTCTGAATGGATTTCTACACTATGTCCTAATTGTTTCGTAATTTCATATACAAGATAGAGCCCCATTCCAGTTGATTCTTTAAAATCTCTACCGTTTTCTCCTGTAAAGAAGGGTTTGAATACTCTTGGTAAATCTTGCTTCGGTATCCCTACGCCATTATCGATAATTTCAAGCACAACTGTATTACCTTCCTTACAAGCTTTCACTTTAATCTTTTCTCTACTACCTGATGAATATTTAATTGCATTCGATATAATTTGTCCAATTAAAAATTGTAGCCATTTCGCATCACTTTCTACAGTAATACCCTTATCAATTTCAAGCTCTGGATATACGAAATTCCGGATAAAAAAGCGTTTATGTTCATGTACAGAATCATTCACTATTTTATGTAGTTGTACTCTTTCTACATAAAAATCTTGTGTAAATGCCTCTAAACGTGCGACATACAGTGCCATCTCTAACCCCTTTTTCAACCGATCCGTTTCCTCATTAATACTTTCAAAACGCGAATCCACTTCATCTTGTGTAATTAATTCTATTACAGATAAAGGTGTTTTCATTTGATGAATCCACTGATTCATAAAGGTTAAATGATCATTATTTTTTCTCTCTTGTATCTGGAGCTGATTTTGATAATGGCGATATTGTACCTCAAGCAAGTCTTGAAGCGCAGTTGATAAAACTGCAAAATCAGATTTTTGAACAGATTCATCCAAAGATTGCAACGGATTTGCTAAACGTTCATAAAAAGATCGATGTGTAAAATAACGAAATACTAAATAACTCACCATAAAAAAAGCACCTAAAAACATTGCATATAATGCCGTTGAAATATGATTATGTCCATCAAACCAATAAACTAAGAATATGGCTAGTAGTTGGATCGCAGTAAAACAAATAAGCGGTATATGATCACGTATAAACAACCTTATCATTTTTCCATACCATTATCCCAAGTAATATGTAATCTATACCCAACACTACGAATTGTTTCAATTGCTCCTTCAATTTGTAACGTTTTTAACTTTTTACGCACACGTGTTGTATTTACACTTAATGTATTATCATCAACATAGGATTCACTATCCCATAATTTATTTAATAATACTTCCCTACTCACAACACGCGGATAGTTTTTCATTAGCGTCTCTAATAAAATGGCTTCGTTTCTCGTTATATCAATCTCTTGGTTCCTAAGTTTTAATACAAGTCTTTCGGGATATAAACAAAGACCTTGTTGCTCAACCATTCGTTCTTCTAGTTTCGGTGCATAGTCTCCGTAAGCACGTCTTAAATGACTTCGGATTTTCGCCATTACAACTTCATAATGAAACGGCTTCGGAATAAAATCATCGCCACCATTTTCTAACGCCATAACTTGATCCATCGTACCTTCACGGGCCGAAATAAATAAAATCGGACATGTGGAAACCCCGCGAATTTGACGACACCAATAGTAACCATCAAAACTTGGTAAATTAATATCTAATAACACTAACTCCGGTTGTTCTTCTAAAAATATGTCTAACACATTTTGAAAATCCGTTACAATAATTCCTTGGTAACCGTATTTCGCAACATATGTTGATAATAGCTCCGCAATTTTCATATCATCTTCAACAATCATAATTTTGACCATTTCTGAACTCCTTTTTGATCCACAATCTCAAATATACTTATATAAATACTACCTCTTTTCACAAAATCCGTAAAATAGAAAAAGAATACTTTTATACAAAAGTATCCTTTTTCTATTTTTTTTATTTAATATGAAATTGACTTAGAGAAAACCCTAACTTCTCCACATATTCCCTTCCTAGTTCCATCCGCGCTGTTTTCAGTGGATCCACAACTTGGCATACTTTTAAATTACCTGCTGCTGATAATAAAAGAGTTGCATCAGCTTTAGACATTTCTAATTCTTCATGTAAAAATGTCACCATATTACGTACAGCGCGATTCGCTGCATCATCTAACAATTCCTCTGAAGCAATCGTCATTATTTTTTCTTTTTGGATAGCCATTGGTAGTGGCCATTTCTTTTCTTTTATAATTTGAACAGTTACAGTTACCTCACCAGCAACCTCTACTCCACTAACACCAATTTCACCATCACCCATCGCAGCGTGTAAATCACCTAATGCTAAAAGAGCACCAGGAACATTTACAGGTAATAATAACGTTGTTCCTTCTTTTATCTCTTTACAATCCATATTCCCACCATGATCATGCGGTGTGCCACATGAAATACTATCTTCTTTCGGTGCAGTACCAATCACACCAATCATTGGATTAATTGGAATTTGCAGTTCTTTTGAAAATGAAATATGTCCATTATGTATTGGGACAATTTTCACTATATTTTCATTTAACTTATCACCCATTACACCAAGGTTCGCACCTGTCGTTAAAACTCCGTGCCCTGCAATTTTAATTTTTTCAATCGTTACGACTAAAATATCGCCAGGTTCTGCGTCTTTAATATATACAGGTCCAGTCGCTGGATTAATTCGACTCCAATCTAGCTCTTGAAACACAACATCTTCAGATTCAATTTGATTTTCAAAGCAATCATATGTTTCAAATACAAGACGGCTCCCAATTTCTACTTCAATACATGGATTATTTTCTGGTGACATTGCGTAAATGATATGTTCTTTATGAATACGATGCATAGTACCTCTCCTTTTTCGTTTTTATCTTCTATATAATAGTTAGCTTTTATCTGTATAAGCTCCTTTTTAAAATTAGTAGTTATTTTCAAGAAAAATGCACTTAGCTCATTTTGAAACATACACTCTTTACTATAACAGGTTAAGAAAGGTGGTATTACAATGCCCCTTATTCCATACAACGAAAGTGACGTTGATTTATTAGCACGTTTAATCCGTGCTGAAGCTGAGGGCGAAGGCCGACAAGGTGAACAACTTGTTGGCTGTGTTGTCGTAAATCGTGTGTTTTGTGATTGTTTAGATTTTAAAGAGCTTCGATCTGTGCGTGATGCAGTATATCAAAGCCCTGGCGGATTCGAAGCAGTTCAATACGGTTACTTTTATCAACGTGCCCGTGAATCAGAAAAAGAAATCGCAAGAAAAGTTTTACAAGGTGAATGGCGCTGGCCAGCACGATGGGCTCTTTGGTATTTCCGTCCAGTTGGAGCTTGTCCGCCTGAATGGTATAACCAGCCGTTTGCAGGACAATTTAAAAGCCATTGTTTTTATGAACCACGTGGTGATGAATGTCCGAAAATGTATTCAAGATAACTAAACTTAAACAACGCAAGTACTTATTTTTTTGAGTACTTGCGTTGTTTTTACTGTAGTTTAGAAATCTAATAATGTGATGAATCTTCTGGTGCCTACCACATGTATTAATAACGGTATACGTGGACCACTTGATTGATTCATAACGAGCCTATAAATAATGGTAAATAATTGTTTTTGATTTTCTTTCATTATTTTTTTATTTTCATGATGACAAATCGTATACAATTGCTCCATTAGTTTAGAATGATCGTTATTAGAACGAAGTATTTTACAAACTTCTACTAGCCATTTTTTCTGCCTTTCATCCAATGTGTTATAAAACTCCGTATTTTTCTCTTTATTTACCGCAATTAATTTTTTAGATTGAAAGTTTCTTATCCAATACTCAGCACGATTACTTATCGCTATCATTTCAGGTAATGCATAGCTCCTATCTATTTTCTCTAATATATTTTGTAAAATAGATGAATCAAAATTTAATAACGGTAAAGTTCCTGCTACTTGATTAAACTTTGGATATTCTTTAAATCGGCTATCAAGTATAGAAAGTTTAATTGCATCAAATAAATCTTCATTTTTGAGTGTTTTATTTTCATAACTATCCTTCAATCTCTCATACTCTGTATAATTGCGAATCACATCTTCATCAAGTCCAATATGAAATGCTGCATCAGGCTTATATTTTGCAAACATAAAAAGAATTACTTCTGGTACATACACTTTTAATAAGTCGCTAGGTGTAATACTATTCCCTGAAGAACTGGACATTTTTTCATGATGCCCTTTAATTCCAATGAAATCATAAGCAACGTATTGAGGGGCTTCACAATTGAATATTTTCCTTGCAATTTCTTTTGATACATTATAACTACCTGTTTCCGATGAATGATCTCTTCCGCCCGGTTCGAAAATAACATCCTCTATCATCCATCTCATCGGCCAATCGATTTTCCAATTCAGTTTCATTTGATTTGTATTTAATACGGATAATTTATTTTGATTTCCACATTCACAGTCATACAGAACTGTTTTTAATACTTCATCAAAATGTGTAATAGTTGTTGCATCTTTCCCGCAGCTCTCACAATATAACGTAACGGGATAAAAGTTTTCTCTATCTTCTTCTCTGTGTATTCCTGTTTTAAAACCCATTAAAATATCATATATTTCTTTTCTTTTATACATAGACTCTAATATGTTTTCGTTATACCTTCCGCTTCTATATTCAGCATGTTGATATATGAATTCCACTTCAATCCCAAATGTTTGGAGCGATTTCTCAAACTCTTTTTCAAAATGCTCTGCGTACGAGTTATGACACCCATACGGATCAGGAATATCACAGTATGGCATACCAATATATTTTTCAAAAGATGGATCAATATTTTTAGGAACTTTTCTAAACCTGTCATAATCATCCCATGAAAAGATAAAACGAGTCTTTTTCCCTAAATCTTGCAGAGCCCTTACAACGAAATAAGTCGTTACTATTTCACGGAAGTTCCCAATATGAACAGAACCAGATGGACTAATTCCAGCTGCACAAACAAAAGTTTCTTTGTTTGGATGTTTTCTAATTAATTCATGTGCTACTTCATACGCCCAATGCATATGCCACTCACCTCAATTGTATTTTCACATTTTCAGTTTTATACAACAAAAAAACTCCCACCCCCAAGATTATTCATCTTGAGGACGAGAGTTATTAGCTTCGTGGTACCACCTCAGTTTGTTAATACGTCACCATATTAACCTTTTCAGGTACGGCAAAATATGCTTATACCCTATCTCTATAACGGGAGAACCCGTCGCACCATCCCTAAATAAATTAGTTCCTTGCGCAGCTCCAAGTCTTTTTTCATTAAGATGTATACCGCTCTTTCTCAGCTACCAGAGCTCTCTGTACGTATTCTTTCTTAACTACTCTTCTCTTCAATGCCATTTTAAATATTGATTTTTACATATGATAATTTATTATGTGTTTATTGTCAATTTTTTCTGAACAAAAATATAAAACTACCTAAAAAAATTTTTTATCGCTTCTAATTGAATTCTGTGGCTACACTCATCACAACAATATGTCCCTTTCGGTTTCTCTTTAAATCGCTTATATTTTTCACTTCCTTCGTATACTCGGAATATATTTTTACACGAAAAGCAAACAATCTCATAAAACATCATATGCATTTTCCTCACAGTGTTTATACATTTTTTAATAACTTGAAAAGGTCTGTTTTCGACATTGCAAATCTTAATAATCTCTCACAAAAGGTTTACCTCTATTCTTATCGAATTATATAAATATCTTATAAAGAGAGGTGAACATCTTGTTCAGTAATATAGAATTAGTTTTAGATGCTAAAGCAAGTTTAGCTGAAGGACCATGTTGGAATGAAAAAAAGCAGCTTTTATACTGGGTTGATATTATGGAGAAAAAACTATGCATTTATACCCCCGCTAATAATTCAAACCGAGTGATTGCCCTCAATCAGCAAATCGGCTGTGTCGTTCCGTATCTAGATGATGTAGTACTTTTAGCTCTAGAAAAAGGGTTTTATTCTTTTAATCTAAATACAGAAGAGCTTACACATATTTATGATCCGGAACCACATTTAATAGAAAATCGTTTTAATGACGGGAAATGCGATCTGGCTGGCCGCTTTTGGGCAGGCACTACTGATTTATATGGTATAAGTGGCGCCGGTTCCTTGTATTCTTTAAATAATAATCTCCAAGTAGAGAAAAAGGTATCACATGTAAATACATCAAACGGCATAGCATGGTCTCCTGACGATACATACCTTTATTTTATTGATACACCTACAAAAAAAGTAATCCGTTTTCATTATGATATACATACTGGTGTAATTAGCAATCCAACAGATGTTATCATCTTCCCTGAAAATGAAGGTATACCCGATGGTATGACAATTGATGTAGAAGGTTGTTTATGGATTGCACATTGGGGAGGCTCGAAGATTACTAGATGGAATCCCTTTACTGGAAAACAGATTTTAAGTATTCCGATTCCTGCTTTATATGTAACGTCGTGTACATTTGGAGGACCTAATTTGACCGATTTATATATCACAACAGCCAGAACAAGAATGTCGGATGCGGAATTAAAGCAGTACCCACATGCTGGTGGTATATTTCGAATTCAAATGAATGTTAAAGGTTGTCCAACCTATTCATTTCGCCATGAAACTATTGGAGCTGAAATACTATGAACAGAATTGATTACATAAGACAAGAAGAGAAAAAGTATCACAATCTTTGCTATGAACAATACAAATTATTCGAAGCAGGATCTTGGCTGTATAAACCTGTTAAAACGGTTATGGGCATGCTGAACTATTTTGAAGGACAGAAAGACCTACAAATACTTGACCTTGGCTCTGGTGTCGGTAGAAACAGTATTCCGATTGCACAAAAAATCATGAATAGTGGCGGCACTGTTACTTGTGTTGATCTACTTGATTCGGCTTTAATGAAGTTACAAGTTTATAGCAAAGAATATGGTGTATTTGAATACATAAAAACGGAACAAGCAGCAATTGAAGACTACTATATTGCTCCTAATACTTATGACTACATCGTTGCAGTTTCAAGTTTAGAACATGTCAGATCAATAGACGATTTAAAAAAAGTGCTTCACTCTATGAAAAATGGGACAAAGAGTGGTGGTATCAATTGTTTAATAGTTAACTCTAACATTCAAGAAATTGACTTGAAAACGAATCAAGAATTAAATGCTTTAATTGAAATTAACCTTTCTACGGAAGAAATGATACGTACACTAAAAGGCGTTTATACCGAATGGCAAGAAGTAAAAGTTGAAATAAAAAAATTAGCGTATGATATTGTACGAAACGGTACACACATTCAATTAAATACGAATGCGATTACTTTTGTCATGCAAAAATTATAGTTTATATGAGTGGTGACAATTCTTATTTTTTATAGTCACCACTCGTGTATTTATGTAAACATCATTCCATCGTAATTACAATTTTCCCTCTAGTATGCTGACTTTCACTCAAAATATGAGATTCTCTAACTCCTTGTTCACTAAACGGAACAACCTTACTAATAATCGGTTTTATCTTTCCATCCTGGATCAAACTAGTTAATTCTTCTAATTGCTTTCCACTTGGTTTTAACCATAAAAATCCTGATCTTATACCCTTTACTTCATGAAGTGGTTCATGAACGATAGAAACTAGAACACCACCAGATTTAATAATTTGAAAACTTTTTTCTTGCACTTCTCCGCCAATTGTATCTAACACAATATTATAATCTGATAGCAGCTCTTCAAATTTCTCATTTTTATAATCAATAATGAGGTCAGCACCTATAGACTTTAAAAACTCTTCATTTTTACTACTTGCAGTTGTTGCGACAAAGGCCCCAAATGATTTTGCGATTTGAATTGCAAAACTCCCTACTCCGCCCGCTCCAGCATGAATTAATACTCGATCATTTTCTTTTATTTGTGCGTAATCCACAAGACTTTGCCAAGCTGTTAGTCCTGCAAGAGGTATAGACGCAGCTTCTTCAAAACTAATATTATTTGGCATTTGTGCTACTAAATCTGATTTCACTGTAATGTATTCAGCATAGGATCCTTTCCCTATATTTTCGGGTTTCGTAAATACTTTATCCCCTATTTTAAAATGATTTACATCTTCTCCAACTTCCTCAACTACTCCAGCAACATCTAATCCTAATGTAATTGGAAATGAAAATCGCAACTTTTCTTGTAAGTCTCCCTTTCTTATTTTCCAATCAACAGGATTGACAGATGTTGCTTGAATACGTATTAATACTTCATTACATTTAACAACTGGTTTAGGAACTTGTCTTTCTTGTAATTCTTCAACACTACCATATTGATCAATAACAATTGCTTTCATTTCCTCTCCCCCTTGCTGTTTATTGTAATAACAAACAATTATTTTTCAAAATTTTCCGCCTTGAATGACAATAAATATGTTAGGAGGTGCTATTTATGCTACTCTACTAATTAAGCATCATGAGTGCAAAAAACATTTATTTCACTTAAATACAATCTAATTTACGCCTAAGAAACACCCAAAGTTATATTTCTCTTTATTTATTAATGACCTTTAAATGAAACGGAGAGTGTGCTATGAGTGAACAAGTTTTCAAAGTAAACGGTATTGATATATGTACAGAAAGCTTTGGCAATCCTAATAACCCAGCAATATTATTAATTATGGGAGCTACGTGTTCAATGGTTTATTGGGATGAAGAATTTTGTGAAAGGTTAGCTAGCACAGGAAGATTTGTCATTCGCTATGATAACCGTGATGTTGGGCGCTCTATTACATATGAGCCTGGGACTTCCAATTACACTGTAGCAGACATGGCTGAAGATGCAATCGGGGTACTCGATGCGTATCATATTGACAAGGCACACCTTCTGGGCATGTCATTAGGAGGTATGATTGCTCAAATTGCTGCAGTAAAACACCCAGAAAGAATTTTGACCTTAACATTACTAGCGACAAGCGTTATTGGATCTGATAACAATACTCGTGATTTGCCTCCAATGGATGAAAGAATTTTGACACATCATGCTAATGGTACAAATTTAGATTGGACAAATAAAGATGTTATAGCGAAATATTTAGTTACAGGATCACGTCTACTCTGTGGACCAAAGCGTATATTTGATGAATCAAGAACTTTGAAACAAGTAAAACAAGAAATAGAACGTGCTAACAATCTATTAAGTATGTTTAATCACGCCCTCCTAACAGGTGATGATTCTTATGAGGGTATACTTAAATCAATACTGGTACCAACTTTAGTAATTCATGGTACGGACGATACAGCTCTTCCACTTGAACACGGAATCGCACTTATTGACGAAATTCCGAACTCAAAGCTATTAACCCTTGAAGGTACAGGACATGAGAATCACCCCGATGACTGGGATAAAATTATTAAAGCAGTTTCAGAACATATATCCTATATAAGATAAGGATAACTTTTAGAAAGGGCACAAATTGTTTTGTCCCCTTCTATTTATCCCGTTATTTGTGG